>NZ_JACHLL010000003.1:0-12166 GCF_014207935.1 Pseudomonas fluvialis | reverse complement strand
AAGCAGCTTGATCGCAGACGGGTTATACCGTCTGCTCTCGGGGTTTATGTCGCGATTGCCCGGTTACGCGAGGCAAAAAAGAGCCCGGCCGGGGCCGGGCTCAAGACCTCGCAGGAGCGAAGGGGACTCAGGCGCTGACGGCCAGCAGGGCTTGGGCCTGCTCGGCGGCTACTTCACCGATGACCAGAATGGCCGGGCTTTTCAGCTGAAAGTCGGCGGCGGCCTGCTGCATGCCGGCCAGGGTGCTGCGGCATTCGCGCTGCTGCGGCAGCGAGGCGTTCTCGATCATCGCCACCGGCATGTCGGCGCGCATGCCACCGGCCAGCAGGCTCTCGCGGATTTCCGGGAGTTTGGCCACGCCCATGTACACCACCAGGGTGGTGCCGCCCTGAGCCAGGGCCTGCCAGTTGAGGCTGCTGTCGTCCTGAGTATGGGCGGTGACCAGGGTTACACCGCGGGCCACGCCGCGCAGGGTCAGCGGTATGCCGCACTGGGTGGCTCCGGCAAGGCCCGCAGTAATGCCGTTGACCATCTCCACCTGGATGCCATGCTCGCCCAGCCAGTCGGCTTCCTCGCTGCCGCGGCCGAAGATGCACGGGTCGCCGCCTTTCAGGCGCACCACGCACTTGCCCTGGCGCGCATAGCGCAGCATCAGGCGGTGGATGAAGTCCTGCGGGGTGGAGCGGCAGCCGCCGCGCTTGCCCACCGGGATGACCCGGGCCTGCGGGCTGTGTTCAAGCACCGCCGGATTGACCAGATCGTCGATCATCACGATATCGGCCTGTGCCAGCGCTTTAACCGCCTTGAGGGTGAGCAGTTCCGGATCACCGGGGCCGGCTCCTACCAACCAGACTTTACCGTGCATGGGTTTCTCCTCAGGCATTGACCGCCACTGGCTGGGTGGCCAGCAGGCGTTTGATTTCCGGTACGCACGAGCCGCAGCTGGTGCCACATTTGAGTTCGTTTTTCAGGCCATCCAGGTTCAGGCCGCGGGCGATGCCGGCGCAGATCGCCTGTTCGCTGACGTTCAGGCAGTTGCACAGGGTTTTCTGCGGCTGCTGTTCGGCGACCGCGCCCGGTGGCGTGGAGCGGGGGGCCAGCAGCCAGCGGCGCAGCTCGGCATCGGCCTTGCCCTCCTGCCACAGGCTTTTCAGCCAGTCGCGGGCCATGGTTTCGCCGGCCAGGCGCAGCGCGGTGATGCGGCCGTCCTCGATGCGCACGCGCTTGCCCACGGTGCGGCGCGGATCGTCGTAGGCCAGTACCGGGCCATGGTCGAGGTCGAGCAGCGCATCGATCTGTGCGAGCAGGTCGGCCTCCGGCGCAACCACACTGGCGGCGCGGATCTGCAGGGCCGGACGCTCGCGACCGGTGAGGGTCAGGCTGGCGAAGGCGAAGCCGTCGAACAGCGGCCGCAGCTGGCTGAGGCGATGCTGCACATCACCCTCGACCAGGGCGAACAGCTGCCAGGGCAGCTCGACCTTGCTCACCTCGATGGTGCTGAGCTTGAGCTCCGGCTGCTTGGACAGCGGATCGAAGGCCGGCTGGGTCAGTACGTTGCTGCCCAGACCCTTGAGGAAGCGATCGCCCCAGTGCATCGGCAGCCAGGCCTGGCCGGGACGGATAGCGGCATCGGCCACCACCGGCAGGATCAGGCTGCCACGGCGGCTGCGCGCGGCAACCAGATCACCGCTGTTCAGGTGGCGCCGGCGCAACTCGTCCGGGTGCAGACTGAGCTGGGCTTCCGGGGCGTGACTGAACAGGCGCGCGGCGGTGCCGGTGCGGCTCATGCCGTGCCACTGGTCACGCAGGCGGCCGGTGAGCAGGCTCAGCGGGTAGCGTGCTTCGCGCTTGTCACGCGGGGCCTGGTAGGCCTCGCTGACGAACTGGGCGCGGCCACTGTCGGTGGCGAACCGGCCATCGCCATACAGGCGGGGGCTGCCGGTGCTGACGCCTGTGGGGAACGGCCACTGCTGCGGGCCCTGCTCATCGAGGATGGCGTAGGACAGGCCGGACAGGTCCAGGTCGCGCTCGCGGGTCAGTTGCTTGTATTCCTCGAACAGGCTTTCGGGGCTGTCGAAGTCGAACAGGCTGGGCAGGCCGGGGCGTAGATGGTGTTCCAGGCGACGGGCGAAATCACAGGTGATGGCCCAGTCCGGCCGCGCCTCTGCGGGCGCTGGCACGGCACGGCGCACATGGGTGATGCGCCGTTCGGAGTTGGTCACGCTGCCTTCCTTCTCGCCCCAACTGGCGGCGGGCAGCAGCAGGTCGGCGTAGGCACAGGTTTCGGTGGTGGCGAAGGCCTCCTGGACCACCACGAAGGGGCAGCTGCGCAGCGCTTCGTGCACCTTGCTCTGGTCGGGCAGGGATTGTGCAGGGTTGCTGCAGGCGATCCACAGGGCCTTGATCTGGCCGCTGCGCACCGACTCGAACAGCTCCACGGCGGTCAGGCCGCTGCTCTCCGGCAGGCTGTCGACGCCCCAGTAGCCGGCGACCTCGGCGCGGTGCGCGGCATTGCCGGCCTCGCGGTGGCCGGGCAGCAGGTTGGCCAGCGAACCGGTCTCGCGGCCGCCCATGGCGTTGGGCTGACCGGTGAGCGAGAAGGGGCCGGCGCCGGGCTTGCCGATCTGTCCGGTGGCCAGGTGCAGGTTGATCAGCGCGCTGTTCTTGGCGCTGCCGGAACTGGACTGGTTCAGGCCCATGCACCACAGCGAGAGAAAACTCGGCGCCTTGCCGATCAGTTCGGCGGCTTGTAGCAGGTCGGCCTGACTGATGCCGCAGATGTCGGCCACGGCGGCCGGGGTGTAGTCGCGCACCAGGCTCTTGAGGGCGTCGAAACCTTCGGTGTGAGCATCGATGTAGCGGCGGTCGATCCAGCCTTCCCACAGCAGCAGGTGGAGGATGCCGTGAAACAGGGCGACGTCGGTGCCCGGCAGGATGGCCAGGTGCAGGTCGGCGAGATCGCAGGTGTCGGTGCGCCGCGGATCGACCACGATGATCTTCATCTCGGGGCGACGCGCCTTGGCTTCTTCCAGGCGGCGGAACAGCACCGGGTGGGCGTAGGCCATGTTGGAGCCTGCGATCAGCAGGCAGTCGCTCAGCTCGATGTCTTCGTAGTTGCACGGCGGTGCGTCGGCGCCCAGGCTGCGCTTGTAGCCGACCACGGCCGAGCTCATGCACAGGCGCGAGTTGCTGTCGATATTGTTGGTGCCGACCAGCGCCCGCGCCAGCTTGTTGAAGGCGTAGTAGTCCTCGGTCAGCAGCTGGCCGGAGATGTAGAAGGCCACACTGTCCGGGCCGTGTTCGCGAATGGTCTCGGCAAAGATGCTGGCGGCATGGTCTAGCGCGCTGTCCCAGCTGGTACGCGAGCGCGCCAGGCCTTTGCCCAGGCGTAGTTCGGGGTAGAGCGCACGGGCATCGAGGTCGCCGGTCAGGTGCAGGGTCGAGCCCTTGCTGCACAGCTTGCCGTAGTTGGCCGGATGCTCGGGGTCGCCACTGACCCCCAGAATCGTCTCGCCGTCATGCTCGATCAGCACCCCGCAACCCACACCGCAATAGCAGCAGGTCGAGGCGGTGAGCTGAGTCCTGGAAGGGGTTGTCATGGCACTGCTTCCTGTCGAGGGCCGCAACCGCAGCGGTCCGTAGGGTGCCTCCGTTGGCACCGGTTCAAAGAGGCGGTGCGGGAGCGCGGCCTGGCCACGCTCCCTGACCGGGTGTTACGCGCAGTCGCTAAGGGTCTTGAGGGCCAGCAGCACGCGGCCGCCTTCCACCTTCACCGGGTACTTGTGCGAGCAGCCGACATCCGGGGCCAGTGCTTCGCCACTTTCCAGGTCGATCTGCCAGTTGTGCAGCGGGCAGGCCACGCGCTTGCCGTAGATCAGCCCCTGGGACAGCGGCCCGCCCTTGTGCGGGCAGCGGTCGTCGAGGGCAAACACTTCATCGTTACTGGTGCGGAAGATGGCGATGTCGCCTTTCGGGCCGTCGACGATGCGCGAGCCGAGAACGTTGATTTCTTCCAGGGCACAGATATCCAGCCAGTTCATACAGCGGCCTCCTCGACGGCAACAACCGGGATGCGGTCGAATTCTTTCTTCAGCACCGGGGTCTCGATGCGTTCTTTCCACGGGTCCTGCTCGAACGACAGGGCGTATTGCAGGCGGGCGGCCAGGGCCTTGCGGTTGGCTTCGTCTTCCAGCACGGCCTTCTTGATGTGGTCCATGCCGACGCGCTGCATGTAGTGCACGGTGCGCTCCAGGTAGAAGGCTTCCTCGCGGTACAGCTGAAGGAAGGCGGCGTTGTATTCGCGGACTTCCTCGGCGGTTTTCACCTTGACGAAGAACTCGGCCACCTCGGTCTTGATGCCGCCGTTGCCACCGATGTACATCTCGAAGCCCGAATCCACACCGATGATGCCGACGTCCTTGATACCCGCCTCGGCGCAGTTGCGCGGGCAGCCGGAGACGGCCAGCTTGACCTTGTGCGGCGACCACATGTTGAACAGGTCGTGTTCCAGGTCGATACCCAGCTGGGTCGAGTTCTGCGTGCCGAAGCGGCAGAACTCGCTGCCCACGCAGGTCTTAACCGTACGGATGGACTTGCCGTAGGCATGACCGGAGGCCATGTCCAGATCCTTCCACACACCCGGCAGGTCTTCCTTCTTGATGCCCAGCAGGTCGATGCGCTGGCCGCCGGTGACCTTGACCATCGGTACGTTGTACTTGTCGGCGACGTCGGCGATGCGGCGCAGCTCGGACGGGTTGGTCACGCCGCCCCACATGCGCGGAACAACGGAGTACGTCCCGTCCTTCTGGATATTGGCGTGGGCGCGTTCGTTGATCAGGCGCGACTGCGGGTCGTCCTTGGCCTCGCCCGGCCAGGTGGAAATCAGGTAGTAGTTCAGCGCCGGGCGGCAGGTGGCGCAGCCGTCCGGGCTGGTCCAGCCCAGCTCGCCCATGGTCTGCTTGAGGCTGGTCAGGTGCTTCTCGCGGATCAGCTTGCGCACCTGGCCGTGGTTCAGCTCGGTACAGCCGCACACGGCTTTTTCGCTTTTCGGTTTGACGTCGGCGGCGCCGCCGACGGTGCTGATCAGAATCTGCTCGACCAGGCCGGCACAGGAGCCGCAGGAGCTGGCGGCCTTGGTGTGCTTCTTGACGTCATCGACGCTGAACAGACCGTTCTCCTGAATGGCCTTGACGATGGTGCCCTTGCACACGCCGTTGCAGCCGCACACTTCCATGCTGTCAGGCATGTTGGCGGCGCTGCTCTGACCCTGGTGGCCGACGTCGCCGAGGGCGCTTTCGCCGAACATCAGGTGATCACGGATCTCGCTGATGTTGGCGTTTTCCTTGATCTGGCGGAAATACCAGCCGCCATCGGCGGTGTCGCCATACAGGCAGCCACCGACGAGGATGTCGTTCTTGATTACCAGCTTCTTGTACACGCCGCCGATAGGGTCGGAGAGGGTGATGGTTTCGGTGCCTTCGCTGCCCATGAAGTCGCCGGCGGAGAACAGGTCGATGCCGGTGACCTTGAGCTTGGTCGAGGTGACCGAGCCCTGGTAGCGGGCGAAACCGAGCTGGGCCAGGTGGTTGGCGCAGACCTTGGCCTGCTCGAACAGCGGCGCGACCAGACCGTAGGCGATGCCACGGTGGTTGGCGCATTCGCCGATCGAGTACACGCGCGGGTCATAGGTCTGCATGGTGTCGTTGACCAGGATGCCGCGGTTGCACGGGATGCCGGCTTTCTCGGCCAATTCGGTGTTGGGGCGGATACCGGCGGCCATCACCACTAGGTCGGCGGGGATCACGTCGCCGTCCTTGAACTGCACGGCGCAGACGCGGCCTTCGCCGTTGTCCATCAGTTCATCGGTCACGGTGTTCAGACGGAACTTGATACCGCGGGCTTCCAGCGCACTCTGCAGCAGTTTGCCGGCGGTCTTGTCCAGCTGGCGCTCCAGCAGCCAGTCGGCCAGGTGCACCACGGTCACGTCCATGCCGCGCATCTTCAGACCGTTGGCCGCTTCCAGACCGAGCAGGCCGCCACCGATGACCACGGCGTGGCTGTGGGTCTTGGCGGTGGCCATCATCATTTCGGTGTCGGCGATGTCGCGGTAGCCGATCACGCCGTCGAGCTTGTTGCCCGGTACCGGCAGGATGAAGGGATTGGAGCCGGTGGCGATCAGCAGGCGGTCGTATTCGGCGCTGCTGCCGTCATCGGCGATGACCACGCGCTTGCGCCGGTCGACGTCCACCACCTTGCGACCCAGGCGCAGGTCGATGCCGTTGTCCTGGTACCAGGCGAGGTCGTTGAGGACGATTTCCTCGAAGGTCTGCTCGCCGGCCAGTACCGGCGAGAGCAGGATGCGGTTGTAGTTCGGATGCGGCTCGGCACCGAATACGGTGATGTCATACAGGTCGGGGGCGAGCTTGAGCAGCTCTTCCAGGGTGCGTACCCCGGCCATCCCGTTACCGACCATCACCAGCTTGAGCTTCTTCATGGGTTTTCTCCAATCACCTGTGCCGAGTTTTTCGGGGAAACAAAAAAGGCGTCCCGCAGTTATGCGAGGACGCCTTTGTCCTGATCCCGTGCAACCGGGCCGCCCGCCTTTCCCCGTTGAAAGACCGTGCGCTATGTGTGTTGATCGCTATTAAGCAGATGGCGTGCCAAGTTGGCTTGCGCCCCGCCATTACTGGGCTGGCGGGGTGTCATGTGATGCCTTGCAGGGGCGGGGTGCACTCGATTGAGGCTGTCCGCACCAGGCTGGTGCTGTTTCAGCTTTTGAGCAGATTGATAACCAGCAGCAGGTTGAGCAGCAGCGAGCCCAGGGCCAGGGTGCGCCAGACCTTGAGTGGCTCGCGCTCCAGTAGCGGACGGGGGCGCAGGGCTAGGGGCTGGCGTTCGGCCTGTTCCAGCTGCAGCAGCCACTGCTCGGCGGTTTCGAAGCGCTGTGCCGGGTCGCTGGCCAGGCCGCGGGCCAGCAGCTCCTCCAGCCAGGCCGGGACATCCGGACGGTAGCGGCTGAGCGGGGTGGGCTGGCCGAATCGCGGGTGCTGAAAGGGTTCGATCTCGCCGTAGGGGTAGTGCCCGCAGAGCAGCTGGTACAGCGTCACCGCGGCGGCATACAGATCCTGCTGGGCGTCTGGCGCGGCGCCCTGGAAACTCTCTGGCGCCAGGTAGCTGGGGGTGCCGGGCAACTGGTGGTCGTGGCTGACGCTCAGCCCCGGGCAGTAGGCCAGGCCGAAGTCGAGCAGGCGCAGCTCGCCGTCGCTGCCCAGGTGCAGGTTTTCCGGCTTGATGTCGCGGTGCAGGATGTTGCGCCGGTGCAGCATGCCGAGGCCGCGCAGCAGGCGGCTGGCGAGCTGCTGCCATTGCCCCAGCGGCAGCGGGCCGTTCTGCTTGAGCAGTTGGGCCAGGGTTTGCCCGGCATATTCGCGCTGCACGTAATACAGGTGCTGGCGCTGCGGCAGTGCATGCAGCTCGGGAAAGTGCCGGCCGGCCACGCGGCGCAGGAACCATTCTTCCAGCAGCAGGCTCTGCGCAGCATCCGGCTCGTCGCTGCGGCTGGCGGGCAGGGTTTTCAGCAGCCAGGGCTGGCCCTGCTCGTCACGGACCCGGTACAGCAGCGACTGGCGCGACTCGGCCAGTACGCCCTCGATTTGCCAGCCCTCGAACGACTGGCCCGGCCGCAGGCGCGGTGGTAGTGGCCAGTCGCGCAGCTGGGCCAGGGTGTCGCCGAGGTTGTTCTGCGGCAGGCTGTCGACGCGCACCAGCAGGGCGCTGGCGTTGTCCTGACTGCCGGCCAGGTGGGCGGCATGCACCAGGGCGTTGACCGCGGCCTGGGGCTCGGGCTCGTCGCGCAGGATGCCGCGGATGCGGTCGTCGCCCAGTGCGGCCCAGACGCCATCGCTGAGCAGTAGGAAGTGTTCGCCGGTCTGCAGCTCGCCCTCGCTGTAATCCACCACCAGGTGCTGGTCCAGGCCCATGGCCCGCTTGAGCACATGCTGCATGCCCGGTTGTTCCCACACATGGTCTTCGCTGAGCAGCTCCAGGCTGCCGTTGTGGAATCGGTAAGCGCGGCAGTCGCCGACATGCGCCAGGGTGAAGCGGCGTCCGCGCAGCACCAGGGCGGTGAGGGTGGTCAGCAGCGGCTGGCCACCGCCATTGGCCTGCAGCCAGCGGTTCTGTGCCACCAGCAGGCGATCCAGCGCCTGGGCCACCGGCCAGGTTTCCGGTGTGGCGTAGTAGTCCAGTGCCAGCGCCTGCAGGGTGGCACGGGCGGCCAGGCCGCCGTCGGCGCATTGGCTGACGCCATCGGCCAGGGCGAACAGGCTGCCCTTGCTGGCCGCCAGTGCCGGTGCCGGGGTCACCGCCCGCAGGGCGTCCTGGTTCTCGCTGCGCGGGCCGATGGCGCTGGCTTCGGCAAGGGTCAGTTGCAGGCTCATAAGGGGTCTCGGCAATGGACAAAGCCCGGCAGGGCCGGGCTTTGTCGGTGGGCGTGAGCTTAACCCTGGATCAGACGCGGGCGGCAGTCATGGCTGCGCTGCCCCAGGTGGTGCGCCAGCGGCTCTTGACGCTGAGCAGGCCGACCCAGGCCAGTATGCCGAGGCTGGCGAACAGCCACAGGCCCAGCTGGTAGTCGCCGGTGGACTGCTTGATCGCACCCAGGCCGGCGGCCAGGCAGAAGCCGCCGATGCCGCCAGCCATGCCGATCAGGCCGGTCATCACGCCGATCTCGCGGTGGAAGCGCTGCGGCACCAGCTGGAACACCGAGCCGTTGCCGGCGCCCAGGCAGAGCATGGCGATCACGAACAGGCCCAGGGCAGCGGTGGCGCTGGACAGATTCAGGCCCACTACGGCGATCGACAGCGAGGCCACGGTGTACATCACCAGCAGGGCGCGGATGCCGCCGATGCGGTCGGCCAGGGCGCCGCCCAGCGGGCGCATCAGGCTACCGGCGAAGACGCAGGCGGCGGTGTAGTAACCGGCCTTGACCGCGTCGAAGCCGTACTGGTCGTGGAAGTAGCCGGGCAGTGCGCTGGCCAGGCCAAGGAAGCCGCCGAAGGTCACGCTGTAGAAGAACATGAACCACCAGCTGTCCTGGTCGCCCAGGGCTTTCAGGTAGTCGGCCAGGGCCTTGGGTGCCGGGCGGGTGGGGGCGTTCTTGGCTACGCCGGCGAAGATCAGCAGGGTCAGTACCAGCGGAATCAGCGCCAGACCGAACACGTTGTTCCAGCCGAAGATGGCGGCCAGGCCTGGGGCGAACAGGGCGGCCAGCACGGTGCCGGAGTTGCCGGCGCCGGCGATGCCCATGGCCTTGCCCTGATGCTGCGGCGGATACCACTGCGAGGCCAGCGGCAGGGCAACGGCGAACGAGGCGCCGGCGAAGCCGAGGAACAGTCCCAGCAGCAGTGCCTGCTCATAGCTGTGAATGCCATGCAGCCAGGCCACGCTGAGGGCGGCGATGACCACCACCTGACCGAACAGGCCGGCAGTCTTCGGTGAAGTACGGTCGGCGAGGATGCCGAGGAGGAAGCGCAGCACGGCGCCGGCGAGGATCGGCGTGGCGACCATTAGCGAGCGTTGCTGGGTGGACAGTTCGAGGTCGGCGGCAATCTGCACGCCCAGCGGGCCGAGCACGTACCAGACCATGAAGCTCAGGTCGAAATAGAGGAAGGCGGCGAACAGCGTCGGTGCGTGGCCGGCTTTCCAGAAACTTGTATTCATCTCTCACCTCAATCGGCAGTGATTAAAAGAACCCCCGCCAGCCGACACAGCGTGGTAGGCCGGAGGCGAGGGAAGCGGCGGGCTTGTGGCCCGTCGCGGATGGCCAAGGCCATCAAGGAGCAAGAAGTCAAACGCACCGCTGGATCACAGTCGGCATGCCGGCCCCGGCAACGGGGCAGAAACGAAAAAGGCGCCGCCTCAACGCGGTACCTGACCGACCGGTTGAATGCGACGCCTTTGCCGTATGGGGCAACCATCATTGGCTGCCGTCGAAGGGGTTATTGCAAGTGCCGGGCCAACTTCGCTTAAGCACCCCTGGGCACTGTTTTGGGCCCGGTTACGGGGTATTCAGGCGACTGCTGGCTGCAATCTGGAGCGTGCTGGGGCTTTTGTGCGCGCTATTGGTGCGCGTTTACAGCCAGTTGGCCTGGGGGAACTTGGCACTGAACGATTCGGCCATCGCCACCACCTGCGAGGCGCGGTAGTCGAAGAACACGAAGCCGGACTTGGCCAGCGCAATCAGTCGGCCATCGGCGGGGCGGGTGATGCGGAAGATGATATCGCCGCCGTATTTGTTCAGATCCATCACCCCGACCTGAAACAGTAACTGGTCGCGGGCGTGGGCTTCTGCCTTATAGGTGGTAGCCAGGTCGGTGACGATGATGCCGATACCGTCCTCGCGGGTTTCTTCCACACCCATCTCGAACAGAAAGCGTGCCCGGGCCTCGGAAATCATCGAGATCATCGAATCGTTGGCCAGGTGGTTGGCGGCGTTGATATCGGTGATGCGCACGGTGAGATGGGTTTGGTAGCAGAACAGCTCATCGGCAAAGTGCAGGTCCAGGCGGGCCATGGCAAACCTCGGGTAATCAAAGCGGAGGCGCAGTTTACTGCGTCGGGGTAAATCGCAGGCAATAAAAAGCCCGGCACGGGGCCGGGCTTTTGGGGGCAGCGTGGGCTTAGCCCAGGTGCTGCTTGTCCAGCTCGATGGCCGCGTCCAGGGTTTCCAGGAAGGCCTTGCGGGTCTTCAGCTTGGTGTTCTTGTGCGCGGTCATGTTGACCTTCTTCATCTGCGTGGCCATGGCCTTGGCAGCGTTCATCAGCTCCTCGGGCGCCACGACGGCGTCGAGGAAGCCGGCTTCCAGCGCCTGCTGCGGGTTGAACATTTCACCGTTGATTACCGAGCGGTTGAAGAAGTTCTTGCGCAGGCGGTCACGGGCCAGCTCGATGCCGACGTGGTGCATGGTCATGCCGATCAGCACTTCGTTGAGGCCGATGCTGAACGGGCCTTCCACGCCGACGCGGTAGTCGGCCGAGAGCAGAATGAAGGCGCCCTTGGCCACGGCATGGCCTGGGCAGGCGACGATGATCGGGTAGGGGTGCGACAGCATGCGGCGCGCCAGGGTGGAGCCGGCGGCCACCAGGTTGATGGCATTCTGCGGGCCGGAGGTCATCACCTTGAGGTCGTAGCCACCGGAAAGGATGCCCGGCTGGCCGGTGATGATGACGATGGCGCGATCGGCTTCGGCCTGGTCCAGGGCGGCGTTGAAGGCGGCGATCACGTCCGGGGAAATGGCGTTGACCTTGCCGTTGCTGATAGTCAGGGTGGCAATGCCGTCTTCGAGTTGGTAGCTGATCAGGTCGCTCATATCTGTGTTCCTAGGTTGCGGCCGATGCCGAAAGGTCGGCAGACCTTACTCAGCCTGATGGCGGAGGACAAGCCTTGAGGCTGACCGGTAGGTCGCGTGAACGCCTGTACACGAGCACCGCGACGGCTGGTTAAGCACATGAAAAAACTGCAAAAAGAGGTTGCCAATGGCAGCCTGTTCGGATAATTTAGCGCGCCTCGACGGGGTGCAAGCCCAGCGAGATCCGGTGAAGTGTCCGAGCGGTTGAAGGAGCACGCCTGGAAAGTGTGTATACGGGAAACCGTATCAAGGGTTCGAATCCCTTCTTCACCGCCAGACCTTAGAAAAAGCCCAGCCTAGTGCTGGGCTTTTTCGTTTTCGATGTTGGCGTGCTGATAGTCGCAGACTGTCCAATCTAATGGGGAGACTTGCTCTGGCTGTTGGCAAAGTGGAGATAGCTGCGGCATTCGGCATCGAACTTTATGAAGCGTTGGGTGCATAGAGTGGCTCACCTTGAGCACGGCGCGACCTTGCAGTTCTTGCTGTCAGGCAAGCAAGCAGGTAGTTTTCGTACCTGCTTTTCGGCGCGCCTATCGGGTTAGTGGCAATTAATGATCCCGGTCTTTCAGAGATGATCTGCCGGTTGTGCAAAGGATTGTGATGATTGAACAACCCCAGGGACAGGGGCAGTCGCCCGCTGTCGACACCGGTTTGGCCTGCCTGGTCATGCTGGCGCGTTTCCACAACGTCGCCGCCTCGCCGGAGCAGCTGGCGCACGAGTTCGCCGCCGATGGCCGGGCACTGTCCACGCCTGATCT
>NZ_JACHLL010000002.1:305864-829800 GCF_014207935.1 Pseudomonas fluvialis | reverse complement strand
CGACACACTAGGAGCCCCTAGGGCCTCTGGGCGCAGCTAAAACACCCCAATATCCAGCTATCCATCACCCGCTGCGTTTTTACACGGTCTGGGCCAGAAGCAGACATTTGCTCCGGCCCTAACGCTGACTTTTGAAAGTGTGCACTACAGTAGGCCCGATTCACTTTCTCCTAATCGGATCAGCGCCCAGCAGCTCTTGCCGCAGCCTCAATCCAAGCCGGCATGTTCAAGTAGCCGTTATCACGAACCCAATCGTAGGTGCGGTATATCTCGCTGAACAGTTTCTTCACCCCGTTTACTTCGCTTGCCAGTAATCCAGGGGGTTCTTGCCTTGCGTATCAGTCCCTTTCTGAGGGTCTTTGACGCTATGGATGTCGATTGCCAAGATTCCCTTGTTGAGCTCGTGACTCCGCTTGATCTCGTGGCGCACCCACTCGCGATCATAAGTTTGTGCACCGAAGAGAACGACGGTGACTGAGGTTCCCTTCAGCTGCCCCTCGATCCATTGTTCAATACCGCCTGCGCGCTTCTTGGCTTCTTCAAACTCAGCCTTATCGTAGAACGGAGGAGCTCCATCTCCGGGGCGAACCACCCAAGAGTTCCGCACCTGCATGACGCGCTTTTTCGTATCTTTATGCTCGCTTGAGCTTTAACACATTGCTTTCCGCTAGCCTGTCCAAGTGATCGGCATACCACTGCATCATCACCTTGCGCTGTTCCAGATAGGTGCTCTTGTCGTAGACGCCTCGGACGCCTTCCTTGACGTGGGAAAGCTGGGCCTCGACGTGCTGTGAGTCGAAACCGTTTTCGTTGAGGATGGTGCTGGCCAGATGGCGGAAACCATGGCCGGTCTGGCGTCCCTCGTAGCCTAGGCGGCGCAGCGCCATAAGGAATACCTGCCAGTGGTTTGCAGGGAAAAAACTAGAGAATGGACGTTTTCCGGCTGACTCCCTGGAGCTTGTTAAAGCGGGCTGAAACTATGGACGCTAAGCAGGTTGCTCAGTGGATGCTCGACCAGTTAACAAAGGACGACTGCATCTACCAGGATGATGTTGTCGACTACTTAGTGAAGGGCAATGCTGAGCCTTTGCTGAGGGAGAACAGCGACGGCAATTTGGTTTTGGGGCGCGCTGTGCTTGATGCCTTCAAGGCTGTTTCCGAGTTGACGGTTGTTTGGGTGAAGCCTGAGAGATATTGGCGATGGCGTGTTCCTGAGGATGAGCCAGGGCGTGAAGCCCGAGGTTGATCGACATTTTTTCGACACCCAAAGAAAAACCCCTGACTTTCTCTAGGAAAATCAGGGGTTTATTTGGTGGAGCCGGGGGGATTTGAACCCCCGTCCGCCAGTTCGCCGCTATCGGTTCTACATGCGTAGCCATCTCTATTGAGTTAACTCCGCGCGGCCCGAGTGGCAGGGTGCTTGGAGCGAGCTGCATAAGTTTTAGCCGTTACACCTGCAGCGAGCTTGGCGGCGATCCTGTTCTATCTGACTGACCAAATCTTCGGGTTTACAGGCATCCCCTAGGGTCAGCTAGCGGCACTTAGGCGGCTAGGGCGTAGTTGTCGTCGTTGGCAACTATAAGTTTGCAACAGTGGATTTACGAGTTCTGTTACCAACTCGGCATGCCCCTCAAGTTTTGTTACCGGCGTCGAATCCTAATCGGCCCCAAAACGGTGGTGCTTGGTAGTGCGACGCGCAGTGTACGGCAAAGGTTCCGCAGCGTCGACCAGCGGAAGGTCATACACTATCGGCACAGGTTGCTGGAGGGATCACGATGAGCCGCGGTGCACTGCCAGGGTGGGCGTATGGCTGTTGAGCGCAAACCGCTTTTTAGCTGGGTGTGGCGTGCCTTTGTGCAGAGCGCGCTGGTGCCTCTGGTGTTGGTGGAGTCGGTGCTGATTGCCGTGTATCTGCTGACCAACGGGGCCATCCGCGATGCTCAGGTTGAGCACTTGCATGAGACGGCGCTGGAGAGTCTGGATGTGGCCGTGCGGCGTGAGGCGCGGGTGATCGACGGGCAGTTGCGTGCATTGATCAGCCACCTGCAGGTCTATCGTGATGCTCTGGCTGTTGCCCTGCAGGATCGACGTTATCAGCCGGATCAGTTGGAAATCGCCCGGCATGCCGTAACGCCTTCCGGGGTGTTCTTCAGTCTTCGCGATGAGGGACGCGCGGCGTCGTTTTATTCGGCCAGTACGCCGCAGGCGCAGCAGGATCATGCCAAGGCGTTGCGCCTGGCACAGGTCGATCCGTTGATGGCATCGATCCGCTCGGCCAATCCGCAGGTATCGGCGATCTATTTCAACAGCTGGGACAGTTACAACCGGATTCTGCCGTTCTTCATGACGCCGGAGCAGTATCCGCATGACATGGTCATTCCCGAGTACAACTTCTATTACCTTGCCGATGCCAAACACAACCCGGCGCGGCGCGAGGTGTGGACCGACGTCTATCTGGATCCGGCAGGGCTTGGCTGGATGATGTCGGCAATTGCGCCGGTGTATCGCGGCGATTTTCTCGAGGGTGTCGCCGGCCTGGATCTGACCGTAGGCAAGCTGCTTGAACAGATCAGCCGCTTGAACGTGCCATGGTCCGGCTACGCCCTGCTGGTCAGTCGGGATGGCCGCATTTTGGCGCTGCCCCCTGCGGGTGAAGCGGATTTTGGCCTGCGTGAGCTGACGCATTACTCCTATGACGAAGCGGTGCGCCGCGAGCAGCTCAAGCCGGAAGACTTTCGCCTCGATCTCAAACCTGGGCTGCAGCCGCTGGCCCGCAGTGTGGTTAGTACCGCTAGTGGCCTGGACGAAGTGCTGCTCGGTGGGCGCCAGCAACTGGTGGCCTGGAGCGAGATTGAGCAGACCGGCTGGCGCCTGCTGATGGTCATGGATGAAGACCGGGTGTTTGCCCAGACCAACAGTCTGGCGCAGCGCTATTTGAACCTGGGCTACTGGCTGATTGCCGGTCTGGTGGGTTTCTACGTGGTGTTCTTTGCCCTGATGTGGCTGCGGGCGCGGCGTTTGAGCCATTTTCTGGCTGATCCCATCAGTGGGGTGATGGCGATGATGCGGCAGATCGGCGAGGGCAACTACCGGCCGCCGATGCAGCATTCGAGCATCAGCGAGCTTGAGGATATGGCACAGGCTGTGGCACAGACCGGCACGCATCTGTCGGCCAGCGAGCATGAGCGCTGGGAGGCGCAGCAGCATTTGCAGGTGGTGCTAGAGGGCACGACGGAGAGTATCTGGGATGTCGATGTGGCACAGCAGAGCATGCACATCAGCGGCCGTTTCATTCGGCGTTTTGGCCTACCGGAGGGGCGTTTGCCGCTGCGGCAGTTCAATGAGCGTATTCATCCGCAAGACCGCGAGCGTGTTCGGCAGCTGCGCGAGCGCCTGATCGAGCAGGGTGGTGTCTTCGATGCCGAGTATCGCTTTGCCGATGCGCAGGGGCAGTACGCCTGGTTGCTCAGTCGCGGCAGGGTGATTGAGCGCGACGAGCGTGGACAGGCGTTACGTATCAGTGGCACGCACATGGATGTATCCAGGCTCAAGGCGGTGGAGGAGGAGTTGCGCACGGCGAGTGCGCAGGCGCAGGCGGCCAGCCAGGCCAAAAGTCGCTTCCTGTCGAGCATGAGTCATGAGCTGCGCACGCCGCTCAATGCCATCAATGGGTTTGCCCAGTTGATCGAGCTGGAGTGCGAAAGTCGCGAGGGGCTTGAGCAGCCGCATGGCTATGCGCGCGAGATCATCGTGGCCAGCCAGCACCTTACATCGCTGGTCGATGACATCCTCGACCTGTCGAGCCTGGAATACGGTCGTCAGCAGCTACAGGTCGAGGCTGTCAGCGTGGCGGAGATGCTGCGCAGCTGTGCCGAGTTGATTCAGCCTGAGGTGCAGTCGCGGCGCATGCAGCTGTTGCTGGAACCGGTGGCCAGTGATTTGTATGTGCAGGCGGACAGTCGCCGTCTGCGTCAGGTGTTGCTCAACCTGCTGTCCAACGCGCTTAAGTACAACGCCGGGGGCGGTGAGGTGCGCCTGGGTAGCGAACTGAGCGCAGAGTGTGTGCGTCTGTGGGTGGAAGATCAGGGGGCGGGTCTGACAGCGGCGCAGCAGCAACAGCTGTTTCAGCCCTTCCAGCGTCTGGGGCGGGAGAACTCGAATACCCCAGGCACAGGTATCGGTCTGGTGCTCTGCCGCGAGCTGGCGCTGCTGATGGGCGGACAGGTGGGCTTGCGCAGTGCGCCGGGGCAGGGCTGTCGTTTCTGGATCGAGTTGCCGCGGGTGGCTGCACCCACTGCGATCGGCAGCGAAGAACCGGTGCCGCCGCTGGCAGCGGCGCGTCCGCAGCTCTTGTGTGTCGAGGATCATCCGGCCAGCCTGAAGGTGGTGCAGGAGGCGTTGCGTGGCCTGGCCGATGTGCGGGGCGCGAGTACCTTGCGCCTGGCGCGCGAATATCTGGCGCAAGGGTTGCCGGCTTTGCTGTTGCTGGATATCGACCTGCCGGATGGCAGTGGTCTGGAGCTGCTCGACGAGCTGCGTGATCGGCGCGTGCCGGTGTTGGTGGTTAGCGCTGTTGCAGATGAGCGAGTGTTTAGCGAGGCGCTGGCGCGAGGTGCGGTGGGTTGCCTGGTCAAGCCGCTGGACTTGCAGCGGCTACGCGAACAGGTGCGCCAGCAGTTGCTCTGAGGCAGCTGGCGCCTTAGCGCTGTTCGTGGCGGACGGCGCGCTGGATTTCGCGGTTGGAGTCGCGTTCCTTTTCCACGTCGCGCTTGTCGAATTCCTTCTTGCCCTTGGCCAGGGCAATTTCGCACTTGATCAGGTGCTTCTTCCAGTAAAGCTTCAGGCAGACGCAGGCATAGCCCTTCTGCTGCACGGCGCCAAAAAGCTTGCCCAGTTCGCGCTTGTGCAGCAGCAGTTTGCGGGTACGCAGCGGATCGGCGAT
This sequence comes from Pseudomonas fluvialis, assembly GCF_014207935.1. GTDB lineage: Bacteria > Pseudomonadota > Gammaproteobacteria > Pseudomonadales > Pseudomonadaceae > Aquipseudomonas > Aquipseudomonas fluvialis_A. The sequence goes on along the minus strand of NZ_JACHLL010000002.1, from coordinate 824,858 downwards.
CACGTGAGTGCTGGCAGTCGTCAGCGGGGTGATGTGGCTGCCCAGCAGCCAGGCTTCGCCATCCTTGAGCAGGACATAACTGTCGACCAACTGTGCTTTGCCGGCGCGTAGGCTTTTCACTTCCCAGCCGGACAGGGCGAGACCCGCCTCGAAGCGGTGCTCGATGAAATAGTCGTGCAGCGCCTTCTTGTTCTGCGCGATGGTGCCTTCGGGGTGTTTCTTTTGCTTGGCCATAGGGGCGGCATTATAAGGACGCCGAGGGCACTCCGCCATGCTGCCGTGCTTGAGGGGCGAGCCGATATCTCCGACAATTCCCGCGCACATCCCGCCACGCGCCTTCAGAAACGTCGTGGCGTTCAACCGCAGGCGGAAGAAGTCAGATTATGAGTACCCATATCCAGCGTTCGGCGTTGTTGCCCTTTCCGGCGCAGGCCCTGTATGCGTTGGTCAACGATGTGGCGCGGTATCCGGAGTTTCTGCCATGGTGCGCCGCGGCCTCGGTGCTGGAGGAGACGCCCGAACTGATGCGTGCTGGCCTGACGGTGGCCAAAGGCAGCATCAGTCAGCGCTTTGTCACCCGCAACACCCTGACGCCGGGGGCCAGTATCGAGATGAATCTCGAAGAGGGGCCGTTCAGTCAGTTGCATGGTGTGTGGCAGTTCAAGGCGCTGGGTGACAAGGCCTGCAAGATCAGCCTCGACCTGACCTTCGATTACGCTGGACCTTTGGTCAAGGCTACGCTGGGCCCCTTGTTCACTCAGGCCGCCAACACCTTGGTCGATGCATTTTGTCAGAGAGCGAAGCAACTTCATGGATAAGCAGACGCTGGTTGTTGAGGTGGTCTATGCCCTGGCGGACAAGCAGAAACTACTGAGTCTCAGTGTGCCGCGTGGAACCACGGTGCGCGAGGTGGCGTTGCGCTCGGGGATGGATGCTTTTTTCCCAGGACTCGATCTGGCGGCTGCGCCGCTGGGGATTTTCGGCAAGGCGGTCAGCAAACCTGATGAGCGCGTGATCGAGGAGGGCGAGCGGGTGGAGATCTACCGGCCGCTGATTGCTGACCCCAAGGAAGTACGTAAGCAGCGCGCGGCCAAGGCGGCTCAGGCTAAACAGGCCGACGAAAACACCGAGGCGTAATTGATATGCACAAAAAAGCCCGGCATTTGCCGGGCTTTTTCTGATTGCCGAATTATTCCGGCATGGGCTCCAGCGGTTCCGGGGTCGGCACCGGAATGGCTTCCACACTGTCGACTTCCTGCTGGATCTGTTCTTCCAGTGAGCCAGGAGCTGCGCGCTCGATGAGTTCGCTTTGAGGCTTGCTGCTGTCGGATGGCGTGACGCGGGTTTCACTGCCGCTACCGCGGATTTCGTCGTCACGGGAGACGCCGGGCATGAAGTCGCCGGACAGGCCAGCCAACTGATCGTTATTGAAGATCAGGCTGACGCGTTCCTGCTGACGTTGTCCGCCGCCGGGCTGGATGCTGTACAGATAATCCCAGCGATTGGCGTGGAAAGTGTCGGTAATTAGCGGGTTGCCCATGATAAACCGCACTTGCCGTCGGGTCATTCCGGGCTTGAGCTGGTCTATCATGTCCTGCGTTACGACGTTGCCCTGCTGGATGTCGATTTTGTACACCCCGGGAAATGAACAGCCGGCAAGTGCGGCGAGCCCGACAAGGGTGAGACTGGTCAGCATGAGCTTGGCTTTTTGCATCAAGGGGCGACTTCCACTATCTTGGGGCCACGAAAAATCCCGATGATACCCGCATTGCGGAGTGCTGCGAAGCACTCCAGCCGAGAAAGCTGACCATGGTAGAAAATAGCGAACTGCGCAAAGCCGGCCTCAAAGTGACCCTGCCACGGGTCAAGATCCTGCAGATGTTGGACTCTGCTGGTCTGCGTCACATGAGTGCCGAAGATGTCTACAAGGCGTTGATGGAGGCGGGCGAGGATGTTGGCCTGGCGACCGTCTATCGCGTGCTGACCCAGTTCGAGGCGGCAGGCCTGGTGGTACGGCACAACTTCGACGGCGGCCATGCGGTGTTCGAGTTGGCCGATGGCGGCCACCACGACCACATGGTGTGCGTCGATACCGGCGAAGTGATCGAGTTCATCGATCCTGCAATCGAGAAGCGGCAGAAGGAAATCGTGGCCGAGCACGGTTTCGAGCTGGTCGATCACAACCTGGTGCTGTACGTGCGCAAGAAGAGTTAATTGTTCTGTGCATAAACAAGAACGGCGACCTAGGGTCGCCGTTCTGCATTTAGGGGGGCGGTTCAGGCACAGCTAGCCGCCAGCATTTTACGGGCGTGAGCGAGGGACTCGTTGGTCAGGTCGAGGCCTCCGAGCATGCGTGCCACTTCCTCGATGCGCTGTTCGGCGTCCAGTGTGGCGACGGCGGTGCGGGTTTCCTCACTGCCGCGCTGCTTGTGCACGAACAGGTGCTGATGGCCCTGGGCGGCAACCTGCGGCAGGTGTGTGACTGTGAGTACCTGGCCGCGCTCGCCGAGCCGGCGCAGCAGCTGGCCGACCACTTCGGCAGTGGGGCCGCCAATGCCTACGTCGACTTCGTCGAATACCAGGGTGGGCACGCGCGAGGTTTGCGCAGTGATCACCTGGATGGCCAGGCTGATGCGTGACAGCTCGCCGCCGGACGCTACCTTGGCCAGGCCTTTGAGCGGTTGGCCGGGGTTGGCGCTGACCTGAAACTCGATCTGTTCCAGGCCGTTGGGTTGCAGGCTGTCGCTGTTCTGTGGGCTGAATTGTATGTTGAAGCGTCCGCCGGGCATGCCCAGGCGCTGCATTTCAACTTCCACGGCGTTGGCCAGTGTGCTGGCGGCAGCCTGGCGCAGCTGGCTCAGTTCGCTAGCCTTTTCCTGATAATGGCGGGCGTAGGCGGCCAGTTCGTCAGACAGTCGCTCGATGGCTTCATCGTCGGCATTCAGGCTTTCCAGTTCGTCCAGCAGGCGCTGCTGCAGTTGGCCCAGATCGCCGGGTTGCACGCGGTGCTTGCGCGCCAGGCTATAGATGCTGTCTAGGCGGTCTTCCAGCTGCTGCTGACGCTGTGGGTCGGCATCGAAATGATCGATAAAGCGATTGAGTTCGCCGACGGCTTCCTCTACCTGGATCTGTGCGCTGGCCAGCAGGTTGGTGGCCTCGCTGAGCGCGCCTGGTTGATTGCTGAAGGCGCCGAGGCGGTTGAGGCTGGCGGTCAGTGCCGACAGGACGTTGCCGGCATCGCTCTCGCTGCACAGCTCAAGCACCTGGCGGCAGGTGCCGAGCAGTTGTTCGGCATTGCTCAGGGTCTTGTGTTCCTGCTCCAGTTGCTCCAGCTCGTTGTCGCCAAGGGAGAGATTCTCCAGCTCTTCCAGTTGGTAGCTGAGCAACTGATGGCGGGCGCGCTGTTCATCGCTGCTGCTGGACAGGCGTTCAAGCTCGCTGCGGATCTGTTTCCAGCGCTGCGCCGCCAGCTGTACCTGGCGGGCCAGGTCGCTGGTGCCGGCGTATTCATCGAGCAGCCGGCGATGGGTGTCGGGTTTGAGCAGGGACTGGTGTTCGTGCTGGCTGTGAATGTCGATCAGCAGCTCGCCAAGTGCCTTGAGGTCGCCTTGTGGGCAGGGGCTGCCATTGATATAGGCGCGCGAGCGGCCCTCGCTGGTGATGACCCGGCGCAGGATGCATGGGCCGTCAGTGTCCAGGTCGCGCTCACTCAGCCAGCTGCGGGCTTCGGGAATGTCGGCCAGATCGAAGCTGGCGAGAATATCGGCCTTGTCCGCTCCCGGACGAACCACGCCGCTGTCGGCGCGGTCACCCAGTGCCAGGCCGAGGGCGTCCAGCATGATCGACTTGCCGGCGCCGGTTTCCCCGGTAATCACGCTCATGCCGCTCTGCAGCTCGAGGTCGAGGTGTTCGACGATGGCGTAGTTGTGAACGGAGAGGTGCACCAGCATGGCAAGGCTCCTGAAAATTAAGACTGTTCATTTATACAGTAGTTGTTTTTCTGCTGGCAATCACCTCTTGCCCTTGAAATGGTTAAAACCATCCCCAGATTAGGGGCATGCAAACGAGCGGTGCCTCGTTATCGATTGAAAGGAGAGGACGATGTCTGACGAACAGATTCTGGATAACCAGGGCCCTGAGGCTGCGCAAGCAGCGCCCGATCTGCAGGCGCGCGTCGCCGAGCTGGAAGAGCAGCTGGCTGCTGCCCAGGATCAGTCGCTGCGTGTGGCGGCCGATCTGCAAAACATCCGCCGGCGCGCCGAGCAGGATGTCGAGAAGGCGCACAAGTTTGCCCTGGAAAAATTCGCTTCCGATCTGCTGCCGGTGGTCGACAGCCTGGAGCGCGGTCTGGAGCTGTCCAGCCCGGACGACGAGGCGATCAAGGCCGTGCGTGAAGGCATGGAACTGACCCTCAAGCTGTTCCACGACACCCTCAAACGCTATCAGGTCGATGCAGTGGATCCGCATGGTGCGCCGTTCAACCCGGAGCATCATCAGGCCATGGCCATGCAGGAAAGCCATCACGTCGAGCCGAACAGCGTGCTCAAGGTGTTCCAGAAGGGCTATCTGCTCAATGGCCGCCTGCTGCGCCCCGCCATGGTGGTGGTCAGCAAGGTGCCGGCTGAGCCCGCACCGTCGATTGATGAGCAGGCTTGAAATCTGCCAAGCCGGCCCCATCTGTTAGATCAAGCGAATCAAGTGCCGAGGCGCGGACCAAATCATCGGTCGCCAGCGCCGCCAACGTTAAAGACATAGTTTCTGGAGAGTGAAAATGGGCAAGATTATTGGTATCGACCTGGGCACCACCAACTCCTGCGTGGCGATCCTGGAAAACGGTAGCGTCAAGGTCATCGAGAACGCCGAAGGCACTCGTACCACTCCTTCGATCATCGCTTACAGCAACGATGGCGAAACCCTGGTCGGCCAGAGCGCCAAGCGCCAGGCCGTGACCAACCCGCAGAACACCTTGTACGCGGTCAAGCGCCTGATCGGCCGCCGTTTCGAAGAAGATGTCGTGCAGAAAGACATCAAGATGGTGCCGTACAAGATCGCCAAGGCCGACAACGGTGACGCCTGGGTGGAAGTGAAGGGCCAGAAGATGGCACCGCCGCAGATTTCCGCCGAAGTGCTGAAAAAGATGAAGAAGACCGCCGAAGACTACCTCGGCGAGGCCGTGACCGAAGCGGTGATCACCGTGCCGGCCTACTTCAACGACAGCCAGCGTCAGGCCACCAAAGACGCCGGCCGCATCGCTGGTCTGGACGTCAAGCGCATCATCAACGAGCCGACTGCGGCTGCGCTGGCCTATGGCATGGACAAGGCCAAGGGCGACTCCACTGTGATCGTCTATGACCTGGGCGGTGGTACCTTCGACGTGTCGGTGATCGAGATTGCCGAAGTTGACGGCGAGCACCAGTTCGAAGTGCTGGCCACCAACGGCGACACCTTCCTGGGTGGTGAAGACTTCGACATCCGCCTGATCGACTACCTCGTTGACGAGTTCAAGAAAGAAAGCGGCATGGACCTCAAGGGTGATCCGCTGGCCATGCAGCGCCTGAAAGAAGCCGCTGAAAAGGCCAAGATCGAGCTGTCGTCCAGTACTCAGACCGACGTCAACCTGCCGTACATCACTGCAGACCAGACCGGTCCGAAGCACCTCAATGTGAAGATTTCCCGCGCCAAGCTGGAAGCACTGGTTGAGGACCTGGTTGCCCGTACCATCGAGCCTTGCCGTACTGCGCTGAAGGATGCCGGCATCGACGTTTCCGAGATCAATGAAGTGATCCTGGTCGGCGGTCAGACCCGCATGCCGATGGTGCAGCAGAAGGTTGCCGAGTTCTTCGGCAAGGAAGCGCGCAAGGACGTCAACCCGGATGAAGCTGTTGCCATCGGTGCGGCCATTCAGGGTGCGGTGCTGTCGGGTGACGTGAAGGACGTACTGCTGCTCGACGTATCCCCGCTGACCCTGGGTATTGAAACCATGGGTGGCGTGATGACTGCGTTGATCGAGAAGAACACCACCATCCCGACCAAGAAGTCGCAGGTGTTCTCCACTGCCGACGACAACCAGAGTGCCGTGACCATTCACGTGCTGCAGGGTGAACGCAAGCAGGCCAGCAGCAACAAGTCGCTGGGCAAGTTCGACCTGGCCGAGATTCCGCCGGCTCCGCGTGGCGTTCCGCAGATCGAAGTGACCTTCGACATCGACGCCAACGGCATCCTGCATGTGTCCGCCAAGGACAAGGCTACCGGCAAGCAGCAGTCCATCGTGATCAAGGCCAACTCCGGCCTGTCCGAGGAAGAAATCCAGCAGATGGTGCGTGATGCCGAGGCCAACGCCGAGGAAGACCGCAAGTTCGAAGAGCTGGCCACTGCCCGCAATCAGGGCGATCAGCTGGTGCATGCTACCCGCAAGATGATCACCGAAGCGGGCGACAAGGCGACTGCCGAGGAAAAAGCGGCTATCGAGAAGGCTGTCGAAGAGCTGGACGCCGCCGTCAAGGGCGACGACAAGGCGGCTATCGAAGCCAAGATGGCGGCGCTGTCCGAAGTCACTGCTCCGCTGGCGCAGAAGATGTATGCCGAACAGGCTCAGGCAGCTGATGCCGGTGCGGCGGGCGACGCCAAGGGTGCGGCAGACGACGTGGTCGATGCCGAGTTCGAAGAAGTGAAAGACAACAAGTAAGCGTCACGCTCCCCTCCGGCTCACCTGCGGGTGAGCATGATCTGTCGCGCGGGAGCTTGCTCCCGCGTCGGCGTATCTGGACGGTACGAATTGAAGGTGCAGGAAAGTTATGGCCAAGCGTGACTATTACGAAGTGCTCGGAGTCGAGCGCGGTGCCAGTGAGGCGGAGCTGAAAAAGGCTTATCGCCGCCTGGCGATGAAGTTTCACCCGGATCGCAATCCGGACAACAAGGAAGCCGAGGAGAAGTTCAAGGAGGCCAACGAGGCCTACGAAGTCCTTTCCGATGCTGCCAAGCGCTCGGCCTACGATCAGTACGGCCATGCCGGCGTCGACCCGCAGATGGGGGGCGGCGGTTTCGGTGGCGGCGGTGGCGCGAGCTTCTCCGACATCTTTGGCGATGTGTTTAGTGATTTCTTCGGCGGTGGTGGTGGTCGTGGTGGTCGCGGCGGGGCTCAGCGTGGTGCTGACCTGCGCTATACCCTTGACCTTGATCTGGAAGAGGCGGTGCGCGGCACCACCGTGACCATCAAGGTGCCGACTCTGGTGGGTTGCAAGACCTGCGATGGCTCCGGTGCCAAGAAGGGCACCAGCCCGGTGACCTGTACCACCTGTGGAGGCGCCGGACAGGTGCGCATGCAGCAGGGCTTCTTCTCGGTGCAGCAGACCTGCCCGCGGTGTCATGGCAGCGGCAAGATGATCACCGATCCCTGTGGCAGCTGCCATGGTCAGGGGCGCGTAGAAGAACACAAGACGCTGTCGGTCAAGGTGCCGGCGGGTGTCGATACAGGTGACCGCATTCGCCTCTCGGGCGAGGGCGAAGCCGGGACGCAGGGCGGTCCGGCGGGCGATCTCTACGTGGTGGTCAGTGTGCGCGAGCACTCGATCTTCCAGCGCGATGGCAAGCATCTGTACTGTGAGGTGCCGATCAGCTTCGCCGACGCGGCGCTGGGTGGCGAGCTGGAAGTGCCGACTCTGGATGGCCGGGTCAAACTGAAAATCCCGGAAGGCACTCAGACCGGCAAACTGTTCCGCCTGCGCGGCAAGGGCGTGGCCCCTGTGCGTGGTGGCGATGCGGGCGACCTGATGTGTCGGGTGGCGGTGGAGACGCCGGTCAACCTGAGCAAGCGTCAGCGCGAGCTGCTGGAAGAGTTCCGTGGCTCGCTGGAAGGCGATAGCTCGCACTCGCCGAAGGCCAGTGGCTGGTTCGAGGGTGTGAAGCGCTTTTTTGGCGACCTCTGATTAATAACGCTGCAGCTTGGAGCTGAGTGATGCGACGAATTGCTGTGATGGGCGCCGCCGGGCGCATGGGCAAGAATCTGATCGAGGCGGTCAATCAGTCGGTCGGTGCGCAGCTAACTGCTGCCATTGATCGTCCGGATAGCAGTCTGATCGGTGCGGATGCGGGTGAGCTGGCGGGTATCGGCCGCAATGGCGTGGTGCTGGGCGGCGATCTGGCTGCCGTGCTGGATCAGTTTGATGTGGTTATCGACTTCACCCATCCCAGCGTGACCCTGAAAAACCTGGAAATCTGCCGCCAGGCCGGCAAGGCCATGATCATTGGTACCACCGGTTTTACGGTAGAGGAAAAGCAGCTGCTGTCTGAGGCGGCCAAACAGATCCCGATTGTGTTTGCCGCCAACTACAGCGTGGGCGTCAATCTGTGCCTGAAGCTGCTCGACACGGCGGCGCGGGTGCTGGGCGATGATGTCGATATCGAGGTCATCGAAGCTCACCACCGCCACAAGGTTGATGCGCCGTCAGGCACCGCGCTGCGCATGGGCGAGGTGCTGGCCAATGCGCTGGGGCGCGATCTGGAAAAAGTCGCTGTCTACGGCCGTGAGGGCCAGACCGGCGCCCGCGCCCGCGAAACCATCGGTTTTGCCACGGTGCGCGCCGGCGATGTGGTGGGTGATCACACCGTGCTATTTGCCGCCGATGGCGAACGCGTGGAAATCACGCACAAGGCTTCCAGTCGGATGACCTTCGCCAATGGTGCCGTACGTGCCGCGCTGTGGCTGGAAAAGCAGCCGGCAGGCCTGTACGACATGCAGGATGTGCTCGGTTTACGCTGAGTGGGACAAATCGACCCAGTCTTGCGGTGGACCAAAATGACGCATTCCTGTAAAATGCAGCTTTAGTGTGTTCATTAAAAGTTACGCAGAATGGTTCAGATAAAAAAGCGGGGTGACGGTCAACACGTCATCCCGCTTTTTTACAACCTGCGTTTGCGCAAGCCTAGATCTACGGGAGGTCTTCTTGACTAAGCCAGCCATACTCGCCCTTGCTGACGGCAGCATTTTTCGTGGCGATTCCATTGGAGCCGATGGTCATACCATTGGTGAGGTCGTGTTCAATACGGCCATGACCGGCTATCAGGAAATCCTCACCGATCCTTCCTATGCCCAGCAGATCGTTACCCTGACCTACCCGCACATCGGTAACACCGGCACCACGCCGGAAGATGCCGAAGCCAATCGCGTGTGGGCCGCCGGTCTGATCATTCGTGACCTGCCGTTGCTGTCCTCTTGCTGGCGCGACAAACAGCCGCTGGATGCGTATCTGAAAGAGAGCGGAACGGTAGCCATCGCCGGTATCGATACCCGCCGCCTGACGCGCATCCTGCGTGAGAAAGGCTCGCAGAATGGCTGCATTCTAGTGGGCGACGACGCCACCGAAGAAAAAGCTCTGGAGCTGGCGCGCAGCTTCCCCGGCCTCAAGGGCATGGACCTGGCCAAGGAAGTCACTACCGCCGAGCGTTACGAGTGGCGTTCCAGCGTGTGGCAGCTCAAGGGTGACTTTCATCCGGAAATCGCCGCGGCTGAGCTGCCCTATCACGTGGTGGCCTACGATTTCGGCGTCAAGCTGAACATCCTGCGCATGCTGGTCGCGCGCGGTTGCCGCGTCACCGTGGTTCCGGCCAAGACCCCGGCCAGCGAAGTGCTGGCGCTGAATCCGAATGGCGTGTTCCTCTCCAACGGCCCTGGCGACCCCGAGCCGTGTGAATACGCCATCCAGGCCATCAAAGAAGTGCTGGAAACCGACATTCCGGTATTCGGCATCTGCCTGGGTCACCAACTGCTGGCCCTGGCCTCCGGTGCCAAGACCGTGAAAATGGGCCACGGCCACCACGGTGCGAACCACCCGGTGCAGGACCTGAAAACCGGCGTGGTGATGATCACCAGCCAGAACCACGGTTTTGCCGTGGAAGAAAGCAGCCTGCCGGCCAATCTGCGTGCCACCCACAAGTCTCTGTTCGACGGCACCCTGCAGGGGATCGAGCGCACCGACAAGGAAGCCTTCAGCTTCCAGGGGCACCCGGAAGCAAGCCCGGGCCCGCATGACGTGGCCCCGCTGTTCGACCGCTTCATCGAAGCCATGGCCAAGCGCCGTTAAGCCTGCCGACTGACCCAAGGATTCGAGTAAGAAACATGCCAAAACGTACAGATATCAAAAGCATCCTGATCCTCGGCGCCGGCCCCATCGTCATTGGCCAGGCCTGCGAGTTCGACTACTCCGGCGCTCAGGCCTGCAAGGCGCTGAAGGAAGAGGGTTTCCGCGTCATCCTGGTGAACTCCAACCCGGCCACCATCATGACCGACCCGACCATGGCCGATGCCACCTACATCGAGCCGATCAAGTGGCAGACCGTGGCCAAGATCATCGAGAAGGAGCGCCCGGATGCGCTGCTGCCGACCATGGGTGGCCAGACCGCGCTGAACTGCGCGCTGGATCTGGAGCGCCATGGCGTGCTGGAGAAGTTCGGCGTCGAGATGATCGGTGCCAATGCCGATACCATCGACAAGGCTGAAGACCGTTCGCGCTTCGACAAGGCGATGAAAGATATCGGTCTCGCCTGCCCGGTTTCCGGCATTGCGCACAACATGGAAGAGGCTTACGGCGTACTGGATAAGGTCGGCTTCCCGTGCATCATCCGTCCGTCGTTCACCATGGGTGGCACCGGCGGTGGTATCGCGTACAACCGCGAAGAGTTCGAGGAAATCTGCGCCCGCGGTCTGGACCTGTCGCCGACCAGTGAGCTGCTGATCGACGAGTCGCTGATTGGCTGGAAAGAGTACGAGATGGAGGTGGTCCGCGATAAGAAGGACAACTGCATCATCGTCTGCTCCATCGAGAACTTCGATCCGATGGGCGTGCACACCGGCGACTCCATCACCGTGGCTCCGGCGCAGACCCTGACCGACAAGGAATACCAGATCATGCGCAACGCCTCCCTGGCGGTGCTGCGTGAGATCGGCGTGGAAACCGGCGGTTCAAACGTGCAGTTCGGCATCTGCCCGAACACCGGCCGTATGGTCGTGATCGAGATGAACCCGCGCGTGTCGCGTTCCTCGGCCCTGGCCTCCAAGGCCACCGGCTTCCCGATCGCCAAGATCGCCGCCAAGCTGGCCGTTGGTTACACCCTCGACGAGTTGCAGAACGACATCACCGGTGGCCGTACTCCGGCCTCGTTCGAGCCGGCCATCGACTACGTCGTCACCAAGATTCCGCGTTTTGCATTCGAGAAGTTCCCGAAAGCAGACGCCCGCCTGACCACCCAGATGAAGTCCGTGGGTGAAGTCATGGCTATCGGTCGCACCTTCCAGGAATCCGTGCAGAAAGCCCTGCGCGGTCTGGAAGTGGGCGTGGCTGGCTTCGATCCGAAGCTCGATCTGAACGATCCGGAGGCCGAGAGCACCCTGCGCCGCGAGCTGACCGTGCCGAGTGCCGACCGCATCTGGTACGTGGCTGATGCCTTCCGCGCCGGCAAGAGCATCTCCGAAGTGTTCGAGCTGACCCGCATCGACGAGTGGTTCCTGGTGCAGATCGAGGATCTGGTCAAGGATGAGGAGAAGGTCAAGACCCTCGGCCTGTCCAGCATCGATCGCGACCTGATGTACAAGCTCAAGCGCAAGGGCTTCTCCGACGCGCGCCTGGCCAAGCTGCTGGGTGTGACCGAGAAGAACCTGCGTAGCCACCGCCACAAGCTGAAAGTGCTGCCGGTGTACAAGCGCGTCGACACTTGCGCCGCCGAGTTCGCCACCGACACCGCCTACATGTACTCGACCTACGAGGAAGAGTGCGAGGCCAATCCGAGTGGTCGTGACAAGATCATGATCCTGGGCGGCGGTCCCAACCGTATCGGTCAGGGCATCGAGTTCGACTACTGCTGTGTACACGCGGCGTTGGCGATGCGTGAAGACGGTTACGAGACCATCATGGTCAACTGCAACCCGGAAACCGTCTCCACCGACTACGACACCTCCGATCGCCTGTACTTCGAGCCGGTAACTCTGGAAGACGTACTGGAGATCGTTCGCGTCGAGCAGCCGAAAGGCGTGATCGTGCAGTACGGCGGTCAGACTCCGCTGAAGATCTGTCGCGCCCTGGAAGAAGCCGGTGTGCCGATCATCGGTACCTCGCCTGACGCCATCGACCGTGCCGAAGACCGTGAGCGCTTCCAGCAGATGGTTCAGCGTCTCGGTCTGCGTCAGCCGGCCAACGCCACTGCGCGCAGTGAAGACGAGGCTCTGGCCCACTCCAAAACCATTGGTTATCCGCTGGTGGTGCGCCCGTCCTACGTACTGGGCGGCCGTGCCATGGAGATCGTCTACCAGGAAGACGAACTCAAGCGTTACATGCGCGAAGCGGTCAAGGTCTCCAACGATAGCCCGGTGCTGCTCGACCACTTCCTCAACTGCGCCATCGAGGTGGACGTGGATGCGGTGTGTGACGGCGAAAGCGTGGTGATCGGCGCGATCATGCAGCACATCGAACAGGCCGGCGTGCACTCCGGTGACTCGGCGTGCTCCCTGCCGCCGTACTCGCTGCCGATGCACATCCAGGACGAGATCCGCGACCAGGTCAAGAAAATGGCCCTGGAACTCGGCGTGGTCGGTCTGATGAACGTGCAGATGGCCGTGCAGGGTGAGGACATCTTCGTCATCGAAGTGAACCCGCGCGCCTCGCGTACCGTGCCGTTCGTCTCCAAGTGCGTTGGCGTCTCGCTGGCCAAGGTGGCGGCGCGCGTCATGGCTGGCAAGTCGCTGGCCGATGCTGGCTACACCAAGGAAATCATTCCGCCGTACTTCAGCGTCAAGGAAGCGGTATTCCCGTTCGCCAAGTTCCCGGGCGTCGATCCGATTCTCGGCCCAGAGATGAAGTCCACCGGTGAAGTCATGGGTGTTGGCGATACCTTTGGCGAGGCCTTCTCCAAGGCTCAGCTGGGTGCCAGCGAGATTCTGCCGAACGCCGGCGTGGCCTTCATCAGTGTGCGCGAAGACGATAAGCCATTCGTCGAGCAAGTCGCTCGTGATCTGGTCAATCTCGGTTTCGAGGTGGTCGCCACTGCCGGCACCGCCCGCGTGATCGAGGCTGCTGGACTGCCGGTGCGTCGCGTGAACAAGGTGACCGAAGGTCGCCCACACGTGGTCGATATGATCAAGAACGACGAAGTAACCCTGATCATCAACACTACCGAGGGGCGTCAGTCGATTGCCGACTCCTACTCCATCCGTCGTAACGCTCTACAGCACAAGATCTACTGCACCACCACCATTGCGGCTGGTCAGGCGATCTGCGAAGCGCTCAAGTTCGGCCCGGAAAAGGCTGTGCGCCGGCTGCAAGATCTGCATGCAGGAATCAAGGCATGAATAAATACCCGATGACCGTCCAGGGCGCTCGCGCCCTAGAGGAAGAGCTGACTCACCTGACCAAGGTCGTGCGTCCGAAACTCAGTCAGGACATCGGCGAGGCACGTGAACTGGGCGATCTCAAGGAGAACGCCGAATATCATGCCGCTCGCGAGCAGCAGGGCATGGTTGAGGCGCGCATCCGTGATATCGAGGGTCGCCTGCAGAACGCGGTGGTCATCGATGTCACCACCATTGCCCATACCGGCAAGGTGATCTTCGGTACTACCGTCGAGATCGCCAACGTCGAGACAGATGAAAGCGTGACTTACCAGATCGTGGGTGAGGATGAGGCTGACATCAAGGCTGGCAAGATTTCCGTCGGCTCGCCCATTGCCCGCGCCCTCGTGGGTAAGGAAGAGGGTGATGTGGTGACGGTGAAGACGCCGAGCGGCATTATCGAGTACGAGATTGTTGAAGTCCGCCATCTCTGACGCCGCGCCGCTCAGGGCTGGCGTCATTACCTGGCGCCTGGCTCTGACCTTTTGGGTTGGTGGCATGTGGATGCTGCACTTCGTGCTGCTGCCCATGCTGGAACAGGCGGGAATGGCCAGCTTGCTGGTGGAGGGTGTGGCCGACAAGCTGCGCCCGGCACTGGTAGGCTTTGCTGCTTTCTGTGCACTTTTGCAGCTACTGCTGTTGCAGTTGGCAGAGGGGCGCCGTGCCGTGCTGGATTTGCGCGGTCAGCTGCTGTTTGCGGTGTTGGGCTTGGCGTTGCTGTTTTTCCTGGCTAGGCACTGGTGGCCGGCGGAAGTATTCTGGCAACTGCTGGGCTTTGTCGCTCAGGCCTTTTGCGGCCTTTTGCTGGTATTGCAGGCGGGGCCCGGCGGTGAGTCGGTGCGCAGCGCCTGAGGCACGCGCACCACATGCTCAGAGTGCGCTGAAACGGCTGATGTTGGACAGGTTCTTGTTCGGCTTGGGATTCCTGCGGTAGAGCAGTGCCATCTTGCCGATGACCTGTACCAGCTCGCAGCGGCCGACGCGGCTCAGCTCGTCAATCAGGGCGCGGCGATCTTCGCGCTCGGTGATGCGGAACTGCACTTTGATCAGCTCGTGGTCGTTCAGGGCGCGTTCCAGCTCAGCAACAACGCCTTCGCTCAAACCGTTTTCCGCCACAATCAACACTGGTTTGAGGTGGTGGCCGATGGATTTGAACTGTTTCTTCTGCTCTTGAGTGAGCGCCATAATTTGACCTCTAGGTCTGAACTCTTCGAAAACGGCGCTTAGTTTACCCGAGCGAGCGGTGGCAGCCCAGCCAAACCCAAGGATCGTCGGTAATTGCTCGGTTGCTCTTGTGATTAGCGAAAGGGCCCCAATATTTGTGTTTGGGTCGTGTGGCGAGGGTGAGCTGATTCCTACCGTCGCGTAACTGCCGGTATGAGCAATATCCGCTCGCTCGTGGCTTTCGCGAGGCCTAGACTGGTTTCAGGTAGTAAAGCGTTACAGAGCGTGCCTGCGGGGCGAAGGGCTTTGGTGTAAGTTAAGGCGGGTAATCAACCAGCCGTGATGCGGAGTGGCGCCTCGGGACGGGGCGAGCTTCAGAGGGTAGTGAATTGAACGATATGGCAAAGAACCTGATCCTGTGGCTGATCATCGCAGCCGTTCTGGTGACGGTGATGAACAACTTCTCCAGCCCTACTGAAGCCAGCAAGCTGAACTATTCCGAGTTCATCCAGCAGGTGCAGCAGGGGGCAGTCACCGAGGTGACGGTCAACGGCTATATCATCAGTGGCAAGCGTGCGGATGGCACCAAGTTCGATACTGTGCGCCCGGCCATTGAGGATCGTGGCCTGATCAAGGATCTGCTCGACAATAACGTCAAGATCATTGGTGAACAGCCAGAGCGCCAGAGCATCTGGACCCAGTTGCTTGTCGCTAGCTTCCCGATTCTGGTGATCATCGCCGTATTCATGTTTTTCATGCGCCAGATGCAGGGCGGCGGTGGCGGCAAGGGCGGGCCGATGAGCTTCGGCAAGTCCAAGGCGCGCCTGCTCTCGGAAGATCAGGTTAAAACCACTCTGGCTGACGTTGCCGGTTGTGACGAGGCCAAGGAAGAGGTCGGCGAGCTGGTCGAATTCCTCCGCGATCCGGGCAAGTTCCAGCGTCTGGGTGGGCGTATCCCGCGTGGCGTGCTGATGGTCGGCCCGCCGGGGACCGGCAAGACGCTGTTAGCCAAGGCGATCGCTGGTGAGGCCAAGGTGCCGTTCTTCACCATTTCCGGTTCCGATTTCGTCGAGATGTTCGTCGGTGTCGGTGCCAGTCGTGTACGCGACATGTTCGAGCAGGCCAAGAAACATGCGCCCTGCATCATCTTCATTGATGAGATCGATGCGGTTGGTCGTCATCGCGGCGCCGGTCTGGGGGGCGGTCACGATGAGCGCGAGCAGACCCTTAACCAGTTGCTGGTGGAGATGGACGGCTTCGAAATGAATGACGGCATAATCGTCATCGCCGCCACCAACCGTCCAGACGTGCTGGATCCGGCGTTGCTGCGCCCAGGTCGTTTCGACCGCCAGGTGGTGGTGGGCCTGCCGGATATCCGTGGTCGTGAGCAGATTCTCAAAGTGCACATGCGCAAGGTGCCGATGGGCGACAATGTCGATCCGGCCGTTATCGCGCGGGGCACTCCGGGCTTTTCCGGTGCAGATCTGGCCAATCTGGTGAATGAGGCTTCTCTGTTTGCTGCGCGGGCCAACAAGCGCCTGGTAGAAATGAAGGAATTCGAGCTGGCCAAGGACAAGATCATGATGGGTGCCGAGCGCAAATCCATGGTCATGTCCGACAAGGAAAAGCTCAATACCGCTTATCACGAGGCTGGCCACGCTATCGTCGGGCGTCTGGTTCCCGAGCATGATCCGGTCTACAAGGTGTCGATCATTCCACGTGGGCGGGCGCTTGGTGTAACCATGTTCCTGCCGGAGGAAGATCGTTACAGCCTGTCCAAGCGGGCGCTGGAGAGTCAGATATGCTCGCTGTTTGGTGGCCGTATCGCTGAGGAAATGACCCTGGGCTTTGACGGCGTCACTACGGGTGCTTCCAACGACATCATGCGTGCCACGCAGATTGCTCGAAACATGGTGACCAAGTGGGGCTTGTCGGAAAAGCTCGGTCCGCTCATGTATGCGGAAGAAGAGGGAGAGGTCTTTCTGGGGCGCAGTGCAGGTAGTCAGCACACGAATGTTTCGGGTGAAACCGCCAAACTGATTGACCAGGAAGTGCGTCGCATCATTGATGACAGTTACGGTAAAGCTCGGCATCTGCTCGAGGTAAATCGTGACAAGTTAGATCTGATGGCTGAGGCACTGATGAAGTATGAAACCATCGATGCCGAGCAGATCAGCGACATCATGGAGGGGCGCCCACCGCGCGAGCCGCGTGACTGGCAGGGTGGTTCGGGCAGTTCGGCTGCGCCAGACGCTCCAGTAGACATGCCGCAGACGCCCATCGGTGGTCCGGCCGGCGAGCATTAAGTCTTTCGATGATCAGTCAGTCCTGTCCGACCCGGCTGCCATGTGGCAGCCGGATTCTTGATTTGGCCCATCCGCATGTGATGGGCATTCTTAATGTAACTCCCGACTCTTTTTCTGACGGTGGCCGCTACAGCGCTCTGGATTCGGCCCTGCTCCATGCCCAGGCAATGGTGAGGGCGGGTGCTTCCTTGATCGATGTAGGTGGGGAGTCGACGCGTCCAGGTGCTCGTCCGGTTTCTCCACTCGAGGAAATGGAGCGAGTCGCGCCTGTGGTTGAGCGCATCGTGGCAGAACTGGATGTCGTGGTGTCGGTGGATACGTCGACACCTGCGGTGATGCGTGAATGTGGTCGGTTGGGTGCTGGACTTATAAATGATGTTCGTTCGCTGCAGCGGGAGGGGGCTCTGCGGGCGGCCGCTGATAGTGGGATGGCTGTGTGTCTCATGCATATGCATGGTGAGCCACAGACCATGCAGGACAATCCGGTCTATGACGACTTGCTGCTTGATGTGATGGGCTTTCTGCGTGAGCGCCAGTTGGCCTGTGCGCAGGCCGGTATTGCCAGAGATAAGCTGCTGGTGGACCCGGGGTTTGGATTTGCCAAAACGCTTGCGCACAACCTCAGTCTGTTTCGTCAGATGGAGCTGCTGCATGAGCTGGGTAGTCCTTTGCTGGTTGGTGTGTCGCGTAAAAGCATGATCGGCAAGGTGCTGGAGCGTGATGTGGAAGATCGTCTGCCCGGTAGTTTGGCTTTGGCGGCCTTGGCGGTGGCCAAAGGCGCTCATATCATTCGTGCCCACGATGTGGCTGAGACGGTCGATGTCGTGCGCATGATCGATGCGGTGCGATGCGCTGAATAAATAAGGAAGTAGTAATGAGCAGAAAGTATTTCGGTACCGACGGTATTCGCGGTCATGTCGGGCAATTTCCGATCACTCCCGAGTTCATGCTCAAGCTCGGCTGGGCGGCGGGTATGGCGTTCCGCAAGCACGGAAAATGCCGCATCCTGATCGGCAAGGACACGCGCATTTCCGGCTATATGTTCGAATCTGCTCTTGAGGCAGGGTTGGCGGCGGCTGGCGCCGATGTGCAGCTATTGGGTCCCATGCCGACTCCGGCAGTGGCCTATCTGACACGGACTTTTCAGGCTGAGGCGGGCATCGTCATCAGTGCTTCGCATAACCCGCACGATGATAACGGCATCAAGTTCTTTTCCAGTCTGGGCACCAAGTTGCCGGATGAAGTGGAGTTGATGATCGAAGAGCTGCTGGATCAGCCGATGACGGTTGTCGAGTCTGCTCAGATCGGCAAGGCCTCCCGCATCAATGATGCTGCCGGCCGGTATATCGAATTCTGTAAGAGCAGTGTGCCGACCAGTACCAATCTGGCTGGTCTGAAGGTGGTGCTCGATTGCGCCCATGGTGCGACCTACAAGGTGGCGCCCAGTGTGTTTCGCGAGCTGGGGGCTGAGGTTTCGGTAATTGCGGCTCAGCCCAATGGCCTGAATATCAATGATCAGTGTGGCTCGACCCATGTCGAGGCGCTGCAGGCTGCCGTGGTATCGCAAAAAGCCGATCTGGGGATTGCCTTTGATGGTGATGGCGACCGTGTGTTGATGGTTGATCAGGCGGGTGTCGTAGTGGATGGCGATGAGCTGCTGTTCCTGATCGCTCGGGATCTGCACGAGCGTGGCCGCCTCGAGGGTGGCGTTGTCGGTACGCTGATGAGCAATCTGGGGTTGGAGTTGGCCTTGCAGGAATTGGCCATCCCCTTTGTGCGAGCCAAGGTCGGTGACCGATACGTGATTGCTGAGCTGCTGGAGCGTGGCTGGGTGCTGGGTGGCGAGGGTTCTGGCCATCTGGTGTGTTTCCAGCACACGACTACGGGTGATGCAATCATTGCGGCGCTGCAGGTGGTCATGGCTCTGCGCCGCTCAGGCCAGAGTTTGGCGGAGGCGCGCCAAGGCATGCACAAGTGTCCGCAGGTGCTGATCAATGTCCGCTACCAGGCCGGCGCTCATGATCCTGTTGCTGATGAGCGGGTTCAGGTTGCGTGTGCCGAGGTTACTGCTGCTATGGCTGGAAAGGGGCGTGTGCTGCTGCGCAAGTCTGGAACCGAGCCGTTGGTGCGGGTCATGGTCGAGGGTGAGGATGAGCGAGCGGTGCGCGCCCATGCAGAGTCGCTGGCCGGTCTGGTGGCTGAGGTATGTGCCTGATTTTTCTTGCCTGTTCATTTTTGCTTGGGTAACATCTGCGCCCACTTTGATCGACGAGGTAGAGCATGCGTCGCCCCTTGGTAGCTGGTAACTGGAAAATGCACGGTACCCGCGCCAGCGTCGCAGAGCTGATCAAAGGGCTCCGTCAGTTGGCGTTGCCTGCAGGAGTCGAGGTCGCGGTTTTGCCTCCTTGTCTGTATCTGCAGCAGGTTGTTCATGAGCTGCATGGCAAGTCGATTGCGGTAGGTGCTCAAAACTGTTCGGTTGAGCCGATGCAGGGTGCGCTTACCGGTGAGGTTGCTGCGAGCCAGTTGCATGATGCTGAATGTGTCTTTGTTCTGGTTGGGCATTCCGAGCGCCGAATGGTGCTGGGGGAGACTGATCAGCAGGTGGCGCGAAAATTCGAAGCAGCGCAATCCTGCGGATTGCAGCCAATTCTCTGTGTGGGTGAAACCCTGCAGGAGCGTGAGGCGGGAGAGACTCTGCTGGTTGTTTCGCGTCAGCTGGGTGCGGTGATTGAAGAGCTGGGTGTTGGTGCTTTTGCTCGCGCGGTAGTGGCTTATGAGCCTGTGTGGGCAATTGGTACTGGTCTGACTGCGACGCCGCAGCAGGCTCAGGAAGTGCATGCGGCGATCCGCGCTCAGGTCGCGGCTGAGAATGCTGAAGTAGCGCGCGGTTTGCGCGTGCTTTATGGCGGTAGCGTAAAGGCCGCCAATGCTGTCGAGTTGTTCGGCATGTCGGATATTGATGGGGGGCTTATTGGTGGCGCCTCACTAAATGCAGATGAGTTTGGTGCGATCTGTCGTGCCGCAGGAAACTGAGAATGCTTGAGACTATCGTAGTCGTGATTCATCTGCTGATGGCGCTGGGCCTTGTGGTCCTGGTGCTGCTGCAGCAGGGTAAGGGTGCGGATGCTGGTGCATCCTTTGGTGCGGGTGCTTCGGCAACTGTATTCGGAAGCCAAGGTTCTGCTACCTTTCTGAGTCGGTTTACTGCTATACTCGCCGCCGTATTTTTCATTACCAGCTTGGGCTTAGCCTTCTTTGCTAAAGAGAAAGCTAACGAGTTGAGTGGTGCAGGCCTGCCGGATCCGGCAGTGCTCGAGCAGAAGCAAGAAGTTCCGGCAGTATCTGATGTTCCGGTTCTGGAAGAGCAAAAGCCGAAGGCTGATGCGGCTTCCGATGTTCCTCCCGCAGAGGGGCAGTAAGACGGTTTTGCCGAGGTGGTGGAATTGGTAGACACGCTACCTTGAGGTGGTAGTGGCCATAGGCTGTAGGGGTTCGAGTCCCCTCCTCGGTACCATACAAGACAACGCCCGCTGCATGCGGGCGTTGTCGTTACTGGTCGTCAGGTTGACCGAAAGGGCGGTGGGGCTGTATCCTTGCGCATCAGCTTTGTTGCGGTGCAGGGTTGCTCCAGTTCTGGAGGCCAGGCTCGCGCACCAGTGGTCGCGAAGCCCCTTTTTAGGGGCTTTTTGCTAGCTGGACAGTTTTGGTCGTCATGCAGGCGGCACATGGGATGGGCGTTTCGCCCATTTTTTATTTTCACGGCATGCACGAGAGGTTCACGTGTCGAGCAAGCTGGAACAGTTGCAGGCCATGTTGGCTCCGGTCGTTGAAGCGCTGGGTTATGAATGCTGGGGGGTTGAGTTCATCTCCCAAGGTCGACATTCATTGCTGCGTGTCTATATCGATCATGCCAATGGCATTCAGGTAGATGACTGCGAAAAAGTCAGTCGTCAGGTCAGCGGTGTACTGGATGTGGAAGACCCCATCAGTTCCGAGTACACCCTCGAGGTTTCGTCGCCAGGCATGGATCGGCCGCTGTTCACGCTTGAACAGTTTGCCAAACACGCTGGCGAGCAAGTGAAGATCAAGCTGCGTTCGCCATTTGAAGGGCGTCGCAACTTTCAGGGTCTGCTGAAGGGTGTCGAGGAGCAGGATGTGATTGTCCAGGCGGACGAGCACGAGTATCTGCTGCCGGTCGACTCCATCGAGAAGGCCAACATCATTCCCCGGTTTGATTGAAGCGCGGCTCCGCAGCCAGCGCTGAACACGCACAGAGCGCGGACTCCGCGGGTCCAACGGATTGAGATAGGCGAGGCGTACGATGAGTAAAGAAGTACTGCTGGTTGTAGAGTCGGTGTCCAATGAAAAGGGCGTACCGGCAAGTGTGATTTTCGAAGCGCTGGAGCTGGCGCTTGCGACTGCCACCAAGAAGCGTTACGACGACGAAGTCGAAGTGCGGGTTGAAATCAACCGCCACAGCGGCAACTACGAGAGCTTCCGTTGCTGGACTGTCGTCGATGAAGATGACCTGGAGAATCCGGCAGCCCAGCTGACCGTAGAGCAGGCTCAAGAAATCAAGGCCGGCGCCAAGATTGGCGACGTTGTCGAAGAGAAGATCGACTCCATCGAGTTTGGTCGCATTGCTGCGCAAACCGCCAAGCAGGTCATCGTGCAGAAAGTGCGCGAGGCTGAGCGTGCCCAGGTGGTCGAAGCCTATCGCGAGCGCGTCGGTGACATCATCTCCGGTACCGTGAAAAAAGTGACCCGCGACAACGTGATCGTTGATCTGGGTAACAACGCCGAAGCTCTGCTGGCCCGCGAAGACATCATCCCGCGTGAAACCTTCCGTGTTGGTGCCCGTCTGCGTGCCCTGCTGAAGGAAATTCGCAGCGAGAACCGTGGTCCGCAACTGATCCTGTCGCGTACCGCGCCGCAGATGCTGATCGAGCTGTTCCGCATCGAAGTGCCGGAAATTGCCGAGCAGCTGATCGACGTGATGGCCGCAGCCCGTGATCCGGGTTCGCGAGCCAAGATCGCCGTGCGTTCCAAGGACAAGCGTATCGATCCGCAGGGCGCCTGCATCGGTATGCGCGGTTCGCGTGTCCAGGCCGTTTCTGGCGAGCTGGGTGGCGAGCGCGTCGATATCGTGCTGTGGGACGACAACCCGGCGCAGTTCGTGATCAATGCCATGGCACCGGCCGAAGTTGCTGCCATCATCGTTGACGAAGATGCCCATGCCATGGACATCGCCGTTGCCGAGGACAACCTGGCCCAGGCCATCGGTCGTGGCGGTCAGAACGTGCGTCTGGCCAGTCAGCTGACCGGCTGGACCCTGAATGTGATGACCGAAGCGGACATTCAGGCCAAGCAACAGGAAGAAACTGGCGACATCCTCCAGCAGTTCATCGACGAACTGGAAGTGGATGAAGAGTTGGCGCAAGTGCTGGTCGAAGAGGGCTTCACCAGCCTGGAAGAAATCGCCTACGTGCCAATGGAAGAAATGCTCAATATCGACGGTTTTGATGAAGACATCGTCAATGAGCTGCGCGCCCGCGCGAAGGATCGTTTGCTGACCAAGGCGATCGCCACAGAGGAAAAACTGGCGGATGCCCATCCCGCCGAAGATCTCGTCAGCCTGGAAGGTATGACCCGCGAGCTGGCTGCAGAGCTGGCAATGCGTGGTGTGATTACCCGTGAGGACCTGGCGGAGCAGTCGATTGATGACCTGCTCGTGATCGACGGTATGGATGAAGCGCGTGCCGGCAAGCTGATCATGGCAGCCCGCGCTCATTGGTTTGAGTAAGCGGTCGCTGTCCGAGGAGAGAAGTGCATGACGCAAGTCACGGTGAAAGAACTGGCCCAAGTGGTCGATACGCCGGTAGAGCGCCTGCTGCAGCAGATGCGTGAGGCCGGTCTGTCGCATTCCAGCGCCGACCAGGTTGTGACCGATAACGAGAAGCAGGCTCTGCTGGCCTACCTGAAAGGTAGCCACGGTGAGAAAGTTGAAGAGCCGCGCAAGATTACCCTGCAGCGCAAGACCACCACGACCCTGAGGGTCGCTGGTAGTAAGACGGTCAGCGTTGAAGTGCGCAAGAAGAAAACCTACGTCAAGCGCAGCCCGGAAGAGCTCGAAGCTGATCGTCTGCGCGAGCTGGCCGAGCAGCAGGCTGCCGAGGAAGCGGCGCGCCAGAAGGCTGTCGAAGAAGCCAAGAAGCAGGCTGCCGAGGTGGCAAGCCGGCAGGCTCAGGTTCCTGCCGCAGCTCCTGTTGCTGCGACGGTCGCTCCTGTCGTTGACGCGGTTGCCGCCGCTCCGCTGGATGACCGCAAGAAGGAAGAGGTCCGTCGCGTGCCGGATCGTCCGGCGCCGACTCGTGATGAGGATGAGCGTCGCGATCGCAAGCACACGGCCCACCGTCCTTCGGTCAAAGAGAAAGAGAAGGTTCCGGCGCCGCGCGTTGCGCCACGTAGCACCGACGAGGAGACCGATGGTTTCCGCCGTGGTGGTCGTGGTGGCAAGTCCAAGCTGAAGAAGCGCAATCAACATGGGTTCCAGAGCCCAACGGGGCCCATCGTGCGTGATATCAACATTGGCGAAACCATTACCGTTGCCGAGCTGGCGTCGCAGATGGCGATCAAGGGCGCGGAAATCGTCAAGTTCATGTTCAAGATGGGCACTCCGGTGACCATCAACCAGGTGCTGGATCAGGAAACTGCCCAGCTGGTGGCTGAAGAGTTTGGGCACAAGGTCAAGCTGGTCAGCGAGAACGCCCTGGAAGAGCAACTGGCTGAGTCGCTGAAGTTTGAAGGCGAGGCATTGTCCCGCGCGCCGGTAGTGACCGTGATGGGTCACGTTGACCACGGTAAGACCTCGCTGCTCGACTACATCCGCCGCGCCAAGGTGGCCGCTGGTGAAGCGGGTGGTATTACCCAGCACATTGGCGCCTACCACGTCGAAACCGATCGCGGCATGGTCACCTTCCTCGATACCCCGGGTCACGCTGCGTTCACTCAGATGCGTGCCCGTGGTGCCAAGGCGACCGATATCGTCATCCTGGTGGTGGCGGCGGACGACGGCGTGATGCCGCAGACCCAGGAAGCCGTGCAGCATGCGAAAGCCGCTGGCGTGCCGATCGTGGTTGCGGTCAACAAGATCGACAAGCCCGATGCCAACCCGGACAACATCAAGAACGGTCTAGCCGCTCTGGACGTTATCCCGGAAGAGTGGGGCGGTGATGCGCCGTTCGTTCATGTCTCCGCCAAGATGGGTACCGGCGTCGACGAACTGCTCGAAGCTGTGTTGCTGCAGGCTGAAGTGCTTGAACTCAAAGCCACTCCGTCGGCTCCGGGCCGTGGCGTGGTCGTCGAGTCCCGCCTGGACAAGGGCCGTGGCCCGGTAGCCACCGTGCTGGTTCAGGACGGCACCCTGCGTCAGGGCGACATGGTCCTGGTCGGCGTCAACTATGGCCGCGTGCGCGCCATGCTTGACGAGAACGGCAAGCCGATCAAGGAAGCCGGTCCGTCGATTCCGGTCGAGATTCTCGGCCTGGACGGCACCCCGGAAGCGGGCGACGACATGACCGTAGTTGCCGACGAGAAGAAGGCCCGTGAAGTGGCCCTGTTCCGTCAAGGCAAGTTCCGCGAAGTGAAACTGGCTCGCGCGCATGCCGGCAAGCTGGAAAACATCTTCGAGAATATGGGCCAGGAAGAGAAGAAGACGCTCAATATCGTCCTCAAGTCCGACGTCCGTGGCTCGCTGGAAGCACTGCAGGGTTCGCTCAGCGGTCTGGGCAACGATGAAGTGCAGGTTCGCGTGGTTGGCGGTGGTGTCGGTGGTATCACCGAGTCCGATGCCAACCTGGCGCTGGCCTCCAACGCCGTGCTGTTCGGCTTCAACGTCCGTGCCGATGCTGGTGCGCGCAAGATCGTCGAGGCCGAAGGCCTGGACATGCGTTATTACAACGTGATCTACGACATCATCGAAGACGTCAAGAAGGCCCTGACCGGCATGCTTGGCAGCGATGTGCGCGAGAACATCCTGGGTATCGCCGAAGTGCGTGACGTGTTCCGCTCGCCGAAGTTCGGCGCGGTTGCCGGCTGCATGGTGGTCGAGGGTGTCGTGCACCGTAATCGTCCGATCCGTGTGCTGCGTGACGACGTGGTGATCTTCGAAGGCGAACTGGAATCCCTGCGCCGCTTCAAGGACGACATGTCTGAGGTGCGTAACGGCATGGAGTGCGGTATCGCGGTGAAGAGCTACAACGACGTCAAGGTCGGCGACAAGATCGAAGTGTTCGAGAAAGTCCAGGTGGCGCGCAGCCTGTAAGGTTGCTCGTTCGCCCTGCAGCGCCCGGCTCCGCTCTGTTTGCGGAGTCGGGCGTTTGCCGCTTATGAGGTAAAGGAAAATGGCAAAAGATTACAGTCGCACCCAGCGTATCGGTGACCAGATGCAGAAAGAGCTGGCCGTGCTGATTCCGCGCGAAGTCAGAGATCCGCGCCTGGGCTTCGTCACCATCACCGCCGTCGAGGTCAGTCGTGACCTGGGCCATGCCAAGGTGTTCATCACCCTGATGGGCGATACCGACGCGGACAAGGTGCGTGGCAATCTGCATATCCTCAACGATGCGTCCGGTTACCTGCGCATGTTGCTGGGGCGTGTGATGAAGCTGCGCAGCGTGCCGCAGATCCATTTCCACTACGACGAGAGCATCTCCCGTGGTGCGCACCTGTCCGCCCTGATCGACCAGGCTCTGGCCGAGGATCGTCGTAAGCAGCAGGACGAGGACTGAGCGTGGCCCAGGTCAAACGTATTCGCCGTGCAGTCAACGGTATTCTCGTATTCGACAAGCCGCTGGGCATGAGCTCCAACCAGGCGCTGCAAAAGGTGCGCTGGTTGCTCAATGCCGAGAAGGCCGGTCATACCGGCAGTCTCGATCCGCTCGCCACTGGTGTTTTGCCGCTCTGTTTCGGCGAGGCGACCAAGTACTCCCAGTACCTGCTGGATGCCGACAAGGGCTACCGCACCGTGGCGCAGTTGGGGGTGACCACCACAACCGGCGATGCCGAAGGTGATGTTCTTGAGCGCCGCGAGGTGACCGTTGGTCGCTCCGAACTGGAGCAGGCGCTGGTGGGTTTTCGTGGTGATATCAAACAGATACCGCCCATGTACTCGGCGTTGAAGAAGGATGGTCAACCGCTGTACAAGCTGGCGCGGGCTGGAGAGGTAGTGGAGCGCGAGGCGCGATCTGTTACTATATCGCGCCTCGATGTAGAGGCCTTCGAGCCGCCACTGGCGACGCTTGAGGTGGCCTGCAGCAAAGGCACCTACATTCGCACCCTGGTCGAAGACCTCGGTCAGGTGCTGGGCTGCGGTGCTCATGTGGCGCAATTGCGACGCACCCAGGCCGGGCCTTTTGTGTTGGCCCAAGCCGTAAGCCTGGAAACGCTGGAGAAAGCCCATGCCGAGGGCGGCTCGGAAGCGCTGGATGCGTTTCTCCTGCCGGCAGATGCGGGTTTGCTGCACTGGCCGCTGGTACAGCTCTCGGAGCACAGCGCCTACTACTGGTTGCATGGGCAGCCGGTACGCGTACCGGAAGCACCGAAGTTCGGCATGCTGCGGGTACAGGATCACGAAGGACGCTTCATCGGTATCGGTGAGGTGACAGACGATGGGCGAATTGCCCCGCGTCGACTGATTCGGTCAGTCTGACCGAAACCGCTGGCGGGTTGATCTGCCAGGGGAACGAGGGTGGCTGTTAACAGGCATGGTCATTCCTCACTTTAAAACACAGGGTCAAAGCCCTGGCCTGTTCACTCAGAGGAGCCCTAACCATGGCACTGAGCGCTCAAGAAAAAGCCCAGATCGTAAACGACTACAAGCGCGCTGAAGGCGACACCGGTTCTCCGGAAGTGCAGGTTGCCCTGCTGTCCGCCAACATCAACAAGCTGCAGGGTCACTTCAAGGACAACGCCAAGGATCACCACTCCCGTCGTGGTCTGATCCGCATGGTGAACCAGCGTCGTAAGCTGCTGGACTACCTGAAGAACGTTGACACTGCTCGTTACAGCGCCCTGATCGGTCGCCTGGGTCTGCGTCGCTAATTTAGCGTTGCAGATTTGGAGCGGAAGCCTGGAGCCGGAAGTGGGGGAAACCCTGCTTTCGGCTTCTGGCTTTCCGTCTTCCGCGTTTTGGACGGTGTCGGGTCCGATTCCCGTAGCTGCCCGCGATTTCCCCAAGAGCCACAAATAGAGAAGGTAAAGACACCGTGAACCCGGTCATCAAGCAATTCCAGTTCGGTCAGTCGACCGTCACCCTCGAAACCGGCCGCATGGCTCGTCAGGCCAGCGGTGCCGTACTGGTCACCATGGACGACGTTACCGTGCTGGTGACTGTGGTCGGCGCCAAGCAAGCCGATCCGGGCAAGGGCTTCTTCCCGCTGTCCGTGCATTACCAAGAGAAAACCTATGCCGCCGGCCGTATCCCCGGCGGTTTCTTCAAGCGTGAAGGCCGTCCTTCCGAGAAGGAAACCCTGACCTCGCGCCTGATCGATCGTCCGATCCGTCCGCTGTTCCCGGAAGGCTTCATGAACGAAGTGCAGGTTGTCTGCACCGTGGTGTCGACCAACAAGAAGTCCGATCCGGACATCGCCGCCATGATCGGTACCTCCGCTGCTCTGGCTATCTCCGGCATTCCGTTCAGCGGCCCGATCGGCGCCGCCCGTGTCGGTTTCCACCCGGAAATCGGCTACATCCTCAACCCGACCTATGAGCAGCTGCAGAGCTCCAGCCTGGACATGGTCGTGGCCGGTACCGACACCGCCGTACTGATGGTGGAATCGGAAGCCGAAGAGCTGACCGAAGACCAGATGCTGGGCGCCGTGCTGTTCGCCCATGAAGAGTTCCAGTCCGTGATCAAGGCGGTCAAGGAACTGGCTGCCGAAGCCGGCAAGCCGACCTGGAACTGGAGCGCTCCGGCCGAGAACACCGCGCTGGTCAACGCCATCAAGGCCGAGTTCGGTGCTGCCATCTCCCAGGCCTACACCATCACCATCAAGCAGGACCGCTACAGCCGTCTCGACGAGCTGCGTGATCAGGTTCTGGCCAAGTTCGCCGGTGAGGGCGAAGGTCAGTTCTCCGCTGGCGAAGTGAAAGATGTCTTCGGTCTGCTGGAATACCGCACCGTGCGCGAGAACATCGTCAACGGTCTGCCGCGCATCGACGGCCGCGACACCCGCACCGTTCGTCCGCTGAAGATCGAAGTTGGCGTACTGGGCAAGACCCACGGTTCGGCCCTGTTCACCCGTGGCGAAACCCAGGCCCTGGTCGTTGCAACCCTCGGTACCGCGCGCGATGCCCAGCTGCTCGATACCCTGGAAGGCGAGCGCAAGGACAGCTTCATGCTGCACTACAACTTCCCGCCGTTCTCGGTTGGTGAGTGTGGTCGCATGGGCGGCGCTGGCCGTCGTGAAATCGGTCACGGCCGTCTCGCCCGTCGCGGCGTACAGGCCATGCTGCCGAGCCAGGCAGACTTCCCGTACACCATTCGCGTGGTTTCGGAAATCACCGAATCCAACGGCTCCAGCTCCATGGCGTCGGTCTGTGGCGCTTCCCTGGCCCTGATGGACGCCGGTGTTCCGGTCAAGGCGCCGGTTGCCGGTATCGCCATGGGTCTGGTCAAGGAAGGCGACAAGTTTGCCGTTCTGACCGACATCCTCGGTGACGAAGACCACCTGGGCGACATGGACTTCAAGGTAGCCGGTACCGCTCAGGGCATCACCGCCCTGCAGATGGACATCAAGATCAACGGCATCACCGAAGAAATCATGGAAAAAGCCCTGGAGCAGGCGCTGGAAGCGCGCCTGAACATCCTCGGCCAGATGAATCAGGTCATCGGCAGCGCGCGTGCCGAGTTGTCGGAAAATGCTCCGACCATGATTCAGATGAAGATCGATTCGGACAAGATCCGCGACGTCATCGGCAAGGGCGGCGCGACCATCCGTGCCATCTGCGAAGAGACCAAGGCTTCCATCGACATCGAAGACGATGGCAGCGTGAAGATCTACGGCGAAACCAAGGATGCCGCTGAAGCTGCTCGTCAGCGCGTACTGGGCATTACCGCCGAAGCCGAGATCGGCAAGATCTACGAAGGCAAGGTGGAGCGCATCGTCGACTTCGGCGCGTTCATCAGCATCCTGCCGGGCAAGGATGGCCTGCTGCACATCTCGCAGATCAGCGACAAGCGCATCGACAAGGTCACCGACGTTCTGCAGGAAGGCCAACAGGTCAAAGTCCTGGTACTCGACGTCGACAACCGTGGCCGCATCAAGCTGTCCATGAAGGACGTTGAAGCTGCCGAGGCCTCTGGCGTCTAAGCCAGCGACCGCTAAGAAGAAAGGGGGCCTTGCAGGCCCCCTTTTTTTGCCCGGAGAATGGGCGCCTATCGATCAAGGATGTCACACGGCATGGACAAGACTTACTGCCACTATCACCCTGCGCAGCCGGCGACCTGGCACTGCGCGCCCTGCGCACGGCATTTCGGCGACTGCTGCATGCCGCGTAATGCCGATGCGCCGGATGAGCAGCCGAGCTGCCCGTTGTGCCGCGCAGCTCTGACCTACCTGGGGGCAGCCAACCGCGCGCAGCCCTTCTGGGAGCGCATTCCGCGTTTCTTCCTCTATGGCCTGCAGGCCGCACCGCTGCAGCTTGCCGCGTTGGTGGCGCTGGTCAGCCTGTTCATGCCCTCTGGTTTTATGGCCACGATGGCGCTGCTGGTGGTGTTGATCAGCCTGACCAGTAAATACCTGGAGGCGGTTATCGAGCATGCCAGCCTGGCACTGGCAGAGGCCCCCAGCCTGAGCGCAGCCTTTGGCTCGGGACGTTTCAGTCTGTTCTTCCAGTTGCTGGGTCTGGTGCTGTTGAGTGCCGGGCTGATGTGGTTGGCGGCGGACTTTCACAGCGAGGCGATCTTCATGATCACCGCGCTGCTGATTCAACTGGTGTTGCCGGCCATCATCATCCGCCTGGTGCTGGACAAGAGTCTGTTGGCGGCCCTGAATCCGGACGCGATTGGTGCGGTGATCAAGGCCATGGGCTGGCGTTATCTGATTCTCTGGGTGTTCTGCTTCATGCTGTGGAGCCTACCGGACTCGGTGACGTACCTGCTGGCCCACGGCCTGCCGCGGGTTGTGCTGATGCCGGTGGCGACCTTCCTGTTTGTCTACAGCCTGGTGGTGATGAGCGCCATGCTTGGCTACGCGGTGTTCCAGTATCAGGGCGCCCTGGGTTTTGCCGCGGCGGCAGAGGATGAGCATGCTGGTTTTCCCGAGCCGGAATACCGCAAGCGCCGCGCACTGGCTGAAGCGGAAATCCGTCTGAAGGAGGGGCAGGCCGGCCAGGCACTGGAAGTCCTCGGCAAGGCGCTGGATCGCGATGCCAACGATCTGCGTCTGAATGAGCGTTATCACCAGTTGCTGTTCGCCATGCAGTCGCGTGAGCGCTGCCTGCGCCACCTGGCGCATTACCTGCCGCTGGCTGCCCGGCAGAATCCCGCGCAAGCAGCCACGGCCATGCTCAATGCACGGCAATTGCAGGGCGACTATCTGCCCGAGGATGCACTGGTCTGTGAAAAGGTGGCGGAGGCCTTGCTGGCGCGGCACAAAACCCGCGAGGGTCTGAGCCTGCTGCGCAACTTCCACCAGCGCTTCCCCGACTACCCGCATGTGCCGCGGGCCTACCTGCTGGCGGCACGTGGCTTTGCCGAGGGGCTGGGGCAGCTGGAGCCGGCGCAGAAACTGCTGGGTTTTATCCGCAGTCGCTACCCCGGCTCGCCCTTGCTGGATGAAGTGGAAGCTTTGGAAGCAGTGATCAGTCGTCTGGCGGCCAACTGATCAGCGCGCCAGGTGAGCCTGCAACAGGTTCACCTGGCGGGTTTGCTCGGCATCCGGGAACTGTTCGCGGAGCAGTCGTGCGACATCGGCCAGGCCGTGGCGATCACCACGCTGGCCAAGCTGCTTGCTCAATTGCAGGCTCAGCGTCGCCAGCTGTGCGGGTGCTGGGGTTTGTGCGGCGAGCAGGCGCCAGGGTTGCAGAGCATGGCGGCTGTCGCCTTCACGCAGCAGATGCTGCAGCAGATGCAGCAGCACGCTGGGGTGCTTGAGCATCGGTGACTGACCTTCGCCGGCGTCGCTGGCCAGCTTCTGCAGCAGGGCCAGTTGCCCGCTACCGGCGGGCAGGGCAAACAGCTGCTTCAGCAATGCGCTGAATAGCGCCTTGTCCTGGCGGGTCTTGGCAACCGGGTAGAGCTTGTCGAGCAGCTCCAGGCGCTCGGGGTAGCGCTGCAACAGGTCCAGCCCGCGACTGGCGGCCTGGTCGAGAACGAAGCGGCCGATCAGTTGATCCAGTGCCTGCAGCTCGCGCTTGAACGGCGCGTCGGCATCTTCCTTGTTGATGTAGGCCTCGTCGACCTGGATGCGGTTGAACTGGCGAGGCAGCCACACGGCGATGAAGCCGAAGGCGATACCACCAAAGTGCGCCCAGTAGTTGACGTTATTGTCGGCCAGCAGGGCGCCATAAAGCTCCTTGCCGAGAAATACCGGCAGCACCCACAGGGCGGGTGCGGTGAAGTAGCCGAATAGCGGGCCCAGCCAGTAGAAGAACTTGATCCTGCGCAGGCCATAGACGCCCAGGTACATGCCCATCAGGCCGGCAATCGCACCGGAGGCGCCGACACCCGGTACCCACGCAGGTTCCACAGCCCACCACAACAGGTGCGAGGCCAGGCCGCTGGCCAGATACAGCAGCAGGTAGGTGGCTTTGCCCAATGCCAGTTCCAGGGCGAAGCCAAAGATGAACAGGAACAGCATGTTGCCCAGCAGGTGATCGAAGCTGCCATGCAGGAACATGGCGCCGAACAGCCCCTGGATGGTAAAGCGCTCGGGAATGAAGCCGAAACGGAAGCTGCTGATCTGATCGCGGGCGGCTTCGGCGGCCTGGCGTTTGCTCTGCCACTGGGCATCGGCCTGATAGTCAGCCCGCTGGTGGATCTGCTGCTCGAACTCCAGATCGGTCAGGGCGGCGCCCGCCAGTTGCTGGCGTGGCATGGCCTGGACCTGCTCGCGCTCGTACTCCTTGAGCTCGTGCTCCTGCATCAGTCGTTCGACGATCAGATTGCGCTCGCGATTGAGCAGTCCGCCGTCGAGGTAGCTCTTGATGGCGGCTTCCTGTCGTGCCTCATCGCCACTCTGGTAGGCAAAATAGATCAGGCAGTTAAGCAGGATCAGCAGCAGGGTGATGACCGGCGGGCGTTTCCAGTCGAGCGGGTGTTCCGCCGGAATGATCAGCATGAGGGACTTCCGTGTGCTTGGGTGTTACTGCTGGCGCTTGCTGGTTACGCTGTCCAGGCGGCCGCCTTCGAATCGCAGGTAGTAGTACATACCGTTGATTGGGCCGTAGACCCATTCCTCGATCTGCATTTCGCGATTGCCCTGCTTGTCCGTGGTATAGCCAAGCATTTCACGGCTGGCGGGTTGACCGCACTTGCTCTCCACCTCCGAGGTCCGATCCCCCTCACTGGCGATCTTGCTTTCGCAACGGAAGCTGGCATGGGCCTCAGCACTGAGAACCAACGCCATGCTGCTGAGTAGAACAGAAACTGTCTTCATTCTTGGACTCCATTCCTTGGTTTTGGGGTTACTGCTTGCGCTTGCTGGTGACGCTGGTCAGTCGACCGGCCTCGAAGCGCAGAAAATGATACATGCCGCTGCGCGGGCCGTAGACCCATTCTTCCACGGCGACTTCATTGCGTTCGCCATAGTAACCGGTGACGACCCGGTAGCCGAGGAAATCGCGGCTGATCGGTTCGCCGCAGGTGCTGAGCACTTCGCTGGCGGTATCACCGCTGCTGACCAGGCCACTGCCGCAGCGCAGGGTGGAGCTGGCCCAGAGAGAGGGGCTGGTCAGTAGCAGAAGACAGAGCAGCAGTCGGTAAGGCATGACGGGACTCACTGGTTGCGCCGGGTTTCGATGGTGCGCAGGCGGTTGGCTTCGAAGGTGAGGATATACAGCATGCCGTTGCTCGGCCCGTACACCCATTCCTCGATTCTGAATTCACGGCGATCGTATTCGCCCAGGCTGTAGCCCAGCACGTCGCGGTATTTGGGCGGGCCGCAGCGCTCCTCGACCTCGAAGGCACGATCGCCGACGCTTACCAGGGCGCTGCCGCAGCGCATGCTCTCGGCCTGGCTGGCGGCGCTCCAGGCCGCCAGCAGGAGGAACCACAAAGTCTTTTTCACTATTCGCTGTCCAGGTGCAGGGCGCTGGCGGTGCGTCCGGGTTCGGCGGTGTCGCTGAGGGCGACATCCAGCAGGAAGATGCGTTCATCAGCAAGGCCCTGACTGACCAGGAAATCCTTGATGCTGCGGGCGCGATCCTGAGCCAGCTGACGCAGCAGCAGCTCGCTGCTCTGCCAGTTGGCGAGCACCGCCTGCTCCAGACGGGCACTGCGTTCGGCATCATCCAGCTCTTTCCATTCGGCCGGAGGCTGTTGTTTCAGGCGGGCGCGATAGATACCTTCGAGCAGGCTGGGCTTGACTCCGTCCGGCACCTCCAGCTCGCCGGGGCTGGCCGGGACCTTGTCACCGCTGCGTTGCAGCATGCGGTAGTAGTTGCTCTGGTATTCCTCCTGCAGGCGTTGGCTTGCCAGCAGGGGGCCATCATTGGTTTTGGCGCTAATGCCTTCCACATCCAGACGCAGGGTCGGGCGCTGTTGCAGGGCCTTGGTCAGGGTCTCCAGGGTGCCCTTGGCCTGTTTGTCCAGACTGTCGCTGCCCGGGGCGAAGCTGACCTGGCTGAGGTCGGCCTGCTCGCCGCCGACCAGCCCGGCGATGAAGTTGAACGGTGCCTGCACGGCCCGCACTACCAGATTACGCAGGGTCTGCCAGACGATGGGCATGACGCTGAATTCAGGGTTGTTCAGATCGCCCGAGACTGGCAGCTCGATGCTGATCTTGCCTTCGCTGTCCTTGAGCAGGGCCACGGCCAGGCGGATCGGCAGGTCCACCGCATCCTTGCTGTCGACCTGCTCACCCAGCTGCAGCTGCTCCAGCACCAGCTTGTTGTCGGCATTCAGCTGGCCTTTCTCGATGCGGTAGTGGAGGTCGAGGTTGAGGCGACCCTTTTTGATCCGGTACCCGGCGAACTTGCCGGAGTAGGGCGTCAGGGTGGTCAGTTCCACATGCTGGAAACTGGTGGCGATATCCAGCTTGTCTAGCGGTGCGAAGGGGTTCAGCTCACCCTTGATGCTGACCGGCGCATAGCGATCGACGCGCCCCTTGATATCGACCGCCGCCGCCTTGGGCGAGCGGCTGTCGATGGTGCCGATGTGACCGTCGAGGCGCTGGATGGCGGTGGCGAAGTTGGGGTTGAGGCTGAAGTCGGCAAAGTTGGCCGAGCCGTCGGCGATCGCGATACCGCCGATATGGATGCCCAGCGGTTTGCCTGGGGCGCTGGGGGCCGGGCTGGCGGGTTGCGGGATCAGCAGCTCGTTGACGTTGGTGGTCAGGTCTTCGTTGATGATGAAACGGGCATAAGGCTGCTGCAGGCTGATCTTGTCGATGCGCAGTTGGTCGCCGTGCACGTACTGCAGGCCGTCTAGCTGCAGTTGCTGCCACTTGAGGAAATCCCGGTTTTTCAGGGTGTCGAGCGTATGCAGCTGGTGTACCTCGGCGCTGCCGGCAACGCTGAAGGCCAGTGGTGCAGCGCTCTTGAGGTCGACCTTGAGATTGCTGCCGAGCAGGCCGCTGCGCAGCTCCAGGCGCACAAACGGCTGCAGATAGGCCTGGGCCAGGCGCAGGTCAATATCCTTTGTGGTG
The DNA here is from genome assembly GCF_014207935.1 of Pseudomonas fluvialis. Taxonomy (GTDB): domain Bacteria; phylum Pseudomonadota; class Gammaproteobacteria; order Pseudomonadales; family Pseudomonadaceae; genus Aquipseudomonas; species Aquipseudomonas fluvialis_A. The sequence goes on along the minus strand of NZ_JACHLL010000002.1, from coordinate 790,146 downwards.
ATCTGCAGCTGGGCACCGAGCGGTTGCAGCAGAACCTGGCCGGCGGCGCTGAGCTTGCCCTGCTTGCCCAGGCCGCTGTCGAGCTTCAGCTGGAAGGGCTGGTCGCCGCTGCTGACGAAGTTCTGCAGGTCCAGATCCAGGGGGCCGATATCCAGTTTCACCGCCTGCTCGGGGACGCGGTCTTCGAGGTGCGCACGGTAGCCGCGCAACTGGGTATTGACCAGGGTGATCTGCCAGGGCTTATCGACGCCTGGCGGAACTGGCTCCGCCTTAGTCTGGCCGTTCGCGGCAGCGTCGCCAGCAGAATCGTCAGGGGCGGCCGCGACGCTACTGGTTTCAGTCGGGCTGTCGGTCGGCTCTGGGCTGGTAGCCGGTTTGGCCGGTGTGGCCAGCAGTTTCTGCCAGTCGAGCTGGCCATCCTTCTCGCGGGCCGCCCAGGCTTCCAGGTTCTGACTGCGAATCTGGCCGATGATCACCTGCTTCTGTGCCAGGTCGAGCGAGCTGTTGCTGATGTCCAGGCGCTCGAGCTTCAGCAGCGGTTTCTGCTCGGGGCTCTGGATGGCAAAGGGCGCGAGGCTGACGGCGAGTTGTTCCAGTTTCAGTGTGGTGCCCTGCTGCAGGCTGAACTGGTAGTCGGTGCTGGCGCTCAGGGTGCCCTCCTGCAGGTCCAGCGGCACGGCATCGCGCACATAGGGCCAGATGGCCTTGAGCTTGGCGTCGCTGAGTTTCAGGCTGCCGGTGGAGGCTAGTGGCGTGAGGCTGACCTCGCCTTGCCACTCCAGCTTGCCGCCGTTGGGCCCGGTGGCCATAAGGGTCAGCTCGGCATTGTCATCGGGCAGGGTGCTGAGCTTGTGCAGGCTCAGATCAAGGCTGTCGTAGGCGAACTCGATAGCTTCACTGGGGCGCTCATCCTTGAAATGCAGGCTGCCGCCGTTGAGGGCAAGGCGATCGAGGCGCAACGGGAAGGGCTCACCAGCCGGCTCTTCTGTCTTGGGCTCGCTGGGCGGCAGCTTGAACAGCTGGGTCAGGTTGAGCGTGCCGTCCTTGGCGAACAGCAGCTCGGTGTGCGGCTTGTCCAGTTCGATACTGGCCAGGTGCAGGGCGCCGCTCCATAGGCTGTCCCATTGCAGGTCGATGCCCAGGTGCTCGAAGCCCACCTGACGCTGTGCGCCTTCACCCAGTTGCAGGCCCCAGAGATCGAGCTTGAGCGTAAAGGGATTGAGTTCGATGCGCTGCAGGCTGGCGGGCACTGTGGCGTACTGCGCCAACTGCTGGTTGACGATGCGCTGACCGACTCCGGGCAGAATCAGAAAACCCAGCAGGCTGTAGGTGCCTGCGGCGAGGGCGAGGGTGGTGAGGCCGCGTTGCAATCCTTTGGACATGGCTGTGTGCACTTTCCCGACACGTGATGTCCTGAGTATGGCTGGCAAGGCGGGAAGTGGTCTAGCGGGCTTTAACAGGCCGTTGAAAACCTACCTGCGTTGCCCATGCAGCGTTAAAAACAGGCTCAAAATGCTCATTTACTATTTGTAAACTGCGCTTCTTCGCCTGTTTTTGCCTTGCGCTGGCTGCCTCGCCAACGTTTTTCAACCGTCTGTTAGAGTTGCAGGCGCAGGGTTTTCAGCGGCGGCTTGCCGTCCCGTGAGGGGAAATCGTCGGCCGGGCGGATCACCTGGCAATCCCGAACCGGTCTGCCGAGTTTTTCCGCGCAGCGCAGCACCTGCTGGCGCCAGTCTTCCAGCTCGACCCTGGCCAGGTTGTTACAGCAGATCAGCGTGCCACCCTTGGCGGTTGCCAGCAGGGCCGGCTTGAGCAGGCTCTGGTAATCGCGCAGCAGGTCTACTGTGCCAAAGGCACTCTTGGCCCAGGCTGGCGGGTCGAGCAGCACCAGATCGAACTGGCGCTGTTCGAGGCGAGGATAGTGCGGCAGCTTCTGCCCGCGCCGCGTGCTGACCGGCAGGCCAGCGAGCTGGCGGATGGCCGGGAAGTAGTCGGACTGGATGAACTGCATGGTCGGCAACTGCGGGTTCAGCGCGCCGTTCTCCTTGCCCACCTCCAGATTGCCCTCGGCAAAGTCGAGGTTGACCACTTCGCTGGCACCACCGGCTGCGGCACACAGGCCGACGCCACAGGTGTAGGCGAACAGATTGAGTACCGATTTACCTGCGCTGTGAGCCTTGATCCAGCCCCGGGTATTGCGCAGGTCGAGAAACAGCAGCGGGTCCTGCCCGGGATGACGGGCACGCACCCGGTAGTTGAGCCCCCACTCGTGGCCGATCTGATCTTCCAGGGCGGCAGGCTCTATCTGGTACACCGGGTCGCTGCGGTCGATCCGCGAATTGCTGCCGGAGCGGTCGTTGTAGACCAGCTGTAGTTCCAGTCCCAGAGCCTGGTTGATGGTCGCGTGCAGTTGCAGCAGGTCGTCGCGCTCGACGGGGTGGTGGAAGCTCTGCACCAGCAGTTGCGGACCGTAACGGTCGGCCGTGAGGCCCGGGGCGCCCTCCTGGCTGCCGTGGAACAGGCGGTAGCAGTCGGTGCCCTGGCTGTGCAGCTGCGCCAGCAGGGTTTCCCGGGCGGCGAGGGCGGCGCGCAGCGCCTGGTCGAGAGAGGACATGCGCGGCGTCTCGGCAAAAGGAAGGCGCGCAGTTTACCAAGAAAAACGCCGGCACTAGGCCGGCGTTGCTCCGTCGTCAGTCGGTTCAGGCACGTTCGATTGCGAGGGCCACACCCTGACCGCCACCGATGCAGAGAGTGGCCAGGCCTTTCTTGGCGTCGCGCTTGATCATCTCGTGCAGCAGGCTGACCAGGATACGGCAGCCGGAGGCGCCGATCGGATGACCGAGGGCGATGGCGCCGCCGTTGACGTTGACCCTGCCGGCATCCCAGCTCAGCTCCTTGCCGACGGCCAGGGCCTGGGCGGCAAAGGCTTCGTTGGCCTCGATCAGGTCGAGGTCGTCCAGCTGCCAGCCGGCCTTGGCCAGGGCGCGCTGGGTGGCGCAGACCGGGCCGATGCCCATGATGGCCGGATCGACGCCGGCATTGGCGTAGCCGGCGATACGTGCCAGTACCGGCAGGCCCAGCTCCTTGGCCTTGTCGGCACTCATCAGCAGCACGGCGGCGGCGCCGTCGTTGAGGGTGGAGGCGTTGCCGGCGGTGACGCTGCCGTCCTTCTTGAACGCCGGCTTGAGCTTGGCCAGCGACTCGGCGGTGGTGCCGGCACGCGGCTGCTCGTCGGTGGCGAAGCTGACCGGCTCGCCTTTGCGCGAAGGAATCAGGATCGGGGTGATCTCGTCATTAAAGCGCCCGGCCTCGATGGCGGCGGCAGCCTTGGCCTGGGAGGCGGCGGCGAAGGCATCCTGCTCCTCGCGGCTGATGCCGTACTTGTCCACCAGGTTCTCGGCGGTGATACCCATGTGGTAGTCGTTGAAGGCGTCCCACAGGCCATCCTGGATCATGGTGTCGATCAGTTTGCCGTGGCCCATGCGCTGGCCGGTGCGGGCGGCGGGCATGACATAGGGCGACTGGCTCATGTTCTCCTGACCGCCCGCGATGATCACGTCGGCATCGCCACAACGGATCGCCTGGGTGGCCAGGTGCAGGGCCTTGAGGCCGGAGCCGCAGACCTTGTTGATGGTCATCGCCGGGACCGTGTGCGGCAGACCGGCCTTGATGACCGTCTGGCGTGCCGGGTTCTGGCCGGCGCCGGCGGTGAGGACCTGGCCGAGGATCACTTCATCCACTTCGCTGCCGTTCAGGCCGGTCTGTTCCAGCAGGCGCTGGATCACCGCGGCACCCAGGTCTACGGCGGGAATGGCGGCCAGTGAGCCCTGGAAACTGCCGATGGCAGTACGGGTGGCGGCGACGATGACGACCTCTTGCATGGCGGGGCTCCTCGAAAACAGTGGGGCGCGGACTGGCCGCGGCAGGGGCGCTATGGTGGCACAGACGCTTTGCCGGCGACCAGCCTGCGAACCGACCGGTCAGCCGCGCGACGGCAGGCCCATGCGTCGACGGGCGTGGTGGATGGCACCGCCACGCACGGCCCAGCGCAGGGCCGGAGCCAGGCTATTCACCCCGGCTTGGATGGCGCGACTGCGAGCAGCTCCGATGTGCTGCTCAAGCATGGTCTGGGCCCAGTCGGGCAGCAGGTCGATGCCGGCCTGCATCAGCAGCTTGCCCACCGGCACGGCCAGCGTGCTGGGTGCCGGGGCGGCGAGCAGGATACGGAGGATTTCCCGCGAGCGCTCGTCACACAGTAGCTGCGGGCGGATGGCGGCAAGGTAGGCGACCACCTCGGCGCGGGATTTCGGTACGTTATCGGCGCCCAGGCGCTCGGCGATCAGCGCGACTTCTGCGTAGTAGCGGTCCTGGTCGGCACCACTCAGCTGCGGGTTGCGGTAGCGCAGGTGGGCGGCGAGAAAGCTCGACACCTCGGCCACGTGTACCCAGGTCAGAAGGGCTGGGTCGCTGGCCGCGTAGGGCCGTCCGTCCGGCGCGGTACCGACCACCTGCAGGTGGATGGTGCGTACCTTTTCGATCAGCCAGTCGGCGTCACGGCGCGAGCCGAAGGTGGTGCCGGAGATGAACTGACCGGTACGGCGCAAGCGACCGATCAGGTCCTCACGGAAGTTCGAGTGGTCCCACACGCCGGCCAGCGCCAGCGGATGCAGGGCCTGCAGGAGCAGGGCGCTGATGCCGCCGACCATCATGCTGGTGAAGTCACCATGCACCTGCCAGCACACCGCCTCGGGGCCGAACAGGCCGGGATCGCCCTTGGGCTGGCTGAAGTCGATCTGGCCGAGGACGATGCCGCTGAGGCTGAGTACCTGGGCTTCGATGCGGCGGCGGAGAAATTCCATGGGGGCAAACTCGATATACGGGGGGAGACCTGTAGGAGCCAGCTTGCTGGCGATCAGCGCACTGTCGAGAGATCGTCAGCAAGCGGGCTCCTACAAAGGCGGTGTTACTGGTTCAGGCGCTGGCTGATCAGGCTGTCGACCACGCTCGGATCGGCCAGGGTCGAGGTGTCGCCGAGGTTATCCAGCTCGTTGCAGGCAATCTTGCGCAGGATGCGCCGCATGATCTTGCCCGAGCGGGTTTTCGGCAGGCCCGGCGCCCACTGCATGAGTTCGGGCTTGGCGAAGCTACCGATTTCCTTGCTGACCAGCGCCAGCAGCTCTGCCTTGAGCCGGTCGCACAGCTCCACGCCCAGCACCGGAGTGACGAAGGCGTAGATGGCCTGTCCCTTGATGTCGTGCGGGTAGCCCACCACGGCCGCTTCGGCGATGGCGTCATGCAGGACCAGGGCGCTTTCCACCTCGGCGGTGCCGATGCGGTGGCCGGAGACGTTGATCACGTCGTCGACCCGGCCGGTGATCCAGTAGTAGCCGGCCTCGTCGCGGCGCGCGCCGTCGCCGGTGAAGTAGTAGCCGGGGTAGGGCTTGAAGTAGGTGTCGATCATCCGCGCATGATCGCCGTAAACGCTGCGGATCTGGCTCGGCCAGCTGGCCTTGATCGCCAGTACGCCACTGCCCGGACCGTCGATCTCCAGGCCCTTGTCATCCAGCAGCACCGGCTGCACGCCGAAGAAGGGGCGGGTGGCCGAGCCCGGCTTGAGGTTGGTGGCGCCGGGCAGCGGGGTGATCATGATCGAGCCGGTCTCGGTCTGCCACCAGGTATCGACGATCGGGCAGCGCTGCTCGCCGACCACGTGGTAGTACCACTCCCAAGCTTCCGGGTTGATCGGCTCGCCCACCGAACCGAGCAGGCGCAGGCTGGAGCGGTTGGTCTTCCTCACCGGTTCCTCGCCTTCGCGCATCAGGGCGCGCAGGGCGGTGGGCGCGGTGTAGAAGATGTTGACCTGGTGTTTGTCGATCACCTGCCAGAAGCGCGAGGCATCCGGGTAGTTTGGCACGCCCTCGAAGATCAGGCTGGTGGCGCCGTTGGCCAGAGGGCCATAGACGATATAGCTGTGCCCGGTGACCCAGCCGACGTCGGCGGTGCACCAGTAGATATCGCCTTCGTGGTAGTCGAACACGTACTTGTGGGTCATGGCCGCGCCCAGCAGGTAACCGCCGGTGGTATGCAGAACGCCCTTGGGTTTGCCGGTGCTTCCGGACGTATAGAGGATAAACAGCGGGTCCTCGGCGTCCATCGGCTCGGCCGGGCAGTCACGGCTGACGGTCTGCATGGCCTGGTGGTACCAGAGGTCGCGGCCTGCAACCCAGTCCACCTCGCCCTGGGTGCGCTCGACCACGACCACGGTGGAGACATCCGGGCAGCTTTGCAGGGCCAGGTCGACGTTCTTTTTCAGGGGTACGTACTTGCCGCCACGCACGCCTTCGTCGGCCGTGATCACGGTGCGGCAGTCGGCGTCGAGGATGCGGTCACGCAGGGCATCAGGGGAGAAGCCGCCGAACACCACCGAGTGCACGGCGCCGATGCGCGCGCAGGCGAGCATGGCGTAGGCCGCCTCGGGGATCATCGGCATGTAGATGCACACCCGGTCGCCTTTCTGCACGCCACGGTCTTTCAGGACATTGGCAAACCGGCTGACCTTGTCGTGCAGGCGGTTGTAGGTGATGTGCGCCGATTCGCTGGGGTTGTCGCCTTCCCAGATCAGCGCAATCTGCTCGCCCCGCCCAGCCAGATGGCGGTCGATGCAATTGTGCGCGACGTTGAGCAGGCCACCCTTGAACCACTCTGCCTCACCCTTGAGCAGGTTGCTGTGATGCAGCTGATCCCAGGGTTTGAACCAGTCGAGGAAGGCCCGCGCCTGTTCACTCCAGAAGGTGTCTGGCTGATCGATGGACTGGCGGTACAGGCGCAGGTAGGTGTCGTTGTCCAGATGTGCGCGAGCGCGCACGGCATCGCTGACCGGATGCTGAGTGATGGCGTACATGGCGGGTCCTTATTGTTGTGATTCCGCGATGGGCGCTAGGGTGAACCAAGCAACTGCTTGGTTCAATAGCCGGGACGCAGTATATGGCCGGCATATCGGTCAGCCGATGGCGACAAAAAAGCCGACCGGCTGTGCGGCAGGGTCGGCTTTTACTGGGGAAGGTGCGCTGCTTAGCCGCGGTGGCGACCGCGGAAGAACTCGATCAGGCCCTGGGTCGAGCCGTCATCGGCCTGGCTGTCGTCGCTGCCGGTCAGGCGCGAGTAGACGTTCTTACCCAGCTCCTTGCCCAGCTCAACGCCCCACTGGTCGAAGGCATTGACGCCCCAGAGCACGCTCTGGACATAGACCTTGTGTTCGTACATGGCGATCAGCGCACCGAGGCGGCGCGGGCTGATGCGTTCCAGCACCAGGGTGTTGCTCGGCCGGTTGCCGGGGATCACCTTGTGTGGCGCCAGGCGCTGCACTTCGCTTTCCGGCAGGCCCTTGCCCCGCAGTTCAGCCTCAGCTTCCGCGCGGCTCTTGCCCTGCATCAGCGCCTGGCTCTGCGACAGGCAGTTGGCATACAGCCACTGGTGGTGGTCGGCCACCGGGTTGTAGCTGGACACCGGCACGATGAAGTCGGCCGGGATCAGCTGGCTGCCCTGGTGCAGCAACTGGTGATAGGCATGCTGGCCATTGCAGCCGACGCCGCCCCAGATCACCGGGCCGGTGCCGGCGGTGATCGGCGAACCATCCTGGCGCACGCTCTTGCCGTTGGACTCCATGTCCAGCTGCTGCAGGTGGTCGGTGATGTTGCGCAGGTAATAGTCGTACGGCAGGATCGCCTGGCTGCGTGCACCCCAGAAGTCGCCGTACCAGACGCCCAGCAGAGCCAGCAGCACCGGGATGTTGCGTTCGAAGGGGGCGCTCTGGAAATGCTGGTCCATGGCATAGGCGCCGGAGAGCATTTCCTTGAAGTTGGAGATGCCAATGGACATGGCGATCGGCAGACCGATGGCCGACCACAGCGAGTAGCGCCCACCTACCCAGTCCCACATCGGCAGCACGTTTTCCTCGCGGATGCCGAACGCCTTGGCCGCCGCGACGTTGCTCGATACGGCGATGAAGTGGCGGTGCAGCTCGGCCTCACTGCCGCCTTGGGCGAGGTACCAGGCTCTTGCCGCCTGGGCGTTTTTCAGGGTTTCCAGGGTGCTGAAGGATTTGCTGGAGACAATGAACAGGGTGGTTTCCGCCGACAGCTTGCTGACCAGCTCGCGGAACTCGCTGCCGTCGACGTTGGCCAGGTAGTGGCAGCGCACGCCCTTCTGGGCGAAGGGCAGAAGGGCCTCGGAGACCAGCTGCGGGCCGAGGAAGGAGCCACCGATGCCGATGTTGACCACATCGGTGATGACCTTCTCGCTGTAGCCGCGCCACAGACCGTTGTGCAGGCGGGTGACCAGGTCGGTCATCTGCTGCAGCACCTGATGCACGTCGGGCATGATGTTCTTGCCGGCGACGAACACCTTGTCACCCACCGGACGGCGCAGGGCGGTGTGCAGTACCGGGCGCTGCTCCGAGGCATTGATCACCTGGCCGTTGAACATGGCCCTGATGGCATCGCCCAGTTGCGCTTCTTCGGCTAGTTTGACCAGCAGTTCGAGGGTCTGCTCGGTAATCAGGTTCTTCGAGTAGTCCAGCATCAGGCCGCAGGCATACAGGCTGAAACGCTGGAAGCGCTGGCTGTCACTGGCGAAGGCAGCACGCATGCTGAACTCGCCCATGGCTTCACGGTGCTCGGTGAGGGCCTTCCAGTTGGCCAGTTGGGTGACATCGAGGGGTGTCAGGTGATGATCCATAAGAACCTTGCAGCGTGAGAGCGAACGGGGAGTGTATTCAACAAAAGCCCGGCATGGGCCGGGCTTGATTCTAGCGGTTATGCGGCGCAAGCCAATGGCTTGCGCTTTTCAAGTCGGGCTCAGGGATGGCTGGTGAAGGCCAGGTTGTCGATCAGGCGCGTGGTGCCGAGGTAGGCGGCCACCAGAATCACCAGTTCCTTGTCGCCGGCCTGGGCCGGACGCAGGCTGCCTGCTTCGCGGATTTCCAGGTAATCGGGGCGGAAGCCAGCCTTCTCCAGGTGCTTGAGGCCATCCAGGGTCAGGCGCGAGAAATCGTCGCGGCCGCCACAGATGCTGTCGGCCATGTCCTTGAGGGTGGCGAACAGCTGCGGTGCCACCTGGCGTTGTTCGGCGCTGAGGTAGCCGTTGCGCGATGACAGTGCCAGGCCATCGTCGGCACGTACGGTCGGCTCGCCGAAGATCTGCACCGGCAGGTTGAGGTCACGCACTAGCTTGCGGATCACCGCCAGTTGCTGGAAATCCTTCTCGCCAAAGATCGCCAGGTCCGGCTGGACCATGTTGAACAGTTTGGTCACCACGGTGGCGACGCCCTCGAAGTGCCCCGGGCGACTGCCACCGCAGAGGCCTTCGGAAACCACCGGCACGCTGATGCGGGTCTGGTCGTCCATGCCCTGGGGGTACATCTCTTCTGGCGTCGGGGCGAACAGCAGGTGGCAGCCGGCGCTGACCAGTTTTTCCTGGTCGGCGGCGAGAGTGCGCGGGTATTTGGCGAGGTCTTCGTTGGGGCCGAACTGCAGCGGGTTGACGAAGATGCTGGCCACCACGAAGTCGGCGCGCTGGCTGGCTTTTTCCACCAGGGCGACGTGGCCGCTGTGCAGGTTGCCCATGGTTGGCACGAAGCCGATGCGCTTGCCTTCGGCGCGCGCGCGGGCGATGGCGGCGCGCAGTTCGCGCACGGTCTTGACGGTGTTCATGCAGAAAATCCGTGTTCGGCAGCGGGGAAGCTGCGCTCCTTGACAGCAGTCACGTAGGCGGCCAGTGCTGCCTGGATGGAAGGTTGGCCGTCCATGAAGTTCTTCACGAACTTCGGCGTGCGTCCGGACAGGGCCAGGCCGAGCATGTCGTGCAACACCAGGACCTGGCCATCGGTATCGATGCCAGCGCCAATGCCGATCACCGGAATCTTCACCGATTGGGTGATTTCCGCGGCGAGGGCGCTGGGTACGCATTCGAGCAGGAGCATGGCGGCACCGGCCTGCTCCAGTGCCATGGCATCGGCACGCAGCTGACGGGCCTGGGCTTCCTGGCGGCCCTGGACCTTATAGCCGCCGAGGATGTTGACCGCCTGAGGGGTCAGACCGAGGTGGGCGCAAACCGGAATGCCGCGTTCGGCCAGCAGGCGGATCGGCTCGGCCAGCCAGGCCGCACCTTCCAGTTTGACCATGTGCGCACCGGCCTGCATCAGCGCGGCGCAGTTGGTGAAGGTTTGCTCCAGGCTGGCGTAGCTCATGAACGGCAGGTCGGCGAGGATCAGGGCGCCCCGGTTGCCGCGCTTAACGGCAGCGGTGTGGTAGGCCATGTCGGCAACGCTGACCGGCAGTGTGCTGTCCTGGCCTTGCAGGACCATGCCCAGCGAGTCGCCCACCAGCAGCACGTCGACGCCGGCCTGGCAGGCAGCCTGGGCGAAGGTGGCGTCGTAGGCCGTGAGCATGGCGATCTTTTCGCCGCGCTGCTTCAGCTCTTGCAGGGTGGTCAGGGTTACATCAGGCATGGGCATGTCCTCATTCAAGCTGCCGGCGTACGGCGACTGCGCGGGGCAATGTCAGCGTCGGCAGGCCTGGATTGGCGCCTCTCGAAACAGGGCGCTAGGCAACGGGACGCCTATAGTCCTGATGGGGGGCAGGGAAGTCAATTGCAGGTGTTACCTGCGTGTTACGCCGTTACCGTCGGCAGTGGCGCCGCGGCAATGCGCTCGAGGCCAGTAAACGGGCAGGCGGTCAGCAGCTCGGTCAGCACGCGGCCATCCGGCAACTGCAGGCCTGGAGCCAGTTCGGCCAGCGGATACAGTACGAAGGCGCGGGCGTGCATATGGTAATGCGGTACGGTGAGGCGCTCGTCGTGCAGCACGCGCTCACCGAACATCAGGATGTCCAGGTCGAGGGTGCGCGGGCCCCAGCGTTCGGCCTTGCGCTGGCGCCCCTGCTCAAGCTCGATGCGCTGCAGCTGGTCGAGCAGGGCGTGTGGTTCGAGGCGGGTGTCGAGTGCGGCCACGGCATTGACGTAGCGTGGCTGGTCGGCAGGGCCGAGCGGGTCGCTGGCATACAGCGAGGAACAGCCAATGAGGCGGCTGTCAGGTAGGGCCTGCAGGGCCTGCAGAGCCGCGCGCAGCTGGCTCTGGGGCTCGGCCAGATTGCTGCCGAGGCCGATATATACACTCTCCATCTTATTCGCCGCTGGGCGCGCTGCCGTCACTGCGCGGGCCGCGACGTCGGCGATTGCCGCCGCGACGACGCTTGCGCGGGGCACCACTGCTGTCTTCCTTTTCCTTGCTGCTGAGGTCGCGGATCATCTGGCGGCGCTCACTGTCGGAGACTTCCTGGTAGTCGGTCCACCAGTCGCCCAGGCCGTCAGTTTGCTCACCAGCGCTTTCACGCAGCAGGAGGAAATCGTAGCCCGCACGGAAGCGCGGGTTTTCCAGGAGCAGGTCGGCTCGCTTGCCCTGGCGACGCGGCAGGCGCTCCTGCATGTCCCAGATTTCGCGGATCGGGATGGTGAAGCGCTTGGGTACGGCGGTGCGCTGGCATTGCTCGACGATCAGGCTGTGCGCCGCTTCCTGCATGGCCGGGATCGGCGGCATGCCCTGTTCCTGCAGGCGCAACACGCGAGCCGGCAGGGCTGGCCAGAGCAGGGCGGCGAAGAGGAAGGCAGGGGTAACCGGCTTGCCCTGTTCGATGCGATCGTCGGTATTGATCAGGGCCTGGCGAATCAGCTTGCCGGCATAGTCCGGCTGCTGGCGCAGGGCCGCGCCGGCGGCAGGGAAAAGTGGGGCGAACAGGTCATATTGCAGCAGTAGTTCGAAGGTGTGTTCGGCATAGCCGGAAAGGAATAGCTTGAGCACTTCGTCGAACAGGCGGGCCGACGGAATATCGCGCAGCAGCGGGGCCAAGCGCTGGATCGGCTCGGCGGTGTGGCGCTCTAAGTCGAAGTCGAGCTTGGCGGCAAAACGCACCGCACGCAGCATGCGCACCGGGTCTTCCTGGTAGCGCTGGGTCGGGTCGCCGATCAGACGTATCTGCCGATTGCGGATATCCGGCACGCCGTGGGCATAGTCGAGTATTCGCTCGGTCACCGGGTCGTAGTACAGCGCATTGATGGTGAAGTCGCGACGCTGGGCGTCGTCTTCCAGGCTTCCGTACACGTTGTCGCGCAGGATGCGCCCGCTTTCGTGGCGGGAGGACTGCTGTGGGTTGTCCTCGTCATCGATTTCCGGGTGGTTGGCGCGAAAGGTCGCCACTTCGATGATCTCCCGGCCGAAATGCACATGGACCAGCTTGAAGCGGCGGCCAATGATGCGGGCGTTGCGGAACTCGGCGCGCACCTGTTCGGGAGTGGCGCTGGTGGCGATGTCAAAATCCTTGGGGTCGAAGTCGAGCATCAGGTCACGGACGCAGCCACCTACTGCGTAGGCCTGGTAACCGGCCTTCTGCAGGCGCTCGACCACATTCACGGCGTTGCGGCTGATTCGGTCGCGGGCCAGGTTGTGCTGGCGGGCATTGAGCACGGCGGGGGTGCTGCGCGGAGGGGCGTGGGGGCGCTTGCGTCGTAGCGTCTGGATCAGCTTCTTCAGCATGGGGTGTTCTGTCGAATGGATTTCGGGGCCGGCAGGATAAAGGCCCGGGCAATAGCCGCGGATTCTAGCACTGGCACGAAGACTGGTGAATGCAGCGGGGGGAGAAGGGGCAAAGCTACTGGGGGAACCGAAGTTCCCCCCCAAGTTGGTGCGTGCTTTGTTTTTATTATTATTACGGGCTTATTGTTGGAATTGTTTGACCCGTAAGGCAGGCCAGGGGCCTTGTCAGCTACTCCCAAGCAGGGAGTCAGTAGCCAACGGATTGCTTTGGAAGCTGATGTTGCCATGATCAATCCATGATCCAGTCAGAGCGGCGGCTGCCTCGGGGCAGATTTATTATTCTCGGTCTGTCTGCGGTTTGACCCGGCGGCGCTTCCTCTCCAAAACAATCAGTTAACTGCGCCTCCACACTTTTGTTTTTGTTGTACGGGAGTCGTAACGTCTTATTTTTATTGTTTTAGCTGGAGCTTTTTATTGTTGTTGTGCCAAATAGAAAGCAGATGGCGTGCCAACTTTTTAAAGCCATTTAAAATCAGTGACTTAGCTGTTTTTTGTGGTGGCGAGATGGTTGCGGGTGGGGCAGGCTCGTTACCGGTTGCCCCGGACTTGTTACGAGATGTTGAGGGGGTAACAGCAAACTGCCGGCTCAGGGCCGGCAGTCTGGGTCAGGAGGAAGCGCTGGATTTGCGCCGGGGAATGCCCAGGCGCTGGCGTCGTTCCCACAGGCACTTGCGGCTGATGCCGAGTTTGCGCGCCAGTTCGGTTTCGGTCATGTGGTCCTGGTGTTCGAGGACGAAGTGCTGGAAGTAGTCTTCCAGTGACAGGTCTTCGGTAGGCTCCAGGCCTGAACCGCTGCTGCTGTTGTCGAAATCGTCGTCCAGCTCGGCCAGTTCGATGTCGATGCCCAGCAGCTCGGCGCTGATCTCGCCGCCTTCGCAAAGAATCACCGCGCGCTCGATGGCGTTCTCCAGCTCGCGTACGTTGCCCGGCCAGCTGTACTGGGCGATCGCCTGCTCGGCTTCGAAGCTGAAATGTAGGCCTTCACGCGCCATTTGCGTGCATTGGCGTTGCAGAAAGGCACGGGCGATTTCCAGGACATCATCGCCGCGCTCGCGCAGGGCGGGCAGGCGCAGGGCGATGACGTTGAGGCGGTAATACAGGTCTTCGCGGAACTGGCCGATCTTGGCCAGGGACTTGAGGTCGCGGTGGGTGGCGGCGATCAGGCGCACATCGACCTTCTGCGACTGTACCGAGCCGACCCGGCGGATCTCGCCTTCCTGCAGGACGCGCAGCAGGCGGGCCTGGGCCTCCAGTGGCAGCTCGCCGATCTCGTCGAGAAACAGCGTACCGCCATCGGCGGCTTCCACCAGGCCGGCACGGCCGGCGCTGGCTCCGGTGAAGGCGCCTTTCTCATGACCAAAGAGTTCGGACTCGATCAGGCTTTCCGGGATGGCCGCGCAGTTCACCGAGATCATCGGTGCCTTGGCCCGGCGGGAGAAATTGTGCAGCGCACGGGCCACCAGCTCCTTGCCTGTACCGGACTCTCCCTGGATCAGTACGGTGGAATCGGTAGGCGCGACCTTGCGGATCTTGCTGAACAGATCCTGCATCGGCGCGCAGTTGCCGATGATGTTCATGTCGCCTTCGACGGCGGCCACGGCCTTTTCCGAGCTGCGGCCAGTGTTGCTGCGCGGGCTTTCTGCTGGGCGGTTACGGGCGTTTTCGCGATCCTTGAGGATGCGGGCTACGGCCTGGAGCATCTCGTCATGGTCGAAGGGCTTGGCGATATAGTCCACCGCGCCGAGTTTCATCGAATCCACGGCCGAACGCAGGCTGGCATAGCTGGTCATGATCAGCACCGGGGTGCCTTCGGCCAGCTTGATCAGTTCTGTGCCGGGCGCGCCGGGCAGGCGCAGGTCACTGACGATCAGGTCGAAGCTGGGGATGCTGTGGCGTTCCTGAGCCTCCTGTACCGAGCCAGCTTCGCTGACCTGATACTGGTTGCGCTCCAGCAGGCGTCGCAGTGCGGAGCGGATGATGGTTTCGTCTTCGACGATCAGGATATTCGGCATCAATACAGTTCTCTCGACGGTCGCGGGATCGGTGCTGCAACACAGCGGGCTTCAGGCCGGCCGGGAGCGCGCGATTGCTCAGGGTTCATCGGACGTCGCCTCGACATGCCGGGGCAGGGTGACACGGATGCGGGTTCCGCACTGACGGTCAGGGAAGGCCGGGCTATCGATGGATATCTGCCCATAATGCTCTTCCACGATCGAATAGACCAGAGCCAGGCCGAGGCCCGTACCTTTGCCCGGGTCCTTGGTGGTGAAGAAGGGTTCGAACAGACGATCCATGATCGCCCTTGGAATACCGCTGCCTTCATCCTCGACGATCAGCTCGATGCTGTCGCCCTGCTGTTCGCTGGAGACGCGGATGGTGCCGCCGTCAGGCGAGGCATCGCGAGCGTTGGACAGCAGGTTGATCAGCACCTGAGCCAGGCGCTGGGGGTCGCCGCTGACCCAGTGATCGGGATGGCACAGGTTGAAGAACTGCACGTCGTGGCTGCGCTTGTTCAGCGACAGCAGACCGATGGCTTCGCGCGCCACTTCGGCTAGGCACACCGGTTCGCTGTTATGAGTGCGGGTACCGGCGTGGGCGAAGCTCATTAGCGACTGCACGATGCGCGAGACACGCTTGGTCTGTTCGAGAATCTGCAGGCTGGCTTCCTCGATCTCGCCGTCACCCTCGCGCTCTTCCTTGAGGTTCTGTGCCAGGCAGGCGATGCCGGTGATCGGGTTGCCGATCTCGTGCGCTACCCCGGCGGCCAGGCGACCGATGCTGGCCAGACGCTCGGAATGCACCAGCTTGTCTTCCAGCAACTGGGTCTCGGTGACGTCTTCGATCAGCAGCACCAGGCCGTTACTGCCGGGTGCCAGCGGCTCCTCGATGGCGGCCTTGTGCAGGTTGAGCCAGCGCGCCTGGCCATCGAGGTTGAGGCGCTGTTTGTGCAGGTGCTCGATGTTCAGGTCGACGAAGCACACCAGCAGTTCGCGCCAGGGACTGGGTAGGGCATCGAGCCGGGAGCCGATGACCTGCTGCGCGGGGATCTCGGTGAGATCCTCCATGGCGTGGTTCCACATGACGATTTCCTGGTCGGTGGCCAGCGAACACACGCCCATCGGCAGTTCCTGCAGGGTCTGGCGGTGGTAGCGGCGCAGGGTGTCGAGCTCGGCGGCCAGGCCGGTCAGGCGCGAGTGGTAGTCCTCCAGGCGTGTCTCGATGAAATGGATATCCTCGCTGACGTAGGCCTGGCTGCCGGATTTGTAGGGTAGGAAATTCTCCACCAGATCCTGCGCCACGCTGGGGCCCATGAGGCCGGAGAGGTTGGCCTCCAGGCGGTCACGCAGGCGGCGCAGGGCGTAGGGGCGGCGTTCATCGAAGGGCAGATGCAGGTCGCGCAGGGCCCGCTCGACTTCCTTCTGCGCGGTCATGGCGCCCAGCGGCTTGGCAAGTTGCGCGGCAAATTCCTGCGGCGATACGGCCAGCAGTTCGCGACGTTGCGGGCGGCGTACATTGTCCACGGCGCAGGCTTCGGCGGCGCTGACTTCATCGGCGCTGGCCTCGGTGAACAGCGACACCAGGGTAAATATCAGCACGTTAGCGGCCAGCGAGGCGATGGCTGCGAGATGCCAGCTGGTGTCATCCAGCACGTACACGGTGCTGAACACCGGCACATAGAGCGTCTGCACATTGCCCAGCAGCGGTAGCAGCAGGCTGACCGCCCATACCAGCATGCCTGCCAGCAGGCCGGCGATGAAACCGCGTCGATTGGCGTTCGGCCAGTAGAGTACCGAGAGTGTGGCCGGAAGGAATTGCAGGGTGGCGACGAAGGCGACTATGCCGAGGTTGGAGAGGTCCTGTTCGGCCTTGAGCAGGCGGTAGAAACCATAGCCGGCGAGGATGATGGCGCAGATCAGGCCACGGCGGGTCCACTTCAGCCAGCGGTAGATGTTGCCTTCGGCAGGCGGCTGGTACAGCGGCAGTACGATGTGGTTGAGAACCATGCCCGACAGCGCCAGGGTCAGCACGATGATCAGGCCGCTGGCCGCGGACAGGCCGCCGACATAGGCGAGCAGGGCCAGTGTTTCGCTTTCCACGGCAATACCCAGGCCCAGGGTGAAGTATTCCGGGCTGGTGGTGGCGCCGAGCTTGAGGCACGACCAGAGAATCAACGGGACCGCCAGGCTGAACAACAGCAGCAACAGCGGCAGGCCCCAGCTGGCCGTGACCATGGCCCGCGGGTTGAGGTTCTCGGTGAAGGCCATGTGGTACATGTGCGGCATGACGATGGCCGAGGCGAAGAACACCAGCAGCAGGGTCCTCCATGGGCCTTCCTGCAGCGGGGTGTGCAGGGCGGTCAGCGCCGACTGGTTCTGCAGCAGCCACTGCTGCAGGTCCTGCGGGCCGTCGAACACACCATACAGGGCGTACAGGCCGATGCCGCCAAGGGCCACCAGCTTGACCACCGACTCGAACGCGATGGCAAACACCAGACCTTCATGTTTCTCGCGGGTGGCCACATGACGGGCGCCAAACAGCATGGTGAACAGGGTGATCAGACCGCAGAAGGCCAGGGCTACGCGTTCCTGCAGAGGTTCATGGGTGAGGATACTGATCGAGTCGGCGACCGACTGGATCTGCAGCGCCAGCAGTGGCAGCAGGCCGAGCAGCATGAATACCGTGGTCAGGGTGCCGGCGGCGGTGCTGCGGAAACGGAATGCAAACAGGTCGGCCAGCGATGACAGCTGGTAGGTGTGGGTGATGCGCAGGATCGGATAGAGCAGCACCGGCGCGAGCAGGAATGCGCCGGACACCCCCAGGTAGCTGGCCAGAAAGCCATAGCCGTACTGGTAGGCCATGCCCACGGTGCCGTAGAAGGCCCAGGCGCTGGCGTACACGCCCAGCGACAGGGTGTAGGTCAGCGGGTGGCGCATGATGCGTCGGGGAATCCAGCCGCGTTCGCTGATCCAGGCAACCCCGAAAAGGGCCAGTAGGTAGAGCGTGCTGATGGCCAGCAGCTGGCTAAGGCTAAAGCTCGTCAGCATCGTGTTGGCTCTGCAGGATGAAGGTTGCCACGATCAGGATCAGCCACAGCAGGTACGGGCGGTACCAGGCGCCGGTGGGCTCGATCCACCAATCCATGATGGCGGGGGAAAACAGGTAGATCCCTACTACCAGGAGCAGGACCAGACGGTAGATGTACATGCCGGAACTCGTGACGGGCGTGTCGCGATGGTAGCGGAGCCGACCGGCGGCTGAAAGCATCGTGACCCGGCGAGGCGGTCAGCGCAGTTGCGCTTCGGCCAGGGTGCGGCAGCGCGGGATGCGCAGGGCATCCCAATGGCTGATGGCCCAGTCCAGCACCTCGTCGGTGCTGCAGGCGGCGAGAGCTTCCGGCGGTTGCTGGCCCAGGGCGCGCAGGGCGCGTACCAGCAGGGTGGGGGCCTGATCGGCCGGCAGCGGCGGCGAGCGGTAGGACTTGCCCAGTTTGTGACCGTCCGGCTGGATGATCAGCGGCACATGCAGGTAACGCGGCTGGGGCAGCCCGAGCAGCTCCTGCAGGTACAACTGGCGCGGCGTGGAGTCGAGCAGGTCGGCGCCGCGGACGATATCCGTGATGCCCTGCCAGGCATCATCCAGCACCACGGCCAACTGATAGGCGTACAGCCCGTCGCGACGGCGGATCACGAAGTCGCCGACTTCACGGGCCAGGTGCTGGCGGTACTTACCCTGCACCCGGTCGCAGAAGTGGTAGTCCAGCTCGGGTACACGCAGGCGGATGGCCGCGTCATCGGGGGGCAGTTGGCGATTGCGGCAGGTGCCGGGATAAATGCCGTGGTGGCCCTCGAGTTGCTTGCGCGAGCAGTTGCAGGCGTAGGCAAGGCCTTGCTGCAGCAAACGCTCGATCATCGCGGCATAGGCTGCCTGGCGTTCGCTCTGGCGGATGATCTCACCGTCCCAGTGCAGGCCGTAGATTTCCAGGGCGCGCAGAATGGCGTCCTGGGCGCCGGGCATTTCGCGTGGCGGATCGAGGTCTTCCATGCGCACCAGCCAGCGGCCACCCACATGGCGGGCGTCGAGGTAGGAGGCGAGGGCGGCGACCAGTGAGCCGAAGTGCAGGTGGCCGCTGGGGGTGGGAGCGAAGCGCCCGATGTAGGAGCTGGTGGTCATGGCGAGGCAGGTCGCAGAAATGCAACGGGGCGCCTAGGCGCCCCGTCCGGGATCAGGAACCGATCTGCTTTTCCTTGATTTCCGCCAGGGTCTTGCAGTCGATGCACAGCGTGGCGGTGGGGCGGGCCTCGAGGCGGCGAATGCCGATCTCAACGCCGCAGGAATCGCACCAGCCGTAGTCGTTGTCTTCGATTAGCTGCAGGGTTTCGTCGATCTTCTTGATCAGTTTGCGCTCGCGGTCGCGGGCACGCAGTTCCAGGCTGAACTCTTCTTCCTGGCTGGCGCGGTCGGCCGGGTCCGGGAAGTTGGCCGCTTCGTCCTGCATGTGATGCACGGTACGGTCGACTTCCTGCATCAGCTCCAGCTTCCATTTGTTGAGAATGTCAGTGAAGTGCGCGCGCATCGGATCGCTCATGTACTCCTCACCCTTTTTCTCTTTGTAGGGTTCGAAGCCGCGAATCAGTTGGCTGTTCTGTTGTTTTGCTTTGGTGGCCATGGATGACTGCCTCTCACTTTCTCTTATCCACTGCGCAGGAACGTGTCCATCGCCCGGTAAACGGGCCCTGCGGCTGCAAGCGGGCGAACTTACCAGAAGGTTCCCGTGGGCGCCACTCCCGCATGTCGTGCTTGCTGCCGTGCGCGCAGGGCTTGGGTAGAATTGCGCCTTTGTCTTTTCAGGGTAGCCTCATGGCCCAGTCTTACAGTGCACGCAGTCGTGCCATCGAGCCCTTTCACGTCATGGCACTGCTGGCGCGGGCCAATGAATTGCAGGCCGCCGGTCACGATGTGATTCATCTGGAAATCGGCGAGCCGGACTTCACCACCGCCGAGCCCATCGTGCGAGCCGGCCAGGCGGCGCTGGGTGCCGGCCATACCCGTTACACCGCCGCCCGTGGTCTGCCTCAACTGCGCGAGGCCATTGCTCGGTTCTACGCCGATCGCTATCGCTTGTCGATCGATCCAGAGCGCATTCTGATCACCCCCGGTGGCTCCGGCGCGCTGCTGCTGGCGACCAGCCTCCTGGTCGATCCGGGCAAGCACTGGCTGCTGGCCGATCCAGGCTATCCGTGCAATCGCCATTTCCTGCGGCTGGTCGAAGGTGCCGCGCAACTGGTGCCGGTCGGCCCCGAGGTGCGTTACCAGTTGACATCGGAGCTGGTCGAGCGTTTCTGGAGCGCTGACAGTGTGGGGGCCCTGGTGGCGTCGCCGGCCAATCCCACCGGCACCCTGCTGGAGCGTGATGAGCTGGCTGCACTGTCGCAGTCACTCAAGCAGCGTGGCGGGCATCTGGTGGTGGACGAGATCTACCATGGTCTGACCTACGGCTGCGAGGCGGCCAGCGTGCTGGAGGTGGATGACGAGGCGTTCGTGCTCAACAGCTTCTCCAAGTATTTCGGCATGACCGGCTGGCGCCTCGGCTGGCTGGTGGCGCCGCCGGCCGCGGTGGGCGAGCTGGAGAAGCTGGCGCAGAATCTCTATATCAGTGCCCCCTCGATGGCCCAGCATGCGGCACTGGCCTGCTTCGAGCCGGAGACGCGGGCCATTCTCGAGCAGCGTCGCGGCGAGTTCGCCGCGCGCCGCGACTATCTGCTGGCGGCCCTGCGCGAACTGGGTTTCCGCATCGCCGTGGAGCCACAGGGCGCCTTCTATCTATATGCCGACATCTCGGCATTTGGTGGCGACGCCTTTGCGTTCTGTCGGCACTTTCTGGAAACCGAGCATGTGGCCTTCACCCCGGGCATCGACTTCGGCCGTTACCAGGCCGACCAGCATGTGCGCTTTGCCTACACCCAGAGCCTGCCGCGTCTGCAGCAGGCGGTCGAGCGCATTGCCCGCGGGCTGAAGAGCTGGCGCCCCGATGCGCTTTGATCCGCCCCTGGAGGAGGGCTGCCTGCTGCGCCGCTACAAGCGCTTTCTCGCCGATATCGAGACCGCCGGCGGCGAGCAGCTGACCATCCACTGCCCGAACACCGGCTCGATGCTCAACTGCATGAGCGAAGGTTGCCGCGTCTGGTTCAGCCGCAGCCAGGACCCTAAGCGCAAATTGCCGGGCACCTGGGAACTGGGCGAAACCCCGCACGGGCGCCTGGCCTGCATCAATACCGCGCGGGCCAATGCGCTGGTAGAGGAGGCTCTGTGTGACGGGGTGATCACTGAACTCGCCGGTTTTACCGGGCTCCGGCGTGAGGTGCGCTTTGGCGAGGAAAACAGCCGGGCGGATTTTCGTCTGGAATTCTCGACAGGGCCGGTTTGGATCGAAGTGAAGAGCGTGACCCTGGGTTTTGCGGATTCGGCCGTGGCCGCCTTCCCCGATGCCCGCACCGAACGAGGCACCAGGCACCTGCGCGAGCTGGCGGCACAGACCCGCGCCGGTGTGCGGGCCGTGCAGCTGTATTGCGTGAACCTCAGTGGCATCGAAGCAGTACGCGCGGCACAGGAGATCGATCCGGCCTATGCCGCCGGGCTCCGTGAAGCCTGGGAGGCGGGTGTCGAGGTGCTGGCCTATGGCGCCGAGATCACCCCCGAGGCGATTCGCCTGGTGCGACGCCTGGACGTAGTGCTCTAGCCAGGCTTTTCAAGCCGAAACCCAGATGCTGCCGTCCTGCTCCTGACACCCAATCGCCTGGAGCATCTGTCCGGCACAGGGGCCGGCCACGCACTCGCCGGATTCGATGAGAAACAGCGCTCCGTGGGTCGCGCACTGGATCAGGCTGCCGCTGTGATCGAGAAACTGGTTGGGCAGCCACTCCAGGGCAATGCCGCGATGAGGGCAGCGATTGCGGTAGGCGTACACCTGCCCATGTCGGCGTACCAGCAGCAGGTTGCGGTCTTCAACGATAAAACCGCGGCTCTGGCCCTCGGCCAGTTCGCGGCTGAAACAGAGCAAATGCATGGCAGCCTCCGAAGGGTGTGCATTATCCCTGCCCGTCACCGCTGTCGGTAGTGTCCACGCAGATTTTCCTGTCCGCTGGGCCGTGGCGGTTGAGACTAACGAGTCGCTATTGCTTGCCAGGGGGCGCAAGTGCTGGCCAGCATGGCAGCAGGCTTTTATCCTGCCGCTCCAAGTCTTCGTCTGGCGCACGCTCAGTCATGATTGCCGTCATCTCTTCTCGTTCCCTGTTTGTCGCGTTGACGGCCTTGCTGTTGCTGGCGCTTTGGCTGTCGCTGGCCTTGGGGCCGGTCAGCCTGCCTTTGCTGGATACCCTTGAGGCGTTGCTGCGCCTGAGCGGCTTGTCTGGTGAACAGGTGCCGGGGCAGGCCGAGCTGATCATCGGCCAGATTCGTCTGCCGCGAACCCTGCTGGGGCTGTCGGTGGGTGCGGTGCTGGCGCTGTGTGGTGTCGCCATGCAGGGGCTGTTTCGCAATCCGCTGGCCGATCCCGGTCTGGTCGGAGTCTCCAGTGGTGCCGCCCTGGGGGCGGCGCTGGTGATTGTCGGCAGCACCAGTCTGGGTTGGGGGCTTGGCCCCTTATGGCTGCAGCCCTACCTGCTGTCACTGGCCGCCTTCGCCGGTGGTCTGGGGGTGACGGCCGTGGTGTATCGCCTCGGGCGGCGTGACGGCCAGACCAGTGTGGCCGCCATGCTCCTGGCCGGGGTGGCGCTGAGTGCTCTGGCTGGTGCACTGATTGGACTGTTCACCTACCTCGCCGACGATGCGACGCTGCGCAGTCTGACGTTCTGGAACATGGGCAGCCTCAATGGTGCCAGCTATGCACGGTTGTGGCCGTTGCTGTTGGTGGGTGTGGGGGTGGCCATCTGGTTGCCACGCCGGGCGACGGCGCTGAACGCGCTGCTGCTGGGTGAGTCGGAAGCCCGTCATCTGGGATTCGAGGTCGAGCGGCTGAAGCGGGAACTGGTGCTGTGCACCGCCCTGGGGGTAGGCGCGGCGGTGGCAGCGGCCGGGCTGATCGGTTTTATCGGGCTGGTGGTGCCTCATCTGCTGCGCCTGCTGGTCGGTCCGGATCACCGCATTCTCCTGCCGGCATCGGCGATGGCCGGTGCGGCGCTGTTGCTGCTGGCGGATCTGCTGGCGCGCTTGCTGCTGGCTCCGGCGGAATTGCCGATTGGCATCATTACCGCATTGCTCGGTGCGCCGTTCTTCCTCTATTTGCTGGTCAAGGGGCGTCACTGATGCTGCAGGTAATCGATCTGGGCGTGAACCGTGGCGAATGCCCGGTATTGCGCGACATTGCCCTGACTGTGCGGCCGGGGGAAGTGCTGGGGGTGCTGGGGCCCAATGGCGCGGGCAAAAGCACCTTGCTGGCTGCTCTCAGTGGCGAGCTGCCGGCCAGTGGCGGGCAGATACTGTTGAACGGCACGCCGTTGCAGGGCTGGGAGGCGTTGCCCCGGGCCCGACAACTGGCGGTGTTGCCGCAGAGCTCCACGCTGGGGTTTGCCTTCCGCGTGGATGAGGTGGTGGGCATGGGGCGCCTGCCGCACGCCAGTGGCCGGGTTGTCGATGCGCAGGTCATCGAGGCCGCACTGGCTGCGGCGGATGTCGGGCATCTGGCGGGGCGCAGTTACCTGACCCTGTCCGGGGGGGAGCGCCAGCGCGTGCATCTGGCGCGGGTTATGGCTCAGCTGTGGCCGGGGCAGGCCGGGCAGGTGCTGTTGCTCGATGAGCCGACCTCCATGCTTGATCCGCTGCATCAGCACACCATCCTGCAGGCAGCGCGTCAGTTTGCCGAGCGCGGCGTGGCGGTGCTGGTGATTCTGCATGATCTGAATCTGGCGGCGCGCTATTGCGACACATTGCTCTTGCTCGATCGTGGCGAGTCCTGTGCCTATGGTCCTGTGGTCGAGGTGCTGCAGGCTGAGACGGTTAGTCGGGTGTTTGGGCTGGAAGTGCTGGTACAGGCGCACCCCGAACGGGGTCATCCGTTGATTGTGGCGCGTTGAGGTAATCATGAATTTACGTGTTGTGCTGGTGACGGTGCTGGGGCTGCTCAGTGCCTGCCAATCTTCAGTGTCCGAGGTGCCGGCCTGGCAGGCACCTGCTCAGCGGGATCACCCGCAGTTGGGAGTGATTGAGGAACTTCGCACAGGGCAGCGTTTGACGCCGGAAATGCTGCTGGCTCGCCTGGTGAGCGCGCCGCAGGTGTTGGTGGGGGAAAAGCACGACAATCCCGATCACCATGCGCTGCAGTTGTGGCTGCTACGCGGGCTGGCGCGCGAGAGGGCTCAGGGCAGTCTGCTGCTGGAGATGCTCAACCCGGATCAGCAGGGCAAGGTCGAGGCGGTTCAGCAGCGTCTTCGTCAGGGGGAGAGGCTTGAGAACCTGCCGCGGCAGCTGGGATGGCAGAAGAACTGGTCGTGGTCGCTGTACGGCCCGCTGGTCGACTATGCCCTGCAGCAACCGTTTCCGCTGCTGGCGGCCAACCTTGATCGTGACGAAATCATGGCGATCTATCGCAGCAAACCCGCGCTGAGTGGCAAGGCGTCGACAGCTGAAACGGTGCAGAAAGCGCTGCTCGATGATATCAGTGCGTCACATTGTGGGCTGCTGCCGGAGGCGCAACTGCCGGCCATGCTGGCCGTCCAGCAGCAACGTGACCGGCGCATGGCTGAGCGTCTGCTGGCGGCGCCGGCGCCAGGCCTGCTGTTCGCCGGAGGTTTCCATGTGCGCAAGGATCTGGGCGTTCCGCTGCACATGAAGGATCTGGCTGGCATTGAGCCGGTCGTGCTGATGCTGGCGGAGGCGGGGCAAACGGTCGGTGTTGAGCAGGCCGACTATGTCTGGTACACGGCGGCCTTGCCTGAGCAGGACTATTGCGCCCAGTTGCGCCGTTAGGCGTGGGGCTAAATGAAAGAAGCCGGCAACTGCCGGCTTCTTTCATTTCTTGTGCACGTTCTTCGGTAGTTGCACTACCTGGCTTTCCGAGTAGATGTCGTGCCAGGTGCGTTTTTCCTTGTCCCACAGCAGCCACAGGTAACCCAGACCGCCACAGAGCCAGGAGCCCACGGACACGACAAAACGCAGCAGTGCCTGCCACAGGCTGATGGCGCTGCCGTCGGCATTCTGGATGCGCAATCCCCACACCTGCATGCCAAGGGTCTGACCATTGTGCGTCCAGAACTTGGCGAAGAAGCCGAACAGCACCATGACCAGGATGGTCGAGAGCAGCGGGTCTCCGTCCAACGCGCCGGCGTCGCTGAGCTGGCGCAGGCGCTCTTCGCCGATGATGCTCATCTGGATGCCCTTGTAGATCAGGGTCACTACCATCAGCAGGGCCACACTGAGCAGAAAGTCGTAGAACAGGGCGGCCAGACGGCGGATCAGTCCGGCTGTGGGGAAGTCGCCCTGAGGGCGCAGCTGATGTTTCGGCATGACGGGCTCACGAAGTGCATTCGGCCGTCATTGTAAGGCGGGAGCAGCAATAAATGGCAGGCAGAAAAAAGCCCCCAGGGTTTCCCGTGGGGGCTTTTCTCATTTGGCCTTAGCCTACCAGTTGTACCTGGTCTGCTTGCATGCCTTTCTGGCCTTGAACGGCCACGAAAGTCACTTTCTGGCCTTCTTTCAGGCTCTTGAAGCCGTCAGCCTGAATAGCGCGGAAGTGAACGAACAGATCTGGGCCGCTTTCCGGGGTGATGAAGCCGTAGCCTTTCTCATCGTTGAACCACTTCACGGTGCCGTTTTGACGCTGGGACATGCCTAAAATCCTTGAAACTTAATAAAACGCCTCGTCCTCATGGCCGAGGGCCGGTACTGAGTTTTGCAAGGATTTAAGGAAAATCAAGCAAAGATGAAGCGGATCTAACGATCTACTGCATCAGGTCATGTTTCTCGTGACCCATGCAAACACACAGTGAAAAGCACTCTACGCCAAATGTGTTGTGATTGCCAACAGGAAAAACAGGAGGGAAATGCGGGGGTAAAACGAGGGGTAAATCGAAGGAGTGGTGCCCCGGGAGAGACTCGAACTCTCACGTTGTTACCAACGGCGGATTTTGAATCCGCTGCGTCTACCATTCCGCCACCGAGGCACAGGGCGCGAAGTATAGGGATGCGTCTTGGGGCGGTCAATCGACAGGCGGTCTTTGTCGGTGACTTTGGGTGGACTGTCCTTCTGTGGTGGGGGCGGACTATGCTCGGGGAAAGAGTGCTCGGAGCTTGATGTGAACGGTCTTGTCCGGTTGACGTTGTGGGTGTCCCTTAGTCTCTCGCTTTGTGCCCAGGCGGAGTCGGTTCGTTATGCCGTGACCAGCGAGAGCTGGGAGCCCTATTGGATAGTGCGCGATACCGCCGTCAGCGGGATCCTGAGTGATGTCATGCAGGCGCTGCAGGTGAGTCTGGACGAGCCCTTGCTGGCGGATCGACCGCTGCCACCCCTGCGGGCGCAGAAACAGTTCCGTGAGGGCCGGGTGCAGCTGGAATGCTGCGTTAGCAAGGCCTGGCGAGCGTCGCCTGAGCAGGCAGAGGTGTCGCTGTGGAGCGATACGGTACTGGACGCCGAAGAAGTGCTGGTGTTTCCCGCCGGCCGGGCATTCCCCTTCGGCCAGTTGCAGGACTTGCAGGGTCATACCATCGCAACCGTGCGGGGCTATGGATACATCGGCAGTGAGTACTTTACCCGGAGTGACAGTCCCGACAGTAAGTCGCAGTTGCGCAGGGTAGCCCAGAGGCGTGTCGAGGCCGCAATTATCGACCGGCTGGAGGTTGCCTATCTATTGCGGGAACATCCGGATCTAACTGGTTTGACAGAGCAGATCGAACTGGGGCCTGTGATCAACCGTTCTGCGCTGCGGATTCGGGTGCATCGTACTCGGGCCGATCTGCTTGTGCCGCTGAACGCGGCCATTGCCAAGGTCCGGCAGGATGGCACGCTGGCCGGCATCGTTGAGCGTTATACCGGGGTGCGTTAGTCGGGCTGACGGGCTCGTGCGTGGCTGCCGATAGGGGTTTCCGGTAAGATTTGCGCCCCTAACGAGAATTACCCGCTATGCGCGTTGCCGATTTTCACTTCGACCTGCCTGAACAGTTGATTGCCCGCTACCCGTTGGCGGAGCGCCGTGCCAGTCGCCTGCTGGTGCTTGACGGCCCTAGTGGGCAGCTTGGTCATCATCAGTTTTCCGATGTGCTGGGCTATCTGCGCCCTGGCGATCTGGTGGTGTTCAACAACACCCGGGTGATTCCAGCCCGTCTGTTCGGTCAGAAGGCCAGCGGCGGCAAGCTGGAAATCTTGGTCGAGCGAGTGCTCGATACCCATCGTGTACTGGCCCATGTGCGCTCCAGCAAGTCGCCCAAGCCCGGTTCGCAGATTCTGATCGACGGCGGCGGTTCGGCCAAGATGCTGGCGCGTCACGATGCCCTTTTCGAGCTGCGCTTTGCCGAACCGGTGTTGCCGCTGCTGGATCGGGTCGGCCATATGCCGTTGCCGCCCTATATCGATCGTCCGGACGACGCCTCTGACCGTGAGCGCTATCAGACGGTTTATTCCGATAAGGACAAGGCAGGAGCTGTCGCTGCGCCGACGGCCGGGCTGCACTTTGACGAGGCCTTGCTGGCTGCCATTCGTGAGAAGGGCGTGGGTACGGCTTTCGTCACCCTGCACGTCGGCGCGGGCACCTTCCAGCCGGTGCGCGTCGAGCGTATCGAGGATCACCACATGCACAGCGAGTGGCTGGAGGTCACCCAGGATGTGGTCGATGCCGTGGCGGCGTGTCGCGCGCGCGGCGGTCGGGTGATCGCTGTGGGCACCACCAGCGTGCGTTCGCTGGAAACTGCAGCGCAAAGCGGCGAGCTCAAGGCCTTCAGTGGTGATACTTCCATCTTTATTTATCCGGGGCGGCCGTTTCATGTGGTCGATGCTCTGGTCACCAACTTCCACCTGCCGGAGTCGACCCTGCTGATGCTGGTCAGCGCGTTCGCCGGCTATCGCGCCACCATGGCCGCCTACGCGGCGGCGGTCGAGCATGGCTATCGCTTCTTCAGTTATGGCGACGCCATGTTCATCACCCGTAATCCGCAGCCCGATGCACCGGAGACCCAGGCATGAGCTTCATGAAATTCGATTTGCTGGCTACCGATGGGCGTGCCCGTCGTGGTCGCCTGACCTTTCCGCGGGGCGTCGTGGAAACCCCGGCCTTCATGCCGGTGGGCACCTACGGTACGGTCAAGGGCATGCTGCCGCGGGATATCGAGGCGATCGGCGCGCAGATCATTCTGGGTAATACCTTTCACCTCTGGCTGCGTCCGGGTACTGAGGTGATCAAGCAGCACGGTGATCTGCATAATTTCATGCAGTGGCAGGGCCCGATTCTCACCGACTCCGGCGGTTTCCAGGTGTTCAGCCTCGGTGCCATGCGCAAGATCAAGGAGGAGGGCGTGTACTTCTCCTCGCCGGTGGATGGCGCCAAGGTCTTCATGGGGCCGGAAGAGTCGATGGCCGTTCAGCGCGCACTGGGCTCCGATATCGTGATGATTTTCGACGAGTGCACGCCTTATCCGGCGGATTTCGATACCGCCAAGCGTTCGATGGAGCTGTCGTTGCGCTGGGCCAAGCGTTCCAAGGAGGCTCACGGCGATAACCCATCGGCCCTGTTTGGCATTGTTCAGGGCGGCATGCACGAAGAATTGCGTCTGCGTTCGCTGGAAGGGCTGAACGAGATCGGCTTCGATGGTCTGGCGATTGGCGGTTTGTCGGTCGGTGAGCCCAAGGAAGAAATGATCCGTGTGCTGGATTTCCTGCCGCCGCACCTGCCGGCTGACAAACCGCGTTACCTGATGGGCGTGGGCAAGCCGGAAGATCTGGTCGAAGGTGTGCGTCGTGGGGTCGACATGTTCGACTGCGTGATGCCGACGCGTAACGCTCGTAACGGCCACCTGTTCGTCGAGAGCGGTGTGCTGAAAATCCGCAATGCGGTGCACAAACATGACGAGTCGCCGCTGGATGCGAGTTGTGATTGTTACACCTGCCAGAACTTCTCCCGCGGCTATCTCCACCACCTGGACAAGTGCGGCGAAATGCTCGGCAGCATGCTCAATACCATCCATAACCTGCGCCATTATCAGCGTCTGATGGCTGGTTTGCGCGAGGCTATTCAACAGGGTACATTGGCCGACTTCGTTGCGGCCTTCTACGCCAAACGCGGTCTGCCAGTGCCTCCGCTGGCGGATTGAGTAGGCTTGAAATCGACTTGTGCGCACCCCAATTAATGAGAATCGCTGTCAGTTTGCAGAGTTCGTGCGATATCGGTCCGGTTGGCCGGTCGCTCACCCAATACAAGACCTTTGACTAGGAGTTTTACATGAGCTTTCTGATTCCCGCTGCCTACGCCGATGCAGCTGCTCCGGCTGCCGCTGCTGGTCCTGCCGGTAGTGGTTTCGAGTGGGTATTCCTGATCGGTTTCGTGGTCATCTTCTATCTCATGATCTGGCGTCCGCAGGCCAAACGTGCCAAAGAGCACAAGAACCTGATCGGCGGCCTGCAGAAGGGCGACGAAGTGGTGACCTCCGGTGGTATCGCCGGCAAGGTGGTCAAGGTTTCCGATGAGTTCGTGGTGATCGAGGTTTCCGATACCGTCGAGCTGAAGATGCAGAAGGGTGCGATTGCCGCAGCCCTGCCGAAAGGCACGCTGAAAGCCATCTGACTTTCAGGCTGGTTTCCAACAACGGGGCGCTTATGGCGCCCCGCTTCATAATAAACGGGCGGTGTCATGCTCAATAAATACCCACTGTGGAAATACCTGCTGATCCTGGCTGTGCTGGCGATCGGCTTTATCTATTCCGCGCCCAACCTCTACCCCAACGATCCGGCCATCCAGATCAGTGGCGAGAGCACGGCGCTGAAAATCACCGAAGCCGACGTCAAGAAGGCTGAAGATGCGCTCAAGGCCGCTGGCATTGCAGTCAAGGCCGGCAGTCTGGGCGAGAAGAACGCCTTGCTGCGCCTGACCAAGATGGCCGATCAATTGCCGGCCAAGGACGTGCTCAAACATGCCTTCGGCGATGGCTATGTGGTCGCTCTGAACCTGGCGCCGACTACACCGCAGTGGCTGCGCAATCTGGCTGCCAGCCCGATGAAGCTGGGTCTGGACCTCTCCGGTGGCGTGCACTTCCTGCTGGAAGTCGACATGGATAAGGCCGTCACCTCGCGCGTGAAGGTCTATGAAGGGGAGGTGAAGAGCCTGCTGCGCAAGGAGCGTGTGCGCTACCGCAGCCTGCCGCCGCAGGATGGTGCCATCGCTCTGGGCTTCAGTGATGAGGCAACCCTGGAGAAGGCCGAGGCGCTGGTGCGCAAGAGCTTTACCGAGTTCGAGATGACCCGTAGCGAGCGTGCTGGTCAGCAGGTGCTGCGTCTAGCGCTGAGCCAGGCCAAGCTGGCCGAGATTCGCGAATACTCGATCAAGCAAAACCTGACCACCGTGCGTAATCGGGTCAACGAACTGGGTGTGGCCGAGCCACTGGTACAGCGTCAGGGGGCCAACCGTATCGTGGTCGAGCTGCCGGGCGTGCAGGACACGGCCGAGGCCAAGCGCATTCTTGGCAAGACCGCCAACCTGGAATTCCGTCTGGCGGCGGATGCGGACACCGCGCGTGCCGCTACCGAGGCGTTCGAGTTCCGCGAGGCTGGACGTCCGGCTGTGCCGCTGGAGCGTGGGGTGATCATCACCGGTGATCAGGTAACTGACGCCCAGGCCAGCTTTGACGAGAACGGTCGGCCGCAGGTGAACATTCGTTTGGATGGTCACGGCGGTGAATTGATGACTCGCGCCACCCGCACCAACGTCGGGCGCAGCATGGCGGTGATCTTCATCGAGCAGAAGCCGCAGAGCAAACTGGTGCGTCAGCTGGTCGATGGGGTCGAGAAGGAAGTCGAAGTACAGACCTTCAAGGAAGAGAAGAAGATCATCAGCCTGGCCACGATTCAGTCGGCGCTGGGTAATCAGTTCCGTATCACCGGTCTGGATGGTCCGGGTGAGTCGTCCGAGCTGGCGCTGCTGCTGCGTGCCGGCGGTCTGGCGGCGCCGATGCACTTCGCCGAGGAGCGCACCATCGGTCCGAGCCTCGGCGCCGAGAACATCGACCTGGGCATCGAGGCATCCCTGTGGGGTTTCCTCTTCGTTTCGCTGTTCATCATCGCTATCTACCGCTTCTTCGGTGTGCTGGCAACTGTGGCGCTGGGCTTCAACATGGTCGTGCTGCTGGCGTTGATGTCGGCGCTCGGCGCAACCCTGACCCTGCCGGGTATCGCCGGTATTGTGCTGACCATGGGTATGGCGGTGGACGCCAACGTGCTGATCTTCTCGCGTATTCGCGAGGAAATTGCCAATGGCATGTCGATCCAGCGCGCCATCCATGAGGGTTTCGATCGTGCCTTTACGGCCATCATCGACGGCAACCTGACCACGCTGCTGGTCGGCGGCATTCTCTTTGCCATGGGCACCGGCCCGATCAAGGGCTTCGCCGTGACCATGTCGCTGGGCATCATCACGTCGATGTTCACGGCGGTAGTGGTAACCCGGGGCATGGTCAACCTGATCTTCGGTGGTCGGGACTTCAAGAAGCTGTGGATCTAAGGGGCTGACCAGATGAAAAAAGTCATTAATTTCATGGGTATTCGCCACGTGGCCTTTGCGGTCACCGTGGTGTTGACCCTGATTTCGCTGGGTAGCCTGGCCATCAAGGGGCTCAACTTCGGCCTGGACTTCACCGGCGGTACGCTGATCGAGTTGTCCTACCAGAAACCGGCTGACCAGCAGCAGGTCAAGGCGCAGCTGGTTCAGGCTGGTTATGCCGACGCGGTGGTACAGAGTTTTGGTGCCACCACCGATCTGCTGGTGCGTATGCCGGGCGATGACCCGTTGCTGGGCAACCAGGTGGCTGATGCACTGCTCAAGGCCGACAGCGCCAACCCGGCGACGGTAAAACGTGTCGAGTTCGTCGGTCCGGCGGTAGGTGAGGAGCTGCGCGATCAGGGTGGCCTGGGCATGCTGTTGGCGCTCGGGGGCATCCTGCTCTACGTCGCCTTCCGCTTTCAGTGGAAGTTCGGCTTTGGCGCTATCGTGTCGCTGATTCACGACGTGATCGTGACCCTGGGCGTGTTCTCCTTCTTCCAGATCCCGTTTGATCTGACCGTGCTGGCCGCGGTGCTGGCGATCATCGGCTACTCGCTGAACGACACCATCGTGGTGTTCGACCGTATCCGGGAAAACTTCCGCGTACTTCGCAAGACCGAGCTGATCGACAACATCAATATCTCGACCACCCAGACCCTGCTGCGCACCATGGCTACGTCGATCTCCACGCTGCTGGCGATCGTTGCGCTGATGGTGTTTGGTGGTGAGCCGCTGTGGGGCTTCTCCCTGGCGCTGTTCATTGGTGTGTCGGCGGGTACCTACTCGTCGGTGTATATCGCCAGCATTCTGCTGATCTGGCTGAAGCTGACGACTGAGGATCTGATTCCTCCGGCGGTTGCCGAAGAGGTTGATGAGCGCCCTTGATGCCATGGCATAAGAAAAGCCCGGCCTAGTGCCGGGCTTTTTTGTGGGGTGCTTCGCAACTGCTGGCCTGCAGTGGGATCGCCTGGAACTCACCGGCGAAATTGCCCTCCAATTAAGCAGGTGCGGGATTTATCCGCAGATCGCGCCATATTGGAGGGCAAGATGAACAAGTCGATGATCGTAGGAGCGGTGCTGGGTGCCGTAGGTGTCACTGCCGGAGGTGCTGTGGCGACCTACCATATGGTCACTGCTCCCAAGTATGCCGAGGTGCTGGCGGTGCAGCCGGTCAAGGAAACCATCAAGACGCCGCGCCAGGAGTGTCGCGAGGTGACGGTGACCAAACAGGCGCCGGTGAAGGATCAGCATCAGATCGCTGGTACGGTGATTGGTGCACTGGCCGGTGGTTTGCTTGGCAATCAGGTGGGTGGTGGTACCGGCAAGAAGGTGGCCACCGTGGCCGGTGCCGCGGCAGGTGGCTATGCCGGCAACAAGGTGCAGGAAAACATGCAGGCGGGTGATACCTACACCACCACCGAAACACGCTGCAATACGGTGACCGATACCAGTGAAAAACTGGTGGGTTATGACGTGCAGTACCAGCTGGACGGCAAGATCGGTCAGGTGCGCATGGATCATGATCCGGGTCAGCGCATCCCGTTGAGTGACAGTGGCCAGCTGATTCTCTCGCAGCAGACCGTCGCGCCGCCGGCGCAGTAATGGTCCGGCAATAAAAAAGCGCCCCGCGGGGCGCTTTTTTATTGCCGAGTAGAGTTCGCTTAGCGCTTCATGCTCGGTGCCAGGTGCGGCTGGATGGCGGTCAGCACGGCCTTGAAGCACTTGGTGTTGCCCGCCACGATGTGGCCCTTCTCAAGGAATTCGTGGCCGCCGCTGAAATCGCTGACCAGGCCACCGGCTTCCTGAATCAGCAGGGCGCCAGCAGCCATGTCCCATTCGGACAGACCGAACTCCCAGAAGGCGTCGAAGCGGCCGGCGGCCACGTAGGCCAGGTCCAAGCTCGCTGCGCCGGCGCGGCGGATGCCGGCGGTTTCGCCGACCAGGCTGCGGAACATGCCTAGGTAGTTGTCCAGGTTGTCCAGTTGGCTGTCGCGGAAGGGGAAGCCGGTGCCCAGCAGGGCGCCTTCCAGGCTCTTGCGATTGCTTACGCGGATGCGGCGGCCGTTCATGGCTGCGCCGCCACCACGGCTGGCGGTGAATTCTTCCTGGCGGATAGGGTCGAGAATTACCGCATGCTCAAGGCGGCCGCGGTATTTACAGGCGATGCTCACGGCGAAATGCGGCACGCCACGCACGAAGTTGGTGGTGCCATCGAGCGGGTCGATGATCCACAGGTAATCCTTGCCCTCGCCCTGGCCTTCGCTGAGGCCGCTTTCCTCGCCGTAGATACCGTGGTTCGGATAGGCCTTGCGCAGTGCTGCGATGATGGTCTGCTCAGCCGCACGGTCTACTTCGGTGACGTAGTCCTTGGCGTCCTTCTCGTTGACGGAGATGGCGTCCAGGCGCTCGATGGAACGGAAAATCAGTTCACCGGCGCTGCGGGCCGCGCGCAGCGCGATATTCAGCATGGGCTGCATGGCAATTTACCTGGGGCGTTAAAGAAAGCCGATCATATTACCAGAAAAGCGTAGGTCATGCAGGCTGCTCCGTCTGTTGCGTGCGTTGCTCCGCTTCGTTCGGTAACATCGCCGCTCGTTCAATGCCGTGTGAGAGCCTGTGGTGCTGCAGAACATTCGAGTCGTGCTGGTTAATACCAGTCATCCCGGCAATATCGGCGGCGCTGCGCGAGCCATGAAGAACATGGGCCTGTCGCAGCTGGTGCTGGTGCAGCCTGAAGACTTTCCCAGTGGCGAGGCGGTTGCGCGCGCTTCCGGTGCGACCGATGTTCTCGATGCGGCGCTGGTGGTGGATACCCTGGAAGAGGCTTTGACCGGCTGCAGCGTGGTGCTGGGTACCAGTGCCCGGGATCGGCGCATTCCCTGGCCGCTGCTGGATCCGCGTGAGTGTGCGAGTACTTCCCTGGAGCATCTGGAGCAGGGTGGGCAGGTCGCGCTGGTATTTGGTCGCGAATACGCCGGGCTGACCAATGAGGAGCTGCAGCGCTGCCACTTTCATGTACACATTCCTTCCGATCCCGAGTTTGGTTCGCTGAACCTGGCGGCTGCGGTGCAGGTACTCACCTATGAGGTGCGCATGGCCTGGCTGGCTCAGCAGGGGCAGCCGACCAAGATGGCCAAGCTGGAAACCACGGCCATGCTCAATAGTCAGTTGGTGACGGTCGAGGAGCTGGAAGCCTATTTTCGCCATCTGGAGCAGACGCTGATCGCCATTCGCTTTCTCGATCCGGAGAAGCCGCGTCATCTGATGGCGCGCCTGCGTCGGTTGTATGGGCGCTGTGCGATCAGTCGTCTGGAAATGAATATTCTTCGCGGCATCCTTACCGAGACGCAGAAAGTCGTCGACGGCGCTGCTTGCAAAAAAGGTGAAGAGTGATGTTCGAGCGTATGCGGGAAGACATTCAGAGCGTATTTCATCGTGATCCGGCTGCGCGCAATGCTTTTGAGGTGCTGACCTGCTACCCGGGGCTGCATGCGATCTGGCTGCACCGAGTCGCGCATGCCTGCTGGGGGATGGGCTGGAAATGGCTGGGTCGTCTGGTGTCGACGTTCAGCCGCTGGCTGACCGGGATCGAGATTCACCCGGGCGCCAAGATCGGTCGCCGCTTCTTTATCGATCACGGCATGGGCATTGTGATCGGCGAGACAGCCGAGATCGGTAACGATGTCACTCTCTATCAGGGGGTGACGCTGGGTGGAACCAGCTGGAACAAGGGCAAGCGGCATCCGACCCTGGAGGATGGGGTTGTGGTGGGGGCTGGCGCCAAGGTGCTTGGCCCCTTCACCGTTGGTGCGGGCGCCAAGATCGGTTCCAATGCGGTGGTGACCAAGGCGGTGCCGGCTGGCGCTACTGCGGTAGGCATTCCGGGGCGGATCATTGCCAAGGAGGCGGATGAGCAGGAGGCCAAGCGCCAGGCGATTGCCGAGAAGTATGGATTCGATGCCTATGGTCTGGGGCAGGACATGCCGGATCCGGTGGCGCGGGCCATCGGTCAGTTGCTCGATCATCTGCAGGCGGTGGATGAACGCCTAGAAGGGATGTGCAGGGCGCTGACGGCCTTGGGGAGCGATTACTGCGCGAAGAAGCTCCCGGAGCTGCGCGATGAAGACTTTGCCGGGGTTAAAGGCGAGGGTGAGTCGTCGCCTCGCTGATGCTATGTGGGTGCGGGCTTGTTACAATTTGCGCCCGCACTCATGGCATATCCGACTATCTGGCTAGGTCTTATAGTTGACTTAATTAGTCGGAAATTGCATACTCGCTGCAACTCAGCGAATCCGTGGTACTTCCATGCGACTCACCACCAAAGGCCGCTACGCCGTGACCGCCATGCTCGACCTCGCTCTGCACGCGCAGAAGGGGCCGGTTTCCCTGGCGGATATTTCCGAGCGTCAGGGCATTTCCCTGTCTTATCTCGAGCAACTGTTTGCCAAGCTGCGTCGTGGCAATCTGGTGAGCAGTGTGCGTGGTCCGGGTGGCGGCTATCAGCTCGCTCGCGACATGACGGGCATCCAGGTGGCGCAGGTGATCGATGCGGTCAATGAATCGGTCGATGCAACGCGCTGCCAGGGCTTGGGCGATTGCCACAGTGGTGACACCTGTCTGACTCATCATTTGTGGTGCGATCTGAGTCAGCAGATCCATGAGTTTCTGAGTGGCATCAGCCTTGCGGACTTGGTTACCCGTCGCGAGGTACAGGAAGTGGCTTTGCGCCAGGATCAGCGCCGCTGCAATGGCAAAACCCCATTCCTCGACAAGATTGAAGCGTCCACCCTCGATTGAGTGGTGGCGCCGGCCAGCCGGGCCTGAACGCCGATAGGAGAGCACTGATGAAGCTGCCGATTTACCTGGATTACTCCGCGACTACGCCGGTCGACCCGCGCGTTGCGCAGAAAATGTGCGACTGCCTGCTGATGGAAGGCAATTTCGGTAACCCGGCTTCGCGTTCCCATGTGTTTGGCTGGAAGGCCGAAGAAGCGGTCGAGAATGCCCGTCGCCAAGTGGCTGAGCTGGTCAACGCCGATCCGCGTGAAATCGTCTGGACTTCCGGTGCTACCGAGTCGGACAACCTCGCCATCAAGGGCGTGGCGCATTTCTATGCAAGCAAGGGCAAGCACCTCATTACATCTAAGATCGAGCACAAGGCAGTGCTGGATACCTGCCGCCAGCTGGAACGTGAAGGTTTCGAGGTGACGTACCTGGAGCCAGGCGAAGACGGCATCATCACCCCGGCCATGGTCGAGGCGGCGCTGCGTGATGACACCGTGCTGGTGTCGCTGATGCATGTGAACAACGAAGTCGGCACGATCAACGACATTGCTGCCATCGGTGAACTAACCCGTCCCCGCGGCGTGCTGTTCCATGTCGATGCGGCGCAATCGACCGGCAAGGTCGAGATCGATCTGGACAAGCTCAAGGTCGACCTGATGTCCTTCTCCGCGCACAAGACCTATGGCCCGAAGGGCGTCGGCGCTCTGTATGTGCGTCGTAAGCCGCGCGTACGCCTGGAGGCGCAGATGCATGGTGGTGGTCACGAGCGCGGCATGCGTTCGGGCACCCTGGCGACCCATCAACTGGTCGGTATGGGCGAGGCCTTCCGCATCGCCAAGGAAGAGATGGCTGCAGAAAATCTGCGTGTGACCGCGCTGCGCGATCGCTTGCTCAAGCAGCTCGACGGCCTGGAAGAACTCTACGTCAACGGCAGCATGAGCCAGCGCGTGCCGCACAACCTGAACCTGAGTTTCAACTATGTCGAGGGTGAGTCGCTGATCATGGCGCTCAAGGATCTGGCGGTTTCGTCGGGTTCAGCCTGTACCTCGGCGTCGTTGGAGCCGTCCTACGTTTTGCGTGCCCTAGGCCGCAACGACGAGCTGGCGCACAGTTCGATCCGCTTCTCCTTCGGTCGCTTCACCACCGAAGAAGAGATTGATTACGCCGCCGCCAAAGTCATGGAGGCGGTCACCAAGCTGCGCGAACTCTCGCCGCTCTGGGATATGTACAAAGAGGGTGTCGACCTGTCCAAGGTCGAATGGCAGGCCCACTAACCGTTTCGATGAGGTAAGCGACATGGCATACAGCGAAAAGGTCATCGACCACTACGAAAACCCGCGCAACGTCGGCAAGCTCGACGCGGAAGATCCGGATGTCGGCACGGGCATGGTCGGTGCGCCGGCGTGCGGTGACGTGATGCGCCTGCAGATCAAGGTCAATGAGCAGGGGCTGATCGAAGACGCCAAGTTCAAGACCTACGGCTGCGGTTCGGCCATCGCCTCCAGCTCCCTGGCCACCGAGTGGATGAAGGGCAAGTCGCTGGACGAAGCCGAGCAGATCAAGAACACCCAGATCGCCGAAGAGCTGGCCTTGCCGCCGGTCAAGATCCATTGCTCGGTTCTCGCCGAAGATGCGATCAAGGCTGCAGTACGCGATTACAAGCAGAAGAAAGGTCTGCTTTAAGGAGTTGGCATGGCGATCAGCATGACCGAAGCCGCGGCGCAGCATGTGCGTCGCTCGCTGGAAGGGCGTGGCAAGGGTGAGGGCATCCGTCTTGGCGTGCGCACCACCGGCTGTTCCGGGCTGGCCTATGTGCTGGAGTTCGTCGATGAAGTGGCGGGCGAGGACATGGTGTTCGAGAATTTCGGCGTCAAGCTGATTGTCGATCCGAAGAGCCTGGCCTACCTCGATGGCACTGAGTTGGACTTTGTCCGCGAGGGCCTAAACGAGGGCTTCAAGTTCAACAACCCCAACGTGCGTGGCGAATGCGGCTGCGGCGAGAGCTTCAACGTCTGAGTCGAGGTTGCCGTGGGCGCTCCCTGCCATTTTGCCCTGTTCGATCTGCAGCCTGACTTCCGGGTTGATCTCGCACAGCTGGGTGAGCGCTACCGGGCCTTGGCCAGAAGCGTCCATCCGGATCGTTTTGCCGATGCCGATGCGCGTGACCAGCGTCTTGCGTTGGAGCGTGCCGCGCAGCTCAACGATGCCTATCAGGTGCTGAAGAACGCTCCGCAGCGGGCGCTTTACCTGTTGACCCTGCGAGGCCACGAGTTGCCGCTGGAAGCGACAGTGCAGGATCCTGAATTCCTCCTGCAACAGATGCAGTTGCGCGAGGAGCTCGAGGATCTGCATGACAGTGCCGATCTGGAGGGCGTGGCGTTGTTCAAGCAGCGCCTCAAGGGCGCACAGGATCATCTGGAACAACAGTTCGCCGCCTGCTGGCAGGTGGTGGACGAGCGCGAACAGGCCGAGCGCCTGGTACGCCGCATGCAGTTTCTCGACAAGCTGATGCGCGAAGTGCGTCAGCTGGAAGAGCGTCTGGACGATTAACCCGCGCGCCCCTGGCGTGCCTGACAGTCGAAACAACATGGCCCTACTGCAGATTGCCGAACCCGGTCTCAGCCCCAAGCCGCATCAGCGTCGGCTGGCGGTGGGTATCGACCTGGGTACCACCAACTCCCTGGTCGCCGCCCTGCGCAGTGGCGTCACCGAGTGCCTGGCGGATGCCGAGGGCGGGGTGATCCTGCCATCCGCTGTCCGCTATCTGGCGGATTCGATTGTTGTCGGTGAGGCCGCCAAACTGGCGGCGCCGCAGGACCCCTTGAACAGCATTATCTCGGTCAAGCGCCTGATGGGCCGCGGTATCGCCGACGTCAAGCAGCTCGGTGAGCAGTTGCCCTACCGCTTCAGTGGCGCAGAGTCGCAGATGCCGTTTCTGGAAACCGTGCAGGGCCCCAAGAGCCCCGTAGAGGTTTCGGCAGAAATTCTCCGTGCGCTGCGCGTAAGGGCTGAGCAGAGTCTGGGTGGCGAGTTGGTAGGCGCGGTGATTACCGTGCCGGCCTATTTCGACGAGGCGCAGCGCCAGGCGACCAAGGATGCCGCCAAACTGGCGGGTCTGAACGTGCTGCGTCTGCTCAATGAGCCCACTGCGGCGGCCGTTGCCTACGGTCTGGACAAAGGCGCCGAGGGCGTCATTGCCATCTATGACCTGGGTGGCGGTACCTTTGATATTTCGATTTTGCGACTGAGCCGTGGCGTGTTCGAGGTACTGGCCACGGGCGGCGACAGTGCGCTGGGCGGCGACGACTTCGATCATGTCGTTGCCGGCTGGATCATCGAGCAGGCCGGTCTGTCCTCGGACCTGTCGCCCGCTGAGCAGCGCCAGCTGCTGCAGACCGCGTGTGCCGCCAAAGAGCAGTTGACCGATGTTGAAACTGTCGACGTGGCCTACGGTGCCTGGCGCGGGCAGTTGTCCCGCGAACACTTCAATGCGCTGATCGAGCCGCTGCTGCAGCGCAGCCTCAAGGCCTGTCGCCGCGCGGTGCGCGATGCCGGTATCGAGCTGGATGAGGTCGAGGCGGTAGTCATGGTTGGTGGTTCGACTCGCGTGCCGCGTGTGC
Source organism: Pseudomonas fluvialis (assembly GCF_014207935.1). Classification (GTDB taxonomy): domain Bacteria; phylum Pseudomonadota; class Gammaproteobacteria; order Pseudomonadales; family Pseudomonadaceae; genus Aquipseudomonas; species Aquipseudomonas fluvialis_A. The sequence goes on along the minus strand of NZ_JACHLL010000002.1, from coordinate 750,367 downwards.
GCCAGTCGGTGGGGGCCTTGTTTGCCCGCGAGCCTTTGACCGATATCGACCCGGATCAGGTGGTTGCCATCGGTGCTGCCATCCAGGCGGAAACCCTCGCCGGCAACAAACGTGGCGAAGAGTTGCTGCTGCTGGATGTGATTCCGCTGTCCCTGGGGTTGGAAACCATGGGCGGGCTGATGGAGAAGATCGTGCCGCGCAATACCACCATTCCGGTGGCGCGGGCGCAGGACTTCACCACCTACAAGGATGGCCAGACGGCCATGATGATTCATGTGCTGCAGGGCGAGCGTGAGCTGGTCAAGGACTGCCGTTCGCTGGCGCGTTTCGAACTGCGTGGCATTCCGCCGATGGTGGCTGGGGCGGCGAAGATTCGCGTGACCTTCCAGGTTGATGCCGATGGTCTGCTGGGTGTTTCGGCGCGTGAGTTGGGCTCTGGCGTCGAGGCCAGTATCGAGGTCAAGCCGTCCTACGGGCTGACTGATGGCGAGATCGCTCGCATGCTGCAGGACTCCTTCAAGCATGCGGGGGATGATCTCAATGCGCGGGCTTTGCGTGAGCAGCAGGTCGAAGCAGAGCGACTGGTCGAGGCAGTGCGCGCGGCGTTGCAGGTCGATGGCGAGCGTCTGCTCGATGATGAGGAGCGCGTTGCCATCGAGTCTACTATCGAGGCGTTGGTTGAGGTGGCTGCCGGTGTCGATCATGTTGTGATCGAGCAGCAGATCAAGCGTCTGACCCAGGTGACCGATGCCTTCGCGGCGCGGCGGATGGATGCAACAGTCAAGGCGGCGCTGACCGGGCGCAGCCTGCACGAAATCGAGGATAACTGATGCCACAGGTCATTTTTCTGCCGCACGAGCGATTCTGCCCGGAAGGCATGGTTGTCGAGGCTGAGCCCGGAGTTTCCATTCTCGAGCTGGCCCACGCGAACCACATCGAGATGGAAAATGCCTGTGGTGGCGTCTGCGCCTGCACGACCTGCCACTGCATTATTCGCGAGGGTTTCGAGTCGCTGGAAGAGGCGGATGAGCTAGAGGAGGACTTCCTCGATCGGGCCTGGGGGCTGGAGGCGCAGTCGCGTCTGGCCTGTCAGGCGATAGTCGGGACGGAAGATCTGACCGTCGAAATCCCGAAATACTCGCTTAACCATGCCGCTGAAGCGCCGCACTGATTCAAGGAGCTGACATGAGCCTGAAATGGACCGATGTACTGGATATCGCCATCGAGCTTGCTGAGCGCAAACCTGAAGTCGATCCGCGTTACGTCAACTTCGTCGATCTGCATCGCTGGGTGCTGGAACTGCCGGACTTCGCCGATGAGCAGGGGCGGGGTGGCGAGAAAGTTCTGGAGGCTATCCAGGCGGCCTGGATCGAGGAGCTGGACTGACGTCCGTCCTGCTGCTACGCATTTTTGCCCAACCCGCGTATAATTCGCGGGTTTTATTTTCTGCTTTATCTACATCTCTCTGGAGCTATCCATGTCCCTGCAACGCACTTTCTCCATCATCAAGCCCGATGCCGTCGCCAAGAACGTAATTGGCGAGATCACTACCCGCTTTGAAAAAGCCGGCCTGCGCGTCGTCGCCTCCAAGATGGTTCAGCTGTCCGAGCGCGAAGCTGCCGGCTTCTACGCTGAGCACAGCGAGCGCGGCTTCTTCAAGGATCTGGTTGCTTTCATGACTTCCGGTCCGGTCATCGTTCAGGTCCTGGAAGGTGAAGACGCCGTTCTGAAGAACCGTGAGCTGATGGGCGCCACCAACCCGAAAGAAGCTGCTGCCGGCACCATTCGCGCCGATTTCGCCGTTTCCATCGACGAGAACGCCGTTCACGGTTCCGACTCCGAAGCTTCCGCTGCTCGCGAGATCGCCTACTTCTTTGCCGTCACCGAGGTGTGCGCTCGCATTCGCTAATAGTGAACGCGCGAGGGTGAATCCATGACCGTCATGACTACCAAGACCAATCTGCTGGGCCTGACCCAGCCGCAACTGGAGCAGTTCTTCGAGACTATCGGGGAAAAGCGCTTCCGTGCGGGTCAGGTCATGAAGTGGATTCACCACTTTGGCGTCGATGATTTCGATGCCATGAGCAATATCGGCAAGGCCTTGCGCGAAAAGCTCAAGGCCTCTGCCGAGATTCGCGGTCCCGAGATTGTCAGCCAGGATATTTCCAGCGACGGCACCCGCAAGTGGGTGGTGCGCGTGGCCTCCGGCAGCTGCGTCGAGACCGTGTATATCCCGCAAGGCGGGCGTGGCACCCTGTGCGTGTCCTCGCAAGCCGGCTGTGCCCTGGATTGCAGCTTCTGCTCCACGGGCAAACAAGGATTCAACAGCAATCTCACCGCTGCCGAAGTGATCGGTCAGGTGTGGATTGCCAACAAGTCGTTCGGCACCGTGCCGGCCAAAATCGACCGTGCCATCACCAACGTGGTGATGATGGGCATGGGCGAGCCGCTGCTGAACTTCGACAATGTGGTCGCCGCCATGAGCATCATGATGGACGACCTCGGCTATGGCATCTCCAAACGCAAGGTCACGCTGTCGACCTCGGGCGTGGTGCCGATGATCGAGGAGCTGGCCAAGGTGATCGACGTATCGCTGGCCATCTCCCTGCATGCGCCGAACAACGCCTTGCGCGATGTGCTGGTGCCGATCAACAAGAAGTATCCGCTGGAAGTGCTGCTGCCGGCCTGCAACAGCTATATCTCCCGCCTGGGAGAGAAGCGCGTGCTGACGGTCGAGTACACCCTGCTCAAGGATGTCAATGACCAGCCTGAGCATGCTGCGCAGATGGCCGCACTTCTCAAAGATACTCCTTGCAAGATCAATCTGATTCCGTTTAATCCCTTCCCGCACTCCGGTTACGAGCGGCCGAGCAATAATGCCATCCGCCGTTTCCAGGACCTGTTACACAAGGCTGGCTATAACGTAACGGTACGCACCACGCGTGGTGAAGATATCGATGCCGCCTGCGGCCAACTGGTTGGCCAGGTCATGGATCGCACCCGTCGGAGTGAACGCTACATTGCTGTGCGTGATCTGACTGGCGAGGCACCTGCCAAGCCAGCCGCAAGCCAAAGCTGAGGGGAATTCCATGATTGTGCGTGCTGCGCTCGCTGCTCTGCTCTTTTCGTTGTTGACCGCCTGCGTGACTGAGGGTGGCAAGCCTGATCCGTTGAAAAGTGATGAAGGTCGGGATGCCGCACGGGACGCCTATATCCAGCTGGGCATCGGCTATCTGCAAAGCGGGGATGCCAGCCGCGCCAAGCGGCCTTTGCAGAAAGCCCTGGAGCTTGACCCTTCAAACGCCAATGCCCATGCGGCTCTGGCGGTTGCGTTCCAGATTGAAATGGAGCCGGAGCTGGCTGAACAGGAGTACAAGAAAGCCCTGTCCAACAGCGATGGCGATTCGCGCATACGCAACAACTATGGCAGCTTCCTGTTTGAACAGGGGCGCTACCAGGATGCCTACGAGGCCTATTCTGCTGCCGCCGGCGACAACATGTACCCAGAGCGGGCCAAAGTTTTCGGAAATCTCGGGCGAACAGCGCAAAAGCTGAATAAGCCTCAGTTAGCCAAGCAGCACTTCGAGAAATCGTTGCGTTTGAGCCGAAACCAGCCAGAGGTACTATTCGAGCTGGCGCAGATAGCCTTCGACGAAAAAATGTATGTCCCAGCGCGGGACTATTACCAGCGCTATAGCAAAATGGTCAAAGAACAGGATGCCCGCGGCTTGCTGCTGGGCATTCGTCTGGCCAACATCTTTGATGATCGGGATACCGCGGCCAGCTACGGCTTGCAGCTCAAACGCCTGTATCCCGGCTCACCCGAATATCGGCAATATCAGTCGGAGCAGTAATGAACGCGTCGCCTTCGGATGTGCTTGCGGCGGTACAGATCAACCCTGGGCAAACCTTGCGCATGGCGCGTGAGGCCAAGGGCATGGAAGTAGCGGATGCGGCTCGCTCACTGAACATGAGTGAGTCGATGCTGCGCAATGTCGAGGCTGGAGCCTTCGACAAACTCAACGGTCATACCTTTGCCCGTGGCTATGTGCGTGCCTACGCCAAGCTGCTGGGGCTGGATCAGGAACAACTGGTCACAGCCTTCGATCGCTATACGGGCACGGATGCCACAGGGAGTGAAGTGCGCACCCTCGGGCGTCTCGAAGAGCCTGTGCGGGTTTCGCAGAACCTCATGCGCATGCTCAGTGTGGCCGTGCTGGCGGGTGGTGCGTTGCTGACCTATCTGGTCTGGCCGGAAAAGGCCGCGGAAAAGGCCGTCAGTGAAATCGGTATCGAGCATGTGGAAGTCGAATCGGCCGATGGCACCACGCAGATTCACCTGCTCGACGAGCCGGAAGACCAGGCGGTGGCGGAGGCGAACAAACCCGCTGAGGTTGAGCCGGTTCCAGCCGCTGCCGAATTGAGCGCGCCGGCTAGTCCGGCTGTAGCAGCTGGCGAAATAACAGCGCCGCTTGCTTCTGCTGCATCTGTACCCGCTGTCCCGGTTACTCCTGCAGCGGCCACTCCGGCTGCTGCGGTACCACCGGCAGCCGCCCCTGTTGTCCCAGATTCTGCTCCAGCCGCTCCCGTGGCGGCAGCCCCTCTGGCAACTCAGCCCCCGGTAGTGCAGGCAGTTCCTGCTGGTCAGGCGCTGGTACAGGTGCAGTTCAGCGCCGATTGCTGGACCCAACTGACCGATGCCGACGGCAAGGTGCTGTTCAGTGCGCTCAAGCGCAAAGGCGACACCCTTGAACTGGCCGGCAAACCACCGTTCGAGCTGCGCCTGGGCTATGCCCGCGGCGCCCAGGTCAGCCTAAATGGCCAGCCGGTCGATGTCGCGCCTTTCACCAGTGGCGAAACCGCCCGTATGAAGCTGGGGCAATAGAGCCAAGCCATGCATTGTGAATCTCCGATCAAACGCCGTGTCTCCCGCAAAATCTGGGTAGGCTCGGTGGCCGTAGGTGGCGATGCACCGATTTCGGTGCAGAGCATGACCAACACCGATACCTGTGATGTTGCCGCCACCGTGGCGCAGATCCGCCGACTGGAAGATGCCGGTGCCGATATCGTCCGTGTGTCCGTACCTGATATGGATGCCGCCGAGGCCTTCGGCAGGATCAAGCAGCAGGTGCGGGTGCCGCTGGTGGCCGATATCCATTTCGACTACCAGATCGCCCTGCGCGTGGCTGAGTTGGGTGTCGACTGTCTGCGTATCAATCCGGGCAATATCGGGCGCGAGGACCGCGTGCGGGCCGTGGTTGAAGCTGCGCGCGACAAGGGCATTCCGATCCGTATCGGTGTCAATGCCGGCTCCCTGGAAAAGGACCTGCAGAAGAAATACGGCGAGCCAACGCCCCAGGCGCTGGTCGAATCGGCGTTGCGCCATGTCGAGCACCTGGATCGCCTGAACTTCCCCGACTTCAAGGTCAGCGTGAAGGCTTCCGACGTGTTCATGGCCGTCGAGGCCTACCGCCTGCTCGCTACTCAGATCGAGCAGCCACTGCATCTGGGCATTACCGAGGCTGGTGGTCTGCGCTCCGGTACCGTGAAATCCGCGGTCGGCCTTGGCATGTTGCTGGCTGATGGCATCGGCGACACCATCCGTGTGTCCCTGGCCGCCGATCCGGTGGAAGAGATCAAGGTCGGTTTCGACATTCTCAAGTCCCTGCGCCTGCGCTCGCGCGGTATCAACTTCATCGCCTGCCCGAGCTGCTCGCGGCAGAACTTCGATGTGGTCAAGACCATGAACGAGCTGGAACAGCGCGTCGAAGACTTGCTGGTACCGCTGGACGTTGCCGTGATTGGCTGCGTGGTGAATGGCCCAGGCGAAGCCAAGGAAGCCCATATCGGCCTGACCGGCGGTACGCCGAACAATCTGGTCTATATCGATGGTGCCCCGGCCAGCAAGCTGAGCAACGACAACCTGGTGGACGAGCTGGAAAAGCTCATCCGTCGCAAGGCGGCCGAAAAGGCCGAGGCCGACGCGGCGCTAATCGCCCGCGGCTAAGTATTAGGAATTTCTGTGAGCAAGTCCCTGCAAGCCATTCGTGGCATGAACGATATCCTCCCGGAGCAGACGCCAGCCTGGCGTTACCTGGAGAGCACTCTGGCCGAGCTGCTGGACGGCTATGGCTACAAGGAAATCCGCCTGCCGATCCTCGAATTCACCGAGCTGTTTGCCCGTGGCATCGGTGAGGGCACCGATGTGGTCGACAAGGAGATGTACACCTTCCTCGACCGCAACGAGGAGTCGCTGACCCTGCGTCCCGAAGGGACGGCCGGTTGCGTCCGCGCGGTACTGGAGCACGGCCTCACTGGCGGTGGTCAGGTGCAGAAACTGTGGTACGCCGGTCCGATGTTCCGCTACGAGAAGCCGCAGAAAGGCCGTTATCGTCAGTTTCATCAGATCGGTATCGAAGTCTTCAACCTGCCAGGGCCTGATATCGATGCCGAGCTGATCGTGCTCACGGCGCGCCTTTGGAAACAGCTGGGTCTGAGCGATGCGGTAACCCTGCAGCTCAACAGCCTGGGGTCCAGCGAGGCCCGAGCCAACTACCGTGATGCGCTGGTGGCCTACCTCAAGGAGCGCTTCGAGCAGCTCGACGAGGATAGTCAGCGTCGCCTGACCACCAACCCGTTGCGCATCCTCGACAGCAAAAATGCCCAGACTCAGGCCCTGCTGGTGGGCGCGCCGACCCTGCACGACTATCTGGATGACGAGTCCCGCGTGCATTTCGAGGGTCTGAAGGCGCGTCTGGATGCGGTCGGCATTCGTTACGAGATCAACCCGAAATTGGTGCGCGGCCTGGATTACTACGGTCGCACCGTGTTCGAGTGGGTCACCGACAAGCTGGGTGCCCAGGGCACCGTGTGTGCCGGTGGTCGTTATGACGGCCTGATCACCCAGTTCGGCGGCAAGCCGACTCCGGGAGTCGGTTTTGCCATGGGCGTCGAGCGCCTGGTTCTGCTGCTGGAGACCCTGCAGTTGGTGCCGGAAGAGCTGCATCGTCCTGCCGACCTGTATCTCTGTGCCTTCGGCGAAGCCGCCGAGCTGGCCGGCCTGACTCTGGCCGAGCAGCTGCGTGATGCACTGCCTGGTCTGCGCCTGCTGGTTAACAGCGGCGCCGGCAGCTTCAAGAGCCAGTTCAAGAAGGCTGACAAGAGCGGTGCCCGCTTTGCCCTGATCCTGGGCGAGGACGAGCTGGCCGCCCGCGTGGTAGGGTGCAAGCCGCTGCGCGATGACAGTGAACAACAGACCATTGCCTGGGACGCTCTCGTTGAGCGTCTGGGTGCCTGCCTGCAGCAGGCGTAAGCATTTAGCGAAGGGGAATCCTGGGTGAGCATGCAGACCGAAGAAGAACAGATTGCGCAGATCAAGGACTGGTGGCAGCGCAACGGCAAGCCCCTGCTGACTGGCGGCGTCTTGGCACTGGCCGTGGTGATCGGCTGGCAGGGCTGGCAGAACTATCAGGCCGGTCAGGCTCAGGGCGCCTCGGCGCTGTACCAGCAGCTGCTGGAAAGCAGCCTGCCGCAGACCGGGGAGGTCGATCCGGCCAAGGTCAGCGAGCTGGCTGAAAAACTCAAGAGCGAGTATGCCGGTACCCATTACGCACAGTACGGCAGTCTGTTCGTCGCCAAGGTGGCCGTCGAAGCGGGCAAGCTGGATGACGCCGCGGCCGAGCTCAAGGCCGTGCTGGACAAACCGGTCGATGCCAATCTGGCCGAGCTGGCGCGTCAGCGTCTGGCCCGCGTGCTGGCCGCCCAGGGCAAGCTGGAAGAAGGTTTGAAACTGCTGGAAGGTGATGCCGATCAGGTGTACCTGGCCAGCCGCGAAGAACTCAAGGGTGATCTGCTGGTTCAGCTGGGCAAGGCCGACGAGGCGCGTGCCGCCTACGAGAAAGCCAAGGCCGCGCTGGCCGAGGATGCTGCTGTCGGCGGTTTGCAGATGAAGCTGGATGACCTGGCCAAGGGAGAAGCCTGACGTGATGGTTTGGAAGAATGCCGCACTGTTGGCCATGGCCTTGCTGGTCGTAGGCTGCAGCAGCGATAGCGATAAAGAGCAGGAACCCGCCGAACTGACCGACTTCGAGGAAGAGGTTCGTCTCGACGAGCAGTGGAGCCGCAACATCGGCGAAGGCCAGGGCGAAACCTTCAACATGCTGGTGCCGGCCGTCGATGGCGAAACGCTGTTCGCCGCCGATGTCACTGGTGTGGTCAAGGCCATCGAGCGCACCAGTGGCGATGTGCTGTGGGAACAGGATCTGGAACTGCCGGTTTCCGGTGCCATCGGCGCCGGTGCAGGTCTGGTCGTGGTCGGCACCCTCAAGGGCCAGGTGATTGCCCTCAATGCCGGCAGCGGCGAGGAACAATGGCGCGCCCAGGTCACCAGCGAGGTGCTGTCAGCGCCGCAGACCAATGGTGATGTGGTGGTGGTGCAGACCCAGGACGACCGCCTGATCGCCTTCGACGCCGCTACCGGCTCGCAGCGCTGGATCTACGAAAACACCCCGGCCGTACTGACCCTGCGCGGCACCAGCACGCCGATCGTCACCAACCGTCTGGTGGTGGCCGGCCTTTCCACCGGTACCGTGCTAGCCCTCGATGCCCGTCGCGGCCTGCCAGTCTGGGAACAGCGCGTAGCCGTGCCGCAGGGCCGTTCCGAACTGGATCGCGTGGTCGATATTGACGGCTCGCTGCTGCTTTCCGGCGGTGTCGTGTATGCCGTGAGCTATCAGGGCCGAGTGGCCGGCCTGGATCTGGAGTCCGGTCGCGTGCTGTGGCAGCGCGAGGCATCCAGCTATGCCGGCATCGCCCAGGGTTATGGCAACGTCTATGTCAGCCAGGCTAACGGTACGCTAGAAAGCATCGACGAGCGTTCGGCTTCGGCACTGTGGAGCAACGAGTCCCTGGCCCGTCGCCAGCTGTCCGCGCCAGAAGTGCTGTCCAGCTACGTGGTGGTCGGTGATCTGGAAGGTTACATCCACCTGCTGAGTCAGGTGGACGGCCGCTTCGTCGGCCGCGAGAAGGTCGACAGTGCCGGTGTGCGTGCGCGCCCGCTGGTGGTAGGCGACTGGCTGTATGTGTATGGCAACAGCGGAGAGTTGGTCGCTTACACGATCCGCTAAGCTGAGCTTGTCCGCCCGGCCGCTGCCGCTTTTTGCTGGCAGCGGCCGTCGCATTTTCTGAACCGGAGAGAACATGGTTCCCGTGATCGCCCTGGTGGGCCGCCCCAACGTCGGCAAGTCCACCCTTTTCAACCGTCTGACCAGAACTCGTGATGCCATCGTGGCCGAATACGCCGGGCTGACCCGTGATCGTCAGTACGGCGAGGCCAAATGGCAGGGCCGCACCTATATCGTGATCGATACTGGTGGTATCTCCGGTGACGAGGAGGGCATCGACGCCAAGATGGCCGAGCAGTCGCTACAGGCCATCGAAGAAGCCGATGCCGTGCTGTTCATGGTCGACTCGCGTGCCGGTATGACCGCCGCGGACCAGATGATTGCAGAGCACCTGCGCAAGCGTAACAAGCGCTGCTTCCTTATCGCCAACAAGGTCGATACCGTCGACCCGGATATCGCACGTGCCGAGTTCAGCCCGCTGGGGCTGGGCGACGCCGTGCCGATCGCCGCCGCCCACGGCCGTGGCATCAGCCACATGCTGGAGCTGGCCCTGGGTATCTTCCCCAAGGACAACGCCGAAGCCGAGGAAGGCGCCGAGGGTGAGCAGGAAGTCGTCGCCGAAGGTCAGGAAGCCAAGCGCATTCCCGGCCCGAGCGAGAAGGACGGCATCAAGATCGCCATTATCGGTCGCCCCAACGTCGGCAAGTCGACGCTGGTCAACCGCATGCTGGGTGAAGAGCGGGTCATCGTCTATGACCAGGCCGGCACTACCCGCGACAGCATTTACATCCCCTTCGAACGCGGTGACGAGAAGTACACCCTGATCGACACCGCCGGCGTACGTCGTCGCGGCAAGATTTTCGAAGCGGTGGAAAAGTTCTCCGTGGTGAAAACCCTGCAGGCCATCCAGGACGCCAACGTGGTGATTTTCGTGATGGATGCCCGCGAAGGCGTGGTCGAGCACGACCTCAACCTACTCGGCTTCGTCCTGGAAAGCGGCCGCGCGCTGGTCATCGCCCTGAATAAATGGGATGGCATGGAGCAGGGCGAGAAGGACTACGTGAAGACCGAGCTGGAACGCCGGCTCATGTTCGTCGACTGGGCCGATATCCATTTCGTCTCGGCCAAGCACGGCACCGGCGTCGGTCATCTGTACAAGTCGGTACAGACCGCCTTCGCCTCGGCGGTCACGCGCTGGCCGACCAGCCGTCTGACCCAGATCCTCGAAGACGCCGTGCAGGAGCACCAGCCGCCGCTGGTCAACGGCCGTCGCATCAAGCTGCGCTACGCCCACCTGGGTGGTGCCAACCCGCCGCTGATCGTCATCCACGGCAACCAGGTGGAATCTGTGCCGCGCTCCTATGTCCGCTATCTCGAGAACACCTATCGTCGTGTGCTCAAGCTGGTCGGCACGCCGCTGCGGATCGAGTTCAAGGGCGGGGAAAACCCGTTCGAGGGCAAGAAGAACGTCCTCACCGAACGCCAGGTGAACAAGAAGCGCCGTTTGATGAGCCACCACAAGAAGGCCGAGAAGAAGCGTCGCGACAAGAAACGCTGATTCCGACCGTTGTGAAGAGGGCGCCCAGTTCAGACTGCGCGCCCTTTTTCATGGGCGCCGGATGGCCAGCGCGCGGGACGCTCGGCTATCCTGCCGATCGATTCCTTCGCCGTTCTCGTTTCAGGTAGCGCCATGCTTGTCAGCAAGTTGCCCTCCGTTGGCACCACTATTTTTACCCGTATGTCGCAACTGGCCGCCGAGGTCGGAGCGCTCAATCTGTCCCAGGGTTTCCCCGACTTTCCCAGCCCGCAGCCGTTACTGGATGCCGCCGTGCGTCATCTGCAAGCCGGGCATAACCAGTACGCGCCCATGACCGGTTTGCCGCGCCTACGCGAAGCGGTGGCAACCAAGGTCGCCGCGCTTTACGGGCGCTCGGTGTCGGCTGACACCGAGGTCACCATCGTGCCCGGGGCCACGGAGGCGATTTTCTGCGCGGTACAGGCGCTGATCCGCGCGGGCGACGAGGCCATCGTGCTCGATCCCTGTTACGACAGCTATGAGCCGGCGGTGGAGCTGGCTGGTGGCCGCTGTGTGCATGTGCCGCTCAACTTGCCGGACTTCTCGGTCGACTGGCAGCGGCTGAGTGATGCCATCAACGAGCGTACCCGGCTGATCTTCATCAACTCGCCGCACAACCCCAGCGGTGCGCTGCTGTCGCGAGCCGACCTCGACCAGTTGGCAGCGCTGATCCGTGATCGCGACATCTACCTGATCAGCGACGAGGTCTACGAGCATCTGGTATTCGACGGCGCCAGCCACGCCAGCGTGCTGGCCCACGACGAACTGTATGCGCGGGCCTTCGTGGTCAGCTCGTTCGGCAAAACCTACCACGTCACCGGCTGGAAGACCGGCTACGTGGTGGCGCCACCTGCGCTCACGGCCGAGCTGCGCAAGGTGCACCAGTTCGTCACCTTCGTGGCCGTCACCCCGTTGCAGCATGCCTTGGCCGATTTCATGGTTGAGCATCCAGAGCATATTGCCGAGCTACCCGCCTTCTACCAGGCCAAACGCGACCTGTTCTGCGACCAACTGGCCGGTTCGCGCTTTGCCTTTACCCGCACGCCGGGCACCTATTTCCAGATCGTCGACTACTCGGCCATTCGCCCCGATCTGGACGATGTCGCCATGGCCGAATGGCTGACCCGCGAGCAGGGCGTGGCGGCCATTCCGGTCTCGGTGTTCTATCAGCAGCCGCCTGCGGGGATGCGTCTGGTGCGCTTCTGCTTTGCCAAACGTGAGGAGACCCTGCTGGCTGCGGGAGCGAAACTATGCGCGATCTGACGAGCTTTCCTGACCTGCAACTGGCACTGATCCAGACCTCGCTGGTCTGGCAGGATGCGTCCGCCAACCGTGAGCATTTCGCCCGCCTGCTGGAGCAGGCCCATGGCGCCGACCTGGTCGTACTGCCAGAGATGTTCAGCACCGGTTTCTCCATGGATTCGGCCGCCCTGGCCGAGCCCGAGGACGGCCCGACTACGCAGTGGTTGCGCCAGCAGGCTCAGGACCTGGGCGCGGTGGTCTGCGGCAGCCTGATCATCCAGGCCGCTGATGGCAGCTACCGCAACCGCCTGCTCTGGGCGCGCCCGGACGGTTCGCAGGCGCACTACGACAAGCGTCACCTGTTCCGCATGGCCGGTGAGCACAAGCACTACAGTGCCGGCGAGCAGCAGGTGGTGCTGGAATTGAAGGGTTGGCGGGTGCGCCCGCTGATCTGCTACGACCTGCGCTTCCCGGTGTGGAGTCGTGATGCCGGTGGCACCGACCTGTTGCTGTATACCGCCAACTGGCCGGCCGCACGTCGTCACCACTGGAATCGTCTGCTACCGGCGCGGGCCATCGAAAACCTCTGTTACGCCGCGGCGGTCAACCGGGTCGGTGAGGACGGCAAAGGTTTTGCTTACAGCGGTGACAGTCAGGTGCTGGACTTCCAGGGTGAATCCCTGCTGGCGGCGCAGGACGTCGATGGCGTGTTTCGTGTCAGTCTCAGTGCGGCGGAACTGGCGGCTTATCGCCAGCGCTTCCCGGCTCATCTGGATGCTGATAGCTTTTCGCTGAACCTTTGAATCCTTGGAGTCATCCCGCATGGAAGCACCTGCCAACAACCCCTTTCAAACCCCGGAAGCCGATCTGGTCAGCGCGCCGGATGCCACTCAGCCGCTTTACAGCCTGGGTGCCGTCGGTTGGGCCACTTTCTTCGGTACGCCACTGGCCGGTGCCTATGTACTGGCGCACAACCTGCGCCAGTATGGTCTGCACAAGGAACTGCAACAGACCTGGTGGCTGGCGATCGGCATCTTCGTCGTGGTCACCGCGTTGGGCTTTCTGTTGCCGGACAACGTGTCTGGCACCGCCTTTACTGTGGTGCAGGTGATTGCCATGTATCAGTACGCCAAGAGCCTGCTGGGCTCGCGTCTGCAGCAGCACGCGGCGGGGCAGGGGGCGCTCTACTCCAACTGGCGGGCTGTGGGGATTGGCCTGCTGTTCATCCTGGCCATTCTGGTCGTGGCTGTGCCGCTGATCATGGTCTTCGATCTGGCCTGATGGATCGCCAATAGCAAAACGCCGGGCATTGCCCGGCGTTTGCGTTTCTACCGATCAGCCCAGTGCGGGGTAGTCGGTGTAACCCTCTGCGCCGCCGCCATACAGGGTGGCGGGATTCAGCGGGTTCAGCTCGGCGCCGGCCTGGAAGCGTGCGGCCAGGTCCGGGTTGGCGATGTACGGGCGGCCGTAGCCCACCAGATCGGCCAGGCCTTCGGCAATGGCCTGCTCGCCGCTCTCGGCGGTTTGTCCGCCGGCGATGATCAGGGTGCCCTGATACAGCTGACGCAGTTTGCGCAGCAGTGCGTCATAGCCCTCGAAGGTGCCGCCCAGCCAGTCCGGGCGATTGACGTGCAGGTAGCCCAGCTGGCGGCTGTTGAGCTGCTCGACCAAGTAGCTGAAGGTTTCCAGCGGGTTGGCGTCGTGGACGTCGCCGAAGGTGCCCATTGGCGAGATGCGGATGCCGACCTTGCGGCTGTCACCCACCGTCGCCACCACGGCATCGACGACCTGCAGGACCAGACGTGCGCGGTTCTCCACCGAGCCGCCGTAGGCGTCGCTGCGCTGGTTGCTGTTGGAGCAGAGGAACTGGTCGAGCAGGTAGCCATTGGCGGCATGCACTTCCACACCGTCGAAGCCGGCCTGGATGGCATTGGCAGTGCCCTGGGCATAAGCGGCCACGATTCCCGGCAGCTCATGCAGCTCAAGAGCGCGCGGTTTGGCGGTCGCGGCCTTGTGGTGGCTGCCATCGGCCTCGACCACATAGCACTCGGCGTTGGCCTGGATGGCCGACGGGGCTACCGGGTCGGCACCGCCTGGCTGCAGCAGCGGGTGGGAGATACGCCCGACGTGCCAGAGCTGCAGGAAGACGCGACCGCCGGCCTCGTGCACGGCCTGGGTGACTTGCCGCCAGCCGGCAACCTGTTCTGCGCTGTGAATGCCAGGTGTCCAGGCATAGCCCTGGCCTTGCGGGCAGACCTGGCTGGCTTCACTTATGATCAGGCCGGCATTGGCGCGCTGGGCGTAGTAGAGCGCGTTCAGCTCGCCCGGCACATTGCCCGGCAGACTGCGCTGGCGAGTCAGTGGAGCCATGACCAGACGGTTGGGCAGGTTGAGGTCGCCGAGTTGGGTTGGGGAAAACAGGTGATCGAGGCTCATGGAAATATCCTGGGTGGCTGACGTGTGCCGTCGATTATGGGGGTGGCAAACTTTTATACAAGTACGTACGATTTAGGCAGTCACTTACTATTTGGTAATTATCATGAGCGATCAACCGGCGCTGTCCCCCGAAAGCAAACGTCTGGTGCAGGGCGACAAGGTCTACAACACGCCGGTGGAAGTGACCCTGGAGGTGATCGGTGGTAAGTGGAAATCCCTGTTGGTCTATCACCTGCTGCAGGGGGCGCTGCGCTTTTCCGAGCTTAAGCGCCTGGTGCCGGATATAACCGAGAAGATGCTGACCCAGCAGCTGCGTGAGCTGGAGCGCGATGGTGTGCTTAGTCGCACGGTGTTCGCGGAGGTTCCGCCGCGGGTCGAGTACCGCGTGACCGAGCACGGCGCCACGCTCAAACCGGTGCTGGAAGCCATGTGCCAGTGGGGCCGCAGCCACTGGCAGCAGCAGCCTACGGCTTGAGATAGCTGTCGTAGATCTGCTGGTAGCGGCCGCTTTTTTTGAGCTGCTGCAGGCCGGCGTTGAAGTCATCACGCACCTGCGCGTCGCGGAATACAGGGCGATAGTTCTGCGGGTCCTCCTCGGTAAAGCTGTGCATGTCGACCGCCTTGGCCTTGAACAGAGCGGTGCGTGACAGCAGCTGCTCGAAGTAGTGATAGATGCTGCGGTCGCTCAGGACCACGTCGTAGCGCCCCTTGTTCAGGCCCAGCACCTGCAGCTCCTGATTGTTCTGCTCGAAATACAGGCCGGCGGCCTGGGTGGCGCCCAGCCACTCGGGATAGCGTTTAGCCGCGCCCTGAAAAGCCACCACGCTGAGGCCCTTGAGGTCCTCCGGGCGTTGCAGGTTGAGTTGGCGGTTACGCAGGGTCACCAGCACGTTCTGGTAGATCACCGCCGGTTCGCCGTAGTGGCCGCCTTGGTCGGTCAGGTCCTGGCCAAGGTCGGTCATTGCCGCATCCACTTCGCCATGGCGGAAAGCCAGAGGCACCCTGGCCAGCGGGTAATAACGCGGTTTCAGGCGATGCCCGCGCAACGCCAGGGCTTCGCCAATCACTTCCAGCTCAATGCCGCTGTCGCTTTCCGGAAAACAGTAGGGGGGGATTTTCTCGCCAAAGGCCATCAGCACGTCCGCGCCCCAACTGGCGCTGCTGCAGCAGCACAGGACAAGAAGCAGGCGGCGACAGAATGACTGGGCGGACATGGCAGTGACTCGCACGGTGATAGTTCGAGTCTAGAAGCTACCGCAGAGACTGCCTGATAGGCGGGCAGAAAAAAGGGGAGCCGAGGCTCCCCAAGGGACTATCTGGTCGAGACGATTCGTTCTCAGGCGGCCTGGGCCTCGGCCTGACGCAGTGCGCGGTTGATGGCGCTGAACAGGGCGCGGAAGCTGGCGGTGGTCAGGTTCTCGTCGATGCCGATGCCGTGCAGCGCACGACCGCCATTCAGGCGCAGTTCGATATAGGCTGCGGCCTTGGCGTTGGTGCCGGAACCGATGGCGTGCTCGGCGTAGTTGACGATTTCCACGCCGACCGGCAGGCCAGCCACCAAGGCTTCCAGCGGGCCCTTACCGATGCCGCGCCAGTGACGCAGTTCGCCGACTTCGTCGACGCTGACATCGACGGCGGTGGTGCCGTGCTCTTCCTGCAGGCGGTGGCTTTTCAGGGCGTAGGGCTCGTCAGCCTGCAGGTACTCGCTTTCCAGCAGGGCGTAGATCTGCGCCGCGCTCATCTCCAGGCCCAGGCGGTCGGTTTCCTTTTGCACCACCTGGCTGAACTCGATCTGCAGGCGACGCGGCAGGCTGATGCCGTATTCCTGCTCCAGCAGGTAGGTGATGCCGCCCTTGCCGGACTGGCTGTTGACGCGGATCACCGCCTCATAGCTGCGGCCGATGTCGGCCGGATCAATCGGCAGGTAGGGCACTTCCCACACGCCGTTGGCATCCTGCTGGGCGAAGCCCTTGCGGATGGCATCCTGGTGCGAGCCGGAGAAGGCGGTGTGGACCAGATCGCCGACGTAGGGGTGGCGCGGGTGCACCGGCAGCTGATTGCATTCCTCGACCACTTTGCGCACGGCATCGATGTCGGAGAAGTCCAGTTGCGGGTCGACGCCCTGGGTGTAGAGGTTCAGTGCCACGGTGACCAGATCGACGTTGCCGGTGCGCTCGCCATTGCCGAACAGACAGCCTTCGACACGGTCGGCGCCGGCCATCAGGCCCAGTTCGGTGGCGGCCACGCCGGTGCCGCGGTCGTTGTGGGTGTGCAGGCTGACCAGCACGCTGTCGCGGCGGTCGACATGGCGGCAGAACCACTCGATCTGGTCAGCGTAGATGTTCGGCGTGGCGGCCTCGATGGTGGCCGGCAGGTTAAGGATCAGCTTGTTCGCCGGGGTTGGCTGGAACACGCCGATCACCGCGTTGCACACCTCGACGGCGAACTCGGTCTCGGTGGAGCTGAACACTTCCGGCGAGTACTCGAAGCGCCAGGCGGTGTCCGGGTTCTCGACGGCCAGGCGCTTGATGATCTGCGCGGCATTCACGGCGATCTCGATCACTCCGGCCTTGTCCTGGTTGAAGACGATGCGGCGGAAGCTCGGTGCGGTGGCGTTGTAGTAGTGAACGATGGCCTGCTTGGCGCCCTTGAGCGACTCGAAGGTGCGGGTGATCAGGTCCTCGCGGGCCTGGGTCAGCACCTGGATGGTCACGTCATCCGGGATGTGGCCGCCTTCGATCAGTTCGCGGACGAAGTCGAAGTCGGTCTGCGAGGCGGACGGGAAGCCCACTTCGATTTCCTTGAGGCCCACGGCGACCAGGCACTTGAAGAAGCGCATCTTCTTCTCGGCGTCCATCGGTTCGATCAGCGACTGGTTGCCATCGCGCAGGTCCGAGCTCAGCCAGATGGGCGCCTTGCTGATCTGCTGGTTCGGCCAGGTGCGGTCCGGAATTTGGATCGGGGCGAAGGGGCGGTACTTGCTCGAAGGGTCTTTCAGCATGCTCATGGCTGTTTCCTGCTCGAAAAGGGGGCGCTTTTGGCGCTTTGTCAGGGTGAATCGTCTATTTATGGGTTAATCATTGCAAGCATGTTTTTAAAATTGGAATTTTCATTCGCTTGCGTACCTGTCGTGAAGATTTTTTGCGCCATGTGCCCGTAAAGTGTCGATTGATTGCGCGGGGTTGATCTGTGTCAGCGCCGCTGCGCGCCCTTGTCGCAGAGACTGGGCGACAGCCGGTCATTAGAATCGCGGCGCATCTTTAAGGACCAGCTATTTGATGGAGTTAGCGGTTTGCATCCACGCATGAGCACATCGCGCTTTGGCGCCTGGCTGGGCATCTTTGCCCTGCTCATGCTGTTCGCCGGTCCGTTGCTGACCCAGGCGCAGAACCTCGATCTGGCCTCTGCGCTGGCCCAGGTGCAGAGCGAGCTGAGCTGTCATTCGGATGATTCCGCTCCTGGACCGGACAAGCAGGCACCGCTGTCCCATGTGGAGTGCGGCTACTGCCAGCTGGCGGCGCATTTTGCCGCCGTGCCTGTGCCGGCGTCCGGCTTGCCGATTCTGCTTGCCGCGCCGGCGCCGAGCCTGCCGGCTGCTGTCGATGCGGCAGGCCTCCGCGCCCAGCTACTGCCCCCGCCACGCGCACCACCGCAGTCGATCACCGCCTGATCGAAGCGCACGC
Source organism: Pseudomonas fluvialis (assembly GCF_014207935.1). Classification (GTDB taxonomy): domain Bacteria; phylum Pseudomonadota; class Gammaproteobacteria; order Pseudomonadales; family Pseudomonadaceae; genus Aquipseudomonas; species Aquipseudomonas fluvialis_A. The sequence continues at coordinate 732,308 of NZ_JACHLL010000002.1, read as the reverse complement.
GGCCATACGACCGCGTGCAGTCCTGCGTTGTCCGTGTGGAATGCCCTCATGTCCAGAATTGTTGCTACTTCCTGCTCGTCCTTTGCCCTGTCGAAAATCACTCAGCGCTGGCAGGCGGCCCATGCCGCACTGCTCGGCCTGCTGCTCGCCGGCCCGCTGCTGGCCTCCGAAGAGTCCGTAAAAGAACCGGCGGCTGCCCGCGAAGCACTTGTGCTCGAACCGACAGTGATTACCGCCGAAACCGCAGCCACTTCTCCGGCATCGGCCGATGTCGATTTGGGCACCGCGGCCAGCCCGGCCACGCTGACTGATGACAGTGCTGCCCTCCTGCGCGGTGTGCCCGGTGTGAGCCTCAACGCGGCCGGTGGCCTCTCCAGCCTGCCGTCGATTCGCGGCCTGGCCGATGACCGTTTGCGCATCAAGGTCGATGGCATGGACCTGATCGCCTCCTGCCCCAATCACATGAATCCAGCGTTGTCTTATGTGGACCCGAGCAACCTGGGTTCGCTCAAGGTGTATGCCGGTGTTACCCCGGTCAGCGTCGGCGGCGACAGCATTGGTGGCAGCATCGTCGCCGAGCGTGCGGCGCCGGAATTCGCCGAACCGGGTGCGGCCAGCCTCAACAAGGGGGAAGTGGGCGCCTACGTGCGTAGCAACAACGATGCGCGCGGCGGGCATGTGTCGCTGATGCATGCCGACGATGTGTTCAACATCCGCTATGCCGGCAGCACCAGCAAGGCAAACAACTACATGGCCGGTGATGACTTCAAGACCGATACCGCGACCGGTCGCCCGGGCGAAAGCTCGCCGCTGGACGAGGTGGCGTCGAGCGCCTATGAAACCCGCAATGACGAACTGAGCATGGCGCTCAAGCTAGGCGAGGACCTGCTCGAGCTTTCGCTGGGCCAGCAGAAGGTACCGCAGGAGCTCTTCCCAAATCAGCGCATGGACATGACCGACAACACGCAGAAGCGTATGAACCTGCGCTATCTCGGCGAATTCGATTGGGGCAGCCTGGAGACGGCCGTCTACCACGAGAAGGTCGAACACGAGATGAACTTCGGCCCGGACAAGCAGTTCCTGTACGGCACCGCACCGGGTATGCCGATGAACAGCGACGGCAAGACCCTGGGTGCCAGCGTCAAGGCGGAGATCGACCTGTCACCCAGCGATCTGCTGCGCCTGGGCAGCGAATACCAGCGTTATCGCCTGGATGATTACTGGCCGGCTTCGGGCACTGGCGGCATGTCGCCCAATACCTTCGAGAACATCAACGATGGCGAGCGCGACCGCGCGGCGCTGTTTGCCGAGTGGGAGCGTGAGCTGAACCAGGCCTGGACCACCCAGCTGGGCGTGCGCTACGAGCATGTCACCACCGATGCCGGCGAGGTGCATGGTTATGCCGATACCAACGGCATGGGCATGATGGTCAGCAACCAGCGTCGCGACTCCGCGGCCTTCAATGCCAGTGATCGCAGCCAGAGCGACAACAACTGGGATGCTACGGCTCTGGCGCGCTACCAGCATGATGCCAATCTGGATATCGAGTTCGGCCTGGCGCGCAAGGTGCGTTCTCCCAACCTCTACGAACGCTACACCTGGTCGACCTGGCCGATGGCGGCCACCATGAACAACTTTGTGGGCGATGGTAATGGCTATGTCGGTGATGTCGACCTCAAGCCCGAGGCTGCCCACATCATCTCCACCAGCTTCGACTGGCACAGCACGGATCGACGTCATGAACTGAAGGTCACGCCGTTCTATACCCATGTCGATAACTACATCGATGCCGTGGCACTGCCGGGGCAGACAGTGGTCGCCGAGCAGTACAACGTGCTGCAGTACGCCAACCAGTCCGCGCGCATCTATGGGGTGGACCTGTCCGGGCGCATGCCGCTGGCGCAGAATGAGCTGGGGCAGTGGGGCGCTGAGGCGCTGGTCAACTACAGCAACGGCGAGAACCGCGACACCCATGATGAGCTGTACAACATCATGCCGCTCAACGCGACCTTTGCCCTGACGCAGGAGTTGGGCGACTGGCGCAACAGCCTGGAAATGGTCACGGTGCAGGCCAAGAACGACGGCTCCGATGTGCGCAACGAGATCGAGACCGCCGGCTACACCCTGTTCAACCTGCGCCTGAGTCACAGCTGGGATCAGGTGCGCCTGGACATGGGCGTGGAGAACCTGGCCGACAAGTTCTACTACCTGCCCGCCGGCGGCGCCTACACCGCCCAGGGTCGCACCATGAGCATGAACGGCATCGCCTGGGGCACCGCCGTGCCGGGCATCGGGCGTTCCTACTACACGGGTGTGACGGTCAGCTTCTGATTAGCTGTTGTTAGTCCAAAGAAAAGCCCCGCTTCGGCGGGGCTTTTTTGTTTGCTCTTCAGAGTCTGTTCAAAGCCCCGCGAGCTAGAGTCATACAAGGCAAAAATGGGCGAGGAAGCGGAGTTTACGAGTTGTAAATGAGCATTCCGAGCCTGTTTTTAACGCAGCAGGGCCGACGCGCAGCAGGTTTTGGGCGGGCTCTCAGGGTTCGAAAGCACCGATAAAAATGGCCGGATCAACCCGCGCATCATTCAGGCTGACGTTCCAGTGCATGTGTGGCCCGGTGGCCCGGCCGGTGGCGCCGACCCGGCCGAGCACGGCGCCGCGTGGCAGTTGTTGGCCGAGGCGGACATCAATCTTCGACAGGTGGCAGAACATGCTGGTCAGCCCCTGGCCGTGATCGACGAACACCGTCTTGCCGTTGAAGAAGTAATCGCCGATCAGCGTGACCTTGCCGGCCGCCGGGGCCTTGACCGGTGTGCCAGCGGGCACGGCGAAATCCAGGCCGGCGTGCGGATTGCGTTCCTCGCCGTTGAAGAATCGACGTACGCCAAAGCGGCTGGACAGCGGGCCATTGACCGGTCTGTCGAGCAGCAGGTTGCTCGGCGTGCCCGGGCTGAACTGCTGGTAGGCGCGGGTCTGTTCGGCCAGCTCACGCTCGATGCGCTTGAGATTGGCCGGGCTCGGATTGACCTGTTCCTGGTTCTTCAGGGTGATGCGCTGCTCCTGGTAGCGTTTGCTACCTACCTGGAAGGGTATGGCCTGCGCGCCTTCGACTTCGATCTGCTGCTGGCCTGGCTTGACCGTCAGCGGGATGCCGACGATGGCAATCCAGCGCCGGCCGTCCTCGCGCACCACCAGCACCGGTTTGCCCTGATAGCGGGCCTGCGGCGCCTGGGGTTGTTCCGGCAGGGCGACCACGGCCACGCCACCGGACACCGGTTTGTTCAGCAGGCGGGTGAGAAAGCCTTCGGCCTGGATGGGCAGGGCGAGGCAGAGCAGCAGGAAGCCAAGCAGGCGCATAAGGAATCCGAAGGTGTTAGTCCAGCAGCGACAGGGTGACCGGCGCCAGATGATTGTCCTCTACCCGTACCTCGAGCTCGCCTTCGCCCAGCCTGGCCCTGAGCCGTTGCCCGGGCTGGGTCTGGGCGGCCTGACGAATGGCGTTGCCACGCTCGTCGAGGAGGATGCTGTAGCCGCGACTGAGGGTGGCCAGCGGGCTGACCAGCTGCAGGCTGTGAGCCAGAGCGGCGAGCTGCTGGCGTTGCTGGCGCAGCTCATGCTCCATGGCGCGTGGCAGGCGTTCGGCCAGTCCGTCCAGACGCTGGCGCAGCAGGGCCAGCTGGCGGCCCGGATGCTGGGCGGCCAGGCGGGTGTCCAGGCGCGCCAGTCGCTCGCGACGGTTGTGCAGTTGCTGCTCCAGTGCGCGGCGCAGGCGCAGGTCCAGATCATCCAGGCGCTGGGCCTGCTGGCGCAGGCGCTCACCGGGATGGCGCAGGCGGCGGGTCAGGCTGTCCAGACGCAGGCGCTGGTGGGCGAGCGTGCTCTGGATGCGCAGGATCAGCCGGCGGCGCAGGCTGTCCAGGCGCCGCTGCAGGTCGGAACTGTCCGGCGCCAGCAACTCGGCGGCAGCCGATGGCGTGGGCGCGCGCACGTCGGCGACGAAGTCGCTGATCGACACATCGGTCTCGTGGCCCACGGCGCTGACGATGGGCGTGGCGCAGGCCGCCACGGCGCGGGCTACGGCCTCCTCGTTGAAGGACCAGAGGTCCTCCAGCGAGCCGCCGCCGCGGGCCAGGATCAGGGCGTCGAAGCCCTGGCGGTCGGCCAGTTGCAAGGCGCGGACTATCTGCGCGGTGGCCTCGCGACCCTGCACTGCGGTGGGAATCAGGGTCAGCGCCACCTGCGGCGCGCGGCGGCGGAACACGCTGATAATGTCGCGGATCACTGCGCCGGTCGGTGAGCTGATGATGCCGATGCGTTGCGGGTGGGCGGGCAGGGGAATCTTCTGTTCGGCGCTGAACAGCCCTTCGCCGGCCAGCTTTTCCTTCAGTGCCTCGAAGGCCAGGCGCAGGGCGCCATCGCCGGCCGGCTCCACCATATCGAGAATCAGCTGGTAGTCGCCACGACCCTCGAACAGCGAGACCTTGCCGCGCACCTTCACCGCCAGACCGTCGCGTAGGGCCTGGCGCACCCGCGTGGCGTTCTGTCGGAACAGCGCGCAGCGCACCTGGGCCTGACTGTCCTTGAGGGTGAAGTACAGATGGCCGGAGGCGGGCTTGGCCAGGTTGGAAATCTCGCCCTCGACCCAGACCTGGGCGAACACGTCTTCCAGCAGCAGGCGTGCGCGCCCGTTGAGCTGGCTGACGCTGAGCACGTCGCGGTCGAGGTTGAGGCGCTGGAAGGGGTCTTTGATCATGCCGGCATCATAGCGGTTTGCCTGGCGCGGCCAAAGCCGCGACTGACGGTCCGGCACCGGGCGATTAAACTGGCGTCATTCTTTTTGCAGCATGACGGCCATGAGCGAGCAGCAGAGCATCATCGTTCCGCAGATTTCCACCTTCCCGGATGCCGAAGGCAAGGCGCGCCAGGTGCTGCGCTGGTTGCACAAGCGCCAGCTGGTGGCGGCCGAGTTGAGTACCTGCGGGCGCCTGGGCAACCGCATGGCCTATGCCATCGCAGAAGGAGCGCGGCGGCTGCCACATGCCGAGCGCCTGCCGTTCGGCCAGCCGTGCAATGGCCTTGAGATCGTTACCAAACGCTGTATCTACACGCCCAGTCACGGGTTTCTCGAAGAGGCCGGGTGCCCACAGTGCCGCCAGGAGATTGGTGAAGCCCTGTTCGACAGCCTGGAAGAGTGGATGCCGCGGCAAACCGATACCTTTGTCTGCCCGGAATGCGGCTTCGAGGACGATATCAACGGCTTTCTCTTCCTCCAGCCGTGCGGATTCTCCAATCTCGGTTTCATCTTCAACAACTGGCCGGCCGAATGTTTCAGCCCGGCCCTGCTGGCCGAGTTTGCCCAGCGCCTGGGCTATCCGGTGCGCCTGGTGACGGCGCAGTGCGAGTAACGGAGAAACATCCGCGCCCTCTGGTGCGTTGCCATTGAGCGAAGGCGGGGCGCTGGGTATAATGCCGCGCTTCTTATTTTTCCCGCTTGGGAGCCCCGCCATGCTGCGTATCAGCCAAGAAGCACTGACCTTCGACGATGTTCTCCTGATCCCCGGTTATTCCGAGGTCCTGCCGAAAGACGTCAGCCTGAAAACCCGTCTGACCCGTGGCATCGAGCTGAACATTCCGCTGCTCTCTGCCGCCATGGACACCGTGACCGAAGCCCGTCTGGCCATTGCCATGGCTCAGGAAGGCGGCATCGGCATCATCCACAAGAACATGACCATCGAGCAGCAGGCTGCCGAGGTGCGCAAGGTCAAGAAGTTCGAGGCCGGTGTGGTCACCGACCCGATCACCATCGACGCCGACGCCACTGTGCGCGATCTGTTCGAGCTGACCCGGCAGAACAACATCTCCGGCGTGCCGGTGCTGTCCGATGGCGACCTGGTCGGCATCGTCACCTCCCGTGACGTGCGTTTCGAGAATCGCCTGGACGCCAAGGTGCGCGAAGTGATGACGCCCAAAGAGCGTCTGGTCACCGTCGCCGAAGGCGCCGACAAGGACACCGTGCGCGCCCTGCTGCACAAGCACCGCATCGAGCGCGTGCTGATCGTCGACGACGCCTTCACCCTCAAGGGCATGATGACCGTCAACGACATCGAGAAGGCCAAGGCCTACCCGCTGGCGAGCAAGGACGAGCAGGGCCGCCTACGCGTCGGCGCCGCCGTTGGTACCGGTGCCGACACCGGTGACCGCGTGGCCGCACTGGCCAACGCCGGCGTTGACGTGATCATCGTCGATACCGCCCACGGTCACTCCAAGGGCGTGATCGACCGCGTGCGCTGGGTCAAGCAGAACTTCCCGCAGGTGCAGGTGATCGGCGGCAACATCGCCACCGGCGATGCCGCTCGTGCCCTGGCCGAAGCCGGCGCCGACGGGGTCAAGGTCGGTATCGGCCCGGGCTCCATCTGCACCACCCGTATCGTCGCTGGCGTCGGCGTGCCGCAGATCAGTGCCGTGGCCAATGTCGCCGCCGCGCTGGAAGGTACCGGCGTACCGCTGATCGCTGACGGTGGCATCCGTTTCTCCGGCGACCTCTCCAAGGCCATCGCCGCTGGCGCCTCCGCCGTGATGATCGGCTCCATGCTGGCCGGTACCGAAGAAGCTCCGGGCGAGGTCGAGCTTTTCCAGGGCCGTTCCTACAAGGCCTATCGCGGCATGGGCTCGCTGGGTGCCATGGCTCAGGCCCAGGGTTCTTCCGACCGTTACTTCCAGGACTCCTCGGCTGGCGCCGAGAAACTGGTGCCGGAAGGCATCGAAGGCCGTGTGCCGTACAAGGGCGCCATGGCGGCCATCGTCCATCAACTGATGGGCGGCCTGCGTGCCTCCATGGGCTACACCGGCTGCGCCACCGTTGAGGAAATGCGCAGCAAGCCGCAGTTCGTGCGCATCACCGGTGCCGGCATGGCCGAGTCGCACGTGCACGATGTGCAGATCACCAAGGAAGCCCCGAACTACCGCGTGGGTTAATCCACTGCATTGAATCGACCTGGGGCTGACTGATCAGCCCCTTGTCATTTGTGAATTCCGCTACGAGAGACGGCCATGGCCCATCATGACATTCACGCCCACCGCATCCTGATTCTGGATTTCGGTTCCCAGTACACCCAGCTGATTGCCCGCCGCGTGCGCGAAATCGGCGTGTATTGCGAGATCCACCCGTTCGACATGGATGATGCGGCCATTCGCGCCTTCGCGCCGCGCGGCATCATCCTCGCCGGTGGTCCGGAGTCGGTGCATGAGGCCGGCAGCCCGCGCGCGCCGCAGGCGGTGTTCGATCTGGGCATCCCGCTGTTCGGCATCTGCTATGGCATGCAGACCATGTCCGAGCAGCTCGGCGGCAAGGTGGAAGGTTCCGATCTGCGCGAGTTCGGCTATGCCCGCGTCGATGTGGTCGGCAAGGCCCGCCTGCTCGACGGTATCGAAGACCATGTGGACGCCGACGGCGTGCTGGGGCTGGATGTATGGATGAGCCACGGCGACAAGGTCACCCGTCTGCCTGAAGGCTTCCATGTCCTGGCCAGCACACCGAGTTGCCCGATTGCCGCCATGGCCGACGACAGCCGCGGCTACTACGGCGTGCAGTTCCACCCGGAAGTGACCCACACCAAGCAGGGTGGTCGCATCCTGTCGCGTTTCATCCTCGATATCTGCGGCTGCGAAGCCCTGTGGACCCCGGCCAACATCGTCGAAGACGCCATCGCGACCGTGCGTGCCCAGGTGGGCAATGCCAAGGTACTGCTGGGCCTGTCCGGCGGTGTGGATTCCTCGGTTGTTGCCGCGCTGCTGCACCGCGCCATCGGCGACCAGCTGACCTGCGTGTTCGTCGACAACGGCCTGCTGCGCCTGCACGAGGGTGATCAGGTGATGGCCATGTTCGCCGAAAACATGGGCGTCAAGGTGATCCGCGCCAACGCCGAAGAGCTGTTCCTCGGCCGTCTGGCCGGCGTCAGCGATCCGGAAGAGAAGCGCAAGATCATCGGTCGCAGCTTCATCGAAGTGTTCGATGAAGAAGCCACCAAGCTCAAGGACGTGAAGTTCCTCGCCCAAGGCACCATCTACCCGGATGTGATCGAATCGGCCGGCGCCAAGACCGGCAAGGCCCACGTGATCAAGAGCCACCACAACGTCGGCGGCCTGCCGGAAGACATGCAGTTCAAGCTGGTCGAGCCGCTGCGCGAACTGTTCAAGGACGAAGTGCGCAAGATCGGCCTGGAGCTGGGCCTGCCTTACGACATGGTCTACCGTCACCCGTTCCCGGGCCCGGGCCTGGGCGTACGCATCCTCGGCGAAGTGAAGAAGGAATACGCGGATCTGCTGCGTGAAGCCGACCATATCTTCATCGAAGAGCTGCGCAACTTCGACTGGTACCACAAGACCAGCCAGGCCTTCGTGGTGTTCCAACCGGTGAAATCGGTCGGCGTGGTTGGCGACGGCCGTCGCTACGCCTGGGTCGTCGCCCTGCGCGCCGTGGAAACCATCGACTTCATGACCGCGCGCTGGGCGCACCTGCCCTACGAGCTGCTGGAGAAGGTTTCCAATCGCATCATCAACGAGATCGCGGGTATCTCCCGCGTGACCTACGACGTGTCGAGCAAGCCGCCGGCGACCATCGAGTGGGAATGATCCGGTAGGGCCAGAAAGGGCAGCGCGAGCTGCCCTTTTTGCTGTCCGCGATTATTCGTCCAGCAGCTCATGGCAAGTGGGCAGATGAGAATTGTGTCTAATGCCTCGGCTCTTTCCGCCCTAGTATGGGAAGAAGGGGGAGTTTGCAGGGGGCGAGGATACGATCATGACTTCTTATGTCGATTGGCGCCTGCGTGGTCCCGGTGTGGATCTGTGCAATTGCGATTACGGCTGCCCCTGCCAGTTCAATGCCCTGCCCACGCACGATGGTTGTGAGGCGGCGGTGGGCTTTCATATCGTCGTAGGGCACTTCGGTAAGGTGCGCCTCGATAATCTCCATGTGGCCTGCACCTTTGCCTGGCCTGGGCCTATTCATGAAGGGCATGGCCAGTGTCAGCCCTTTATCGATGAACGTGCCACCGCCGAGCAGCGCCAGGCTCTGCTGACCATCCTCAGCGGCCAGGAGCAGGAGCCCACGGCCTTCTTCGCCATCTTCGCCAGTACCCTGGAAACCCTCCACGAGCCGCAGTTCCTGCCGGTGGAAGTGCATACCGACCGCGCCGCCCTGACGGCCAGCATCCGCGTGCCGGGGCTGATCGACGGTCGGGTCGAGCCAATTCGCAATCCCATGGACGGGGCAGTGCATCGTGTCAGCCTGCTGCTGCCGGAGGGGTTCGAGTTCGGCGAGGCCGACTGTGCCAGCGCGACCTTTGATACCTGGGGCGCCATTGCACTGAGCCATACCGGTACTAACGCCCTGCTCTACGAGCTGCACATGGGGCCCCATGGCATCATCCGCGCCTAGCCGGTTCGACTGGGGGGCGCTGGCGGCGGCAGCCTGTGTGTTGCTGCTGAGTACGCTGGCGTGGTTATGGTCGGCGCACGAGGCGGCGCAGATGGCGGCCATGGGCGATATGTGGATGCCGCCGACCAACTGGCTCTCCATTCAGGGGCTGTTCGCCTTCGGCATGTGGCTGGCGATGATGCAGGCCATGATGCTGCCGACTGCTTTACCCGTGATGCTGCTGTATCGCCGTTGCCTGCACTCGGATCGCCAGCGCCGAGCGAAGCTGGTGTTGTTTGGTGCAGCGTATGCGCTGATGTGGGTGGCTTTTGCCGCGTTACTGACGGGCTTGCAGGCACTGGGAGAGCTTTTGCGGGTGCTGGAGCCCATGAGTCTGCGTCTGCCGCCAAAGCTAGGGGCCGCGGCACTGCTGCTCTCAGGGCTGTACCAGTTGAGTCCGGCCAAGGCCAGCTGTCTGGCCCACTGCCAGAGCCCGTTGGGCTTCCTCCAGCGACATGGCCGACCTGGTCTGGCGGGCGCCTGGTGGACCGGGCTGCACCACGGTCTTTACTGCCTGGGCTGCTGCTGGGCGCTGATGCTGGTGCTGCTGGTGGTAGGTGCCATGAACCTGTGGGGCATGGCCATGCTGAGCCTGTTGGTCCTGGCGGAAAAAGTCTTGCCACTGGGCATCGGTTGGCGCCGTGGCAGTGCCGGGTTGCTGATTGCCGCCGGCCTGGCACTGTTGATCTGGTAGAAAGTGCTCTGGTGAGGGCTGCGACACTGCGCCGTTCGACTTGCCCTGAGCGTGCCGCTTAAAATGAGCCTGCTTCCCATTTGCTCTTGCCGCAAGGTCCAGGGCCTTTCGTTATCCTCAGGTGAACGATGAATCTGACTCGCAGACAGGTGCTAGCCGGTCTTGCCAGCCTTGGCGTGGTCGGCCTGGGCGCCGGTGGCGTACGCTACTGGCTGGGCCGTCCGGAAAATGTGGCGAGCCACGACTATGAGTTGATCGCCGCGCCGCTGGATGTAGAACTGGTGCCGGGGCACAAGACCCCGGCCTGGGCCTACGGCGGACAGGCACCCGGTCTGGAACTGCGCTGCAAACAGGGTGAGCGCCTGCGCGTGCGCTTCGTCAACCGCCTGAGCGTACCCACGACCATCCACTGGCACGGCATCCGCCTGCCCATCGAGATGGATGGTGTGCCCTATGTTTCGCAGGCCCCGGTGCTGCCGGGCGAGTTCTTCGACTACAGCTTCATCTGTCCGGATGCCGGCAGCTACTGGTATCACCCGCATATGGCCAGCAGTGACCAGCTTGGCCGCGGGCTGGTTGGCCCGCTGATCGTCGAAGAGGCCGAAGGCAGTGGCTTCGTCCACGAGCGTACGCTGTGCCTGAAGACCTGGTCGGTAGACGGGCAGGGTGCCTTTACCGCCTTCAGCGTGCCGCGCGAGGCGGCCCGTGGCGGCACGCCGGGGCGACTGTCGAGCATCAATGGCCAGCACAATCCACGCATCAGCCTGCCGGCCGGGCAGGTGGTACGTCTGCGCCTGCTCAACCTGGACAGCACCATCACTTATCGCCTCAACCTGCCGGGTGCAGAGGTGCGCATCTATGCGCTGGACGGCAACCCCATCACCCCGCGTCCGCTGGGCAAGGAGTACTGGCTGGGCCCAGGCATGCGTATCGATCTGGCGCTCCGCGTACCAGCCGCCGGCAGCGAGCTATCTCTGCGCAATGGTCCGCTACGACTGGCGACCCTGGCTGGTGAATCCTCAGAGTCAACGGGCAGCGACTGGCCGGCCGCGCTGCCGGCCAACCCGATTGCCGAACCGGACCTCGGCCGCGCGCAGAGGCTCAGGTTCAACTTCGAGTGGGCGGCCATGCTCTCGGAGAACATCGAGCAGGGCGCTGCCTACAAGCTTTGGCAGATCAACGGCCAGGCCTGGGACATCCAGAACAAGGGCTGTGCCGATAGGCCCATCGCTACCCTCAAGCTCGGTGAGCACTATATCTTCGAGCTGCGCAACCTGACCCAGTACCAGCATCCGATCCATCTGCACGGCATGGCTTTCAAGGTGCTGGACTCCGATCGGCGCTCCATTGAACCGTATTTCACCGACACCTACCTGCTGGGCAAGAACGAGACGGCGCGTATAGCCTTCGTCGCCGATAATCCCGGCGTGTGGATGTTTCACTGTCATGTGATTGATCACATGGAAACCGGCCTGATGGCCGCCATCGCGGTGGTGTAATGCGTAAGCCCATGATCATCGACCGCTCGCGCGACGAGCGCTTCATGCAGCTGGCGCTGGAGCAGGCCCGTCTCGGTGCGCTGCGGGGCGAGGTGCCGGTGGGCGCGGTCGTGGTTCAGGAGGGCGAGGTGGTCGGCAGTGGCTTCAACTGCCCGATCTCGACCAGCGACCCCAGCGCCCATGCCGAGATGGTCGCCATCCGTGCGGCAGCGGCCAAGCTGGATAACTACCGCCTGCCCGGCAGCACCCTGTATGTGACCCTGGAGCCCTGCAGCATGTGCGCCGGGCTGATCGTCCATTCGCGCATCGCCCGGGTGGTTTACGGCACCACCGAGCCCAAGGCCGGGGTGGCGGTCAGCCGTGGGCAGTTCTTTCAGCAGGACTTCCTCAATCATCGCGTGCTGGTCGAAGGCGGGGTGTTGGCAGAGACCTGCAGCAGTCTGCTCAGCGACTTCTTCAAGGCGCGCCGGCAGAAGACCTGAGGTTCAGGCCAGTTCTACAACCTCGATCTCGTCGTCGCACAGCAGCATGCCGCAGGAGTAGTGCAGGGTGCGTTCACCGTAGCGGATCAGCAGCGGCTCCCTGGCCAGGATGCAGGCGCCGTGCTGCAGAAGCAGATCCACATAGGCGCGTAGGGCAAGAAACTGTCGGTGTTCGCTCATGGGCTGTGCGCTCGCTTGCGGCAGAAGGCCATGTGCTTCCGGGCGGGTTCGTCTCCGCGATGTCCTGATAACTCCTTGCTGTTAACGATAGCGCGGCTTGTTCTACGCACTGATTTCACCGACTGGCGGCTGTTGCCAGGCGTCCCTAGCGCATAAAAAACCCGCCGGGTGGCGGGTTCGTTCGGGCCAGAAGCGCTTAGACCATGGGGTCGCCGACGTGCAGGATCTTCATGGTATTGGTGCCGCCGGTGCCGTGGTAGCTGTCGCCCTTGGTCAGGATCACCCAGTCACCCGGCTCGACTACGCCACGCTTGAGCAGCTCGTCCACGGCCGCCTGGCTGACCTTGTTGGCCGGCAGTGCGGCCGGGTCGAACGGCACGGTGTAGACGCCACGGAACAGCGCCACGCGAGCCTGGGCCTCGCGGTGCGGGGTGAAGGCGTAGATCGGGATCGACGAGCGGATGCGCGACATGATCAGCGGGCTGTAGCCGCTCTCGGTGAGGCTGATGATCGCCTTGACGCCGGGGAAGTGGTTGGCGGTGTACATGGTGGCCAGGGCCACGCTCTCGTCGCAGCGCTCGAAGGTGCGGCCGATGCGGTGGCTGGATTTCTGGCTGGTTGGGTGTTTTTCAGCGCCCAGACACACGCGGGCCATGGCCTGCACGGCTTCCACCGGGTACTCGCCGGCGGCGCTTTCGGCCGAGAGCATCACCGCGTCGGTGTAGTCCAGCGCGGCGTTGGCCACGTCGGAAACTTCGGCGCGGGTCGGCATCGGGCTGTGGATCATCGACTCCATCATCTGCGTGGCGGTGATCACCGCCTTGTTCAGGCGACGGGCGTGGGCAATGATTTTCTTCTGGATGCCGACCAGCTCGGCATCACCGATTTCCACGCCCAGATCGCCGCGTGCCACCATCACCGCGTCGCTGGCGCGTATCAGACCGTCCAGGGTGGCGTCATCAGCGACCGCTTCGGCGCGCTCGATCTTTGCCACCAGCCAGGCGCTGCTGCCGGCTTCGTCGCGCAGGCGACGGGCCAGTTGCATATCGGCTGCGTCGCGGGGGAAGGACACGGCCAGGTAGTCCAGCTCCATCTCGGCGGCCAGCTTGATGTCGGCCATGTCCTTGTCGGTCAGGGCCGGCGCGGTCAGGCCACCGCCACGGCGGTTGATGCCCTTGTTGTCGGACAGCGGGCCGCCGATGGTCACGCGGCAATGCAGCTCGTCGGCGCCTTTGAGTTCAACTTGCATGACCACGCGGCCGTCATCCAGCAGCAGTTCGTCGCCGACATTGCAGTCCTGTATCAGTGCTGGGTAGTCGATGCCGACCACCTGCTGATTGCCGGCGGTGCGCGAGTGGCTGGAGGACAGGCGGAACAGGTCGCCTTCCTTAAGCTCGATGCGCTTGCCTTCGAACTTGGCGATGCGGATCTTCGGCCCCTGCAGGTCGCCGAGCAGGGCGACATGGCGGCCGTGTTTGGCGGCCAGGTCGCGCACCAGTTGTGCGCGGGCCTTGTGGTCTTCCGCTGAGCCGTGGGAGAAGTTAAGACGGGCCACGTCGATGCCGGCGAGAATCAGCTGCTCGAGGACTTCCGGTGAACTGCTGGCTGGGCCGAGGGTGGCGACGATCTTGGTACGGCGAAACGACATGCTAAGGCTCCCGATCTTGAACGATGCGAGAGGCTACTACGGGCGTTTGCTGTAGTCATGCACGGCCTTCACTACCTGTTCAAACCTCGGCAAAGGCCGGTGGTTTCATCACCAGCAGGTCGCAATCCACGGCCTCCAGCACGCGTTCGGCGGTATGGCCGATCAGTGCGCTGTCGAGCTGACTGCGCGAGATAGCGCCCATCACCAGCAGGTCGATGTGCTGAGCGCGGACGAAATCGGGAATCACCTGTTCGGCAAATCCGCTGAGCAGGTGGGTGTTGGCCTGGGGCAGGCTGTAGTGACTGCACAGGTTGGTCAGTGCTTCGCGGTGGGCCTTTTCGGTCTGTGCGACATAGCTGGGGTAGTCGATCACCAGTTCGGCGTCGAACATCAGGCTGTGCGGCAGCGGGGCGAAGCAATGCAGGTAGTCGGCTTCGAGGCCGAGCTTTTCGTTCAGCTCGCGGCTGGCGAGGATCAGTTCATGTTCCAGCGCGGCAGGCTTGTCGGCGCTGTGGGTGGGGTCGAGGGCCGCACACAGGCGCTTGGGCTGCTGGCCTTCGCGCTGTACCAGCCACACCGGTACCGGGCAGTGACGCAGCAACTGCCAGCTGGAATTGCCCAGCAAGAGGCGACTGAGCAGGCCGTGATGGCGAGCCGACTTGAGCACCAGATCGGGCTGCAGCTGCTCGACCCGTTCCAGCACATGGCTGACCAGGGTTTGTCCCCAGCGCAGGCAGCAGCTGACGTTCAGGCCTTCGTCGCGCAGCGGTGCGGCTAGCCGCTCTAGACGTTCCTGCTGTTGCTTGAGGTAGGTGTCGCGTGCCTGCAGGGCAATTTCCGGCGCCAGCAGCAGCGTCTGTTCGAACCCCGGGTGATGCTCGGCCAGCAGCAGCTCGATGGCGGCGCCAGTCTGCTGGGCCAGCCAGCGGGCGCGCATCAGGGCGGGTTGCTCGTCGCGGTGTGGGGTGATGACGACCAGTAGCTGGCGCAGTTGCATGGGAGCGGTCTCCTTGATCCGTTGCATACATTGCAGCCTGCAGGCGCTGGCCGCGTGTTGATCCGGGTCAGGAGAAGACTGCGCCGCTCAGCATAGCGCGGCGCAGCCGGATGCGGTTACTGGCTGTTGAGTCCGGCATTGAGGTGGCGCGAGGCCTTGCCGGCCAGATCGCTATTGGGGAACTGCACCAGCAGTCGCCGCAGGTAGCCGATGCCCTTGTCGCGGTTGCGTTGCGGGTTGTCCGGCGCCAGATACATCAGACCGAGCTGGTACAGCGCCTTTTCCTTGATGTCCTGCGGTACGCCCGGGTCGGCCACGGCCAGCATGTACAATTGTTCGGCTTCGCCGACGCGATCCTTGAGCACGGCACGGCGTGATAGCAGGGTCATGTCCGGATCGAGGCTGGGCTTGTACAGATCCAGAGTCTGCTGCGGCTTCCAGTTTGCTAGCAACTCGCGCGAGTTCTTCTGTACCGGCTCCTCGGCGCGCTTGCGCAGCATGATGATGCGTGCCTCAGCACGCGTGGCCGCCTGGGTCTGGGGAAATTCGTTGAGAACCTGGTAGAAGTAGTTGAGCGCCTTGGTGTCGTTGCGCTGGTCGTTGTAGCGGCTCATGTAGACCAGGCCGATCTGATACAGCGCGATGGCACGCACTTCATTGCTCAGCTTGCTGTCGTGGTAGCCGGCGAGGTAGGTCTCTTCCGCCTGCTCGCTGTGGGCATCGCGAATGGCCATGGCGCTGAAGGTGAGCAGATCACCTTCGTCCTCGATGGCGGCGACCATGCGGTTGTTCTTCATGGTCTTGTAGTCCACCACTTCATGGGTGGCGACCTGGGCAATGAACAGCGGCGTGGTCGGCGAGCAGCCTGCCAGCAGGGCGAGGGCGATCAGGCTGTAGCGGGCGTGGCGCATGGCGACTCCAGGTCGTGCAGGGGACGGAAAATGCAGGGCTTCGCCGGAGTCTATCAGCCGTCCCAGGGACTGTGGCTGGCGGGCCGTGACTTCCCAACCTAGGTTGGTAGGCGGGCCTACCTTTAGCTTTACTGCACGCAGTCGATATATCCCCTAATGAGGAGGATTTCGTCATGCGCCTATCACTGCTGATTGTTGCCCTGTTGAGCCTGCACGGCTGCACCCGCACCACCGCCGACTATCACCTGGACAATGCCTACAAGGCCTATGCCGAGGGCGAGTGCGGGCGGGTGATGCTGGAGTTGTCGCAGACCGAGCGCAACATCCGCTCCAGGCCTTACCTGCAGCCGGAGATTTCTGTGCTGCGCGGCCAGTGTCTGGAGCGCGAGAAGCTCTATGTCGATGCGGCGCAGACCTACCGTTTCGTGCTGCAAAATTACCCGCGCAGTGAGTATGCCTTCCGCGCCCAGGCCCGCCTGGACACTCTGGAGCAGCTGGGGCATCTGCGCGAGCCGGTGGCCAAACCGGTGGCGATTGGTCTGTAGCGGCTGGAAGGTCGATGACCGCCTGCGCGCCTCGGGTTAAGCTGAAGGCCTGACAGGAGGTCTTATGCGTGCACTATTGCTGCTTCTGATGCTGCCGGCGCTGGCGTCGGCGCAGATCTATCGCTGGACCGACGAGCGCGGTCAGGTGCATTACTCGGAAAAACCGCAGGCGCCCAGCGCCGAGCAGATCGAGGTTCGCCCACAGGTGGTGGAGCGCGATGCGGCTACCCGAGCCCGCGAAGAGCGCCTGGAAAAACTGCAGGCGGCGCGTCGTGCCGAGCAGCAACAGGCCGCCGAGAAGACGGCCAGGCTGCGCGCCGAGCAGGAGCAGCAATGTTCGCAGCTGCGCAAGCGCCTGACGCAACTGGAAGAGGGTGGGCGCTTCTATCGACGCGGCGCCGATGGCAGCACCGAATACGTCAGCGATGCCGAGGTGGTGGCCACCCGTGACCGGCTGCGTGGCGAGGTCGCTGCCGCTTGTCCATAAGTTTGGCTGCTGGCCAATCGCCAGCCATACTAACAGTCCTTACTTCTTGCCAGGTCGCCATGAAAAGCCAGCGTCGCATTGAGCGCCATCAGCTGCCGTATTACCTGAAGGTGTTCAACCGCCTCACCGACAAGCCTATGGGCTCTATCGGCAATATCTCTCTGGACGGCCTGATGCTGATCAGCCAGTTGCCGATGTTGGTGGGTGCGCGCTTTGAAATGCGCCTGAAGATTCCCGGCACTGACGGTGTGCATGTCATCGACTTTGCGGCCACGTGCCAATGGTCGCGAGAGGATGTCACCCCAGGTAGCTACGACTCGGGCTTTGCCCTGGTCGCGCCGCCAGCGGAGTTCGTCGAGTTGGTCGATGCGCTGCGCTTCTATTTCAGCTTCCACCATCTGGCGGCTTCGGCCTGAACTAGGATCCGGCGAGACAGCAAAAGGGCCCCTTGCGGGGCCTTTTGCATGACGGGGCCTTTCAGACTTTGAACTGATTGATCAGCCGGCGTTGCTGCTCGGCCAGTTTGGTCAGTTCGGAGCTGGCGGCGCTGGCTTCGTCGGCGCCGCTGGCCACTTCCTGGGCGACCATGCCGATATTGGTGACGTTGCGGTTGATGTCCTCGGCCACCGCGCTCTGCTCCTCGGCAGCGGTGGCGATATGCGTGTTCATCTCGCTGATCACCGATACCGCCTGGGTGATGGTCTCCAGCGCTTCGGCCGCCTGGCGTGCGTGCTGCACGCTGTCGTCGGTTTTCTCCTGGCTTTCCTGCATCACCTTCACCACTTCGCGGGTGCCATGCTGCAGTTGCTGGATCATGGTCTGGATTTCTTCGGTGGCTTGCTGGGTCTTCTGCGCCAGGTTGCGCACCTCGTCGGCCACAACGGCAAAACCGCGGCCCTGCTCGCCGGCGCGGGCGGCCTCGATGGCGGCGTTGAGTGCCAGCAGGTTGGTCTGCTCGGCGATACCCCGAATAGCCACCAGAATGGCGTTGATGTTTTCGCTGTCCTTGGCCAGGTTCTGCACCACGCCCACCGCGCGGCCTATCTCGCTGGCCAGGCCGGCAATGGAGGCCGCCGTACTGTGCACCACCTGCTTGCCATGGTTGGCCGCTGCATCGGCATTGTTGGCGGCATCGGCAGCGTGGGTGGCGCTGCGTGATACTTCCTGTGCCGTGGCTGACATTTCCTGCACTGCTGTGGCCACTTGCTCGATTTCCGAGAGCTGGCGCTGCACGCCCTGATTGGTGCGGATGGCGATGTCGGCGGTGTTTTCCGAGGAGTCGCTGACCTTCTGCACCGAGGCCACCACCTGGCTGATCATGGTTTGCAGCTTGCCGAGGAAGGTATTGAAACCACCGGCAATCGAGCCTAACTCGTCGGCGCGGGACACCTCCAGGCGATGGGTGAGGTCGCCTTCGCCCTTGGCGATGTCGTCCAGCATGTGGACCATTTCCTTGAGCGGCTTGGCGATGCCGTAGCCCACCAGCCAGATGACCAGCAGGCCGATGGCGGCAATGATCAGCCCGACCAGCGTCATGCCCAGCGTATTGGCCTGGCCCTGCTCCTTCAATTCGCCCTGCAACTCCTGCAGCTGCGCCATGACTACGTTCAATGGCAGACGTAGCACCAGGGTCCAGCGCGTGCTGCTGCCTGCTACATCAAATGGCAGGTAAAGCTCAATGTGGCCACCGGTTTTGTCCACGTCAATCAGTGGTGTAGTGCCACTTAGCCGGGTCAGGTTGTTTTTCTCATTTGTATCCAGCACGGCGTCTGCCGCTTCGCCCAGCTTTTTGGCGTCGCGAGTGTAGGCAATCAGGCGATTCTTGGACGAAAGAAGAATCATGTCGCCGGCGCCCTCATAAAGCGACTTATTGGCCGAGCTGAGCATTTCCTGAATAAAGTCCAGGGCCAGATCGTTGCCGGCGATCCCTTTGAACTCACCATTGACCATAACGGGGGCATTGAAGGACGACATGAGTACCGGTTTGCCTGCGATCTCGAACGGAGCTGGATCAATTACGCAGGTGGCCTTGGTTTTCTTCGGGCAGAGGTAGTACTCACCTTCCCGCACACCAGTTGGCAGAATCTTTTCACTTTCCATCTGGGCAACGGTTAATGCAGCCATTTCCAGCTTGTTGCCGTTGCGATACCACCAAGGCATGAACCGCCCGGTGTCGTCATAGCCATTTTCTTTCTGGCCTTTGTATAGGTCGTCATCCTGATCAAAGGCATTGGGTTCCCAGCCGATGTAAAAGTCGATCAGGCTCGGGTTGCTGCGCAGGAATTCCGCCGTAAGGGCGCTGAGTTCTTCGCGGCTCATACTGATGGCGCCGGTTCCAATCTGGCTGTTCACTGTGGCCAAGGCCTGTGCCATGTTCATGGCGTGCTCGAACTGGGACTGGAACTGACGAACCTGCGCTTCTGCCAGTATCGTCAGGCGCTCTTTGATTTCCTCTTCCAGCAGGACGCTCGTGCGCTCTTGAACGAGCTCTTGCGTTCGATTGGTCGAAATCACGGCATACAGCACCAGTGCTATCACCACTGCGAGAATGCTGGCTCCGGCTAGAACAGCAACGGAAAACTGGATCGATCGGAACTTCATAGTGACTCCGCAAGTCGCAGGTAGGCCTGTTTCCGTGATATCGGCCAGGGTGGCAAATTTCCTTAATTTCTTTACTTAGCAAAGATGCAGAACGTGCCACACGCAAGCTCAGCTTGCTGGTGTTTGCACGGTTGCCTAGGATGGCCGGCCTCATGTGGCCAAGGAGTGATGCAATGAGTGGTGTGTGGCGTGTGGTACTGGTGACGTCGCTGGTTGGCCTGAGTGCCTGTCAGGCGGTGAATACCACCCAGGGTGGTGCGGTGGGTGTCGACCGCAAACAGTACATGTTCAGCATGGTGTCCACCGAACAGGTCAACCAGCAGTACGCCCAGGCGTACCAGCAAACGGTGCAGAAGGCCGCCAGCGAGGGCGTTCTGGAACACGGCACGGCTGATAGCCGGCGCCTGAATGCGATTGCCCAGCGCCTGATTGCCCAGGCGCCGGTATTTCGCGCCGATGCCGCGCAGTGGCAGTGGGAGGTCAATCTGGTCGATAGCCCGGAATTGAATGCCAACTGTGGTCCAGGCGGCAAGATCATTTTCTACAGCGGCCTGATCGACAAATTGAAGCTGAGTGACGATGAAATCGCTGCCGTGATGGGGCACGAGATTGCCCACGCACTGCGCGAACATGGGCGCGAGGCGATGTCCAAGGCCTACGGTGTGCAGATGGCCACCCAGTTGGGCGGTGCCCTGGGTTTTGGCGATGCCATGCAGGTGGCCAATGTCGGGGTCGAGTACCTGATGACCCTGCCCAATAGCCGTGGCAATGAAAACGAGGCCGATCTGATCGGTCTGGAACTGGCTGCGCGGGCTGGCTATGACCCGAACGCGGCGATCAGCCTGTGGCAGAAGATGGCGCAAGCCAACGCCGGCGCGCCACCGGAGTTCATGAGCACGCACCCGTCATCCGGCTCGCGCATAAGTGCGCTGCAGGCGGCCATCCCCAAGGTGATGCCGCTGTATCAGCAGGCGCGTCGCTGAGGGTAACCCGGCAGCTTCGGCTGCCGGGCGTTTATCAGGGCAGGGCCTTTTCGGCGAAGGGGCGGGTTTCCAGCCCCAGCTGGCTGCGGAAGCTCTCCATGTCGAACATGGTGCAGATTTCCTGGATTTCACCCACCGAATTGAGCGTCCAGAAGGCCATGGCCGAGATGCTCAGCACCCGGTCGCTGGCCGGGTAGCCCAGCGCCGATTTTTCCAGCGTGCCGATCAGGGTGCTCCAGGTGACCACCTTGTTGCCTTCGGCCAGGCATTCTTCGATGACTACTTCCAGATCGGGCATGGCGCTGCGGATTTCCTCGACCATCGCGCAGTAGTCGCTGCCGTTCAGTGGGCGACCCATGAACGAGCTTTTGTAGAGAAAATCCTTGCTGTGCAGGCGTTCGGCCAGGGCCAGGCGGCCTTTGTTCCACGACAGGTCGATATGCTGGCGCACGGTACGTTTCATGTCATCCAGTGACATTTGCAGCTCCTTGGAGAGGGCGAATTAATACTCGCAGAGCTTAGCAGTCCGGCCAGGGGGCAGTGCACCCGGACAAAGGTTTTGCCCGGGTGCGTCACATCACAGGGCGACGATACCCAGTGCCTGGCAGGCGGCGTAGATCGCCAGACCGGCGAAGCACAGTGCGGCCAGGCGATGGATCAGCGTCAGCGGCAGGCGGTCGGCGGCGAAATGCCCGGCCAGTACTACCGGTACGTTGGCGATCAGCATGCCCAGGGTGGTACCGGCGACGACCATGCTCAGTTGCTGGTATTGCGCCGCCAGCATGACCGTGGCGATCTGCGTCTTGTCGCCCATCTCGGCCAGGAAGAAGGCGATCAGGGTGGTGACGAATGGGCCATAGCGCTTGAGCGTGGATTCCTCGTCATCGTCGAGCTTGTCCGGGATCAGCGTCCAGATCGCTACGGCGGCAAAGCTGGCGGCGAGAATCCAGCTGAGGGTGGTCTGGCTGAACAGCCCGGCAACCCAGTGGCCAACGGCACCGGCAGCGAAGTGATTGGCCAGGGTGGCGATGACGATGCCCCAGATGATCGGCCAGGGGCGGCGGAAACGGGCAGCCAGGACCAGTGCGAGCAATTGCGTCTTGTCGCCGATTTCGGCGAGCGCAACGATACCGGTGGAGACGGCGAAGGATTCGAGCATCAGGGATTCCTCAGGGGCGGGTTCGACGACTGGCTATGACACGTACTACCTTCCCGCCCCGGGTGAGGTGTGCGTGTCATAGGTCTTGTCAAACCACAGGCCTGGATCAGGCCGGAGGTCGCAGGCGCCATGCTCTGTGGAGCAAGTGTGTTGACGCGTGCCGGGTGAGCGAGCGCTCACGGGAGACTACTCCCCTAGGACGCGCGCATTGTGCCTTTGCCTCTTCTTTCTGGCAAGCCACTCAGCCTTTGCGGGCTTGGTAGATGCGAAAGCCCTCGGCCTCGGCCAGGGTCTGGCAGGTGCCCAGGTGCTCTTCGATCAGCGGCGGGTAGCGCAGGAAACTGTTGGCTACGATGCGCAGCTCACCGCCCGGCAGCAGGTGGCGGGCCGCCTCGCGCAGCAGGGTTTCGCTGGCGGCATAGTTGGTGTGCACGCCGCTGTGGAACGGCGGGTTGCTGATGATGGCGCTGAGACCTCCGGGCGCGCCGTGAATACCGTCGCTGGCCAGTACCTCCGCCTCCAGGCCATTGGCTGCCAGGGTCATGCGGCTGGCCGCCAGAGCGAAGGCGTCGACATCCAGCAGGGTCAGCCGGCTCTGCGGGTAGCGCCGCTTGAGCACGCTGCCGAGGATGCCGGCACCGCAGCCGAAATCCAGCAGATGGCCCGAGGGCAGCTTGTCCAGGTGCTCCAGCAGCAGGGCAGTGCCGCGGTCCAGTCGACCATGGCTGAACACGCCGGGAAGGGTGATCACATCCAGCGGGCCGTCACTCAGTGGCAGGCTGATGCGCTCGGCCAGGCTTTCCAGTTGCGGTACGGCGGGGGCGTTGTCGACCTGCACCTGCCAGAGCTGGCAGTGACGGGCGCTGTCGAGCTTGCGTGGCTTGCCGAAACGCTGCAGCTGCTTGGCGGCCCGCTCGATGCCGGCACGTTTTTCGCCGACCAGATACAGCAGGGCGCCGGGCAGGCGCGCGGCCAGGCTGTCGAGCAGGTAGTCGGTGAGTTCGCGGGATTTCGGCAGGAACAGCACGGCGCTGGCAAAGGGGCTGGCCGGCGCTGTGGTGCCGAACTCGCTGCGCCCGGCAAAGCGCTGTTCAAGCCCGGCCTGCTCGCCGGCATGCCAGCTCCAGCCACGGGCTGCGGGCAACTTGCCGAGCAGATCGTCGGCCGGCAAACCGGCGAGCAGAACCTGACCCTGAAACAGTTCGGCCTGACGCAGCAACACTTCGCTTCGCGGATCCATGGGCGCTCCTGAAAAAGGCGACAAGGCTAACCGGATCAGCCCGGTGTGACCACCCGCCGCGGCTGCCCGGCGAAGAAGGCGGTAGCGTTTTCGGCCAGTTGCCCGACGATGCGCTGCCTTGCTTCACGGCTGCCCCAGGCCGAGTGCGGGGTGATCAGCAGATTCGGAATGTCACCGGCCAGCAGCGGGTTGTCGGCCGTGGGTGGCTCGACGCTCAGCACATCCAGCGCCGCGGTGCCCAGCCGTCCTTCGCGCAGGGCATCGGCCACGGCCTGCTCGTCGAGCAGACCACCGCGGGCGGTGTTGATCAGCCAGGCATGGCGCGGGAGCAGGTCTAGGTGCTGACGGTTTATCAGTTGCGCGGTGGCCGGTGTCAGCGGGCAATGCAGGGACAGCACGTCGAGTTGTGGCAGCAGCTCGTTCAGTGGCAGGCGATCAGGCTGTGCCGGCCGCCCAGGCAACTGGCCGAGCAGCACGCGCATGCCGAAGGCCTCGGCCAGCCTTGCCACGGCGCTGCCCAGCTCGCCGGCGCCGAGAATGCCGAGGGTTTTGCCGCTGAGTTCGCAGATGGGGAAGTCCAGCAGGCAGAACTGGCTGGCCTGCTGCCAGCGCCCGGCCTGTACGGCGTGGTGATAGTCGGGCAGGCGGGTGGCCAGGGCCAGCATGAGCATCAGCGTGTGCTGGGCGACCGAGGGCGTGCCGTAGCCCTGGCTGTTGCACACGGTAATGCCGAGGCGCTGCGCGGCGTGCAGGTCGACATTGTTGGTGCCGGTGGCGGCCACCAGAATCAGTCTGAGGTCCGGCAGAGCCGCCAGGGTTTCGGCAGTCAGCGGCACTTTGTTGCTGATGGCGACCTGAGCACCCTGCAGGTATTCGACCAGCTCCTCGGGGCTCGTTCTGTCGTGGCAGGTCAGGCTGGCGAAGGCCTCGCGGAGCGGGGCCAGATCGAGATCGCCGAGATCGAGGGAAGCGCAGTCGAGAAAGACGGCATGACGACTGTTCATGGGTAGCTGTACCTGTTGTGGGGCGCCCGCAGAGGGTAAGGTGGCGAGCCTAACAAAGTCCTGTGTAGTGAGTCCCGAAGTCTGGCGGAGGTGGTATGTACTGGACGGAATTTCTGACGGTGGCCCTGATTCACCTGCTGGCGGTGGCCAGTCCGGGGCCGGATTTTGCCGTGGTGCTCAAGGAGAGTGTCGCCCACGGCCGGCGCGCTGGATTGTTCACGGCCTGGGGCGTGGGCACGGGGATTCTCCTGCACGTGGCCTACTCGCTGCTGGGTATCGGTCTTCTGGTGTCGCAGTCGGTACTGCTGTTCAACCTGCTCAAGTACCTGGCGGCGGGGTATCTGGTATACATCGGCATCCGCGCCTTGCGCGCGAGGCCGGCGCCCGAGCTGGCGCTGCCGCAGGCCGATGGGGTGCTGCGTACGGCGCGGGCCGCCTTCGTCGCCGGTTTCGTCACCAATGGCCTAAACCCCAAGGCCACGCTGTTCTTCCTCTCGCTGTTTACCGTGGTGATCAACCCGCACACGCCGCTGACGGTGCAGGCGGGTTATGGCCTGTATCTGGCCGTGGCCACGGCACTGTGGTTCACCCTGGTGGCCCTGCTGTTCAGTCATGACCGCGTGCGCCGGGGCTTTGCCCGGCTGGGGCATTGGTTCGACCGGCTGATGGGCGGCGTGCTGGTGCTGCTCGGGATCAAGATCGCCTTCAGCGAGCTGCGCTGAAGGCACGTGCGTTCGTCGGAATAGCCATACAGCCTGTGCGCGAATCGGTAGACTGCGCCGCCATTGAGAGGTCGCCGGTTGAGGCCGGTGATGCAGTCGTGACGATAGGGTGCTTGATGCCCCCGGTGGAGGTTGTGATGTCGCTGCAGGCGTTGTATCTGAGCTGTCTGGCCCACCCGGCGCAGGCGCTCAATAGTCTGGCGCTGTTTTTTGCCATCGCCGGCAGCTGGTTGTTGCTGGCCACCCGTATGCGCCAGCAGCGCGCTATGACCCGCCTCAGTGCGGCTGTTGCTCTCGACGGCATCGAGGCTGACGGCGAGCTGGACGAGGCGACGACGCAGCTCAACCGATTTTTCAGCCGGTTCGGTCTGGCGGTGCTGACAGGGGCCCTGTGCCTGTCCTGGTACAGCACCCAGCTTTAAGCGCCAGCGCAGCAAGCAAAAACGGCGAACCCAGGTTCGCCGTTTTGCATTTCAGGCCACTCTGTTTCAGGTGGCCGGTTGGCCATCAGGCCTGAAGCAGCCGGTAGTGATTGGCTACCGGTCTGGCGTACTGGCCGATCAGATAGGGCTGATCTTCGGCCGGACAGGCCTGCAGGCGTTGCTGCCACTGTTGCTGCGCCGTGGCCAGCTCGGTGGCGCTGAACAATTGCTCGGCACTGGGTACCGCCACTGAGTTGTCGCGCTCCGCCCACTGGGCATAGGCCAGGTAGTGCACCGGGAACAGCCGGTAGTTGGCGAGAATCTGCGCATCCACCGCCAGCGCCAGCTGCTTGGCATCGGCGCTGGGCTGAGTGATTTCACTGCCGAAACTGACGTGCACGCGGCCTTTGTGGCCGGTGATGCCTTGGGCGATGCTCAGGTCGTCCTCGCCCTCGGCCTTCTGGTAGTCGCCTGTCTCGGCGCGAATGCGCAGTTCGCGGGCCTTGGCCCGGTCGCAGGGGTCGTATTCGTAGCTGATCGATACCGGAATCAGGTGCAGCTCGGCCAGGGCCTGCTCGAATGGCAGCTCCTTGTTGGCCATGTGGAACATCTTGAGGATGGCCGAGTCGGTGCGGTCGTCGCCGTCCTTGGCCCGGCCTTCGGCCTGGGCGATCCACACGGACTGCTGCTCATTGCGGATCGAGTGGTTGATGTAGGCCGAGAGCAGTTGGTACGCGGCGAGCTTTTCGCGCCGTCCGCTCACCGAGCGCTGCACGATGAAGCTCTTGTTCAGACGCATCAGGTCGCCGACGAAGGGCTTCTGCAGCAGGTTGTCGCCAATGGCGATGCGCGGCGTCGGCTGGCCGGCATGGTACAGCGCGTAGTTGACGAAGGCCGGGTCCATCACGATGTCGCGGTGGTTGGCGATGTACAGGTAGGGGCGGCCGCTTTGCAGCTGTTCCAGGCCGGAGTAGCTGATGCCGTCGCTGGCGCGCTCGATGACGCGGTCGACGTAGGGCTCCAGTTTGCTCTGCAGGGCATCGACACTGTTGATGCCGGCGACTTCACGGCGCAGCCGATGGGCTATAACAGGTTTGAGCAGCCAGCCCAGCGGACCGGCCAGGCGCGGAAAGCGAAAGCGCAGCAAGGTCTGCAGAAAGGCCGGGTCAGCCAGCAGGCGGGCCAGCACGGCGGCTACTTCGTCATCGCGGTAAGGACGGATGGATTCGAAATCGACCATCGGGATCTCATGTTATGCCGGAAGAAGGGCGCCTCTTGAGGCAGCCGGGTACATCAGTTGACCGCCGATTATAGGCGCAAGTCACACCTGAATCGGTTGGCGTTTTGTCGCGGTGGCGGGGGATTCGCGGAGGCTATGATGCTGGAAACAGAGTGCTATCAGTGTCCCTATTGCGGTGAGCAGGTCGAGGCGCTGCTGGATCTGTCCGCCGGTGAACAGTGCTACTACGAGGACTGTCCGGTGTGCTGCCGGCCGATTCTGTTCCAGCTGTGGACCGACGGCCAGAGCTGGCAGCTGCAGGTACGCCGGGAGGATGACTGATGCAGCGTATTTACGAGCCGCAGGATCTGCTGGAAGCCGAGCTGCTGTGCGCCATGCTGGGTAGTGAGGGCGTCGAGGTGCATCTGGTCGGGCGCGATCTGCTCGGTGCGGTCGGCGAGCTGCCGGTGGGCGGTCTGCTCGGGCTGCTGGTGGCTGATGCCGAGGCCGAGCGGGCACGGCAACTGATTGCCAGCTACAACAGCGCCTCGCCCCTGCCCGGCGAGGTGCCGCTGCAGGGGCCGGATGTGCTGATCTGCTGAGGCTGCTGTTGTCGCCGGTTGAGCGTTACAGGACGCCGGCTTTTTTCCACGCCAGATACTGGCTCACCAGCTGCGGCCCCAGCTCTCCGGGGCGGGCATCGAGCACCGGCAGATTGTGCGCCTGCAGACGTTCGTGCAGGGCGTCGCGGGCCTGCAGGTAGTCGAGGGTGCCGCAGTAGCCGATGGCATCCTGATAATTCTGTACCGGTTGCTGGCGCAGCCGGTCGAGTACTTCCTCGCGCAGGCTGGTGATCAGCAGGCGGTGCTGTCGGGCGATGCGCTTGCAGGCACCGAGCAGTTCGCTGTCATCCTCGTCGCGCAGGTTGGTCACCAGCACCACGAGGGCGCGGCGGTGCTGCCGGGCCAGCAACTGGTCGACGGCGGCGGCATAGTCGGCCGGGCGCTGGGTGCTCTGCAGGTCGTACACACCGTTGAGCAGGTGGCCGATCTGGGCCTGGCCCTTGGCCGGGGCGATAAAGCGTGGCTGGTCGCTGGCGAAGGTCGCCAGACCCACCGCATCGCCCTGGCGCAGGGCGACGTAAGCCAGCAGCAGGCAGGCGTTAAGGGCGTGGTCGAAGTGGGCCAGATCGCCATCCTGGCTGCGCATGCGCCGGCCGCAGTCGAGCAGGAAGATAATCTGCTGGTCCCGCTCGTCCTGGTACTCGCGGGCGATCGGTGTGCGCTTGCGCGCGGTGGCCTTCCAGTCGATCTGGCGCAGGGTGTCGCCATCACGGAATTCGCGCAGCTGGTGAAACTCCAGGCCCAGGCCGCGGCGTGGTCGCTGGCGCACACCGAGCTGGCTGAGCCAGTCGTCCACCGCCATCAGCTGGCCGCCGTAGACACGGGCAAAGTCCGGATAGACGCGGGTTTCTCCCGTCGCTGGCAGGTAACGGCGGGCCTGCCACAGGCCTAGCGGGCTGGGCAGCAGCAGCTCGCAGCGCTGGAACAGGAAATGGCCTCGGCGGGTTGGGCGCAGGCGATAGCCGCACTCGGTGTGCTCGCCCGGGTGCAGGGCAATGCGTTGCGGCAGGGCATCGAA
Source organism: Pseudomonas fluvialis (assembly GCF_014207935.1). GTDB lineage: Bacteria > Pseudomonadota > Gammaproteobacteria > Pseudomonadales > Pseudomonadaceae > Aquipseudomonas > Aquipseudomonas fluvialis_A. The sequence continues at coordinate 704,402 of NZ_JACHLL010000002.1, read as the reverse complement.
CTGCATGCCGGCCGGCACATGATCGAACAGCTCGATGGCCAGCGGGCGCTCGAAGCGGTGGTGCAGGGTCAGACGCACCTCGCTCCAGCGGCCCAGCGGCAGATTGCCCGGCAGCTGGCGCTGCAGCTCGGGAGTCGGCAGGCGGCGCAGCCACAGGGCGTCCACGGCGGCAATCACCAGCAGGCACAGCAGCAGGCCCCAGCTCAGGGCGCGCAGCTGGCGCGGGTAGCCAATGGCCAGTGCCTCCAGGGTGCCAAGGCCGATGGCCAGGGCGAGCAGGGTGGCGAGCAGGGCGAGCAGCAGACGCGAGGGTTTCATCCGGGGCTTACATCCGCGGTGCCGGAATCTGTTCGATCAGCTGCTGCAGCACCTGATCCACCGACAGGCCTTCGATATCCAGCTCCGGTGCCAGGCGCACGCGATGGCGCAGCACGGCCAGGGCGCAGGCCTTGACGTCATCCGGAATGACGAAGTCGCCGCCGCGCAGCAGGGCGCGGGCGCGGGCACCACGCACCAGTGCGATGGAGGCGCGCGGCCCGGCACCGAGGGCTAGGCCCGGCCAGGTGCGGGTGGCACGGGCCAGACGCACGGCGTAATCGAGCACCTGCTGGTCGCAGGCCAGTTCACTGGCGATCTTCTGCAGGGCCAGCACGTCGCGTGGCTGCAGCAGGGTGCGCAGGCTGGCCACCTCCAGCATATCGGCCTTGGCCGAGCGGGTGACCTGACGCACCAGCTCCAGTTCTTCGTCGGCTTCCGGGTAGTCCATGCGCAGCTTGAGCATGAAACGGTCGAGTTCGGCTTCCGGCAGCGGGTAGGTGCCTTCCTGCTCGATGGGGTTCTGTGTTGCCAGTACCAGGAAGGGTTGCGGCACCGGCAGCGGGCGACCTTCGAGGGTGACCTGGCGTTCCTGCATCACTTCCAGCAGGGCGGCCTGGGTCTTGGCCGGAGCACGGTTGATCTCGTCGGCCAGCAGCAGGTGGGTGAACACCGGGCCCTTGCGCAGTTTGAACTGCTCGCTGGCCAGGTCGTACACGGCATGACCGGTGACGTCGCTGGGCATCAGGTCGGGGGTGAACTGGATGCGCGCGAACTCGCCGCCAAAGCACTTGGCCAGGGCACGGACCAGCAGGGTCTTGCCCAGTCCGGGAACGCCTTCGAGGAGCACATGGCCGCCGGCCAGCAGGGCGGTGAGTACATCGTCGATCACGGCGCTCTGACCGACCACCGCTTTCTTCAGCTCCAGGCGCAGGGCCTGGGCCAACTGGCTGGCGCGCTGGCGCTGGGCGTTGCCGGCGCTGACCGCCGCTGCCGGGGCCGCCTGGGCTGCCGGCGCTGGTGCTGGCGAAGCGGCGGGAGCCGCCGTGTCGGTGCTGTCGGCTACCGGCGTGGCAACGGGCTCTTCGGCGGCTGGTTGTGGCTGGATATCTTCGCTCATAGGGCATTCCTGAGGGTTTGCAGGTGCGCGACCTGGCGGGTGAATTCACTGGCGGAGCGTTTTGTCGGCTGTGCCGGGCGCATGGCCTTGGCCACGGCGCTGGCGGGCAGGCGGGTCAGTTGTCCCAGCACGCGCCATTGTTCGGCCACCGGCAGGCGTTCGAAGCCCGGGTGGCGGCGCCGCGCGCGGCGTTGAATGTCGCGTTGCAGGCCTTGCAGCAGGTGGGCCTGGCCATGGTGGCGGAGCAGGAAGGCGGCGCTGGCGCGCAGGTGTTCTTCCAGCTGACGGCGGCTGCGGCTGGCGACTTCGGCCAGTGGGCCGTGGCGCAGGCCGACATGCCAGAGACCGAAGAGGATCAGCAGGCCCAGTGTGGCCAGCGCCAGCGGGAAGTTGCGCAGCAGCAGGCTGAGCAGGTCGTCGCGGTCGGCGCGGTAAAGCAGGGTTACGGCGGTGTCCTGGGTCAGGTACCAGAGCAGCCAGGCGTGGTCGTACTCGCCGATTTCGTCGTTCTGCCATAGCCAGGAGTCGGTCAGTACCGTGACCAGGCCATCGCCGTGGCTGAGCTGCAGCATGTGCGTGGCGCCGTCGCTGTTGGCCCAGGCGTGGGCGCGGTTCTGGCTGTCGTACAGGTGATAGTCGGTGTCGAAGTCCAGGTAGGCCGGCGCTTTCTCGTTCTCCAGGTAGAGCTTGGTCAGCTGTGGGTAGTCGTGCTCCGGCGAGCGGGCCGGCTTGCGCAGGCGCTGGCGCGGTATAACCTGTTCGGCGTCTTCGGCGTCTTCGGCGTCTTCGGCGTCTTCGGCGTCTTCGGCGTCTTCGGCGTCTTCGCTGGCGTCCTGCTGGTCGAGGTCTTCGCTGAGCAACTGCTGGATGCCGAGCTGATCGAGCAGCAGGTCACCGCTGCGTTGCTTGTCTTCGTCCCAGATTTCCTCGGCAACGAAGATCAGGTGCCCGCCCTGGGCCGTCCACTCCAGCACGCGCTTGCTTTGCCCGGGCGTCATGCGGTTGCGGCTGCCCAGCAGCAGCAAGGTGCGGCCGGCGCTGGGCAGGGTTTTCAACTCGTCCAGGCCGTCGGCGCGCTGCACCTCCAGCTTCTGCTGGCGGAGGAACAGTTCGGCGGCCAGATACGGGTTGGCCCGTGCCTCCGGGGCGGGGCCATGGTTGACCAGCTTGTCGTAGGGGTGCAGCTGTTGCAGCAGGTAGATGACCAGCAGGCCACCGCCAAGCAGCAGACCGCAGCCGAGGATGAACAGCGCACGGCGACTCATGGGCGAGCCTCCTCGCGCGGGAACAGGCGGCGCCAGCCGTCGCACAGGGCGGGCTTGAGCTTGGCTGGCGGCAGGCGGTGGCCGTAGGCCAGGTTCTGCCAGTGGCGCGTCAGCACGCTGCTGAACTGGCTGAGGGCATCCTGCTCAAGCCCCTGGATCAGCTGCAGCACTTCGCCTTCGGTGTGCGAACTCTTCAGGGGCAGGCGGAACTCATGCAGCAGGCGTGACAGCAGGGCACGGTAGAGCAGGCCGAGGGCTTCGCGAGGCTGGCTGTCCCACAGGGCTTCGACGCTGCTGGCGACATCCGCCGGCAGGGTTTCCGGCGCCACTTCCAGGCCGAACAGCTGCGTAGGGGCCTCTTCGCGATGACGGCGGGGCAGATTCAGGCGGCCGGCGAAGGTCTGCAGCCATTCACGGTAGCGCCACAGCAGCAGCGCCACGATCAGCAGCAGGCCTGACCAGAGCAGCACTTCAAAGATCAGGGCGATGGTATCCAGGCTGTCCCAGAGCTTCACCAGCTTGGCGAAGGCTTCCAGCAGTTCGATAAAGGCCTTGGCGTCGTCCTCGCTTTTCGGCTTGTCCGGCGTTTCTTCGCCAAAGCGCCATTCTGTGACGGTTTCCCTGTGGCTGAACGGCGGCTGGTCGAGCAAGTGGGTAATGGCCTGATTGGCCGCCTGGCTGGTCAGTGGCTGATTGAGCAGGCGCTCGGCGTTGGGGCCGAAGCTGTCCAGGCGCGGCACCGGGCATTGCCTGCTTTCGGCGGCCATGGCGGACTGCGGCAGCTGGCTGAGCAGCAGACCACAACCGAGCAGCAGGGCGTAGGCTACGCCGGTCAGGCGCTGGCGCAGGCGACGGAATACCAGCTCGATGTCCCAGGCTTCCAGCGCGGTGCGCCGGTTGAGATAGAGGGTGAAACCGCAGGCCACATAGATCGGTTCCCAGACCACCAGCACCAGGGCGTAGAGCAGGTTGCTCAGGTGCTCCAGCCACAGGCCTTCGCCATCGTTGGGGGCGATCAGCTGTTTCCAGTCCAGGTCGATCTGCAGCTGCTGCGGAATCAGCAGGTAAAGCAGGGCCAGCAGGCCGAGGGTCAGTGCGCTTTCGATATGCACGCCGACCACCGTGAGCCAGGTGGCGGCACTGCCATCGCGCTGACCGAGGACGATCAGCCGCTGGCCGCGGGCCTTGCCGCTGAGGCCTTCGAGCTGCAGAACCGGCAGGTCGAAACTGCGCGTCGGGCTGAAACGGCGCCAAGTCAGGCTGGCCAGCAGTTGCGGGCGCAGCAGGCGGGGCAGGGCGCGCAGGCTGGCCTTGAGCCCAGGCGTGTCGCCAAACAGGGCATGCGACAGAATGTGCAGGGGCAGGCGTTCGTATAGCGGTTTGAGCCACCAGAACAGAAACAGCGCCCAGCTGGGGTGCTGCCACAGCAGCAGGCTGAGCAGCCCGAACAGCGGCAGGGTCAGCAGTGCCCAGCTGGCCATCAGCAGTGGCGCATGCCGGCGCGCCAGCAGGGTGCCGAGGTCGAGTGCCTCCCAGGCGCTGCGCGGGCGGATGGTAACGCTGGCTTCAGTCAGGCGCATGCTGACGCCCCGCGAAGATGCAGTAGCTGGCCACCAGCAGCCATAGGGCTGCGCCCACCACCAGTTTGACCTGGGCGCTGGTGTAGGTCATCGATGACCAGTAGGCCTCGATGAAGGCGGCAATCAGCAGGAACAGGATCACCCCGGCGACCAGCTTCACCGCTTCGGCGGCGGCCAGACGCAGGGCTTCGCTGCGGCTGTGCCGGCCGGGGGCGAGCAGCGCCCAGCCCAACTGGAGACCGGCAGCACCGGCGAAGGTGATGGCGGTCAGTTCGAAGGCGCCATGGCCGATGACGAACGACCAGAAGGTCGAGCCGTAGCCGATCTCGCTCAGGTGACCGGCCACGGCGCCGATCATCAGGCCGTTGAAAAACAGGAAGAACAGGCTGCCCAGACCGAACAACAGGCCGCTGGCAAAGGTCTGAAAGGCAATGCCGATGTTGTTCATGATGTAGAAACCGAACATCTGCCAGTCATCGCCGGAGTTGCGTTCACTGAAGTGACCGAGGCGACGCGCCTCCGGGTCATACATCGACTCCATCTGCTCGACCTGTTCCGGGTCGACCACGCTGTAGACCAGTTCGGGGAACAGATAGACCAGCACGCCCATGCCGATCAGGCTGCCGTAGAACAACAGGCTGGCCACGGCGATGCTGCGCCACTGCTGGCGGATGGTCTGCGGCAGGCCGCTGAAAAGGAAGGCCAGCAACTGACCGCCCAGCTGGCTGCGCTGGCGATAGAGCTGCTGGTGACCGCGCTGGGCCAGTTGCTGCAGGCGCTCGATCAGGTGGCTGCTGTAGCCGCGCTCCTGGGCCAGGGCCAGGTGCTGGCAGAGGCGGCGGTATTCGGCGCAGTAGCTGTTCTGTCCCTGATCCTCGGTCTTGCGCCGCTCCAGTTGCACCAAGCGTTGCTCGAACTGGGCCCAGTCATCCTGCCATTGCTGCTCGAACTGCTGCTGTTTCATGACGCCCCCAGCAGGCCGCGGGCGATGCCGTTGAGGCGCGCCTCGGCCTGTTCCGGCAGCACTTGCAACGGCTCGGCCAGGAGGCCGGCAAGCTCTTCACGGCGCGCCTGAGAGAGACTGCCGGCGCGTTCGGCAAAGGCCAGGATGGCGCGTTGTTCCTGCAGATCAAGACGCATGGGCGGGCGCTCTGGTTCGGCATCCGGCAGATTGGGCCGGGGTTCGGCCTGTTCGCGGTAGACCACCAGGGTGCCGGCGGCGATGTCGCCCAGGCGTTTGAACGCCGGGTGGGCCAGGCTGCTGATCAGCCCCAGGCAGTAGGCAAACGGCAGCATATCGACGAAGCGCAGCAGGTTGCGCAGCAGCGATGCGCCCCAGCTGATGGGGGTGCCATCGTCATGTACCACGCGTAGGCCGAGCATCTGCTTGCCGGGCGAGCGCCCCTGATTGAGCACCTCGAACAGCACCATGTACCACCAGTTGACCAGAAACAGCACGATCAGCAGCAGGCCACTGCCCAGGTTACCCAGCAGGCTGAGCAGCAGGCCGAGCACCAGTAACAGCGCGCCGCGGATCAACAGGTCGAGGGTGAAGGCCAGGGCACGCGGAATGACTCCGGCCGGGCGCAGCAGCAGGTCGATACCTTCCGGGGTTTCCACGTGGTGGCGGTTGTCCAGCAACGTGGAAGTGGGCAGCGAGGGCTGAAGGGAAGGTGACATGGGCACTGCTTTTGGTGAAAACCCGATGCTAGCCAGCCCCGGGCGGGAGGACAAGCGGGCCTTGCGGCCCGTCGGCCATTAGTTGGACGGTGGCAGCACGCCGAAGATGGTGCGGTACAACACGCCCATGGTCACGATCAATAGTGGCAGGGTCCAGATCAGGCCGATGCCCAGCGGGATCATGCTCAGCAGCATGATCAGCATGAGCACAAAGAACAGACCGAAGACCTTGAACCAGTGCTGGGTGATGGCCTTGCGCGAGGCTTCCAGCGCCTGCCAGGGCGACAGGCCACGTTCGACCACCAGCGGGATGGCCAGCAGGTAGGCGATGCTCAGGTAGATGCCAGGAATGAGCAGCAGAAGCATGCCCAGGTAGACCAGCAGGGTCATGACCAGCGCGGTGATGATCAGCGGTACGGCACGGCCGAAGTGGCTGAAAATCTCGTTGAAGCTCAGTGGCTGGCCTGCGGCGCGGCGAATGCCGATCATCATCAGGCCGGCCATGAAGGGGTAGGTCAGTGCGGTGATCAGCAGGGTGCTGACGATCTGGCTGGTGATCATCATCCCCATGTTTTCTTCCCCGCCGGCCAGGCCGAGCAGGGCAGTACCCATGCCGAGGACGAAGGCAATGACGAACATGGCGATGTAGAAGACGATGAAGCCGCCGAGGATGATGCCCTTGGTGCCCTTGAGCAGGCCCCAGGACTCGCTGAGCAGGCCGCCGATGCTGAAGTCGTAGCCGCGGCTGAGGGCTTCTTCGATACTCGGTACCTGATTGCCATGCTGTTCCTGCAGGGCGCTGCTGGGTGCCGCGTAGGGGTTTTGCGCGAGGGTGTCGCTCATGATGACCGTCCTTGGTTGAGGGAAGACCTGCATGCTAGTGGTGGTATGCCAGTGGCGGCAAGCACGGCGCGCGGGTTTGTGCATCCGGTCAGGTTTCTGCGGGGGAGTGGCGGCCTGCTAGACTGCCGCCTCGCCGCCCAGGCCTCGGGCCACAAGGAGCCACAGTGACTGCAAGTCTGTTCTGGTACGACTTTGAAACCACCGGGATCAATCCCCGCTGCGACCGGCCGATGCAGGTGGCCGGCATACGTACCGATGAGAATCTCAATGAAATCGGCGAGCCGCTGAATCTCTACTGCCGCTTATCTCCGGACATCCTGCCTCATCCACAGGCCTGTCTGGTCACCGGCATCGGTCCGCAGGTCATTGCCGAACGCGGCCTGCCGGAGGCCGAGTTCATCGCCCGTCTGCATGCCGAGATGGCCGTGCCAGGGACTTGCACGGCTGGCTACAACAGCCTGCGCTTCGACGATGAGGTGACGCGCTACAGCCTCTATCGCAACTTCTACGATCCCTATGGTCGCGAGTGGCAGGGTGGCAACAGTCGCTGGGATCTGATCAATCTGCTGCGTTGTGCCTATGCGCTGCGCCCCGAAGGCATCGAGTGGCCGCAGGTCGATGGTCGCGTCAGCCTGCGTCTGGAGCTGCTGACCCAGGCCAATGGCCTGGAACATGGCCAGGCCCACGATGCGCTGTCCGACGTGCGCGCCACCATTGCTCTGGCGCGACTGATGCGCGAGCGCCAGCCAAAACTGTATGACTTCATCTACAAGCTGCGCAGCAAGCAGGAAGTGCAGAAGCAGATTCGCCTATTGGAGCCACTGGTGCATGTGTCCGGCCGTTTTGCTGGTGAGCGCAGTTACCTGTCGGTCGTTCTGCCGCTGGCCTGGCATCCGACCAATCGCAATGCGCTGATCGTCTGCGACCTGCAGGCTGATCCCGCGCCGCTGCTTGAACTGGATGGCGAGGCGTTGCGCCAGCGTCTTTATACCCGGCGTGATGATCTGGCGGCCGGGGAGTTGCCAGTGCCGCTGAAACTGGTGCATATCAACCGTTGTCCGGTGCTGGCGCCGCTCTCCGTCTTGCGTGAGCAGGATCAGCAGCGACTGGGGCTGGATATGCCGCTCTATCAGCAGCGCCGTGACCAACTGCGTGAACAGCAGTCGCTGTGGCAGGACAAGTTGCCGCAGGTATATGCCGGCAGCGAATTTGCCGCCAGTGAAGATCCCGAACAGCAACTGTATGACGGTTTTATTGGCGACCGGGATCGCCGGTTGTGCGAACGAGTGCGTCAGGCCAGTGCCGAGCAGTTGGCCCGCGAAGTCTGGCCATTCGGCGATGTGCGTTTACCGGAACTATTGTTCCGTTATCGGGCGCGTAACTTTCCACATACTCTGAGTGCTGCAGAGAGTGAACAGTGGCAGCAGTTCTGTCGGGACCGTCTGCGGCAACCTGAATTAGGGGCGCCCTTGCTCTTTTCCGAATTTGAACAGACGGTCGAAAAAGTCTGGCCGGACTGTACGCCGGAGCAGCAGCAATTGTTGGCGGCGTGGCGCGATTACGCCCGTCAGTTGGTTGCTACCTGATTTATCGGCAGGCATAAAAAACGCCAGCAGAGGCTGGCGTTTTGTTGTGGCGGTGAATTAACCCAACAGGGTCATCCAGCCTTCCACGGTGTCATTGCCCCACTTGGCTTTCCACTCTTTCAGGGTCTTGTGATTGCCGCCTTTGGTTTCAATCACTTCGCCGGTGTTGGGGTTCTTGTATTGCTTGACCTTGCGGGCACGCTTGCTGCCGGTGGCCTTGGCGGCGCGTGGAGCCTTGCTGCTGCGGGATTCTGGATCGAGCAGGGCAATAATGTCGCGCAGCGACTTCTGGTATTCGGCCATCAGGCCACGCAGCTTGCCTTCGAATTCCAGTTCTTTCTGCAGTTTGTCGTCTTGCGACAGGTTCTTCAGGCGCTCTTGCAGTTCTTTGATGGCTTCTTCGGTAGCGCGGTATTCATTAATCAGCGACATGTATGCACCTAATGATTCGATGGAGGGTGGTCAAGTGTTATGCATAGTAGACAGGCTTCAGTGTCATGTAAATTCCCTGTTTTAACTTTTCCGGAACTGACATGAAGTTAATGTCTTATTAATAGAAGTTAATCGATGTCATCTGGTGACAGATTCCCACACAAGGATTGGAGGAATTGTCTGCGCTCAGTGCTGCACAAAAGCCTGGGGCTGGCTAGAATGGCCGCCTTGCTGAAGAATCTGGAGTTTGTGCATGCGCACTTTTCGTTTGGTGATTGCCTGTCCTGATCGCGTGGGTATTGTCGCCAAGGTGAGTAACTTTCTCGCCACTTATAACGGCTGGATTACCGAAGCCAGTCACCACTCGGATAATCAGAGTGGCTGGTTCTTCATGCGTCATGAAATTCGTGCCGACTCGCTGCCGTTTGATCTCGAGGGTTTCCGCCAGGCCTTTGCTCCCATTGCCAAGGAGTTCGCCATGCAGTGGCGGGTGACTGATTCGGCGGTGCAGAAGCGCGTGGTGCTGATGGCCAGCAAGGAGTCGCATTGCCTGGCGGACCTGCTGCACCGCTGGCATAGCGGCGAGCTGGATTGCCAGATTCCCTGCGTGATCTCCAACCATGACGACCTGCGCAGCATGGTGGAATGGCACGGCATCCCCTATTTCCACGTCCCGGTCGATCCGCAGAACAAGCAGCCGGCCTTCGACGAAGTCAATCGCCTGATCGGCGAGCATGCCGCCGATTGCGTGGTGCTGGCGCGCTACATGCAAATCCTGCCGCCGGCGCTGTGCCGTGACTATGCGCAGCGGGTGATCAACATCCACCACAGCTTCCTGCCATCCTTCGTCGGAGCCAAGCCGTATCACCAAGCCTCGCTGCGTGGGGTCAAGCTGATTGGTGCTACCTGCCATTACGTCACCGACGAGCTGGATGCCGGGCCGATCATTGAGCAGGACGTGGTGCGCGTGACCCACCGCGACAGCATCGAAGACATGGTGCGCCTGGGCAAGGATGTGGAGAAAATGGCGCTGTCGCGCGGCCTGCGCTATCACTTGGAAGATCGTGTACTGGTGCACGACAACAAGACGGTGGTGTTCGACTGACGCCAGATCGTCTGCCTGGGGAGGTGCGTCATGCTCAAGTCGCTCAGGGTGCGGGACTACATGTCGACCCATCTGCCAACCCTGCGTGCCGATCAGGATGTGTTCGTGGCGGTCGAGCGCATGCTCGAGCATCGCACGTCGGGGCTGGCCGTGCTGGACGAGCATGGCGGTCTGCTTGGCTATCTGTCCGACGGTGACTGTCTGCGTGCCATTCTCACGGGGCTCTATCACGAGGAAGCGGGAGGGCAGGTGGGCAGTTGCATGACGGTCGAGGTCGAAACCGTTTCGGCGCAAAGCAGCATTCTCGATGTGGCCGAACTGTTCAGCCATGAGCATCGCCGCCGTCTGCCGGTTCTGGAGGATGGCCGTTTTGTCGGCGAGATCAGCCGGCATGATGTGCTGCGGGCGATGTGTCAGTTTTCCGAGCATGACCGCCATCAGCCGGATGTGGTGTACTGATGGCCGGCCCTCTGGACAAGGCCGCCGCGCAGGCGCCTGCTACCCTCGGTGAGGGTTGCCTGAGCCGCTACGATCTGGATGCGCTGGATGCCGAAGCGGGGACAGAATTCAGCGAGGCGGCTGAACTCTGGCGGCAACTACAAGCTCAGGATGGGCCCGCGCAGGTTCAGTCACCGACGAAGCAGGACTGATCACTTCCAGCCGATTTGCCAGCGTTCGCTGTCGCGCAAATCACGCCAGTCAATCAGTTCGCTGCGCCGGCTCAGCACTGCCTGCAACTCCACCTGCAGCAGTTCACCTTCCTCGCTACGCAGCAGCTCGCTGACCAGAAAGTGCTTTTCACGGTTCTGCGGCTGACGGGCGGTCCATTTGGAGAGCAGTAGCTTCTCCGGATTGAAGCGGTTTCTTGCCGTTTTCACAGCTGCTCCAGCAACTTGCGTGCGGCCTCCTGGCCGCTCAGCCAGGCGCCTTCGACCCGGCCGGACAGGCACCAGTCTCCGCAGGCATAAATCCCCAGATCGCTGTCGGCCAGGGCTCCCCACTCATGGGCCTGAGTCGGGCGCGCATAGAGCCAGCGATGGGCGAGACTCAGGCTGGGGGCGGGAACGGCGCAGCCGATCAGTTCGGCAAAGGCGCCGCGCAGTTGATCAATCACCGCCTCCTTGCTGCTGTCGACATGCTGGCGTGTCCAGCTGCTGGTGGCGTGCAGGGCCCAGCAATCCAGCGGGTGCTGGCGACCGGGCTTGCTGTTGTTGCGTGCCAACCACTGCAGCGGACTGTCCTCGACGAAGCAGGCCTGTACCGGTGTATCCAGCTCCCGGGCAAAGCCGAGCGCCACAGCCCAGGTCGGCTCCATCGGTACACTGGCCGCGACGGCCGCCAGCTTGGGCGCGGCGCTGAGCAGGGTGCTGGCCTGTGGTGCCGGCGTGGCAACTATCACGTGGCTGAAAGGACCGTGGTTGTTGCCTTCGGTATCGAGCAGGGTCCAGTGTTGCTCGCCGCGGAATACCTCGCTGATGCGGCAGCTGAAATGCACCTGGTGGCCGCCGAGCAGGGCGCGGGTCAGGGCGCTCATGCGCGGTGTGGCGACCCAGCGCTCCTGTTCGTCGGCGGACAGGGCGAGCGCCCCGTTGCGGGCCTGATACAGTGCGGGGTGCCAGTTGTCGACCCAGCCATGCTGCCGCCACTGCTGCACGGCTTCGGCAAAGCGCCGGTCGCGGGCGGTGAAGTATTGTGCGCCCAGGTCGAGGGAGCCGGCTTCGCTGCGCTTGCTGGCCATGCGTCCGCCACTGCCGCGACTCTTGTCGAAAAGCGTTACCGACAAACCAGCGTCACTCAGGGCCTGGGCCGCAGAGAGCCCGGCGAGTCCGGTGCCGATGATGGCGATCGGGGTGTTCATGGTTGACCTCGCAATCAATCGTCCAGGCGTATTGGTTGGACGTTACCTGTACAATTCGTATTTAATGTACAGGAATGTGCGGTGCAGGTGCCTGCCTTTCAGTAATGACGCTGTTGCGCCTGGCATGAGGCACAGGGGCGTCAATACTTAGACTAGTGCCAGTTCACGCCATGCGAGGAGGATGCCATGCATATCTTGCTGACCGGTGGAAGCGGGTTGATTGGTCGGGCGCTGTGCCGTCACTGGCTGGCGACTGGCCATCGTCTGACGGTGTGGAGTCGCACGCCTGAACGGATCCCGGAGCTGTGCGGCAGTGCAGTGCGCGGTATTGGTGATCTACATGAGCTGGATCAGGACGTGCCGGACGCGGTGGTCAACCTGGCGGGAGCGCCGATTGCCGACCGGCCCTGGACGCGCAAGCGCAAGGCGTTGCTGTGGGCCAGCCGGATTCAACTGACCGAGCAATTGCTGACCTGGCTGGAGGCGTTGCCGCAGCGGCCGCAGGTTCTGCTGTCGGGTTCGGCGGTGGGCTGGTATGGCGACGGTGGCGAGCGCGAGCTGGATGAGCAGCATTCGCCGGTCAGCGAGGACTTTGCCAGTCAGCTCTGTGGCGCCTGGGAGGAAACCGCGCTGCGCGCCGAAACACTGGGACTGCGCGTGGTATTGCTGCGAACCGGCCTGGTGCTCGCGGCTGATGGCGGCTTTCTGCAGCGCCTGCTGCCGCCGTTTCGCCTCGGCCTGGGCGGGCCGATCGGCGCGGGACGGCAGTGGATGCCGTGGATTCATCTGCAGGATGAAATAGCCCTGATCGATTTTCTCTTGCACCATCCTCAGGCGCGCGGTCCTTATAATGCCTGCGCGCCGCAGCCGGTACGCAACAAGGCCTTCGCCCAGGCGCTGGGCCGCGTGCTGCGTCGTCCGGCTTTCCTGCCGTTACCGAGCTTGTTGCTGCGTGTCGGCCTGGGCGAGTTGTCGGTGCTGTTGCTGGGCGGCCAGCGTGCCGTGCCGCGACGTCTGCTGGAAGCGGGTTTCAGGTTTTCGTTTACCGATCTGGACAGTGCCCTGGATGATCTCCTCGGGCCTAACTGAATTAGGAAATTGCATGACTCAACAGGCGTTGTTGCTGGTCAATCTGGGTTCGCCGGCTTCCCCCGAAGTGGCCGATGTGAGGCGCTACCTGAACCAGTTCCTGATGGACCCCTATGTCATTGATCTGCCCTGGCCAGTGCGCCGTCTGCTAGTGTCGCTGATTCTGATCAAGCGCCCGGCGGCATCGGCCCATGCCTATCAGTCGATCTGGTGGGAGGAGGGCTCACCGTTGGTGGTGCTCAGCCGCCAGTTGTGCGAAGCGATCAAGCCGCACTGGCCGCAGGGACCGGTGGAGCTGGCGATGCGCTACGGTGAGCCGTCCATTGAGTCGAGCCTCAAGCGCCTGGCTGCCCAGGGTATCCGCCAGGTGACCTTTGCTCCCCTGTACCCGCAGTTTGCCGACAGCACCACGACTACCGCGATTGCCGAAGCGCAGCGGGTGATTGCCGCGCACCAGCTGCCTCTGCAGCTGTCCATCGTTGCGCCGTTCTATGCCCAGCCGGAGTACCTGGATGCGCTGGCCGAGAGCGCGCGGCCGTATCTGCAACAGGGTTTTGATCACCTGCTGCTGAGCTATCACGGTCTGCCGGAGCGCCATCTGCACAAGACCGACCCCACGGGCAGTCATTGCCTGAAGGGTGCCGACTGTTGCCAGCGTGCCACGGGAGCCGTGCTGGATAGCTGCTATCGCGCCCAGTGCTACCGCGTCAGTGAAGGTTTTGCCGAACGTGCCGGACTTACGCCTGCGCAGTGGTCGGTGGCGTTCCAGTCACGCCTGGGCCGGGCCAAGTGGATTGAGCCCTATACCGAGGCGCGTCTGGACGAACTGGCCGCTCAGGGCGTGAAGAAGCTGCTGGTGATGTGTCCGGCGTTTGTGGCGGACTGCATCGAGACCCTGGAAGAGATTGGTCAGCGCGGCAAGGAACAGTTCGTTGCCGCGGGTGGTGAGGATCTGGTGCTGGTGCCCTGTCTGAATACCCATGAATCCTGGGTCAGGGCCCTGGCCGCGATCTGCCAGCGAGCCCCTCATCCGGCCTGAGCCCGGGCTCAGGCGTTAGGCGCTGTGCTCGCCATTGCTGGCGGGCGCAGCAGGCTCGGGAACAGCTTCGGCCGGCTGGCGCCACTGCCAGAGAATCAGTAGCAGGGTCGGGATGCCGAGCAGTGCGGTGACCATGAAGAACTGGCTGTAGCCGAGTTTTTCCACCATGGCTCCGGAGTAGCCGCCAATCAGGCGCGGCAGGAGCAACATGATCGAGCTGAGCAGGGCGTACTGGGTGGCAGAGAACTTCAGGCTGGTCAGGCTCGACAGGTAGGCGACGAAAGCCGCCGTGGCCAGGCCTGAGCTGAAGTTGTCGCAGCCGATGGTGAGCACCAGCATGTCGACGTTGGCGCCCATGCCCGCCATCAGCGCAAACAGGATATTGGTGGCTGCTGAGGCCACACCGCCGATGAACAGGATCGGCAGGATGCCGAAGCGCACGATCAGCACCCCCCCAAGGCCCGCACCGAACAGGGTCATGAGCAGGCCGAACAGCTTGCTGATGCTGGCGATCTGTTCCTTGCTGTAGCCCAGATCGATGTAGAAAACGTTGGCCATGACCCCCATTACGGTGTCCGACAGCCGGTAGGTGGCGATCAGCCCCAGCAGGGCCAGTGCCTGCCAGCGATAGCGCACCACGAAGTCGTTGACCGGCGTCAGCACCGGGGCCAGGCCGCGACGGCCGAGGCTGGACAGGCACAGGGCAGTCAGCACGCCGTACAGCAGGGCACGCAGGAAGGCGCGGTCTTCCAGCACCAGTTGCTCTAGGCTGATAGTGCCGCTGAACAGTTCACTGCGCAGCAATTGGGTAAAGAACGCCGGCACCGACACCAGCAGAGTGATCAGCAGCAGTACCGACAGCAGGTGGTGGAAGAACCCGTTCTTGAGTACCTGGACCAGGCCGCCCCAGAACAGCCCTGAGGCGCTTACGCAGGCTAAGGCCGTATAGAGCAGGGCCAGTTTGAAGTGACTGTCGGTGTTAAGCAGATCCCGCATGGTGACCACACTCTGCATCATCGTCACCAGTTCGCTCTGGTAGAACTCCTTTAGCTCAATGAACAGGTTGGGCACTGAAATCGCCAGAACGATGGCCGCCATGAGCGCCAGCAACTGATGGAGGAAGCCGTGCTTGGACGGCGGCGCGAGGATTGCTGGTGGCTCGCGCATCCACAGACAGGTCAGCAGGCCGGGCAGCATCAGCAGGGCAAACAGGGCGTAGGTGCCGGCCCAGGCGCTGTAGGAGTAACTGTTGCCGGTGGAGCCGAACCAGCCGGCGAAGTACAGCGCTCCGGCGGTGGCGAGCAGGGCGGAGACACGGTAGCCCGCCATGTAGCTGGCGGCGAGGGCGGCTTGGTGAGTGTCGTCGGCGATTTCCAGGCGATAGGCATCGATCGCGATGTCCTGGGTGGCCGAGGCGAAGGCCACAACCACGGCCACGGCAATCAGCCAGGACAGGTGCTCGCGCGGATCGATCAGGGCCATGCCCAGCAGGCCGCCGGCTACCAGCACCTGCGAAAGGATCAGCCATGAACGGCGGCGCCCCAGACGGCCGAGTACCGGGAGCCGCCACTGGTCGAGCATGGGCGACCACACCCATTTGAAGGCATAGGCCAGGCCAATCAGGCTGGCGTAGCCGATGGTCTGGTGCGACACGCCGGCTTCGCGCAGCCACACCGAGAGGGTGGAAAACACCAGCATGTACGGTAGGCCCGCAGCGAAGCCCAGAATGAGCAGCACCAGAGTGGCCGGATTGGCATAGGTGGCGAGGGCGGCGCGCCAGGAGCGACGGGGCATGGGCTTCAAGCTACAGGCAAAAACAAAGGGCGCACTCTAACCGCTGGGAATACTCAGCGCCAGCCGTGCCGACGCATGTCCACCCGTTCGTTGTGGATGCTTACGCCTTCATCTCTAAGGCGGGCGCGCTGCTCATCTCCGGCAGGGCTGCCAGCCGGCAGGCTCAGATGGCCACCGGCCGCGACCACGCGATGCCACGGTAGGGATGTGTCGTCGGGCAGTTGACTGAGGGTGCGGCCGACCCAGCGTGCGGCTTTGCCCAGTCCGGCACGTGCCGCCAGTTCGCCGTAGCTGGTGACCTGGCCTCTTGGTATTTGCCCAAGCGCCAGATACAGCGCTTCTCGGCGCTGGGCGGTGCTTGCTGCCGCCGTGCTGGCGAGGGCATTCTTGCGCGCTGTGTTCTTGCTGGAATCGTGGTCGATAAGCATGCGTGGAATTCTGTTGTTGCTGGGCTTGTGTCTGTCGGGAGCGTTGTGGGCCGACACCGTATGGTTGGACAACGGCGACCGTATGACCGGCAAGATCGTGCTGATGGATGGCGGCAAGCTGGTGCTGAAGACCCGCTATGCAGGCCAGGTGACCATCGACTGGAAGGATATTGACACGCTGCGCTCGGAAAAGCCGCTGCTGGTCAAGCGCAACCTCACCGAAACCCTGGCCAGTGAACGCCTGGAGGCCGCCGGTACGGGCATGGTGCGGGTGGTCAATGGCAAGGAACAGGTGATGCCGTTGGCCGATATTCACCAGCTGATTCCGCCGCGCGCCCTGATCGAGGACAGGGTCTGGGAGGGTAACCTGGATGCCAAGCTCGATCTGGAGCGCAACGAGGATGATACCGACGAGTTCAAAATCAAGGGCGATACGCGGATCAGCCACGGCCTGTGGCGCCATGTGGCCAGCGGCCAGCTGGAGCATGAAACCAAGAATGGCGTGAAAAAGGACGACAACTGGGAACTGGAATACGACCTCGACCGCTTCATCACGGATGACTGGTACTGGCGGACCAGCTATGACCAGCAGGAGGACGAGTTCGAGGATATCTATCGGCAGCGGCTGTTCGGCGCCGGCCCGGGTTATCGCTTCTGGGACAACGAGCTGGGGCGTTTTGAGCTGGTCGGTCAGTTCAATCGGGCAAAACTGGATGCGCGCAACGGCGATCTGGCGTTCGATCTGTGGTCGGCGGAAATGGATTACAAGCGGCTGCTCTGGGGCACTCGATTGGAGTTCTACAGCAAGGCCGAGGTGCAGGTTCCGACCATTGAGGAAATCGACTACATCATCGATGCCGAGGCAGGGCTGCGCTATCGGGTCAATGAATGGGCACGGTTGTCACTGCTCTACGAGCTGGATCAGTTGCGTGGTTTGGGTCAAACCTATTCGGAGAGGCGCTATCTGATTGGACTGGGGGTTGGTTGGTAATGCCCGGTACGAATAAATGACGAGTATGAAAAAGCCCCGCCTGAGCGGGGCTTTTTTTTGCTGACAGGCAGCCGTTACAGGCGCAGGCCGCCGTCCAGCTCCAGGATACGACCGGTGTAATAGTCGTTTTCCAGGATGTAGGCCACCGAGTGGGCGATTTCGGTAGGCTTGCCCATGCGGCGCAGCGGGATGCCGGCGGTCATCTTCTCCAGGGCTTCCGGCTTCATGCTGCCGGTCATCTCGGTTTCGATGAAGCCCGGGGCTACACCGGCCACGCGGATGCCGTAGCGTGCCAGTTCCTTGGCCCAGACCACGGTGTCGGCGGCTACGCCGGCCTTGGCCGCGGAGTAGTTGGCCTGGCCCATGTTGCCGGCGCGGGAGATGGAGGAAATATTGATGATGGCGCCCTGATTCTTCAGCTCGATCATCTTGGCCGCCACTTCGCGGGTGCAGAGGAACACGCCGGTCAGGTTGACGTCGATTACCGACTGCCACTGGGCCAGGCTCATTTTGCTGATTTCGCCGTCCTTGACCTTGATGGTCAGGCCGTCGCGCAGGATGCCGGCGTTGTTGACCAGGCCGTTAATGGCGCCGAAGTCGGCGGCGACCTGGGCGACCATGTGGGTCACCTGCTCTTCGTTGGCCACGTTGCACAGGTAGGCACGGGCATCGCCACCGGCGGCTTTGCAGGCGGCTACGGCTTCGTCGAGTTTTTCCTGGTTGAGGTCAACCAGCGCCAGCTTGGCGCCCTTGGCGGCCAGGTATTCGCCCATGGCGCGGCCCAGACCCTGACAGCCGCCGGTGATGATGATGACTTTATCTTGCAATTGCATGGTTAAATCCCCCACAAACGTCTACGAAGAGCCTTGCCGGTGTCCGTGGATAATCAGGCGAACACCCGTCCGTTTATGACGGATTCTGGTCAAGGAGTCACAAGGTGAGCATTAAGCCGGCCAAGCATGCCCGAGAATTGCTGCTCAAGGAATACCACGGCGTGCTCTCGACCCATTCCAAGGCCATGCCGGGCTTCCCTTTCGGCTCCGTAGTGCCCTATTGCCTGGACGCGCAAGGCTGCCCGCTGATCCTGATCAGCCGCATCGCCCAGCACACCCATAACCTGCAGCAGGATGACAAGTGTTCGCTGCTGGTCGGCGAGCGCGGTGCTGCCGACGTCCAGGCCGCCGGGCGTCTGACCCTCTTGGCCGAAGCCCGGAAACTGATGGATGAGGCGGCCATCGAGGCGGCTGCTGCCCGCTACTACCGCTACTTTCCCCTGTCGCGAGACTACCACCGCGCCCATGACTTTGATTTCTGGCGGCTTGAACCGGTGCGCTGGCGTTTCATCGGCGGTTTCGGGGCAATTCACTGGTTGGAGCAGGTGGCCTTGGCCAATCCCTTTGTCGGCGAGAGCGAGGCGAGCATGGTCGAGCATATGAATGCCGATCATTCTGCCGCGTTGGCTCATTACGTGACTCTGGCCGGCTTGCAGGCGGATGAGCCGGCCGAGCTGGTCGGTATCGACAGTGAAGGTTTCCATCTGCGGCTCGGGGCGGCGCTGCACTGGCTGCCCTTCGCAACATCCTGTAATAGCCCGCTGGACGTGCGCCAGGCCTTGGTGGCACTGGCCCGCGCCGAAGTCTGGCCGACCGGCGGCGACGTCGAGGGTTGAACTTGGCGGGTCCCGCCGCCATCTGCTGAATACCGCTAGCCGTTGTGGCGCAAGGAAACCCTGATGCGATTCTTTCTTTTTCTGCTGTTGCTGTTCCCGGTCATCGAACTGGCCGTGCTGATTCAGGTGGGTAGTGCCATTGGTGTGCTGCCAACCCTCTTGCTGGTAATCGGCACCGCCATCCTTGGCAGCGTGCTGCTGCGCGTGGCGGGCCTGGCCACCGCCTGGCGTGCCCGTGAGCGTCTGGCGCGTGGCGAATTGCCCGAGCAGGAAATGCTCGAGGGCCTGCTGATTGCTGTCGGTGGCGGTCTGCTGCTGTTGCCGGGCTTCATCAGTGATGCCTTCGGCCTGCTGTGCCTGCTGCCCTTCACCCGGCGCCTGCTGATCGGCAATCTGCGCCAGCGCATGATTGCCCAGGCAGAGCGCCAGCGGGCCTTCTTCGATGATCCGCAGGCACGCCATGGGCAGACCCGGCCGAACGTGATTGAAGGCGAGTTTCAGCGCCGAGACGACTGAGTACTGTGCGAAATTTTTTTCGGCCAGCCCTTGAAATGCCTCCATATGCCCTTATGTAGCTGTCACCGCAAGGTTTCTGCCACGTCGGCAGATCAGACTTCCGCGGTGGGCACTGCCTGCCGCTCCCGGCCCCGCCGGACTTTACTAACCCGCCGGTGCAGGCACCGGCCGTTGAAACCACCTCCAAGGAGAGATCGACAATGAAGCTTCGTCCTCTGCATGACCGCGTCGTGATTCGTCGCAGCGAAGAAGAAACCAAGACCGCTGGTGGCATCGTGCTGCCGGGTTCCGCTGCCGAGAAGCCGAATCAGGGTGAAGTCGTTGCTGTTGGCACCGGTCGCGTGCTGGACAACGGCGAAGTCCGTCCGATGGCCGTCAAGGTCGGTGACAAAGTGGTGTTTGGCCCGTATTCCGGCAGCAACACCATCAAGGTTGATGGCGAAGACCTGCTGGTCATGGCCGAAAACGAAATTCTCGCCGTTCTGGAAGCCTAAGCGCCTCCCGCTCCGTTAACGAATTCCATAGAGGTTCAAGAACATGGCTGCTAAAGAAGTCAAATTTGGCGATTCCGCTCGCAAGAAGATGCTGGTTGGCGTGAACATCCTGGCAGACGCCGTCAAAGCCACCCTCGGCCCGAAAGGCCGCAACGTGGTGCTGGACAAGAGCTTCGGCGCTCCGACCATCACCAAGGACGGCGTGTCCGTGGCCAAGGAAATCGAACTGAAAGACAAGTTCGAGAACATGGGCGCCCAACTGGTGAAAGACGTGGCCTCCAAGGCCAACGACGCTGCCGGTGACGGCACCACCACCGCCACCGTACTGGCCCAGGCCATCGTCAACGAAGGTCTGAAGTCGGTTGCTGCCGGCATGAACCCGATGGACCTCAAGCGCGGTATCGACAAGGCGACCATCGCCATCGTTGCCCAGATCAAGGAACTGGCCAAGCCGTGCGCTGACACCAAGGCCATTGCCCAGGTCGGCACCATCTCCGCCAACTCCGACAACTCCATCGGCGACATCATTGCCGAAGCCATGGAAAAAGTTGGCAAGGAAGGCGTGATCACCGTTGAAGAAGGCTCGGGCCTGGAAAACGAACTGTCCGTCGTAGAAGGCATGCAGTTCGACCGCGGTTACCTGTCGCCGTACTTCATCAACAAGCCGGACACCATGGTGGCCGAGCTCGACGGCCCGCTGATCCTGCTGGTCGACAAGAAGATCTCCAACATCCGCGAAATGCTGCCGGTGCTGGAAGCCGTGGCCAAAGCTGGCCGTCCGCTGCTGATCGTGGCTGAAGACGTCGAAGGCGAAGCCCTGGCTACCCTAGTGGTCAACAACATGCGTGGCATCGTTAAAGTGGCAGCCGTCAAGGCTCCGGGCTTCGGCGACCGTCGCAAGGCCATGCTGCAGGACATCGCCATCCTCACCGGCGGTACCGTGATCAGCGAAGAAGTGGGTCTGTCCCTGGAAGGTGCCGGTCTGGAGCACTTGGGCAACGCCAAGCGCGTGGTCATCAACAAGGAAAACACCACCATCATCGACGGTGCCGGCCAGCAGGCTGACATCGAAGCTCGCGTGGCGCAGATCCGCAAGCAGGTTGAAGAAACCTCTTCCGACTACGACAAAGAGAAGCTGCAAGAGCGTCTGGCCAAGCTGGCCGGCGGTGTTGCCGTGATCAAGGTCGGTGCTGCTACCGAAGTCGAGATGAAAGAGAAGAAAGCCCGCGTTGAAGACGCTCTGCACGCAACCCGCGCAGCCGTTGAAGAAGGCGTGGTACCTGGCGGTGGTGTGGCTCTGGTACGTGCTCTGCAGGCCATCGAAAACCTCAAGGGTGACAACGAAGACCAGAACGTCGGTATCGCTCTGCTGCGCCGCGCCGTTGAAGCTCCGCTGCGCCAGATCGTGGCCAACGCCGGTGGTGAGCCGAGCGTAGTGGTAGACAAGGTCAAGCAGGGGGCGGGCAACTTCGGCTTCAACGCCGCGACCGACACCTACGGCGACATGATCGAGATGGGCATTCTGGACCCGGCCAAGGTCACCCGTACTGCTCTGCAGGCTGCGGCTTCCATCGGTAGTCTGATGATTACCACCGAAGCCATGGTTGCCGAGATCGTGGAAGACAAACCGGCTGGCGGCATGCCGGACATGGGTGGCATGGGCGGCATGGGCGGCATGATGTAAGCCACCCGGCTCCTGGTGTAACGAAAAAGCCCCGCCAAGTGTGCGGGGCTTTTTTATGGGCGCTGTTTGGCTCGGCTGATGGTATGTCAGGGCAGTTGCGGGTTGCTAAGGGCGATAGCTGGAGCCGTTCGGCTCAGGGCGGCGCGGCGGTACAGCAGCAGGTGGTAGCAGCCAAGGCAGATCAGCCAGCAGAACAGGGCTGTCCACAGGTTGTGTGAGAGGAAATGCGCGCCCTGGATCATGCGTGACAGGGAGAACACTCCGCCCAGCAGCAGGGCGCTGACCAGGGCCGCACGGGCGCGGCGTGGCTGGCGGTCGCGCCAGACGAAGAAGAAGGCAAACAGGGTAAAACCGGCGGCGGCATGACCGCCCGGCCAGCAGCGCCCACCTTTCTCGACTGCCGGAGCACGTGGGCCGAGCAGCTCGCTGAACTGCTCCACACCGCCGAACTCGCTGAGACTCCACGGGCAGTGCATGCGCGTCAGGGTCTTCAGCGGGTTCACGAAACTGGTGGACAGGGCCATGGCCAGCACCAGATAACCCAGCCGGCGGCGCCAGGGGCGCAGCCGTTGCAGGCACAGGCTGCCGATAAAACCGGCAATGACCAGCACGCCGAGGATGATTACCAGCTGCTTGGCCCGGTCATGCAGCCAGTCCTCGATAAAGGCACTGTGGCGTCCGATAAAACCATCACCCGGCACGTAGAACAGTTCGGCCAGGGCGAAATCCAGGCGGGTGAAGGACGGCAATAGCATCAGCAGCCCCAGGCCGATGGGCAGACCGAGAAATAGCCAGCGGTTATAGGGCCGACTGGCCGCAGTGTTGGCCTGGCTCATGAGCGGGCCTTGGCGCACTGAGGCTGGTTGACCGGGCAGTGCTGGGTTACGCGCTGATCCGGCTGGCTACCCTGCCAACCGAGCAGATGCTGGCGAAAGGCATGGCTGGCGGCCTGGAAATAGCCGATGTCGCGTTGCAGCAGCGGGTCGCTGCGGTCCACGCGGCGCTCGATGCTTTGCCCCAGGGCATCGTCGTGGCGGCGCATGCCCTGGCGCGGACTTAGGATGGCCAGGTCCTTGCCGTCGAACAGCCCGAGGTGCTGGTAGTTACCGATCAGCACGCGTGCCGGCAGTTGATTGGCCTGCAGCAGGTTGCGGCCGTAGAAGGTCGAGACATAGTCCTGATTGAGCAGGCCGAGCAGTGTCGGCGCCAGGTCGATCTGGCTGGCTAACTGGGCGTCCTCGCGTGCGGCGATCTGCTGCGGCGCATAGATGAACAGTGGGATGTGGTAGTTGGCCACCGGCAGATCCTCGCTCCCCGCACTGCCGGCACAGTGATCGGCGACGAAGACGAACAGCGTGTCGTTGAACCAGGGTTTCTGCCTGGCCTTGGCGAGAAAGTCGCCGATGGCCCAGTCGGTGTATTTCACCGCACCTTCGCGGCCGTCACCCGAGGCAATGTCGATCCGTCCTTCCGGGTAGGTATAGGGCCGGTGGTTGGAGGTCGTCATCAGCTGGAGCAGAAAGGGTTTGCCGGCGGCATGGTCGGCATCCGCCAGTTTCAGCGTCTGGTTGTACAGGTCCTCGTCGGCCATGCCCCAGGCATTCTTGAAGTGGATGTCGGATTCGTCGACGCTGCTCTGGTCGACGACCCGGTAGCCGTTACCGCCAAAGAAGGCGCCCATATTGTCGAAGTAGCTGCGCCCGCCGTAGACGAACACGCTGTCGTAGCCTTTGGCGCTGAGCTGCTGGCCGAGGCTGGCATAGCCGTTTTCCCGGCCGATGCGCTTGACGATGGAGCGCCCGGGGGTGGGCGGGATGGCCAGGGTGATGGCTTCCAGACCACGGTCGGTGCGGGTGCCGGTGGCATAGAAGTTGGTAAAGGCCAGGCTTTCGCGGCGCAGCTGATCCAGGTTGGGGGTTAGTCCGCGGTTGTCGCCAAAGCTGCCGAGGTACTTGGCCGAGAGGCTTTCGATGGTCACCAGAACGATGTTCAGCGGGCGCGGCTGGCCGGGATTGTCGATTTTTCGGCGGATATCCAGTGGGTCTGTGCTGAGGAAGCGGCTATTGGGCTCTGCCAGTTCGGCGCGCAATTGGCGGCCAGCGTCCTCTGCCGGCAGGCTGCTGTAGAACTGATCGTAATCCAGCTCGTTGTTACGGAAGGCGGCGAAGAACTGGTAGGGGCCGTTGCTCGCCAGCTCGTGCTGGTAGGTATTGCCGCCCTGGCCCCGGGGCATCTCCTGATCCAACAGAAGCAGGGCGGCTGTCGCCATGCCGGCCAGCAGGGCGATGCTGCCCAGGCGTGCACTACGCGATGCTGCAGGCGCCTGCAGGATGGCCTGTAGCGGTTTGCGCAGACTCCAGGTCAGGGCCGCGCTGAGCAGCGCCAACAGGGTCAGCAGGCTGCCTACCGGATAGGATTCGCGGATGTTCTGGATTACTTCGTCCGAGTAGACCAGGTAGTCCACTGCAATGAAGTTGAAGCGAACGCCAAACTCATCCCAGAACAGCCACTCGGCCACGGCGCTGAACAGCATGACGAAGACCGTGGCACCGAGCAGGCCCTGCAGCCACAGCTGGTGCCCGCGTCGCTGCCACAGGCGGGGCGGACACAGCGCCAGATAGAGCCCCAGCGGTAGCAATGCATAGCTGAGGAAGGCCAGGTCATAGAGCAGGCCGATGCCGAACAGGCGCAGAACATCGCCTGCGCTGGCATTGGCTTCCGGCCAGTGAGTGAGCAGCAACAAACTGCGACTGAAAAAGAAAACCGTCAGCCACAGGCCGCCGGTGAGCAGCAGGTAACGGGCAGGGGCGTTGCGCAGGGCGAGCATGATCAATTCCGCAATCGGTGGAGATGGCGAAATTGTCCGAGCTCGGACGTCGGTTACTCGTGAAGAAAGTGTGGAAAAAGCGTCAAAACGCCGATTTTTCTGTCCGCTCTGGAGGGCAGAAACAGACAACCCGGCCGGAGCCGGGTTGTCGGGTGTCGCAGGCGTGGATCAGGCGCGGGCGGCGCTGATCACTTCGATGTAGGGCTCGGCCAGGCGCTGGTCCTGGATCAGCGCGACGAAGTCCTCGCCTTTAGCGTTGCGGGCATTGAGGTCATAGCCGGCGGCTTTGAAGAAACCGAGGAAGCGCTCGAAGTCGTCGACGCGCAGGCCACGGTAGGCCTTGATCAGTTTGTGCAGGGAAGGCGGCGTGTCGTCGGCCGGTTCGACGGTCAGAAACAGCTGGATCGCCTCGTCACTGATCTCTTCGCCGATGACCTGCTTCTTGTCTTTACGCATTGCCCATTTCTCCACGGCTGGCACGTTTTGGCCGCGCACTTTACCACGACCAAGGTCGAAGGCGGCAGCCTGCCCGCGCCCGAGCGTGGCTCTTATACTGCGGTCAGGGCCAAGGAGAGTGATGTGAGCAAGCTGCGTGTTGTGAACAGGTTGCGCGCCGGGAGCATGCTGCCGCCGCTGTTTTCCGCCTGGCGCCAGGCCTGGCGTGCCGGTTACTCCGTGCGTCATCTGCGTGGTGATCTGACGGCCGGGCTGACCGTGGGCATCATCGCCATTCCGCTGGCCATGGCGCTGGCGATTGCCGTCGGTGTGCCGCCGCAGCATGGGCTGTATACCGTGCTGGTGGCCGCGCCGCTGATCGCCCTGTGCGGCGGCTCGCGCTTTAATGTCAGCGGCCCCACCGCGGCCTTTGTCGTCATTCTTCTGCCGATTACCCAGCAGCACGGCATCGGCGGGCTACTGCTTTGCAGCATGCTGGCCGGAGTGATTCTGATTGCCCTCGGCTGGGCAAGGGCCGGGAGGCTGATCGAGTTCATTCCCTATCCGGTGACCCTGGGCTTTACCGCCGGTATCGGCGTGGTCATCGCCATCCTGCAGATCAAGGACTTATTCGGACTCAGCGTGCCGGCCAACTCGGCCCATGTGCTGGGCCAGCTGGAGCTGTTGTGGCAGGCCCTGCCAAGCCTGCAGCCGGGCGATAGCCTGGTGGCGGTAGCCACGCTGGCGGTCCTGTTGATTTGGCCGCGTTTGGTGCCTAGGGTGCCGGGCCATCTGGTGGCCCTGCTGGTGGGCTGCCTGCTGGGATTGTGGCTTGACCGGCTGGGGCTGCCGGTGGCGACCCTCGGTGAGCGCTTCAGCTACAGCCTGGGCGGAGAGAGCCTGCCGGGCATTCCGCCGTTCCTGCCGGCCTTTGCCTGGCCCTGGCAGTTGGCCAATGCCCAGGGGCAACCGATCGGCCTGTCGTTTGAACTGGTGCGCCAGTTGCTGCCTTCTGCCTTGGCGATAGCCATGCTCGGCGCGATCGAATCGCTGCTGTGCGCGGTGGTCGCCGATGGCATGGCCGACAGCAAGCATGATCCCAATGCCGAGCTGGTAGGCCAGGGCGTCGGCAATCTGCTGGCGCCGCTGCTGGGCGGCATTACCGCCACGGCAGCCATCGCCCGCACGGCGGCCAGTGTGCGCGCCGGGGCGTTTTCGCCGCTGGCGGCCATGGTGCATGCCGGCGTGGTGCTGCTGGCCATGCTGGTGCTGGCGCCCTGGTTCAGTTACCTGCCGATGTCGGCCCTGGCGGCGCTGCTGCTGATGGTGGCCTGGAACATGAGCGAGCCGGCGCATGTGTGGCACACCCTGCGCATTGCCCCGCGCAATGACGTGCTGGTGCTGCTGGTCTGTTTGCTGCTGACGGTGCTGTTCGATATGGTCCTGGCGGTCGGGGTGGGGCTGCTGCTGGCGGCGGGGCTGTTCATTAAACGCATGAGCGAGCTGACCGATACCGCAAAGCTGACGGGCGATGCCCACGTGGCGCTGGCCGACCTGCCGCCGCAGGTGGCGGTGTACGCGATTCGCGGGCCGCTGTTCTTTGGCGCGGCGGAGAAGGCACTGAGCGTATTGCGCCGCTTCAATCCCGAGGTACGCGTGGTGATTGTCGAAATGAGCGCGGTGCCGCTTCTGGACATGACCGCGCTGGCGGCGCTGGAGAACGTTTTACGTGACTACCGGGCTCAGGGGATCGCCCTGATTCTCTGCGGGCCTTCCTCGCGGGTGCGCCTGAAGCTGCGCCGCGCCGGTGTCCTGCGCGCGCAGCGGCAACTGGCCTATGTGCGTGATCTGCCGCAGGCCAGAGCCAGGGCATTGCGCTGGCTGGGCGAGGCGAGCTGAGCGGAGAGTTGAAGGGCGCTTAGCGGGCGGGGTGATTGTTGAAGCAGGCGCGCATCCAGTCGCGGTAGCCGGCGGCTTCGGCGGAGCCTTCGGACGGTGCCCAGCTGGCGAATTCGCCATCGCCCAGTGGCCGGTAGGGGCCTGCCTTGCACTCGAACAGCACGGCATCGGTGCTGAGTACCACCAGGGCATGGAACTGCCCGGGTGCCAGGTCCACGCCACTGCATTCACCGCCCGCCTGAAGCACTCGTGTCGTTTCAAGCTCGCCCTGCTCGCTGAACAGGAGCAGGCCGAAGCGGCCCTGCAGGGCGATCAGGGTTTCCGCCTTGTCGGCGCTAAGGTGGCGATGCGGCGGGATGTAGGTGTCCGGCTGCAGGCCCACCAGCAGGCGGTGGCAGGGCTCGCTCATCTCATGCAGGTTGTGGTGCTGGCGTTGCCGGGGGCTGGCGCCAGCCGCCTGGGTCAGTTCGGCAAACAGGGCCTGGTCGAGAAAGCGCGCCCCAGCCACTTACAGGCCCTTGACTGCGTAGATGCCGGCGGCGTTGCGCCAGTAACCCTTGTAGTCCATGCCGTAACCGAAGATGAAACGGTCCTCGCAGGGCAGGCCGACATAGTCTGCCTTGAGGTCCGGGCGGGCCTTGCGGTCGTGGGTCTTGTCGATCAATACGGCGGTGTGCACGGCGCTGGCGCCGGCATGCTGGCAGAAGTCGATGATGGCGGCCAGGGTGTGGCCCTCGTCGAGGATGTCATCGATGATCAGCACTTCGCGGTCGATAAACGACACTTCCGGCTTGGCCTTCCAGAACAGCTCGCCGCCGGTGGTTTCGCTGCGGTAACGGGTGGCGTGCAGGTAGGAAAGCTCCAGCGGGAAATCCAGCAAAGGCAGCAGCTTGCCGGCGAAGATCAGGCCGCCGTTCATCACGCAGAACACCACCGGGTTGCGCTCGGCCAGCTCGCCGTTGATGGTCTTGGCGACCTGAGTGATCGCTGCTTCAACCTGATCGTTGCTGTACAGGCAGTCGGCTTCGGCCATTACCTGGCGGATGTGGGCGAGATCGGCGGACATGGCAGGTACTCCTGAGAGAAGGGCGCGGCTTGACCGGGCCGTCAATAAAAGGCGGCAAAGGTACTGATATGGCCGGTTGGCGGCAAGCTCCGTGTGTCCGAAGGCTGCCTGAAACGGGTAGAATCCTGACGCCTTGATCAGCTTGTGTGTCGATCCGTATCGCCGGCCGCTCTGATGGCATAGCCAGTGCTTTAATCAAACGCAACTTTTCCCGTCGGAGAACCTGCCATGCCCGTGCGCGAAATTCGCCACCCTCTGATTCGTCACAAGCTGGGGCTGATGCGCCGTGCCGATATCAGCACCAAGAACTTTCGCGAGCTGGCCCAGGAGGTCGGTGCGTTGCTGACCTACGAAGCCACTGCCGATCTGCCGCTGGAGTCGTATGAGATTAACGGCTGGGCCGGCCCGGTGGCGGTCGAGAAGATCGCCGGCAAGAAGATCACCGTGGTGCCCATCCTGCGCGCGGGCATCGGCATGCTGGATGGCGTGCTCAGCCTGATTCCCGGGGCCAAGGTCAGCGCCGTGGGCGTGGCGCGCAACGAAGAGACCCTGCAGGCGCATACCTATCTGGAGAAGCTGGCGCCGGAAATCGACGAGCGCCTGGCGCTGATCATCGACCCCATGCTGGCCACTGGCGGTTCCATGGTCGCGACTATCGACCTGCTGAAGAAGGCTGGCTGCAGGGAAATCCGCGCCATGGTGCTGGTGGCTGCACCCGAGGGCATTGCTGCGGTGGAGGCCGCGCATCCGGATGTGCTGCTGTTTACCGCCTCGGTCGATCAGCGGCTGAACGAACATGGCTATATCCTCCCGGGCCTGGGCGATGCCGGTGACAAGATTTTTGGCACCCAGCAGAAGGACGCCTGAGATGCAGCCAGCAGACGGTTTCAATGATCCGCTCTGGCGCCAGCTGCTGTCCGGGGCGCAGATGCTGTTTGTGGCCTTCGGCGCCCTGGTGCTGATGCCGCTGATTACCGGCATGGACCCGAACGTTGCGCTGTTTACCGCCGGTATCGGCACCTTGCTGTTCCAGTCGGTGACCGGGCGTCAGGTGCCGGTGTTCCTGGCGTCGAGCTTTGCCTTTATCGCGCCGATCATCGCCGCCAAGGCCAGCTTCGGCTTGCCGGCGGTTTTGGGCGGTGTGGTCGCCGCGGGGCTGGTGTATGTGCTGCTTGGCGGGCTGGTCAAGCTCAAGGGGCCGGCCTTCATCGATCGCCTGCTGCCGCCGGTGGTCATCGCCCCCGTGATCATCTCCATTGGTCTGGCGCTGTCGCCTGTGGCGGTGAACATGGCCATGGGCAAGTCCGGCGATGGCGCGGCGCAACTGGTGCCGTACAACACTGCCATGCTGATCTCCATGCCGGCGCTGGTCACCACCGTGCTGGTGGCGGTGCTGGGCAAGGGTATTTTCCGTCTGGTGCCGATCCTGGCCGGTATTGCCGTGGGCTGCAGCCTGGCGTTGCTGTTTGGCGTGATCGACACGGCGGCGATTGCGGCCGCACCCTGGTTGGCGCTGCCCAACTTCGTCGCGCCCGAACTGCACTGGGGGGCGATCCTCTACATGCTGCCGGTAGCGCTGGCACCCGCCATCGAGCATATCGGCGGCGTGGTGGCAGTGGGCGGCGTGACCGGCAAGAATTACCTGAAGCAGCCGGGGCTGCACCGCACCCTGCTGGGTGATGGTCTGGCCACTTCGGCCGCCGGCCTGTTCGGCGGGCCGCCCAATACTACCTATGCCGAGGTGACCGGGGCGGTGATGCTGACCAAGAACTACAACCCGAAGATCATGACCTGGGCGGCGCTGTTTGCCATTGGTCTGGCCTTTGTCGGCAAGTTCGGCGCGGCGTTGCAGAGTATTCCGGTGCCGGTGATGGGTGGCATCCTCTGTCTACTGTTCGGCTCGATCGCGGTGGTGGGCCTCAATACCCTGATCCGCCATCAGGTCGACCTGTCCGAGGCGCGCAACCTGATCATCGTCTCGGTGACCCTGGTGTTCGGCATTGGTGGCATGGTGGTGGGCGGAGGCGAGTTCGCTCTCTCGGGCATTTCGCTCTGCGCACTGGCTGCGCTGCTGCTCAATGGCTTGCTGCCGGGTGGCAATGCTTGGAAGCGGGCGCAGGGCTAGCTGTTCCTCCAACAAAAAAGCCCGGCAGTAGCCGGGCTTTTTTGTACTCAGTCAGGCGTCAGATGAGCTCGACCGCTACCGCAGTGGCTTCGCCGCCACCGATGCACAGCGAGGCCACGCCGCGTTTGCCGCCGGTGTTCTTCAGGGCGTGGATCAGGGTCAGGATGATCCGCGAACCGGTGGAGCCAACCGGGTGGCCCTGGGCACAGGCGCCGCCGTAGACGTTGACCTTGGCGTGGTCCAGGCCGTGTTCGCGCATGGCCAGCATGGTGACCATGGCGAAGGCTTCGTTGATCTCGAACAGATCGACGTCGTCCTTGCTCCAGCCGGTTTTCTTGAACAGGTTGCTCATGGCGCCGATCGGGGCGATGGTGAACTCGCTCGGGTCCTGGCTCTGGGTCGCATGACCGACGATTTTGGCCAGCGGCTTGAGACCGCGTTTGGCAGCTTCCTCGGCGGTCATCAGGACCAGGGCGCTGGCGCCGTCGGAGATCGAACTGGCATTGGCGGCGGTGATGCTGCCGTCCTTGCGGAAGGCCGGGCGCAGGGTCGGGATCTTGTCCAGGTTGGCGGTCAGCGGCTGCTCGTCATCCTTGACCACCACCTCGCCTTTACGGCTGGTGACGGTGACCGGCACGATTTCGGCGCTGAGGGCGCCGCTGTGGATGGCATTCTGCGCGCGCTTGAGCGACTCGATGGCGTAGGCATCCATCTCTTCGCGGGTAATGCCGTACTGGTCGGCGGTTTCCTGGGCGAAGGAGCCCATCAGGCGACCGGTGCGGGCATCTTCCAGGCCGTCGAGGAACATGTGGTCCTTGATCTCGCCATGACCCATGCGCAGGCCGGTACGGGCCTTCTCGATTACATAGGGCGCGTTGGACATGCTTTCCATGCCGCCGGCGACCATCACGCTGTTGGTCCCGGCCTTGAGCAGGTCATGCGCCAGCATCACGGCCTTCATGCCCGAGCCGCACAGCTTGTTGATGGTGGTGCAGCCGGTGGCAGCGGGCAGGCCGGCATTCAGCGATGCCTGGCGGGCCGGGCCCTGCTTGAGGCCGGCGGGCAGCACGCAGCCCATGATCACTTCTTCCACATCGGCGCCAGCAATGCCGGCGCGGGCCACTGCTTCGCGAATGGCGATGGCGCCCAGGTCAACGGCGGATACGCCGGACAGGCTGCCCTGGAAGCCGCCCATGGGGGTGCGGGCGCCGCTGACGATAACGATATCGGACATCTGAAATTCCTCGACGGGTGACAGGCCGTGACTGGCCGGATAAGTCGATTCTACCGTGTGACCGAATAACGCCAAAGAGTCATGCGGCAAATCATCCTTTGGGTCGATGGATGAGGCGGTTCAAGGCTCTAGAGTGCGGCCCAGTGCTATCCATAACCCGTTCTGCCCATAACTAGAAACCTCACAGGTATCGCCATGCTCAAGACCAAGATCCTCCCCGCCGCCGACAACGCCTACCAGTATCCACTGTTGATCAAGCGCCTGTTGATGTCCGGTGCGCGTTACGAGAAGACCCGCGAGATTGTCTATCGTGATCAGCTGCGCTTCAGCTACGCCACCTTCAATGAGCGTGTGGCGCGGCTGGCCAATGTGCTCAGTGCGGCCGGAGTGAAAGCAGGGGATACCGTGGCGGTGATGGACTGGGACAGCCACCGTTACCTGGAATGTATGTTTGCCATTCCGATGCTCGGTGCGGTGCTGCACACCATCAATATCCGCCTGTCGCCGGATCAGATTCTCTACACCATGAACCATGCCGAAGATAAGTTCGTGCTGGTCAACAGCGAGTTTGTGCCGCTGTACAAGGGTATCGAGGGCCATCTGACCACGGTCGAGAAGACCATTCTGCTCACCGATACCGCGCACAAGACGGCCGATCTGCCCAATCTGGTTGGCGAGTACGAGAGCCTGCTGGCGGCGGCCAGTCCGAGCTATGAGTTTGCCGATTTCGACGAGAATTCGGTGGCCACCACCTTCTACACCACCGGCACCACCGGCAACCCCAAGGGCGTGTACTTCACCCATCGCCAACTGGTGCTGCACACCCTGTCCATGGCGACCGTGGTCGGCAGCCTGGACAGCATCCGCCTGATGGGCACCGATGACGTGTACATGCCGATTACCCCGATGTTCCACGTGCATGCCTGGGGCATGCCGTATGTGGCGACCATGCTCGGTATCAAGCAGGTGTACCCGGGGCGTTACGATCCGGAACTGCTGGTCAAGCTGTGGCGCGACGAGAAGGTCACGTTCTCCCATTGCGTGCCGACCATCCTGCAGATGGTGATGCACGCCAAGGCCGCCGAGGGCGTGGATTTTGGCGGCTGGAAGCTGATCATCGGCGGCAGTGCGCTGAACAGTTCGTTGTACAAGGCTGCCAAGTCGCGCGGTATCCAGCTCACCGCTGCCTACGGCATGTCCGAGACCTGCCCGCTGATTTCCTGTGCACACATGAACGAGGAGCTGCTGGCCGGCAGCGAAGACGAGCGCATTACCTACCGCATCAAGGCTGGCGTGCCGGTGCCGCTGGTGGATGCCGCGATCATGGATGCCAATGGCCAGATGCTGCCGGTGGACGGCGAGACTCAGGGCGAGCTGGTGCTGCGTGCGCCCTGGCTGACTCAAGGGTATTTCCGTGAGCCGCAGAAGGGGGCGGAACTTTGGGAGCACGGCTGGATGCACACCGGTGACGTCGCCACCCTCGACAGCATGGGCTACATCGATATCCGCGACCGTATCAAGGATGTGATCAAGACCGGTGGTGAGTGGATTTCCTCGCTGGAGCTGGAAGATCTGATCAGTCGCCATGCGGCGGTGAAGGAAGTGGCAGTGGTGGGGATCGCCGACCCGCAGTGGGGCGAGCGTCCGTTTGCCCTGCTGGTGCTGCGTGATGGCCAGGCGCTGAATGCCAGGGGCCTCAAGGAGCACCTCAAGCCTTTCGTTGAAGAAGGGCATATCAACAAGTGGGCGATACCCACGCAGATTGCCGTTGTTACCGATATTCCCAAGACCAGCGTCGGCAAGCTGGACAAGAAGCGCATCCGCGTGGATATCGGCCAGTGGCAGGCGGCGAACAGCCCGTTTCTGTCTACGCTGTAGGCGGCCTGTAGGGCGGTCGCGGTGAGAACCGATAGGTCAGGAGTTGCTTGGCCTGCTAATTGCTGACCTAAACGGGATTTGTGACCGGTCCAGCCGGGTTAAGTTCGCTGGAAGGGCCGGAGCAGACTGATTGGGGACTGCAAATCACACTTTAGGGGGATCAGGTCGTCAGCCCTGCTGGCTATAGTCCCCCGCATCCATAACAACAAAGTACATATGGAGTAGCGTCGATGACCACATTCAAACAGACCTGGCGTCTGGCCAAGCTGCCACTGGCCGTAAGCCTCGCCTCCACCCTGGCCGCTCCGGCCTTCGGTGTGACTTTCAATATGGGTGAAATCGAAGGTTCCTTCGACTCCTCGCTGTCCGTGGGGGCTAGCTGGTCGGTGCGTGGCGCCGATCCGGATCTGGTGGGTGCCCGTAACGGCGGTCAGGCCTCCTCGCAAACCGGCGACGATGGTCGTCTGAACTTCAAGAAGGGCGAGACCTTCTCCAAGATCTTCAAGGGTATTCACGACCTTGAACTCAAGTACGGCGATACCGGCGTACTGGTGCGCGGCAAGTACTGGTACGACTTCGAGCTGAAGGACGAAAGCCGTCTGCTCTACGATATCGACGACAGCAACCGCAAGCAGGCTGCGCAGTCTTCCGGTGCCGAAATTCTCGATGCCTTCATCTACCACAACTACGACATTGCCGATCTGCCGGGCTCCGTGCGTCTGGGCAAGCAGGTAGTCAGCTGGGGTGAAAGCACTTTCATTTTCAACAGTATCAACGCCATCAACCCGGTCGATGCTGCAGCGTTCCGTCGTCCGGGCGCCGAGATCAAGGAAGGCCTGATCCCGGTCAACATGTTCTACGTATCGCAGAGCCTGACCGACAACCTCTCGGCTGAAGCTTTCTATCAGTTGGAATGGGAACAGACCGTTCTGGATAACTGTGGCACCTTCTTCGCCGCAGACGTGGTTCAGGATGGCTGTACCGATCGTCTGGGTGTTCAGGGTTCCGACCTGTCGCCACGCAGTGCTAGCAACAACTATCGCTATGTAGGTCGCCTTGGTGACGAAGATGCCCGTGATAGCGGCCAATATGGTATCGCCCTGCGCTGGTTTGCCGAAGAGCTGAACGATACCGAGTTCGGCTTCTACACCATGAACTATCACAGCCGTACGCCTATCCTCTCTTATGTGGCCGGCCAGCCGGGTCTGTACACGCTTGAGGACGCTACTACCGGTGAGCTGAGTGGCAAGTACTTCCTCGAGTATCCGGAAGACATCCGTCTGCACGGCGTGAGCTTCTCCACCAACATTGGCTCCACGGCCGTGAATGGTGAGTTGAGCTATCGCCCGAATATGCCGATGCAGATCAACACCACTGACCTGACCGTTGCTTCGGTGGCTCAGGCGGGTGCGCTGATCACCAATAACAGCCCGATCTATCTCGCCGATCATGCCGCTTACGGTGCTGGCGAAACCCTGACCGGTTATGTGCGCAAACCTCTGACCCAGGCTCAGGTCACCGTTACCCAGTTCTTCGATCAGGTGATGGGTGCCGAGCGTCTGACCGTGGTCGGTGAAGTGGGTTACTCCCATGTGAGCAATCTGAACGTCAACGAGCTGCGCTTTGGTCGCGCGCCGGAGTTCGGCAACGGTGCCATTCCGACTCAAAGCCTCTGCCGCGGTCTGCTCAACACCGCTAACCCGGACGAGTGTAACGACAAGGGCTTCTATACCAATACGTCTTGGGGTTATCGCGCGCGCGCCATCCTCGAATACAACGACGTATTCGCCGGTGTAAACCTCAAGCCGAACATGTCCTGGGCGCATGACGTCGATGGCTATGGTCCGACCTTCAACGAAGGCAACAAGGCCGTCAGCCTGGGCGTGGATGCCGACTACCTGAACACCTATACCGCCAGCCTGGCTTACACCGATTTCTTTGGTGGTGAATACAACACCAACATTGATCGTGATTTCGTAGCCTTGAGCTTCGGCGTGAACTTCTAAGCACACGGAACGTACTGAATTAAGGAATTGCTACAGATGAAAATTCGCAAGCAATTGATGCAAACCGGCGCCCTGGCGCTGAGCATGCTGGCTACCAGCGTGATGGCAGCGGTGTCTGCCGATGAAGCAGCCAAGCTTGGCACTACCCTGACACCGGTCGGCGCGGAAAAAGCCGGTAACGCCGATGGCTCCATTCCCGAGTGGACTGGCGGCCTTCCGGCTAACGCCGGTGCTGTGGATGCCAAGGGCTTCCTGGCAGATCCGTTTGCCAGCGAACAGCCGAAGTTCACTATCACCGCGCAGAACGTTGATCAGTACAAGGACAAGCTGACCCCGGGTCAGCAGGCCATGCTCAAGCGTTATCCGGACACCTTCAAGATGCCGGTCTATCCGACCCATCGCAGCGCTACCCTGCCTGCTGATGTCCTGGCGGCAACCAAGAAGAACGCCACGGCGACCAAGTTGGTTGAAGGCGGTAACGGTCTGGAGAACTTCGATCTCGCTAACCCGTTCCCGATTCCGCAGAACGGTCTGGAAGCGATCTGGAACCACATTACCCGCTATCGTGGCGGTAGCGTGCAGCGCTTGGTGACCCAGGCTGCTCCGCAGCAGAACGGTTCCTACTCGCTGGTGTACTTCCAGGACGAATTTGCCTTCCGCACCAACCTGACCGACTACAACCCGGCTCAGGCAAGCAATGTGCTGTTCTACTTCAAGCAGCAGGTGACTGCTCCTTCGCGTCTGGCAGGTAACGTGCTGCTGGTACACGAAACCTTGAACCAGGTGAAGGAACCGCGTCTTGCGTGGCTGTACAACGCTGGTCAGCGCCGTGTGCGCCGTGCGCCGCAGGTGTCCTATGACGGTCCGGGTACCGCTTCCGATGGTCTGCGTACCTCCGACAACTTCGACATGTACAACGGTGCTCCGGACCGTTACGAGTGGAAGCTGAACGGCAAGAAGGAAATCTATATTCCTTACAACAGCTACAAGCTGGACTCGCCGTCCATCAAGTACGCCGACATCATCAAGCCTGGCCACATCAATCAGGATCTGACCCGTTACGAGCTGCACCGCGTGTGGCACGTGACTGCGACCCTGAAAGCCGGCGAGCGTCACATCTACGCCAAGCGTGACTTTTACCTCGACGAGGACACCTGGCAAGCCGCTGCCATCGACCATTACGACGGCCGTGGCACGCTGTGGCGCGTAGCTGAAGCTCACTCGCAGTACTACTACAACAAGCAAGTACCGTGGTACACCTTGGAGTCGCTGAACGACCTGCTGTCTGGTCGTTACCTGGCTCTGGGTATGAAGAACGAAGAGAAACAGTCTTATAACTTCGATTACAAGGCTGCTTCCTCGGACTTCACCCCGGCTGCTCTGCGCCAGGCTGGCGTGCGTTAATTCGCCAACAGGCGGCTCTATAGTCGCCTGCATAGCCTCTGGGAGCTTGCTCCCATCACAAGGCCCGTATCGTGAGATACGGGCCTTGTTGTTTATGCGGTGGGCAAGTGCTCGATGCCATGACTGACAGGGCGACACTAGATGCGCGCCCCAAGCGATGCACTTGATTGGGTTGGCGTGTTCGTGCTCGCTGGCGGTCGTGGTGGGTAGGTTGTTGCGTGTTGGTGAGAGCCTGCAGAACTGCGGGTCGCCAATGGGCAAGGGCGCGGGTGTAAACGCCTGGCGATGCTCTTTGTGGTGCGGTGTTATTCCGATCGAGCTCAGGAGTGGTGGCGCGTATCCTAGATCCTGGGCAACCGCGCTTATCCCGCGTCGGTTGCCTGGGGTAAAGCGGCAAACTGGCTGTCAGGTCGCGGGGAACTGCTCTTTCAGCGCACCTAGCTCGGCATCCTTCTGTTCCCACAGCTGGTTGACCCACTGCTGGAATTCCAGGCGATAAGCTTCGTCCTGATCGTAGTTTTTGCCGATGAAGCTGGCGGGAATCTCCATCTTCTCGAAACGCACCACCACGCTTTTGACCTGGCCGCTGAGCAGGTCCCAGAATGTCGGGCGCCCTTGGGGGTAGTGGATGGTGACATTGACCAGCGCATGCAGTTGCTCACCCATCGCGTCCAGCACGAAGGCAATGCCGCCGGCCTTGGGTTTGAGCAGATGCTGGAACGGCGAATTTTGCTGTTCATGCTTGCTCGGAGTGAAGCGAGTGCCCTCGAGAAAGTTGAACACCGAGACTGGATTGGTCTTGTAGCGCTCGCAGGCCTTGCGCGTGGTGGCCAGGTCCTGGCCGCGCTTTTCCGGATACTTGATCAGGAACTCCTTGCTGTAGCGCTTCATGAAAGGGAACTCAAGCGCCCACCAGCACAGGCCGATCACCGGGACCCAGATAAGCTCCTGCTTGAGGAAGAACTTCAGCAGTGGCATGCGCCGGTTGAGCAGGTACTGCAGGACGAGGATGTCCACCCAGCTCTGGTGGTTGCTAGTCACTAGGTATGAGTGGCGCATGTCCAGGCCTTCCAGCCCCTGGGTGTCCCAGCGGGTCGGGTAGACCAGATTCATCCAAAACTTGTTAACGCTGATCCAGCTCTCGGCAATGCCGTGCATCACATAGCGCAGCAGCCGCTGGATGGCAGGGATCGGCACGAGCAGCTTGAGCAGGGCGACGGCAAAGAGCGGGACGCAGTGGATCAGGGTGTTGAGTACCAGCGTGAGGCCGGCAAGGGTCCCGCGCAGCGGGGCAGGCAGAAAGCTGAGCATGAGCGAAGCGGGTCTCCAAGATTGATGAGGCGTTGTTGTAGGGCGCCTGAATTGTTTAGGTTAACAGTTGTGCACTGAGCTGTAAGCCCCGCCGGCCGCGTGACTGGGCAGTCGGCGGTACTTATCAGTGTGTGCTGTCGGCCTGAATGGCCGTCAGAGCAATGGTGAAAACGATATCGTCGACCAGCGCGCCGCGCGACAGATCGTTCACCGGCTTGCGCAGCCCCTGCAACATCGGGCCGACGCTGATGCACTCGGCGCTGCGTTGTACGGCCTTATAGGTGGTGTTGCCTGTGTTCAGGTCGGGGAACACAAACACCGTGGCGCGGCCGGCCACCGGGCTGTTTGGCGCTTTCTGTTGGCCTACGCTGGCGATGGCGGCGGCGTCATACTGCAGCGGGCCGTCGATGGCCAGCTGCGGGTTGCGTTCGCGGGCAATACGTGTGGCTTCGCGGACCTTTTCCACTTCCGCCCCGGTGCCGGAGTCGCCGGTGGAGTAGCTGATCATGGCAACTCGTGGCAGTACGCCAAAGGCCTGGGCCGATGCCGCGCTCTGCAGGGCAATCTCCGCCAGTTCCTCGGCATTCGGGTCGGGGTTCACCGCGCAGTCGCCATAGACCAGAACCTGCTCGGGCAGCAGCATGAAGAACACCGAGGACACCAGGTTGTAGCCGGGTGCCGTCTTGATCAGCTGCAAGGCTGGGCGGATGGTGTTGGCGGTGGTATGGATGGCGCCGGAGACCAGACCGTCGACCTCGTCCAGGGCCAGCATCATGGTGCCCAGCACCACGGTGTCTTCCAGCTGTGCAGTAGCCATGGGTGCGTTCAGGCCCTTGCCCTTGCGTAGTTCGACCATGGGCTCGACATAGCGGCCACGGATCACATCCGGATCGAGGATTTCCAGGCCGGCCGGCAGCTCGATGGCCAGCGCCTTGGCGACCGCCTGAACGTCCTCGGGCTTGGCCAGCAGAACGCAGCGGGCGATGCCACGCGCCTGGCAGATGGCGGCGGCCTGTACGGTACGCGGCTCGCTGCCTTCGGGCAGGACGATGCGCTTGTTGGCAGCCTGGGCGCGTTGCACCAGCTGGTAACGGAAGGCCGGTGGTGACAGACGCAGTTCACGCGGAGTGCCGCAGCGGCTGCGCAACCAGGGCAGGTCGACCTGGCCGGCGACGAACTCGGTCACCCGTTCGGCCCGCTCGCGGTCGTCGATGGGGATTTCCTTGTTCATCCGGTTGAGGTTGGTTGCCGTCTCATAGGAGCCGGTGGCTACCGTCAGCACCGGCAGGCCGCTAGCCAAAGCGCCGCGACAGAGCTCCATGATCCGCGGGTCGGGTGGGAAGTCGCTGCACAGCAGTAGGCCGGCCAGGGGCACGCCGTTCATCGCGGCCAGGCTCGCGGCGAGGATGATGTCGTCGCGATCACCCGGAGTGACCACCAGTACGCCGGGCTTGAGCAGGTGCACGCTGTTGGGCACGGCTCGCGCGCACAGGACGATGCGGTGTACGCGGCGCTGTTCGTAGTCGCCAGCGTTGAGTACCTCGGCATGCAGCAGGTCGGCGACGTCACGGGTGCGTGGCGCGTTCAGTGCTTCCTGCCAGGGAATGCAGCCGAGCAGGCGGAAGTCGTCGTTCTTGAGCAGCGATGA
Organism: Pseudomonas fluvialis; assembly: GCF_014207935.1. Classification (GTDB taxonomy): domain Bacteria; phylum Pseudomonadota; class Gammaproteobacteria; order Pseudomonadales; family Pseudomonadaceae; genus Aquipseudomonas; species Aquipseudomonas fluvialis_A. The sequence goes on along the minus strand of NZ_JACHLL010000002.1, from coordinate 665,081 downwards.
ATGTTCGCGCAGCTCCTGTATGAAGGCCTCGGGGCCGTCGGCATGGCGCACCTTGTTGAGGATCACGCCCAGAACCTTGGGGTCCTTGGGGCCGCCAAACATCTGGGCCTGAATCTCGATGCGGTCGGCCAGCTCGGTGAGGCTCTCCTGCTCGGGGGCTGACACCAGAATGATCTCGGCATCCAGGCTGCGTGCCAGGTGAAAGTTGACCCGGGCTGCGTAGCTGGCCTGGCGGGTTGGGACCATGCCTTCGACGATGACCACGTCCTTGTCGGCAGCGACCTGTTGGAACTGGCTGACGACCTTCTCCAGCAGTTCATCCAACTCGCCGTCACCAAGCATGTGCTCGACCTCGCTGAGCGGCAGGGGTGCCGGCGCGCACAGGCCGTGTGTGCGCGCCACCAATTCGCTGGAGCGTTCCGGGCCGTGGTCTCCGGGATGCAGTTGGGCGACCGGCTTGTAGAAGCCGACCCGCAGGCCGGCCTGTTGCAGGGCGCGGATCAGCCCCAGGCTGATCGAGGTCAGACCGACACCGAAACCGGTGGGGGCGATGAAAAAGGTATGCACGCTAACTCCTTGGCGTTTCAGTTCGGCAGAAGGGCGAGGGTGTCGAGGGCGATCTGCCGTTCTTCATTGGTCGGCACCACCAGTATGCGCGGGTGGCCTTCGGCCTGAATGGTGCCACTCACGCCGCGCACGCAGCGGGCGTTGGCCGCCGGGTCGAGTTTCAGGTTGAGCAGTTGCAGGTGGGCGACCGTCTTGCTGCGGACCAGCGCCGAATTCTCGCCGATGCCGCCGGTGAACAGCAGGCCATCCAGGCGCGGTAGGGCGCAGGCCATGGCCGCCAGCGATTTGGCCAGGCGGTAGCAGAACACCTCGATGGCCAGGGTCGCGCCGGCATGCCCCTGCTCGCGCGCCTGCTCCAGGCTGCGCATGTCGTTGGACAGGCCGGAAAGCCCCTTGAGGCCACTTTCGTGATTGAGCAGCCTGTCGATGCGCGGCAGGTCCCAGCCCAGCGTGCGTGCCAGATGGCCATGCAGGTTGGGGTCGACGTCGCCGCTGCGCGTGCCCATCACCAGGCCCTCCAACGGCGTCAGGCCCATGCTGGTGTCGCGGCTCTGGCCGTTGATCACGGCGCAGGTCGAGCAGCCGTTACCGAGGTGGGCAACCAGCCAGCAGCTGTCGTCATAGGCCAGGCCGGCCATCTCGGCCGCGCGCTGGCTGACGTAGCGGTGGCTGGTGCCGTGGAAACCATAGCGGCGGATGCCCTGTTCGCGGTATAGCGACTCGGGCAGTGCATAGCGGAAGGCATGTTCCGGCAGGCTCTGGTGGAAGGCTGTGTCGAAGACGGCCACCTGCGGCAGATCGGGAAAGACTGCCAGTGCCGCTTCGATCCCCTGCAGGTTGGCCGGGTTGTGCAACGGAGCAAGCACGGCCGCGCTGCCGATGGCTTCAAGCACCGCGGCATCGATGCGGCAGGCGCTGGTGAACTGCTCGCCGCCGTGCACCACGCGGTGGCCTATGCCATGCAGGGCGCCACCTGCGGCCTGCTGCACCCGTGGCAGCAACTGGGCGAGGGCGGCCCGGTGGTCGGCGTCGGGAATCATCAGGCTGTCTTTTGCATCACCTTGCTGCCAGCGAAGCTCGGCTTCGGGGCTGCCAAGACGTTCGGCCAGCCCCTGCAGCGTGGCCGCGCCGTGGTCTTCGTTGATCAGGGCAAACTTGATCGACGAGCTGCCGCAGTTGATTACCAGAATATTGCGACTGGCCATCAGGCCTCCTTGTCAGACGATTGGGCACACCAGCCGCAGGCGAAGGGCTGACCGATACTGGCCTGACGCTGCTCGGCGTCCAGGACCCAGGCGCGGTTCTGCCAGGGCGGCTGATGGCGCTGGTGTTGAGTATGCCCGCAAGACAGCTCGGCGACCCAGTGGTCGTGTTCATCCTGATGCCATCCGAGCAGCCGGCAGAGCTTCCGTCCGTCTGCGCTCGGGTCGCTTTCGCCCGGTCGCGGCGCTACACTGCGGGCTCTTTTTTCTCTATCCAAAGGTTTCAACCATGCAGATTGCGGCCAACAAGGCGGTTTCCATCGACTATACCCTGACCAACGATGCCGGTGAGGTGATCGACAGCTCCGCTGGTGGCGCGCCGCTGGTGTATCTGCACGGCGCTCGCAACATCATCGCCGGTCTGGAGAAAGCGCTGGAAGGCAAGCAGGTTGGTGACGAGCTGGAAGTGGCCGTGGAGCCGGAAGAAGCCTATGGCGAGTACAGCGCCGAGCTGGTCGCCGTGCTTAACCGCAGCATGTTCGAAGGTGTCGAGGAACTGGAAATCGGCATGCAGTTCCACGCCTCCGGTCCGGATGGCGGCATGCAGATCGTCACCATCCGCGATCTGGAAGGCGACGACGTGACCGTCGACGGCAACCACCCGCTGGCCGGCCAGCGTCTGAACTTCAAGGTCAAGGTTGTTGCCGTACGCGAAGCCAATGCTGAAGAACTCGCCCATGGTCACATCCATGGCGAAGGTGGTCACCACCACTGATGGGGTCGGCCTTGCTAGGCTGATAAGGAAAGGCGCCCACGGGGCGCCTTTTCCGTCCCGGTTGTTTTCACAAGGAGTGACTCATGAGCATGTTTCATGAACTGACCCTGCAAGGCCTGGATGGCCAGGCGCTGCCGCTGGCGCCGCTGGCAGGTCAGGTGGTACTGGTGGTCAACGTGGCCTCCAAGTGTGGTCTGACCCCGCAATACGCCGGGCTGGAGGCGCTCTATCAGCGCTACCGTGCCCGCGGTTTCAGCGTGCTGGGCCTGCCGTGCAATCAGTTTGCCGGGCAGGAGCCGGGCAGCGAGGCGGAGATCGCCCAGTTCTGCAGCCTGAACTACGGCGTGACCTTCCCCATGAGCGCCAAGCTCGAGGTCAATGGTCCGGATCGCCACCAGCTGTACACCCTGCTGGCCGGTGAGGGCGCCGAGTTTCCCGGCGACATCACCTGGAACTTCGAGAAGTTTCTGCTGGGCCCTGATGGTCGCGTGCTGGCGCGCTTCTCGCCGCGCACGGCGCCGGATGATGCAGCGCTGCTGCAAGCCATTGAAGGTGCGCTGGACAAGCTCTGAGCCGTACAGGCTCAGATGCATCGTGCCGCTCGGTACTGGCTCGGTGTTGCGCCGAAGTGCTGACGAAAGCGCGTGCTGAAGTGACTGGCACTGGCAAAGCCGCAGGCCAGGGCAATATCCCCCAGTTCATGCGGGCTGCTGGTCAGCTGTTCGGTCGCCCGCTGCAGGCGGCGCATCAGCACATAGCGGTGCGGCGGCAGGCCGAAGCTCTGCGTGAACATGCGCGCGAAGTGGTAGCTCGATAGCGCGGCCTGCTCGGCCAGCTCAGCCAGCCCCAGTGGCTGCTCGAGATGTGCCTCAATGTATTCCTGCAACCGGCGCCGCGTCTGTGGCGCCAGGCCGCCTTTGAGTTGCAGCCCGTTTCTGCGTCCTACCTGAGTCAGTAGCGCCTGGTCGAGGATGGCCTGGCTTAGGCTGCTACACAGCAGCCGTTCGCCTGGCTCCTGCCAGTCGAGCAGGGCCAGCTGGCGAAAACGGCCGGCCTGCTGCGGGTCTTCGATAAAGGTGCGCTCCTGCAGTTGCAGTTCGCGCGGCTCGCGGTCGAGCAACTGCACGGCACCGAGGGCAAACGGCTGCGGGCTGACATATAGATGGATAAAGCGCAGTTCTCCGTTGACCACCCAGGCCGACTGGTGCTCGGCCGGCAGGATGCACAGGCGCTGCGGCGCGCCTTTGAGTTGTGGCAGGTCGCGGCGAAAGGTGCCGTAGCCGCCTTCCAAGTAGCAACCGAAGGTGTGATGCCCGGGGGTGTTGTACTGGGTAGCGTCATGGGCGTTTCGCCACTGCGCCAGGGCCAGCCCGTCGGCCAGCTGCACGCTGCGCTCCAGTTGCGCACGGGAGCGGTTGAGCGCCTGAAAAACCTGATGTTGCAGCGACTGACTCATGTCGGCACGCCCGATAAATACTGGCTTGCATGCTAACCCCGCGAGCGGTCGGCTCCCAGTCTCTGGCGCGCAAATGCGCAAGATTGTGCAAGTGCCGAGCGGCTGCAGGCGTGACACTGCAAGCCCAAAGGAGGCCTGCATGAACCTGTTTCTCTACCTTTTGACCGTGCTGATCTGGGGCACTACCTGGATCGCCATCACCTGGCAACTGGGGTTGGTGCCGCCGGAGGTGTCGATCGTCTACCGCTTTGCCCTGGCCGCGCTGGTGCTGTTCGCCGGCCTGCTGATCACGGGGCGCCTGCAGCGGCTCGACCGGCGCGCACAGGGGCTGTGTCTGGCTCAGGGGTTATGCCTGTTCTGCGTCAACTTTGTCTGTTTCTACCATGCCAGCCAGTGGGTCCCCAGCGGCCTGATCGCCGTGGTGTTTTCCACCGCTACGTTGTGGAACGCGCTGAATGCCCGGCTGTTTTTCGGTCAGCGGCTGGCGCTCAATGTGCTTGCGGGCGGGGGCTGTGGTCTGCTCGGCCTGGCTTTGCTGTTCTGGCCGGAATTGATCAGCCATGACGCCTCGCCGCAGACCTGGTTGGGCCTGGTGCTGGCTTTGCTCGGTACGCTGAGCTTTTCCGCCGGCAACCTGCTCTCCAGCCTGCAACAGAAGGCTGGCTGGCGGCCGCTGAGCACCAATGCTTACGGCATGCTCTATGGCGCTCTGCTCTTGGCTGGGTATTGCCTGCTGCAGGGCGTGCCCTTTGCCTTCGAGGGCAGCCTGCGTTACGTCGGGGCCTTGTTCTACCTGGCCATTCCCGGCTCGGTGATCGGCTTTACCGCTTACCTGACCCTGGTCGGCCGCCTCGGGCCGGAGAAGGCGGCCTATTGCACGGTGCTGTTCCCGTTGGTGGCGCTGAATATCTCGGCCTGGCTGGAGGGCTATGAGTGGACAGCGCCGGCGCTGGCCGGCCTGGTGCTGGTGATGCTGGGCAACTGGCTGGTGTTCCGTAAACCGCGTACGCCTCCGGTCAAAACTGCTGAGTCAATCTAAGGCAGCCAGTGGCGAATCAGCTTGGGCGTGAAGCACAGCGCCAGCAGGGTCGGATAGCTGAGGGCGTGCAGGACAAACAGCAGCTGGCCCATATGGCCCGGCTCGTCCTTGAGCAGCATCAGACCGAACAGGCCGAGGTAGAGCAGACCCAGGATCAGGCCGTAGAGACCGACCAGGCGCCAGCGCTCGGCGAGCGTCGGCAGGCGTTTTTCCCGGCGGGCAAAGATCAGGCTGACCCCCAGTGCCACCAGTGTGGCCACCAGCAGGGTGGCGCTGACGCCGCCGAGCTTGAATAACGCGCGTACCAGCAGGTTGAGTGCCATCACGGCGACCACGGCGCCGCCGGCGTAATAGCGCAGGGCGAGCGGGGCGCTGCCGCTCATGGAGCCAGCTGCCGGTTGAGGCCGAAGCGTTTCATCAGAACCTTCTCCAGCAACGCCTTGGGCAACAGGGCGGCCAGTAGTGGCATGACCCGGCTGCCATTGCCGATGCGCAGCAGGCGCGTGCGCTTGCCCTGTTGCACGGCGGCCAGCAGCACGGCGGCAAATTCGCTGGCTGGCGTCGGATGATCCTGCGAGGCATTGGCGCGGGCGCGGATGCCCTCGCGCAGCGGCCACCAAGCCGAAGTTTCAGCGATCAGTGTCTCGGCTTCGCGGCTGGCATTGCTGCCGAAGCTGGAGGCGATGGCCCCCGGCTGCACTTCCATGACCTCGATGGCGAAGGGTGCCAGTTCCATGCGCAGGGCGTCGGAGAGGGCATGTACGGCAGCCTTGGACGCGCAGTAGGCACCGGCGAAGGGCGTGACCATGACGCCCGAGACGCTGCCGATATTCACCACCAGACCGCGACTGGTCCGCAGCAGCGGGAAGCAGGCGCGAGTCAGCTCGATAAGGCTGAAGACATTGGTTTCGAACTGCCGACGCAGGGCGTCGGCACCGCCGTCGAGCAGCGGGCCCATGGCGCCGTAGCCAGCGTTGTTGATCAGCACGTCCAGGCGCCCAGCCTCCTGCTGCAGGCGCGCACTGGCGCGTTGCACGGCGGCGGCATCGTTGACGTCCAGCTCAACCGCGACAAAGCCGGCGGCGCTGAGCGTGGCCAGGTCCTCAGCCTTGCGCGCACAGGCCCACACGCTGTAACCGGCGGCCTGAAAGGCATCGGCGAGAGCGCGGCCAATGCCGCTGGAGCATCCGGTAATGAAGGCGACGGGCTGACTCATGTGAACTCCTTGTCTGCTGATGGGCGCTGATCGTAGGGCAGCATCCTAACGGGCCAATCGACTCCTGTACTGGCCGGTAAGGCCAGTAGAAGGCCATTTCAGTCCTGCGGCTGGTCGCGCAGGAACACCAGGCTATCGGGCTTGGACTGCTCGGCGCTGTAGCGATAGCCCTGATAGTCGAAGGCCTTGAGGTCCTCGAGGTTGCTCAGGCGCTCCTTGATCACGTAACGGGCCATCAGGCCACGGGCCTTTTTCGCATAGAAGCTGATGATCTTGTACTGGCCGTTCTTCAGGTCCTTGAACTCGGTGTCGATGATCCTGGCGTTGAGTGCCTTGCGCTTGACCGCCGAGAAGTACTCGTTGGAGGCGAGGTTGAGCAGGATGTTGTCGCCCTGTTCGGCCATGGCTTCGTTAAGCCACTGGCTGATGCGTTCGCCCCAGAATTCGTAGAGGTTCTTGCCGCGGGCGTTGCTCAGTTTGGTGCCCATTTCCAAGCGGTAGGGCTGCATCAGATCCAGTGGTCGCAGCACGCCGTAGAGGCCGGAGAGCATGCGCAGGTGGCGCTGAGCAAAGTCGAAATCCGCCTCGCTGAAATCCTCTGCGTTGAGGCCGGTGTACACATCGCCCTTGAAAGCCAGTAGTGCCTGCTTGGCGTTGTCCGGAGTGAAGTCAGGCGTCCAGCTGCCATAGCGGGCGGCGTTGAGGCCGGCGAGCTTGTCTGACAGGTCCATCAACTCACTGATTTGCGCCGGGCTCAGCTCACGCAGGCGCTCGATCAGTTCGCTGGCCTGTTTCAGGTGAGCCGGCAGGGTAAAGCGCGGCGTTACCGGCGGGGTGTCGTAGTCAAGCGTCTTGGCGGGGGAAATCACCAGCAGCATCAGTCGGTCTCCTCTGGACGAGGGGCGATTGTAGTGGCGGCCGGGGCATGGACTCCACCTATCACGTTGATTGCTGGTCGGGACTTGACCTTGCCCCGGTGGCAAGGCACAAGCTCTGCGCATCCACATACCGAGGAGTTTCCATGAGCGCCTGCAATCATCAGCAATGGCAGTCTTCTCATCACTTCCGCCCGGTGGCCCGCACGGCTGAACGCCAGGCCTGGCTGGTGGTGGCACTGACCGGGCTGACCATGCTGGTCGAGATCCTGGCCGGCTACTGGTTCAACTCCATGGCCCTGCTTGCCGATGGCTGGCACATGGCATCCCATATGGTGGCGATCGGCCTGGCGGCCCTGGCGTATGCCTTCGCCCGCCGCCATGCCAATGACCAACGCTATGCCTTCGGCACCTGGAAGGTCGAGGTGCTCGCCGGTTTTGCCAGCGCGGTGCTGCTGGCCGTGGTGGTGGCACTAATGGCGCTCGAGTCGATTCTGCGTCTGTGGCAGCCGGCCGATATCGGTTTCGATCAGGCGTTGTGGGTGGCGGTTATCGGGCTGCTGGTCAATCTGGCCTCGGCTTTCCTGCTGCATGAGCACCACGATCACAGCCACGACCATGGGCATGGTCATTCGCATGCTTCGTCGCATGCTCATCACGATCACGATCACGATCACGATCACGATCACGACCATGCCGGGATGACCAGTCCGGCCGACGGCGGGCGTGATCTCAACCGCCATGCGGCGTTCATTCATGTACTGGCCGATGCATTGACCTCGGTGGCGGCCATTGTGGCTCTGTTGGGTGGCAAGTACTTCGGCTGGAACTGGCTGGATCCGCTGATGGGGCTGGTGGGGGCGCTGATCATCGGCATCTGGGCGCGTGGCCTGCTGCTGGAAACCGCGCGGGTGCTGCTGGATCGCGAGATGGACGATCCGCTGGTCGAACAGGTGCGCGAGGCGCTGGCCGAAGAGGCGGATGCCGAGCTGGTCGACCTGCATCTGTGGCGGGTAGGGCAGGCGCAGTATGCCTGCATCGTCAGCCTGGTAACCCATGGCGAGGGCAGCGCCGATGGCTATAAGGCCCGTCTGCGTGAGTTCAGTCAGCTGGTGCATGTGACGGTCGAGGTCAACCGCTGCAGGGCGCGCAGCTAGCCGTCAGAGGGCTGCCGGCGGGGCCAGTTTTGCTGGGGAGGACTTCTGACTTTAACGGCGCGGCAGGGGCTCGCCAAGCGCTATCGGTCAGGCGATGAAAAAAAACCGGTGGGCCTGAAAAAGACGTTTTTTCTTCATCATTAATGCGCTATTAACAAAGCTAGACCGCCGAAACCTGCCTCACAGGTGGCGCGTTTTTCTCGCCTTCTGTGTGCATGGCCGGATAGCACATCCGGTGGGTGGCCTCCCCTGGTGGAGCGCCCTTGGGACGTTTCACCATCCAGTCCAATGAGCTGCTGCCGAGTGGCCGTGGTGCCCCGGACAGCGGTCCTGCAGAGGTGATCGCGATATGGTTGACCATGGACGTTCCAATCCCGGCAAGCCGATCCTCTACGTGCTCGACACCAATGTGCTGATTCACGACCCGAATGCCTTGCTGAATTTTCAGGAGCATCACGTGGTCATTCCGATGACCGTGCTGGAGGAGCTGGACAAGCTCAAAACCGGCAAACACAGCGTGGCTGCCGAATGCCGACAGGCCATCCGCCTGATCGATCAGGTCCTTGGCGGCGCCTCACCGGAAGAGGTGGAAAGCGGCGTGCCCATCAGTCGCGGCAAGAATGCGCCGAAGGGCAGTCTGTCGATCCTGATGAACAAGCGTGCCGAGCCGATCACCTGGCTGCCGGAAGACCTCAACGACAACAAGATCATCAACCAGCTGGTGGACCTGCGCAGCCGCCACCCCGGCACCGATGTGGTGCTGGTGACCAAGGACATCAACATGCGTCTGAAGGCCCGCGCCTGCGGGATCTTCGCCGAGGACTACCACACCGACCAGTTGGTGGACGACGTGGCCCTGCTGTCGCGCGGCTACCACACGCTCACCGGCTCGTTCTGGGACCGTGTGAGCAAGGTCGAGACCCGTCAGGGCCATGGCCGCACCTGGCACATGGTGCCGCGCAGCAGCGAGCTGCCGGCGGTACATGTCAACGAGTTCATCATCGACGAGCAGGGCTTTGTGGGTTGGGTCAAGGAGGTGAACGAGCGCGAGATGACCCTGCTCGACATGCACCAGGAACCGCTGCTGCATCAGGAGGCCTGGGGGCTGAAGCCGCGCGACATCTACCAGTCGCTGGCGCTCTATGCGCTGCTTGATCCGGACATCCACCTGGTCAACCTGTCCGGAGCCGCCGGTTCGGGCAAGACCATCCTGGCGCTGGCCGCCGCTATCGAGCAGACCATGGTCAGCAAGCGCTACCGGCGCATCATCGCCACCCGCAGCGTGCAGGGTCTGGACGAGGACATCGGCTTTTTGCCAGGCACCGAGGCGGAGAAGATGGAGCCCTGGCTCGGCGCCATCACCGACAACCTAGAGGCGCTGCATTCGGACGACGAGTCGACCCATGGCAGTGTCGACTACATCCTGCAGAAGGTGCCGCTGCAGTTTAAGTCGCTCAACTACATCCGCGGGCGCAGCTTCCAGCAGAGCCTGATCCTGATCGACGAGTGCCAGAATCTCACCCCGCACCAGATGAAAACCATCATTACCCGTGCCGGCAGCGGCTCCAAGGTGGTCTGCCTGGGCAACTTGGCGCAGATCGATACTCCCTACCTGTCCGCCACCAGCTCGGGTCTGACCTACCTGACCGAACGCTTCAAGGACTTCCCCCACGGCGTGCATATCACCTTGCAGGGTGTGCCGCGCTCGGTGCTGGCCGAGTACGCCGAAGCGCATATGTAAGCCCCGGCGCCGGGCGGGAAACCGCCCGGCCGCCTTCCCCCTGATGACCGATCATTCAGCCCTTTCGGCCAGGGCGCGGCGGGGTACAATCGGGTCATAGCCACTCTTTTGGATATTCCCAGTGCTGACCCATCTCGACGCCCAGGGCCGGGCCAATATGGTCGATGTGACCGAAAAGGCCGTGACCGCCCGCGAAGCCACCGCCGAGGCCTGCGTGCGCATGCTGCCGGCGACCCTGCAGCTGATTCAGGACGGCGGTCATCCCAAGGGGGATGTGTTTGCCGTGGCGCGCATTGCCGGTATCCAGGCGGCGAAGAAGACCCATGAGCTGATTCCGCTGTGCCATCCGCTGCTGCTGACCAGCGTCAAGGTCGAACTGCAGGCGGAGGGCGGCGATACGGTGCGCATTCGTGCCACTTGCCGGCTGGCCGGACAGACCGGCGTCGAGATGGAGGCGCTGACCGCCGCCAGCGTTGCCGCGCTGACCATCTACGACATGTGCAAGGCGGTTGATCGCGGCATGACCATCGAGGGCGTGCGCCTGCTGGAGAAGCAGGGCGGTAAGAGCGGCCACTACCGGCTGGAGGAGCAGGCATGATCCATGTGCAGTACTTCGCCCGCTACCGCGAGACGCTCGGTATCGGCGGCGAGCAACTGGCCTGGCAGGCGGGGCTGGCAAACCTCGACTCCCTGCGCGAACACCTGCTGGCGCGCGGCGGCGTCTGGGCGGTGCTGGCTGAGCAGAATTTGATGTGCGCGCGTAATCAGGAACTCTGTGGGCTGGACACCGAGCTGGCTGATGGCGATGAGGTGGCCTTTTTCCCCACCGTCACCGGCGGCTGAAAATCATCTTGAAAGCTACTGCGCGTGTGTGATCTCGAGTTGGGCGGTGCTCGGACAGTTGGATTTTCGACTGAACGCACGCTAGTGCGGCTCGTCAGAGCGAGTGAAACGAGTCATCCACATGTACTAGCTGTACATTCCGCTTCCTGTGCTCCGTCCGCCCCGAGCTGACACCTGCTGGCTACGCTTTGAGGACAATTTTGATGAGCATTCGAATTCAGGTCGAGGCCTTCGACGCCGGTGCTGAGCTTAATGCCCTGCACGCGGCCAATCTCGGTATTGGCGCGGTGGTCAGCTTTGTTGGTTACGTGCGTGACTTCAACGACGGCCAGGCGGTGGCCGGCATGCTGCTTGAGCACTATCCCGGCATGACCGAGAAGGCACTGGCGAAGATCGAGGTTGAGGCCCGCGAGCGCTGGCCGTTGCTGACGGTGGAGATCATCCATCGGGTCGGGGTGCTGGAGCCGGGCGAGCCCATTGTCTTCGTCGGCACCAGCAGCGCCCATCGTCAGGCGGCGTTCGACGCCTGCGCCTTCATCATGGATTACCTCAAGACCCGTGCGCCCTTCTGGAAGAAGGAACGTACGCCAGAGGGCGAGCGCTGGGTCGAGGGGCGCTGCAGCGACCAGCAGGCCGCGCAGCGCTGGGACAAGTTCTGAGGCGCCGCCCGGTCAGATCACTCCGCCGTTCCTGAGCGCGGCGATCTGCTCGGCCGAATAGCCCAGCTGGCCCAGCACCTTGTCGTTGTGCTCGCCCAGCGCCGGGCCTGTCCATTCCACGCCGCCCGGCGTTTCCGACAGCTTGGGGACTATGCCCGGCATCTTGAACGGTTTGCCGTCCGGCAGTTTGGCGGCGAGGAACATCTCGCGGGCGATGAATTGCGGGTCGGCGAACATGTCTTCGGCCGAGTAGATGCGACTTGCCGGCACCTCGGCCCGCAGCAGCGTGGCCTCGACCTCGGCCAGCGGCAGGCTGCCGGCCCAGCGGTCGATAATGCCGTACAGCTCGTCGCGACGGGCATCGCGGCCGGCGTTGTCGGCAAGGTCCGGTGCATCGGCCAGGTCGTCCCGGCCAATCGCGCGCATGAAGCGCTGGAAGATGGCATCGCCATTGGCGCCGATCTGGATGTGCTTGCCGTCGGCGCAGGTGTGGATGGAGGAGGGCGTGATGCCGGGCATGATGTTGCCGGTTCTTTCCCGGATGAATCCGAACACGTCGAATTCCGGCACCATGGACTCCATCATGGCGAAGATCGCCTCGTACAACGCCACGTCCACCACCTGGCCCTGGCCGCCGTTGACCTCGCGATGCCGCAGCGCCATCAACGCACCGATCACGCCCCACAGCGCGGCGATGGAGTCACCGATGCTGATGCCGGTGCGCACCGGCGGGCGATCCTCGAAACCGGTGATGTAGCGCAGGCCGCCCATGGATTCGCCGACGGCGCCAAAGCCCGGCTGGTCTTTCAGCGGGCCGCTCTGGCCGAAGCCGGACAGGCGCACCATCACCAGCTTCGGGTTCAGTGCGTGCAGGACATCCCAGCCGAGGCCGAGCTTTTCCAGCACGCCGGGGCGGAAGTTCTCGATCAGGATGTCCGCCTCGGCCAGCAGCTTCTTCAGTACCTCGCGGCCATCCTCGTGCTTGAGGTTGAGGGTGATCGACTGCTTGTTGCGCGCCTGCACGAACCACCACAGCGAGGTGCCCTCGTACAGCTTGCGCCACTTGCGCAGCGGGTCGCCGCCATCGGGCGACTCCACCTTGATCACCTCGGCGCCGAACTCGGCGCAGATGCGCGAGGCGAACGGGCCGGCGATCAGGGTGCCGAGTTCGACCACTTTCAGGCCGGCGAGGGGTTTGCTGGGCAGGGACATACGGGCTTCCATCAGGCTGGCAATGGCCGCGACTCTAACCCGCAGGCGGCCTATCGGGTAGACTGGCGGCCTTTTTCGCCAGCCAAGAAGTCTGCCCATGGCCCTGCAAGCCACGCCTTATAAAGTCGAACTGAACCTCACTGACATCGATCGCAGCATCTACGAGAACCTGCGTTTCACCGTGGCCAAGCATCCGTCGGAAACCGAGGAGCGCCTGGCCGTGCGCCTGATCGCTTACGCCCTGTTCTATCACGAGCAACTGGCGTTCGGTCGCGGCCTGTCGGATGTCGACGAGCCGGCGCTGTGGGAAAAAAGCCTGGATGACCGCGTGCTGCACTGGATCGAAGTCGGTCAGCCGGATGCCGAGCGCATCACCTGGTGCTCGCGGCGTACCGAGAAGTTCAGCCTGGTGGCCTACGGCAACCTGCGGGTGTGGCAGACCAAGGTGCTCGACACCGTACGCAGTCTGAAAAACATCAATGTGGTCGGTATCGAGCAGGAAGCCCTGGCTGATCTGGCCCGCGATCTGCCGCGCTCGATCAGCTGGAGCGTGATGATCAGTGATGGTGAGCTGTTCGTGACCGACGAGCGTGGTCAGCACGAGATTCGTCTGGAGTGGCTGGCCGGCGCGCGCTGAGCCTTGTCGTTCCTTCGTGGCAGCCAGGCTTATAGCTGCCGCCTGATTTGCCTCGCCAGCTCAAGACCCGGATTGCCATGCGTATCGAACACCGCCCCTTGCCCGCCACTTTGCCCCAGCTGGGCGACCTGCCGCCACTGCTGACCCGCCTGTATGCCGCCCGTGGGGTGCAATCGGTGGAGGAGCTGGACAAGGGCCTGGCCCGGCTGATTCCGTACCGCCAGCTCAAGGGCATCGAGGCTGCGGTGGCGCTGCTGGTCGAGGCGCTGGAGCAGCGTCAGCGCATTCTCTTTGTCGGTGACTTCGACGCCGATGGCGCCACCGCCAGTTCGGTCGGGGTGCTGGGGCTGCGCATGCTGGGCGCGGCCCATGTGGATTATCTGGTGCCCAACCGCTTCGAGTATGGCTACGGCCTGACCCCGGAGATCGTCGCCGTGGCGCTGCAGCGCCAGCCGGATCTGCTGGTCACCGTGGATAACGGCATTTCCAGTGTCGAGGGTGTGGCGGCAGCCAAGGCGGCCGGGCTCAAGGTGCTGGTCACCGACCACCACCTGCCGGGCCCCGAGTTGCCGGCGGCCGATGCCATCGTCAATCCGAACCAGCCTGGCTGCGATTTTCCCAGCAAGTCGCTGGCCGGGGTCGGGGTGATCTTCTACGTGCTGCTGGCACTGCGCGCGCGGCTGCGTGAACTGGACTGGTTTGCGCGTACCGGGCTGGCCGAGCCCAATCTCGCCGAGCTGCTGGATCTGGTGGCGCTGGGCAGCGTGGCCGACGTGGTGCCGCTGGATGCCAACAACCGTATTCTGGTGCATCAGGGTCTGGCGCGTATTCGCAAGGGATTTGCCCGACCGGGGCTGAAGGCCATCCTGGAGGTCGCCGGCAAGCAGGCGGCACGGATTTCCTCGACTGATCTCGGTTTTATTCTCGGCCCGCGGCTGAACGCGGCGGGCCGCCTGGATGACATGAGCCTGGGTATCGAGTGCCTGCTCACCGACGATGCGGCGCTGGCCGCCGACATGGCCCAGCAGCTGGATGCACTGAATCAGGACCGCAAGGCCATTGAGCAGGGCATGCAGCGCGAAGCTTTGGCTCAGCTCAAGGACCTGCCGCTGGACAGCCTGCCGTTCGGCCTGTGCCTGTTCGAGCCGGACTGGCACCAGGGGGTGATCGGCATCCTCGCCTCGCGGCTCAAGGAGCGCTATCACCGCCCGACCATCGCCTTCGCCGATGCGGGGGATGGGCTGCTCAAGGGCTCGGCTCGCTCGATTGCCGGTTTCCATATCCGCGATGCGCTGGACGCAGTGGCGGCCCGTCATCCGGGCCTGATCAGCAAGTTCGGCGGGCATGCCATGGCGGCGGGGCTGTCGTTGCCGCAGGAGCACTTCGGCGCCTTTGCCGCAGCCTTCGATGCCGAGGTGCGCCGCCAGTTGCAGGAAGAGGATCTGGCCGGGCGGCTGCTGTCTGATGGTCAGCTCTCGGTCGAGGAGTTCAATCTGGAGCTGGCCCGCGCCCTGCGCCACGCCGGGCCCTGGGGGCAGCACTTCCCCGAGCCGCTGTTCCACGGTGCTTTCCAGATCGTTCAGCAGCGCCTGGTCGGCGACAAGCACCTCAAACTGACGCTCAAGACCGAATGCGGCAGTCAGACGCTGGATGGCATTGCGTTCAATATCGACCGCGAGCAATGGCCCAATCCGATGGTGCGCTGGGTCGAGCTGGCCTACAAACTCGATCTCAACGAGTTTCGCGGACAGGAAAGTGTGCAGTTGCTGATTGCCCATATTGCGCCACGCTGAATGCGTCTTTTGCGGATTACGGTTTTTTGACGGGTTGCTCAGGGGTAGGATTAATCCCTGCGGGCCGCGTATTTCAAGGTGTTTCGGTTGAATTTGTAAAGCGCGATGTCTATTCTCGCGCTGCGTCGAGGCGCGGGTGGTAGGGAGTGCCAATAAAGCGACGCCTGCAGGCCGGCAAGCCTGCTAGCGATATCCGAACTCAGTGCAAAGGAATGATTCATGAAAAAGACCATGCAACTTCTGGCCGCCGGCATTGCCTTGGCTGCTTCCGTGGGGGCCAATGCTGCGGTTCTCGACTTTGAGGGCGGCGGACTTGGTGGGGGGTTCTCCTGGAACAATTTCTACACACTCAATAGCACAGGGTCTGTTTATGACCAGTCGGGCTATGAGAATGGAACCGTCAGCGGTTCTTATGTGGCTTATAACGCTAATGGTACTTCTGCTTCCTTGGCGTCCTTCAGCAGCTTCGTGTTCAATGGCGCCTATTTCACTGGTGCCTGGAACAACGGCCTGAGCATCACTGTCAATGGTTTCCTGGGCGGTGTGCAGACCCTGAGCGAGACCTTCCTGGTCAGTACCAATGCTCCGCTGTGGAGATCTTTCGGCTGGACCGTTGATAGCCTGACCTTCTCTACCGCAGGCGGGACTCCGGCTCCTGGCCTGAATGGGGCTGGCACACACTTCGCCATGGATAACTTCACCTACAACGAAGTGCTGAGCCCGGTTCCGGAGCCGGAGACTTACGCCATGCTGGCGGTCGGTCTGGGTCTGCTGGGTGCCTTTGCGCGTCGTCGCAAGCAAAACGCAGCCTGATCTTTTCCGGTTGACTGAAAAGCCCCGCAATTGCGGGGCTTTTCTTTGCGGCAGGTTCTCGCTCAGCCAGCGGGGGAGTGGGCGATTTCGCGCAGAGAGCCATCGCTCAGAGCGCGCTCGCGGACTTCGCTCCAGAAGGCAATCTGGCTGCTATCACTTTTGGCTTTGCGCTGGGGCGAACTGGCCAGGTAGATGCCCTGATCATTGAAGGCATAGACCGGTAGCAGGTCGCGGCGGGCCGAGGCCGGTTCGATGCTGTCCTGCAGGCTGTCCAGCAGTTGCGGCTGACTGGCGCCCGGGGCGTAGTAGGCCAGCACCATGTGCGCCTGGTTGTGCTTGAGGTCTTTCACGTAAGTCAGGCGCAGGCGTTCGCTGGGGATGCCCATCTGGGTCAGGCCAAAGAACTTGGCGATGGCGTAGTCTTCGCAGTCACCCTGGCCGCGACTCAGTGCCTCGCTTGGCGTAGCCCAGTAATCCTTGCTCTGCCACACCTGCTGGTCGCTGGCATAGCTCAGTGCGCGGTTGATGAAGCGATTGACCTGTTGCAGCTTCTGCGACTCATCCAGCTGCCTGCCGTGCTCGATCAGGTTATGCCAGCTGTCCAGGCGACCCGCAGCGATCGATTGTTCCAGATCGGTCTGACCATAGTCGGCATGCGCCAGTTCGCTGCCATTGGGTAGCGCGCAGGCAATAGCAACTGCCAGGGGCAGCCAGTGGCGGAGACGCTGAGCGGTTTTGGATGTGTGATGCGGTGCGGTCAAGACTGCGGCCCTGTTATCGTTTTGTCGGGACTCGACCCAGGCGCGTTGGCCTGCATGTCAAATTTTTAGCAGTTTGTTCCTTGGCGCCAGTGCTGTTTGCAAGAAGTGTGCGCGACTCGCCAAAAAGGCATGGGCTGTTTGAGGCTGAGGTTGAGAATCATGCGACCTTGCGACGCAAGGCGCCGTCTGGGCATGTGCTGCGGCTGCCAGGGGCGGTCAACTTCGGTATACTCGCGGGCTTTTCACAAAGTTTTGCCTGAGAGCGCTGCCCGCCATGGAAATCAATCCGATCCTCAACAGCATCAAGGACCTGTCCGAGCGCACCCAGACCATTCGGGGGTATCTTTGACTACGATCACAAGCATGATCGTCTGGTCGAAGTAAACCGAGAGCTGGAAGACGCCAGCGTCTGGAACAAGCCCGAATACGCGCAGAGCCTGGGTCGCGAGCGCGCGATGCTGGCGCTGATCGTCGAAACCATCGACGACCTTACCGGCAGCCTGGCCGACTCCCGTGACCTGCTGGAAATGGCTGCCGAAGAAAACGACGAGGGCGCGGTCAACGACATCGTCGCCGAAGTCGAGCGTCTGCGCGGAATTCTCGAGAAGCTGGAGTTCCGCCGCATGTTCAGCGGCGAGATGGATCAGAACAACTGCTACCTGGACATCCAGGCCGGCTCCGGCGGCACCGAGGCTCAGGACTGGGCCAACATCCTGCTGCGCATGTACCTGCGCTGGGCCGACAAGCGCGGCTTCGACGCCGAGATCGTCGAACTGTCCGAGGGCGAAGTGGCCGGCATCAAGAGCGCCACCGTGCATGTGCGCGGCGAATACGCCTTTGGCTGGTTGCGCACCGAGATCGGCGTGCACCGCCTGGTGCGCAAGAGCCCGTTCGATTCCGGTAACCGTCGCCACACCTCGTTCTCCGCGGTGTTCGCCTCGCCGGAAATCGATGACAACATCGATATCGAGATCAACCCGGCCGATCTGCGCATCGATACCTACCGTTCCTCCGGTGCCGGTGGTCAGCACGTCAACACCACCGACTCGGCCGTGCGGATCACCCACGTGCCGACCAATACCGTAGTGAGCTGCCAGAACCAGCGTTCCCAGCACGCCAACAAGGACACCGCCATGAAAATGCTGCGGGCCAAGTTGTACGAGCTGGAGATGATGAAGCGCAACGCGGCGGCCCAGGCGCTTGAGGAAACCAAGTCGGATATCGGCTGGGGGCACCAGATCCGTTCCTACGTGCTCGATGACTCGCGCATCAAGGATCTGCGTACTGGCGTCGAGCGTAGTGATTGCCAGAAGGTGCTCGATGGTGACCTTGATGGCTACCTCGAGGCCAGCCTGAAACAGGGCCTGTGATACGCACACACTGTGGCGGGCACTGACCCGCTGCCGCTAGTAACTTTTCTGATTTTGACGCCAGGCAGATAGACCACCATGAGCGAACAACCGCTGAACGAGCACGCGATCCACGAGGAAGAGAACAAGCTGATTGCCCAGCGCAAGGAAAAGCTTGCTGCCGTGCGTGAGCAGGGCAATGCCTTCCCCAATGACTTCCGTCGTGACAACTACTGCGCCGACCTGCAGAAGACCTATGCCGACAAGACCAAGGAAGAGCTGGAAGCTGCAGCCATTCCGGTCAAGGTTGCCGGTCGTCTGATGCTCAACCGCGGCGCGTTCATGGTCCTGCAGGACATGACCGGTCGCATTCAGGTCTACGTCAACCGCAAGACGCTGCCGGCCGAGACGCTGGAAGCGGTGAAAACCTGGGACCTGGGCGACATTCTCGCGGCCGAGGGTACCCTGGCCCGTTCCGGCAAGGGCGATCTGTACGTGGAAATGACCAACGTGCGCCTGCTGACCAAGTCGCTGCGCCCGCTGCCGGACAAGTTCCACGGCCTGACCGATACCGAGCAGCGCTACCGTCAGCGCTATGTCGACCTGATCATGAACGAGGAGGTTCGCGAGACCTTCCGCGTGCGTTCCCAGGTGATCGCCCATATTCGCCAGTTCCTCCGCGAGCGCGATTTCCTCGAAGTGGAAACGCCGATGCTGCAGACCATTCCCGGTGGCGCCGCGGCCAAACCGTTCGAGACTCACCACAATGCGCTGGACATGCCGATGTTCCTGCGTATCGCCCCTGAGCTGTACCTCAAGCGTCTGGTGGTCGGTGGTTTCGAGCGCGTCTTCGAGATCAACCGCAACTTCCGCAACGAGGGCGTGTCGACCCGGCACAACCCCGAGTTCACCATGCTCGAGTTCTACCAGGCGTATGCCGACTACGAAGACAACATGGACCTGACCGAGGAGCTGTTCCGCGAACTGGCTCAGACCGTGCTGGGCACCACCGATGTGCCCTATGGCGACAAGGTATTCCACTTCGGCGAGCCTTTTGCGCGCCTGTCGGTGTTCGACTCGATCCTCAAGTACAACCCGGACATCACCGCCGAAGACCTCAACGATGTCGAGAAGGCCCGTGCCATCGCCAAGAAGGCTGGGGCCAAGCTGCTCGGCCATGAAGGCCTGGGCAAGCTGCAGGTGATGATTTTCGAGGAGCTGGTCGAGCACAAGCTGGAGCAGCCGCACTTCATCACCGAGTATCCCTTTGAGGTGTCGCCTCTGGCGCGTCGCAACGACAAGAACCCGAACGTCACCGACCGCTTCGAGCTGTTCATTGGCGGCCGTGAAATCGCCAACGCCTACTCCGAGCTGAACGATGCCGAAGACCAGGCCGAGCGCTTCCACGCCCAGGTGGCGGACAAGGATGCCGGCGACGACGAAGCCATGCACTTCGATGCTGACTTCGTCCGTGCCCTGGAATACGGCATGCCGCCGACTGCTGGCGAGGGCATTGGTATCGACCGTCTGGTCATGCTGCTGACCAATTCGCCGTCGATCCGCGACGTGATCCTGTTCCCGCACATGCGTCCGGAAGTCTGATTCGGCTGGTGCAGAAGCCGCCTTCGGGCGGCTTTTTCTTGCCGCAAATGTCTGCTTACACAGCTGCGTTGTTACTGTTTGCTAGGGTTGAGGTACAAGCTGAGCTCTTAGCACTGACGTACAAATGAGGTTCTCGTGTCCCCCAAGTCCATGAATCAGCCAGAGACGGCGGCCCAGGTGGCCAGTGCGGTCGCCGAAAGTGTCCAGTACCAGGGGCGCAAGGCCAGCCGGCAGGGTAGCGAACTGCGCCGCCAGAGCATCCTCGAAGCCGCCTTGCGCCTGATTGTGCGTGATGGCGTGCGTGCCGTGCGGCACCGTGCTGTGGCCGCCGAGGCTGAGGTGCCGCTGTCGGCAACCACTTATTACTTCAAGGACATCAATGACCTGATCACCGACGCCTTCGCGCTCTTCGTAGAGCGCAGCGCCGAGGGGCAGGCCGAGTTCTGGGGCAGCATGGAGGAAGAGCTGCAGCGTATGGCCGAGCGCCTCAAACGTGACGTCCAGGAGCGCCAGGCGGTGACCGACGAGATGGTCGAACTGGCCATTCTCTATGTACAGCGGCAGTTGCAGGACAACCGCGAGCAGTTGCTGGCCGAGCAGGCCTTCCGCCAGGAGGCCTTGCTCAATCCGGGCTTGCGCGAACTGGCGGTGGCGCACCGGCAGATTCTTTCCCAGGGTGCCGCGCACTTCTTCTCGGTGCTCGGGTCGGTGGAGCCGGAGGGCGATGCCAGACTGTTGACGGCGCTGATTCTGCAGATGGAATATCAGGGCCTGCTGGACGGCGTGGAACAGCTGGATGTGGCTGCCATGCGTGTGCAGTTGCGTCGTTATCTGTACCTGGTCATGGGGCTTTGACGGCGGCCTGACATTGTTCTGTTACATGTCCAGGCTAGGTTGTGCGGTTTTCTGCTGCCGGGTGCACAGGTGCCTGGCGGTTTTCATCACAAGGAGAGCGTAATGAAAGCCTGGCGTGTACTGGTCGCCTTGTCCTTCCTGTTGCTGAGCGGTTGCCTGGTCAGCTTCAAGGACCCGATTCCGGCCAACGAGCCCGCCCCCATGCCGTTGCTGGGCGAGTGGACGCGCACCGACGAGTGGGGCGAACAATTGTTTCTCGACATCACCCGGGCCGGCACCAACCAGTACAAGGCGCTGGCGTATGTGGGCAGCCCGGAAAACCTCAAGAGCCATGAAGAGTATGGCTTTACCGTCGCCCATCACGGGCGCCGCTGGTATCTCTCGGCCGGCCTGCCCAAGGTGCTGGGCGGCAACTTTGCCATCGCTGGTTTCGAGCTGACCAAGGACGGCGAGCTGGTGCTGTACAACCTCGATGTCGACCGCATCCTGCAGGAGCTGGAAGCCGGTGGCCTGCAGGGCGAGGTGGTGGACACTCCGCACGGTGACGGCGCGCTGATCAACAGTTCGCTGGAACAGGTGCTGGCGTATCTGGACGATCCGGCAAATTCCGATGTGTTTGTCGAAGTAGCGCGCTACCAGCGCGCTGTCGAGTGAGACGACGATGACCCGACGCAAGGCCAGCGAGGACTACCACCAGGTCATTCGAGCGCTGTCTGATCGTATCGTCGCGGCGCAGACGCCGATCCGCGTACTGGATGCGATCAAGTGGGACGACGGCGTGCGCCAGGCCTTCATCCAGGGCAAGGGCCGGCAGATGCCGGCGGTGGATCGCGCCTATTACGAAGGCCGGCCACTGGCCTTCGATTCGGCGGCCAAGAAGCTGGAGTTCCAGAATATCGAGCGGGATATCACCCGCCAGCTCGGCCAGTTCAACCCGGTCGGCCAGATCATGCGGCGCATGTGCAAGGAATACCGCATGGTGATCCGCATGCTCGAAGCGCGCGGCACCGAGGATTTCGGCCTGATTTCCCAGGAGCTTTACGGCGCGGCCTCGGATGCCTTCCATGCCGGCGATCCGACCCTGGCCGATCTGGGGCTGATGCTCTCGGACTATCTGAACAATATCGCCAACCGTGGCGACCTCAAGGACGAAGCCAAGACCCTCACCGCCCCGCAGGCCGTGGAAATGCTGCAGGCACGGCTGGCCGGGGTGTTCGGTGACGAGACCATCCGCGTGTTCGAGTCCGACGGCATCGTCGCCGATGCGGCGGCAGGGGCCGACTACATCAAGATCCGTAGTGACGCGCTGTTCAACGAGCGCGATGTGCGCGCACTGGAGGTGCATGAAGGCCTGGTGCATGTCGGCACCACCCTCAATGGCCTGAGCCAGCCCATCTGCACCTTCCTGGCCAAGGGCCCGCCTTCGTCGACGGTGACTCAGGAGGGCCTGGCAATCCTGATGGAGGTGATTGCCTTTGCCTCCTACCCGACTCGCCTGCGCAAGCTGACCAATCGTACTCGTGCGATTCACATGGCCGAGGAGGGCGCCGATTTCCTCCAGGTCTACGAGTTCTACCGCGAGCAGGGCTTCACCCTGGAAGACAGCTACAGCAATGCCAGTCGTGCCTTCCGTGGATCGCTGCCAAACGGGCTGCCATTCACCAAGGACCTGTCCTACCTCAAGGGTTTCATCCTGATCTACAACTACATCCAGCTGGCGGTGCGCAAGGGCAAGCTGGAGCAGATTCCCCTGCTGTTCTGCGGCAAGACCACCCTGGAAGACATGCGCACCCTGCGCCAGCTGGTCGACGAGGGGCTGGTGGCGCCGCCCAAGTACCTGCCGCCGCAGTTCCGCGATCTCAACGCTCTGTCGGCCTGGATGTGCTTCTCCAACTTCCTCAACCACCTCAGCCTGGATCGCATCGAAGCGGACTACGCCAATATCCTCTGAGGTACTCGCTCTTCAAGGAGTTGATATGCAGCGCGGCCGTTGTCTGTGTGGTGGCGTCACCTTCAATGTGAGTGGCGAGTTGCCGCCGATCCAGGTCTGTCATTGCGGCCAATGCCGGCAGGCTCAGGGTGGCCCGTTTGCCACCAATATTCCGGTCAGTGAAGCGCAGGTGCAGTGGTTGTCAGGACAGGAGCTGTTCCAGGCCTATGAGTCTTCGCCGGGCAAGCTGCGGGTGTTCTGTCGGGTTTGTGGCTCACCGCTGTTCAGTCGCAAGGACAATTTGCCGGGAGTCTTGCGTCTGCGGGCCGGCTCCTTGCTGGGTGACTTGCCGACGCAGATCGGTGCGCACATCTACTGTGAGTCCCGAGCCAACTGGTGGCAGGAGGATGACGGCGTGCCGCACTATGCCGCCAGCATGCCGTAACACTAGCCGACTGTTAAAAACCACCTGCGTCGTCATCAGGAGAGCCTATGCCCAGCCATCAACTCGATTACGAAATTCTCGGCGCCTCGGCGCAGACCGTGGAAATTATTCTCGATCCGGGCGAGACGGTGATCGCCGAGGCCGGCGTGATGAATTACATGACCGAGGGCATCCGTTTCGAGACGCGAATGGGCGATGGTTCCGAGGGCGGGGTGCTGGGCAAGCTGTGGGGCATGGGCAAGCGCCTTATGACCGGTGAATCGCTGTTCATGACTCACTTCAGCAATGCCGGCCAGGGCCAGGCACGGGTCGGTTTCGCTGCGCCTTATCCCGGCAGCGTGGTGCCGGTCATGCTCAGCGAGGTCGGAGGCTCGCTGATCTGCCAGAAGGATGCGTTTCTCTGCGCCGCCTATGGCACGCAGATCGGCATCAGTTTCAACAAGCGTATCGGTGCTGGTTTCTTCGGTGGTGAAGGTTTCATCCTGCAGAAGCTGGAAGGCGATGGCCTGGCCTTCGTTCATGCCGGCGGGACGGTGATCCGCAAGGAGCTGAACAGCGAGACCCTGCGCCTGGATACCGGCTGCCTGGTGGCCTTCACCAGCGGCATCGACTACGACATCGGCCTGGCGGGTGGCCTCAAGAGCATGCTGTTCGGCGGCGAGGGCATCCTCCTGGCCACGCTCAAGGGCACCGGTACGGTGTGGATTCAGAGCCTGCCGTTCTCGCGCCTGGCCGAGCGCATCTACGACGCCACCGTCAAGGCGCGCGAGGAAGTCCGCGCCGGCGGCCAGTAATGCGCGCGCTTTTTCTGGCTGTGCTGCTGTTCGTTCAGGGCTGCAGCAGCCTGTTGTTCTACCCTCAGCCGGGCCTGCCCATCACACCTGCCAAGGTGGGCCTGGCCTATCGCGATATCTCGCTGACGGCCACCGACGGCACTCGCCTGCATGCCTGGTGGCTGCCGGCCAAGGCCGGCGTGGCGGTGAAGGGCACGGTGCTGCACCTGCATGGCAACGGCGGCAATCTGGCCTGGCATCTGGTGGGCAGTTACTGGCTGCCGGAGCAGGGCTATCAGGTGCTGCTGCTGGATTACCGCGGCTATGGTCTGTCCGCTGGTGAGCCAAGCCTGCCGGCGGTGTACGAGGATATCGAAGCCGCTTTTGCCTGGCTTGAGCAGGAGCCCGACGTGCAGGGCAAGCCGCTGGTGGTGCTCGGGCAGAGTCTGGGCGGCGCCCTAGCCAGCCATTACCTGACGGAGCATCCGCAGCGTCGGGCTCAGGTTCAGGCGCTGGTGCTCGATGGCGTACCGGCCAGTTACCGGGGCGTGGCCCGGCACTTGCTGGCAGGCAGCTGGCTGACCTGGCCGCTGCAGGTGCCGCTGGCGGCCCTGGTGCCGGACGATGACAGCGCCCTGCAGGCCATGCCGCGCCTGCAGGGGTTACCCAAGCTGATCTACCACAGCCTGGATGACCAGGTGGTGCCTCTTGCCAACGGCGTTCAGCTGTATCAGGCTGCGCCTCCGCCGCGGGTGCTGCAGCCGACCCGTGGCGAGCATGTGCAGACCTTCAACGAACCCGTGTGGCGTGAAGTGCTGCTGCGCTTTCTCGATGATCCGCAGGGTTTTACCGGCCTGCGGCGTCTGGCGGAAGCGCCCGCTCCCGAGAATCCCTAGTCCTGAACCTTTAGTCAGTAAGAACGCCATGAGCCAAGAACGCGATGTCATCCCCCTGATCCTCACCGGCCTCGGCACCATTGCGGTGACCGTGCTGACCCTCTGGTACTACGGCTATGTGCATTTCGCCAAGGAAGAGGACGCCCTGCTGCTGGCCGATTTCACCATGCTCAAGAGCATTCCGGGCGAGGACTACAAGCTGTCCCTGAAGCCGGCCAAGCAGGTCGCCCAGTGCATCGATGGCGTGCTGGTGCTGTTCGATACCGAGCAGAAGGGCCTTTCCGGCGTGCTGGTGGATAACCGCAAGCAGGCCGTGCGTTGTGCCGGGCAGGAAGTGCCGCAACAGGTCAAGCCCTGATCGACTCGCAGGCTGTTGAAAAACTACCTGCGTTGCCATCGCGGCGTTAAAAACAGGCTAAAAATGCTCATTTACCACTCGTAAACTGCGCTTTTTCGCCTATTTTTGCCTTGCGCTGGCGGCCTCGCCAACGGTTTTCAACGGCCTGCTAGCCACCCTTCTCGCGCATGGCCTGTCGATGCTTGTGGGTCAGCGCGAGAAAGCGCGGGGTGGCGCCAATGTCCTCGTATTGCGGGTCGCCCTGTTCATCAGTGGCAATCACCTGGCTGCCCTTGACGTAGGGGAAGCTCGCCGCCAGCTCTTCCAGTGCCGCCCCGACCAGTTCGCCCAGCAGTTCCTCGGCGCTGCGCAGCGGATACATCTCCGTCAGTGCCGCCAGGCGCGCACTGGCCTCCGGGTCCAGGCGCAGCTGATAGCGTGTGGGTGCCAGTTGTTCGGTGGCATGGCTCTGCCAGTGCCGGGCAAGTTCGCGAATCTTCATATATACCTCGATACAGGCCTTTCTCAGCGCAGGCTGCTTGTTTGCGCGGGGCTGTATTACCAGCCTAGTTCGCCGGATGGCGACAGGCGGGCGGACTGACCAGCGTGCTGGCTTGTCGTTATCAGCGAGGTGATGACTCATGGCGGAAATCGATCCACGCTTGCGCGAGGATGTGCACCTGTTGGGCGAGTTGCTCGGTGAGGCCATTGCGAGCCAGTTCGGTGCCGAGTTCGTGGCCGAGATCGAGCGCATCCGCAAGGGCGCCAAGGCTGCCCGGCGTGGTTCGAGCGAGGGTAGCGAGCAACTGCACAGCAGCCTGGCCGCTCTGGACGAGGACGAACTGCTGCCGGTGGCCCGGGCCTTCGGTCAGTTCCTCAACCTGGCCAATATCGCCGAGCAGCACCACAGCATTCGCCGCCGCCGTGCGCAGGACCCTCTGCCCTTTCCGAGTCGTGCGCTGGGTGAGCTGCTGCAGCGCCTGTTGGCGGGCGGGCACAGTGCTGAGGCCCTGGCCCGGCAGCTCGCTCGCCTGGATATCGAGCTGGTGCTGACCGCCCATCCCACCGAGGTGGCGCGGCGAACATTGATCCAGAAATACGATGGCATTGCCGCCGCCCTGGCGGACAAGGATCACGCCGATCTGTTGCCCGAGGAGCGTGAGCAGCTGCTCCAGCGTCTGCGTCGGCTGATTGCCGAGGCCTGGCACACCGACGAGATTCGCCGCAGCCGCCCGACACCGGTGGACGAGGCCAAGTGGGGCTTTGCGGTGATCGAACATTCGTTGTGGCAGGCGCTGCCGGCCTTTCTCCGCCATGTCGACGGACAGCTGAAGGCCGCCACCGGATTGCGTTTGCCGCTGTCTGCCGCACCGGTGCGTTTTGCCAGCTGGATGGGCGGTGACCGTGACGGCAACCCCAATGTCACGGCGGTGGTGACCCGTGAGGTGCTGCTGCTGGCACGCTGGATGGCGGCCGACCTGTACCTGCGTGACATCGAACAGCTGGCGGCTGATCTGTCGATGCAGGCGGCGAGCAAGGAGCTGCTGGCACGCAGCGAGGAGTCCGACGAACCTTATCGCTGCCTGCTCAAGCAGCTGCGCGAGCGTCTGCGTGCGACCCGACGCTGGGCCGAACAGGCGCTGGAGCAGGAGGTGGCGCCGGGGCCGCTGGTACTGGGCGACAACCGCGAGCTGCTGGAGCCGCTGGAGCTTTGCTATCACTCACTGCACGAGTGCGGCCTAGGCGTGATCGCCGAAGGCAATCTGCTCGATACCATCCGCCGGGCCGCCACCTTTGGCCTGTTCCTGCTGCGCCTGGATATTCGCCAGGATTCCAGTCGGCATGCCGCCGCCCTAGGCGAAATCACCGACTACCTGGGGCTGGGACACTACACCGAGTGGGACGAGCCGACGCGGGTAGCCTTTCTCCAGCGCGAGCTGGACAGCCGCAGGCCGCTGTTGCCGCAGTCCCATCGACCCTCGGCGGACACCGCCGAAGTGCTGGCCACCTGTCGGGTGGTGGCGCAGGCGCCGGCGGCCAGCATCGGCTCGTACGTTATCTCCATGGCCGGTGCCGCTTCCGATGTGCTGGCGGTGCAACTGCTGCTCAAAGAGGCCGGCGTACAGCGCTCGCTGCGGGTGGTGCCGCTGTTCGAGACCCTGGCCGATCTGGACAATGCCGCGCCGACGCTGATGCAGCTCTTGGCATTGCCGGGTTATCGCGCCCGTCTGCAGGGGCCGCAGGAGGTCATGATCGGCTATTCCGATTCGGCCAAGGATGCCGGCACCACGGCCGCGGCCTGGGCTCAGTACCGGGCGCAGGAACGTCTGGTGGCCATCTGCGCCGCCGAGGGCATCGAGCTGCTGCTGTTTCATGGCCGGGGCGGCACCATCGGCCGTGGCGGTGCGCCAGCGCACGCGGCGATTCTGTCGCAGCCGCCGGGCTCGGTGGCCGGGCGTTTCCGCACCACCGAGCAGGGCGAGATGATTCGCTTCAAGTTCGGCCTGCCGGCTCTGGCCGAGCAGAACCTCAACCTGTACCTGGCGGCCGTGCTCGAGGCGACGCTGCTGCCGCCTCCGGCACCACAGCCGGCCTGGCGTGAAACCATGGACCGCCTGGCGGCCGATGGCGTCACGGCTTACCGCGCGGTAGTGCGTGAGCATCCGCAGTTCGTCGAGTATTTCCGTCAGGCCACCCCGGAGCAGGAGTTGGGTCGCCTGCCGCTGGGCAGTCGGCCTGCCAAGCGCCGCGAGGGGGGCGTGGAAAGCCTGCGGGCGATTCCGTGGATCTTCGCCTGGACCCAGACGCGCCTGATGCTGCCGGCGTGGCTGGGCTGGGAAACGGCGTTGCAACAGGCGCTGGCGCGTGGCGAACAGGCGCTGCTGGGGGAGATGCGCGCGCACTGGCCGTTCTTCCGTACCCGCATCGATATGCTGGAGATGGTGCTGGCCAAGGCCGACGCCGGCATCGCCAGCCTGTACGACCAGCGACTGGTCAGTGATGAACTGCGACCGCTGGGGCAACATCTTCGCGACTTATTGTCGCAGTCGGTGGCCGTGGTGCTGGGGCTGACTGCTCAGTCGCAGCTGCTCTCGCACAGTCCCGAGACCCGTGAATCGATCAGTGTGCGCGATGCCTATCTGGACCCGCTGCATCTGCTGCAAGTCGAGCTTCTGGCCCGTTCCAGAGGCTTCTCCGGCACAGAGCCGGCGGCGCTGGAGCAGGCGTTGCTGGTCTCGGTGGCGGGCATTGCGGCAGGCCTGCGCAATACCGGCTAGGCTGGCACAGATGCGACTTTCGGCTGCTTGTCTGGCCACCGGGTGCTGTGTATGGTGGTCACCTTTTTTCAGCAATGCGACATGCAGGGCTGAACCTATTTCCGCAGATTGGCCCGCCGCGGCGAATCTCACCCCGATTTACACCAGCTTGAGGAGTTAGACCATGCGCGTGATCCTGCTCGGGGCGCCCGGTGCCGGCAAAGGTACCCAGGCTCGCTTCATTACCGAGAAGTTCGGCATTCCGCAGATTTCCACTGGCGACATGCTGCGCGCGGCGGTCAAGGCCGGCACTCCGCTGGGCCTGCAGGTCAAGGACGTGATGGCCAGCGGTGGTCTGGTTTCCGATGACCTGATCATTGCCCTGATCAAGGAACGTCTGACTCAGCCGGATTGCGCCAACGGTTTCCTGTTCGACGGTTTCCCGCGCACCATTCCCCAGGCCGAAGCCCTGCAGCAGGCTGGCGTGGCGCTTGACGCCGTGCTGGAAATCGCCGTGGAAGACGAGGAGATCGTCCAGCGCATCTCCGGCCGCCGCGTTCACGAAGCCTCTGGTCGTGTCTACCACGTCATCCACAACGCACCGAAAGTGGCTGGCAAGGATGACGAGACTGGCGAAGAGCTGATCCAGCGTCCGGACGACAGCGAAGAAACCGTGCGCAAGCGCCTGGCCCTCTATCACGAGCAGACCAAGCCACTGGTTGATTTCTACTCCAAGCTGTCCGCGGCCACTGGCTCGCCCAAGTGCAGCAAGGTGGAAGGCGTGGGTTCGGTGGAAGAAATCACCGCCAAGGTACTGGCCGCGCTCAGCTGAGTTAGCCTGTGTCTTCAGCCAACGGCCCGCTTGCGGGCCGTTGGCGTTTCCGTGTGGCGGATAATCCCGCCAAACAGCCGGCTTGCCGGGTTAAAATCGCCGCCTTTGCCTGCCCAGCCCACTGATATGAGCACTCTGACATGACCACGCTGCTGGCCCTGGATACCGCCACCGAAGCCTGCTCCGTTGCCCTGCTGCATGACGGCCGCGTGTACAGCCATTACGAGGTGATTCCACGCCTGCATGCCCAGCGCCTGCTGCCGATGATCCAGCAATTGCTGGGTGAGGCCGGCGTCGCCCTGAGCGCGCTGGATGGCATCGCCTTCGGCCGTGGGCCGGGAGCCTTCACCGGCGTACGCATTGCCATCGGTGTGGTTCAGGGCCTGGCCTTTGCCCTGGAGCGTCCGGTGCTGCTGATTTCCGACCTGGCCGTGCTGGCCCAGCGGGCGCGACGCGAGCAGGGTGCCGAGCGTGTGGCGGTGGCCATCGACGCGCGGATGGATGAGGTGTACTGGGGCTGCTACTCCCTGGACGAGGGAGAGATGCGCCTGTGCGGCAGCGAGGCGGTACTGTCTCCCGAGCGCGCCGAGCTGCCGCCTCAGGCCTTGCCGGCAGACTGGTTTGCCGCCGGCACCGGCTGGGGCACCTTTGCCAGTCGTCTGCCGCAGGGGCTGGCCGGGCAGGCGCCGGACCTGCTGCCGCATGCCGAGGATTTGCTGACCCTGGCCCTGCCGGCCTGGTCGCGTGGTGAGGCGGTGGCGGCTGAGCAGGCCCAGCCGATCTATCTGCGTGATAACGTAGCCACGCCCAAGGCGCCGCGTTGAGAGCCTTTTGGGGCCGGCTGTCATCTGCCGATTGTCAGCCGTGCGTGCCTTGACTAGATTTTCCTGACCAGCCCGAGGTTGTTGTTCTCCATCATGCGTATCGACTCGCCACTGCAAGGCTACAGCGCCGAACGCAGTCCCCGTCCCGGGGCGGCGAGCACGGCCCTGCGCGAAAGCCAGCGTGAGCTGGAGCAGCGCGGCGAGGTACCGGCCAGTCCATCTGCAAGCCAGGGCTTCGAGGCGCAACCGCAGCCGCGCAAGGTGCAGGCCAGCAATGCCGGCAGTGAGAACCTGCCCGCGCGCAGCCAGGCTTATGCTTACCAGCAGCCGGTTGGCGGCCGGGTAGGGCAGGCGCTGGCCAGCTACACCAGCACCGCCAATCTGGTACGCGATACCGATGCGCCGGAAGTGCTCGGACTCGATCTGTACGCCTGATGCTGCCGTATTTTCTTGGCTGCCCGTCGTGGAGCGAGGCCGCCTGGCGCGGCTCGCTGTATCCCGCCGACATGCCGGCAGCGGCGAGCCTGGCGACCTACTCTCAGGTCTTCAATGCGGTCGAGGGCAACACCACCTTCTATGCTCGGCCAGCGCCGGCCACTCTGGCACGCTGGGCCGAGCAGATGCCTGCGCACTTTCATTTCTGCGCCAAGCTGCCCCGCGAAATCAGTCACAGTTCCAGTCTGTTTGAGCAGGGCGCAGCCCTTGCCGACTTCCTGCAGCTGCTCGCGCCACTGGGCTCGCGGGTGGCGCCACTGTGGCTGCAACTGCCGGCCAGCTTCGGTCCTTCACGTTTGACCGAGCTGGCGTGGCTGCTGGAGCAGCTGGCTGACCGAACGGTGGCGGTCGAGGTGCGCCATGCGCAGTTCTTCGATCGAGGTGAGGCCGAGCGGGCGCTCAACCGGCTGCTGCTGGAGCGCGGGGTGGAGCGTATCTGTCTGGATTCTCGGGCATTGTTCAGCTGCACCGATGACAGCCCGGCCATTCGCCATGCCCAGGGCAAGAAACCGCGCCTGCCATTGCGCCCTGCGGCATTCAGCGAATTCCCCCAGTTGCGCTTCATCGGCCATCCGCTGCTGGAGGCCAATCTGCCGTTTCTGCAGCCCTGGCTGGACAAGGTCGCGCAGTGGATAGAGGCGGGCAAATGGCCTCACGTATTCCTGCATACGCCGGATAATCACCGTGCGCCGGAACTGGCCTGCCTGTTTCATCGGCAACTCCAGCAGCGCTTGCCGGGCCTGGTGGATTTGCCCGAGCTGCCAGGTGCGCGGCGGGATCAGCTGGCGCTGCTTTAACAGGCTGCTGAGTGCCTGCTAGCGCTGGGCCAGCAACAGGTCGGCGGCCAGCCCATGACGGCCGTCGCTGAAATTGAAACTGCCCAGCTGAGCGATGCGATCGTAGGCGCCCAACGCCAGGTCGGTGTCGCGGCTGTTCAGGCTGATGCTGCTGACACCCGCCTGTTGTAGGCTGATCTGCTGCTGTTGGCCGTCCTGGCTGAAACGCAGCAGGCTGAGGCGGCTGAACACCGCATCCAGTTGGTCGATCTGTCCATCGCGGTTGTCATCGTAGCGGGCCAGTTCGGCAAAGCCGTTGGTGGCGCCGTTCTGGTCACCGAACAGCTCGCGGCCGTCGTCGATGCGGCCGTTGCCATTGCGGTCGAGGGCGAGCAGGGCATCGTCGCCGGCTGGCGCGCTGATCCGGTCGCGGCGTCCATCGGCATCCAGGTCGAAGCTCACTGTATCCAGGAGGCCTCGGGTACGCAGGCCGTTGCTGGCCAGGTCGAGCACCAGCGGGTCGCTCTGCTTGGGCGGCTGGCTGCTGACATTCAGCTCCAGGGAGCGTTGCTCCAGAGTTTGCTCTGCGCGCACTACCGCTTCGGTGGCGGCGGCCGGTAGCTCGCCGTCCAGACTGACGCTGGTCGCCTCGGCGCTTTCGACGGCGACGGGCTTCTCCGGCTCGGCATCCGGCATCAGGGTGCGGCGCAGAATCTGGTAGTCGATCGACTCGGCAACCGCCTGTTCCAGGCTGCTCTGCAGGTCGCGCGCCGGACTTGCCTGGGCGCTGCGCGGGGCGTGGATGACATCAAACATGGCGTGTCCTGCTGGTGGCTCTGGCACAATTGCGCCGCATTCGCCTGGTCATCGGCCGGGCATGGCTTTTTTTGAGTGTTTTTTGAGCAGATGGCAGAGATGAGCGACGAACGGCAGGCGGCTTCACTGCGTATGGATTCCCTGGCGCCCCAGCATGATCAGGCCGCTCGGCAGTGGGCACAGCGCCTGGGTCTGAGACTGGAGGGCGAGGCCGATTTCGCCCTGCAGCTGGGCGATGCCGGCCTGCAGCTGCTGGAGCTCGGCCCTGGGGCGCCGGGTCCGGTGCGGGTGGACTTTGTCGAGGGCGCGGTGGCGCACCGGCGCCAGTTTGGCGGTGGCAGTGGGCAGATGATCGCCAAGGCTGTTGGGGTGCAGCCCGGTGTGCGGCCGACGGTTCTGGATGCCACGGCCGGTCTCGGTCGCGATGCCTTCGTGCTGGCGGCGCTGGGCTGCGCCATGACCCTGATCGAGCGCCAGCCGCTGATCGCCGCTCTGCTGGAAGACGGCCTGGCCCGCGCCCAGCGTGATGCCGAGGTGGCGCTGATTGCCGCGCGCATGCGCCTGTTGTGTGGCAATGCCATCGAACTGATGCAGCAGTGGCAGGACGAGGCGCCGCAGGTGATCTACCTTGACCCCATGTTTCCCCATCGCGACAAGAGCGCGCTGGTGAAGAAGGAAATGCGCCTGTTCCGGCCCTTCGTCGGCGACGATCTGGATGCTCCGGAGCTGCTGGCGACAGCCCTGCAGCTGGCCAGCCACCGAGTGGTGGTCAAGCGCCCGCGCAAGGCGCCAGCCATCGAGGGAATCAAGCCGGGCTATGTGCTGGAAGGCAAATCCAGTCGTTACGACATCTACCCGAAGAAGGCCCTCAAGGCCTGATCAAGGCCCGGTGCGATAGGCGCGCAGGAACAGCTGCACCACCTCGGCCACATGGCTGGCCTCTTCCTCGACCGTCGGTGCGCTGCAGCAGCCGACCAGTAGGCGGAAGTTGCAGCCGCCCTTGAGCAGGCTGAGGAAGTGTTCGGCGGCGTTGTGCGGATTGTCGATCTGCAGCTTGCCCTGGCTGGCGGCCTTGCGCAGCAACCCTTCGAGCTCATTCAGCACGCGCTGCGGGCCGGCATTGAAGAACAGCTGGCCCAGGGTCGGGTCGGTGGTGGCCAGGGTCACCATGACCCGCAGCAGCTCGACGGATTCGCGGCTGTTGATCAACTGCACGAAGCCACGACCGATATTCAGCAGCACCTTTTCCAGTGACGCACCGTCGGGCAGGTCGAAGAACAGCTCGGGCAGCTGCTCCTCGCACTTGGACTTTACCGCGGCCGAGAACAGTGTCTCCTTGTCGGTGAAGTGGTTGTACACCGTGAGCTTGGAAACCCCGGCTTCGGCGGCGATGGCGTCCATACTGCTGCCTTCGTAGCCGTTGCGCATGAACAGGGTTTTTGCCGCTTCGAGGATGGCCAGACGCTTGGCTTGATCCTTCGGGCGACCGGGGCCGGTACTCGGCAATCTTTTGTCAGACATTTTCTAGGAAATACTGGACTGGTGAGTTTGCTATTTTTACTATACCCGGCAGTATAAATATTCAAAACCTTGTTTGTGAAAAGGTCACCATCATGTTGCGTCGAGCCTTGCCTGTTGCCCTGCCGTTTGTCCTGATTGCCAGCCTGACCGCCTGTGGTGGCGGCGATAAAGTCGAGCCGCCGGCGCGCCCGGCGCTGGTGGTGCAGCCGATTCCGGCGGGGGATGCGGTGGATACCTATCCGGGCGAGGTGCGTGCGCGCCTGGAACCGGAGCTGGCCTTCCGCATTGCCGGCAAGATCAGCAGGCGCCTGGTCGAGGTGGGTGAGCGGGTGAAGAAGGACCAGCCGCTTGCCGAGCTGGACCCCGAGGACGTCCGTCTGCAGCTGGAGGCCATTCGCGCCCAGGTCGCCGCCGCCGAGGCCAATCTGCAGCTGGTGCGCACCGAGCGCGACCGCTACAAGACCCTGATGGCACGGCAGATGGTCAGTCGCTCGCAGTACGACAATGCCGAGAACCTCTATCGCGCCGGTGAGGCGCGCCTCAAGCAGGTCAAGGCCGAGTACAACGTGGCCAGCAACCAGGCCGGCTATGCCGTGTTGCGTGCCTCGCAGAATGGGGTGATTGCCACTCGCAAGGCCGAGGTCGGCCAGGTGGTGGCTGCCGGTCAGCAGGTGTTCACCCTGGCAGCCGATGGCGATCGCGAGGTGGTGATCAGCCTGCCGGAGCATGCCATCGAACGCTTCAAGATCGGCCAGGTGGTGGCCGTCGAACTCTGGTCGCAGCCGGGCAAGCGTTATGCCGGCCTGGTCCGCGAGCTGTCACCGGCTGCCGATCCGCTGTCGCGCACCTTCGCCGCCCGCGTGGCCTTCAGCGAAGCCAAGGTGCCGGCCGAGCTGGGCCAGAGCGCGCGGGTGTTCATCCGCTCCGGCGAGCATGTGCCGCTGTCCGTTCCGCTGGCAGCGCTGACCGCCGAAAAGGGCCAGCCCTATGTCTGGGTGGTCGATCCGAAAACCTCCAGCCTCAAACGCGTGGCTGTCAAGGTCGGCGCCTATGGCGAAGAGCGCGTGCCGGTACTCGACGGCCTGAGCCCAGGCGACTGGGTGGTGGCCGCCGGTGTCCAGGTGCTCCGTGAAGGGCAGAAGGTGCGTCCGGTCGATCGCGACAACCGCAACGTCCAACTGGTTGCCGGGGAGTAAGGCTCGTGGGCTTCAACCTTTCCGCCTGGGCGCTGAAAAACCGCCAGATAGTTCTCTACGTCATGATCCTGCTGGGCATAGTCGGGGCCATCTCCTACACCAAGCTGGGCCAGAGCGAGGACCCGCCCTTTACCTTCAAGGCCATGGTGATCAAGACCAACTGGCCGGGCGCCAGTGCCGAGGAAGTCTCGCGGCAGATCACCGAGCGCATCGAGAAGAAGCTGATGGAGACTGGCGACTTCGATCGGATCGTCTCCTTCTCCCGCCCGGGTGAGTCCCAGGTGACCTTTCTCGCCCGCGACTCCATGCATTCGCGGGATATTCCCGAGCTGTGGTACCAGGTGCGCAAGAAGGTCAGCGACATTCGTTACACCTTGCCCCAGGGCATCCAGGGCCCGTTCTTCAACGACGAATTCGGTACCACCTTCGGCAATATCTACGCGCTGACCGGTGAAGGTTTCGACTACGCGGTGATGAAAGACTACGCCGACCGTGTGCAGCTGCAGCTGCAGCGGGTCAAGGACGTCGGCAAGGTCGAGCTGGTTGGCCTGCAGGACGAGAAGGTGTGGATCGAGCTGTCCAACGTCAAGGCTGCCACCCTCGGCCTGCCCATGGCGGCCGTGCAGAAGGCGCTGGAGGAGCAGAATGCGGTGGCGGCCGCCGGCTTCTTCGAAACCCCCTCGGACCGGGTGCAGCTGCGCGTCAGCGGTAACTTCAAGACCGTCGAGGAAATTCGTGAGTTCCCCATTCGCGTCGGCGACCGTACCTTCCGCCTGGGTGACGTGGCCGAGGTCAGCCGCAGCTTCAACGACCCGCCCGCGCCGCGCATGCGCTTCATGGGCGAGGATGCCATCGGCATTGCCGTGTCGATGAAGACCGGTGGTGACATTCTGGTGCTGGGTGAAGCCCTGGAGGCCGAGTTCGCCCGCCTGCAGGAAAACCTGCCGGCCGGCCTGCAGCTGCGCAAGGTGTCCGACCAGCCGGCGGCGGTGAAAACCGGTGTTGGCGAGTTCGTCCGCGTGCTCACCGAGGCGCTGATCATCGTGCTGCTGGTGAGCTTCTTCTCCCTCGGCATGCGCACCGGCCTGGTGGTAGCACTTTCGATCCCGCTGGTGCTGGCGATGACCTTCGCCGCCATGCATTACTTCGGCATCGGCCTGCACAAGATTTCCCTCGGCGCGCTGGTGCTGGCGCTGGGCCTCCTGGTGGACGACGCGATCATTGCCGTGGAGATGATGGCGATCAAGATGGAGCAGGGCTACGACCGACTCAAGGCGGCCAGTTATGCCTGGACCAGTACGGCCTTCCCCATGCTCACCGGCACGCTGATTACCGCCGCCGGCTTCCTGCCGATTGCCACCGCGCAGTCCGGTACCGGCGAGTACACCCGTTCGATCTTCCAGGTGGTGACCATCGCCCTGATAGTGTCGTGGATCGCCGCCGTGGTCTTCGTACCTTACCTGGGCGATCGCCTGCTGCCGGACCTGGCCAAGCTGCATGCGGCCAAGCACGGTCATGGCCAGGACCCCTACGGCACGCCGTTCTATCGCCGCGTGCGTACGCTGGTGGAGTGGTGCGTGCGTCGTCGCCGGCTGGTGATCATGCTCACCGTGGGGGCGTTCGTCGCCTCGGTGCTGCTGTTCCGCTTCGTCCCGCAGCAGTTCTTCCCGGCCTCCGGGCGTCTGGAAATCATGGTCGACCTCAAACTCAACGAGGGCGCCTCGCTCAAGGCCACCGAGGCCCAGGTGGCGCGTCTGGAGAAAATGCTCCAGGAGCATGAGGGCATCGACAACTATGTGGCCTATGTCGGTACCGGTTCGCCGCGCTTCTACCTGCCGCTGGACCAGCAGTTGCCGGCCGCCAGCTTTGCCCAGTTCGTGGTGCTGACCAAGAGCATCAAGGACCGCGAAGCAGTGCGTGAGTGGCTGATTGGCGTGATGGGTGAGCAGTTCCCGAC
This sequence comes from Pseudomonas fluvialis, assembly GCF_014207935.1. Lineage (GTDB taxonomy): Bacteria > Pseudomonadota > Gammaproteobacteria > Pseudomonadales > Pseudomonadaceae > Aquipseudomonas > Aquipseudomonas fluvialis_A. The sequence continues at coordinate 628,474 of NZ_JACHLL010000002.1, read as the reverse complement.
CCTGCGTTCGCGTGTGTCGCGTCTGGAGAACGGACCGCCCGTGGGCTATCCGGTGCAGTTCCGCGTGTCGGGTGAGCACATCGACGAAGTCCGCGCGCTGGCTCGTCAGGTGGCCGACAAGGTGCGTGACAACCCCCATGTGGTCAACGTGCACCTGGACTGGGAAGAGCCGAGCAAGGTGGTACGCCTGATCATCGACCAGGACCGTGCCCGCGCCCTGGGCGTGAGCACCGCCAACCTGTCGCAGTTCCTGCAGAGCGCGCTGTCCGGCCAGGTGGTCAGCCAGTTCCGCGAAGGCAACGAGCTGATCGACATCCAGCTGCGCGGCACCGTGCGCGAGCGTCAGGAGCTGGGCCTGCTGCCGAGCCTGGCGGTGCCTACCGACAACGGCAAGAGTGTGGCGCTGTCGCAGGTGGCCACGCTCGAATACGGCTTCGAGGAGGGCATCATCTGGCATCGCAACCGCCTGCCCAACGTGACTGTGCGCGCCGATATCTACGACAAGGCGCTGCCGGCCAGCGTGGTCCAGCAGATCATGCCGACCCTGGACCCGATCCGCGCCAAGCTGCCGGATGGCTACCTGCTGGACGTGGGCGGCACCGTGGAGGACTCGGCGCGCGGGCAGAAATCCGTCAATGCCGGTGTGCCGCTGTTCATTGTGGTGGTGCTGACGCTGCTGATGCTGCAGCTCAAGAGCTTCTCGCGCACGGCCATGGTGTTCGTCACCGCGCCGCTGGGCCTGATCGGCGTGACCCTGTTCCTCCTGGTGTTCCAGCAGCCGTTCGGCTTTGTGGCCATGCTCGGCACCATCGCCCTGGCGGGGATGATCATGCGTAACTCGGTGATTCTGGTTGACCAGATCGAGCAGGATATCGCCAGCGGCCTGGACCGCTGGCACGCCATCATCGAGGCCACCGTGCGGCGTTTCCGGCCGATCGTGCTGACCGCTCTGGCCGCGGTGCTGGCGATGATCCCGCTGTCGCGCAGCGTGTTCTTCGGGCCGATGGCCGTGGCCATCATGGGCGGCCTGATCGTCGCCACGGCGCTGACCCTGCTGTTCCTGCCGGCGCTCTATGCGGCGTGGTTCCGGGTCAAGGAAGTAGAGAGCTAAGTCATTATCGTTATGTACAAGGAGGTGTTATGAGGCTAGTTCGATTGTTGTCAGTGCTGCTGGCAGGGCTTTTTGCCCAACAGCTGTACGCTGGGGATGATCAGCTGGAGCGTCGGAAGGAGCTGGATCGTCAATGTCTTGAGGAGCGCACGGCCCGGATCCTGCCGATCCAGGCCCGCCTGGCTCAGGAATGTAAGGACTCTGGGAAGGATCCCGGTTGGTGCGACCGGCAAGTGCGCCACTATGGATGGAACAAGCCCAGTCTGTTCACCGATTTACCATCGTGCGTCGAGGCGTTTGAACTGCTCAAGCAAGTTCAGCCCTGAGTACGTTCTGAGACACAAAAAAGCCCGGCAAATGCCGGGCTTTTTTGTCGATGGTGCTTACAGCGCGCCAAATACCTTTTTGGCCAGGCTGGTGGCGGCGCCGGCCGGGTTCTCACGGATGCCGGCTTCCTGCTCGGCGATGATCGCGAACAGGCCGTTCAGTGCCTGCTCGGTGACGTAGCCTTCGACATTGGCGCTCTTGGCGTCGAGCACGCCGAGGCTGGCGGCCTGGCCGGCGAGGGCGTTGTATTGCTGGGCGACGCCGACCTTGGCGGTGGCTTGCTTGACGATGGGCAGGAACTTGGAGCGGATCTGCTCGCGGCTGGTCTTGTTCAGGTACTGGGTGGCGGCATCATTCGGGCCGCTGAGGATGCTCTTGGCGTCCTGCACGCTCATCTGCTTGACCGCGTCGATGAGGATGGCCTGGGCCTGGGGCACGGCCGCTTCGGCAGCCAGGTTCATGCTGCTTTCCAGCTGTTCGACCTGCTCGCCCATGCCCATCATCTTCAGTGCACTGGTGGCCTGGCCTAGTTTGCCTGGCAGCTCGATGCGCACATCTGGATCGTTGCTGAAACCGCCGGGCTTGCCCAACTGCTGCACGGCGAGTTTGGCGCCCTGGCTGAGAGCATCCTTGAGACCGCCGGTAGCGTCCTGCTGGCTGAGATCGGCCAGCGACAGGGCGTGGCTGGCGCCGGCAAACAGCAGACCGGCGGCGAGGAGAGTGAGTTGGCGCATGACGATTCCTTGTAAGTGGCAGTAAGGGTTTAGCGAACCGGGTCGAGCTTGATGCGCAGTGGTTGGTCGCTGCCGTCGAGCTTGACTCCGTAATGCTGGGTGCTGATGAACAGCAGACGGCCATCCAGCTCGATCCGCGCGCTGACGCTGTAACGGTGGCGTGGGTCGATCTGCTGCGGGTTGTAGTCGAGATGGAAGGGCAGAGGCACCTGGCCGCTTACCGGACCCTGCTGGCGGGCCAGTTCGATGGCTGGGGCATCGGCCAGGGAGACATCCTGCAGGGTGACGCTCAGTACGGCCTGGGGCGGCAGGGCCATGCGCTGCAGGTAAAACACCTCGCCCGTGACGCTGGCGGTGGGCGCCTGGCTGGCGCAGGCGCTGAGCAGACCGGCGGTCAGCAAGGGGGCGGCAAAGAAAGTGAGCAGACGGTTCATCGGGCATCCTTGTGGGGGTGTGCCGGATTGGACCGGCTTCACCCCGACAAAGTGCCATAGTCAGGCGTTTTTGGCAGCCGGTTCGGCCGGGCCTTCCACCGTGACCTGCTGGATCGACAGGCGTACTTCGGCCGGCAGCACGCGCTGCGCGGCGCCTTCGACCAGCTCGCCCAGACCCTCGTGGTAGCCGAGCTTGCCGGCCTCGTCCTGGGCCAGCACCTTCTGCTCCAGCAGGCTCTGGATGAAGTGGCGGAACAGGCTCTTGTCGAAGAACTCCGGTGCGTTGAGGCCATGCAGGATCGACAGGCGCTGGGCCATGACCGTACAGAGATTTTCCAGCTCCTCGGCGCTCAGCTGGTTCTGCCCCTGCTTGAGCAGCAGGGCGATGGCCATGTAGAAGCGCTGCAGGGTCTGCACGATGGTGTTGGACAGCAGGCTGAGCAGAACGAACTGCCGCGAGCTGAGCTCCGGGCGCACGTAGCTGTCGCCGTCGCGGGTCAGCAGGCCCAGTTCGACGAAGCTAGCCAGCCACTGATCGACCACGCCATCGAGTTCTTCCAGCTTCCAGCGCATGAACAGCTCGGACTGCAGGTAGGGGTACAGCGCGCGGGTAAAGCGCAGCAGCTGGGTGCGGCTGATTCGCGCGGTGTTGTGGAAGAAACTCGCCAGCAGCGCCGGCAGGGCAAAGATGTGCAGGATGTTGTTGCGGTAGTAGGTCATCAGCACCGCGTTCTGCTCATCCAGATAGAGGATGCGGCCGAGGGCATCCTGCTGTTCGGAGACCAGCTTGAGGCTCTTCACATACTCGATCAGTTCGGCCGCGTTGCCCTGTGGCAGGGTGGCATAGGGCGAGTAGGGCACCTGGCGCAGCAGGGAGAGGAACAGGTCGAGCACGCGCAGCAGGGCCTGTTCGTCCAACGCCAGGCGGCTGGTGGAGAGCAGGGCCAGGGCGACCAGGTTGGCCGGGTTGACCGCGGCGGCGTCGTTGAGGTGGCGTGCCACTTCGTCGGCGAGGCGGTTGCTGGCCTGGCTCAGCCAGGCCGGGCGGGCCAGCGGGTCGGTCTGCGGTATGCGCCAGTCCGGCTGTTCGCGGTCGAGGAACTCGGCCAGCTTGATCGGCTCGCCGAAGTTCACCGAAACCTTGCCGAAGCGCTGCTTGAGGGCGCTGAACACCTTGAACAGGTCCAGCAGCGACTCCTTCTTCTTGGTCGCGCCGCGCAGCTCGCCCAGGTAGGTGCGGCCCTCGAACACGCGCTCGTAGCCGATGTAAACCGGTATGAAGACGATCGGCAGGCGCGAGTCGCGGGCAAAGCTGCGCAGGGTGATGGCCAGCATGCCGGTCTTGGGCTGCAGCATGCGCCCGGTGCGCGAGCGGCCGCCCTCGACGAAGTACTCCACCGGGAAGCCACGGGTGAAAAGGGTGTGTAGGTATTCGTTGAATACCGCGGTGTACAGCGGGTTGCCCTTGAAGGTGCGGCGCATGAAGAAGGCACCGCCGCGGCGCAGGATGCCGCCGACAATCGGCATGTTGAGGTTGATCCCGGCGGCGATGTGCGGCGGGGTCAGGCCGTTGGTAAACAGCAGGTAGGACAGCACCAGATAGTCGATGTGGCTGCGGTGGCAGGGTACATAGATGACTTCATGGCCATGCGCGGCTTCCTGCACGCCGGCGATATTGTTGACCTGAATGCCCTCGTAGAGCTTGTTCCAGAACCAGGAGAGCACGACTTCGAGGAAACGGATTACCGGGTAGGAGTAGTCCGAGGCGATCTCGTTGGCGTACTTGAGCGCCAGGGCTTCTGCCTTTTCCTGATCCAGCTTGGGCTCGCGCGCCAGCTCCTCGGCAATCGCCGCCTTCACGCCCGGTGCATGCACCAGGCCCTTGACCAGGGTACGGCGGTGCGAGAGGTCGGGGCCGATCACCGCGGTCTTCTGGTTGCGGAAGTGCACCCGCAGGATGCGCTGGACCATGCGCAGGGTGCGCTCGCCGTCCTTCTTCTGGTCGACCAGCTCACGCAGCTGGATGGGCTCGGCGAACTGCACGCGGGTCTTGCGGCCCAGCACCAGAATGCGGAACAGCTTGCGCAGACGCCCGGTCACGCCCCAGCTGTCGGCGAACAGCAGCTTCCACGGGCTCGATTCGCTGTCCGGCGACTGGCCCCAAAACACGCTGACCGGAATGATCTGCGCCTGCGCTTCGCTGTTCAGCTCCAGCGACTGCACCAGACGTTGCAAGGTCGGCGAGATGCCGCGCTTGTCCTGGCCACCGAACCAGCCGGGGCCCGGAGTCAGGTAGAAGAAGGCCATGGGCTCTTCGCGACCGCTGATCGGCATCGGCAGCACCGGGCGTGGCAGGCCGGCTTTGCGGCATTCGGCATCGACCACCGCCAGGTCGCTGGCAGAGGGCTGCTGCAGCACGTAGAAGACCGGACGAGCCGGGTCGATCTTCAGGGTGAAGGCCGACTGGTTGATGGTTTCGGAACGCACAAAGGGCGCCATCAGGCGGCGAAGGGTACCGAAGGCAAGGCGACGAAGCGGGGAGCGGGTCATACGAATTCTGATCAGGATAGCCGAAGCTCAGGGGCGCTAAGTGTGCCGGATTCGCCGCTTGCCCGCAAAACGCAGCTAACTGTCTGAATTTACGGTTTTCTTTTGCAACTTTTGCGGGCTGCAAGTGTCTTGCATAGCCGCCGCCCGTGCTCATATAGTCCGGCGGCGTTGAATCCCTGGTCGCGCGGCCATGCAGGCGGTGCGGCGGGTTATCCGGAGTGGCGAGAGACCATGATCGAAATAACAAATCTGACCAAGCGATTTGCTCAGCACACGGCGGTGGACAACCTGTCCTTCCGGGTCGAGCGCGGCGAGGTGCTGGGCTTCCTCGGCCCTAACGGCGCCGGCAAGTCCACCACCATGAAAATGCTCACCGGCTTCCTGGCCCCGACTTCCGGCAGCGCCAGCGTGCTCGGCTTCGATATCCAGAAACAGACCCTCAAGGCGCAGCAGCAGATTGGCTATCTGCCCGAAGGCGCGCCCTGCTATGGCGACATGACGGTCCGCGGCTTCCTCGAATTCATCGCCGAGATCCGCGGTTTCCGTGGCGCCGAGAAGCGCGAGAAAGTGATCAGCGCGGCGGCCAAGGTCGAGCTGGGCGCTGTGCTGGAACAGAGCATCGAGACCCTGTCCAAGGGCTTCAAGCGCCGTGTCGGTCTGGCGCAGGCGATCCTGCATGATCCGCAGGTGCTGATTCTCGACGAGCCCACCGACGGCCTGGACCCGAACCAGAAACATCAGGTGCGCGAGCTGATCCAGGGCCTGGCCAAGGACAAGATCGTCATCATCTCCACTCACATCCTCGAAGAAGTCTCGGCGGTCTGCACCCGCGCGGTGATCATCGCCGGCGGCAAGCTGGTGGCCGATGGCACGCCGTTCGAGCTGGAAAGCCGCTCCCGTTACCACCAGGCGGTGACCCTGGTCGGTGCCGATGCCCTCGACGAAGCGGCGCTGGCTGCACTGCCGGGCGTGGCAGGGGTCGAGCGCAACGAGCGCGAGCACAGCCTGACCGTGCTGGCCCAGCCGGGCGCGGTGATCTTCAGCGCAGTCAACGAGCTGATCCGCGAGCGCGGCTGGTCGATCAAGGAGCTGGACGTCGAACGCGGACGTCTGGATGAAGTGTTCCGCACGCTGACCCGGGGAGCGGCGCAATGAAACAGTTGTCGGTGATCTTCAAGCGCGAGCTGGGCAGTTACTTCGCTACTCCGCTGGCCTATGTGTTTATCGTGATCTTCCTGGTGCTGTCCGGGGTGTTCACCTTCTACCTGGGCGGCTTCTTCGAGCGTAACCAGGCGGACCTTTCGCCGTTCTTCAACTTCCACCCCTGGCTCTACCTGTTCCTGGTGCCGGCCATCGCCATGCGCCTGTGGGCGGAGGAGCGCAAGTCCGGCTCCATCGAACTGCTGATGACCCTGCCGATCACCCGCTTCGAAGCGGTTACCGGCAAGTTCCTCGCCGCCTGGGTGTTCGCCGGCATCGCGCTGCTGCTGACCTTCCCGATGATCATCGCGGTCAACTACCTCGGCCAGCCGGACAACGGCGCCATCTTCACCGGTTACCTAGGCAGTTGGCTGATGGCCGGCGGCTTCCTGGCCATCGGCTCGTGCATGTCGGCGCTTGCCAAGAACCAGGTGATCGCCTTCATCCTCGCGGTGGTGGTGAGCTTCCTGTTCATTGTCAGCGGCTTCCCGCTGGTGCTGGATGCCTTCAGCGCCTGGGCACCGCAACTGGTGCTGGATGCGATTGCCTCGCTGAGCTTCCTGACCCGCTTCGAAGCCATCAGCAAGGGCGTGATCGACCTGCGCGACCTGCTGTATTTCGTCACCCTGATTGCCGCCTGGCTGGCTGCCACCGCGGTGGTGGTTGATCTGAAGAAGGCTGACTGACCATGAAGAAACTGATGTATTCCAGTGCCGGGCTGCTGCTGATCGCCCTGGCCTTTCTTGCCTTCAACAGCTTCAGCGCGCTGACCCTGACCGGCGCGCGTCTGGACCTGACCGAGCAGAAGCTCTACACCATCTCCGACGGCACCAAGCAGATTCTTGGCGAGCTGAAGGAGCCGGTGGAGCTGTATTTCTTCTATTCGGACAAGACCGCCCGCGATCTGGTGGGCCTGCGCAACTACGCCAAGCGCGTGGAGGAGCTGCTCAAGGCCTACGAGCAGGTGGCCGACGGCAAGCTGAAGCTGCATATCGTCGATCCCGAGCCGTTCTCCGAGGACGAGGACAAGGCCGCCGAGTTCGGTCTGCAGGCGATCCCGCTGCGTGAAGGCGGCGACTCGATCTACTTCGGCCTGGCCGGCACCAACGCGGCCAAGGACAGCCAGATCATCCCGTTCTTCCAGCTCGATCAGGAAGAGTTCCTCGAGTACGAACTGAGCCGCCTGATCCAGGGCCTGGCCAATCCGCAGCGGCCGGTGGTCGGTCTGCTCTCGGGCCTGCAGGTCAATGGCGGCTTCGACATGATGCAGCGCCAGCCGACCCCGCCGTGGATGGTGATGGAGCAGATCCGCCAGCTGTTCAAGGTCGAGACCCTCAAGGCCGATATCGACCAGATTCCGGAGAAGGTCTCGGTGCTGCTGCTGATTCATCCCAAGCAGCTGCCGCAGCAGACGTTGTACGCCATCGACCAGTTCGTCCTGCGCGGCGGCAAGCTGCTGGCTTTCGTCGACCCGTTCAGCGAAGCCGATACCGGCATGGCCATGCCCGGCGAGGCGCCGGACAAGGCTTCCGATCTGGAGCCGCTGTTCAAGGCCTGGGGCCTGCGTCTGGTGCCGGGCAAGGTGCTGGGTGACCATTCCTATGCCATGTCCGTTGGTGTCGGCCAGGAGCAGCGCCCGGTGCGCCATGTGGCCTGGCTCAATCTGCCCAAGCGTGCCCTGGACCAGAGCGACGTGATCACCAGCGCGCTGGAGAATGTCACCCTGGCCACACCGGGTATTCTGGAGCCGCTGGAAGGTGCCAAGACCAAGCTGGTGCCGCTGCTGCAGAGCTCGGAATACGCCATGCCCTTCGACGCCAACCGCTTCGGCATGCTGGCCAACCCGGAAGAACTGCTGCGCGAACTCAGCCCGACGGGCGAGCGCTATACCCTTGCGGCGCGCATCAGCGGTCCGGCGGCTTCGGCCTTCCCTGAGGGCATCGAGGGTCGCAAGGATGGTCTGAAGCAGGCTGATGGCATCAACGTGGTGGTGGTGGCCGATACCGACCTGCTGACCGACCGCATGTGGGTGCAGGTACAGGACTTCTTCGGTCAGCGCATGCCACAGCCCTGGGCGGATAACGCGGGCCTGGCGATCAACGCGCTGGACAACCTGTCCGGCAGCGAGGCGCTGATCAGCGTGCGTTCGCGCGGTCGCTTCACCCGTCCGTTTGAAGTGGTGGAGAGCCTGCAGCGCGAGGCCGAGGTGAAGTTCCGCGAGAGCGAGGAAGTGCTGCAGAAGCGCCTGGCCGATACCGAGCAGAAACTGGCGGCCCTGCAGAAGAGCGACGATCCGGCCAAGAGCCTGGAGCTGACGCCCGAGCAGCAGGCCACCCTGCAGCAGTTCGTGCAGGAGAAGCTGCGCATCCGCAAGGAACTGCGCGAGGTGCGTTACCAGCTCAATGCCGATATCGAAGACCTTGGCCGGGTACTCAAACTGGCCAACGTGGCGCTGGTGCCGCTGCTGCTGACCTTCGGCGTGCTGCTGCTGTGGCTGTGGCGCCGCCGCGCGCGCTGAGCCTCCCCGCGTGACACGAGAGGGGCACCCGCTTATCCGGGCGCCCCTTTCTTTTGGGCGCTCGGCCCCCACGGCTGCTAGGCTGAAAGGACCGGCAGGATGCCGTGGTATCCGGTTTTGATCGGAGGCGCGTCCATGAATACTCCTGCTGAAGCCAGGCTCGCATCCCGTGAGCAACTGCTGGCAATCATCCAGATCCAGAGTGAAATCGCCAAGCTCGGCCTCGATCTTTCCGGGGTCATGGAGCTGGTGGTCGAGCGTTGCCTGACCCTGGTCCGGGCCGAGGGCGCGGCCATCGAGCTGGCCGACGGAGAGGAGATGGTCTACCGCGCCGCCTCCGGCATGGCTGCCGGGCAACTGGGCTTGCGCCTGAACATCCATGGCAGCCTCACGGGCCTGTGCGTGCGCAGTGGCGAGGTGCTGCGCTGCGACGACAGCGAAACGGACGAGCGGGTTGACCGCATCGCCTGCCGTCGGGTTGGCGTGCGCTCGATGCTGGTGCTGCCGCTCAAGTATCGTGAAAGCTGTGTCGGCGTGCTCAAGGTGATGTCGCCCCAGCCCGCTGCGTTCGGCGAAACCGCCCAGTCGGTGCTGTCGCTGCTGACCGAGTTGCTGGGCGCCGAGATGTTCTTCGCTTCCAAGTACACAGCGAACGACCTGTTCTACCGCGCCACCCACGACGAGCTGAGTGGCTTGGCCAACCGCGCGCTGTTCCTCGACCGCCTGCGCAACCGCCTGGCCCAGGCGCGGCGCGACGGCGACATGGCGGGTGTGTTGATGCTCGATCTGGATGGGCTCAAGCCGATCAACGACCAGTTAGGTCACCGTGCCGGCGACGCTGCCATCCGCGCCTGCGCCGAGCGCCTCAAGGCGGTGGTACGCCAGTGCGACACCGCCGCCCGCCTGGGCGGCGACGAGTTCGCCGTTTTGCTGCAGCGGGTCGAGGGCGAAGCGGCGCTGCAGGACAGTGTGCGACGCCTGCGCGAGGCCATCTGCAAGCCGTTTGCCTTCGGGCAGTTGGAGCTGCCGCTGGAAATCAGCATTGGCGCGGCACTCATTCCCGCCGAGGGCAGCGAGCTGGAGGCGGTACTCGACCGTGCCGACCAGGCCATGTACCAGGACAAGCGCGAGCGCAAGCAGAGGGCGCGGGTCACGACCTGAAGCGGCGCGCGCGTCCTGTTCTCCGTTCCATTTCAATGCACGCCGAAAAGCGTTGCAGACCCCGGTCTGCGGGCTTGTGCGCCGGGTGGGGGAGGGTCTGGTCAGGCCCGCGATTTGCTTTTTATACTCGCTGTGCGGTCGTTCCAGGAACGCCTCTCGAAATGCCGCAGGTTACCGCAAGGGTGCCTGTGGATAACAAGAAGAACGTTTTGTGCCGCGTTGCTCCGGCCCCCCGAATGGGGCAAAACCAAATCAATTTCGCAGTGGAGATGGGAAATGTCAGATCGTGAGATCGGAACCGTCAAGTGGTTCAACGATGCCAAGGGTTATGGCTTCATCCAACGTGACGGCGGTGCCGATGTGTTCGTGCACTTCCGCGCCATTCGCGGCGAGGGGCATCGCACCCTGGCCGAGGGGCAGCAGGTTGAGTTCGCCGTGACCGAGGGCCAGAAAGGGCTGCAGGCCGAGGACGTGGCCAAGCTCTGATTCCCCGCGTCATGCACAACAAAAAGCCCGGCATTGCCGGGCTTTTTGTTGTGCATGACACTGCCGCTCAGCCGGTGCGCCAGGTGATCTCGCTGACGCCTTCGGCGGTGACGCGCAGCCAGCGGTCGGCGGCTTCGTCGCTTTCATCCTCGCTCCAGCCGCCGATGGCGCAGCGTACCTCCACGCCGAGGGCGGCACAGGCTGCCTCGGCGCAGTCACGGTCGGTAGCCCAGGGGGTGGCATCGCTTTCCAGTAGCAGGCTGTGCCACTTGCCCACGGCTTTCGGCAGCCAGGTGGCGGGAATGCCGCCGGCCAGGGTCTTGAATGTCTGGCCGCGTGCCTGCCACTCGCCACAATCACCCAGGGCTGCCGTCAGCCAGGCACTGATGGCGTCCAGCTCGGCGTCCTTGAGGTAAATCTCGATATCGGGTTGGCGCATGGCTCAGTCCTGGGCAGGGGTGGAGGTGTTGACGATCCAATCGTAGCGTACCGCGACCGTGACTTCGAAGGCCTCGGCCAGCACCTGTTCGCGGCGTTCGGCATTCACCCGCCAGCCGTGCGGGGTCATCGACAGCAGATCCTCACGGGCCTGGCGGCTGTCCAGAGGCAGGCGGAAGCTCAGTTGCTCGCTGTGGGCGAGGCTGAAACCGGCCGGCAGATCATTGAGGTGTTTGTCGTCCTGGTACTCGCGCACCTCGTCATAGAGCTTTTCACGCAGCTCCAGCAGGTGATCGCGTGCCGGGCCCAGGCGCAGCACGCCGCCACCAGTGCGCAGCACTCGGGCCGCCTCGTTCCAGTCGATGGGGCTGAACACGCTGGCGATCAGCTCCAGGCTGGCACTTTCCAGCGGCAGGCGGGCCATGCTTGCCACCAGCCAGGTGACTTGTGGATGGCGCTTGGCCGAACGCTTGACCGCTTCCCGCGAGATATCCAGGGCGTAACCCTCGGCCTCCGGCAGAGCAGCGGCCAGCTGGCCGGTGTAATAGCCTTCGCCGCAGCCGATATCCAGCCAGCTGTGCGGCGCGCGCTCGGCCGCCAGTTCCGCCAGGCGTCGGGCCAGCGGGGCATAGTGGCCGGCATCGAGAAAGCGCCGGCGAGCTTCGACCATGGCAGCGTTGTCGCCTGGGTCCAGGCTCTTCTTGTGCTGCACCGGCAGCAGGTTGTAGTAGCCCTGACGGGCGCGGTCGAAGCTGTGCCGGTTGGCGCAGGCCAGGCCATTGTCGGCGGAGGTCAGCGGCGCTTGGCAGATCGGACAGATCAGACTCATGCGAGCAGTTTCACCAGGGTCTGGTAGTAGATCTCGGTCAGCAGGTCGAGGTCGCTGGCGAGGATGCGCTCGTTGATCTGGTGGATGGTGGCATTGACCGGGCCCAGCTCGACCACCTGGGTGCCCAGGGTGGCGATGAAGCGGCCATCGGAGGTGCCGCCGGAAGTCGAAGGCTCAGTCTCGCGGCCGGTGACGGTGCGGATAGCGGCGGCCACGGCGTCGAGCAGCTCGCCCGGCTGGGTCAGGAAGGGCAGGCCGGACAGCGCCCAGTCCAGGCTGTAGTCCAGGCCATGCTTGTCGAGGATGGCGCTGACGCGTTGCTGCAGGCCCTCGACGGTGGATTCGGTGGAGAAGCGGAAGTTGAACACCGCTTTCAGTTCGCCCGGAATCACGTTGGTGGCGCCGGTGCCGGAGTTGAGGTTGGAGACCTGGAAACTGGTCGGCGGGAAGTAGGCGTTGCCGTTGTCCCAGTGCTCGGCGGCCAGTTCGGCCAGAGCTGGTGCGGCCAGATGGATCGGATTCTTCGCCAGGTGCGGGTAGGCCACGTGGCCCTGTTTGCCGCGCACGGTGAGGGTGCAGCCCAGCGAGCCGCGACGGCCATTCTTGACCATATCGCCGACCAGGGTGGTGCTGGACGGCTCGCCGACGATGCACCAGTCCAGCCGCTCGCCGCGCTCGCGCAGGCGCTCGACCACGGCCTTGGTGCCGTGCTGGGCCGGGCCCTCCTCGTCGCTGGTGATCAGGAAGGCGATGGCGCCCTTGTGGTTCGGGTGATCGGCGACGAAACGCTCGACGGCGATGATCATCGACGCCAGGCTGCCCTTCATGTCCGCCGCACCACGGCCGCAGAGCATGCCGTCCTCATCGATGCGCACGTCGAACGGCTGGTACTGCCAGGACTCCAGCGGACCGGTCGGCACCACGTCGGTGTGGCCAGCAAAGCACAGCACCGGCCCATTCTTTTCTGAGGAGCCGCCGCCACGACGTGCCCAGAAGTTCTCCACTTCCTCGATGCGCATGCGCTCGACGGCAAAGCCGGCTTCGCCCAGGCGGCGCATCATCAGCTCCTGGCAGCCTTCGTCCACGGGGGTTACCGAGGGACGGCGAATCAGGTCGCAGGCCAGCTCCAGGGTCGGGGAGAGAGTGGTCATGGAGAAACTCCGGGTGAAAAGGACGGCGGAAAAAGGGCGGTTATCTTAAAGCAAAACGGCGGCCTGGAGGCCGCCGTTGCTCGGTGCTCTGGCTTACTGCGGGTCGGCCGGTTTGGGCATCGACGACAGCAGGGCCATGATCAGCGCGGCCAGGTAGGGCAGCGACTGTACCAGCAGCATGCCGACCCAGAACTTCACGTCCGGGCTGGGGAAGCCCTGCACCACGCTGATGCCGAAGGCCGATCCCCACAGCAGGAGCATGATGAAGACTTCCTCGCGGGCCTCGGCCAGGGCGACCAGGATGCCGTGGTTGCTGGCCATCTTCGGCGTGCGGAAGAACGGGATGGTCTTGGTGAACGCCCCGTACAGCACGGCCTTGGCGATGGTGTGCGACAGCGCTAGGCCGGCGATGGCCGCCTGGAACGAGCGCTTGAGATCGACCCCGACCGCACGGCGGTAGAGGAACATGATCTTGCCGAACTTGAAGAAGAACAGCGCCAGCGGCGGGATGGCGAAGATCATCAGCGGCGGGTCGACACGCTGCGGCACGATGATCATGCCGGCCGACCAGAGCAGGGCACCGAGGGTGAAGAAGATGTTCAGGCCGTCGGCGATCCACGGCAGCCAGCCGGCGATGAAGTGGTAGCGCTGGCCCTGGGTCAGCGCGCTGTCCTTGCCGAGGAACAGGCTGCGGGCGTGGCCCTTCATGATCTGGATGGCACCGTAGGCCCAGCGGAAACGCTGCTTCTTGTAGTCGATGAAGGTGTCCGGCATCAGCCCGCGGCCATAGCTCTGGTGGGCGTACGCGGCCGAGTAACCGTGCTCGAACACGCGCAGACCCAGCTCGGCGTCCTCGCAGATGGTCCAGTCGGCCCACTTGAGCTGGTCCATCACGCTGCGGCGGATCATGGTCATGGTGCCGTGCTGGATGATCGCGTCGCGGTCGTTGCGGGTGACCATGCCGATGTGGAAGAAGCCCTTGTATTCGGCGTAGCAGAGCTTCTTGAAGGCACTTTCGTCGCCGTCGCGGTAGTCCTGCGGCGACTGCACCACGGCGATCTTCGGGTCGCTGAAGTGCGGCACCATGTGCTTGAGCCAGTTGCGGTCGACGCAGTAGTCGGAGTCGATCACCGCCACCACTTCGGCGTCCGGCGCGGTGTGCGGCAGGATGTAGTTCAGCGCGCCGCCCTTGAAGCCCTCGATCGGTGCCACGTGGAAGAAGCGGAAGCGCGGGCCGAGTTCGGCGCAGTAGGCTTCCACCGGCTGCCACACGGCCGGGTCCTTGGTGTTGTTATCGATGATGATGACTTCGTAATCCGGGTAGTCCAGCGCAGCGAGGGCGTCGAGGGTCTGTTTGACCATCTCCGGCGGCTCGTTGTAGCAGGGCACGTGGATCGACACCTTGGGCCGGTAGGTACTGTCGGCCAGTACCGGCAGGAAGGCGCGGCGGCGCTGGCGGGTCCAGGCGGTCTCGGCCAGCTCGTGAGCCTCGGTGAGCAGAACGATGAACACGCCCAGTGCGCCGATGCCCAGCAGCACGCCGACGATAGTGCTGAACCAGGTGCTGTATTGCTGGCTGTAGTCGTAGGCGATCCACACCAGCGCGGTGCCGCCGGCGAAGGCCACGAAGGTGAGGAAGGTGCGGCCGCGCTGGCGCAGGGACGAGCCGTCGATCAGCATCAGCGCCAGGGCCAGCAGGGCCATGACCACTGAGGCGATGGCCAGCAGGCGCCATTGCGGAATGGCGACGATGGGGCCGTCGAAGCTGAATTTGGGTTGGCGGGCCAGGTTGTAGACGCCCCAGTAGGCGCCCACGGAACCTTCTTCGGTGGCCTTCCACGGCTGGTCGAAGGCCTCGATGACGAAGTAGTTGTAGCCCTTGGCGTTCAGTGTGTTGACCAGGGTGCGCAGGTAGATGGCCTGTTCGGCCTGGTCGGCTTCGGCACCACCACGGGTGCGACCGTTGCTCGGCCAGCCCACTTCCGCCAGCAGCAGGGGCTTTTTCGGGAACAGCTTGCGCATTTCCTTGGCGCGGTCGAGGACGAACTGGGTGGAGTCCTCCATCGGCACGAATTCCCAGTAGGGCAGCACGTGGGCGGCGATCAGGTCGGCGTGCTTGGCCAGTTCCGGGTACTTGTCCCAGATGTGCCACTGCTCGGCGGTGGTGACCGGCACCTTGACCGCGGCGCGCACGCGGTCGAGGTAGCCCATCAGTTGTTCAGGTTCGACTTCCTCACGGAACAGCGATTCGTTGCCGACGATCACCCGTACCACGCTGCGCGAGCTGTTGGCCAGCTCGATGGCCTTGGCGATTTCCCGTTCGTTGCGCTCGATGTCCGGGCTGATCCAGATACCCAGGCTGACGCGCAAACCGAATTCCTCGGCCAGGCGCGGGATGTCGGCCAGGGTGCCTTCCACCGAATAGGTGCGGATGTTGTCGGTGCGCTCGCTGAGCAGTTCCAGGTCGCTGCGAATCTGCTCCGGCGTCGGATAGATGTTTTCCTGCGGGCTCTGCCCGGCGCGGAACGGCGAGAAGGAGAAACCGGAAATCTGCTCCGGCCACTCGGGGGCGGAGACCGGACGGTTGTAAAGAGCCCATAGACCGGTGAACAGCGCGGCGACTGCCACGAAAACCACCAGGTTGAGACCAAGTTTGCGCGATGACATAGGCGATCAGGGTTCCGCAGGGAGGAACAGGGAAACGCCGGCGGATGCCGGTCGGCGCGCATCCTACCCCGCGCCAACCGGGCTGTACAGCGCCGCCCAACCGGCGTTGCGGGGCTGACTCAGAGGGCCCGCAGGAGAATCCGCTCGCTGCAGGCCAGGTCGATCTCGCGCTGCTCGCCGAGTGCCGTCATGCCGTGGCGTTCCAGCTGCGCCAGCACCTGCGGCACCGCATCGGCATCCAGTCCATGACCACTCAGGCGGGTCGGCAGGCCCATCTGTTCGAAGAAGGCGCGGGTGGCGGCAATGGCTGCATCGATGCGGGCGTCCTCATCGCCTGTACGGATATCCCACACCCGCTCGGCGAATTGCAGCAGCTTGCCGCGCTTGGCTTCACGGCGCTCGGCCAGCAGGGCCGGCAGCACCACGGCCAGGGTCTGGGCGTGATCGATGTGATACAGGGCGGTCAGCTCGTGGCCGATCATGTGGGTGGCCCAGTCCTGCGGCACACCACAGCCGAGCAGGCCGTTGAGGGCCTGGGTGGCGCACCACATGAGGTTGGCGCGCACCGCATAGTCCTGCGGGTTGGCCAGGGCTTTGGGGCCTTCCTTGATCAGGGTGCGCAGCAGGCCTTCGGCGTAGCGGTCCTGCAGTGGCGCCTCGGCCGGGTAGGTGAGGTACTGCTCGGTGGTGTGGACGAAGGCATCGACCACGCCATTGCCGATCTGCCGGGGCGGCAGGCTGTAGGTGGTGGTGGGGTCGAGGATGGCAAAGCGCGGATACAGCAGGGGGCTGGAGAACGGCAGCTTCTCCTGGCGTTCGACATGGGTGACCACGCCGTGTGGGTTGCTCTCCGAGCCGGTGGCGGCCAGGGTCAGCACGCAGCCCATGGGCACGGCGGCCTTGGGCTTGCTGCCGCTGAGCAGATCGAAGGGCTCGCCGGGGTAGGCCAGGGCGGCGGCGATGAATTTGCTGCCGTCGATGACCGAGCCGCCACCCACGGCCAGGATGAAGTCGCACTGCTCACTGCGGGCCTGGGCCACGGCGCGGAGCAGGGTATCGTACTGCGGGTTGGCTTCGATGCCGGCGAAACGGCTGAAGTGGTAGCCGGCCAGGGCCTGCTCGACCTGGTCCCAGATACCGTTGCTGAAGATGCTGCCGCCGCCGTGGGTCACCAGTACGCGGCTGCCCGGGGGGATCTCGCGGGCCAGCTGCTTGCCGATCTGCCCCTCGCCAAAATGAATGCGGGTGGGGTTATAGAAGGAAAAGTTGCGCATGGCCGGGTGCTCCTGAGGGTCGCTACTGTTGTTATCGGGGCACTATAGCGGTCGCAGCGATTGCCGGTATGCATGGTGGATCATTCATAATGCGCGCCTGCTTCGCGAGGGGATGGCATGAGTACTGACGATCAGCGTTTTGGCGGCATTGCCCGTCTGTATGGCCGTGATGGCCTGGCCCGCCTGCAGGCGGCGCATGTGGCCGTGGTGGGCATTGGCGGCGTGGGCAGCTGGGCGGCCGAGGCGCTGGCGCGTTCCGGGGTGGGCGAGATTTCCCTGTTCGACCTGGATGACGTGTGCATCACCAACACCAATCGTCAGGTGCACGCCATCGAGGGCGCGGTGGGCAAGGCCAAGGTCGAGGTGATGGCCGAGCGTATCCGCGCCATCAACCCGGCCTGTGTGGTGCATGCGGTGGCGGACTTCGTCACCCGCGAAACCATGGTCGAGTACATCACCGAGCAGCTCGACGCGGTGATCGACTGCATCGACAGCGTGGCGGCCAAGGCGGCGCTGATTGCCTGGTGCAAGCGACGCAAGATCCAGATCGTCACCACTGGCGGTGCCGGCGGGCAGATCGATCCGACCCAGATCCAGGTCACCGACCTCAACAAGACCTTCAACGATCCCCTGGCGGCCAAGGTTCGCAGCACCCTGCGCCGGGACTACAACTTCTCGCGTACGCCGGGGCGGCACTACAGCGTGCCCTGCGTGTTTTCCACCGAGCAGCTGCGTTACCCCAAGCCCGATGGCTCGGTCTGTCAGGCCAAGGGCTTCGTTGGTGAAGGGGTCAAACTCGACTGCGCCGGCGGCTTTGGCGCGGTGATGATGGTCACGGCCAGCTTCGGCATGGCGGCAGCGGCCAAGACCATCGACAAGCTGGTGGCTGGCGCGCGCCGTCCGGCGGAGCGCCAGTCGGCAAACTAGTCGGCGAGGGCGATCATCCGCTGCAGCACGGCATTCAGGCCATTGCTGCGCGACGGCGAGAGCTGGCGACCAAGCCCCAGCTCGTTAAACCAGGCCGGCAGGTCAAGCGTGGCCAGCTCCGCGGCGGACAGGCCGTTGACCCGCACCAGCAGCACGGCCAGCAGCCCGCGTAGCAGGCGGGCGTCGCTGGTCGCGCGAAACGCCATAGCCGGGGTGCGTTGATCGGCTACCAGCCAGACCAAGCTCTCGCAGCCCTGAACCCGGTTGTGCTCGTTGCGTTCGGCTTCCTGCAGCGGTTCCAGACGCTCGCCCCACTGCATCAACAGGCGCGCGCGCTGCTCCCAGCCGGCGCAGGCGGTGAAGGCTTCGCGGGCCTGCATGGCGGCGGCCGGCAGGCTCATCGCAGTAGCTCCAGTGCCTGATCGAGGGCGGTGAACAGGCGCTGCAGGTCGCCTCCATCGTTGTACAACCCCAGCGAAACCCGCGTGGCGCCGCTCAAACCCAGCTGCTTGAGCAGGGGCATGGCGCAGTGATGGCCGGTGCGTACGCACACACCCTGTTCGCTGAGCAGATGGGCCAGGTCGCTACCGTGTACGCCATCGACGGTGAAGCTGGCCAGGGCCAGTTGTGGGCTGCCCAGCAGGCGTAGGCCGTGGATCTGGGTCAGGCCGGCGAGCAGGGCATCGTGCAGGGCCTGTTCATGGGTGCTCACCGCGACCGGGTCGAGGCAGCTCAGGTAATCCAGCGCAGCGCCCAGCGCCAGAACGCTGCCAATGGCCGGCGTGCCGGCCTCGAAGCCCAGAGGCAGCGGACGGAAGCGGGCCTGTTGATAATCGCAGTCGAGCACCATCTCGCCACCGAACTGCCAGGGCTGCAGGTGCTGGGCCGCGGCGCTTCTGGCGTAGAGCACGCCGCAACCTTCGGCGCTGTAGAGCTTGTGGGCGGAAAAGACATAGAAGTCGCAGTTCAGCGCCTGCACATCCGGGCGCTGGTGCACGGCACCCTGGGCGCCATCCACCAGCGTCAGGGCGCCGTGCTGGCGGCCCAGTGACAGCAGTTCGTCGAGAGGTGCCCAGGCGCCCAACACGTTGGATAGCTGGCTCACGGCCAGCAAACGGGTACGCGGGCCGATCAGCTGCCGTGCCTGCGTAAGATCGATCTGTCCGTGTTCGTCTAGCGGCAGCACTACGAGAGTCAGGCCGCGGCGTCGGGCCAGTTGCTGCCAGGGCAGCAGGTTGGCGTGGTGCT
The DNA here is from genome assembly GCF_014207935.1 of Pseudomonas fluvialis. GTDB lineage: Bacteria > Pseudomonadota > Gammaproteobacteria > Pseudomonadales > Pseudomonadaceae > Aquipseudomonas > Aquipseudomonas fluvialis_A. The sequence goes on along the minus strand of NZ_JACHLL010000002.1, from coordinate 609,419 downwards.
CCAGGGCGCTGATGACGATTTCGTCGCCGGCCTGGAAGTGATTCTCCAGACCATACGCCAGCAGGTTGATCGCCTCGGTGGTGCCGCGGGTGAAGATGATCTCCTGGCTCCCGGCGGCATTCAGCCAGCCGGCCACCTGGCTGCGGACGGCCTCGAAGGCGCGGGTAGCTCGGTCTCCGGGCAGGTGCTGGGCGCGGTGCACATTGGCGGCGCCGCCGGTGTAGTAGGCCTGCAGGGCGTCGAGTACGGCCTGCGGCTTCTGCGAGGTGGCGGCGCTGTCGAGATAGGTCTGCCCCTCGGCCGCGAGGGCAAGGATGCCGGGAAAGTCGGCGCGCCAGGGGGAGGTCAGTTGCATGGGATTCAAGGTCTCAGGCGGTGGGCTTGAGTATAAATAGACAGGCCGGGCATGGGCCCGGCCTGTCGCCTGCAAACGTCAACATGACAATGAAGCGTTCAGCTCCACAATCAGTTGTGGGCGTGCAGGGCCTCGTTCAGCTCAATGGCGCTCTTGTTGGTCTTGCACTCCACCGCGCCGGTCTGCGAGTTGCGGCGGAACAGCAGGTCCGGCTGGCCGGCCAGATCACGGGCCTTGACCACCTTGACCAGGGTGTTCTTGTCATCGAGCAGGGCCACCTTGGTGCCGGCGGTGATATACAGGCCGGACTCCACGGTATTGCGGTCGCCCAGCGGAATGCCGATGCCGGCGTTGGCGCCGATCAGGCAGCCTTCACCCACGCTGATGATGATGTTGCCGCCACCGGACAGGGTACCCATGGTCGAGCAGCCGCCGCCCAGGTCGGAGCCCTTGCCGACGAACACGCCAGCGGAGATGCGGCCCTCGATCATGCCCGGGCCCTGGGTGCCGGCGTTGAAGTTGATGAAGCCTTCGTGCATCACGGTGGTGCCTTCGCCCACGTAGGCGCCCAGGCGTACACGGGCGGCATCGGCGATGCGCACGCCGCTCGGCACCACGTAGTCGGTCATTTTCGGGAACTTGTCCACCGAGAACACTTCCAGCAGCTCGCCACGCAGGCGGGCACGCAGCTGGCGCTCGCCCAGCTCGGCGAGGTCGACTGCGCCCTGGCTGGTCCAGGCCACGTTCGGCAGCAGCGGGAAGATACCAGCCAGGGACAGACCATGCGGCTTGACCAGGCGATGCGACAGCAGGTGCAGCTTGAGGTAGGCCTCGGGGGTGCTGGCCAGTTCCTTGTCTTCGGCGATCAGAGTGACCACCAGCGGCTTGTGGCTCTGGGTCATGCATTCCAGAACGGCGGCCTGCTCGATGAAACCGGCAGCCTGTACGGCTTCAGCCAGGCCGGCAACGGTGCCGATGTCCATGCTGATGGCCTGGTTGCCGCCCTGATAGTTGATCTTGCTGATGACGGCATGGACCAGTTCTGCCGGCGGGTTGAGCAGCGGCTGCGGGTAGTACACCTCGAGCCACTGGCCCTGCAGGTTCTGGGTGCCGATGCCGAAGGCCAGGGCGAACAGTTGCTGTGACATGAATAGCTCCTTGGGTCTTTAAATCGGATCAGGCCAGGGCCTGGGCATACAGCTCGGGCTTGAAGCCGAGCAGGGTGCGCTCGCCCAGATCGAGGACCGGGCGCTTGATCATGGAAGGCTGGGCCAGCATCAGGGCAATGGCCTTGGTCTGGTCGAGGTCCTGCCTGTCCGCGTCGTCGAGCTTGCGGAAGGTAGTGCCGGCACGGTTGAGGACCTTGTCCCAGCCGTGTTCGTCGCACCATTTCTGCAGGCTGGTGGCGTCGATGGCGCTGACCTTGTAGTCGTGGAAGGCATAGATCACGCCGTGCTCGTCGAGCCAGGTGCGCGCCTTCTTCATGGTGTCGCAGGCCTTGATGCCGTAGAGGGTGATGCTCATGCCGGCTGCCCCTGAATAAAGCTGCGGATGCGCTCGGCGGCTTCGATGCACTCGGCCAGCGGCGCGACCAGCGCCATGCGGATGCGCCCGGCCCCCGGATTCAGGCCGTTCACTTCACGCGACAGGTACGAGCCGGGAACCACGGTAACGTGCTGCTGGGCGAACAGCTCACGGGTGAACTGGGTGTCATCCGTCGGCGTGCGGGCCCACAGGTAGAAGCTGCCATCCGGGCGCTGCACGTCCAGCACAGGTGCGAGGATGTCCAGCACGGCGTCGTATTTGGCGCGGTACTGATCGCGGTTTTCACGCACGTGGGCTTCGTCGTTCCAGGCCGCAACGCTGGCCAACTGGGTCTGCACCGGCATGGCACAGCCGTGGTAGGTGCGGTAGAGCAGGAAGGCCTTGAGGATCTCGGCGTCGCCGGCCACGAAGCCCGAGCGCAGGCCGGGCAGGTTGGAGCGCTTGGACAGACTGTGGAACACCACGCAGCGCTTGAAGTCCTGGCGGCCCAGTTCGGCGCAGGCGGTCAGCAGGCCAGGTGGCGGATTTTCCTCGTCGAAGTACAGCTCGCTGTAGCACTCGTCGGCAGCGATCACGAAGTTATAACGGTCGGCCAGGGCAATCAGCTTCTTCAGCGTCTCCAGCGGCGTCAGCGCGCCGGTGGGGTTGCCTGGGGAGCAGATGAAGAGGATCTGGGTGCGTTGCCAGATTTCTTCCGGTACGGCGTCGTAGTCCGGGTTGAAGCCGTTCTCAGCCAGACATGGCAGGTAGTGCGGGGTGGCGCCGGCCAGCAGGGCTGCACCCTCATAGATCTGATAGAACGGGTTGGGCGACAGCACCAGGGCGTCGTCTGTGCGGTTGACCACGGCCTGGGTGAAGGCGAACAGCGCCTCGCGGGTGCCATTGACTGGCAGCACATGACGGGCGGCATCCAGCCAGCCGGTCGGTACACCGAAGCGGCGTTCGCACCAGCCGGTAATGGCTTCGCGCAGTGCCGGCAGGCCCAGGGTGGTGGGGTAAACAGCGAGCTGGTCGAGATTGTCGGCCAACGCCTGGGCGACGAACGCCGGCGACTTGTGCTTGGGTTCGCCGATGGACAGGGCGATCGGCTTGAGCTGCGCCGGCGGCTGGGCGTTGGCGAGCAGGGCGCGCAGCTTCTCGAAGGGATAGGGCTGCAGCTGGTCAAGGGCGCGGTTCATGCAAACTCCGGGAAAACAAAACTAGAAGGTCAGGCGGCTGGGGCCGCTGTCCTGGGCGGATGGTGCCAACTGCTCGACGATGGCGTCCTGCAGTTTCTGGCACAGGTCCGGGTCAGCCAGTGGCTGGCCATGGTTGTCGGTGACGAAGAACACGTCTTCCACGCGCTCGCCGAGGGTGGCGATCTTGGCGTTCTGTAGTGACAGGTCGAAGTCGAGGAAGATTTTGCCAATCCGTGCCAGCAGGCCCGGGCGGTCTGGCGCAGTGATTTCCAGAACCGTCACCGGACGCTGGGCATCGTTGTGAATGCTGACCTGTGGGGCAAAGGCAAAGTGCTTGAGCTGCCGGGGCACGCGGCGCTGGATGATGTTCGAGTATTCCTCAGGGCTCTTCAGTGCATCGACCAGTCCGTTGCGGATTTCCTGCGTGCGCTGCGGGTTGTCGCCGATGCTGCCGCCCTCGGCGTCGAGCACCACGTAGGTGTCGAGGGTGAACTGGCTGGTCGAGGTGATGATGCGCGCGTCCTGAATGCTCAGGTTGAGCTGGTCCATGGCAGCCACGGTCACGGCGAAGAAGTCGTGCTGGTCGGGCGCGTAGATGAATATCTGCGTGGCGCCTTCGAACTCGCGTTGGGTGGTTTCGCGGATCAGTACCAGCGGGTCTTTGCCGGCCGGGTGCTGGAGAATCGCCTCGGTATGCCAGGCCACGTCGCTGGAGGTGTGGCGCAGGAAGTAGTCGTCGCCCAGTTGCGACCACAGCTGCTCGGCGTCGTCCTGATCGATACCGCTGCGCACCAGTACGTCGAGTGCGGCGACCTGGGTCTGGCGGATCTGCTCTTCACGGTCCACCGGGTTTTCCAGGCCACGGCGCAGGGCCCGCTTGGTCTCGGTGTAGAGCTGGCGCAGTAGGCTGGCCCGCCAGGAGTTCCACAGGCTGGGGTTGGTGGCATTGATGTCGGCCACGGTCAGCACGTAGAGATAGTCGAGGCGGGTCTGGTCACCGACCAATTGGGCGAATTCGTGGATCACCTGCGGGTCGGAGAGGTCCTTGCGCTGGGCGGTGGTCGACATCACCAGGTGATTCTTCACCAGCCACACCACCAGGCGACTGTCCCAGGCCGGCAGCTTGTGCCGCTCGCAGAACTGGGCGGCGTCCACGGCGCCCAGTTCGGAGTGGTCGCCGCCGCGGCCCTTGCCGATGTCGTGGTAGAGGCCGGCGAGGTAGATCAGTTCCGGCTTGGGCAGGTGTGCGATGACCTTGCTGGCCAGTGGGAACTTCTCGCTCACGCCCGGCTTGCCCAGCTTACGCAGGTGCTTGATCAGATTGAGGGTGTGCGCGTCGACGGTGAAGATGTGGAACAGGTCGTGCTGCATCTGCCCGACGATCAGGCCGAACTCCGGCAGGTAGCGGCCAAGGATGCCGTAGCGGTTCATCCGCCGCAGGTTGCGGTGAATGCCCTCGTGGCACTTGAACAGTTCGATGAACAGGCTGGTGTTGCGGATGTCCTGGCGGAACTTGTCTTCGATCAACTGGCGTGAGTCGCGCAGCAGGCGGATGGTGTCGGCGCGGGCACCCTTGATCTCCGGATGCTGGGCCATCAGCACGAACATTTCGAGGATGGCGAACGGGCTGCGCTTGAACACGCTGGCGCTGGTGACTTCCAGGTAGCCGTCACGAACCCGGAAGCGGCTGTTGAGCGGCGTCAGGGTGCCGTTCTCGTCATGCCGCAGGATGACTTCCTCGAAGTGCTGGAGAATCAGGTCGGACAGCTCCGAGACGGCCATGACCACGCGGTAGTACTTCTGCATGAAGTGCTCGACCGCCAGCTTGCCGTCGCTGTCTTCGTAGCCGAGTAGCACGGCAATCTTGCGCTGGTAGTCGAACAGCAGGCGGTCCTCGGCGCGACCGGCCAGCATGTGCAGGGCGTAGCGCACCTTCCACAGGAATTCCTGGCTGCTGGCGAGCATCTGCAGCTCGCTGTCAATCAGGAAGTCCGGACCGTCGAGGGCGGTGATGCTGTGCCGGCCGAAGTGACGGCGGGCCACCCAGAGGATGGTCTGGATGTCGCGCAGTCCGCCGGGTGAGCCCTTCACATTGGGTTCGAGGTTGTACTCGGTATCGTTGTACTTGCCGTGGCGTGCCCGCTGTTCGTCGCGTTTGGCCAGGAAGAAGTGCTTGCTCGGCCACATTTGCTCACTGGCGGTGACCTCCAGCATGGCCTGGCGCAAACGCTCGGGGCCAGCGATGGTGCGGCTTTCCATCAGGTTGGTGATGACGGTCAGATCGGCGCGCGCCTCGTCGGCGCATTCGGCCACCGAGCGCACGCTCTGGCCGACTTCCAGGCCGATATCCCAGAGCAGGGTGAGAAAGCCCTCGATGGGCGAGCGGAACAGCTCCTGGTCTTCGTGCTCCATGAGCAGCAGCAGGTCGATGTCCGAATGTGGGTGCAGCTCGCCTCGGCCGTAGCCGCCGACCGCCACCAGGGCAATGTCGGCGTCCTCGCTCCAGTCGAACTGTTTCCAGGCCTCGGTGAGGATTTGGTCGACGAACCAGGCGCGGTCTTCGATCAGGCGGCGAATCTCGCGACCGCTGCGAAAGCGCTCGTCGAGCACTTCGCGGGCGTGGCGAATGGCCTTCTTGAAGGCGGCAATCGGCGATGCCTTGAGCGCCAGTTCCGCCTGGAACTGGCCGCGGTCGAACAGTTCGGGATCAACCTGCGGCATGCCGGTTCCTTATGCGTTGGTGCGCGGGAAGCTTTCGTCGCTGCGCAGGGTCAGGACTTCGAAACCGTCGGCGGTGACCAGAATGGTGTGTTCCCACTGTGCCGAGAGCTTGCGGTCCTTGGTGATGGCGGTCCAGCCGTCGCCGAGCAAGCGGGTTTCCGCACGGCCCTGGTTGATCATTGGCTCGATGGTGAAGGTCATGCCTTCCTTGAGCTCCATGCCGGTGCCAGCGCGGCCGTAGTGCAGCACCTGCGGCTCCTCGTGGAACACGGCGCCGATGCCGTGGCCGCAGTATTCGCGTACCACCGAGTAGCCGTTCTTCTCGGCGTGCTTCTGGATCACTTCGCCGATATCGCCCAGACGGGTGCCGGGCTTGACCAGTTCGATGCCTTTATACAGGCACTCCTGAGTGATGCGGCAGAGCTTCTCCGCCCACTCCAGCGGCTTGCCGACGATGAACATCTTGCTGGTGTCGCCGTGGTAGCCATCCTTGATCACGGTGATGTCGATGTTGATGATGTCGCCGTCTTTCAGCGGTTTGTCGTTGGGGATGCCGTGACAGACCACATGGTTGATCGAGGTGCAGATCGACTTGGGGAAACCCTTGTAGTTGAGCGGGGCAGGGATGGCCTGCTGCACGTTGACGATGTAGTCATGGCAGATGCGGTCCAGCTCTTCGGTGGTGACCCCCGGCTTGACGTGTTCGCCGATCATGATCAGCACCTCACCCGCCAGACGGCCGGCGACGCGCATTTTTTCGATTTCATCGGACGTCTTGAAGGTGACGGTCATGCTGGCTCTCTCATGCTGACTTTCCTGGTGCGTGCACGGCCCCAGGCAAATAGGGAAAGGGCGGAATTCTAACAGACCGTGGCGCCCCGGCCACCCCGGTGGAAGACTCATGGCGGGTTTTGTTTGTGCGTCGGTTGTGATATAAAGCGCCGCGCTTTTCCGGCAGTGCCGGTTCAGCCACTAACCCACACATGCGTCGACACGGTGACCTGGGTGCCCTTTGGGGTTGGTCATTGGGGCGCATGGAGGCCTAACCCGACTTATCGAGGAAGAGAAATGTCCCAAGTCACTATGCGCGATATGCTGAAGGCCGGTGTGCACTTCGGCCACCAGACCCGTTACTGGAACCCGAAAATGGGCAAGTACATTTTCGGCGCGCGCAACAAGATTCACATCGTCAACCTGGAAAAGACCCTGCCGATGTTCAACGAAGCCCAGGCTTTCGTTGAGAAGCTGGCTTCCGGCAAGAACAAGATTCTGTTCGTTGGCACCAAGCGTTCCGCTGGCAAGATCGTTCGCGAAGAAGCTGCCCGTTGCGGCATGCCGTTCGTCGATCACCGCTGGTTGGGCGGCATGCTGACCAACTACAAGACCATCCGTCAGTCGATCAAGCGTCTGCGTGACCTGGAAGTTCAATCCCAGGACGGCACCTTCGCCAAGCTGACCAAGAAAGAAGCCCTGATGCGTACCCGTGATCTGGAAAAGCTGGATCGCAGCCTGGGTGGTATCAAGGATATGGGCGGTCTGCCGGACGCCCTGTTCGTGATCGACGTCGACCACGAGCGCATTGCCATCACCGAAGCCAACAAGCTGGGCATCCCGGTCATCGGCGTTGTCGATACCAACAGCAGCCCGGAAGGCGTTGACTACATCATCCCGGGTAACGACGACGCCATTCGCGCCGTTCAGCTGTACCTGGGTGCCATGGCTGATGCCGTGATCCGTGGTCGCAGCAACGCTGCCGGCGGCGCCGACGAGTTCGTCGAAGCGTCTGCTGACGAGGCCGCTGAGGGCTGATACCGGACTGTCATCCGACTCCGGTAAGCAAGAAGGGGGCTAGGCCCCCTTTTTGCCAACTTTGAATTGCATGATCGGCTTGCCATGGCGGGCCGATGGTTTGACAACCACTTCAAGAGGATTATGAGCATGGCAGAAATCACTGCAGCCCTGGTTAAAGAACTGCGCGAGCGTACTGGCCTGGGCATGATGGAGTGCAAGAAGGCACTGGTCGCCGCTGAAGGCGATATCGAGAAGGCCATTGACGACATGCGCGCTGCTGGCGCCATCAAGGCTGCCAAGAAGGCTGGCAACATTGCCGCCGAAGGCTCCATCGCCGTCAAGATCGCTGCCGACGGCAAAGCCGGCATGATCATCGAAGTCAACTCGCAGACCGACTTCCTGGCTCTGCAGGACGATTTCAAAGGCTTCGTGGCTGCCAGCCTGGACAAGGCTTTCGCCGACAACCTGACCGACGCCGCGCCGCTGATCGCCGCTCAGGAAGAAGCTCGCCTGGCCCTGGTTTCCAAGTGTGGCGAGAACGTCAACATTCGTCGCCTGACTCGTGTTGAAGGCGACGTGGTGGGTTCCTACCTGCACGGCCACCGTATCGGTGTGCTGGTTGTGCTCAAGGGCGGTAACGCCGAGCTGGCCAAGGACATCGCCATGCACGTAGCTGCCAGCAACCCGGCTGTTCTGAGCCCGGCTGACGTTTCCGAAGAACTGGTGGCCAAAGAGAAGGAAATCTTCCTGCAGCTGAACGCCGACAAGATCGCTGGCAAGCCGGAAAACATTGTTGAGAACATGGTCAAGGGCCGTATCAACAAATTCCTGGCCGAAGCCAGCCTGGTCGAGCAGGCCTTCGTCAAGGATCCGGAAGTCAAGGTCGGTGACCTGGCCAAGAAAGCCGGTGCCGAAATCGTTTCCTTCGTTCGTTACGAAGTGGGCGAGGGCATCGAGAAGGCTGAAGTCGACTTCGCTGCCGAAGTCGCTGCGCAGGTTGCTGCTTCCCAGCAGTAAGCGACGCTTGCGGTAAAACGAAGAGGTCGCCCGCTCACGCGCGCGGCCTCTTTGTCAAAGTGGAGAAGGAAAACGGCTTCTCCCGGCAGGTGGCACTTCCTGCCGCTAGTCTGGTCCAACAGGCTGCCGTCATCGGCGCATCGGCGCCGCACAAATTCTAACGCCGCAGGAGAGATAGGCATGGCTCAGCAACTCGGTGGTCGCCAAGCGCGCTACAAACGCATTCTTCTCAAACTTAGCGGCGAGGCCTTGATGGGCACCGAGGAGTTCGGTATCGATCCCAAGGTGCTCGATCGTATGGCGCTGGAAGTCGGCCAACTGGTCGGTATCGGCGTGCAGGTCGGTCTGGTGATCGGCGGCGGCAACCTGTTCCGCGGTGCCGCGCTGTCGGCAGCCGGCATGGATCGGGTCACCGGCGACCACATGGGCATGCTGGCGACCGTGATGAATGCCCTGGCGATGCGCGATGCGTTGGAGCGCTCGAACATCCCGGCCATCGTCATGTCGGCTATCTCCATGGTGGGTGTGACCGATCACTACGATCGCCGCAAGGCCATGCGCCACCTGAAGACGGGCGAAGTGGTGATCTTCGCTGCCGGTACCGGCAATCCGTTCTTCACGACCGACTCCGCCGCCTGCTTGCGGGCCATCGAGATCGATGCCGATCTGGTGCTCAAGGCCACCAAGGTCGATGGCGTGTACACTGCCGATCCGTTCAAGGATCCCAATGCGGAAAAATTCGAGCGCCTGACCTATGACGAGGTGCTGGATCGCAAGCTGGGTGTGATGGACCTGACGGCCATTTGCCTGTGCCGCGACCACAAGATGCCGCTGCGCGTCTTCAACATGAACAAGCCCGGCGCCCTGCTCAATATCGTGGTGGGTGGCGCCGAAGGAACCCTGATCGAGGAGGAAGCACAATGATCAACGAGATCAAGAAAGACGCTCAGGAGCGCATGGTTAAATCCCTGGAGTCGCTGGGCCGCAATCTGGCCTCCATTCGTACCGGTCGCGCGCATCCCAGCATCCTGGACAGCGTCAAGGTGCCTGCGTACGGCAGTGATATGCCATTGAACCAGGTCGCGGCGATCAGTGTGGAAGACGCGCGCACGCTGAAGATCGTGGCGCACGACAAGACCCTGAGTGCGGCGATCGAAAAAGCCATCATGACCTCCGATCTCGGCCTGAACCCGAGCAGTGCCGGCACCACCATTCGCGTGCCGATGCCGGCGCTGACCGAGGAGACTCGTCGTGGCTACACCAAGCAGGCGCGTGGCGTTGCCGAGGACGCCAAGGTGGCGGTGCGCAACGTGCGTCGCGATGCGCTGGCCGAGCTGAAGAAACTGTCCAAGGACAAGGAAATCAGCGAAGACGAAGAGCGTCGCGCAGCCGATGAGGTGCAGAAGCTCACCGACAAGTTCGTTGCCGAAGTCGACAAGGCGCTGGAAGCCAAAGAAACCGACCTGATGGCGGTGTGACGGCAGGCAAGGTCATGGACAAGACGCAGAAAAAGTCCGCGGCGATCGTGCCGCGGCATGTTGCCATCATCATGGATGGCAACAATCGCTGGGCGAAGAAGCGTCTGCTGCCAGGGGTGGCCGGGCACAAAGCGGGTGTCGATGCCGTGCGTGCGGTGATCGAGGTGTGCGCCGAGGCTGGCGTCGAAGTGCTGACCCTGTTTGCCTTCTCCAGTGAGAACTGGCAGCGTCCGGCGGACGAGGTCAGTGCTTTGATGGAGCTGTTCCTCGGTGCTCTGCGCCGAGAGGTACGCAAGCTGAATGATAATGGCATTCGTCTGCGCATCATCGGCGATCGCTCCCGTTTCCATCCCGAATTGCAGGCGGCAATGGCTGATGCCGAGGCGGCAACCGCCGGGCACACGCGCTTTGTTCTGCAGGTGGCGGCCAATTACGGTGGCCAGTGGGATATCGTGCAAGCCAGTCAGCAGCTGGCGCGCCGGGTCGCGGCCGGTGAGTTGGCAGTCGAGGCTATCGATGCCCATGCGCTGGAGCACTGCCTGTCCACGGCAGGTCAGCCGTTGCCGGACCTGTGCATTCGCACCGGTGGTGACCATCGCATCAGCAACTTTCTGCTCTGGCAGTTGGCCTATGCCGAGCTGTACTTTTCCGACCTGTTCTGGCCGGACTTCAAGCACGAAGCCATGCGCAAGGCGCTGGCCGACTTTTCTACCCGCCAGCGTCGCTTTGGCAAGACCAGCGAGCAGGTGGAGGCCGAGGCGCGTTCCCAATGCTGAAACAACGAATTCTAACGGCGCTGGTGCTGCTGCCCATCGCCCTCGGCGGTTTTTTTCTGCTCGATGGTGGCTGGTTCGCGCTGTTCATCGGCGCGGTGGTGAGCCTGGGAGCCTGGGAATGGGCGCGGCTGGCAGGTTTTGCTGCGCAGCCTGTGCGGGTTGGTTATGCCGCACTGGTGGCAGGGGTGCTCTGGCTGCTGTATCAGCTGCCGTCGCTGGCGCCTGCGGTGCTGGGGCTGGCGCTGCTCTGGTGGCTGGTTGCGCTGGTCTTGGTGGTGGGGTATCCGCAGACCAGTCGTTTCTGGAGCGGTTCCTGGCAGCGTGTTGTGATCGGTTTGCTCTTGCTGCTGCCGGCCTGGCAGGGCTTGGTGCTGTTCAAGCAGTGGCCGCAGGGCAACTGGCTGATCCTGGCCGTGATGGTGCTGGTCTGGGGTGCCGATATCGGCGCCTATTTCGCCGGCAAGGCTTTTGGTAAGCGCAAGCTGGCACCGCAGGTTAGTCCGGGTAAAAGCTGGGAAGGTTTCTATGGCGGCATGGCCGCCAGTCTGCTGATCACCCTGGGGGTGGCAATCTACCAGGGGTGGTCTTCGCTCGATGTCGTGCTGGCAGTGCTTGGTGCGGCTGTCGTGGTGGCGTTTTCGGTGCTGGGTGATCTCAACGAGAGCATGTTCAAGCGTCAGGCCGGGATCAAGGACAGCAGCAATCTGCTGCCTGGGCATGGCGGCATCCTTGATCGGATCGACAGTCTGACCGCGGCGATTCCTGTGTTTGCCAGCCTGCTGTGGCTGGCTGGGTGGGCTGCGCAGTGAGCGTCGAGCTGATCAGTGTTCTAGGTGCGACCGGTTCCATCGGGCGCAGTACTCTGGACGTTCTGGCGCGCCATCCCGAGCGCTACCGGGTATTTGCCCTCAGTGGTTATTCGCGCCTGGCAGAACTCGAGCAGCTCTGTCTGCAGTATCGCCCGCAGTTTGCCGTGGTTGCAGATGAGGCTGCAGCGGCTGTGCTGCGGGACGGCTTGCGCGCGGCAGGTCTGGCGACCGAAGTGCTGGTTGGGGAGCAGGGCTTGTGCGATGTCGCCGCGCATGCGGACGTCGATGTGGTCATGGCGGCTATTGTCGGTGCTGCGGGGTTGTTACCCACTCTGGCGGCTGTGCGCGCTGGCAAGAAGGTCCTGCTGGCCAACAAGGAAGCGTTGGTGATGTCCGGGGCCTTGTTCATGCAGGCCGTGCGTGACAGCGGGGCGCAGTTGCTGCCGATCGACAGTGAGCACAATGCGATCTTTCAATGCCTGCCGATGGATTTTGCCGATGGCCTGGAACAGGTCGGTGTGCGACGCATCCTGCTGACTGCCTCAGGTGGTCCATTTCGCGAGCTGCCGCTGGAGCGGTTGGCCACCGTCACTCCGGAGCAGGCCTGCGCGCATCCCAACTGGTCGATGGGGCGCAAGATCTCGGTGGATTCGGCCAGCATGATGAACAAGGGGCTGGAACTGATCGAAGCCTGCTGGTTGTTCGATGCCCGGCCGGAGCAGGTCGAGGTGGTCATTCATCCACAGAGCGTGATCCATTCGCTGGTCGACTATGTCGATGGTTCGGTGCTGGCGCAACTGGGCAATCCGGATATGCGTACACCGATTGCCCATGCTCTGGCCTGGCCCGAGCGGGTGGCCTCCGGCGTAGCACCGCTGGATCTGTTCCGTGTCGGTCGCCTCGATTTCCAGGAGCCAGACCTAGAGCGGTTTGCCTGTTTGCGCCTGGCCCGCCAGGCCGCCGAGGCTGGCGGTAGCGCGGCGGCGCTGCTCAACGCGGCAAACGAGGTGGCGGTTGAGGCATTCTTGCATCGGCGCATCGGCTTTACCCAGATTGCCCAGCTCAACGAGTCGGTATTGAACTCGCTGCCGGCCACTCCGGTCGAAAGCCTGGAGGCGGTGCTGGCTGCCGATCGCTCTGCCCGCGAAGCGGCGCAGCAGTGGTTGGCGCGGCATTCCGGTTGAGTGGCGGAGGCAATATGAGCGGGCTCTACATGCTGTTCGGCACCCTGATTGCCTTGGGCGTGCTGGTGACTATTCACGAATTTGGCCACTTCTGGGTGGCACGACGCTGTGGCGTGAAGGTACTGCGCTTCTCTGTCGGTTTCGGTGCGCCCCTGCTGCGCTGGCATGATCGCCAGGGAACCGAATTCGTTATTGCCGCCATTCCGTTGGGCGGATACGTGAAGATGCTCGATGAGCGTGAGGGTGATGTGCCCGAGGCGCTGCTGGCCCAGGCCTTCAATCGCAAGAGCGTGCGGCAGCGCTTCGCCATTGTCGCGGCCGGGCCCTTGGCCAACTTCCTCCTGGCCATTGCCTTCTTCTGGATGCTGGCTCTGCTGGGTAGTCAGCAGGCGCGGCCGGTGATCGGCGCTGTGCTGCCGGGGGGGCTGGCGGAGCAGGCGGGTTTGCAGGTTGGGCAGGAAATTATTGCCGTCGATGGCGAGGCGACGCCCGGCTGGGCGGGCGTCAGCCTGCAGTTGATCCATCGTCTGGGGGAGTCCGGCGAGCTGGTGCTGCGCGTGCGTGAGGCGGGCGGCAGTCTGGAATCCGATGTCAGCGTGCCGCTGCGTGACTGGCAGAAGGGCGTGGATGAGCCTGATCCTCTCGCGGCGCTGGGGCTAAAACCCTGGCGTCCGCAGGTGCCGCCGGTGCTTGCTGATCTCGAGCCGCAGGGGCCTGCTGCTCTGGCTGGGTTGCGGGCCGGTGATCGTATTGTGGCGTTCAATGATCAGCCGGTTTCCGACTGGATGGCATTGGTCGAGTGGGTTCGTGCCCGTCCGGGGCAGACGGTCGCGGTGCGTTTTGAGCGTGACGGACTGGAGCAAACGGTATCGGTGACGCTGGCCGAGCAGGGCGCTGGTGACGGCCGGGTGGGCTTCTTCGGGTCCCGTGTGCAGGGCTTCGAATGGCCAGCGGAAATGCTGCATGAAGTCAGCTTCGGGCCCGTGGATGCGCTGCCCGAAGCGCTGCGGCGAACCTGGTCGATGACCAGCATGACGCTGGTGTCGATCAAGAAAATGCTCGTTGGCGAGCTTTCGGTAAAAAACTTGAGCGGGCCAGTAACCATTGCTAAAGTGGCGGGCGCTTCAGCTGAGTCCGGTATTGCGGAGTTCCTGAATTTCCTCGCATTGCTGAGTATCAGTCTGGGTGTGTTGAATCTGCTGCCGATCCCGGTGCTGGACGGGGGGCACCTGATGTTTTATCTGGTCGAGTGGGTGCGTGGACGCCCTCTTCCTGAACGGGTGCAAGTCTGGGGGATGCAGGTCGGTATCAGTCTGGTAGTTGGGGTCATGCTGTTGGCCTTGTTCAACGACCTGAGCCGTCTGTAAGGCACAAACGAATTTCCAGTCTGCCGCTTTCGAGCGGCAGATTCTTTATTTGCTAGTTGGAACAAGAAAGGACTTCATGAAACGTCTGCTCCTGCCTGCGGCGCTCTCCGCGTTGATGATCGCCGAAGTTCACGCCGAGTCCTTCACCATCTCCGATATTCGCGTCAACGGATTGCAGCGGGTCTCCGCCGGCAGCGTATTTGGTGCCTTGCCGCTTAACGTTGGCGAACGTGTCGATGATCGCAGCCTGGTCAGCGCCACCCGTGCTCTGTTCAAGACCGGCTTCTTCCAGGACATCCAGCTTGGCCGCGACGGCGACACCCTGGTGGTGACTGTGGTCGAGCGCCCATCGATTTCCACCATCGAAATCGAAGGCAACAAGGCGATTACCACTGAAGACCTGCTCAAGGGCCTGAATCAGTCCGGCCTTGAAGAGGGTGAAATCTTCCAGCGCGCCACGCTGGAAGGCGTGCGTAACGAATTGCAGCGCCAGTACGTTTCGCAAGGACGGTACTCGGCCGAGATCGAAGCGGAAGTGATTCCGCAGCCGCGCAACCGTGTAGCGCTGAAAATCAATGTCAACGAAGGTACGGTTGCAGCCATCCAGCACATCAACGTGGTGGGCAATACCGTCTTCTCGGATGAAGATCTGGTCGACCTGTTCGAACTGAAGACCAGCAACTGGCTGTCGTTCTTCAAGAATGACGACAAGTATGCTCGTGAGAAGCTGTCCGGCGACCTGGAACGCCTGCGCTCCTACTATCTGGATCGCGGCTATATCAACATGGATATTTCCTCGACCCAGGTATCCATTACTCCGGACAAGAAACACGTCTACATCACAGTCAACGTCGATGAAGGCGAGAAGTACAAGGTCAGTGCCGTCAAACTGTCCGGTGACCTCAAGGTGCCGGAAGATGACGTCAAGTCGCTGCTGCTGGTCAAAGAAGGCCAGGTGTTCTCGCGCAAGGTCATGACCACTACCTCGGAGCTGATCACCCGGCGCCTGGGTAACGAGGGTTACACCTTTGCCAACGTCAACGGCGTGCCCCAGGCCAACGATGATGACAACACCGTGGCCATCACCTTCGTGGTCGATCCGGGCAAGCGTGCCTACGTCAATCGCATCAACTTCCGTGGCAACACCAAGTCCGAGGACGAAGTGCTGCGCCGTGAGATGCGCCAGATGGAAGGCGGCTGGGCGTCGACCTACCTGATCGACCAGTCCAAAACCCGCCTTGAGCGTCTTGGCTACTTCAAGGAAGTGAACGTCGAGACTCCGGCGGTGCCTGGCACCGATGATCAGGTCGATGTGAATTACAGCGTGGAAGAGCAGCCTTCCGGCTCGATCACCGCTAGCGTTGGTTTCGCTCAGAATGCCGGCCTGATCCTCGGCGGTTCGATCAGCCAGAACAACTTCCTCGGTACCGGTAACAAGGTCAGTCTCGGCCTGACCCGCAGCGAATACCAGACCAGCTACAGCTTCGGTTTCGTTGACCCCTACTGGACCGTCGATGGTGTCAGCCTGGGCTACAACGCCTTCTACCGCACCACCGACTACGACGAACTGGATACCGACGTGGCCAGCTATGCCGTCGACAGCTACGGTGCAGGCATGAGCATCGGTTATCCGCTGAGCGAGATCTCTCGTCTTAACTTCGGTCTGACCGTCCAGCAGGACGACATCAACACCGGTATCTATACCGTCGATGAAATCATGGACTTCATCGACCAGGAAGGTGACAGCTACCTGAACTTCAAGGCTTCCGCCGGCTGGTCCGAGTCCACCCTCAACAAGGGCGTGCTGGCCACCCGTGGTTATTCGCAGAGTCTGATTCTGGAGACCACGGTGCCGGGCAGCGACCTGTCGTTCTACAAGCTCGACTACCGTGGCCAGCGCTTCTTCCCGCTAACCCAGAGCACGGCCTTCCGCTTCCATGCCGAACTGGGTTATGGCGACAGCTATGGTTCCACCAGCGAGCTACCGTTCTACGAACATTATTATGCCGGTGGTTTCAACTCGGTACGTGGCTTCGAGGACTCCAGTCTCGGCCCTCGCAGTACGCCGAGCAATATTGCCGGCGGTGGTCCGGATCAGAACGGCCGTTACACCGATCCGGATCAGGACCCGCTGCCCTTCGGTGGCAACGTGCTGGTACAGGGTGGTGTCGAATACCTGTTCCCGCTGCCGTTCATCAAGGATCAGCGCCAGCTGCGCACCGTGCTGTTCTACGATGTGGGTAACGTCTTCGATACCAGCTGTGGTCAGCAGCCTGATTGCCAGAATATCGACGCCGGTGAACTGGCCATGTCGGTGGGTGCCGGTCTGACCTGGATTACGGCCCTCGGTCCGCTGAGCTTCAGTCTGGCGATGCCGGTCAAGGAACCGGATAACGCGGATACCCAGGTCTTCCAGTTCTCCCTCGGTCAGACCTTCTAAGTGTGTTTGGCTCATTAAAACAAAAGTGTTTTGCAGGAGTGCATCGTGCGTAAGTTGACTCAAGTGGTTCTGTTCACCGCGGCTATGCTGGCCACCCCGGCATTCGCCGAAATGCGCATCGCGGTCCTCAACTATCAGATGGCTCTGCTTGAGTCGGGTGCGGCGAAGAAGTACGCCGTGGATGCCGAGAAGAAGTTCGGTCCGCAACTGAGCAAGCTGAAGACCCTCGAGTCGAGCGCCAAGAGCATTCAGGATCGCCTGGTCAAGGGCGGCGACAAGATGCAGCAGGCCGAGCGCGAACGCCTTGAGCTGGAATTCAAGCAGAAGGCTCGTGACTTCCAGTTCCAGTCCAAGGAACTCAACGAAGCCAAGGCCATTTCCGACCGCGACATGCTCAAGCAGCTCAAGCCCAAGCTGGACAAGGCTGTCGAGGAAGTGATCAAGAAAGGTGGTTATGATCTGGTGCTTGAGCGTGGTGCAGTAGTCGACGTCAAGCCGCAGTTCGACATCACCCGCCAAGTCATCGAGCGCATGAATCAGCTGCGTTGATCATGACGGCTCCGGTGTTCTCACTCGGCCAGTTGGCCGAGCAGCTTGGCGCCACCCTGCGTGGTGCCAGCGATATTCCCGTGCGTGGTCTGGCTTCGCTGCAGGAGGCAGAGGCGGATCAGCTGAGCTTTCTGGCCAACCCGCAGTACCGCAAGCACCTGCCTGCATGCCGGGCGGCAGCGGTGCTGCTGACTGAGGCCGATGCCGAGGGCTATGCCGGCAGCGCGCTGATCGTGGCCAATCCCTATCTGGCCTATGCTCGCCTGTCCCATCTGTTTGATCGCAAACCGCAGAGCGCTGCCGGGATTCATCCCACGGCGGTGGTTGCCGCTTCCGCTCAGGTCGACGCCAGCGCGTGCATCGGCGCCTACGCTGTCATTGAAGAAGCTGCCGTGATCGGCCCGCGCGTGACTGTCGGCGCGCATTGTGTGATTGGTGCGCGCAGTTCGATTGCGGCCGATGGCTGGCTGGCTCCGCGGGTCACCCTGTACCACGATGTCCGGATTGGTGAGCGTGTCGTCATCCAGTCGGGGGCTGTGCTCGGAGGCGAAGGTTTCGGCTTCGCCAATGAGAAGGGTGTGTGGCAGAAGATTGCCCAGATCGGCGGCGTGACCATTGGCGACGATGTCGAGATTGGCGCCAATACCACCATCGACCGTGGCGCGCTGGCCGATACGCAGATCGGCAATGGCGTGAAGTTGGACAACCAGATCATGATTGCGCACAACGTGCAGATCGGTGATCACACCGCCATGGCCGGTTGTGCCGGCATTTCCGGTAGCACCAAGATCGGCAAGCACTGCATGATCGCCGGCGGCGTCGGGATGGTTGGACACATCGAAGTCTGCGACAACGTCTTTGTCACCGGCATGACCATGGTGACTCGCTCGATCACTGAACCGGGTGCCTATTCGTCCGGTACGGCCATGCAGACCGCCTCTGACTGGAAGAAGAGCGCCGCGCGCATTCGCCAGCTCGACGACATGGCCAAGCGTCTGAAACAGCTGGAGAATCGTCTGGCTGCCGTGACCCCGAACGGTGACGCCTCATCTGATGCCTGATACGCGCCAGATGGCTTTCCTTTTCTGATACAGGCTCTCCCCGATCATGATGGACATTAACGAAATTCGCGAATACCTGCCGCACCGCTACCCGTTCCTGCTGGTAGACCGTGTGGCTGAGCTGGATGTTGAAGGCAAACGCATTCGCGCCTACAAGAATGTCAGCATCAACGAGCCTTTCTTCAACGGTCACTTTCCGCAGCATCCGATCATGCCGGGTGTGCTGATCATTGAGGCCATGGCGCAGGCAGCCGGCATTCTCGGCTTCAAGATGATGAATGTGAAACCGGCCGATGGAACCCTCTATTATTTTGTGGGTTCCGACAAGCTACGCTTCCGCTCGCCGGTGACCCCGGGTGATCAGTTGGTCCTGGAGGCTAGCTTCATCAGCGCCAAGCGCAGCATCTGGAAATTTGCCTGCCGGGCCACCGTGGACGGCAAGGAAGTCTGTTCGGCCGAAATCATCTGTGCGGAACGCAAACTATGAGTTTGATTGACCCTCGCGCCATCATCGATCCGTCGGCCAGGCTGGCGGATGACGTTCAGGTCGGCCCCTGGTCGATCATCGGGCCAGATGTGGAAATCGGCGAGGGTACCGTGGTTGGCCCCCATGTGATCATCAAGGGGCCGACGGTCATTGGTAAGCACAATCGTATCTACCAGTTTTCCTCGGTAGGCGAGGATACCCCCGACCTCAAGTACAAGGGTGAGCCTACCCGTCTGGTGATCGGCGATCACAACGTGATTCGCGAAGGCGTGACCATTCACCGCGGCACTGTTCAGGACCGTGCCGAGACCACCATCGGCGATCACAACCTGCTGATGGCCTACGTGCATGTTGGGCATGACAGTGTCATCGCCAATCACTGCATCCTGGTCAACAATACCGCGCTGGCCGGTCATGTGTGGGTCGATGACTGGGCGATCCTGTCCGGTTTCACCCTGGTCCATCAGTTCTGCCGTATCGGTGCGCACAGTTTCTCCGGCATGGGCACCGCCATCGGCAAGGACGTGCCGGCCTACGTCACCGTCTTCGGCAATCCGGCCGAGGCACGCAGCATGAACTTCGAGGGCATGCGCCGCCGGGGCTTCTCTGCCGAGGCTATTGCCGCCTTGCGTCGTGCTTACAAGATCGTCTACCGCCAGGGGCTGACGGTCGAGCAGGCCATGGCCGAGATGGCTGATTCTGCTGCCGAGTTCCCGGAAGTGGCGGTATTCCGCGATTCGATTCTGGCTTCTACCCGCGGCATCACCCGCTGAGTTTCCCATGAGCAAATTGCGTGTTGCGCTGGTCGCCGGTGAAGCGTCCGGCGATATCCTGGGTGCTGGCCTGATGCAGGCCTTGCGTGAGCGGCATGCCGATATCGAGTTCATCGGTGTGGGTGGCCAGTTGATGGAGGCTCAGGGGCTGCGCTCCTACTTTCCCATGGAGCGTCTCTCCGTGATGGGCCTGGTCGAGGTGCTCGGCCGACTGCCCGAACTGCTGGCGCGGCGCAAACGCCTGATCCGCACCCTGATCGAAGAGAAACCCGATGTGTTCATCGGTATCGATGCGCCGGATTTCACCCTCAACATTGAATTGAAGTTGCGTCAGGCTGGCATCCGTACCGTGCACTATGTCAGCCCGTCCGTCTGGGCCTGGCGGCAGAAGCGGGTGTTGAAGATTCGCCAGGGCTGCGACCTGATGCTCTGCCTGTTTCCCTTCGAGGCGCAGTTCTACCTGGAACATGAGATGCCTGTGCGCTTTGTCGGTCATCCGCTGGCCAACAGTATTCCCATGCAGGCGGACAAGCTGGCCGCACGACAGGCCCTTGGCCTGGATGCCGAGGACTGTGTGGTCGCGCTGATGCCAGGCAGTCGTGGCGGTGAGGTGGCCAAGCTGGGCGCTTTGTTCCTCGATGCCGCCGAGCGCCTGCGCAGTCTGCGTCCGGGGGTGCGTTTCGTGCTGCCGTGTGCCAATGCCGAGCGTCGCAGGCAGATTGAGGATCTGCTCAGCGAGCGCAGCTTGCCGCTCCTGCTGCTTGATGGCCGTTCCCATGAAGCGCTGGCCGCTTGCGATGCCGTGCTGATCGCTTCGGGTACGGCGACCCTTGAAGCCTTGCTGTTCAAGCGGCCGATGGTGGTGGCTTATCGCGTGGCAAATCTGACGTACCGCATCCTGCGTCGCCTGGTGACGAGTCCGTACGTCTCGCTGCCGAACTTGCTGGCCGGGCGCATGTTGGTGCCGGAACTGCTGCAGGAGGCCGCGACCCCTGACGCGCTGGCGGAAACCATGGCCACCCTGTTGCTGGATGGCGCCGCGCAGACCCGCGGCTTCGATACCATTCACCGCGCCTTGCGTCAGGATGCTTCGGCTCAGGCGGCCGATGCCGTGCTGCAACTGGTGCGTAGCTGATGCAGTTGGGATTGGATTTCACCCTGGTCGAAGAGCTGGTGGCGGGTGTCGACGAGGTCGGCCGCGGGCCGCTCTGTGGCCCGGTCGTTACCGCCGCGGTGATTCTCGACCCGGCACGACCGATTCTCGGTCTCAACGATTCGAAGAAGCTCAGCGAGGCCCGGCGCGAAAAGCTGTTCGACGAGATTCGCGAGAAGGCGCTGGCCTGGTGCATTGCCCGCGCCGAGGTGGAGGAGATCGACCAGCTGAATATCCTGCATGCCACCATGCTGGCCATGCAGCGCGCGGTGGAGGGCTTGTCGGTGACCCCGCGCCTGGCGCTGATCGATGGTAACCGCTGTCCCAAACTGGCTGTACCCAGCGCACCGGTAGTCAAGGGTGACAGCCAGGTGCCGGCGATTGCGGCGGCCTCGATTCTGGCCAAGGTCAGTCGTGACCGAGAAATGGCCGAGCTGGATGATCTCTATCCGGGCTACGGCATGGCCGGGCACAAGGGCTATCCCACGCCGATACACCTGGAGGCCCTGCGTCGTCTTGGCGCCACGCCGATTCATCGGCGCTCCTTTGCCCCGGTGCGACAGGTGCTGGAAGACAGAGAATAGCGTCGTGTCGTTTCCCCCCGAGGCCCGGTACAATCCGGGCCTTGTCGTTTTACCCAGCAAGGGCTGCTCATGACCGTTTCCTTCGTTCACCTCCGGCTGCACAGCGAATTTTCCCTGGTGGATGGTCTGGTTCGGGTCAAACCGCTAATCAAGGCGGTGGCGGCGGCGGGTATGCCGGCGGTGGCCATCACCGATCAGAGCAACATGTGCTCGCTGGTCAAGTTCTACAAGGCGGCCATGGGCGGCGGGGTCAAGCCGATCTGTGGTGCCGATATCTGGCTGGCCAGCAACAGCGAAGACGGCCCGCTAACCCGCATGACCCTGCTGGCGATGAACGCCCAGGGCTATCGCAATCTCACCGAGCTGGTGTCTCGCGGTTGGACCGAAGGGCAGAGCAACGATCTGGTGATCATCCAGCGCGACTGGGTGAAAGAAGCGGCCGAGGGCCTGATCGCCCTGTCCGGCGCCAAGGAGGGCGAGATCGGCCTGGCCCTGCTCGGCGGCGACCTGGCCCTGGCCGAGAACCTGCTGGCCGAATGGCAGGCGGTATTCCCCGAGCGTTTCTACCTGGAGCTGCAGCGCACCAGCCGCGTTGGCGACGAAGAGCATGTGCATGCAGCGGTAGCCCTGGCCGAGCGCTGTGGTGCGGCGCTGGTGGCGACCAACGATGTGCGCTTCCTCAAGCAGGGCGACTTTGAGGCCCACGAGACCCGCGTGTGCATCGGCGAAGGGCGCAGCCTGGATGACCCAAGGCGGCCGCGCAATTACTCCGATCAGCAGTACCTCAAGTCGCCGGCCGAGATGGCCGAGCTGTTCAGCGACATTCCCGAGGCGCTGGAAAATACCGTGGAAATCGCCAAGCGCTGCAATATCGAGGTGCAGCTGGGCAAGTACTTCCTCCCGGACTTCCCCACGCCCAACGGCATGAATATCGACGACTACTTGCGCCATGCCTCCTATGAAGGTCTGGAGGAGCGCCTGCAGGTATTGCTGCCCACGGACACGCCGGATTACGAGGCGAAGCGGCAGGTCTATGTCGATCGTCTGGAGTTCGAGCTGGGCACCATCATCCAGATGGGCTTTCCCGGCTACTTCCTGATCGTGATGGACTTCATCAAGTGGGCGAAGAACAACGGCGTGCCGGTCGGTCCTGGCCGTGGTTCGGGTGCCGGTTCTCTGGTTGCTTACGTGCTGAAGATTACCGACCTCGATCCGCTGGCCTATGACCTGCTGTTCGAGCGCTTTCTCAACCCCGAACGGATTTCCATGCCCGACTTCGACGTCGACTTCTGCATGGACGGCCGCGACCGGGTCATCGATTACGTGGCCGAGGCCTACGGGCGCAACGCCGTCAGCCAGATCATCACCTTCGGCACCATGGCGGCCAAGGCGGTGGTCCGCGACGTGGCGCGGGTGCAGGGCAAGTCCTATGGTCTGGCCGATCGTCTGTCGAAGATGATTCCCTTCGAAGTCGGCATGACCCTGGAAAAAGCCTACGAGATGGAGGAGCCGCTGCGCGACTTCCTCAAGACCGACGAGGAGGCTGCGGAAATCTGGGAGATGTCGCTAAAGCTCGAGGGCATCTGTCGCGGCACAGGCAAGCACGCCGGGGGCGTGGTAATCGCGCCGACCAAACTGACCGACTTCTCGCCGATTGCCTGCGATGAGGAAGGCGGTGGCCTGGTCACCCAGTTCGACAAGGATGACGTGGAAGCGGCTGGCCTGGTCAAGTTTGACTTCCTCGGCCTGCGCACCCTGACCATCATCAAGTGGGCGATGGAGACCATTAACCGCGAGCAGGCCAAGCAGGGCCTGCCGGATCTGAACATCGACTTCATCCCGCTGGATGACAAGCCGACCTACCAGATGCTGCAGAAGGCGGAAACCACCGCGGTGTTCCAGCTGGAATCGCGCGGCATGAAGGAGCTGATCAAAAAGCTCAAGCCGGACTGCCTGGAAGACCTCATCGCTCTGGTGGCGCTGTTCCGTCCCGGCCCGCTGCAGTCGGGCATGGTGGATGACTTCATCAACCGCAAGCACGGCCGTGCCGAGGTGTCCTACCCGCACCCGGATTACCAGTACGCCGGTTTGGAGCCGGTGCTCAAACCGACCTACGGCATCATCCTGTACCAGGAGCAGGTGATGCAGATTGCCCAGGTGATGGCCGGCTACACCCTTGGCGGTGCGGACATGCTGCGCCGGGCCATGGGCAAGAAGAAGCCCGAGGAGATGGCCAAGCAGCGCGGCGGCTTTATCGAAGGCTGCGCCAATAACGGCATCGATGCGAATCTGGCGGGTAACATCTTCGATCTGGTGGAGAAGTTCGCCGGTTACGGCTTCAACAAGTCGCACTCGGCCGCGTACGGTCTGGTTTCCTACCAGACCGCCTGGCTCAAGGCGCACTACCCGGCGCCGTTCATGGCCGCCGTGCTGTCGGCGGATATGCACAACACCGACAAGGTGGTGATCCTCATCGAGGAGTGCCGCAGCATGAAGCTGCGCCTCGATGCGCCGGACGTGAATACCTCCGAGTTCAAGTTCACCGTCAACGACGACGGCCGCATTGTTTACGGCCTCGGTGCGATCAAGGGGGTCGGCGAGGGGCCGGTGGAGGCGATCAGCGAGAGCCGAGCCTCCGGCGGGCCGTTCAAGGATCTGTTCGACTTCTGCGCGCGGGTCGACCTCAAGCGCATCAACAAGCGCACCCTGGAAGCGCTGATTCGCTCCGGTGCGCTGGATCGTCTGGGACCGCATTATCAGGATGAGCTCAAGGCCTACCAGGCCACGGTCAACCTCAATCGCGCCGTGTTGCTGGCGGCCATGGAAGAGGCCATCGCCGCCGCCGAGCAAACGGCGCGTAGCCATGACAGCGGTCACATGGACCTGTTTGGTGGGGTGTTCGCCGAGCCGGAGGCTGACGTGTATGCCAATCACCGGCGCACCCGTGAGTGGACGCTCAAGGAGCGCCTGCGTGGCGAGAAGGAAACCCTCGGTCTGTACCTGACCGGTCATCCGATCGACGAATACGAAGGCGAGGTGCGGCGTTTTGCCCGCCAGCGCATCATCGATCTGAAACCGGCACGCGATACCCAGACCGTCGCCGGTCTGATCGTCAACCTGCGGGTGATGAAGAACAAGAAGGGCGACAAGATGGGCTTCGTCACCCTGGACGACCGCTCCGGGCGTATCGAGGCGTCGCTGTTTGCCGATGCGTTTGCCAGCAACCAGGCGCTGTTGCAGAACGATGCGCTGGTGGTGATCGAGGGCGAGGTCAGTCAGGACGATTTCTCCGGTGGCCTGCGCCTGCGCGCCAAGCGCGTCATGGGATTGGAAGAGGCGCGCACGGCGCTGGCCGAGAGCCTGCGTGTGCGTGTCACACAGGACGCGCTTAAGCCCGATCGCCTGCGCTGGCTGGGCGAGCTGCTCGGCAAGCACAAGGGTGCCTGCCCGCTCAGCGTCGACTATGCCGGCAGTGAGGCCAAGGCCCTGCTGCAGCTGGGCGAGCAGTGGCGGATCGATCCGGCCGACAATCTGATTCAGGCGTTGCGTGACCAGTTCGGCAAAGACAACGTCTTTTTGCACTACCGCTAGGTCAGGGACGAGAGTCCCGGCCCTGCTCGACCGCATGCGCACGATCCCTTAAGGTAGTTACCTCAAGCTCGTGCGCGACACGGACAGGGCGTCACCGCCCACAGCCAGACGGATGCTTATGAACCCGAATTTCCTCGATTTCGAACAGCCGATTGCCGAACTGCAAGCCAAGATCGAAGAGCTGCGCCTGGTCGGCAATGACAATGCGCTGAATATCAGTGACGAGATCGCCCGTCTCGAAGACAAGAGTCGCAGTCTGACCAAGAGCATCTTCGACAATCTGAGCAGCTGGCAGATTGCCCAGCTGGCCCGGCATCCGCGTCGACCCTATACCCTCGATTACATCGACCTGATCTTTACCGAGTTCGACGAACTGCATGGTGACCGGCATTTCTCCGACGATGCCGCCATTGTCGGTGGTATTGCCCGTCTGGAAGACCAGCCCGTGATGGTTATCGGCCACCAGAAGGGCCGTGAGGTGCGTGAGAAGGTGCGGCGCAACTTCGGCATGCCGCGCCCGGAAGGCTACCGCAAGGCCTGTCGTCTTATGGAAATGGCTGAGCGTTTCAAGCTGCCGATCCTCACCTTCATCGACACGCCGGGTGCTTATCCGGGCATCGATGCCGAGGAGCGCAATCAGAGCGAGGCGATTGCCTGGAACCTGCGGGTCATGTCGCGTCTGAAGACGCCGATCATCGCCACCGTAGTGGGTGAGGGCGGCTCCGGCGGTGCATTGGCCATTGGTGTCTGCGACCGTCTGAACATGCTGCAGTACTCCACCTATTCGGTGATCTCGCCGGAAGGTTGTGCCTCGATTCTGTGGAAAACTGCGGAAAAAGCCCCGGATGCGGCTGAGGCCATGGGCATTACGGCCGAACGTCTGAAGGGGCTGGGCATCGTTGACAAGGTAGTCGGCGAGCCGCTTGGCGGCGCGCATCGCGATCCGCAGGCGATGGCCGATGCATTGCGCAAGGAGTTGCTGGCGCAGCTCAAGGTGCTGAACAAGCTCGATAGCGCCGATCTGCTGGCGCGTCGTTACGAGCGCCTGATGAGCTATGGCGTGGCGTGATCGCTTTGAGTTTCAACACAACGGGCCTGCGGGCCCGTTGTTGTTTTAAGCTTGGCCAATGAACCGTCTCGAACAATCCTTGCTGTCCGTCCTTCAGCCCTGGTGCCAGGCTCCGGGGTGGCTGCTGGCCTTCTCCGGTGGGCTGGACTCCACGGTGCTGCTGCATCTGCTGGCTGGTCTGCGCCGACATCATGCTTTGCCGCCGCTGCGGGCGTTGCATGTCGGTCATGGTCTTCAGGCTGTCGCGGCGCAGTGGCCGGAACATTGCGCCGCAGTGTGTGCGCAGCTCGGCGTGCCGTTCCGGTCGGTTGCTGTGCAGGTGGCGGAAGGCGCGAGCATTGAACGGGCTGCCCGCCAGGCCCGCTATGCGGCGCTGGCTGCCGAATTGGCCCCAGGTGAAGTGCTGCTGACGGCCCAGCACGGCGATGATCAGGTGGAAACCGTACTTTTTCGCCTGCTGAGAGGTGCCGGTGTGCGCGGGCTGGCAGGCATGCCAGTGCAGCGTGCGTTCGCGAGTGGTCATTTGCTGCGGCCTTTACTCGGCTGTACGCGTGGCGAGCTGGGGCGCTATGCCAGTGAACATCAGCTGCGCTGGGTTGAGGATCCGAGCAATGCCGATACCCGCCTGAGTCGCAATTATCTGCGTCATGCGGTGCTGCCTTCGTTGCGCGAGCATTGGCCGGCGCTGGACGGCAACCTGCAGCGCACGGCGCGTCAGCTGCGCGAGGCGGATGAGCTGCTCGGCGAACTGGCCGAGCAGGACCTTGCCTCAGCCAGGCTTGCTCCTGAATCGCCCTGGCAGGCATTGCCGTCGCTCCTGCTCGCGCCTTTGCGTGGCCTCAGTGAGGCCCGTCAGCGCAACGCCCTGCGTCACTTTCTCGCGCCGCTGACCTTGCTGCCGGATGAGCGGCACTGGGCTGGCTGGTGTTCGCTGCGCGATGCACAGGCGAGTGCCCGGCCAATCTGGCGTCTGCATGGCGGCGAGCTGCATCGATCTGACGAACGGTTGTGGTGGCTCAGTGGGGACTGGCTGCAGCAGCCCGCTGCCGGGTTGCCTTGGCAGCATCAGGCGCCGGTGCTGGAGCTGCCAGGTAATGGCCGGCTGCGTTGGTCGGGCGAAGCTCCGTCTGGCTCGTTGCGTGTGGCCTATCGTCGGGGCGGAGAGAGCCTGGTTCACCCTCAGCGCGGTCGGCGCGACCTCAAACGCCTGCTCAACG
Organism: Pseudomonas fluvialis; assembly: GCF_014207935.1. Taxonomy (GTDB): domain Bacteria; phylum Pseudomonadota; class Gammaproteobacteria; order Pseudomonadales; family Pseudomonadaceae; genus Aquipseudomonas; species Aquipseudomonas fluvialis_A. Next base: position 582,274 of record NZ_JACHLL010000002.1, on the reverse strand, counting down.
AAGCGCGCATCCCGGTTTTTGCCCGCGACCGCTTGCCGCTGCTGTACGCGGGCTCCGAGCTGCTGGCGGTGGCTGCCCTGCCAGGCTATGACCGCGTAGGCGGGGAGGGCACGCAACTGCTGTGGGAGCCGCCGACGAGTGACGTGGGTTTGAGCTGGTAGGGGCTTTCCGGTAGACTACGCTCCCGTCTTATGTTGCTCCCGCTGAACCCTCAGGTCAGTGGGTGTTTTCAATTGCGAGCGGCATCGCAATCGGGGCCCCGCCCCACGCTTTTCCCCGGCGGCCTATCGCCTAAACACAGACTTCTAGGGTTTTTCATGACGCGCTACATCTTCGTCACGGGTGGTGTTGTTTCTTCATTGGGGAAAGGCATCGCCTCAGCTTCCCTGGCGGCGATCCTGGAGGCGCGGGGCCTGAAGGTCACCATGCTCAAGCTCGATCCGTACATCAACGTCGATCCGGGCACCATGAGTCCGTTCCAGCACGGTGAAGTGTTCGTCACCCAGGATGGTGCCGAGACCGACCTCGATCTGGGTCACTACGAGCGCTTCATCCGCACCACCATGACCCAGAACAACAACTTCACCACCGGTCGTGTGTACGCCGATGTGCTGCGCAAGGAGCGCCGGGGTGATTACCTGGGCGCCACCATCCAGGTGATTCCGCACATCACCGACGAGATCAAGCGCCGCATCATCAAGGGTGCCGGCGATGCCGACGTGGCCATGGTCGAGATCGGTGGCACCGTGGGTGACATCGAGTCGCAACCATTCCTCGAGGCGATCCGTCAGTTGCGTGTCGAAGTGGGTGCCAAGCGCGCCATGCTCATGCACCTGACCCTGGTGCCGTACATCGCCACCGCCGGTGAGACCAAGACCAAGCCGACTCAGCACTCGGTCAAGGAACTGCGCTCCATCGGTCTGCAGCCGGACGTGCTGATCTGCCGCTCCGACCATGAGATCGACCTGTCCTCACGCCGCAAGATCGCCCTGTTCACCAACGTGGAAGAGCGTGCGGTGATCGGGCTGGAAGACGTCGACACCATCTACAAGATTCCGTCGGTACTGCATGCTCAGGGCCTGGATGACTTTGTCGTCGAGCGCTTTGGTCTGCAATGCCAACCGGCCGACCTCTCCGAGTGGGACCGCGTGGTGGATGCCAAGCTGAACCCGGAGAAGGAAGTCACCATCGCCATGGTCGGCAAGTACATGGAGTTGCTGGATGCCTACAAGTCGCTGATCGAAGCGATGAGCCATGCCGGCATCCAGAACCGTACCAAGGTCAACCTGCGCTATATCGATTCCGAAGACATCGAGAATCAGGGCACCGACCTGCTGGCCGGTGTTGACGCCATCCTCGTGCCGGGCGGCTTCGGTCTGCGTGGCGTGGAAGGCAAGATCCGCACCGTGCAGTACGCCCGCGAGAACAAGATCCCCTACCTGGGTATCTGCCTGGGCATGCAGGTGGCGGTCATCGAATACGCTCGTAACGTGCTGGGCTGGGCCGATGCCAACTCCACCGAGTTCGACACCAGCAGCGAGCATCCGGTCGTCGGCCTGATCACCGAGTGGCAAGACGTGACCGGCGCGGTGGAAACCCGTGACGAAGGCTCCGATCTGGGCGGCACCATGCGTCTTGGCGCCCAGGACTGCCAACTGATGGCCGGCACCCATGTGCGCGAGTGCTATGGCAAGGATGTGATCGTCGAGCGTCACCGTCATCGCTACGAGGTCAACAACAACCTTCTGCCGCAGTTGCAGCAGGCCGGCCTGAAAGTCACCGGTCGCTCTGCCGATGGCGCGCTGGTCGAGGTGGTCGAGGCGCCGGATCATCCGTGGTTCGTGGCTTGCCAGTTCCACCCGGAATTCACCTCTACCCCGCGTGACGGTCATCCGCTTTTCAGCGGCTTCGTCAAGGCTGCGTTGAAACAAGCCGGCAAGGCATAAGGCGCAGGTCATGGCACAGAAGATCATCAAGGTCGGCAATATCGAGATTGCCAACGACAAGCCGCTGGTGCTGTTCGGTGGCATCAATGTCTTCGAATCGCGCGAGCTGGCCATGCGGGCTTGTGAGGAATACGTACGGGTCACCGACAAGCTCGGCATCCCCTACGTGTTCAAGGCCAGTTTCGACAAGGCCAACCGCTCCTCGATCACCTCCTTCCGTGGCCCGGGCCTGGAAGAGGGCATGAAGATCTTCGAGGAAGTGAAGAAGACCTTCGGTGTGCCGGTCATCACCGATGTGCATGAGCCTTACCAGGCTGCGCCGGTGGCCGAAGTTTGCGACATCATCCAGCTGCCGGCCTTCCTCTCGCGGCAGACCGACCTGGTGGTGGCCATGGCCAAGACCGGCGCGGTGATCAACATCAAGAAGGCCCAGTTCCTTGCGCCCCAGGAGATGAAGCACATCCTGGCCAAGTGCGAAGAAGCGGGTAACGATCAACTGATCCTCTGCGAGCGTGGTTCCTCCTTCGGTTACAACAACCTGGTGGTGGACATGCTCGGCTTCGGCATCATGAAGCAGTTTGAGTATCCGGTGTTCTTCGACGTGACCCATGCCTTGCAGATGCCGGGTGGTCGCGCCGATTCTGCCGGTGGTCGTCGTGCCCAGGTCACAGACCTGGCCAAGGCCGGTCTCAGTCAGGGTTTGGCGGGTCTGTTCCTTGAGGCCCATCCGGATCCGGACAACGCCAAGTGCGATGGCCCCTGTGCCCTGCGCCTGGACAAGCTGGAACCCTTCCTCACCCAGCTCAAGCAGCTGGATGATCTGGTCAAGAGCTTTGCGCCGATCGAAACCGCGTAACGCATTCGGCTGACGCATATTTCAACTGTTGGAGCTAACAAGAATGGCAAAGATCGTCGACATCAAGGGCCGTGAGGTTCTCGACTCCCGTGGCAACCCCACCGTAGAAGCCGATGTAATCCTCGACAACGGCATCATCGGCAGCGCCTGTGCGCCGTCCGGTGCTTCCACCGGTTCGCGCGAAGCGCTGGAACTGCGTGATGGCGACAAGAGCCGTTACCTGGGCAAGGGCGTGCTGAAGGCCGTGGCCAACATCAACGGCCCGATCCGTGACCTGCTGCTGGGCAAAGACGCTCGCGAGCAGAAGTCCCTCGACCTGGCCATGATCGATCTGGACGGCACCGAGAACAAAGGCAAGCTGGGCGCCAACGCCATCCTCGCCGTTTCCCTGGCCGCCGCCAAGGCTGCCGCGCAGGCCAAGGGCGTGCCGCTGTACGCACACATCGCCGATCTCAACGGCACCCCAGGCGTCTACTCGATGCCGGTACCGATGATGAACATCATCAACGGCGGTGAGCACGCCGACAACAACGTCGATATCCAGGAGTTCATGGTTCAGCCGGTTGGCGCCAAGACCTTCTCCGACGCGCTGCGCATGGGCACCGAGATCTTCCATCACCTGAAAGCCGTGCTCAAGGCCCGTGGCCTGAGCACCTCCGTAGGTGACGAAGGCGGCTTCGCGCCGAACCTGGCCTCCAACGAAGACGCCCTGGCCGCCATCGCCGAAGCTGTGGCCAACGCTGGCTACAAGCTGGGCACCGACGTGACCCTGGCTCTGGACTGCGCTTCTTCCGAGTTCTTCGATAATGGCCAGTACGACCTGGCTGGTGAAGGCAAGGTATTCAGCGCCGAAGGCTTCGCCGACTACCTGGCAGGCCTGACTCAGCGCTACCCGATTATCTCCATCGAAGACGGCATGGACGAGTCCGACTGGGCTGGCTGGAAGGTGCTGACCGACAAGATCGGTGACAAGGTGCAGCTGGTCGGTGACGACCTGTTCGTGACCAACACCAAGATCCTCAAGCGCGGCATCGAAGAGAAGATCGGCAACTCGATCCTGATCAAGTTCAACCAGATCGGCTCGCTGACCGAGACTCTGGAAGCCATCCAGATGGCCAAGGCCGCCGGCTTCACCGCCGTGATCTCGCACCGCTCCGGTGAGACCGAGGACAGCACTATCGCCGATCTCGCCGTAGGTACCGCTGCCGGTCAGATCAAGACCGGCTCCCTGTGCCGTTCCGACCGCGTGTCCAAGTACAACCAGCTGCTGCGTATCGAAGAGCAGTTGGGTGGCAAGGCTCCTTATAAGGGCCGCGCCGAGTTCCGCGGCTAAGCCGGGAATGGTAAAAAGGGCAGCGCAAGCTGCCCTTTTCATATGGATATTACTGCTGCGATGCCTAAAGCCCCGTACTGGCTGTTCGTTCTCCTGGTCCTGATCCTTGCCGGCCTGCAGTATCGCCTGTGGGTGGGTGACGGCAGCCTTGCCCAGGTGCAGGCGCTGCAACAGCAGATTGCCGAGCAGCAGGCTGAGAATGAGCAGCTGCTGGAGCGCAATCGCATCCTTGAAGCCGAGGTTCTGGAACTCAAGCAGGGTACCGAAACCGTCGAGGAGCGCGCCCGCCACGAACTGGGCATGGTCAAAGAGGGCGAGACCCTCTATCAGCTGGCTGAATGAGCGCTGTGACCCTTCCATCGTTCTGGGTTGTGATTCCGGCTGCCGGTATCGGTTCGCGCATGCGTGCCGACCGTCCCAAGCAATATCTGGTGCTGGCCGGCAAGACCATTCTCGAACATACCCTCGCCTGTTTTCTCGACTATCCCGGGCTCAGGGGCCTGGTGGTCTGCCTGGCTGAGGATGATCCCTACTGGCCGCAGTTGCCGGGTGCGCTTGATCCGCGCATCCAGCGCGCCAGCGGCGGAGCCGAGCGTGCCGACTCGGTACTCAGTGGCCTGCAGCGTCTGCATGAGCTGGGCGCCACGGCTGGTGACTGGGTGCTGGTGCACGATGCTGCGCGGCCCAATCTGGCTCGCTCCGATCTGGACCTGTTGCTCGCTGAACTGGCTGACGATGCCGTGGGTGGCCTGCTGGCCGTGCCGGCGCGCGACACGCTCAAACGCGCCGGCGCAGATGGCCGGGTTCGCGAAACGGTGGATCGCAGTGTGATCTGGCAGGCCTATACCCCGCAGATGTTTCATCTCGGCGCGCTGCAGCGCGCGTTGGCCGATGCTTTGGTGGCTGGGGTGGCGATCACCGATGAGGCTTCGGCACTGGAGTGGGCAGGGCAAGCGCCGCGCTTGATCGAGGGCCGCGCCGACAATCTCAAGGTCACTCGCCCGGAAGACCTCGACTGGCTACGCCGGCGCTGGGCCGACAAGCACTGAGGCTACTGGCCGGTATATTCGGGACGCTCTGATAGCCGCGTTTTCAGGTGATCGACCAGCAGACGGACCTTGGGCGACAGGTGACGTTGTTGCGGATACAGCGCCCAGACCGCGGTATGCGGTGGTCGGTGCTGGGGTAGCAGATCGATCAGTCGACCATCGCTCAGCGGACCACGCACGTAGTAATCCGGCAGCTGGCACAGGCCGAAACCCCGCAAGGCTGCATCCAGTACCGCCTCGCCGCTGTTGCAGCGCCAGTTGCCCTGCACCCGCAGGGCCAGTTCGCGGCCATCCTGCTCGAAACTCCATTGCTCGCTGCTGCCGACCAGGCAATTGTGCCGCGTCAGTTCCGACAGCGAGTGCGGGCGGCCATAGCGTTGCAGGTAGTCAGGAGCCGCACACAGATGCATGACCCGTGGCGCCAGGCGAGTCGCCACCAGGCGTGAGTCCTGCAGGCGTCCCAGGCGGATGGCCAGGTCCATGCCGTTCTGTAGCAGATCAAGGGTCTGGTTGCTCAGCTCGATCTCGACCCGCAACTGGTCATGATGGGACATGAACTCGTTGACCAGTGGTACGATGAAGCGCTCGCCGTAAGCCACGGCGCACGTCATGCGCAGCAGTCCCTTGGGCTCGCCGGCCAGATCGCCGACGGCGCGCAGGGCTTCCTCGCGGGCATCCTGCAGGCGCCGGCAGTGATGGAGAAAGGTCTGTCCGGCCTCGGTCAGGCTGACCTTGCGCGTGCTGCGGTAGAGCAGGCGGGTTTGCAGGCGTTCTTCCAGTTGAGCCACCTGACGGCTGACCTGGGAGTTGGACAACCCCAGGCGCTTGGCGGCGGCGCTGAACTGGCCGCATTCGGCCACGGCGACGAATTCATCCAGGCCTTCCCAGCGATTCATTGATTATCCCTGTATGGCAATAATGTTTTGCTTAGGTCTGGATTATTCATCAAATTTGCTTGATCTACACTTCCGGCCACTTTTGAACCGTGTGGAGTGCCGCTCATGATCAAGTCCCGTGCCGCCGTTGCCTTTGCCCCCAATCAGCCGCTGCAGATCGTCGAGGTCGATGTGGCGCCACCCAAGGCCGGTGAAGTCCTGGTCCGCATCGTGGCTACCGGTGTCTGCCATACCGATGCCTACACCCTGTCCGGCGAGGACAGCGAAGGGGTGTTTCCCTGCATTCTTGGTCACGAGGGGGGCGGTATTGTCGAGGCTGTAGGCGAGGGCGTGACCTCGCTGGCGGTGGGCGATCATGTGATCCCGCTGTATACCGCCGAATGCCGCCAATGCAAGTTCTGCACCTCGGGTAAAACCAACCTGTGTCAGGCCGTGCGCGCTACGCAGGGCAAGGGGCTGATGCCCGATGGCACCACGCGCTTCTCGTACAACGGTCAGCCGATTTATCACTACATGGGCTGCTCGACCTTTTCCGAATACACCGTGCTGCCGGAAATCTCCCTGGCCAAGATTCCCCAAGAGGCGCCGCTGGAAAAGGTCTGCCTGCTCGGCTGCGGGGTGACTACCGGCATTGGTGCCGTACTCAATACGGCCAAGGTCACCGAGGGTTCTACCGTGGCGATCTTCGGTCTGGGCGGCATCGGCCTGGCAGCCATCATCGGCGCCAAGATGGCCAAGGCCGGGCGCATCATCGCCATCGACATCAACCCGGCCAAGTTCGCCATTGCCACCGAGTTGGGTGCTACCGATCTGGTGAATCCGAATGATTTCGACAAGCCGATTCAGGATGTCATCGTCGAGATGACCGACGGCGGCGTCGATTACAGCTTCGAGTGCGTAGGCAACGTCAAGCTGATGCGCGCGGCGCTGGAGTGCTGCCACAAGGGTTGGGGCGAGTCGACCATCATCGGCGTGGCTGGCGCCGGGCAGGAAATCAGCACCCGGCCATTCCAGCTGGTGACCGGGCGGGTCTGGCGCGGTTCGGCATTCGGTGGCGTGAAGGGCCGTACCGAGCTGCCGGGCTATGTGGAAAAGGCGCAGAAGGGCGAAATCCCGCTGGATACTTTCATCACCCATAACCTGCCGCTGGACGAGATCAACCAGGCCTTCGATCTGATGCATGAAGGTAAAAGCATCCGCACTGTCATCCACTTCTGAGGTGCGGCCATGACCCTGGAGAATTTGTCCTGCCAGAAAAGCTTTGGCGGCTGGCACAAGCGCTACCGGCACCGCTCAAACGTGCTGGGGTGTGACATGGTGTTTGCCGTCTACCTGCCGCCGCAGGCCGAGGAAGGCTGGCACTTGCCGGTGCTCTACTGGCTGTCGGGGCTGACCTGTACCGATGAGAACTTCATGCAGAAGGCCGGCGCCCAGCGCCTGGCCGCCGAGCTGGGAATCGTGATCGTCGCGCCGGACACTAGTCCGCGCGGGGCCGAGGTAGCGGGGGATCCCGACGGCGGCTGGGACTTCGGTCTGGGTGCCGGCTTCTACCTGAATGCCAGCGAGCAACCCTGGTCTCGCCATTACCGGATGCACGACTACGTGGTGCATGAGCTGCCGGCATTGATCGAGGCCAACTTCCCGGTATCCGACCGTCGCGGCATCAGCGGGCACTCCATGGGTGGCCATGGGGCGCTGGTGTGTGCGCTGCGCAATCCCGGGCGCTATCGGTCGGTTTCGGCCTTTGCCCCGATCAGCAACCCGATGGAGTGCCCGTGGGGGGAGAAAGCGTTTTCCCGTTACCTGGGCGAGGACCGTAGTCGCTGGCGTGAGTGGGATGCCTGTGCCTTGCTGGCCACGGCTAGCGAGCGACTGCCGCTGCTGATCGATCAGGGCGACCGGGATGACTTTCTTGACACCCAGCTCAAGCCCCAGGCCTTGCAGCAGGCCGCGCAGGCCGCCGGCCATCCGCTGCGGCTGCGCCTGCAGCCGGGTTACGACCACAGCTACTACTTCATCGCCAGTTTCATCGACGATCATCTGCGTCACCACTCCGAGCAGTTGAACGACTGAGACGGGTAAAGCGGTTAGAATCAGGCCCTTACTGACAAGGGCCTGATTCATGACCACGATGCGTATTGGCCACGGCTACGATGTTCACCGTTTCTGCGAGGGTACGTTCATTACCCTCGGCGGCGTGCAAATTCCCCACAAGTCTGGCCTGCTGGCCCATTCGGATGGCGACGTGCTGCTGCATGCGCTCTGTGATGCGCTGCTCGGCGCCGCGGCGCTTGGCGACATCGGCAAGCATTTTCCCGATACCGACCCCGCCTTCAAGGGCGCCGATAGCCGCGTCCTGCTGCGCCACGTTCTCGGGCTGCTTCAGGCCAAGGGCTATGGCGTCGGCAATGTCGATGCCACCATCGTGGCGCAGGCGCCGAAGATGGCACCGCATATCGAAATCATGCGCGCGTGCATCGCCGAGGACCTGCAGGTCGAGCTGGATCAGGTCAACGTCAAGGCCACCACCACCGAGAAGCTGGGTTTCACAGGCCGTGAGGAAGGCATTGCGGTGCATGCCGTCGCGCTGCTGGTGCGCTCATGAACGAGCTTGAACTGCTGGGCCCGCGCGCCCATGGCGAGCCTTGTGGGCGGGCGGTACTGAAAGCCACGGCCGAAGACTTTCAGGTCGACGAGGTGCTGGATATCCCGCTGTCCGGCCAGGGTGAACACCTCTGGCTGTGGGTGGAAAAACGCGGTCTGAACACCGAAGAAGCGGCCCGCCGTCTGGCCCGCGCCGCCGGCGTTTCGCAGCGCAATATCAGCTATGCCGGACTCAAGGACCGCCAGGCCCTGACCCGGCAATGGTTCAGCCTGCACCTGCCGGGCAAGAGCGATCCCGATCTGTCCGCAGCCGAAGGACCGACGCTGGGTATCCTCAAGGCCGTGCGTCACTCGCGCAAACTGCAGCGCGGTGCCCACGCGGCCAACGGCTTTACCCTGCGCCTGACTCAGTTGCAGGCGGACAAGGCCTTGCTGGAACAGCGTCTGGAGCAGATCAGGGCAAAGGGCATTCCCAACTACTATGGCCTGCAGCGCTTTGGCCATAGCGGCGGCAATGTGCTCGAGGCACGTCAGTATGCCGCGCGTGGCGAGCTGCCCGAGCAGCGCAGTCTGCGCTCGCGTCTGCTTTCTGCCGCACGCAGCTACCTGTTCAATCAGGCGCTGGCGGCGCGGGTAGCCGAATCCAGCTGGGATCGTGCGCAGGTAGGTGATCTGCTCGCGTTCACCGACAGCCGCAGTTTCTTTCTGGCCGGCGAGGCCGAGTGCAGCGATCCGCGCTTGGCGATCCTCGACCTGCATCCGACCGGTCCGCTGTGGGGCGAGGGCGTCAGTAACGCGGAGGGCGCTGCGCAGGCGCTGGAACAGCGCATTGCTGCGGCTGAGCCTGAGCTGGTCGACTGGCTGGTCAGGGCGGGCATGGCGCACGAACGGCGTATCCTGCGCCTCCCCATTGGCAGCCTGGCGTGGCATTATCCCGAGCCTGATATTTTGCAACTGGCATTCGTTCTGCCGGCCGGATGTTTCGCCACCGCTCTGGTGCGCGAGCTTGTCGATCTGGTGCCGGCGGGGCAGACGGACAATCCATGCGAATTCTGATTTCCAACGATGACGGGGTGAATGCACCGGGTATCGCCGCGCTGCACGGTGCGCTGGCCGATTACGCCGAGTGTGTGGTGATTGCGCCTGAGCAGGACAAGAGCGGCGCCAGCAGTTCGCTGACCCTGGATCGTCCGCTGCATCCGAGCACGCTGAGCAACGGCTTCATCAGCCTCAACGGCACGCCGACCGATTGTGTGCACCTGGGGCTCAATGGGCTGTTGCCCGAGCTGCCGCACATGGTTGTTTCGGGCATCAATCTCGGGGCCAACCTCGGTGATGATGTGCTGTATTCGGGTACCGTGGCGGCCGCTCTGGAAGGGCGCTTTCTCGATCTGCCGGCATTTGCCTTCTCGCTGATTTCGCGCCAGCCGGACAACCTGCCGACGGCGGCCTATTTCGCCCGAAAGCTGGTCGAGGGGCATGACAAGCTCGACCTGCCGCCGCGCACCGTACTCAACATCAATGTGCCCAACCTGCCGCTGGATAAAATCCGTGGTGTACAGCTGACCCGTCTGGGCCATCGTGCCCGTGCCGCGGCGCCAGTGAAGGTGGTCAATCCGCGTGGCAAGGAAGGCTACTGGATCTCGGTGGCCGGGGATGCTGAGGACGGCGGACCTGGCACCGATTTTCATGCGGTGATGCAGGGCTATGTCTCGATCACGCCACTGCAGCTGGATCGCACCTTTCACGAGGCCTTCAGTGGCCTGGCCAACGGGCTGGAGGGGCTGTTCTGATGCGCGGTAACGATCACCTGCAGCGCCACGGCATCGGCATGACGTCGCAGCGCACCCGCGAGCGCCTGATCGAGCGCCTGTACGAGGAAGGACTGTCCAATCCGCATGTGCTGGAAGTGATTCGCCGCACGCCCCGGCATCTGTTCGTCGACGAGGCGCTGGCACACCGCGCCTATGAAGACACGGCGCTGCCGATCGGCCATAACCAGACCATTTCCCAGCCCTATATCGTTGGGCGCATGACCGAGTTGCTGCTGGCGGCGGGCCCTCTGGACAAGGTGCTGGAGATCGGCACGGGCTGCGGCTACCAGACCGCCGTGCTGGCTCAGCTGGTCGAGCGGGTATTTACCGTCGAGCGTATCCAGGCACTGCAGGATCGCGCCAAGGAGCGTCTGGCTGAGCTCAACCTGCGCAATGTGGTGTACCGCTGGGGAGACGGCTGGGAAGGTTGGTCGGCGCTGGCGCCCTATAACGGCATCATGGTGACCGCCGCTGCGGCTGAAGTGCCGCAGGCGCTGCTCGATCAGTTGGCCATCGGTGGTCGTCTGGTGATTCCGGTAGGCGCAGGCGATGAGCAGGAGTTGCTGCTGATTGTGCGCGAAGAAGATGGCTTCAGCCGCCACGTGCTGGATGCCGTGCGTTTTGTGCCGTTGCTGCAGGGGCCGTTGCTCTGAGACCGTGCGTCACGGCCTGGCAGGCAAACAGAAAAATAATGAATGGAAGGGGAGCGCTCTTGGCACTCAGTGTAGCGATGCATCAGGCGCGGCCGCTTGGCCACTTGGGGCTGGTGGCAGCGGCAGCGCTGGCTCTTGTGCTGACTGGCTGCAGTAGCCAGCAGAGCGGTTCGGCACAGGTCATCGATGGGCATGGCGGCGCGCCAGTGCGTCAGCCGGCAGCCGGCGGTCAGTACATTGTGCAGCGCGGCGATACCCTGTATTCGATCGCCTTCCGTTTCGGTTGGGACTGGAAGGCCCTGGCGGCACGCAACCAGATCGGTGCGCCCTATGTGATCCGTCCCGGCCAGGTAATTCGCTTCGATCAGGCGGGTGGTCAAGTGCCGGTGGTCGCAAAAACCATTCCGCCTGTCGGGAATGCCAAGCCTGTCGCAATGCCGCCCCCCGTTCGTCCGGTGGCGCCCGTGGTTGCGCCTGTGATCACAAATACGCCGGCAAAACCCGCGATCCAGACTGCTCCGCCGGCGAACGTGCCGCTGCAGAAGTCCGCCAGTGGTTGGGTGTGGCCTGCCAGTGGCGCCTTGATCGGCCGTTATTCCTCAAACGGCAGTTTGAATAAAGGAATTGATATAGCCGGGAACTTGGGCCAGCCTGTTTTGGCTGCGTCTAGCGGGTCAGTGGTGTACGCCGGCAGTGGATTGAGGGGCTACGGCGAGCTGGTGATCATCAAGCACAGCGATACCTACGTGAGTGCCTACGGACATAACCGCAGGCTATTGGTTCGGGAGGGCCAGCAGGTCAAGGTTGGGCAAGCCATTGCGGAAATGGGCTCGACAGGTGCTGATCGCGTGAAGCTGCATTTTGAAATCCGCCGTCAGGGTAAACCTGTAGATCCGTTGCAATACCTGCCCAAGCGCTGATCGCTGGGTCTTGTCGTCCGCGTAGGTCGGTCGAGCATCACAGGGGCGTGGATAGCCTTTGGTGTGCTCGCAATCGGATTCAGTACGGGATGGCAAGACCATGGCTGTGAATAAAAATAAAGAAGCGCCGGATTTTGATGTCGAAGATGATGTTCTGCTGCTGGATCAGGACATCGAACTGGATGATGCCGACGAGATCGCCGAGGTTGGCGCGGTCAAAGGCAAGAGCAGCGCCGCACTCAAACAGCACAAGTACATCGACTACACCCGCGCGCTCGACGCGACTCAGCTGTATCTCAACGAAATCGGTTTTTCCCCCCTGCTGACGCCTGAAGAGGAAGTCCATTTTGCCCGCCTGGCGCAAAAGGGCGATCCGGCCGGGCGCAAACGCATGATCGAGAGCAATCTGCGCCTGGTGGTGAAGATTGCCCGGCGCTATGTCAACCGTGGCCTCACCCTGCTGGACCTCATCGAAGAGGGCAATCTGGGCCTGATCCGCGCGGTCGAGAAGTTCGACCCCGAGCGCGGCTTCCGTTTCTCCACCTACGCCACCTGGTGGATCCGTCAGACCATCGAACGCGCCATCATGAACCAGACGCGTACCATCCGTTTGCCGATTCATGTGGTCAAGGAACTCAACGTCTATCTGCGTGCCGCTCGTGAGCTGACGCAGAAGCTCGACCATGAGCCGTCCCCAGAAGAAATTGCCCACCTGCTGGAGAAGCCCGTCGGTGAGGTCAAGCGTATGCTGGGTCTGAACGAACGTGTTTCGTCTGTCGACGTTTCCCTCGGCCCGGATTCGGACAAGACTCTACTGGATACCCTGACCGACGACCGTCCGACTGACCCTTGTGAGCTGTTGCAGGACGATGACCTGAGCCAGAGCATCGATCAGTGGCTGTCGGACCTGTCGGAGAAACAGCGCGAGGTGGTTGTACGCCGCTTTGGCCTGCGTGGCCATGAGAGTTGCACGCTGGAGGAGGTGGGCCAGGAAATCGGCCTGACCCGCGAGCGCGTGCGGCAGATTCAGGTCGAAGCGCTCAAGCGCCTGCGTGAGATCTTCGAAATCAACGGTCTGTCGGGTGAGTCGCTGTTCCAGTAACGCTGCATCGCTGACGCAAAGCCCCGCTGTGGCGGGGCTTTGCATTTCTGCCTGGCAGAGATGACGAGCAAGAAAAAGCCCGGCGATTGCCGGGCTTTTTCTTGCATGGCGTTTACTTGATCTCGACGGCCAGGCTGTCGTGGATCTTCTTCTGCCAGATGGCCGGGCCGGTGATATGCACCGACTCGCCCTTGGTGTCGACCGCCACGGTCACTGGCATGTCCTTCACTTCGAACTCGTAGATGGCCTCCATGCCCAGCTCGGCAAAGGCCAGTACCTTGGACTTCTTGATCGCCTGAGCGACCAGATAGGCGGCGCCACCGACGGCCATCAGGTACACGGCCTTGTTGTCCTTGATCGCCTCGATGGCGATCGGCCCGCGCTCGGACTTGCCGATCATGCCCAGCAGGCCGGTGCTTTCGAGGATCTGCCGAGTGAACTTGTCCATCCGTGTAGCGGTGGTCGGACCAGCTGGGCCGACTACTTCGTCACCGACCGGATCGACTGGGCCGACGTAATAGATGAAGCGGCCTTTGAGGTCGACCGGCAACTCTTCACCCTTGTTCAGCATGTCGACCATGCGCTTGTGCGCGGCGTCGCGGCCGGTGAGCATCTTACCGTTGAGCAGTACGGTTTCGCCCGGCTTCCAGCTCTGCACTTCTTCCGGGGTGATGGTGTCCAGATTGACGCGACGCGCGCTCGGGCCGGCTTCCCAGACGATTTCCGGGTAGGCGGACAGGTCCGGCGCTTCCAGTTCGGCCGGGCCGGAGCCGTCGAGCACGAAGTGGGCGTGACGGGTGGCGGCACAGTTGGGGATCATGCACACCGGCAGGGAAGCGGCGTGAGTCGGGTAGTCCATGATCTTCACGTCGAGCACGGTGGTCAGGCCGCCCAGGCCCTGGGCGCCGATGCCCAGCTGGTTGACCTTGTCGAACAGCTCCAGGCGCAGTTCCTCGATGCGGTTCTGCGGGCCGCGGGCCTTCAGCTCGTGGATGTCGATGTGCTCCATCAGCACTTCCTTGGCCATCACCGCGGCTTTCTCGGCGGTGCCGCCGATACCGATGCCGAGCATGCCCGGCGGGCACCAGCCAGCGCCCATTTCCGGTACGGTCTTCAGCACCCAGTCGACGATCGAGTCGGACGGGTTGAGCATGGCCATCTTCGACTTGTTCTCGGAGCCGCCGCCCTTGGCCGCAACGTCTACTTCCACCTTGTCGCCAGGGACGATGGAGTAGTGGATCACCGCCGGGGTGTTGTCCTTGGTGTTCTTGCGGGCACCGGCCGGGTCGGCCAGGATCGAGGCGCGCAGGACGTTTTCCGGCAGGTTGTAGGCGCGGCGCACGCCTTCGTTGATCATGTCGTCGACGCTCATGGTGGCGCCGTCCCAGCGCACGTCCATGCCGACCTTGATGAACACGGTGACGATGCCGGTGTCCTGGCAGATCGGGCGGTGGCCGGTGGCGCACATGCGCGAGTTGATGAGGATCTGCGCCATGGAGTCGCGCGCGGCCGGCGACTCTTCCTTCAGGTAGGCTTCGTGCATGGCCTGGATGAAGTCGACGGGGTGGTAATAGGAGATGAACTGCAGGGCGTCTGCAACGCTCTGGATCAGGTCATCCTGCTTGATCACGGTCATGGGGCGCGCTCCTTTATCTGGGCAGGAACTTTGAAGGGTGCCAGTCGTTGGCTGGCACGCAGGAAAAACGGGCGCGGCAGTATAACGCGCCGACCTGGCAGGGCATACCTTGGACGCAGAAGCGGTGTGCGAGCCGTTGATTCTTTATAGTGCCCGGCAAACCGGAGCAGGTGAGGTCAGGCAATGCCGCAGTTGAGCGTGGCGGGACAACAATTCGAAGTGGCATTGGGCAGCAACCTGCTGGATGCCCTCAAGGTGAGCGGTATTGCCGTGCCGAGCAGTTGCCGGGCGGGGAGCTGTCTGGTCTGTCAGGTGCGTTGCGTGGCCGGCGAGCTGCAGGATGCTCAGCCCCAGGCGTTGCCTGCCGAGCGTTATGCCGAGGGTTGGCGGCTGGCCTGTCAGTGTCGGGTAGCGGGTGATGCTGAGGTGGAAGTCTTTGATCCTGCGCGTGCTGGCATGCTGGCCACTGTGGTCGGGCATGACTGGCTGACGCCGGATGTGCTGCGCCTGCGCCTGTTGCCGGAGCGCGCGCTGCGCTATCAGGCCGGGCAGCATGTGCAGCTTTGCGCCAGCCCCGAACTGCTGCGTCCCTATTCGCTGGCCAGCCTGCCCGACGAGGACCGTTGGCTGGAGTTTCATGTGCAGTGCCGCACGCAGGGCGCCTTTTCCCAATTCGCGCGCCAGTTGCAGCAGGGCAGCACCCTGCGCCTGGGGGCTCTGCAGGGCGGCAGTCTGCACTACGACGCCGAGTGGCAATCGCGCCCGTTGCTGCTGCTGGCTTCGGGTACTGGCCTGGCGCCGCTCTATGGGGTGTTGCGGGAGGCGTTGCGCCAGGGGCATGCGGCACCGATATGCCTGTGTCACGTCGCCCATGACGCGCAGGGGCATTACCTGCGCCAAGAACTGTTGGCGCTGGCCGTGGAGCATCCGCAGCTGCGGCTGGAGTTTATCGTCGCGGCCGAGCTGCCCGCCTTTTTGGCGCAATTCCGCCTTGTTGAGCGGAGCAGCATCGCCTTAGTCTGCGCGCACCCGGCCAGGGTGGAGGCGTTTGCCAAGTCTCTGTACCTGGCCGGTTTGCCGCGAACCCAGGTGTTCGCCGATGTGTTTGTCAGTGCCAATGAGCAGGGGGAATGATGGATTCGGTGCAGGTGAGAGTGGATGCCGGGGTGATGACCCTGCGCATGAACCGGGCGGACAAGAAGAATGCCCTGACCCGGGCCATGTACAGCCGTATGGCCGAAGCCCTGCGCGAGGCGGATACCGAGCGTTCGGTGCGCGCGGTACTGATCACCGGCAGCGAACAGTGCTTTACCAGCGGCAATGATGTGGCCGACTTTCTGCAGGCACCGCCCTCCGGAATGGACAGCCCGGTGTTCCAGTTCATGCAGGCGCTGTTCGAGCTGCAAAAACCGATCATCGCCGGAGTTGCAGGGCCGGCCGTGGGTATCGGCACCACGCTGCTGCTGCATTGCGACTTGGTGTATGTCAGCCAGAATGCCGTGCTGAAAATGCCCTTCGTCAATCTGGGGCTGTGCCCCGAATTCGGTTCCAGCCTGATCCTGCCGCGTTTGCTCGGGCCGGCGCGGGCTAGCGAGCTGCTGCTACTCGGCGAGAGCTTTAGCGGTGAGCAGGCGGCGCAGTGGGGGATCGCCACGGCGGCGCTGGAAAACGGCGCTGCGGCACTGACCAAGGCGGCGTCTGCGGCTCAGCGCTTCACCCAGTTGGCGCCCTCTGCCGTGGCAGACAGCAAGCGCCTGATGCGCACGCCGGGACGTGAGGAGTTGCGCCAGGCGATCGAGGCAGAGGGCGATCTGTTCATTCGGCGCCTGCGCTCGCCCGAGGCACTGGAGGCACTGTCAGCCTTCATGCAGCGACGTCAGCCGGATTTCTCGCGCTTCAATTGATACGGGCGTGATTACAGGCGCGGTGCATCGGCCGGCGCGGTCTTGTCCACCGCCGGCAGGTGCAGGCTGCGCTCGGCCAGGCGGGTGCCTTCCAGTTGCGGCTGGGTCACCCAGTTGAGAATGTCGTAGTAGCGCCGCACGTTCTGCACGAAGTGCACGGTCTCGCCGCCGCGGGCATAGCCGTAACGGGTCTTGCTGTACCACTGTTTCTGCGCCAGTCGCGGCAGCATCTGCTTCACATCCAGCCACTTGTTCGGGTCCAGGCCTTCGGCCTTGGCCAGTTTGCGCGCGTCCGACAGGTGGGCGATGCCGATGTTGTAGGCGGCCAGGGCGAACCAGGTGCGATCAGGCTCGGTCATGTCCTCAGTGAGGTTGGCGTGCAGCGTGGCGAAATACTTGGCGCCCCCCTCGATGCTCTGTCGAGGGTCCAGGCGGTTGGCGATGCCCATGGCCTGGGCGGTGTCCTGAGTCAGCATCATCAGGCCGCGCACGCCGGTCTTGGAGGTAGCGTCCGGCACCCACATGGATTCCTGGTAGCCGATGGCGGCCAGCAGGCGCCAGTCCAACTGATGGCTCTGGGCGCTGCGCTTGAAGTGTTGCTCATAGCGGCTCAGGCGCTGCTGCAGGTGCTGGGCGAAGGTATAGGCGCCGACATAGCTGAGCAGGTCGACATGGCCGTAGTAGCGTTGGCGCAGCCGTTCCAGGGTGCCATCCTCGGCGGCCTGTTTGAGGAAGGCGTTGACCTCGTCGCGCAGGCTGCTGTCGTCGCTCAGCGGCATGGCCCAGGCCAGGCCCTGCGGTTCGCCGAAGTCAAAGGCGACGCGCACGTTGGCGAAGTACACCTGATTCATCGCCAGCTCGTTGGAGTCGACCAGGGTGATGTCGATCTGACCTTCGTCGAGCAGGCGCAGCAGGTCGACCACCTCGACCGAATCGGATTCTTCCCAGCGCAGCTCCGGCAGTTCGGCCTGCAGTTGCCGGAGTGCCTCGGCGTGGCTGCTGCCCTTGAGCACCAGGATATGCTTGCCAACCAGTTCGCTGGGTTGGGTCGGGCGTGGGCGGCCATTTCGATAGACCACCTGGGTGTTGGTCGGCAGGTAGCTGTCGCTAAACTGTACCTGCTGGCGGCGCTGATCGCTGGGTGTCAGGCCGGCGGCAGCCAGTGCCGGGCCATTGGGTTGCTGCAGGCGTTGATAGAGGTCGTCGAGGTGATCGGCCGTTTCCATCTGCAGGCGCACGCCCAGACGGTCGGCCAGGCGCCGGGCCAGTTCGTATTCGAAGCCTGCCTCACCAGTGCGATCCTGAAAATAGGTGGTCGGGCTGTTGCGGGTGACCACGCGCAGCGCGCCATCCTCCTGAATGCGCTCGATGGTGGTGGGCTCTTTGCAGGCCGCGAGCAGCAGGAGAAGACCGGTCGCCAGCAGCCGGCAGGCATGGCGCATGCGTAATGCAAGATAGGCGGACATTGCCGCAGTATACGCAAAGGCCCCGGCGGGCCATATCTCGACAGCCACGGTCATCTCTGTTAGCCGTGCGGTGGGGCGACAGGCGGCAGACCGACTGATCGGCAAGCGTGCATCGCGGGTGCCCGGCGCCGGCGCTTTAGGCTAGAATGCACGGCCTCTGAGGGTCACCAATTGGTCGACCCCCACCGTCATCGTCTCCAGAGGCTGTTCTGACAATGCTCATCCTGCGCGGCGCTCCCGCCCTTTCCGCCTTCCGTCACGGCAAACTGCTCGACCAACTGACCCAGGTTGCCCCTGGCGTTACCGGGCTGTACGCCGAGTTTGCCCACTTCGCCGATGTGACCGGGCAGCTCCTGGCCGAAGAGGAGCAGGTGCTGGAGCGCCTGCTCAAGTACGGCCCGAGTGTGCCGGTGCAGGAGCCTTCGGGTCGTCTGTTTCTTGTGGTGCCGCGCTTTGGCACCATCTCTCCGTGGGCGAGCAAGGCCAGCGATATCGCGCGCAACTGCGGTCTGGCCAAGATTCAGCGCCTGGAGCGCGGTATCGCCTATTACGTGAGTGGCGAGCTGAGCGAGGCCGAGGCGAGCGCCGTTGCTTCCCGTCTGCATGACCGCATGACCCAGCTGGTACTGGGTGCGCTGGAAGAGGCTGCGCCACTGTTCAGCCATGCCCAGCCCAAGCCGCTGACGGCCGTGGATGTGCTCGGCGGCGGTCGCGCTGCGCTGGAAAAGGCCAACGTCGAACTGGGTCTGGCACTGGCCGAAGACGAAATCGATTACCTGGTACAGAGCTTCGCCGAGCTGGGGCGCAATCCCCATGACGTCGAGCTGATGATGTTTGCTCAGGCCAACTCCGAACACTGCCGGCACAAGATCTTCAATGCCAGCTGGGATATCGACGGTCAGGCTCAGGACAAGTCGCTGTTCGGCATGATCAAGAACACCTACCAGATGCATGGCGAGGGAGTGCTGTCGGCCTACAAGGACAACGCCGCGGTGATCGTCGGCAACGTTGCAGGGCGCTTCTACCCGAATCCCGAGACCCGCGAATACGCCGCGTCTCAGGAACCGGTGCATATCCTGATGAAGGTCGAGACGCACAACCACCCGACCGCCATCGCGCCATTCCCCGGCGCTTCCACCGGCTCCGGTGGCGAGATTCGCGACGAGGGTGCTACCGGTCGTGGCGCCAAGCCCAAGGCTGGTCTGGTCGGCTTCACCGTTTCCAACCTGCAGATTCCGGGCTTTGTGCAGCCGTGGGAAAAGCCTTACGGCAAACCGGAGCGCATTGTCAGCGCGCTGGACATCATGGTTGAAGGCCCGCTGGGTGGCGCGGCGTTCAACAACGAGTTCGGCCGTCCGGCTCTGACCGGCTATTTCCGTACCTTCGAGCAGTCCGTGGCGACCCCGCGCGGCGAGGAAGTGCGTGGCTACCACAAGCCGATCATGCTGGCCGGCGGCATGGGTAACATCCGTGAGGAGCATGTGCAGAAGGGCGAGATTTCGGTCGGTGCCAAACTGATCGTGCTCGGCGGCCCGGCCATGCTGATCGGTCTGGGCGGTGGTGCTGCCTCGTCGATGGCGACTGGTGCCAGCTCGGCTGACCTGGATTTCGCTTCGGTACAGCGCGACAACCCGGAAATGGAGCGCCGCTGTCAGGAAGTCATCGACCGCTGCTGGCAGCTGGGCGAGCAGAACCCGATCAAGTTCATTCACGACGTCGGCGCCGGCGGTATCTCCAACGCCCTGCCGGAGCTGATCAACGACGGCGGTCGTGGTGGTCGTTTCGAACTGCGTAATGTGCCCAACGATGAGCCGGGCATGGCGCCGCTGGAAATCTGGTGCAACGAGTCGCAGGAGCGTTACGTGCTGAGCGTGGACGCCGCCGACTTCGAGCGTTTCAAGGCCATCTGCGAGCGTGAGCGTTGCCCGTTTGCCGTGGTCGGCGAGGCCACCGAAGAGCTGCAGCTGACCGTGACCGACAGCCATTTCGGCAACAAGCCGGTGGATATGCCGCTCAACGTACT
This sequence comes from Pseudomonas fluvialis, assembly GCF_014207935.1. Classification (GTDB taxonomy): domain Bacteria; phylum Pseudomonadota; class Gammaproteobacteria; order Pseudomonadales; family Pseudomonadaceae; genus Aquipseudomonas; species Aquipseudomonas fluvialis_A. The sequence goes on along the minus strand of NZ_JACHLL010000002.1, from coordinate 562,072 downwards.
GCTCGGCAAAACGCCGCGCATGCACCGCAGCGCTTTACGTGAAGAGGCGCTGGGCGATGGGTTCAATGCCGCGCAGATCGATCTGAGCGAGGCCATCAGTCGTGTTCTGCATCACCCGGCAGTGGCCAGCAAGAACTTCCTGATCACCATTGGCGACCGCACCATTACCGGTCTGGTAGCGCGCGATCAGATGGTCGGCCCGTGGCAGGTGCCGGTGGCCGACTGTGCCGTGACCGCCACCAGCTTCGACGTCTACACCGGTGAAGCCATGGCCATGGGTGAACGCACGCCGATGGCGCTGCTCGATGCCGCCGCCTCCGGGCGCATGGCCATTGGTGAAACCCTGACCAACCTGGCTGCTTCCAGCATTGCCCAGCTGTCTGACATCAAACTGTCGGCCAACTGGATGGCCGCTGCCGGCCACCCGGGTGAAGACGCGCGCCTGTACGACACAGTGAAGGCGGTGGGCATGGAACTGTGCCCGGCGCTGGGCATCACCATTCCGGTCGGCAAGGACTCCATGTCCATGAAGACCCGCTGGCAGGATGAGCAGGGCGAGAAGAGCGTGACCTCGCCGCTGTCGCTGATCGTGTCGGGCTTTGCTCCGGTCACCGATATCCGCAAGACCCTGACCCCACAACTGCGTCTGGACAAGGGCGAGACCGATCTGATCCTGATCGACCTCGGTCGCGGGCAGAATCGCCTGGGTGCTTCGATTCTGGCTCAGGTCTACGGCCAGCTCGGCCGCCAGGTGCCGGATGTCGATGATGCCGAGGATCTCAAGGCCTTCTTCGCCGTGATCCAGGGCCTGAATGCCGATGGCAAGCTGCTCGCCTATCACGACCGCTCCGACGGCGGCCTGTTGGCCACGGCGGTGGAAATGGCGTTCGCCGGTCACTGCGGCCTGAATCTGAACCTCGATGCGCTGGCCGATACTGCGGCGGAAGCCGCGGCGGTACTGTTCAACGAAGAGCTGGGTGCACTGATTCAGGTGCATCAGGACGACAGCGAAGAGGTGCTGGCGCAGTTCAGTGCTGCGGGCCTGGGTGACTGTGTGGCCGTGCTCGGTCAGCCGGTCAATGGCGACGAGGTAGTGCTGACCCTCAATGGTCAGCAGCTTTTCAGCGGCTCGCGCCGCGTGCTGCAGCGCACCTGGAGCGAGACCAGCTACCAGATCCAGCGTCTGCGCGATAACGCCGTGTGCGCCGATCAGGAATTTGACAACCTGCTCGACGAAGACAATCCGGGCTTGTCGGTCAAGCTGTCGTTCGACGTCAATCAGGACATCGCCGCGCCCTACATCAAGAGTGGTGTGCGTCCGCAGGTTGCCATCCTGCGCGAGCAGGGCGTCAACGGTCAGGTCGAGATGGCGGCGGCTTTCGACCGCGCCGGCTTCCGCGCCATTGATGTGCACATGAGCGATATCCTAGCCGGTCGCGTCAGTCTGGAAGAGTTCAAGGGCCTGGTGGCCTGTGGCGGTTTCTCCTACGGCGACGTGCTGGGTGCCGGTGAGGGCTGGGCCAAGTCGGTACTGTTCAATAACCGCGCCCGTGATGCTTTCCAGGCGTTCTTCGAGCGCAAGGACAGCTTTGCTCTTGGCGTGTGCAACGGCTGCCAGATGATGAGCAACCTGCATGAGCTGATTCCGGGCAGCGAGGCCTGGCCGCATTTCGTGCGCAACCGCTCGGAGCAGTTCGAGGCGCGCGTGGCCATGGTTCAGGTGCAGGAGTCGGCGTCGATCTTCCTGCGCGGTATGGCCGGCTCGCGCCTGCCTATCGCCATTGCTCACGGTGAGGGACATGCCGAGTTCGAGAGCGAGGAAGCCCTGCTCGAGGCTGATCTCTCCGGAACGGTGGCCATGCGTTTTATCGACAACCATGGCAAGGTCACTGAAACCTACCCTGCCAACCCCAACGGTTCGCCGCGCGGTATCACCGGCCTGTGCAACCGTGACGGTCGCGTGACCATCATGATGCCGCACCCGGAGCGTGTGTTCCGTGCCGTGCAGAACTCCTGGCGCCCGGATGAGTGGCAGGAAGACGGCGGCTGGATGCGCATGTTCCGCAACGCGCGGGTCTGGGTCGAGTAAGTCGCGTGGGGCGGTGGGTGTGAGCGATTCCCAGCCGCCCCTGCTTCCCGAGGTGCGCCCGGTCGAGCCGGGCGATCACCTGTCGCTATGTACCTGCGGGCGCTCGTCCGCGCTTCCCGATTGTAATCAGGCATGTGTCGCCGCCCTTCAGTTCAGGGCAGACAAGGCGCGCTTGCTGCTGCTCTGCCGCTGCGGGCGTTCGGCCCGGTTGCCCTACTGTGATGGTAGCCATGCGCCGCCGGCTACTGGCTGGCGGGCCCGCTGGCGCCGTTTCACCGGTCGCGATGGTTCAGCGCGCTGACGTTTGTCGGGTGTTCCTGTGATCTGGCTCTCAGCAGGCTTAACTCCGATTTAAGGCAAAGTGCCAGCATCTGTGGCAGGATTCCTCCAAGGTTTGCGCCTGGTCGTTCGCTTGCGGCTGACCGCGCCGTTGAGCAATCAGCATCTTGGAGGGGTGGATGTACAAGCTGTGCTTCTATGTGCCTGATAGTCATGTGGAGCCCGTCAAGGCTGCGGTGTTTGCTGCTGGCGGCGGGCGCATTGGTCAGTACGACAGTTGCTGCTGGCAGGTGCTGGGGCAGGGACAGTTCCGACCGCTGGAAGGTAGCGAGCCGTTTGTGGGGGCGGTCGGTGCTGTTGAGCAGGTCAGCGAGTGGAAGGTCGAGCTGGTGGTGGTTGATGAGCTGATCCATGCCGTGGTCAAGGCGCTCAAGGGCAGTCATCCCTACCAGACCCCGGCTTTCGAGGTCTGGCGCCTGTCTGATTTGCAGTTCTGAGCATTCAGTCATGAAAAAAGGCGCCTACGGGCGCCTTTTTAGTTGCGGGTCTGGATGGTTCAGGGGCGAATCTCGATCAGCGTGCCATCCTTGACCAGGCTCCAGACTTCGCGCATGTCGGCGTTCTTCATGGCGATGCAGCCTTCGGTCCAGTCCAGGGTGTTGAAGTACCACTCGGGGTACTCCTCGTCGATCGGGGTGCCGTGAATCATGATCATGCCACCAGGCGGCACGCCTTTGGCACGGGCCTTGGCGGCGTCGCGGGCATTGGGGTAGGAGATGTGCATGGCCAGATTGAAGTTGCTGCTGGTCTTGCGCCAGTCGATCCAGTAGAAGCCCTCCGGCGTGCGCTGGTCGCCTTCGCGCATCTTCGGTCCGTCGGGCTGCTTGCCCAGCGAGACACGATAGGACTTGAGTACCTTGCCGCGCTGGATCAGCTGCAGCGTGCGCTCGGACTTGACCACCAGCACCTTGTCGATACGGCTGCCGGACAGCGTCGGGCTGGCGCTGGCGCTCGAAAACGCGGTGAAGAAGACACACAAAGCAGCTAGCAACCAACGCATGTGACGCAATTTCCCTGAAGCTGGGACCGCAAGGTCAGGATTTCTTGTGGGTCGCCGAGAGTGGCGCGATGGCCTCGTTGCGCAGCGGGAACACCTGCTGCACGCGATCGGCGAAGTAGCATTCTAGAGTGCGGCCGATCGTGGGGAAAGCTAACTCTGACCAGGGGATCTCATGTTGCTGGAAAAGCCTGACCTCAAGGCTCTCTTCGCCGGCGGCAAAGTCGAGATCGCGCAGTTGTGCGAGAAACAGCATGTACACCTGACTGATGTGCGGCAGGTCGAAGAGGGTGTACAGGCGCAGGTTGTCCACGCGTGCGCAGGCTTCTTCCAGGGTTTCCCGTGCGGCGGCCTGCTCCAGGGTTTCGCCGTTCTCCATGAAGCCGGCCGGCAGCGTCCAGAAGCCGCGGCGCGGCTCGATGGCGCGGCGACACAGCAGGACCTGCTCGCCCCACACCGGCAGGCAGCCGGCAACGATGCGCGGGTTCTGGTAGTGCACAGTGGAGCACTGATCGCAGACATGGCGCGGGCGGTTGTCACCGGCGGGAATGCGCTGGCTGATGGGGCCGCCGCACTGGCTGCAGAATTTCATCGGGGCTCCTCGGGATGGCCAGGCTGCGCACAGGGCAGCCGATGGCCTACTTTATCCCACGGAGCGCCAGTTGAAAGCCTTAACTGCTGAGCTGGATATGGTCGTAAATGCCGGTTATCTGGCGGAAATCGACAATCAGCGTGTGCACCGAGTTGCTGTAGGTGTCGTGCAGGTGGAACTTGAAGCGCTTTTGTTCTCCGCCCTGCAGGAAGCGATCGTATTCGCGGCTCAGTTCGCGCACATCGCCGCCTTTGTCCTTGCTCCAGGTGGCGTTGAACGGGCCGAGGGTGGCGCCGCCTTGCAGGCAGATAGTCACCACATGATTGGTCAGGGCATCTTCGGGGATTTGCATGATCGGCTACTCCGCAGCGTGATGAGATCAGTCTAGTGCAGCACCGGGTAGCGGGAGCCAACCTTTGCCGGGTGCGTGAGTTTGGCTGAATCGGGGCCTTGGGCGATGCCGGTGATCGTGCAATCATTTACCCATGACTGTCTGTCCGAGAACCATCATGCTGGATGAACTGCTCCGCCGCGTGCAGGGCTATCAACCGCAACAGCTGACCCTGGCCAGCGATTTCCCCGAGGCCGCGGTGCTGGTGCCGATCACGCGCAGTGATGAGCCCGAACTGGTGCTGACTCTGCGTGCCCATGGTCTTTCCACCCACAGCGGTGAAGTGGCGTTTCCCGGTGGCCGCCGCGACGATACCGATACCGATCTGGTGATGACGGCCCTGCGTGAAGCCGAAGAGGAAATTGGTCTGGCGCCTGGTCTGGTGGAAGTGCTCGGTCCTCTCAGCAGTCTGGTATCGCGGCATGGAATCAAGGTCACGCCGATCGTCGGTCTGGTGCCGGACTACGTCGAGTACCGGCCCAATGATGGCGAGATCGCCCAGGTGTTCAGCGTGCCGCTGGCCTTTTTCCGCGAAGACCCGCGTGAGATGACCCATCGCATCGACTACCTCGGGCGCAGCTGGTACGTGCCCAGTTACCGCTATGGCGACTTCAAGATCTGGGGGCTGACGGCGATCATGGTGGTTGAGCTGGTCAACCTGCTGTTCGATGCGGGCATTGCGCTCCATGAGCCGCCGGAACACTTTATCAAGCTCGGCTGAGCTGGGCTGAGGAGAGCAAAGGATGAAATACCGTCTGGGGCAGTCGCGTGTCGAAGCCCACCCCGAAAGCTGGATTGCGCCTAACGCCACTCTGGTGGGCAAGGTTCGTCTGGAGGCCGGCGCCAGTGTCTGGTTTGGCGCGGTACTGCGCGGTGACAACGAGCTGATCCATATCGGCGAGCACAGCAACGTGCAGGATGGCACGGTGATGCACACCGACATGGGCTTTCCTCTGACCCTTGGCAAGGGCGTGACCATCGGCCACAACGCGATGCTGCATGGCTGCACGGTCGGCGACTACAGCCTGATCGGCATCAATGCGGTGATCCTCAATGGTGCCAAAATCGGCAAACACTGCATCATCGGCGCCAATGCGCTGATTGCCGAGGGCAAGGAAATCCCCGATGGCAGCCTGGTGATGGGTTCGCCGGGCAAGGTGGTGCGCGAGCTGTCCGATGCGCAGAAAAAGATGCTGGAAGGCAGCGCCGCCCACTACGTGCATAACGCCCAACGCTATGCGCGCGATCTGGCGCTGGACGAATGATCCAGGAGCCTCCCGTACCTTCTCCGTGCGTGCATGTTTGTGCGCTGGATGAGCAGGATATCTGTCTCGGCTGCCAGCGTACGGCAGCTGAAATCACCCGCTGGGGGCGCATGGACAATCACGAGCGTCGCGAAGTGCTCGCCCGTTGCCATGAGCGCGCCCGCCAGCAGGGGCTGTTGCATCCGGCCGGTTGAATCTGTTGCCTATCTGATTGAGGAAATGCCATGAGTCGCATTGGAACACCGTTGTCCGCCACGGCTACCCGCGTGTTGTTCTGCGGGGCCGGGGAGCTGGGCAAGGAAGTGGTCATCGAACTGCAGCGCCTGGGCTGCGAGGTGATTGCCGTGGATCGCTATGCCAATGCCCCCGCCATGCAGGTGGCGCACCGCAGTCATGTGCTCAACATGCTCGATGGTGATGCCCTGCGCGCGGTGATTCTCAAGGAGCAGCCGCACTTCATCGTGCCAGAGATCGAGGCGATTGCCACCGACACTCTGGTTGAGTTGGAAGCAGAAGGCTTTACGGTGATTCCGACGGCACGCGCCGCGCAGCTGACCATGAATCGCGAGGGTATCCGTCGTCTGGCCGCCGAGGAGCTGGGGCTGCCGACGTCGCCATACCGTTTCGCCGACTCCTTCGAGGAATGCTGGGCGGCGGTCCAGGCGCTGGGCTTCCCGTGCCTGATCAAGCCGATCATGAGTTCCTCGGGCAAGGGGCAGTCGGTGTTGAAAAGCATGGCCGACCTGCAGGCGGCTTGGGATTACGCTCAGGCGGGCGGGCGTGCCGGCAAGGGGAGGGTGATCGTCGAAGGTTTTATCGATTTTGACTATGAAATTGCCCTGCTCACTGTGCGCCACAGTGGCGGCACCACCTTCTGTGCGCCGGTCGGTCATCGCCAAGTCAAGGGCGACTACCACGAGTCCTGGCAGCCGCAAGCCATGAGCGCCAAGGCGCAGGCCGAGGCCGAGCGCATTGCGTTGGCGGTGACAGGGGCGCTGGGCGGGCGCGGCCTGTTCGGTGTCGAGCTGTTCATCAAGGGTGATCAGGTGTGGTTCTGCGAGATTTCTCCGCGTCCGCATGATACCGGTCTGGTCACCTTGATTTCCCAGGACTTGTCCGAGTTCGCCCTGCACGCACGGGCCATTCTCGGTCTACCGATTCCAGCTATCCGCCAGCTCGGCCCTGCCGCCTCGGCGGTGATCCTGGTGGACGGTGAGTCACAGCAGGTCAGCTTCGGCAATCTCGGGGCGGCGCTGGCCGAGCCGGATACCGCGCTGCGCCTGTTCGGCAAGCCGGAAGTCAGCGGGCAGCGGCGCATGGGTGTGGCGTTGGCGCGTGATGTGACCGTCGATGCGGCGCGCGCCAAGGCGACTCGCGCGGCTGCCGAGGTTGAGATCGAGTTGTGAGTCGGCGCGCCAGCCTGGGTTGGTGGTTGCAGTTCATCGCCCTGCTGCCGGTGTTGCTGCCGCAGGCGCTGCACACGCGTCGGCATGCTTTGCGCCTGCCGCCTGCGGGTGGACCGCAGCAGGGGTTGGCAGGCGCTGAGTGGGGTGGAGCTCCGCTGCGTTTGTTGTTGCTGGGTGAGTCGACGGTGGCAGGTGTCGGTGTTGAGGTGCAGCAGGTGGCGCTCAGCGGTCAGTTGGCCGAGTCTCTGGCACAGCAGCTGCAGCGACCAGTGCAGTGGCGGGCGCTGGGCGTCAATGGCATTACCGCCATCGAGGCCTGTGAGCAGCTGTTGCCGCAAGCCATGGCGGCGGTTGATCTGGCGTTACTGGTATTTGGTGTCAACGACACCACACACTTCAGTGCGCGTCGTGCCTGGCAGCGGGCGTTGAGTGAGCTGGCCGAGCATTTTGTCCGGCAGGGAGCGCAGGTGGCCTTTACCGCCGTGCCGCCTATCCAGCATTTCACCGCATTGCCGCCCTTGTTGCGGCGGGTGCTGGGTGCGCGGGCGCGCCTGCTCGATGGCGATCTGCGCCAGTTGGCGGAGGCGCGTGAGCATGCTTATTGCGCGCTGGATCTGCAGTTTGCCGACGAGTACCTGGCGGCGGATGGCTATCATCCTTCCGCTCGCGGCTATGCCGTATGGGCGCAGGCGCTGGCCGAGCGGCTTGAGCGGGCGGGAGTAGTAGCCCGTCGTTAGGGGGGGCTCAGCTCAAATGTGCAGGATAAATTCGCGGACCAGCTTGCTGCCGAAGTAAGCCAGCATCAACAGCAGGAAGCCGGCCAGGGTCCAGCGAATCGCGGTATGACCGCGCCAGCCAAGCTGGTGGCGGCCCCAGAGCAGCACGGCGAACACCACCCAGGCAAAGCAGGAGAGGACGGTCTTGTGCGCCAGATGCTGGCCAAACAGGTTGTCTACGTAGATCCAGCCGGAAATCAGTGACAGCGACAGTAGCAGCCAGCCGGCCAGAAGAAAGCTGAACAGCAGACTTTCCATGGTTTGTAGCGGCGGGAAGTTGCGGATCAGGCCGGAGGGGTGCTTGTGTTTGAGCTGATGATCCTGAATCAGCAGCAGCAGCGACTGGAATACGGCCAGGGTCAGCAGGCCATAGGCCGTGATCGACAGCAGGATGTGCGCGAGGATGCCGCCTTGCTCGTTGATCGGTTGGCTGGTGCCGGTGGGTGCCCACTGTGCCAGCAGCGTGGTCAGGGCGCCCAGCGGAAACAGCAGCAGGAACAGGTTGCTCACCGGCATGCGCAGGTTGGCCAGCAGGGTTATGCCGATCACGCTTGCTGCAATCAGGCTGGCGGCATTGAAAAAGTCGAGGGTCAGGCCGTTGCCACCCAATAGCTGCTGTTGCAGTGCGGTGCTCTGGGCCAACAGTGCCAGCAGGCCAAGTCCGCCTAGCAGGCGCTGATTGGGCGTCTGGCGGCGCTTGAAGGCAATTCCCTGGTGGGTGCTGGCGGCCAGATAGAGGAGGGCGGCGAGCAGGCTGGGCAGCAATGCAGTCATAAATCCTTGGGCGTACGTGCGCTTGAAGGCGCTGAGTTTGGCACACAAGGGTGGCCCACGAAAGACCAAGGGCGGTGTTGGCCGGCGCGCCTCTTGGGTATACTCCGCGGTCTGCCGCAAGCCATCCCCTGAAGGATCGTCATGTTCGAGAATCTAACCGATCGCCTGTCCCAGACGCTGCGCCATGTCACCGGCAAGGCCAAGCTGAGCGAAGACAACATCAAGGACACCCTGCGCGAAGTGCGCATGGCCTTGCTGGAGGCGGACGTTGCCCTGCCGGTGGTCAAGGATTTCGTCAACAAGGTCAAGGAACGCGCGGTCGGCACCGAGGTGTCGAAGAGCCTGACGCCGGGGCAGGCGTTTGTGAAGATTGTCCAGGCCGAGCTGGAAGCCATGATGGGCTCGGCCAACGAAGACCTGGCGCTGAATGCCGCGCCGCCGGCGGTGATCCTCATGGCCGGTCTGCAGGGGGCGGGTAAGACCACCACGGCGGGCAAGCTGGCGCGCTTCCTGAAGGAACGCAAGAAAAAGACCGTGATGGTGGTTTCGGCTGACGTGTACCGCCCGGCGGCCATCAAGCAGCTGGAAACCCTGGCCAATGATATTGGCGTGACCTTCTTCCCTTCCGATGTCACGCAGAAGCCGGTGGCGATTGCCGAGGCGGCGATCCGTGAGGCCAAGCTCAAGTTCATCGATGTGGTGATTGTCGACACCGCCGGCCGGCTGCATGTCGATGCCGAGATGATGGACGAGATCAAACTGGTCCATGCGGCAGTCAAACCGGTGGAAACACTGTTCGTGGTCGATGCCATGACCGGTCAGGATGCCGCCAATACGGCCAAGGCCTTCAATGATGCGCTGCCGCTGACCGGCGTGGTGCTGACCAAGGTCGACGGTGATGCCCGTGGTGGTGCGGCGCTTTCCGTGCGCGCCATCACCGGCAAGCCGATCAAGTTCCTCGGCATGGGCGAGAAGACCGAAGCGCTGGATCCGTTCCATCCGGACCGCGTGGCTTCGCGCATCCTCGGCATGGGCGATGTGCTCAGTCTGATCGAGCAAGCCGAGCAGACCCTGGATCGCGAGAAGGCCGAAAAACTGGCCAAAAAGATCAAGAAGGGTAAAGGCTTCGATCTGGAAGACTTCCGTGATCAGCTGCAGCAGATGAAAAACATGGGTGGTCTCGGTGGTCTGATGGACAAGTTGCCATCGATCGGTGGGGTCAACCTGGCGCAGATGGGTGGTGCGCAGAGTGCCGCCGAGAAGCAGTTCAAGCAGATGGAAGCCATCATCAATTCGATGACGCCGGCCGAGCGGCGTGATCCCGACATCATCAGTGGTTCGCGCAAGCGCCGCATCGCCATGGGCTCAGGTACCCAGGTGCAGGACATCGGCCGGCTGATCAAACAGCACAAGCAGATGCAGAAGATGATGAAGAAGTTCACCTCCAAAGGCGGTATGGCCAAGCTCATGCGGGGCATGGGCGGCATGCTGCCGGGCGGGGGGATGCCCAAACTCTGATTGCCAGCGCCGGCACCGCGCATATCCGGGGTGGTGCCGATAAGCGGTGGGAAAAAGAGATTTGCAATTGCCCGGATAATCCTTAGAATATGCGGCCTTTCGGGCCATGCGCCCAGCGTGCATATTCATTTTGCAAGCACCGACTACAGGAACGAAGTTCAATGGTAACCATCCGTCTTGCTCGTGGCGGCTCCAAAAAGCGCCCCTTCTACCACCTGACCGTGACCAACAGCCGCAATGCGCGCGACGGTCGCTTCAATGAGCGCGTGGGTTTCTTCAACCCGGTTGCTTCGGGTGCTGAAGTCAAGCTGTCCGTGAATCAAGAGCGCGTCAGCTACTGGCTGAGCCAGGGCGCCCAGCCGTCCGAGCGCGTTGCCCAACTGCTCAAGGAAGCGGCCAAGGCCTAATCCATGCAGCAGTCGCCGACACCCGCCGAGGACCTCGTCGTTCTTGGCAAGATCGTTTCGGTGTTCGGCATCAAGGGCGAGGTGAAGGTTTATTCCTTCACGGAACCGCTTGATAACCTGCTGGACTACCGCCGCTGGACGCTTCGGCGTGACGGTGAGAGCAAGCAGGTTGAGGTTGTCAGTGGGCGTTTGCATGGCAAAGTGCTCACCGCCAAGCTCAAGGGCCTCGACGATCGCGAAGTGGCCCGTACCTACGCCGGCTATGAGATCTGTGTGTTGCGCAGCTTGCTGCCGACGCTGGATCAGGGCGAGTACTACTGGTATCAGCTGGAAGGCTTGAAGGTCATTGATCAGCAGGGGCAATTGCTCGGCAAGATCGACCATCTGCTGGAAACCGGTGCCAACGATGTCATGGTGGTCAAGCCGTGTATCGGCAGTCTGGATGATCGTGAACGCCTGTTGCCCTATATCGAGCAATGCGTGTTGTCGATTGATCTGGCCGCTGGCGAGATGCGGGTCGATTGGGATGCGGACTTCTGAAGCATATGCATGTTTCAGTCATCAGCATTTTCCCGGAAATGTTCGCTGCCATCAGCGAGTACGGGATTACCAGTCGTGCGGTGAAGCAGGGGCTCCTTGAGCTGCGCTGCTGGAATCCGCGGGATTTCACCGATGACCGTCACCAGACGGTGGACGATCGCCCCTTCGGTGGCGGCCCCGGCATGGTGATGAAGATTCAACCGCTGGAACGTGCGCTGGCTGCGGCCAGGCAGGTTGCCGGTGAGGGCGCCAAGGTGATCTACCTGTCGCCGCAGGGGCAAACGCTGAAGCAGGCGTCCGTGCGGGAACTGGTGCAGGAACAGTCGCTGATCCTGATCGCTGGGCGCTACGAAGGCATTGATGAGCGTTTCATTGAAACGCATGTTGATGAGGAATGGTCGATTGGCGATTACGTCCTGTCCGGCGGTGAGCTGCCGGCCATGGTGCTGATCGATGCGGTAACGCGTTTGCTGCCCGGTGCATTGGGCCACGCGGACTCCGCCGAGGAGGACTCGTTTACCGATGGCCTGCTCGATTGCCCGCACTACACCCGACCTGAGGTGTATGAAGGCAAGCGTGTTCCTGATGTGCTGCTGAGTGGCAATCACGAACACATCCGGCGCTGGCGCCTGATGCAGTCCCTTGGTCGGACTCAGGAACGCCGTGCTGATCTTCTGGATTGCCGCTCGCTTTCTGGAGAAGAGACAAAGCTGCTGGCGGAATATCTCCGTCAGCGGAACGATAGTTAACGTATCGATGGCAAACCGCTGGTTTGTCTTAGGAGCACAGCATGACCAACAAGATCATTCAGCAGCTCGAAGCTGAACAGATGAACAAAGAGATTCCGGCTTTCGCCCCAGGCGACACCGTAATCGTCCAGGTTAAAGTGAAGGAAGGCGACCGTTCGCGTCTGCAGGCCTTTGAAGGCGTGGTAATTGCCAAGCGCAACCGTGGTCTGAACAGTGCCTTCACTGTGCGCAAGATCTCCAACGGTGTTGGCGTTGAGCGTACCTTCCAGACCTACTCGCCGCTGGTTGACAGCCTGAGCGTCAAGCGCCGCGGTGACGTGCGCAAGGCCAAGCTGTACTACCTCCGCGAGCTGTCCGGCAAGGCCGCCCGCATCAAGGAGAAGCTGGTTTAATCCGCTTCCCTGTCGAAAAAAGCAGCCTGCGGGCTGCTTTTTTTATGTCTGTATCAATTCCGCATTTGAACCGATTCGCTATTGGCGAGCCGCAGCAAGCAAGGCGGCGCGCTCGTTGTGGCTGCAGTCATTTCAGGTAGTAATGGCATGACCCCAAGAGAGCTGGAAATCCAGCGGCGCACGGCGCTGTCGGAAAGTCGCGTGACCAAGACTGTGTTCCCGTTCACTACCAATCACCACAACACCTTGTTCGGCGGTACGGCGCTGGCCTGGATGGACGAGGTGTCGTTCATCGCGGCGACACGCTTCTGCCGTTTGCCGCTGGTGACCGTGTCCAGCGATCGTATCGACTTCAAGCATGCGATAGCCGCAGGCTCCATCGTCGAACTGGTGGGCCGGGTGATCAAGGTCGGGCGTACCAGTCTCAAGGTCGAGGTCGAGGTGTTTGTCGAAAGCATGTCCCAGGATGGGCGGGAGAAAGCGATCAGCGGGGTGTTCAGTTTTGTCGCCATTGGTGACGACAACAAGCCGGTTCCTGTGCTGCCTGGCTATCCATTGGAGGATTCCGGGGTCAGTGTTTAAGACAGAGAAAAGGCGCCTGCGGGCGCCTTTTCATGGGGTGATGCTTTTCAGGGACGAACCTTGATGGTCAGCGAGGCCTGGGATAGGTCGATGTCCTGGATGCTCAAGCTGCCGAAGCTCTGGGTGGTCGGTGCTCCGGCGACGCGGATATTGTCGAAGCGCATCTCGCCGATGGAGCTGGGCAGGCGCACATTGATCGAGCCGTCGGGGTTGATGGTCGAGGTCATCTGTTTGGGGTCATAGACCACATCGTGGGCGCTGTACTCTGACTCGAGATTGTCGAGTACCGGTATCACCAGCTTGGCCAGTTTCTGCATGGTGCCCAGGCCGTCTCCATCCTTGGCGGTCAGCACCAGTTGCTGCAGGGTGTCGTCCAGGCCCTGGGCATGCACATCACCCATTTCCAGCTCCGACAGCGGCTGCATGCCCAGGCTGTCGATGCGCTGGCTGGCGACAATATCGACGTCGGAGCGCTGGCTGGCCAGTAGTGGCTGGAAAGGCATCATCATGGCGGCCACCAGCGTGGTGACCAGGCGCAGGTTGGTCTGTTTGCGCAGGGCTTTGTGCAGCTGTTTCTCGGTGACCAGTCCTTGCTCGATAAGGATTTCACCGAGGCGCTTCTTGCTGGTCAGCTGCAGCTGGATGGCGGCATCCAGTTGCTTGGAGGTGATCAGGTTCTTGTTGATCAGAATCTGACCGAGGCGCGAGTGCTGCTGATTGGACATGATCAATTGACCGCAGGCTGGATGGTGGCAGAGTGAAATCATGGCTGTATCGGCGAGAAGTGTCACCCAACCTAGGATAGGTGGTCAGTCGCGACTGTCACGTTTATTCGCGATGTGCATGACTGGCGGTAACGTCGTTGGACTGGGTGTGTCGGCTGGTGCCGACGATGCCGAGGATAATCGCTGGTGGCGGTGGGCGTGGCTGTGGAAAACTTTGCGCAATCGGTTCAGCTGAAGAGTTGCCATGAGTGCCTGCGAACACCCCCTGATCGATGAGTACCTCGACAGCCTGTGGCTGGAAAAGGGCTTGTCGGTACACAGTCGGAACGCTTACCGCAGCGATCTTGAGCAGTTGCATGGCTGGCTGCATGAGCAAGGCATCGATCTCGCTCAGGCGGGGCGCGATGTGTTGCTTGATCACCTTTCGTGGCGCCTGCAGGCAGGTTACCAGGCGCGTTCCACAGCTCGTTTCCTTTCGGCACTGCGTGGTTTTTATCGCTATCTGCTGCGGCAGGGGCGGATTGTTGAAGATCCGACCTTGCAGGTGGCGATGCCAAAGGTCGGTCGACCCTTGCCTAAGTCGTTGTCCGAGGCTGATGTCGAAGCGCTGTTGTCGGCGCCTGACATTGCCGAGCCGCTGGGCTTGCGCGATCGCTGCATGCTCGAGGTGTTGTATGCCTGCGGCTTGCGTGTTACCGAGCTGGTGTCGCTGACCCTCGAACAGCTCAATCCGCGCCAGGGCGTGCTGAGGGTCTTCGGCAAGGGCAGCAAGGAGCGTCTGGTGCCGTTGGGCGAGGAGGCGCTGTTGTGGCTGGAGCGCTATCTGCAAGAAGCGCGACCCTTGCTGCTAAAGGGGGCGCCCAGCGCTGTGCTGTTTCCCAGTCTGCGGGGTGAGCAGATGACCCGGCAGACCTTCTGGCACCGTATCAAGCTGCATGCACGCGCGGCGATGATCCAGGCCCCCCTGTCGCCACATACCTTGCGCCATGCCTTTGCCACTCATCTGCTCAATCATGGTGCCGATCTTCGCGTGGTGCAGATGCTGCTGGGGCATAGCGACCTCTCGACCACGCAAATCTATACCCACGTGGCCAAGGCGCGTCTGCAGGCGCTACACGCGCAGCATCATCCCCGCGGTTGAACCTGTCATCAGTTGCAAACATCCGCTCGGCCCGCAGCATCAAGCGCGGCGGGCTTCTGTGGTAGGCTGCGGCGTCAATCCAAGGAGTGTTTCATGCGCGTATCTCGTCTGTTTGCCGGCCTGACCCTTGCTCTGGCCGCTGCCGTTGCCCAGGCCGCCGATCCGGATCAGGCCATTCGCAAGACCCTGCAGTCCATTCAGCCCGATCTGCCGATCGAGGCGATTGCCGAGAGTGCCATGCCGGGGCTGTACCAAGTTCAGCTCAAGGGGGGGCGTCTGCTTTATGCCAGTCCGGACGGGCAGTTCATCCTGCAGGGCGACCTGTATCGTGTGCGTGATGGCAAGGCGCAGAACCTGACAGAGCAGCATGCCAGCAAGGAGATTGCAGCCCTGCTGGCCAAGGTGCCAGTCAGCGACATGGTGGTGTTCCCTGCCAAGGGCGAGACCAAGGCGCACATTACGGTGTTTACCGATACCGATTGCGGTTACTGTCAGAAATTGCACTCGGAAATGCCGGAACTCAATCGTCTAGGCATAGAAGTTCGTTATATGGCGTTCCCGCGCCAGGGTGAAGGTAGTCATGGTCATAAGACCCTGGTCAGCGTCTGGTGTGCCAAGGATCGTCAGGCGGCGATGAATCTGGCCAAGGCGCGCAAGGAAGTACCGGCTACCACTTGCGATAACCCTGTCATGAAACTGTATGCGCTGGGGCAGGCAATCGGGGTTACCGGTACACCATCGATCGTGCTGGCCAACGGACAGTTGATTCCGGGCTATCAGCCTGCTCCGCAGCTGGCCAAGCTGGCGATCGAAGCCAGCGCTAAATAAGCCGCGCCGAAGCGGTCATTTGACAGTAAAATGGCCGGCTTCGTAATGTGCAGTCCTTTTAATCGGCCGGGCATTGCCCGGCCGCTTCGTGCAGAGATGATGGGGAGTTTCAGCGTGAAACCGGTCAAAGTAGGCATCTGTGGGCTTGGTACCGTCGGTGGCGGTACCTTCAATGTACTCAAACGCAATGCCGAGGAGATTGCCCGCCGTGCCGGGCGTGGCATTGAAGTCGCCCAGATTGCCGCGCGTGACACCAACCCGAAGTGCGATACCAGCGGTACCCCCATTACCGCCGACGTCTTCGATCTGGTGAACAACCCGGAAATCGACATCATCATCGAGCTGATCGGTGGCTATACCATCGCCCGTGATCTGGTGATGAAGGCCATCGAGAACGGCAAGCATGTGGTCACCGCCAACAAGGCGCTGATTGCCGTGCACGGCAACGAGATCTTCGCCAAGGCTCGCGAGAAGGGCGTCATCGTCGCCTTTGAAGCGGCCGTGGCTGGCGGTATCCCGGTGATCAAGGCGATCCGCGAGGGCCTGGCGGCCAACCGCATCAACTGGCTGGCCGGCATCATCAACGGCACCGGTAACTTCATCCTCACCGAGATGCGTGAGAAGGGCCGTGCCTTCGCCGATGTGCTGAAAGAAGCGCAGGCGCTGGGCTATGCCGAAGCCGATCCGACCTTTGACGTCGAAGGCATTGATGCCGCGCACAAGCTGACCATCCTGGCGTCCATCGCCTTCGGTATTCCGCTGCAGTTCGACAAGGCCTACACTGAGGGCATCACCAAGCTCACCAGTGCCGACGTCAACTACGCCGAAGCGCTGGGCTACCGCATCAAGCACCTTGGCGTGGCTCGCCGCACCGAGGCCGGCATCGAGCTGCGCGTGCACCCGACCCTGATCCCGGCCGACCGCCTGATCGCCAACGTCAACGGCGTGATGAATGCGGTGATGGTCAATGGCGATGCCGTCGGCAGCACCCTGTACTACGGCGCCGGCGCTGGCATGGAACCGACCGCTTCTGCCGTGGTGGCCGATGTGATCGATGTGGTTCGTGCGCTGACCACCGATCCGCAGAACCGCGTGCCGCACCTGGCCTTCCAGGCCGACCTGTTGTCCGATCACCCGATCCTGCCGATCGCCGAGTGCCAGAGCGCCTACTACCTGCGCATTCAGGTTCAGGACCGTCCGGGTGTGCTGGCCAAGGTCGCGACCATCCTCTCCGAGCGTGGCATCAACATCGAGTCGATCATGCAGAAGGAAGCTGAGGAGCAGGACGGCCTGGTGCCGTTGATTCTCCTCACCCACCGCGTGACCGAACAATCCATGAACGACGCGATCAGCGCGCTGGAAGCCCTGGCCGATGTGTCCGGCCCGGTCATGCGTATCCGCGTCGAGCACCTGAATTAAGAAGGGCGAGCACCATGCGTTATATCAGTACCCGCGGTCAGGCGCCGGCCCTGAACTTTGAAGACGTGCTGCTGGCTGGCCTCGCCAGCGACGGCGGCCTCTACGTGCCGGAAAACCTGCCGCGCTTCACGGTCGAAGAGATCGCCTCCTGGGCCGATCTGCCGTATCACGAGCTGGCCTTCCGGGTGATGCGCCCGTTCGTGGCGGGCTCCATCGCCGATGCCGATTTTAAGAAGATTCTCGAAGAAACCTACGGCGTGTTCGCCCATAAGGCGGCAGCGCCGCTGCGCCAGCTGGACACCAACGAGTGGGTGCTGGAGCTGTTCCACGGCCCGACCCTGGCGTTCAAGGACTTCGCCCTGCAACTGCTGGGTCGCCTGCTCGACCATGTACTGGCCAAGCGCAACGAGCGCGTGGTGATCATGGGCGCCACCAGTGGCGACACCGGCTCGGCCGCCATCGAAGGCTGCAAGGCCTGCGACAACGTTGACATTTTCATCATGCACCCGCACAACCGCGTGTCCGAGGTGCAGCGCCGGCAGATGACCACTATCCTCGGCGACAACATCCACAACATTGCCATCGAAGGCAACTTCGATGACTGCCAGGAGATGGTCAAGGCCAGCTTCGCCGACCAGGGTTTCCTCAAGGGCACCCGTCTGGTAGCCGTCAACTCGATCAACTGGGCGCGGATCATGGCCCAGATCGTCTACTACTTCCACGCGGCCCTGCAGCTGGGCGGCCCGGCACGCTCCGTGGCGTTCTCGGTTCCGACCGGCAACTTCGGCGACATCTTCGCCGGCTACCTGGCGCGCAATATGGGCCTGCCGATCAGCCAGCTGATCGTCGCCACCAACCGCAACGACATCCTGCACCGCTTCATGAGCGGCAATCAGTACGTCAAGGACACCCTGCACCCGACCCTGTCGCCGTCCATGGACATCATGGTCTCGTCCAACTTCGAGCGCCTGCTGTTCGACCTGCACGGCCGCAACGGCGCCGCCATCGCCGGCCTGATGGACACCTTCAAGCAGGGTGGCGGCTTCAGCGTCGAGGAAGACCGCTGGACCGAAGCACGCAAGCTGTTCGATTCGCTGGCCGTCAGCGATGAACAGACCTGCGAGACCATCGCCGAGGTGTACAAGGAGTGCGGCGAGCTGCTCGATCCGCACACCGCCATCGGTGTACGTGCCGCGCGCGAATGCCGCCGCAGCCTGGCCATCCCCATGGTGACCCTGGGCACCGCGCACCCGGTCAAGTTCCCGGAAGCGGTGGAGAAGGCCGGCATCGACGCGGTGCCGGCGCTGCCGCCGCACCTGGCCGACCTGTTCCAGCGCGAAGAGCGCTGCACCGTGCTGGCCAACGACCTGAAGACCGTGCAGCAGTTCGTCGCCGCCCACGGCAACCGTGGCAAGCCGCTGTAAGTCGTAAGGCAATGCCAAAAAGGCCAGTCCCCGTCAGGTGACTGGCCTTTTTGTTTTGGGATGGATCAGGGCGTCAGTACGCGGCGACGGTAGGCGCCGGGCGTTTCCCCGCAGAGTTGCTTGAACAGGCGGGCGAAGGTGGCGCGGTCCTGATAGCCCACGTTCAGCGCGATCTGCTCCAGTGATTGCTGCGGCTGGCGCAGGGCGCTCTGCGCCGCGACGATGCGCAGGCGTTGCAGGTAGTCGTTGGGCGTCAGCCCGGTGGCTGCCTTGAAGCGCCGCAGTAGGGTGCGGGTCGAGCAGTGCAGGCGGCTGGCCAGCATCTCCAGGTCGATGCTGCTGGCATGCCGGCGTTGCAGCCAGCGCAGCAGGTCGAGCAGCGCGGGATCATCCTGACGTGGGGTGGGCAGCAGGGGCTGGAAGCGCGTCTGCTCGCCACGCTGCCGGTCCACCACCAGCGCCGCAGCGACCTGCTCGGCCAGCCAGGGGCCGGCATGCAGGCTGATCAGGTGCAGGCACAGATCAAGCCCGGCCTGCGCGCCACCAGAGGTGAAGCGTTGCTGGTGCTGGCAATGCAGGTGCTGCACTTGCAGGCGCACTCTGGGATAACGCTGCCGAAACTGACTTGCCAGGGCCCAATGGGTGGTGGCCGGGCCGCCGTCGAGCTGCCCGGCTTCGGCCAGGAGGAAGGCGCTGCTGCAGAGGCTCGCCAGGGTCTGGCTGGCAGGGCGCCGGGCCAGCCAGTCGAGCAGCGTCTGGTTGTCGGCCAGTGTGCGGGCGATATCGCTGCCGGTGGCCGGTAGCAGCAGGTCGGCGCTCTCGGCCAGAACCAGGTCGCCGTCCACGTCGATGCGTGCGTAGGGCAGCTGAACCGCCTGGCCATCGCGGCTGCAGCGGCTGAGGCGAAACAGAGGTTTGCCGGCCAGGTGATTGGCCAGGCCGAAGCAGTCGTGGGCCTGGCTGAGGCTGGACACCACGGTCTGCGGGCACACATACAGGCTGATATGCAGCACGGCGGCTACCTGAAGAAAGTAATTGGCGAATATCAACACAAAGTTGTCTTTATCGCCAATCGAGGCGCCGGGCGGCATCGACCATACTGCTGCTCACACCGCACAGGAGCCAGCCATGAACCACGCCAATGCCGAACTGATTCGCCGTTTCTACACGGCCTTCCAACAGCTGGATGCCGAGTCCATGGCAGCCTGCTATGCGGAGGATGTGCACTTCCGTGACCCGGCTTTCGGTGAGCTGCACGGGCGTGAGGCCGCTGACATGTGGCGCATGCTGTGCCAGCGGGCCAAGGATTTCTCGCTGACCTTCGATGGCATCACCGCAGATGA
The DNA here is from genome assembly GCF_014207935.1 of Pseudomonas fluvialis. Lineage (GTDB taxonomy): Bacteria > Pseudomonadota > Gammaproteobacteria > Pseudomonadales > Pseudomonadaceae > Aquipseudomonas > Aquipseudomonas fluvialis_A. The sequence goes on along the minus strand of NZ_JACHLL010000002.1, from coordinate 542,375 downwards.
CCAGCGCGGTAAGGCGCACTGGGTGGCGACCTACACCTTTACCCAGACAGGGCGCACGGTGGTCAACGATATCCACGCCGAGTTCGTTTTCCGCGACGGGCTGATTGCCAGGCACTATGACCACTTCGACTTGTGGCGCTGGACCCGCCAGGCGCTTGGCTTCAAGGGCCTGTTGCTGGGCTGGCTGCCCGCCGTGCAGGGCGCGGTGCACCGGCAGGCACGTCAGGGGCTGGCTGCCTGGCAGCGCGCGCAGCAGGGCTAGCAGGCCGTTAAAAAACGCTGGCGATGGCAACGCAGGTAGTTCTTCAACAGCCTGTGAGGGCTGGAGTGCGAGGCGCCGATGGTCTACCGTGGCGGCCTCTTCTTGCAGGTGAGTCCTCGTGTCCGTTGCCAATTGCCCTGTTGTCGAGCCGTCAGAGGCCAAACCCTGGTACGTCTATCTGGTGCGTGCCGCCAATGGCGCGCTGTACTGCGGTATCAGCGATGACCCGCAGCGGCGCTTCCGTCAGCACCAGAGTGGTAAGGGTGCCCGTTTCTTTCACTCCAGCCCTGCGCAGGCTCTGGTGTATGTCGAGTCCTGTGCCGGCAAGGGCGCGGCGCTGCGTCGCGAGCGGGCGATCAAGCGTCTGGCCAAGCCGGCCAAGGAGTTGCTGGTGCAGGGCTGCATGCAGCCGGCTGATGGCGCGTCATCAGGCTGATGCCCTGGCGGTAGGCCTGGGTCAGGACTGAGGGTAAGCTCCGCTTTTCCCTGACCGACACGGAGCCTGTCATGCACGAACTGATACTGCACCACTACGACGCCTCGCCCTTCGCCGAGAAGGCGCGCCTGATGCTCGGTTTCAAGCAGCTGTCGTGGCGCTCGGTGGATATCCCGCGAATGATGCCCAAACCGGATCTGATGGCGTTGACCGGTGGCTACCGCAAGACCCCGGTGCTGCAGGTCGGTGCCGATATCTATTGCGACACTGCGCTGATTGCCCGCCGCCTGGAGGCCGAAAAGGCCACGCCCAGCCTGTTTCCAGAGGGGCAGGAGTTTGTGGTGGCCAGTTTTGCCCAGTGGGCGGACTCGGTCGTGTTCCAGCATGCCGTGAGCCTGGTGTTCCAGCCCGAGTCCATGGCCGTGCGCCTGGGCAAGCTGCCCGCCGAGGTAATCAAGGCCTTTATGGCCGATCGCGCCGGATTGTTCTCCGGCGGTTCGGCCAGCCGTTTGCCTGCCGAGCAGGCACAGCACAACTGGCCGGGGCTGATGCAGCGGCTGGAGCTGCAACTGCAGCGCGAGGAGGGCGAGTTCCTGTTCGGCAATGCGTCCATCGCCGACTTTGCTCTGGCTCATCCGTTGTGGTTCCTCAAGGGCACGCCGGTGACGGCGCCGCTGGTGGATGACTATCCGGCGGTGGCGGCCTGGCTGGGGCGGGTACTGGCCTTTGGTCACGGTTCGAGCAGCGCGATGAGCGCGGCCGAGGCCATCGAGATTGCCCGCGCGGCCACTCCGGCAGCGTTGCCGGATGAAGCCTTCGCCGACGCCAATGGCCTGCAGCCGGGCCAGCGGGTGGCAGTGTCGGCCACCGACTATGGTGTCGATCCGGTGGAGGGCGAGTTGCTCTTCGCGGGTGGTGAGGAGCTGATCGTGGCCCGTGATGATGAGCGTGCCGGGCGTGTGCACGTGCACTTCCCGCGTCTGGGCTTCAAGATCGAAGTGCGCTGATCAGGGGCGTTCGAGCTGCTGCCGGCGCAAGGCCGGCAGTTGCCGGGCCAGCTCGCGGAAATAGCTGAGGCGCTCGTAGCACAGTGTCAGCTCGCCGCTGATGGCGTTGTACCAAGCATCGGGCGAGCCGCAGCTGGTCATGCGCAGGGTCACATCGCGGGGTAGGTCAAAGTCGTGGCTGGCCTTGGCCGCCACCGCCTCCAGCTCGCCGGTGGCCTTGATGCTGGCGAGCATCTGTGCGCCGTTCTCCACGCTGTCCGAGGGCGCTTCGTAGATCACCTGAATGCGATGACGCACCGGTTGATCCTGCGGCTTGCGAAAGTGCCGGATCAGCCAGGTCACGGCATGGTGGGCCTGCTGGTATTCCTCGGGGCAGTAGAAGGCCCGTTCCTCGGGCAGGCCGGTGGCCTCGATGATCCACTCCAGCTGTTTGGGATCGCTGCCGTAGGCCAGGCAGGCGATGTTGTAGAAGCGTTGTTCATCCAGACCGTGACTGTCCCAGGCCGGTACTTCTTCGCCGGGCTGTTTGGGCCGTTGCCATTCCAGGCGCCAGTAGTCGGCGACGTCCACCAGCTTGGCGTAGAAGTCGGCATCGCGCTGGCGCTCGTACAGCAGAAACAGGCCCATGAAGCCGAGCTGGTCGGCCGCATCTTCCTCGCGGCCGAGCACGGGCAGTTTGAGCTCGCTGATCAGCAGGTGGCCCATTTCATGGAGCAGGGTGAACTCGGAGTTGGCGCTGATGAAGCGCAGTTCCTCGTCGTTCAATTCGGGATGGCTGGCCGCGCTCAAGCCGCTGACCAGCAGCAGTGCCAGGAGCCAGGTCCGTTTCATGCCCCCAACTCCAGGTCCTGAGCAGTAAAGGGCGCCGGACGCTGCGGCCAGGCCAGCTGCAGGCGTTCGAACTCGCGGGCCAGGAGGCTCGCCAGCAGCAGATCGCGCTGCCAGCGGTGTTCGGCGGGAATCACGTACCAGGGGGCCGCGTCGCTGTGGCTGCGCTGCAGTACCTCGGTCCATTCCTGCTGGCGTTCCTGGAACTGCTGCCAGGCCGTGAGGTCGCTGGCTTTGAGTTTCCAGCGCTTGCTGGGCAGCTCCAGACGTCTGCGCAGGCGCAGGGTCTGTTCTTCGTGGGAAATATGCAGGTAGCACTTGAGCAGGTGGATGCGCTGCCCGGCCAGCTGCTGTTCCAGTTCGGCAATGCGCTGCTCGCGCCCGGGCAGATCCGCAAGGCTGCACAGACCGTCACGCAGGTCGCTGGTCAGTCCCTCGTAGTAGCTGCGGTTGAATACGCCCAGCAGTCCCGGTGCGGGCAGGTGCGCCTGGTAGCGGGCGAGAAAGTCGCGGCGATTCTCCGCGGCATCAGGCTCCTGGAAGCTGCTGATCTGCAATGCCTGCGGGTTGCAGGCACTGAGCACCCGGCGGATCACGCCGTCCTTGCCGGAGCAGTCCGGGCCCTGCAGGAGTAGGAGCACGGCATCGCGGCGATTGGCCCAGAGCATGGTCTGCTGCTCGGCCAGCCAGGGCTTGAGGGCAGCCAGTTGGGCCTTGGCGGCATGCTTGTCGTCGATCAGGTAGCGCGAGGGGCTCTTGCCGAAGGGGGCCTGCGGCTGGCACAGGCAGTCGTCGAGCAGGTCATCGGCCAGGCGCAGCATCAGCGTTCTCCCCTCGGTTGACAGGCGCTCAGTCCTTGCGGCGCTTGAGCTGATCCTTCAACTGGGTCGGCACCTGGCGAATGATCAGCATGTCGCGCGCTTCGTCATACTCGATCTTCGAGCCTAGCAGGTGCGCCTCGAAGCTGATCGACAGGCCTTCGGCGCGCCCGGTGAAACGGCGGAACTGGTTCAGGGTGCGCTTGTCCGCCGGGAACTCCGGGGCCATGCCGTAATCCTTGTTGCGGATGTGCTCAAAGAAGGCGCGCGGACGGTCTTCGTCGATCAGCCCGGACAGCTCGTCGAGGGTAATCGGCTCGCCCAGCTTGGCCTGGCTGGTGGCGTAGTCGACCAGGGCTTCGGTCTTGGCGCGGGCCTGTTCTTCGGCCAGGTCCTCGCTCTCGACGAAATCGCTGAAGGCCTTGAGCAGGGTGCGGGTCTCGCTCGGCGCGTCGACGCCTTCCTGGCAGCCGATGAAGTCGCGGAAGTAGTCCGAGACCTTCTTGCCGTTCTTGCCCCGGATGAAGGAGATGTACTGCTTGGAGTTGGGGTTGTTCTGCCACTCCGACAGGTTGATGCGTGCCGCCAGGTGCAGCTGCGACAGGTCCAGGTGCTTGGCCGGCGCCACGTCCAGCGCCTCGGTGACCGTCACCCCTTCGCTGTGGTGGAGCAGGGCGATGGCCAGGTAGTCCGTCATGCCCTGTTGGTAATGGGCAAACAGCACATGACCACCGGTGGACAGGTTGGATTCCTCCATCAGCTTCTGCAGCTGGGCCACGGCCTGCCGGCTGAAAGCGGTGAAGTCCTGCTCGGCAGCCAGGTAGCTCTTCAGCCAGCCGCTGAACGGGTAGGCACCGGATTCCTCGTGGAACAGACCCCAGGCCTTGCCCTGCTTGGCGTTGTAGCTCTCGTTGAGGTCGGCCAGAAGGTTTTCCATGGCCTGGCTGGTGGCCAGCTCGGAGTCGCGGGCATGCAGCACGGCGGGAGTGCCGTCGGGCTTCTTGTCGATCAGGTGGACGATGCAGTGGCGGATCGGCATGGGCGGCTCGCAGTGTTCATTCGTAAAGCCGGCAGTTTATCAGGGCGTCAGCGCTGGTGGGGGGCACTGCTCGGTCAGGCAACGGGCCTCAACCCAGCCGACGTTGGCTGGCAGGGGTGCATGGACGCTCAGGGACGCACTGCCTTCCTCGACCCGGATCAGTTGCCACTCTTGGCCCTGAGCGTCTCGCAGGCTTTTCAGCGGGAATACTTGCGCTCCGGGCATGTACAGTCTGCTGATGTTGCCGAAGGCGGCTGCGTTATAGAACTGGCTGAGATCGGGGTTGTAGGGGTTGTCTAGCTGTGGAGCAAGCCTCAGGGCCAGATGTCCGAAGGCGGTTATCGAGGGTCGCACAGGCAACGGGTCACCGCCATCCTGCAGGTGTTTGGGCACCCAGGCCTGCTCATGGGCCAGTTCATAGCGATCCATTGGGTCGCCGCAGCAACCGCTGCGCAACGTGAGCAGCTGCGGGGCTTTTGCCGGTTTCGCGAACAGCAGCTCATCTGCCCGTTGGGTAACCAGCCCGTTGGGAAAACCTCGGGGGTCGCTCTTCCAGAACACGGTTAGCTCGCCCTCGCGACAGTAAGCCGAGCCACTGTAGAGCAGGTCGGCTGTGCCGTCGGTGTCCAAATCAAGGCGTCTGATGGTTGCCCGAGGATGCTCCTCCAGCAGGGCCCGGTTGATAAAGGAGCAATCGGGCGATTCGAGGCTGTCCGCGGCCGGCACTTGCTCGAGCAGATGTTTGCGCAGCAGCCAGCCGTTGTTGTCCAGCCAGTTGTCATCGACTACTGGAAGGCTGGAAATAGCTTGCCACTCACGGGCCTGCGGAAACAGCAGCAGCGCCATGGCCAGTTGCTCGTCAGTTGCCGCAGTAGCAGTGTTAAGTCCGCTGCCGAGCAATCCTATCCAGAACCAGTGGCGCATTCGCATCATCCTTGAGTGAGGGTGTTTGTCTGGCGAACTACACGCGACTTCTGCGCAGGCTGCGCAGCAGGGCCAGCAGCAACAGGGTGCTGGTGATGGCCCAGCCGATGGCCTGCCAGTTGCTCAGGGTTTCCTGATACAGCTGGGGCGCGATGCCGGCGCCGATCAGGGCGGCCAGCAGGCTCACTTCGCGGCGTGATGCGCGCACCGGGGCGAACAGGTAGACCACGGCCGGCAGCAGCAGGGCGGCGCTGGGAAAGCTGCGGTAGCGGGCATCGAACACCAGGCCCAGCATCAGCACGGCACCGGCAAAACCGGCGGCCAGCAGCCACCAGTGACCACGGGCCTGCAGCCAGGCATGGGCGGCGGCGCGCCAGCCCTGACGATTGCCCAGGCCCAGTGCCGCATGGGCCAGCACCAGCAGGTTTAGAACAACCAGCAGCGCGGCCCACAGCCATTCGCCGACGAAGCGGCTGGTGATGCCGGCCAGCTCCAGCCACAGCCCGCTGCAGGCGGCACCCAGGGCAGCCGTCACCGGCAGCAGCAGAGCGTTGCGGGTGCTGCCTGGGTTGCCGGCCAGCAGCAGGCTGGCGCCGAACAGCGCCAGCGACAGAGCCAGCCATTGCGGCCAGTGCGGCAGGTTGGACACCGGCCCTGCGAGCACTCCCTTGTCCTGGCGATCCGCGTCGAACAGGCCCCAGTAACCGCCGACCGCGCCTTCGCTTTCGCGCTTCCACGGCTGGTCGAAGGCCTCGATCAGGTTGTAGTTCCAGCCGTTCTGCTCGGCGATATGGACGAAACCACGGATGAAGCGGGCTTCGTTGACCCGGCTGGGCAGGGCGGTTTCGCGCTGGCGGCCTTCGCTGGGCCAGCCGGTTTCGCCGATGAAGATGTCCTTGGGAGCAAACTTGCTGCCGAAGACCTGACGGATCTGCGCCACGTGGGCGAGGGCGGCATCGATGCCGCGCGGATCATCTTCCCAGTAGGGCAGCAGGTGGATGGTGAGGAAGTCCACGGCCGGGGCGACTTCCGGGTACTGCAGCCAGAACTCCCAGACATCGGCGTAGGTCACTGGTTGCTCGACACCGGCCTTGACCTGCTCGATCAGGGTGACCAACTGGGCGCCGGTGACTTCCTTGCGCAGCAGCGCCTCGTTGCCGACGATCACCGAGGTGACCACGTCGGGGTTGGCCTTGGCGGCCTTGATCAGAGCGTCGATTTCCAGCTGGGTATCGATCGGGTTGCTGCTGACCCAGGCGCCGAGCATCAGCTTCAGGCCGTGCTTGCGGGCCAGCTCGGGGATGGCCTCCAACCCGGTCATGGAGTAGGTACGTACACACTCGAAGCGGGTGGCCAGCAGGGCGAGGTCGGCGTCCATGCGCTCGGGACGCAGCACGAAGGGCTGGTCGAAGGGCGACTGGTCCTTGTCGAACGGGCTGTAGGAGGCGCATTGCAGCTTGTGCGTCGGTGTCGCCGCGTCGGCCAGGTGCACCGGTTGACCGATCCACAGCCACAGGCCGGCAAGGGCGAGCAGGGCCAGCAGGGTGCTGAACAGGTAGGGAAGCAGGGGGAAGCGGCGAGTCTGAGTCATGGCGGCTAGGCGTCAGTCCAACGAGGCCGCGCATCTTAGCGGATTTCCCGCCGCTCAGGCGTGATGATGCAGCCAGGCGTGGCGGGGAATCTGACTGGCCTGCTGCTTCTTGCGCTCCACGCGCTGCCAGATCTTTTCGTGGAAGAAGAAGGCCACTGAGTTGCACAGCGGCTCGACCGCGGCCACCAGGCCGCCCACGGTCACGCTGCCGGTCAGGGCGTAGGCCACACCGAAGGCGATGCAGAAGTGCATGACGGTGAAGGTGATGGTCTTGAGCATGATGGCGTGCCTCCAGCAAGAATCATTGCGTATGGGCAAGCCTAGTCAAGGCGCTGCTGCCGGAGAAATCGGCGTTGTCCATCGGCGCCATAGCCGGCGCCAATCACGCGCCGTGACGGCCCTTGTCGGATAGGCGCAAGACCACGGCTGGCGGGCTCTGCGACTTTGGTCGAGGCGGGCGGGAATCTACGACTAAGGTCGTCTGTCGCCATTTACTGGTGGTTCTAGAGTGGACTCACAGCACTTGCGCTGCGGAGGACTCTAACAATGAACGACCCCATCTACGAGCGGATACAAGCCAATCCGCGCTTCCAGGAACTGGTGGCCAAACGCGAGCGTTTCGCCTGGCTGCTGTCGATCATCATGCTCGGCCTGTATCTGGCCTTCATCATCCTGATCGCCTTCGAGCCGCAGCTGCTCGGCACTCGCATCAATCCGGACAGCCCGACCACCTGGGGCATTCCGCTGGGCGTGGGGCTGATTCTGTCTGCTTTTGTTCTGACCGGCATCTACGTCAAGCGCGCCAACGGCGAGTTCGACGCCCTCAACAAGAGCATCCTGGAGGAGGTACAGCAATGATCGCCCGCCTGCTTACTACCCTCGGCCTGATGGCCGTGGCGCCGGCCCTCTGGGCCGCCGGTGCCCTGGAAGGCGATGTACAGCGCCAGCCGCTGAACATTTCCGCCATCCTGATGTTCGTCGCCTTCGTCGGCGCCACCCTGTACATCACCTACTGGGCCTCCAAGCGCAACACCTCGGCGGCCGACTACTACACCGCCGGCGGCAGCATCACCGGCTTCCAGAACGGCCTGGCGATTGCCGGTGACTATATGTCGGCGGCGTCCTTCCTGGGTATTTCCGCCCTGGTGTTCACCTCTGGCTACGATGGCCTGATCTACTCGATCGGCTTCCTGGTCGGCTGGCCGGTGATTCTCTTCCTGATCGCCGAGCGCCTGCGCAACCTGGGCAAGTTCACCTTTGCCGATGTGGCCAGCTATCGCCTCAAGCAGAAGGAAATCCGCACCCTGTCGGCCTGTGGCTCGCTGGTGGTGGTGGCCTTCTACCTGATCGCGCAGATGGTTGGTGCCGGGAAGCTGATCGAGCTGCTGTTCGGCCTCAACTACCATGTGGCGGTGGTCCTGGTCGGTATCCTGATGGTCTGCTACGTGCTGTTCGGCGGCATGCTGGCCACCACCTGGGTGCAGATCATCAAGGCCGTGCTGCTGCTCTCCGGCGCCTCGTTCATGGCGCTGATGGTGATGAAGCACGTCAACTTCGACTTTGCCACCCTGTTCAGCGAAGCCATCAAGGTTCACCCGAAAGGCGAAGCCATCATGAGTCCCGGCGGCCTGGTGAAAGACCCGATCTCGGCGATCTCCCTGGGTCTGGCGCTGATGTTCGGTACTGCCGGCCTGCCGCATATCCTGATGCGCTTCTTCACTGTCTCGGATGCCAAGGAAGCCCGTAAATCGGTGTTCTACGCCACCGGCTTCATCGGCTACTTCTACATCCTGACCTTCATCATCGGTTTCGGCGCGATCCTGCTGGTCAGCACCAACCCGGCGTTCAAGGACGGTACCGGTGCCCTGCTGGGCGGCAACAACATGGCGGCCATCCACCTGGCCAATGCCGTCGGCGGCAGCCTGTTCCTCGGCTTCATCTCGGCTGTGGCCTTCGCCACCATTCTCGCGGTGGTTTCCGGTCTGACCCTGGCCGGTGCTTCGGCGGTGTCCCACGACCTGTATGCCAGCGTGTTCAAGAAAGGCAAGGCCAACGACAAGGATGAGCTGCGCGTGTCGAAGATCACCACCGTGTGCCTGGGTGTGCTGGCCATCGGTCTGGGCATCCTGTTCGAGAAGCAGAACATCGCCTTCATGGTCGGTCTGGCCTTCTCCATCGCGGCCAGCTGCAACTTCCCGGTGCTCTTCCTCAGCATGTACTGGAAGAAGCTGACCACCCGCGGTGCGCTGATCGGCGGCTCGCTGGGCCTGATCACCGCCGTCGGCCTGATGATCCTTGGCCCGACCGTGTGGGTGCAGGTACTGGGCAATGCCCAGGCGGTGTTCCCGTACGAGTACCCGGCGCTGTTCTCCATGGCGATTGCCTTTGCCGGCATCTGGTTCTTCTCCATCACCGATACCTCCGCATCGGCTGCTGAAGAACGTGCCCGCTTCCTGCCGCAGTTCGTCCGTTCGCAGACGGGTTTGGGTGCCAGTGGTGCAGTAGCCCACTGAACCACCGCTGACTCCGAACTTTCAGGCCGCCTTCGGGCGGCCTTTTTTTATGCGCGCATCTGCGGGTCGCCGTCGGTGGTGGCGTTCGGCTAGTCTTGCTCTGCTTGCGACACTCTTTCCTTGACCTGCTGTCGCGGCGGAGAACCCTGCATGGCGCCTGAACCGGTGGAGCCCACGACAGACCTGCAACGCGGCGAGAATCGCCGGATCGAGCAGCTCTGCCTGTTGCTTCTGGCCGGCCTCCCGGCGATGGCGGCGACCAACCTGTTTCCCGGGCGCGGCCTGGTGCTGCTGATGATCGCCGCTGGCTGGTGCCTGGCCGGTGCCACCTGGCTGCTCAGTCGCCGTGGTCGGCACGAGCTGGCTAAGCAGATTCTGCTGGTGGCGCTGTTCGTCATCCTTTCACTGGCCATGTGGTTCGATCAGGGCCCGTATAACGGCGCCATGCTCGGCTATGCGGCGATCCTGGTGATGGCGGCGCTGCTGGCCAAGCCACGAGTGCTGCTGGTACTGCTGGTGCTGATGGTGCTGGTTCAGGGCCTGTTCAATTACGCCGCGGTGGCCGGCTGGCAGAGCTTTGACGCCAAACCGCTGGGGCTGCGGCGCTTCGTCAATATCGCGGTGCTGCTGGGGCTGGTGGCCGCCACGGCCTGGTTGCTGGCCAATGATCTGCGCCGCGCCCTGTTGCGTCTGGATCAGGAAAACCAGCGGGTCAGGCAGTCGCAGGCCAGCCTCAGTCACCTGGCCCAGCACGATGCCCTGACCGGGCTGCCCAACCGTCTGTTGCTGCAGGACCGCCTCGAGCAGGCGCTGAACCAGGCGCGCCGACACCAGTGCCAGGTGGCCCTGCTGTACCTGGATCTGGACAACTTCAAGACGGTCAACGACTCCCTCGGCCACGCGGCCGGCGACAGCCTGCTCGAGGCGGTGGCACGCCGCCTGGGCGAGGCGGTGCGGGAGATTGACACGGTCAGTCGCCAGGGGGGGGACGAGTTTCTCATCGTGCTGGGCGATATCGGTGGGGCCGAGGATGCCGCGCAGGTGGCGCGCAAGATCCTCGCCAGCCTGGCGCAACCGGTGCAGGTCGAGGGTGTCGAGGTGGTCACCAGTTGCTCGATCGGCATTGCCCTGTACCCGCAGGATGGCAGCAGCTTCGCTGAGCTCAGCCAGCATGCCGATACCGCCATGTACCAGGCCAAGGAGTCCGGGCGGCGGGCGTTCCGCTTCTTCGATGCGCAGATGAATGCCAACCTGCTGCAGCAGTTGCAGCTGGATGCCGGTTTGCGCACGGCACTGCGCCAGGGCGAATTTATCCTGCATTACCAGCCGATCGTCGAGCTGGCCAGCGGCCGCCTGCAGGGTGCCGAGGTGTTGATCCGCTGGCAGCACCCGGAGCAGGGGCTGATCAGTCCCGAGCGCTTCATCCCGGTGGCCGAGCGCTCCGGGCTGATCGTCGAGATCGGCGAGTGGGTGCTTGGCGAGGCCTGCCGCCAGCTCGGCGCATGGCTGCAGCAGGGCCTGCCGCGCTTCGTGCTGGCAATCAACCTGTCGCCGGTACAGTTTCGGCGCGGCAATCTCGATCTGCTGGTCCAGACGGCTCTGCAGCGTGCCCATCTGCCGGCTGAATGCCTGGAACTGGAACTCACCGAGACGGTATTGCTGCATGACAGCGCCGACTTCGCCGAGCTGCTCGAACGCCTCAAGGGCCTGGGCGTGCGACTGGCCATCGACGACTTCGGCACCGGTTACTCCAATCTTGCGTACCTGCAGCGTTTTCGTGTCGACAAGCTGAAGATCGACCGCTCTTTCGTGCGGGAGGTGCAGGACAAGCACTCGGCGCGCACCATTGTCACCGCTATCATCGGCATGGCCCACAGCCTGGGCCTGACCACCACCGCCGAAGGTATCGAAGACCCGGCCACGGCCGGGCTGCTGGCGGAGCTGGGCTGCGAGCAGGGCCAGGGCTACCTGTTTGCCCGGCCGCTGAATGCGGCCGATTTTGCCGACTATGCCAGGGCTAATCTGGGCGTGCCGGACTAGCCGAAAGGCCGACCGACTCACGAGGGTGCCTGCGGCATGAACCTGGGGTTTGCCTGCGGTATTCAGTGGCCTGATGGAAGCTGTGGTGCACGGTCGTACTGACTAGACTGCGCCCATCTACCCGCTGCCTAAGGTTACTCACCATGCAAAACCGCATCATGATTACTGGCGCCGGCTCCGGTCTGGGCCGTGAGTTGGCCCTGCGCTGGGCGCGCGAGGGTTGCCAGCTGGCGCTGGCCGATGTCAACGAAGCCGGCCTGGCAGAAACCCTCAAGCTGGTCCGCGAAGCCGGCGGCGATGGCTTCACTCAGCGTTGCGATGTGCGCGACTACAGCCAGCTCACCGCCCTGGCCCAGGCCTGCGAGGAGCGTCTGGGTGGCATCGACGTGGTGATCAACAATGCCGGCGTGGCTTCTGGTGGCTTCTTCAACGAGCTGTCGCTGGAAGACTGGGACTGGCAGATCGCGATCAACCTGATGGGCGTGGTCAAGGGCTGCAAGGCCTTCCTGCCGCTGCTGCAGAAGAGCCACGGCAAGATCATCAACATCGCCTCCATGGCGGCGCTGATGCAGGGCCCTGCGATGAGCAACTACAACGTGGCCAAGGCCGGCGTGGTGGCGCTGTCCGAGAGCCTGCTGATCGAACTGCGTGATGAGCAGATCGGCGTGCATGTGGTCTGCCCGTCGTTCTTCCAGACCAACCTGCTGGACTCCTTCCGCGGCCCGACTCCGGCCATGAAGCAGCAGGTCGGCAAACTGCTGGAAAGCTCGCCGATCAGCGCCGCCGATATCGCCGAGTATGTCTATGCCGAAGTGGCCAAGGGCAGCTTCATGATCCTGCCCCACGAGCAGGGCCGCATGGCCTGGGCGCTGAAGCAGAAGAACCCGCAGCTGCTGTACGACGAAATGGCCAACATGGCGGGCAAGATGCGCAGCAAAACGCAGGCCGGTTAAGCCGTCCTGCTGGTGGCCGCTGCACGTTCGTATGAAGCGTGTAGCGGCTCTGGGCCGGTCTTTCTGTCGGGCCTTGATCATCTTGCCGTGCAGTTGCCACGGCGTTCCTTTCCAGTGGCCGGCGCCTGTGTTAGAAGGCAGCCTGGTTTTTCTGGAGTCTTTGCGTGGAATCGGAATCTCTGGTCTACGGCTGCATCCGCGACTGGCCTTCCCAGGATGCGGGCGAGCAGCGCCTGCGCCGCAGTATCAATCGCCGGGTGCTGGCCAGCCTGCCGGCGGGAGATGCCTGGCCGTTCATCGGCCGTGACATGTTCTCCTGCTGTCAGGAGGAGGGCGCCGGCCTGTTCCAGACCCAGATGATCCATTTCGGTGCCAGTTACAAGGCAGTCGAGTATGAGTGGGCACTTTGGGTGGCCGAGTTCGAGGCACTGCTCAAGCGCCTTTACTGGGCCAGCGCGGTGGTGCACCTGGAAACCGAGCTGAACGGCACGCACACCTTCCGCTGGGAGAGCGAGCGCGGTTTTCACAGCCCCGATGAAGACGATCTGCGCGTGCGTTGCACCTGGGAGCACGAGAGCGAGCTGAGGCGGTGACCAGTTACCTGTGGTTTGCCCTGGCAGCGTTCTTCGAGATCGCCGGTTGCTACAGCTTCTGGTTGTGGCTGCGCCTGGAACGCTCCGTCTGGTGGTGCCTGCCGGGGCTGCTCAGCCTGCTGCTGTTTGCCCTGCTGCTGACCCGTGCCGAGGCCGCCTTTGCCGGACGCGCCTATGCCGCTTACGGCGGTGTCTACGTGGTGGCGGCGCTGGTCTGGCTGGCGCTGGTGGAACGGCAGAAACCGCTGCTCAGTGACTGGCTGGGTGTGGCCCTTTGCCTGCTTGGCGCAGCCATTCTGCTGCTGGGGCCGCGCTACTCGGCGTCCTGATCGCTCAGATAGTCTTCCAGCCACTCGCGCGGCACTTCACTGCGCAGCAGCAGCTGACACTGTTGATGCTCGCTGTCGAAGGCAATCACCGCATCGCGACGCTTCAGCGCTTGCTGCACGCGCGCCACCCTTGTGGCCAGCGGCGTATCGTCGCCGTTGTCGGTACCTTCGCGGGTGACGAAGTCCTCGATCAGGCGTTGCAGGGTGTCGGCTTCGAGCATCTGGTAAGGGATCAGCATGCGGTGGTCTCGGCGGTGCGGCGGCGCAGGGTGCCTGAGTCAGGCGCTGCTGTCGAGGTAGCGATCGAGGGTGGTGTACAGCTGCACACGATCGACTGGTTTGCCGAGAAACTCGTTCATTCCGGCCCGCTGACCTTCCTCGCGGTGCTCGTCGAAGATATGCGCGGTCAGGGCGATCACCGGCACCGGCAGCAGTCCTTGCTGCTGCTCGAACTGGCGGATCTGCCGGGTCGCCTCGAAGCCATCCATCTCCGGCATCTCGCAGTCCATCAGGATCAGCTGGTAACGCTGCGGCGCGCGGCGGAACTCCTCCACGGCATTACGGCCGTTGGTCACCAGACGTACCTGATAGCCACGCTTGCCGAGAAAGCCCTGGATCACCAGCTGGTTGACCGGGTTGTCCTCGGCAACCAGTACGCAGGGGGCCGGGCCGCTGGCCGGGGCCAGCTCGCGCGGGGTTAGTTGCAGTACTTGCGCGGTGGGGCGGTACAGCTCCTGCAGGGCCTGGCGCAGTGGTGTGATAGCGGCCGGCTGGGCCAGGCTGGTGACGCTCAGTGCGCCGCCGATCTGGTTGGGCCGACACTGCTCCGGCGGACACAGCAGGAGAACCTTCTGGCCCTCGCCAAACTGCGAACGCAGGCTGTCCAGGGCATGCTGCGGACCGCCGGGCCAGGGCGCCATGACGATCAGCAAAGGCGGCTGCCGATAGCTTTGCATGGCGCGGTTGAGTTGCTCGGGAGTGCGGCACAGCTCGGTGTGCAGGCCCCAGCGCTGTAACAGGTGGGAGAGGTGTTGCAGGCCGTCGCTGTCGAGTGAGGCGAGCACGGCATGCTGGCCGTTGAGCAGCTCGCTCAGTTCGTCGCGCTCGGCCTGGTCGGCCGGTTGCAGGGCGATATCGAAGCTGAAGCAGGTGCCCTGGCCGAGGGTACTCTGTACCTCGATATGGCCGCCCATCATCTCCACCAGATCCTTGCTGATGGCCAGGCCAAGGCCGGTGCCGCCGTAGCGCCGGGTGGTGCTGGAGTCGGCCTGGGCAAAGGACTTGAACAGGTTTTCCAGGGCTTCTGGGCGGATACCTATACCGCTGTCGCTGATCGCGATTTGCAGGCGTGGCGCCTGCCCAGGCAACTCCAGCACGCGGGCGGTGAGGCTGACCTGGCCTTCGGCGGTGAACTTCAGGGCATTGCCCAGCAGATTCATCAGCACCTGTTTGAGACGCGTCGGGTCGCCATGGATGTGTCGCGGTACGCCCCGTTCCAGGCTCAGGTAGAGGCGCAGGCGCTTGTCCAGGGCCTGGGCGGTGAACAGGCTGAAGGTCTCCGAGAGCAGTTGCTCGATATCGATCTGGATTTCCTCTAGGGCCATCTTGCCGGACTCGATGCGCGCGTAGTCGAGGATGTCGTTGATCACCGTCATCAGCGCCGAGCCGGAACTGGCGATAGTGTCGACGTAGAAGCGCTGGCTGCGGTCAAGCGGGGTTTCCTTGAGCAGTTGCAGCATGCCCAGCACGCCGTTGAGCGGGGTGCGAATTTCGTGGCTCATCTTGGCCAGGAAGCGGCTCTTGGCCTCGCTCTCGACCACCGCCTGCTCGGCCTCGCGACGCGAGCGGAAGCCTTCTTCCTTGAGCGCGTTGATGCGGTCGGCCAGGCCAATGGAGAGAGTGATCAGTTCGATGGTCACGCCGATCTTCACCGAGTCGGCGCTGAACGGACCGAACAGCTCGATCCCCAGGGAGCCGGCGGTGGCGTTGATCAGCGAGAGCAACAGCACGCTCCAGGCAAAGATGTAGTAGGAGCCGAAGCGCTGGCCCTGGCGCCAGACATAGACGCCCACCAGCAGCAGCGCCAGCGAGTTGCCCAGTACCGACAGGCTGGCCAGCACGTTCCAGGCCTGCAGGCCGATCAGCGGGCCGCTGGCAAAGATGCACAGCACCAGCCACATCATCAGGCGCAGAGCATGGTCCAGGCGCGGGAAGTGCAGAGCGGTCTGCAGGAAGTGCCGGCTGAACTGGGTGGCGCTCAGGCACAGGGTGTACATCAGGATGTAGATGCTGACCGACTGCAACTCGACGTTGTTGGGCAGCATCTTGAACAGCATGCCGTCAAAGCAGGCGCCATACAGGCCGATGTTGGCGCTGTAGATCAGGTACCAGAAATAGGCGCGCTCGCGCAGCACCAGAAACAGGAACAGGTTGTAGCAGAGCATGGCCACAACCACGCCATAGAAAGCGCCGTTGAAACCCATGAGGTTTTCCTGCTGGGCGGCGCTGGCGGTGGCGGTGGCAAAGAACAGCGGCACCATCACCGTACTGCTCGATTCGATGCGCAGCGTCAGGGTGCTGCTGCCCGGGGCCAGCTCGACGGGAAACCAGAAGTTGCGGACCTGCACCGGCCGCGTGGCGAAGGCCCGGCGATCGCCGCTGCGCTGGTTGAGGCGACTGCCGTCGGGGTTGCTCAGGGTCAGCTGGATGTCGTCGAGCAGCGGGTAGTTGACCTCGAAAAAGCCTGGCAAGGCATGCGACAGGCGGTTGTCCAGGTGCACGCGGAACCACCACACGGCCGAGTTCTTGCCCAGGTTGGCGTGTGGCTTGTTGACGGGGGTGAAGGCACTGTCGGGGAGGGCGATGACTTCTTCGAGCTTGAGGGTTCCGGCATCGTCGCGCAGGTAGCCCATCTGCTGGCCAAGTGGCAGGCGCAGGTCGTTTTGCTCGAACACTGCACTGGGCAGGGCCCAGGCCGCATGACTCAGCAGCGACAGCAGGACGACCAATAGCAGATGCGGCATTCATGGTTCTCTATATGGGCTGAGCCGAGCGAGCTTTCCGACGCTTAGGTTTTAGTCTAGCAGTAGGCCTATTGCAGGCGTTGTGCGGATTCGATCAGCACTGTAGTGATAGGGACGTTTTGCATGCTGCCTCGATCGCTAGTTGGTGTTTTAGCGATTAGCTCAACAACCTCCATGCCACGAACAACTTTACCGAATACGGCATAGCCGGAGCTTCCGGGCTTGTGGTCTAGGAAGTCATTGTCTTTGTGGTTGATGAAGAACTGAGCGGTAGCTGAATCCGGGTTGTTGGTTCGGGCCATTGCTACAGTGCCGCGCAGATTTTTTAGGCCATTCGAGCTTTCATTGGGAATTGGGTGGGTGGTCTGCTTAGTTTTGCCCTGTGGAGTCAATCCTCCGCCTTGGATCATGAAGCCCGGTATAACTCGATGAAATATAGTTCCTGAGTAAAAGCCTTTATCAACATAGGCAAGAAAGTTGGCCACGGTGACCGGCGCCTTGGCGTCGTCCAGTTCCAGTTCGATCTCGCCCAGCGAGGTGGTCAGCAGTACGTGTGGCTTGTCGGCGGCGAGCAGCTGGCCGCTGAGCAGCAGGGTGCAGGCCGTCATCATGAGGTGTTTGAGCATGGGGCTTTCCTTAGGCAGGTTGGACGTGGCTGCGGATGAACTCCAGCAGGGTCTGGTTGAATCGTTCGGGTTGGTCCAGCGGCGTGGCGTGGCGCGAGTCCTCGATTACCACCAGGCGGGCATCGGACAGTTCGCGCACGTAGGCTTCCTTGAGGCTGACCGGTGTGTAGTCGCGGTCGGCGGTGACCACCAGGGTCGGGCAGTTGATGCGTGCCAGGTGCTCACGCACGCCCCAGCCGATGATGGCATCCAGGCTGGCGAGGTAGGCGCGCTTGTCGTTCTCCGGCCAGCGCTGTTCGATCTTGCGCCGCAGCTCGGCCTGTTCCGGTTTGGGGAAGAGCAGTTTGCCCAGCGCCTTGGCGATGGTGTCGAGGCTGAGCAGGCGTGACAGCAGCCAGCGCTTGGCGATTTCCACGCAGTCGCGCAGCGAGTGGGGTTTGACCTCGGGGCCGCTGTTGACGATGGTCAGGCTCTGCAGCAGCTCCGGGCGGTCGACGCCGAGCTGGAAGCCGATCATGCCGCCCATGCTGATGC
The DNA here is from genome assembly GCF_014207935.1 of Pseudomonas fluvialis. GTDB lineage: Bacteria > Pseudomonadota > Gammaproteobacteria > Pseudomonadales > Pseudomonadaceae > Aquipseudomonas > Aquipseudomonas fluvialis_A. The sequence continues at coordinate 524,859 of NZ_JACHLL010000002.1, read as the reverse complement.
CGACCAGATGCACCTGCTTCAGCTCTAGGTGCTCGATCAGCGCCGCGACATCGGCGGCGAAGGTAGCGATCCGGTAGCGCTGGCGCGGCTTGTCGGAGTGGCCGTGGCCGCGCACATCCAGGGCAATCACCCGGTAGTGCTGGCTCAGTACGGGAATCTGGTACTCCCAGTCGCGGATGCTCGAACCCAGGCCGTGAACCAGCAGCAGCGGTTCGCCCTGGCCATATTCCTCGTAGTGCAGCTGGCAATCCTGGTGCGTGAAGTAGGGCATGGGCTGTCCTTAGGGTTGGGGAGCGGCATAGGCTGCATTCAGCGGTACGGCGTCGAAGGTGGTCAAGAGGTCGACCAGAATCTGAGTGGCCGGGCCCAGCGGTTTGCTCTTGTTGGCATACAGGTAGAACCGCGGGTGGCGGATGGCACCCTGCTGCAGGGGCAGGATTTTCAGCAGCCCCTCGTGCAGCTCGCGCTCGATCAGGTGACGTGGCAGCCAGGCGAACCCCAGGCCGCTGGCGACAAAGGTGGCGGCCGTGGCCAGGCTGCCGACCGTCCAGCGCTGTTCGGCGCCAAGCCAGCCGACATCCCGTGGCTGGGTGCGGCCGCTGTCGCGGATCACCACCTGCAGCTGGGTTTCCAGATCCTGAAAGGTCAGTTCGCGTTGCAGGCGATGCAGGGTGTGGTCGTGGTGGGCGACCGGGAGAAATTCCACGGCTTCCAGTTCGCGGCCCAGGTAGCCGGCAATCGACAGGCTGCTGATGGCCAGATCGGTAGAGCCTTCCAGCAGGACTTCCTCGACCCCGGAAAGCACTTCCTCGCGCAGCTTGATGCGGCAGCCGCGGCTCTGCGGCATGAACGCCGCCAGGGCCTGCAGCAGGCGCGCGGTGGGGTAGGCGGCATCCACCACCAGACGCACCTCGGCTTCCCAGCCCTGTTCCATGTGCAGGGCCAGCTCTTCCAGCTGGCTGGCCTGATTGACCAGCGGCCGCGAGCGGCGCAGCAGCACTTCACCGGCCTCGGTGAGCACGGCCTTGCGCCCGTCGATGCGCAGCAGCGGCACCCCCAGCTGCTCCTGCATGCGCGCCACGGTATAGCTGACCGAGGACTGCGAGCGGTGCAGCACCTCGGCGGCCTGGGCAAAGCCGCCATGGTCGACCACGGCCTGCAGGGTACGCCACTGGTCCAGCGTTACGCGGGGAGCCTTCATCTTGCTTCTCCATGGGCGCTGGTAATGCCGCCCCAGTACTTTTAATCTGGCGCCCTCGTTCAAGGAGCTGCCCGATGAAATCCGTCTGTCTTGCCCTGCTGTGCCTGCTGCCTGGTGTTGCCCTGGCTTATCCCATTGAAGTGGATAAGCAGATGAACGGTGCCGAAGTGTCCTACCAGACCATCGAGATCGACCATGACATGGCGGCCCTGGCGCTCTACAACCTCGGCGACAGCGCGGCGCAGTGCACGGCGGTGTTTCGCAACGGTCCGGAAGCCGGGCGCACGCGCAAGGCCGTGCTGCCGGCCCGCGGCGAGAGCAATCTGACGGTCAAGTTCAAACGCAGTGTGATTCGCCTGCGGATCAAGCTGACCTGCCACCTCGCCGACAGCAAGTGACATGATTAATCGAATTTGGTGATCTTTTAAAGCGGATTTTTGCGCTTTTTTATCGATCAACTGCTGAGCAAACTGGGCCCCATCGACACACACCACCCCGATGGAGCCCACCATGTCGCGTCTTCTCGTTGTTGAAAGCAGTGCCCGTCAGCAGGGCTCGATTTCCCGCCAGCTCACCGCCGAATTTCTCCAGCGCTGGCAGGCCAGCCATCCGGCCGATCAGATCATCCAGCGTGATCTGGCCAGCACGGTTTTGCCGCACCTGGATACCGACCTGCTGGGCGGCTGGATGAAACCGGCTGCCGAGCAGACCCCCGCCGAGCAGGCGGCCCTGGCCCGTTCCAACGAACTGACAGAGGAGCTGCTGGCCGCCGATGTGCTGGTGCTGGCTGCGCCCATGTACAACTTCGGCATCCCCAGCACCCTCAAAGCCTGGCTGGACCATGTGCTGCGCGCCGGGGTGACCTTCAAATACACCGAAACCGGCCCGCAGGGGCTGCTCAGTGGCAAGCGCGCCATCGTCCTGACGGCCCGTGGTGGTGTGTATGCCGGCGGTCCGCTGGATCATCAGGAGCCGTATCTGCGTCAGGCGCTGGCCTTTATCGGCATTCATGACGTGCAGTTCATCCATGCCGAAGGCCTGAACATGGGTGATGAATTCCAGCAGCGCGGCCTGGCGACTGCGCGTCAGGCCATTGCCGAGGTTGCCTGATTCTCTCCTGCGGCCGGCTGCTCCGCCGGTCGCCCTGTCGGGGGCAGAACCCCGAGCCTGCCGGTCTGTGTAAACAGGCCGGCTTTTTTATGTCTGCTGTGTTAAAAATACTGCACGCATTGTGCTGGGATTCTGCCCGGCCGAGGGTGGCCGGAGGTTGTTGTGAAGTTGTCGGGTCAAGGGGTGGCGCTGTCGCTGGCCTCATCGTTCATGTTTGCCCTGATGCCGGGCTATGTGCGCTGGCTGGCGCCGCTGGATGCCGTGCAGATTTTCGCCCAGCGCGTGCTGTGGTCGATCCCGGCGGTGCTTCTGCTGGTCTTGCTGATGCGCCAGTGGCCGGTGCTGCTGGCCGCTTTCCGGCGCCTGCGGCATGAGCCGCTGCTGTGTCTGGCGCTGCCGCTCTCGGCGGCGATGATGGGGGTGCAGTGGGGCATCTTTCTCTGGGCGCCGCTGACCGGACACATGCTGGACGTCTCGCTTGGCTATTTCCTCCTGCCGCTGGCCATGGTGCTGGTCGGCCGCCTGTTTTATGGCGAGCGCCTGCGACCGCTGCAGAAGGTGGCGGTGGGCTGTGCCCTGCTGGGCGTGGTGCATGAGCTGTGGCTGACCGGTGCCTTTTCCTGGGTCACCCTGGTCTCCGCGCTGGGCTATCCGCCGTATTTCATGCTGCGTCGCTGGATGCGCCTGGACGCCTTGTCCGGCTTCATTCTGGAAATGCTGGTGCTGGCGCCGCTGGCTATCGGCCTGATTCTTTTCCTGGGGCAGGCCGATCTGCTGCAGCAGGCGCCGCAGCTGGCCTGGCTGTTACCGGGGCTGGGGCTGTTCAGTGCGCTGGCGTTCGGCGCCATGATGGCTGCCAGCCGTCTGTTGCCGTTGGGGTTGTTCGGCATTCTCAGCTATGTCGAGCCGGTGTTGCTGTTTGTCGCCTCGGTGATGTTTCTCGGTGAGAAATTCGACCCGGCACAGCTGCTGACCTATCTGCCGATCTGGCTGGCGGTGCTGTTTACCGGTTGGGACAGTGCGCGCCTGCTGCGTAAGCAGGCGCGCTACGGCACCAGTTGAGAACCTGTTTAGGGTCTTGCGAGCTAGAGCGAGACAAGGCAAAAACAGCCGAAGAAGCGCACGCCTACAGGGATGTAGGCGGTAGAGCGAAGCAGGAAGCCAGAGCCGAGTTTACGAGTGGTAAATGAGCATAACTCGCTACGCTCGCCCCTTCGGGGCCGCACTAAAGTGCGTTGGCCATAAGCGGCCTGCTGAGGCTGTTTTTAACGCCGTATCGCCGACGCGCAGCAGATCGTAAACAGGTTCTCAGGTCTATTCGAGGCGCACGCGATAGACCTCGGCCAGCGAGATCAGCTTGTTGCGCGCCAGTTGCAGGGCACTTTGCGTGAGTGGGCGCATGCCGTCGGCAATGGCCTGCTGCTCGATCTTCTGGGCCTCCACCGAGGGCTCGATCATCGCCCGCAGGGCAGGTGTCACTTCCAGCAGTTCGTAGGCAGCCACCCGGCCTGAGACGCCTTTACCATGGCACTGCGGGCAGCCTTGGCCGACGTAGAACGGTTCGTCAGCCTCAAGCCCCAGCGCGTTGCGGACGTGCTCGGGTACTTTCTCTTCGGTCAGGCAGTGCGGGCAGTTGCGCCGTACCAGACGCTGGGCCAGCACGCCCAGCAGACTGGCATTGAGCAGGTAGGGGGCGATACCGATTTCCAGCAGGCGGGTCACCGTGGCCGCGGCGCTGTTGGTGTGCAGGGTGGACAGCACCAAGTGGCCGGTGAGGGCGCTTTCGGCGGCCATCAGGGCGGTTTCCTGGTCGCGGATCTCGCCGACCATGATCACGTCCGGGTCATGGCGCAGGATGTGGCGCAGGGCGCGGGCAAACGTGTAGCCGATCGCCGGTTTGACCTGAATTTGGCGGATACCGTCGATCTGGTATTCCACCGGGTCTTCCACGGTGATGATGTTCACGCCACTGGCCTTGATGGTGTTCAGGGCCGCGTAGAGGGTGGTGCTCTTACCCGAGCCCGTGGGGCCGGTCACCAGCAGGATGCCCTGATTGTGGCTGATCAGGTTGCGGAAGCGCGAGACGTCCTGCTCGCTGAAACCGATCTGATCGAGGCTTTTCATGCTCTGCTGGGTATCGAGAATCCGGATGACCACGCTTTCGCCATGCACGGTGGGCATGATCGACAGGCGCAGGTCGATGGTGCGGTCACTCAGGTGCACCATGTGCCGGCCGTCCTGAGGCAGACGGTGCTCGGCGATGTTCATCCCGCCGATGATCTTGATACGGCTGACGATGGCGGCCAGGTGGGCGCGCTTGACCCGGCGGATTTCCTGCAGCAGGCCATCGACGCGCAGCAGTACGCTGACCTCGTGTTCACCCGGGCGCAGGTGAATGTCCGAGGCACGGCGGCTGATGGCCTCCTCCAGCAGGTTTTCGACAAAGCGTACGGTGGGTTTGTCTTCGGCCAGCTGCTTGATCCTGTGCAGGCTCATGGGCTGTTCGTCGACTTCATTTTCCGGAAGCTGCTCGGCGACGGCGCAGGCATACAGGTGGTTGACCGCTTCCTCGACCGCGGCGGGGGTGGCCATCACCGCTTCCACCGGTTTGCCGGTGACAAAACCGAGCAGGTGCAGCAGCTCGCTGTGGGTCGGGTCGGGGGTGGCGACAACCAATCGCTCGCCGTCGATCATCAGCGGTACAACCAGGTAGCGCCGTGCAAGACTTTCCGGAATCAGGCTGATGCAGCTCTGGTCAAAGTCGAAATCATCAAGGCTGATCCTGGGAATGCCCAGTTGCTCGGCCACGGTCAATGCCAGCCGCTCGGGGCTGATCATCTTCAGTTCCAGCAGGATCTGGCCGAGGCGGCCCTTTTCCGGGTGTTCATGCTGATGATTGAGCGCCCGCTCCAGCTGGGTCGGGGTGATCACGCCGCTTTCCAGCAGCAGTACGCCCAGGCTGGCGTGCCGGCCGCTGCCACAGTGATGCTGGCGCAGCCACTCATGCAGCTCGCCGCTATTTTTCAGTTGCACGCTCATCGATGGCGGATTCCCCAGCAGTTCGTCCTGCCAGTATGGCGTCTGGTTCATGCTGGCAAACTGCTACAGGTCAATGCTCTTCTCCTGTGGCCGGGCCCCGGCTTCAGCGCAGGATGTCGCGCAGGACTTCGCGTACCACCGTGGTGCCGACCTCGACCAGTACCGCATCGGTGCCGTACTGGCGCCACTCGTAACCTGGGTAGTAGGGCAACTGACGGGCCAGGGCCGGGTCGATCTGCTTGGCGATACCGGGCGGCAGCGGCTTGCCTCGCGCGAGGTTCTTGGCGATGCCCGGTGGCAGGGCCTTGGCCGGGGTCGGGCTCTGGTAGCCGCGCAGGATGCGCTCGATATCGCTGAGGTCATCGTCGTAGTCGTTGCGGTAATCGCGCTGGCGGTTCTGGCTCTGCTTGCCACCGTCGTCGTGGTATTGCGCAGGCTTGTTCGATGAGCCCTGGCCGTTCTGTTTCTGGCTGTGCTGCTGACCCTTGTTGCCCTGGCCTTGGCCCTTGTCGTTGTTCGGGGCGGCCTGCAGCGACAGGCTCAGGACCAGCGCACTGGCGCCAAGCAGGAAAATGCGGGGGAGTGACATGCTTGCCTCCGGGCAATGGTCGGTAACAGACAATTGCCAGTTTAGGCCGAACTGCGCGCAGTAAAAGGGGCGATTTGTCTCGCTAACCGTTACCCTATGCAACTGATTTCCCGTTTTTCACCGAGGTGCCCGCCGTGTTTGCCCAATTTGCCCTGCATGAACGCCTGCTCAAAGCCGTGGCTGAGCTCAAATTCATCGAGCCCACGCCTGTGCAGCTGACGGCGATTCCGCCGGCCCTGGAGGGCCGTGACCTGCAGGTGACGGCGCAGACCGGCAGTGGCAAGACCGCGGCCTTCGTGTTGCCGCTGCTCAACCGCCTGCTCGGCGACGGCGCCTCACAGGCGCGCAGCGATGTGCGTTCGCTGATCCTGCTGCCGACCCGCGAGCTGGCCCAGCAGACGCTCAAGGAAGTCGAGCGGTTCTCCCAGTTCACCTTTATCAAGTCCGGTCTGATCACCGGTGGCGAGGACTTCAAGGTGCAGGCTGCTCTGCTGCGCAAATGCCCGGATGTGCTGATTGCCACCCCGGGCCGCCTGCTCGAACACCTCAATGCCGGTCATCTCAAGCTCAATCAGGTCGAGGTGCTGGTGCTGGACGAGGCCGACCGCATGCTCGACATGGGCTTTGCCGAAGACGTCAAACGTCTGGCTGACGAGTGTGCGCAGCGCCAGCAGACCATGCTGTTCTCCGCAACTAACGGTGGCAGCGGTCTGCGCGAGATGGTCGCCAGCGTGCTGCGCGAGCCGCTGCACCTGCAGATCAACCGGGTCAGCGAGCTCAACGAGGGCACTCGCCAGCAGGTCATCACCGCCGACGACAATGCCCACAAGGAGCGTCTGGTCGAGTGGTTGCTGGCCAATGAGACCTACCAGAAGGCGATCATCTTCACCAACACCCGCGCCCAGGCCGACCGCCTCTATGGCCATCTGGTAGCCAGCCAGCACAAGGTGTTCATCCTGCACGGCGACAAGGACCACAAGGAGCGCAAGCAGGCCATCGAGCGCATGAAGCAGGGCGGCGCCAAGATCCTGGTGGCCACTGATGTGGCGGCTCGTGGTTTGGATGTCGAAGGACTGGATCTGGTGATCAACTTCGACCTGCCGCGCTCGGGTGACGAGTATGTGCACCGTATCGGCCGTACCGGCCGCGCCGGCGCCGAGGGGCTGGCCATCTCGCTGATCTGCCATGGCGACTGGAACCTGATGTCGAGCATCGAGCGCTATCTCAAGCAGCGTTTCGAGCGGCGCAACATCCAGGGCCTGAAAGCTCACTACCAGGGGCCGAAGAAGCTCAAGGCCTCGGGCAAGGCGGCTGGTGTGAAGAAGAAAAAGACCGACAAGAAAGATGGCAAGAAGACCGCAAGCAAAGCCCCGGCGCGGCGCAAGCCGAGCGCCGACAAGGCCAAGTCTTCCGGCCCGAGTCTGGTTGGCAATACCGACGGTACCGCTCCGCTGAAGCGGCGCAAGCCGGCGGCGCCAGCTGCCGAGTAAGCATTTCGGGGGAAAACTCCGGGAAACAAAAAGGGCGCCTTGGGGCGCCCTTTTTCATGCCGCAGTCACACTCACTTGGGCACGACGAGGATCTTGCCGTCGCGTTCGCCGGCCGCTGCGGCGGCCACCGCCTGCTGGATCTCGCTGACGTCGTAGGTGGCGCCGATGCGGGTCTTCAGCTTGCCTTGGGCGATCAGTCCGATCAGCTCGCCGAACACCTGCATCTGCTCGGCCTGGCTGGCCTTCTGGAACCATTTGGCCAGCCAGAAGCCGCGCAGGGTAACGTCGCGGAAGACGAACGAGCTGGGCGTGACCTGGCACGGCTCGCCGCTCATGCGGCCGTAGTTGACCAGCACGCCTTCCTCGGCCAGGCACTGGGCCAGATGATCGGTGGACTGCCCGGCCACGGCGTCGATGCCCAGCTTGATGGCCGCGCCACCCGTGGCCTCGCGCACACGCTTGTGCAGGTCGCGGCCGTCGACCAATACCACATCGCCGCCTTCGGCGTTGACGGTGTCGATGGCCGACTCGCGGCGGACCACGTTGACCGTCTTCAGGCCGCGGATTTTCGCAAGCTGAATCAGATAGCTGCCGACCCCGGAGTTGGCGGCGTTCTGGATGACCCAGTCGCCAGGTTTGAGGTCGACGAACTCACGCAGCATCAGGTAGGCGGTCGGCGGGTTGACCGTGAGCATGGCCAGTTGCAGCGGGTCGGCCTCCGGCAGTGCGATCAGTTGCTTGGCCTTGACTTGCAGGTGGCTGCGCCAGGTGCCGCAACCGACCGGCAGCAGCACCATCTGGCCGGGCTTGAGGCCCTCGACGTCGGCGGCTACCGCCTCCACGCGGCCGACACCTTCGTTGCCGCCAATGGCCGGCAGCGGCGGCAGCATGCCGTATTCACCGGTCAGGGTGAGGACGTCGGAGGGGTTGATGGGTGCCGCCAGCACTTTTACCCGGGCTTCGCCGGCGCCGAGTTCCGGCAGGTCGAAGGGCACGGCGGCGATGACGTCCTGCGGCACCGGGCCGCGTTGCTGGTATTCGGCTTTCAACATGATGGGGCTCCACAAACTGGGTTGCACGGGAGGCATCAGTCTAGACTGATGCTGCCGGTGGCAGCGCTATTGCCGACTATACGGCGCAGTGATGACGGGGGCAGTGTCTATGCGGTGGTGCTGGCTGCTGGTGTGGTGCGCAAGCCTGCAAGTGAGCTGGGGTGCGGAGCTGTTGCGTGTTGGCTTCGGCCTGCACAAGCCTCCCTATATCTTCGAGGGCCTGCAGCGCGGTATCGAGTACGAAATCGTCGCCGCGGCGGTCAGCGAGGCGGGCTGGCAGATCGATCCAGTGTATGCCCCGCAGGAGCGTCTGCACCTGCTGCTGGCGCGGGGCGAGATCGATGCCATCACCACGACCAATGAGCGCAGCGGGGTCAAGGCCTTCTACTCGCAGCCCTATATTCATTACCAGAACATGGTGGGTGCCCTGGCTTCGCGGCATCTGTCGATCCGCAAGGTCGCCGACCTTGCGAGCTTTTCGATCAGTGCCTACCAGCGCGCCCGTTATCTGCTTGGGCCGGAATTCCAGCAGATGGCCGAGAACAACCCGCGCTACCACGAGGAGGCCCAGCAGCTTGGGCGCAACCGCCTGCTGTTCAGTGGTCGCACCGATCTGGTGGTGGCCGAGCGCAATATCTTCGAGTACCTCAGTCGCGAGGTTGCCGATCAGGTCGATACCACCCAGGCGGTGGACTGGTTCGCCATCTTCCCGCCTACGCCCTATCAGGTCGGCTTTATCCGTGCCGAACAGCGGGACCGCTTCGATCAGGCGTTGCTGCGGGTGCAGCAGCGCGGCGAGGATCAGCGCATCCGGCTGCGCTATCTGCCGCAGTGACGGCGTGATTGGTGAGTGGCAATGGCCGGAGTGGACAATGTTCCGGCGGAGCATGACTGGTAGGCTGCAAGGCTAGAGTGGCCGTTGTTGTGGTCGTGGCCGGATGTCTGCCTGGAGTCTGTGATGAAACTGCTGTCTGCCTGCTTCTCTGTGCTCTTGCTGCTGCCCTTGCAGGTGCAGGCTTGGTCCAATCATTCGCTGGGTAGCAGCTTGGCGCTGGCGCCCCTGCAGGGGATGGCCGCAGAAACCCTGCGGGTCGAGTCTCTGGAGCGTTTCCTCGAGGCTGAGGAAGAAGGCCTACGGGTGCTGCTGGACGAGCAGGAACGCTTTGCCCGCGCGCAGTTCGAGGAGTACCCATCGCGCCCCGATGAGCTGCGCTGGCAGGCCGGTGCTGCCGATCGCCGTAGTGCTTTCCTGCAGGCCTTGCGGATCAACCCGGAAACCCGCCTGGCATTGTTCATTCAGGCCGTTCCCGGCGTTGCGCCGGGGCAGCGTGAGCGTCTGGATGCCGGTGCGGTGACGGTGTATCGCAAACTCAGCCTGTGGAGCGAATGGCGTTTCTTCAAGGTTGGCGAGGGCGAGTTGCTCAGCCCGCTGGCGGTGCTCAGCAGTGCCGCAGACGAGCCGGACTACGGCCATGATATCAATCTGTTCAGTGATAACCCGGGCACGGCAGGGGCGCGCTACAACTTCGGGACGCAGCCGTTCGGCGACGCGCGCTTCGAGTATTCCTCGCAGGCGCCGTTTCATATCGGCTACTACCACGAGGATCCGCTGGTGTTCGCCGCGGGGCCTTTCCTGCGCCGCACCTATCCGCAGTGGCGTTCCTATCAGTACATCGGTCTGGCTCGCTTTGCCTTCGAACGGGGGCATCCGTACTGGGGCTACCGGTTCCTCGGCTGGGGGCTGCATTACATCCAAGATATGACTCAGCCCTATCACGCCAGCGTGCTGCCGGGCTCAACCACGACGGGCCTGTTGTGGACGGCAGCCAAGGCGCTCGGCGGTTTCCCGGCGGACAAGCAGGCGGCCATGGCGCGCGTGGCCACGCGCCATACCGAGGTGGAGAAATATCAGCTGCAGTGGCTGCGCGGTGAGATGGCCAGCGGCGATAGCCAGCGCTCGTTGCTCAAGGCCTATGCCGAGGCAGCCAATGATGGCCGCTATCCACCGTTCGATTATCGCTACCTGCGTGACACCGTGGCCCTGGAGTCGCACCAGCGTGCCGATCAGTTCGACGGGCTGATCGGCCAGTGGCTGGAGCAGCAGCCGGCCGTCGGGGATTTTCGTCAGGGTAACCAGCTGACCGCGGCCAGGCCTGATGCGCAGCTGCAGCAGCTGATCATCGAGCTGATCGGCCATTTTGGCGCGCACACGCGCAATGCCGTTCGCGCTACCGCGCCACGTTAAGCGCGGCGCTCAAGGCGCTTCGGCCGGCACCGTATCGAGGCCGGGCGTGAAATAGAAGTGTTCGACCCGGTTGCGGCCGCCGCGCTTGGCCCGGTACAGGGCCTGGTCGGCGGCTTGGTATAACGGAGTCAGGTGAGTTTGGCAGCCCGGTGCCAGGCATGCCAGGCCAATGCTGGCGGTAATCTGCAGGCGGCCATTGTCGATATCGATGGAGCTGTGCTCGATCAGTCCGCGCAGTTTCTCGGCCGTCTGTTGCGCCTGTGGCAGGTCGGTTTCCGGCAGCAGGATGATGAACTCCTCCCCACCCAGGCGGCCGATGGTGTCGCAGTTGCGGGTGTGTTCGCCGAGCAGGCGGGCGACATGGCGAATCACCGCATCTCCGGCGGGATGGCCGAAGTTGTCGTTGATCGCCTTGAAGTGGTCAAGATCGAGCATCAGCAGGCTGAGAGGGGCAGGGTGCCGGTTGACCCGCGACAGCTCGCTCTCGGTCAGACGTTCAAACTCGCGGCGGTTGAACAGGCCAGTGAGAGTGTCGTGGCTGGCCTGAAACTGCAGCTGGCGGGTACGCGCCTTGAGAATCTCGCGCTGGCGCAGCAGTACCTTGCGCAGCTGCTGCTCGCGCAGAAAGTTGCGGTACAGAATCCACGATACCAGCAGGCCGCTGGCGCAGGCAGTGAGGCTGTTCATGGTGCTGCTGAGCTTGAGTGCCGGGCTGTTCGACAGCTGGTCGATGATCAGCAGCCCGATGATCAGCGCCGCGCTGAACAGGATCAGGGCGGTGAACGGCCGCAGGTAAAGCAGCAGGGCGGTGACGCTGCAAGCGGCAACCAGTGGCGTTACACCCTGGATCACCAGTTGGTCGAAGGCCGTCAGCATCAGGCCAATGGCCAGTATCAGGGTTGCCGTGAGGGTACTCAGCCGCTCGACTGCGGCGCTCGGATTGTCCTGGCGGCGCAGACGCAGGGTCAGCCCGCCGATCAGCAGTGATAGCAGCAGGATGACTGGGTGCACCAGCAGGGATATTTCGCGCCAGCGCGCTTCGGCGGCTGAGCCAGTGGCATCCAGCAACCAGAACAGGCAAATCTGGCTGAGGCTGAGGAATACTCCGAACAGCGCGAGAAAGTACAGGCGCTTGAGATTTTCCTGTTGCACGCGTGCGCACCAGACTCTGTCGAGTTCGCGCAGCTTGAGCAGTCGGGTAAGCAGTGGTTTGCGCAAGAGAGCCAATCCGCCGGGTGTGCCTTAAAACGCTAGCTCACAACGGCGGACAATGACGGGCAAAAGAAAGGGCGCCCGAGAGCGCCCTGAAGATATGGAGTAAGTCCGTTAACTCTGAGTCACCCGGCGGCAGTAAGTTCAGCGCCAGGCGACGAGTGGTCGTCAGCGCCCCGGCGTAAGGGTCAGGCGGGTGTTGCCGTAGGCGCGTTCGAGGTTCTTCGACTGGAACGGGAAGCTCATATACTGGCCCTTGAGCCAGGCGTCGATGCCGTCGGCGTAGTGCGGGCTGGCCGGGTTGCCGGACTGGCCGGTGCTGTTCAGGCCAATCAGCGGTTCCTCTCGGCTGAAGTCGACAACGATGCGCATGGCCGGAATCAGCCAGGTATCGAAGTCCTTGCCCCAGTGGTAGGCCGACACATTCAGCGTGCTGTGGTCGCCGCCAGCGGCATAGGGACCGCGGTCCAGGTAGTCGCGGATGGCATTGATGCCGGTGCGCTCGCTGGCACTCATGTAGGGCGCCATCTGCGTCGTTTCGGTGGCAAAGGTGTACTGGTGCAGCTTGCCCCATTGCCAGCTGGCCGGATTGCTGCCCATGGCCTGGCGCGCATAAGCCTGGGCCGCGGCCAGGCTACGGGCGAGGATCGCCGGCTTGTCTTCCTTCTGGGCGGTGCGCTGGTCGTCCCAGAACGGGCTGTCGAGCCGGCCGAGCAGGTGATCGGCCTGCGCCGAGTAGGACAGGTTGGCGGTTTCCACCAGCGCCTCCCAAGCCGGCGTGCCATCAGCGCCGAGTTCATCCTGGAAGATCGCCCGTGCGCTTTCGTGGAGGAAGGCGCCATACAGCGCGGCGTCAGTTGAGCTGGCCGTGAGGCGACCGTTGAAACGCAGCAGGCTCTGCAGACTGCGTTCGGCGTCCTGGCGCTCGGCGGCGGGTAGGGACCTGATCGCACTCTGCAGGGCCGGTTGCATGGCCGGATCCTTAAGCACGGCCTGGAGTTTGGGCACGAACGGCGACTGCTGGTCGTACTGCATGGCAATCATGCTTTTCTGGTCCTGCTTGCCATTGCCGGCCATTTGCGCGATGCGTTCGGCACGCTCGGGGTAGTACCAGGAATTGGACAGTTGCACGCCATAACCGCTGGGGGCGGTACGGTGGTTGGCTGTACCCAGCCAGCCTTGCGCCGGGTCCTGATCGTACGGATGGAGCATCGGATCGGCGTAGCCGTCCCAGTCGTAGCGGCTGTCCCAGCCGGGGGAGGGCAGCAGGCCGCGACCGGCGCGGCGGTTCGGGTAGCGCCCGGTCACCTGCCAGGCGATGTGCTGGGCATCGGCATAGACCATGTTCAGGCCCATGGCGCGGATGGCCCGGGTCGACTCATGCGCTTCATCCACCGACTGGGCGCGGGACAGCTTGAAGAAGGCATCCAGCGACTGGTCGGCGTCGAACTGGGTGGTCTGCAGGGCGATACCCAGACCGCTCTGCAGCTGCATCGGCTGCAGCATGTGCTTGCGCTCGCCGAGCACGCTGTTGAGCAGCGGGCCGTGGCGGGTTTCGAACAGGGTTTCGCGGATCGGTCGCTGGCCCTTGATGAAGAAGGTCTCCTGGCGGGCGGTGGCCGGCAGCCACTTGCCATCGGCTAGATACAGCAGGCGATTGCCTTCGCGGCGGACTTTTTCGAGGAACAGGTCCTGGTTGTCGGCCATGACCATGGTCATGCCCCAGGCCAGCTTGCCGTTGAAGCCGGCGACCACTGCAGGCACGCCGGCGACCGAGACGCCGGCGGCCTGGTAGCGCGGCGAGCGGACGTGGATGAAGTTCCACACCGAGGGCATCGCAATCGGCAGGTGCGTGTCGTTGGCCAGCAGACTTTTACCGTAACGCGCCTGCTGTGGCGCGATCGCCCAGTTGTTCGATGCGGCCACGCCGAGCATGTTGAGCGCGGCGATCTGCTGGCTGGCCTGACCGATCTGGCTGAGGCCCTGCAGTTGGCCTGTCAGGCTCAGGCCCTTGAGTTTCTCGGCCTCATCGAAGGGCAAGGGTTCGTCCGGGTAGATCGGGCTGAGCCAGGCGAGTTTCTCAGCACCGACTTTCTGCGCCAGAACCAGCGAGGCGATTTCCTCCTGCAGATTCACCGCCAGGCCGAAGTTGAGCAGGCAGAAGATCAGCACCGAATCCTGTGGCTTCCAGTAGGCCGGCCGGTAACCGGACTCGGCCAGGTCCATCGGCAGTTTGTCCTGGTAGCGGTACAGGTAGGCGTTGACCCCGCGGGCATAGACCTCGAAGAACTTCTTCAGCTGCGGTGAGGCATTGCGATAGAGCACCTCGGCACTTTTCTTCAGGTTGACCGCGCGCATGAAACGGTCGATATCCACTGCCCCGGCCCCCGCCATCTCGGCCAGACGCCCCTCGGCCATCAGGCGCATGCCGACCATCTGGCTGAGGCGGTCACTGGCGTGCACGTAACCGATGGCAAACAGAGTGTCGTGGAAGTTGCTGGCTTCGATCAGCGGCATGCCAAGTTCGTTACGGCGAATGCTGACGTTCTGCGCCAGTCCCTTGACCGCCACGCTGCCGCGATCCGGATGCAGGCTGCTGGCATAACGGCCGTTGAGGAAAGACTGACAGCCACTGATGCCGAGCATGCTGACCAGCAGGGCGCTGGTGGCGGTGAGGGCAAAAGGACGGGAGATCAGGCGCAAAGCCATCACGGGCTCCTGGGGCATGGAAAGTGGGGCGGAAGAGGTTGTGGCTACCTTAGTGAGGCTGGCCGGGCGCTGCAAGGAGGTCAGGCAAGAGCAGGGCCCATCTTCGGATGGGCCAGGGGGCTCAGGCAGCGTGGCACTTCTTGAATTTCTTGCCGCTGCCACAGGGGCAGGGATCATTGCGGCCGACATCCTTCAGCGGATTGCGAGTCGGTTCGGCCGGGCCATGGTTGCAGTGCGGGCCATGCACGTGGCCGTGATCATGATGATGGTCGTGATCATGGTTGCAGTCTGGGCCGTGAACATGGGGTTGCTGGTTCATGGGAGTCACTCCGGGATGTAGTTGCCCGGAATTATCTCGCCTTCGCGTTGTACGTGCACGCTCTTGCCAAACATCAGCCCGGTTTCGACTTCACCGGACAGCTGATAGCGGATCGGTTGGTCCGGCCGCTCAAGCATCTTCACCACCCGTTTGACGTGACGCCACAGGTTGGTGTTGACCGGCACCTTGAAGGTTTCACGCCCATGAGCGGGCACCGTGAACCAGGTGCTGGTCTGGCCCTCGGCCAGTTTGATGTTGTTGAGGCTGACGTTGTAGCTCAGGCCACGGATGGGCAGGCTGAAATCGTTGGGATTTTCGATGCGAAAATGCAGCATGAAGCGCTGCTCAAGCAGCTTGGCCTTGATGATGTCGACCTTGACCAGATGCACCTTGGGCGCGGTGAACTCGCCAGTGAACCAGGTAGAGCACCCATTCACGGCCATTAGCAGGCTCAACAGGATCAGTCGGCTTATTATTGTTATCAGTTGTGCCTGTTGCCGCATGCGGTTACTCCACCAGATGGCCCAGTGTAACAAGCAAGCGCTTGGCTGCAATCGGTTGTGGGCGGAAAAAAACCTGCGCCATACTGTCGGGCCAAGAGCGTGCCGGAGTGCTGGCCGCAGGCGCCTTTGCCCGCCAGCGGCGCGCGAGCCTAGCGCGTCATTTTGACAGGAGTGTGACCATGAGCCGTTACGAGATTGCCTTTTCCGGGCAGATCCAGCCCGGTGCCGACCTGGAGCAGGTCAAGGCCAATCTGGCCCGCCTGTTTCAGGCCGATGCTCAGCGCATAGCCCTGCTGTTTTCCGGGCGGCGCATGGTCATCAAGAACAATCTGGACCCGGCTGCTGCCGAGAAGTACCGCATCACCCTGGAGCGGGCTGGCGCGGTAGTGGATGTGCTGGATATGGACTTGCCCATCGAAAATATTGAGTTGGCCCCCCCTCCTGCTGAGCAGCCAGCGCCCAGCTTGTCGCCAGCCTCTGCGCCGGGCTCGGTGAGTGGCAGTAGCGGACGGCTGCAGGTGGCGCCGCGCGATGAGTACATGGCAGCTTTTTCAGGCGTGGATGCACCGGACTTCGGCCTGGCGCCGGTGGGTGCCGACCTGCAGGATCAGCCGGTCGATCCTGCAGCACCGGCGGTGGATCTCAGCCAGTTCAGCCTGGCACCCGTGGGTAGCGACATGGGCCAGGCGAGGCCCGAACCGGCTGCGCCACCACCGGATACCTCCCACCTCAAGGTGCTTTGAGTGTCAGGCCTCAGCCAGGCAGGAACGCGCTGCAGCACTTCTTGAATTTCTGCCCGCTGGCGCAGGGACAGGCATCGTTGCGGCCATATTTGCCCGGCACGGTCGGATCGAGAAAGTACCAGCGCCCCGCAACTTCGACGAATGCCGAGTTTTCTCGGTGGCTATGCTCGCCCTGTGTATCGCGCCAGTGGGCGGTGAAGGTGACACGAGCATGCCTGGGCTGACCGGGCAGCTCTTCATGCTGTTCCACCGTCAGCCCCAGCCACTGGCTCTGGCGGCTCCACTGCTCGATGGCCTGGCGATCCAGCCCGGCTTGCTGCGCGGGCAGGGTGGTGTTCACCAAATAGTCGATTTCACCCAGTGCGTAGGCGCAGTAGCGCGAGCGCATCAGTGCCGCGGCGTTGGCTGCGTTCTGCCCCAGGTGCAGTGGGGCGCAGCAGTGTGCATAGCTGCGGCCAGAGCCACAGGGACATTCCGACTGGCTCATCTCACCACCAGTACTTGCCGAAGTTTTCCGGGTTGGCCCAGAACTTGGCGTTCAGCCAGTCCGGCACCTGCTTGTAGCTGAGCAGGTCGTAGGTAAACAGATGCAGAGTCTGCTGTTCGCGCTGGAAACACTCGCTGGCCTGTAGTGCCAGGGCGAAGAAGTCGGTTTCCTGCCAGTGACAGGCTGCCAGGTCGGCCAGTACTGCCAGTCTATTGCTGTTGAGGTTGCGAATGCCGCCAAGCAACTCCAGGCCTTCGCGCTTGGGCAGGTGTTCCAGGCAATCGACCACCAGCGCCAGGTCATAACGCTTGGCCGCCAGTTCGGTGCTGAGTGGCACCGTTTGACTCTGATCAATACGGCAATCCGGGTGAGCCTCTACAAAGGCTTGCACGGCAGGCATTTCGCTGGCGCCAAGCACCAGCAGACTCCGTGGCTGATAGCGGTCCAGCAGGGCGGCCAGGGCTTGCTGCGGCGTACGAGAGGAAATGGCGATAGTCATGGGCGTCCCTTGATTCAATTCGTCAGCCTAACGTGGCGCTGTCGTACTGACTAGATTTGACGGATTTTAAAAATAGCGTCTTTAATTCCAAAATCGGGATAAACCGATTCATCGAGGAGAGTCGACAATGAGCATGGTAAGGACTGCAGTACCCCTGATTCTGGTTAGCGGCCTGTTGAGTGGTTGCGCCGGCCTGGTTGAAAGCGACTGGCCGACCTGTGCCGCTGTCGGAGGTGTTGGCGGTGCCGCACTGGGCGCTATCGAAAGCTCCAGTTGGGCCGCTGCCGGTCTGGGCGTAGGTGCCATCACCGGTGCCGCTTATTGCTGGGTCCACGGCGATGCCGATGGTGACGGCGTGGTCAACAAACTCGACAAGTGCCCGGGGACTCCGAAAGGCACCAAGGTCGATGCCGATGGCTGCCCGGTTCCGGAAGAGGCCGCGCCTGCTCCGGTAGCTGAAGCTGCCGAGCCGGTGCGTGTGGAGCTGGACGTCAAGTTCGACTTCGACAAGGCCGTGGTCAAGGAAGAAAGTCAGGCTGACATCAAGGCGCTGGCTGATTTCATGAGCCAATACCCGCAGACCACCGCGACCGTTGAAGGTCACACTGATGCCGTTGGTACCGATGCCTACAACCAGTCCCTCTCCGAGAAGCGTGCCGGTGCGGTGCGTGACGTGCTGGTCAATCAGTACGGCGTAGGTGGCGAGCGTCTCAATTCGGTGGGTTATGGCGAGAGCCGTCCGGTTGCCGATAACGCCACTGAAGAAGGCCGTGCCATCAACCGCCGCGTTGAAGCCGAAGTCGAAGCTCGTCCGTAAGTCGCTTCAAGCCTGCGACGGCCTTGACCTCTGGTCTGGCCGTCTGCAGGTTGCCTTGTAGACCTGCAGCGTGTGGTCTTAACTCTTGTGTCACCGGGACTTAACCGGAGACACAGGAGATCATGCCATGAGAACAAGACTCTCAAGGGCTGCACTACCCCTTCTCTTGGTCAGCAGTGTTCTCACTGGTTGTGTTTCAACCTCCAGCACGGGGGATGCGGCACTCAATCAGCAGAACTGGCCTATTTGTAGCTTGATCGGCGGTGCCGTAGGCGGCGGATTGGGCGCGATAGAAAGCTCAGCCTGGGCCGGTGGTGGCGCTGCTGCCGGTGCCTTGGTCGGCGGGCTGATCTGCTATGCGCAGGATGGCGACCAGGACAGCGACGGCGTGCACGATCGCCGAGACCGTTGCCCGGATACGCCGGCAGGCTCTGCGGTTTTCCCCAACGGTTGTCCTTACAAGGATGATCCCGCTCCCGCCCCCGTAGCCGAACCAGAAGTCGCTCAGGACGAAGTCATTGTGCTCAGTGATCTGGGCAATGTGCTGTTCGAGTTCAATTCGGCAGAACTGACGAGTAACGCGCAGGCCGTGCTGGATCAGGTGGCCAATCGCCTGACCGGTGCCAGTCTGGTCAGTGTGCGGGTAGTCGGGCATACCGATAGCGTCGGTTCGGATGCCTACAATCAGGGCCTTTCCGAGCGACGTGCTCAAAGTGTCGTCAGCTATCTGTCCAGTCATGGCGTGCCAGCTGAGAAGCTTTCGGCTGCCGGGCAGGGCGAAAGCCAGCCGGCTGCGGATAACTCGACCGACGCCGGGCGGGCGCAGAACCGTCGGGTGGAGTTGTTCGTCGATCGTTGAGTGTTGTTGTGGTCGATCAGGGGCGCCTAGGCGTCCCTTGTCGTTTCTGGTGTTTGGCAAGGGCCAAAGCTATGGTGGCGGCTCCTGTCGTGTGGAGATTACATATGCTGTGGTTGCGCGTTGTGGCCCACGCCCTTGTGCTGCTGTTCTGGGGGCTGGTGCTGGCCAACCTGTTGGCTCCAGTGAGTCAGCCATTTGCCGGGCTGCTGCAGTTGAGCGGCGTTGCCATGCTGGTGCTGAATCTGCTGGCTGTGGCTATCCATCATCAGTTGCTCAAGCAGCATCCAGGTTCCTGGCTCCAGCGCCTGCTGGTCTTGCCGTTCGGCGCCTTGCGGCTGCCTGCTCCAGGTCGAGCGGCAGAGGGTTTTGGCGCCGTCTGATCAGAACGTCGGGCGGGCGCTGGCCATGGCGATCAGCAGCAGGCCGAGCAGCAGGTTGAAGCCCACCAGACGGCGAATTTTCCCTAGGGCCTCACCGCCGGCGGGCCAGTTCTCGGCAGTAATCGCCTGGCGCAGGCCTGGCAGTTGCAGCAGTTGTACGCGCAGGAACAGAGTGAGCATGGCCAGGTACAGGCCCATCATGATCTGCACATAGCGCGGTGCGGTTTCCAGACCGGCAAAGCGCAGGTGCAGCAAGCCCACACCGCTGATTGGCAGCACCAGCACAGCCAGCCATACCCAGCGGAAGAAGCGCTGGAATACCGAGGCCCACAGGCGCAGACGCTCGGGTGCCTGCAGGACCTCGACGGCCGCGGGGCGCAGGATCATCCAGGCGAAGAACATGCCGCCGACCCAGATGAGGGCGGCGAGGACGTGCAGGGCGTAGAGCAGGGCGAAAGGCGTCATCACGGACTCCGGCGATGGAAAGACGGGGCGCTATCATAGCTGGCCTGATAAAGTACTGAGAATTTATCCAGCTCCTGCGTTGTCCGATCCATGCTCAGTGCCGAACTCAAAGCCCAGATTCAGGGCGCCTACACCCGCTTTCTCGAGGCCAAGGGGCACAAGCCCCGCTATGGCCAGCGCCTGATGATTGCCGAGGTGGCCAAGGGGTTGGGCGGCATTCGCTGTGACGATGAGGGGCATCGCGAGGGAGAGCCGGCCGTTGTGGCGGTTGAAGCAGGTACCGGTACCGGCAAGACCGTGGCCTACAGCCTGGCCGCGATTCCGGCAGCCAAGGCCGCCGGTAAGCGACTGGTGATTGCCACCGCCACCGTGGCGCTGCAGGAACAGATCGTTCACAAGGATCTGCCGGACCTGCTGCGCAACAGCGGGCTCAGCTTTAGCTTCGCTCTGGCCAAGGGACGGGGTCGCTACCTGTGCCTGTCCAAGCTCGATGCGTTGCTGCAGGAAGGCCAGGCACAGAGTGCCACCGCCCAGCTGTTTGCCGATGAAGGCTTTCGCATCGACGTCGACGAGCGCAGTCAGAAACTGTTCAACAGCATGATCGAGCGTTTGGCCGGTAACCGCTGGGACGGCGACCGCGACGCCTGGCCCGAGGCCGTTGATGACGAGGACTGGGCGCGCCTGACCACCGACCACAGCCAGTGCACCAATCGCCATTGTCCCAATTTCCAGCAGTGTGCCTTCTACAAGGCGCGAGAGGGCATGACCAAGGTCGACGTGATCGTCACCAATCACGACATGGTCCTGGCTGACCTGGCCCTGGGTGGAGGGGCAGTGTTGCCTGACCCACGCGAGACTCTCTATGTGTTCGACGAAGGCCACCACCTGCCGGACAAGGCCATTGGCCATTTCGCCCATTACACCCGCCTGCGCGCTACCGCCGACTGGCTGGCACAGATCGACAAGAACCTGAGCAAGCTGCTGGCCCAGCATCCCATGCCCGGCGAGTTGGGGCGTCTGGTCGAGCAGGTGCCGGAGCTGGCCC
The DNA here is from genome assembly GCF_014207935.1 of Pseudomonas fluvialis. Classification (GTDB taxonomy): domain Bacteria; phylum Pseudomonadota; class Gammaproteobacteria; order Pseudomonadales; family Pseudomonadaceae; genus Aquipseudomonas; species Aquipseudomonas fluvialis_A. The sequence continues at coordinate 504,095 of NZ_JACHLL010000002.1, read as the reverse complement.
GCGAGCTGCGCAGTCAGCAGCAGTTCATGTTCGGAGCCTGCGAGGAGTTGGCCGACTTCCGCGCTGGCGAGGATATGGAAGGGCGCGAGCGTCCACGGCACCGTTTCCCGGCGGGTGTGGTGCCCGAGCACCTGCGCGAGATGGGCATCGAGCTGAAGAAGGGTTTTGCCAAGCTGACCGACCTGTTCACACGCCTGGCCGAATTGCTCAAGCAGGCGATGGATGGCGAGGCCGGTGTCGGCATCGCCAGTCATCAGGCCGAGGAGTGGTATCCGTTGTTCGGCAGCCTGTTGTCGCGTGCTCAGGGTAACTGGGACCTGTGGCTGGCCTTTACCGCCGAGGACCCTGAGGACAGCCCGCCGATGGCACGCTGGCTGACCCTGGCCGACAGCGGCGCGCTGTTTGATATCGAGGTCAATGCCAGCCCGATCCTCGCCGCCGAGACATTGCGCCGCAACCTGTGGAATGTTGCCTACGGCGCCCTGGTGACCTCGGCCACCCTGACCGCGCTGAACAGCTTCGAGCGTTTCCGCATGCGCGCGGGGCTACCCCGTTCGGCGGTGACCGCCGTGGTGCCGAGTCCGTTCATGCATGCCGATGCTGGCGTGCTGCGCGTGCCCGATCTCAAGGCCGATCCGCGTGATGCCGCGGCACACACCGCGGCGATCATCCGCGAGCTGCCCAATCTGGTCGATGGCGAGCGTGGCAGCCTGGTGCTGTTCGCCTCGCGCAAGCAGATGCAGGAGGTCTTTGATGGCCTGCCGCGTGACTGGCGCAAGCGTGTCCTGATCCAGGGCAACCTGTCCAAGCAGGAAACCCTGAACAAGCACAAGTCCAGGGTCGACGACGGTGAGGCGAGCGTGCTGTTCGGCCTGGCCAGCTTTGCCGAGGGCGTCGACCTGCCGGGGGCCTATTGCGAGCACGTGGTTATCGCCAAGATTCCCTTTGCCGTGCCGGATGATCCGGTGGAGGCGGCTCTGTCGGAGTGGATCGAGGCCCGTGGCGGCAATCCCTTCATGGAAATTGCCGTGCCGGATGCCTCGTTGCGTCTGGTGCAGGCCTGTGGCCGGCTGCTGCGGACCGAGGAGGACCGCGGCATTATCACCCTGCTCGATCGTCGGGTGGTGACACAGCGGTACGGCAAGGCCATCCTCAATGCCCTGCCGCCGTTTCGTCGCGAGATTGCCTGAGCGGACTAGTTGAGCAATTCGGCAAAGGCCTTGTCAGCTTCCAGCACCTCGGGCAGCTTGCTGAACAGCTCTTCCATGTCCAAACCTTCGCAAAGCGGACTGTCCAGCTCGTTCTTGGTCGCTTCCAGGTCGCCGTTATGTTGGTCTATCGCCTCGGCAATCATCACGGCCTGGGCCATCAGGCGTGGCAGTGGCATATCCGGGCCGGCCTTGTGGGGCTGCGTCTGCAGGGCGATGGCCTGCTGAATCACTTCCGGCAACTGCCAGCGCCTGGCCAGCTCGGCACCGACCTCTGGGAAGCCAAAGCCCAGCTGCAACGTCTCCTGAGCCACGCGGCCGGCGGCATCCCCGGCGTTCTTGCGATTGAGGCGGGCGGCAATTTCCGGTACGCCGGTCTGAATCAAGAGTTCACCGATGTTGTGCATCATGCCGCAGGTAAAGGCAGTTTCCGCGGCTACGCCCCGGCTTTTGGCCAATAGCCGGCACAGGCTGGCAACCTTGAAACTGTGCAGCCAGAAGGCCTTGAGGTCGAAGCCGGAGTCGGTCTTGAAGGCCCCGGTGACCGCCGAGGCCAGAACCAGGGTACGCAGGGTGTTGAAGCCCAGGCGGTTGGCGGCATCTTCGACGCTGGCGGCCTCGCGGGCGCCACGGAAGCGCGCCGAGTTGGCCAGGCGCAGGACCTTGGCGGCGATTACCGGGTCCAGGGATATATTGCGCGCCACGCTGTCGATGCTGGTGTTGGGGTTGTCGAATTGCAAGATCAGGTCCTGGGCGACCTTGGGAATGCTGGGTAGGCTGTGCAGCTGATCGAAAAGACTGTGCAGATCCATGAAAACGCTCCGACGGGTTGAACCATGTAAAAACAATAGTCAGGGGTCAGGGTTTTGCTCCGGCTTTTGCGCGAAACTACAAAAAATACACTGATTTTTTTGAGGGATTGGCTGTGACAACAGGCGTTATGCAACACCGCAACCGGCTCTCGGCTGCCTTGCTCATGGTTTTGCTGGGCTCGTCCGGTTTGGCCTCGGCGGCGGAGTCGGTGCTGTTCAACTTCGTACGACCACTGGATAGCGTGCAGGTTGCCCTGAAGGATGCCGTGCTGCCCGATCTGCAGGCCGAGACCAACGGTCAGGGGGAGATTCTCCGGCGCGTGACCTTCAACCCCGCCGCGCAGCCGACCCTGAGCCTGACACCGGCACAGGGCAGCTGGGACTGGTCGCAGCAGGGCGCCATGAGTCTGCGTCTGCAAAATGCCATGGACTGGGACCTGACCCTGCTGGTGCGCATCGAGTCGCTCGATGGCCAGCAGCTCCTCAGTCGTGTTGCCGTACCGGCCGGCCCTGCGCAAACCCTGCTGGTACCGCTGCTGGCCACGGCGCCTATTGCTCAGGGCATGCGCGCGGCGCCGCCGATGCCCTGGCGGCATAACGGTCAAAGCTGGCTGGTGGCCACCGAAGTCAGCGGCCAGCTGGATGCGCGCCAGATCAAGCGCGTGGAGTTGTCGCTGGAGCAGCCGCAGGCTGCGCAAAGCCTTTTGCTCGGGCGTTTTGGCAGTCAGTCGGAGGCGCCGCTGGCTGCGGTGTATGCCGACCTGATCGACGCTTATGGCCAGTCGACCCGGCGTGACTGGCCGGGCAAGATCGCCAGCGACGCCCAGCTCAAGACCGAGGCGGCGCGTGAGCAGCAGCAGGTGCAGGGCTGGCTCAAGCAGCGCCCCGCGCAGGATCGTTTTGGCGGCTGGCAGACCAGTCAGCCGTTCGAGGCCAGTGGTTTCTTCCGCACCGAGCAGCGCGAGGGGCAGTGGTACCTGGTGACGCCGGAAGGCAATCCGTTCTTCTCCCTCGGGGTCAATGCGGTGACGCCCCACCAGAGTCAGACCTATGTGACTGGCCGGGAAAGCATGTTTCGGCAGTTGCCCAAGCCGGGCGAGCCGCTGGCAGCCTTCTACGGCGAGGCGGACAGCCGCAGTGACAATGCCGCCAATCGCGGCCGTGGCTATGCCCAGGGCCAGTGGTATGACTTCTATGCCGCCAACCGTGCACGCAGCTACGGCCAGGCCGACTTGCCTGCCTGGCGCAGCAGTGCCCTGCAGCGCCTGCAGGCCTGGGGTTTCAATACCCTGGGAGGCTGGAGCGAAGGCGTATTCAGTGGCGAGGACCGCATTCCCTACACCATCTCGCTGTCGATCCAGGGCGACTTCGCCACCATCGACAGCGGCAATGCCTGGTGGGGCGGGGTTCCCGATCCGTTCGATCCGCGCTTTGCCATGGCGGTTGAGCGTGCGGTGGCGATTACCGCCCGCGATCATCGGGAAGACCCCTGGCTGCTGGGTTTCTTCGCCGACAATGAGGTGGCCTGGGCTGCGCCTGGCGGCGAGCCGCAGGCACGCTATGCACTGGCTTATGCCACCCTGCGTCTGACTACCGACGTGCCGGCCAAGCGCGTGTTCCTCAAGCAGCTGCGCGACAAGTACCGCAACCATGAAGGGCTTTCCAAGGCCTGGGGCATCGAGCTGAGGGCCTGGGAACTGATGGAGGACCCCGGCTTCCAGGCGCCCTTGCCGAGTGCCGAGTTCCCGGCCATTGAAAAGGATCTGCAGCGCTTTCTGCGCACCTATGCCGATACCTACTTCAAGACCATTGCCGACTCTCTGGAGTGGCATGCGCCCAATCACCTGCTGCTGGGTGGGCGTTTTGCCGTCAGCACCCCTGAGGCGGTGGCCGCCTGCGCGCAGTACTGCGATGTGCTGAGCTTCAACCTGTACACCCGAGAGCCCGAGCATGGCTACGACTTTGCCGTGCTCAAGGAGCTGAACAAGCCGGTGCTGATCAGCGAGTTCCACTTCGGCTCGCGTGATCGCGGGCCGTTCTGGGGAGGGGTGGTCGAGGTGTACAAGGAAGAGGAACGTGGCCCAGCCTATGCCCAGTTCCTGGAAAAAGCTGCCCGCCAGCCGCTGATCGTTGGTGCGCACTGGTTCCAGTACCTCGACCAGCCCGCCAGTGGCCGCCTGCTGGATGGCGAGAACGGCCACCTGGGGCTGGTAGCCATCACCGATCGTCCCTGGCAGGGCTTTGTCGAGCAGGTACGCAAGGCCAACCTGCAGTTGCCGAACTGGCTGAAGGCACCGCCCGCAGCACCTATGCCGGGGCATTCCGCCGCTCAATAAAGCGTGCACCCACCTTGCGCCGGGTTTCCCGCGCTGGGTGGGCCTGAAACAATCGCGTCCCGCTACTCATTCATCCCGCAGTACAGGAGTTCGGCTGTGCAGATTCAGGGCTATTTCGATCTTCGTTTCGAGGCGGTGAAGGAGGCCTTCGCCGCGTTGTTCAATGATCCGCAGGAGCGCGGTGCCGCCTTGTGCGTACAGATCGACGGGGAAACCGTGCTCGATCTGTGGGCTGGTGTGGCCGACAAGGACGGCGAGCAGGTCTGGCACAGCGATACCCTGGCCAACCTGTTCTCTTGCACCAAGACCTTTACCGCGGTGGCCGCCCTGCAGCTGGTCGATGAAGGCAAACTGGCGTTGGATCGGCCGGTGGCGCAGGATTGGCCGGAGTTCGCCCAGGCCGGCAAGGGTGCCATCACCCTGCGTCAGCTGCTCAGCCATCAGGCTGGCTTGCCGGCCCTGCGCGAGATGCTGCCGCCCGAAGCGTTGTATGACTGGCGGGCGATGACCGCGGCGTTGGCGGCGGAACAGCCCTGGTGGCAGCCGGGCAGCGGACATGGCTATGCCCCGATCACCTATGGCTGGCTGCTCGGTGAGCTGATCCGGCGGGTCGAGGGCTGTGGGCCGGGCGAGGCCATCGTGCGGCGTACGGCCACCCCGCTGGGGCTGGATTTCCATATCGGCCTGCACGATGACGAGTTTCCTCGGGTGGCGGCCATCGGCCGGAAGAAGGGCGATCTCGGCGATGCGGCCGCCCAGCGCCTGCTGCGCTGCATGATGAGCGAACCAGCCTCGATGACCACGCGGGCCTTCACCAATCCGCCGTCGATCATGACCAGCACCAACAAGCCTGAGTGGCGACGCATGCAGCAGCCGGCAGCCAACGGCCACGGTACGGCACGGGCGCTGGCTGGTTTCTACACGGGGTTGCTGCAGGGGCAGCTGCTGGATGCGGCCTTGCTCGCCGAGCTGACCCGCGAGCACGCCTGTGGCGAGGACCGCACCCTGCTGACCCAGACCCGCTTCGGCCTTGGCTGCATGCTTGATCAGCCGCAGGTGGCCAACGCTACCTATGGTCTCGGTCCGCAGGCCTTCGGCCATCCGGGGGCAGGGGGCTCCATCGGCTTTGCCGACCCACAGCGCGGCGTGGCGTTCGCCTTCGTGACCAACAGCCTAGGCCCTTACGTGCTGATGGACCCCCGTGCACAGCGCCTGGCTCGCCTGCTGGGCGAGTGTCTGTAATCCGCTAAGCGTGCTGCTGCAGTGAGTGGCTGAGTGCTTGCTGCAGTTCATCCAGTTGCTCGGGCTGCAGTTGCAGGATCGCCAGGCAGGCTGGTGCCAGCTTGGCCCATTCGTGGCCCTGGCTGCGGCCGCTCTTGCGCTGGTGGAAATGTTCGGCCAATTGGCTTAGCGCCACCAGGCGGGCACTGGCGGCGGGGAGGTTGCCGCCGGGGTGGCTGAGCAGGATGAAGTCGTGGTGGTGGCGGATCGCCTGGCAGATTTCCTCGGGTAGCGACCAGCTCTGCGCCAGCATGCAGCCGACCAAGGCGTGGTTGGTCGGAAGGTGCTCTTCCTCAATTTCGGTGAAGCGCCGCAGTGGCTCGGCATTGGCCAGGCCAAGAATCTCGCGGTATTGCGGGAATTTGCGCATCAGCACCGGCACTCCGCAATCGCGGAACAGACCGAAGGTGTAGGCATCATCGGCGTGCACCCCCTGCTGCTGGCCAAGCAGGCCAACCAGCATGCCGGAGTACTCGGCAATTTTCTCCGAGGCATCCCAGAAACGTTCCAGGCTAGGGCGGCCGGAAAACTCACTGCGCAGGGCTATGCCGGCCAGGGCCTTGCTCGCCACGTCCAGCCCCAACAGGTTAAGCGCCTGTAGCACGGTGCGGGCGCGCAGGCGAAAACCGAAATAGGGCGAGTTGGCGATCTTCACCAGACCGGCAGCCAGTCCCACATCGCGACTGACGTAATCAGAAATGCGGCGGAAATCAGGCTCCGCGCTTCGCAGCTCCTGGCCGAGCTGATCGAGTATGGCCGGGCGCGGCGGAATGCCGATATCCAGCACGGTCTTGCGGTACAGCTCGTCCAGTTCGCTGGAGACGACTTCACTGGTCATGGGGGCTTTCCGGGTGGGTTTGCTGGAAGTGCTGCAGCCAGGCGGTGATTTCCTCGGCGCCCATCGGCCGGGCGTGCAGATAACCCTGGATGGCATCTACCCCGGCACGCTGCAGGGTGTGCAACTGGTCGAGGTTTTCCACCCCCTCGGCCACCACGGTCATGCCCAGCTCGCGGCCAAGCTGGGTGATGGCGCGTACCACGGCCAGCACACGCTTGTCGTCGGGCAGCGGGGCGATGAAGGCGCGGTCGAGTTTGAGTTTGCCGGCGGGTATGTCCTTGAGCGTGGCCAGGCACGAATAACCGGTGCCGAAGTCGTCGATCGACAGGCTGACGCCCATCTCGATGGCCTTGCGCAGGTTGCTCTGCACCAGCTCGGAGATGTCCATGAACAGCGACTCGGTGATCTCCAGTTCGAGCAGGGCCGGCGGCGTTTCGCTGCACAACAGGGCGGTGTACAGCGCCTGGGAGAACTTGGGCGCGGTCAGCTGGGCCCGCGAGACGTTGACCGCGATCTTGGTCGGCACGCCCAGATCGAGCAGGCGCTTTGCCTGCAGCGCCGCCTGCAGCAGGCACCACTCGCCGAGCCGCACTACCAGGCCGGTCTTTTCCGCCACCGGAATGAACTTGCTCGGTGGAATCAGCTCGCCGTTCAGCTCACAGCGCATCAGTGCCTCGATCGCCTCGATGCGTCCGTCGAAGGTGACGATGGGCTGGTAGTGCAGGTACAGGCCGCCGATCTCCAGGGCGGCATGCAGCTTGTGTTCGACCTCCAGCTCCTCGCGGGCCAGCTTGACCCCCAGGCGGCCGGCCTGTTTCTCCTCGCCGGAGAGCACGTGCATGGCGCCGCCCTGGTGCTTGCCATCGAGCATAGCGTGTTCGGCGCGTTGCAGGAGGCTTTCCGCCGACTCGTCGTATTCCAGGCAGGCGACGCCGATGGAGGCGGTCGGGTGCAGGCACATGGCGCCGATTTCCAGCGGGGCGCTGATTAGGCTGAGCAGCTCGGCGGCGAGCATCTGCGCTTCGCCCTGGCGCAGCATGGGCGCGAGGATGGCGAATTCGTCGGCGCTCATCCGCGCCACATGACCGCGATGGCCGATGCCATGGCTCAGGCGGTTGCCCAGCTTGGCGATCACGCTGTCGCCACCGCCCAGGCCGAGCGAGTCGTTGACCTTGCGGAAACGATCAAGGTTCAGCCACAGCGCGGCCAGTGGCTGGCGGTTCTTCTGCGCCAGCTCGGTCAGGCGTGCGCCCATACGCAGGCAGCCCTGGCGATTGAGGCAGCCGCTGAGCGGATCGATGACGGAGGGATCGGACACGCTGGTACATCCAATCGGGGCTTGCTACAGAGCCTTGACCCTGAACCGACAGATTGCAAGGCAAGAGCGCCGCAGAGGGCTTATCATGGCCGACAGCATGAACCCGTCGGTAGTTTCGGGTCGGCGCACTATTCCATCGGGGGGAATAACCATGAAGAAAATCATCTGTCTGTTCAGTCTGGCTATGCTCGCCGGTTGCAGCGGCTTTCCCAGTGAACGGGTCAGTGCCAGCGACAACAAGCCGCTGACACCCAAGCAGGAGGTTGAAGCCCTGGCGGGCGATACCAAGGCCTGGCTGGATCGCTACGAACCGAAGTTGAAGGCCGCGATCGAGGGCAGCGGTTTTACCTTGGAGCGTCGGCGCAATGTGCTGGCAGTGAGCATGCCGGTACAGGGCGGTTTCAACCCCGATCGTCCGCAGATGCTGATGCCGGCCAAACTCGGCCCGCTGACCCGGCTGGCCAAGATTGCCGAGCAGGATGCCGATGCCGCCGTACTGGTGCTGGGCCATGCCGACAGCAGTGGTGTTGCCGAGCAGAATCTGAAACTCAGCGAGCAGCGTGCCGCTGCGGTGGCCTCGATCTTCCGTCTCAGTGGTCTGCAGCGTGACCGCATGCTGCTCAAGGGCATGGGCTCGAACATGCCGCGTGCAGCCAACGACAGCGCGGCTGGGCGTGCGCTCAATCGCCGGGTAGAGATCATCCTGACGCCGAAGAACACGCTGGTGGCGCTGATGAATTTCTACAGTCAGCCGGCACAACCGACTCTTGTCGCAGATCAATCCAGCAAACCCAAGGCCAACTAAGCTGCGCTCAGACTTTTCTTGCGGAGCATTGCCATGACTCAGAACCTCGCCGACATGCGGCGCGACTACACCCGGGATGGCCTGAGCGAAGCTCTGGCTCCGGATGAACCTTTCAGTCTGTTCCACCGCTGGTTTGGCGAGGCGGTGAAGACCGAGCAACTGCCGGTCGAGCCCAATGCCATGACCCTGGCCACGGTGGACGCCGACGGTCGCCCGCATTGCCGGGTGCTGCTGCTCAAGGCGCTGGATGAGCGTGGCTTTACCTTCTTCAGCAATTACGACAGTGCCAAGGGCGAACAGCTGGCGGCGCGTCCGTTCGCCGCCATGACCTTCTTCTGGCCCAGCTTGGAGCGCCAGGTGCGCATCGAGGGTCGCGTCGAGCGCGTCAGCGCCGAGGAGTCCGACGCCTACTTCCAGGTTCGCCCGCTGGGCAGTCGCCTGGGCGCCTGGGCTTCACCGCAGAGCCGCATCATCGCTGACCGTGATGAGCTGGAGCGGCTGCTGGCCGAAACCCAGGAGCGTTTTCTCAACACCGCGCCGCACTGCCCTGAACACTGGGGTGGCTATCGCCTGCTGGCCGAGCGTATCGAGTTCTGGCAGGGGCGAGCTAGTCGCCTGCATGACCGCCTGAACTACCGCCTGGTCGAGGGCAACTGGCAGCGTGAGCGGCTGGCTCCCTGATCCATGCGGGTGGTCTTTGCCCCCGACTCATTCAAGGAGTGCCTGACCGCCGGCGAAGTCGCGGCGGCCATGGCGCGTGGCTGGCAGGGGGTTGATCGGCAGGCCGAGTGCATTTGCGTGCCGATGGCCGACGGTGGCGAAGGCACGCTGGATGCCTTGCTCGCGTCCCGTTGCGGCCAGCGCCTGCAGGCCCGGGTCGAGGGGCCGCTGGGCGAGCCTGTGCAGGCCGACTGGGGGCTGCTTGCGGATGGTACGGCGATTATCGAAGTGGCGGCCGCCAGCGGCCTGGCACTGGTGGAGGCCGGTCGGCGAGATGCGCTGCGTGCCAGCAGTTTTGGCACAGGCCAGTTGATCGTCGAAGCACTGAAGCATGGCGTCCGCCATCTGCTGCTGACCCTCGGCGGCAGCGCCTGCAACGATGGCGGTGCCGGCTTGCTGCAGGCGCTCGGCGTCAGCCTGCGTGATGCGGGTGGTGCCGAGCTTGAGCGTGGTGGCGCGGCATTGGCGCGCTTGCACCATGTCGACCTGTCCGGACTGGATCAGCGTCTCAAGGACTGCACCTTCGAGGCCGCGGTGGATGTCGATAATCCGCTCTGTGGCCCGCGTGGCGCCTCAGTGGTATTCGGCCCGCAGAAAGGCGCCAGCCCGGCGCAGGTGGCGCTGCTCGATTCTGCTCTCGGGCACTACGCCCGCTTGCTGGAAGAGGCAGCCGGACTCCCTGCTGCCGCTCTCGCCGGCAGCGGTGCAGCTGGCGGCATCGGCTTTGCCCTGCGTTGCGTCTTGACGGCGGTGCTGCGCCCGGGCGTGAGCCTGGTGGCCGAACAGGTGGGGCTGGCGGCGCATCTGCAGGGCGCCGATCTGCTGGTGACCGGCGAGGGGCGCCTGGATGGTCAGACGCTGCACGGCAAGACCCCGCTCGGCGTGGCACGCCTGGCTCAGGCCGCGGGTGTGCCGGTGGTGGCTTTGGGGGGAAGTCTCGGCCCCGGTTATGAGGCGCTCTATGAGCAGGGCGTGAGCGCCGCGTTCAGTCTGTGCGAGGGGCCACAATCGCTGGCCGAAGCGATGGCCTGTGCCGAGCTGCAGATCGAGTCACGCATGCGCGCCATTGCCCGCCTGTGGCGCGTGGCTCAGGGCCGATAGTTCCCCGCGGCCTGCTGTAGCCATTCAGGCAGGTCACTGCGCCTGATCTTCTCGGCCTGAGCCTTGGCCAGTTGCTCGAGCATATAGGCGCGTTTACCGGCATCACCTTCGGCCATCGATAGCGCGAGATCGCGATCGCTCCAGCGGCGAATGCGGATAAACAGCCACCAGTGAAAGTACAGGCCGGCGGCGGTGGTGATGAAAATGATGAAGTAATCCATGGGCTATCCTCTGCTCGCGTGCAGGCTACTGCAGGATGCGGGGCTGGTGACACTGGGCTGATTGTCGCGCGCTGCCAGGGTTTTTCCCAGATCGGCGGTGACACTCGGCGTTTGCCGCGGTCTAATGGCTACATCTTTGAAGCGAGGACTCATCATGCGTAAATCCGTTGTGCTGCTGGCTACCATGACCAGTGTTGGCCTGCTGCTTGGCGGCTGCCAGTCGAGCCTGACCGGCGACTCCTATTCCCGCGACGAAGCGCGCCAGGTACAGACCGTGCGCATGGGCACCATCGAGAGTTTGCGGCCGGTGAAAATCGAAGGCACCAAGACGCCGATCGGCAGTGTTGCCGGTGCGGCTGTGGGTGGCATCGGTGGTAGCGCCATCGGAGGCGGCAAGGGCAGCTATGTCGCCGCGATCATCGGTGCGGTGGCCGGCGGCCTGATCGGTGCGGCTACCGAGGAGGGATTGACCCGTGCTCAGGGCGTGGAGATCACCGTGCGTGAAGATGACGGTTCGTTGCGCGCCTATGTGCAGGAAGTGCAGGAAAACGAGATTTTCCGGGTTGGCGAGCGTGTGCGCATCATGAGTGTCAACGGCACCAGCCGCGTCGCCCACTGATCACACATCCAGCGAAAACGCCCCGCATTGCGGGGCGTTTTTGTTTCCGCTGTCAGGCGGGCTCTGCGGCTTTCAGCTGGCGACGCGGTTCCGGTTGGGCCTCGCGGCGGTGGAAGCTGTAGTCGGCGAGCGGTACCTGGCGTGTGGCCAGCCAGTAGCGCCAGGTCGACCAGGGCCAGATGGTGAAGTTCTTGCCGTCGCCCTGCTGGTACCAGCTGACGCAGCCTGAACTCCACACCGTCCCCTTCATCGCCGCCTGCACCTTGGCATTGAAACGCGCCTGCGCTTCGGGTTTTACATCCAGATAGTCGGCGCCACGGTTGTCCATAGCCTTCATGGCTTCGAGGATGTAGTGCACCTGCGCTTCGATCATGAAGATGATCGAGTTATGCCCCAGCGCGGTGTTGGGGCCGACCAACTGGTGCAGGTTGGGGTAGCCATGCACGCTGATGCCTAGGTAGGACTCGGCACCGTCCTTCCAGTCGTCCATCAGCTCGTGGCCGGGCAGGCCGCTGCAGGGGAAATCCTGCATGTACAGGCGTGGATCGACCTGGAAACCGGTGCCAAGGATGATGCAGTCGGCTTCTATCTCGCGGCCGCTGCTGGTCACCAGCGAGTGCTCGCGGATCTCGCGCACGCCTTCGCTGACCAGCTCCACGTTGGTCCGGTTGAACATGGGGTACCACTTGTTGGAAATCAGGATGCGCTTGCAGCCCAGCACATAGTCCGGCGTTAGTCGGCGCACCAGTTCGGGGTCCTTGACCTGGTAACGGATGAACAGCTTGGCCAGGTTCTGCAGGACCTTGGCGATCGCCGGATTGAAGATCGGCCAGACGCGCGATTCGTTGCTCCAGTACAGGCGCGCACGGTGCAGCTTGCGGATCAGCGGGAAGCGGGCGAAGAGCTTTTTCTTCCACTGCGGGTATTTGCGCGTATCGCGCGGGATGACCCAGGCCGGCGTGCGTTGCATCACGGTCAGTTGCTCGACCTCCGGAGCAATCTCCGGGCAGTACTGGATAGCGCTGCCGCCGGTGCCGATGGAAATCACTTTCTTGCCCTTCAGGTCGACGCTGTGGTCCCACTGCGCCGAATGGAACAGTGCGCCCTTGAAGGTTTCCATACCCTTGAACTGGGGGATGGCAGGTACGTGCAGCGGCCCGGAGGCGAGCACCACATGGCGTGCGCGGATCACATCGCCTGCTGCGGTGTCCAGTGTCCACAGGGCGGTGCTCTTGTCGAAACGGGCGCCGCTGACCATGCAGTTGGGGCGAATGTAGCGGCGCAGGCCGTAGGCCTCGGTGGTGTCGAGGATGTACTGCTGGATTTCCTGCCAGGGCGCATAGCGCTGGCTCCAGTCGGCCTTGCCGGCGAAGGAGAAGGAGTACATGTGCGATTGCACATCACAGGCCGCGCCCGGGTAGCTGTTGTCGCGCCAGGTGCCGCCCACTTCGGCGGCCTTTTCCAGCACCACGAAGCGATCGTTGCCGTCTTTCAGTAGCTGGATGGCCATGCACAGGCCGCCGAAGCCGGCGCCGATGATGGCGACATCCACCAGCAGCGGGGAAGGCGCGTTGGCCGGGTCGAACGATGGGGTGACGCGAGCATTCATGGGCAGTCTTCCTTCTTGTTGTCGGACGGCGGGTTGGCCGATGACCCGCACTTTAATGGGCTGCCGTTTTGTGGGGATATGCTAGGGTGGCAGGATAAATTGATAATTCCGGCAAGTGTCGTCCATGACCACTCAACCCGTGCTTGGCCTGCTGTACATGCTCAATACCCTGCGCGCCCAGGGTTTCGATCTGGCCCCCGTGCTGGCCAGCTATGGCCTCTCGGAGGCCCAGCTGGCCCCGGGGGCGCGTATCGACCGCACGCTGGAATTGCGCCTGCTCTGCGACCTGGCCGGGCGCCTGCCGCGCGCCGATCTGGGGCTGACCCTGGGGCAGGGCTTCGGCTTCACCGGCTACGGGCCGTTCAGTTTTCTGCTGCTGACCTGCGCCAATGCCTATGAGGCGTTGCAGTGCGGGTTGCGTTATCAGCAACTGACCTTTCTTTTCAGCCCGCTGAGCTTCGTCCCCGGCGATCGCGAGAGCGCGTTGTGCCTGACGCCGCTGGAACTGCCCGAGCCCGGTCGGCGTTTTCTGGTCGACGTGGAAATGGCCGGTACCTACAAACTGCTGCTCGATCTGCAGAACAATCTCGGTCTGAGCCTGCGCGCTGTGCGGGTCGAGGTGCCGTATCCCGCTCCGGCGGACAGCCGGCCCTACGAGTCCTACTACGGTTGTCCGGTGCGTTTCGGCTCCGAGCAGACGCGCTTCTGGATTGCCAACGAGCACCTGCAGCTGAAGTTGCCAACGGCCGACCCGACGGCCCATGCCTACTACCGTGGGCAGTGCGACGAGCGGCTGGCGCAGCAGCTGCAGGAGCAGCGGGGTGGCGACGTGGTGACCCAGGTGCGCCAGCACCTGGCGTTGTATTCGCAGGGCTATCCGGATGCGGCTCAGGTGGCGGCCGCGCTGGGCCTGGCCGAGCGTACCCTGCGCCACCAACTGAGTGCCGCCGGCAGCAGTTATCGCCAGTTGCTCGACGAGACCCGCTTCAGTCGCGCCCGGCAATTGCTGCTCGGTGGTGCTCAGAGTGTCGAGCAGGTAGCGCTGGCGTTGGGCTATGCCGAAGCTGCAGCGTTCATTCATGCCTTCCAGCGCTGGGCCGGTTGCACGCCGGCGGCCTGGCGGCGCGAGCAAGCCGCGCCGGAATGAAAAAAGCCCCGTGCGGGTCGTGGCCGCACGGGGCTTTTTAACAGCTGCAGTCGCTTATTTCAGCGGGCTGCGGCCCTTGCCCGCGGCAATGCGCATGCGCAGTGCGTTGAGCTTGATGAAACCACCAGCGTCGGCCTGGTTGTAGGCGCCGCCGTCTTCCTCGAAGGTCGCAATGTTGGCGTCGAACAGCGAGTCGTCGGACTTGCGGCCGGTGACGATGACGTTGCCCTTGTACAGTTTCAGGCGTACGACACCGTTCACGTTGGCCTGGGAGGCGTCGATCATCTGCTGCAGCATCAGACGCTCCGGGCTCCACCAGTAGCCGTTGTAGATCAGGCTGGCGTATTTCGGCATCAGCTCGTCTTTCAGGTGGGCTACTTCGCGGTCCAGGGTGATGGACTCGATGGCGCGGTGGGCGCGCAGCATGATGGTGCCGCCGGGGGTCTCGTAGCAGCCACGGGACTTCATACCGACATAGCGGTTCTCGACGATGTCCAGACGGCCGATGCCGTTCTCGCCACCAATGCGGTTGAGTTCGGTCAACACCTGGGCCGGGGTCATTTCCTTGCCGTCGATGGCGACGATGTCACCGGCACGGTAGGTCAGCTCGATGTAGGTGGGAACGTCCGGCGCTTTCTGCGGGCAGACGGTCCAGCGCCACATGTCTTCTTCATGCTCGGTCCAGGTGTCTTCCAGCACGCCGCCTTCATAGGAGATGTGCAGCAGGTTGGCGTCCATGGAGTAGGGCGACTTCTTCTTGCCGTGGCGCTCGATCGGAATACCGTGGGTTTCGGCGTAATCCATCAGCTTCTCGCGGGACAGCAGGTCCCACTCGCGCCAAGGGGCGATCACTTTCACGCCCGGCTTGAGCGCATAGGCGCCCAGCTCGAAGCGAACCTGATCGTTACCCTTGCCGGTGGCGCCGTGGGAGATGGCGTCGGCACCGGTCTCGTTGGCGATTTCGATCAGGCGCTTGGCGATCAGCGGACGGGCGATGGAGGTACCCAGCAGGTACTCGCCTTCGTAGACGGTGTTGGCGCGGAACATCGGGAAGACGAAATCGCGGACGAACTCTTCGCGCAGGTCGTCGATGTAGATTTCCTTCACGCCCAGGGCCTGGGCCTTGGCACGGGCTGGCTCGACTTCTTCGCCCTGACCGAGGTCAGCGGTGAAGGTCACGATTTCGCAGTTATAGGTGTCTTGCAGCCACTTGAGGATCACCGAGGTGTCCAGGCCACCGGAATAGGCCAGAACGACCTTCTTAACGTCCGTCATGCCATCAGCTCCACGGGGTTGTACGGAAAAGCGCACGATTCTACCGGTGGTAGACGCGCTTTTACAGGGGCGCGACACCTCGTGACGACAAAGCGACTGCTGAGCGTGGTTCAGGAGGTGGCCGCAGGTTCGCCGTTGGGCGCCGTGGCTGGTGCCTCTTCGGCTGCAGGTTCGCGCGACAGGGTGATGGTGACCCGGCGGTTTTTGGCCCGGTTGCTGGCGGAGTTGTTGGGTACCAGTGGATAGCGCTCGCCATGGAAGCGCAGGGTGATCTGCTCTTCGGCAATGCCCTTGGCTTTCAGGTACTCGAAGACCGCCATTGCCCGGCGCCGCGACTGGTCACGGTTGAGCAGGCGATTGCCGCTGTTGTCGGAGTGACCGTCCAGCTGGATGCGGTTCACCGTCGGGTCGGCCTTGAGGTAGTCGAGGATGATGTCCAGCTTGGCCTGGCCCAGGTCATCCAGGGCAACACCATCGGCAAAGCCGATCTGGCTGCGCTTGATCTGCTCGAAGTTCACCGGCAGCAGCTTGGTGTTGCAGCTAGCAAACTCGGCATAGGCCTTGGCGAAGTGCGTAGGCAACAGGCGCACCTCGGTGCGATCACCCTGCCAGCTCTGGTGGCGCACCAGCGGGCTGCGGCCTTCCAGCAGCCCGGTGAGTAACCGTGCGGCCTGGGTTTCGCTGGTCGCCAGCGGGGTGCTGCCAAGCTGTACCTTGACCGCCCCCAGGTTGATGTCGCCACGTCCCGGCTGCCATGGAGCGGCGGCGGCCAGCAGGGTGGCCTGGCCCTGACCCAACAGGCGCTCGCTGGCACTGAGGCGGAAGATGGCCTGCTCGCCGGCCTTGCGCACGAATTCGCCACTGCCGAAATCCGCCACCGGTTGGCTCAGGCGGCACTCGAACTGATCGCCTTCGACTTGCCACTGGGCCTTTTCCAGGCGGGTCTGGAAGGTCAGTGCGGTGGCCGGCAGGCTCAGTAGCAGGCCGAGCAGGGCGAATGTGGGCTGGTGCACGGTGCGCTCCAGAGTGAAAAGGGTCGATGCCGTCAGTATCGGCGGCCGGCCGGCAAACTTGATGCTAGGGTCTGTTTGCATTTGGCGCAGCAATCGGGTTTGCGCCGATGCGTTAGTAGTCCCTTAGAGACCACTGGCGGTCGGGCGGCGAAATTCGCTGCCCGGCAATCGGCCTTTTCCGGTAGCATTCGCCCACGTTTTGCCCGCCTGGAAAGCCTCCATGTCCGACCGTATTTCCCTGCTGCGCCCCGATGACTGGCACATCCACCTGCGTGACGGTGCCGCCCTGGCGCAGACCGTCGGTGATGCCGCACGTACCTTCGGGCGCGCCATCGTCATGCCCAACCTGGTGCCGCCGGTGCGCAATGCCGCCGAGGCCGATGTCTACCGCCAGCGCATTCTCGCGGCGCGTCCCGCCGGCAGCCGCTTCGAGCCGCTGATGGTGCTGTACCTCACCGACAACACCACGCCCGATGACGTGCGCGGCGCCAAAGCCAGTGGTTTTGTGCATGCCGCCAAGCTGTACCCGGCCGGGGCGACCACCAACTCCGATTCCGGGGTGACCAGCCTGGACAAGATATTCCCAGCGCTCGAAGCCATGGCCGAGATCGGTCTGCCGCTGCTGGTGCACGGCGAGGTGACCCGTGCCGAAGTGGATGTGTTCGACCGTGAAAAGCGCTTCATCGACGAGCAGCTGACCCGCGTGGTCGAGCGCTTTCCGACCCTGCGTGTGGTCTTCGAGCACATCACCACCGCCGATGCCGCCGAGTTCGTCAAGGCAGCTCCGGCCAATGTCGGCGCCACCATCACGGCCCATCACCTGCTGTACAACCGCAACCACATGCTGGTTGGCGGCATCCGTCCGCATTTCTACTGCCTGCCGATTCTCAAGCGCGGTACCCACCAGCAGGCGCTGCTGGAGGCTGCCACCAGCGGCAACCCGAAGTTCTTCCTCGGAACCGACTCGGCACCGCATGCCAAGCACACCAAGGAAGCCGCCTGTGGCTGTGCCGGCTGCTACACCGCCTACGCCGCCATCGAGCTGTACGCCGAGGCTTTCGAGCAGCAGGGCGCCCTGGACAAGCTGGAAGCCTTTGCCAGCCACTACGGCGCGGATTTCTACGGCCTGCCGCGCAACACCGACCGCATCACCCTGGTGCGTGAGGAGTGGACAGCACCGGCCAGCCTGCCGTTCGGCGATCTTGAAGTCGTGCCGCTGCGGGCCAATGAACAGCTGCGCTGGAGACTCGTCGATGAGTGAAGATCTGGAGTACTACGAAGACGAGCTGGAGCCGCATAGCGGTGGTCTCAAACCACCGATGGCCCGGCGTTTCCGTGGCTATCTGCCGGTGGTGGTGGACGTCGAGACCGGTGGCTTCAATTCGGCCACCGATGCCCTGCTGGAAATTGCCGCGGTCACCATCGGCATGGACGAGGAGGGCCTGCTGTTTCCCGAGCACACCTACTTCTTCCGCATCGAGCCCTTCGCCGGAGCCAATATCGAGCAGGCGGCGCTGGACTTCACCGGCATCAAGCTGGATCACCCGCTGCGCATGGCGGTGAGTGAAGAGCACGCGCTGGGCGAAATCTTCCGCGGCATCCGCAAATCGCTCAAGGCTAATGGCTGCAAGCGGGCGATCCTGGTCGGTCACAACAGCAGTTTCGACCTCGGCTTCCTCAATGCTGCGGTCAATCGCACCGCGCTCAAGCGCAACCCGTTCCACCCGTTCTCCAGCTTCGATACCGCGACCCTTGCCGGCCTTGCTTATGGCCAAACGGTGCTGGCCAAGGCCTGTCAGGCAGCCGGTATCCCTTTCGACGGCAAGGAGGCGCATTCGGCACGTTACGACACCGAAAAGACCGCCGAGCTGTTCTGCGGCATCGTCAACAGTTGGAAGCAGATGGGCGGTTGGATGGACGACGAGGACTGAGTGCACTCGTCCTGATCGAAAACCCGGCTACGGCCGGGTTTTTTCTGTCTGCTCGTTGGCTAATGACTGACCGTTGGTCGGCGCACCCTATGGCCAGATTCAATCAACGGCCTGCTTCTTCGGGACTGCTGTTACGAATAAGTAGCGGATGCTTTGACAAGCATTCTCATTAAGATTAAGCTCCGCTCAAACGCTTAATCAGGACTCATTCGCATGTACGTCTGCCTCTGCAACGGGATTACCGACGGCCAGATCCGCGAAGCCATCTATGAAGGCTGCTGCAGCTATCGCGAAGTGCGTGAAACCCTCGGTGTCGGCTCCCAGTGTGGTAAATGCGCCTGCCTGGCCAAGCAGATCGTGCGCGAAACCGTGAGCAACATGCACACTGCCCATGTTGGTCAGGTCGGCGTACAGACCTTTACGCCAGCGGCCTACGCGGTGGCATGAGCATCAGCGTCGAGCAAAACCGGGCCAGGCCCGGTTTTTTTTCGTCTGCCTTTTATGGACTCAACGCTGCGGCACGCACTGGCCTGCAGGCTCCGCGTTGTTTGTCCTGGGTTTGACAGTGAGGAGGTCGCGGACCAGACTCGGGCGTTACTCATTGGGCTTGATAGAGGCGCGAGTCATGAAAGGCGACAAGAAGGTCATTCAGCATCTGAACAAGATCCTTGGCAACGAACTGGTGGCCATCAACCAGTACTTCCTGCACGCGCGCATGTATCAGGACTGGGGACTGGAAAAGCTCGGCGAGCACGAGTACCACGAGTCCATCGACGAGATGAAGCATGCCGACAAACTGACCAAGCGCATTCTCTTTCTCGAAGGTCTGCCCAACCTGCAGGATCTGGGCAAGCTGCTGATCGGCGAGAACGTCAAGGAAATGCTCGAGTGCGATCTCAAGCTGGAGATGAAGGGTATTCCTGATCTCAAAGCGGCGATTGCCTATTGCGAGAGCGCCGGCGATTACGCCACCCGCGAGTTGCTCGAAGACATCCTCGAGTCCGAAGAGGAGCATGTGGACTGGCTGGAAACCCAGCTTGGCCTGATCGAGAAGGTGGGTTTGCAGAACTACCTGCAGTCACAGATGGACGAGTGATCCGGCGTCAGCCCGGCCAAACAAAAAGCCCGTCCAATGGACGGGCTTTTTGCTGTGCGCTGGCATCAGTGGCCGGGAGCACGGCTGCTCAGCCGGCAGATCAGATAGCCGAGCACGGCGGCCAGCAGTGAGCCGGTGAGAATGCCCATGCGGTCCTGGCCGGCATAGGGGCTGACATCCGGGGTGAAGGCCAGGGAGCCGACAAACAGGCTCATGGTGAAGCCGATGCCGCAGAGCACGGCCACGCCCAGCAGTTGCCCCCAGTTGGCGCCTTCGGGCAGGCGGGCCAGGCGGGTGAACACGGCGATGGCCGTCAGACCAAGGACGCCGACGGTCTTGCCTAGCAGCAGGCCGGCGGCAATGCCCAGCGGTACCGGTTGCAGGAAGCTCTGTAGGCTCATGCCCTGCAGCGAGACGCCGGCATTGGCAAAGGCAAACAGCGGCAAGATGCCAAAGGCCACCCAGCCATGCAGGGCATGTTCCAGCGTGGCCAGCGGTGAGTACTCGGGATTGTCGCCTTTGACCGGAATGAAGAAGGCCAGTGCCACACCGGCCAGCGTGGCGTGCACGCCGCTTTTCAGCACGCAGACCCAGAGGAAAAGACCCAGCAGCAGGTAAGGGCCCAGCTGGCGTACGCCCATGCGGTTGAGAGCAAACAGGCCGATCAGTGCCGCGCCAGCCAGCATCAGCGAGAGGCTGGACAGCTCGCTGGAGTAGAACAGGGCGATGACGATGATGGCGCCCAGGTCGTCGATGATCGCCAGGGTCATCAGGAACAGCTTGAGCGAGGTTGGCACCCGCGAGCCCAGCAGGGCCAGTACGCCCAGGGCGAAGGCGATGTCGGTGGCCATGGGGATGGCCCAGCCGCGCATGGCTTCGCTGTCGCCCTGGTTGAACCAGGCGTACACCAGCGCCGGCACCAGCATGCCGCCGATGGCAGCGGCGCCCGGCAGGATGATCTGTGAAGGGGTGGCCAGCTGGCCGTAGACCACCTCACGCTTGAGCTCCAGGCCGACCAGCAGGAAGAAGATCGCCATCAGGCCGTCGTTGATCCACAGCAGCAGGGGCTTGGCGATGTTCAGGGCGCCGATCTGCACGGCAACCGGTACGTCCAGGAAAGAATTGTAGAGGTGGGCGAAGGGGGAGTTGCTGATCAGCATGGCGAGCACAGCGGCAGCAATCAGCAGCAGGCCGCTGGCTGACTCCAGTTGAAAGAAGCGCGCAAGCGCGTTTCGCAGTGCAGTCATGGGAATACTCCTTGAAAAACGCGTTAAAGCCTAACCAGATAAAGAGTTTGGTTAAACAAAAATTATATTCTTATTTGCTATATGCGCATTTTCAGGGCGCTGTACGGGTGCAATAGCACCCTGCTGTACCGGAGTCCCAGTGTGCCGGGTTCTATACTGCGGTTTTATCAGGAGTCCTTATGGTGCGCGCAAAAGGGGCGCTGCTGGCGCTGGTGCTGGCCATGGCCCTGTGGGGCAGCTCCTTCATTGCCTTGAAACTGGCTTTTGCCGAGCTGCCGGCACTATGGGTGATTGCTGCCCGCATGCTGATCGGTGCCGGGCTGTTTGCACTGGCCTGGCATTGGCGCGGGGGAATGCGCTACCAGCCTGGGGACTGGAAGTACCTGCTGGGCCTGACCCTCTGCGAGCCCTGCCTGTACTTCATCTTCGAGGCCTGGGCCTTGCAGAACACCAGCGCTGCGCAGGCCGGCATGATCACCGCGCTTCTCCCCCTGCTGGTGGCGGTCGGCGCCTATGTCCTGCTGGGCGAACGGGTCAGCCGCATGACTCTGCTCGGGTTCGGGCTGGCGATCGCCGGGGCGGTCTGGCTGAGCCTGGCTGGTGATGCGCAGGCAGGCGCGCCCAACCCGCTGCTGGGTAATGCCTTCGAGTTTCTGGCCATGCTCTGTGCCACTGGCTATACCTTGCTGCTCAAGCATCTCTCCCCGCGCTATTCGACGTTCTTGCTGACGGCCTTGCAGGCTTTTGCCGGGACACTGTTTTTCATGCCGCTGGCGTTCTGGCTGGAGTCTCCACCGGTACTGCCGGGCTGGCAGGGAGGGCTCGCGGTGATCTATCTGGGGACGTTGGTGACGGTGGGAGCCTATGGGCTGTTCAATTACGCCGTGGCCCGTCTGCCGGCCTCGCAGGCGGCAGCCTGGGTCAACCTGATTCCGGTGTTCACCCTGATTTTCGCGGTGACATTGCTGGGCGAGCGGCTGTCGGGCGCTCAGATCCTGGCGGCAGGGCTGGTTTTTGCTGGGCTGGCCCTGAGCCAGTGGCGATCAAAAGCGTCGGCGCCAGCCGGCATTCTTGACTGAGGAGAACTCCATGAGCGATTACCGGCAGTGGGTGGGCGAGGCCGTGCGGCGGATCGAGGCTGACTTCCAGCGTAGCGCGGACACGCACCTGATTCCGTTGGCGCTGCCTGGGTTCCCAGGCGTGGATCTGTATTTCAAGGACGAGTCCAGCCACCCAACCGGCAGCCTGAAACACCGTCTGGCCCGCTCCCTGTTCCTCTATGCGCTGTGTAATGGCTGGTTGCGACCGGGGGCGCCGGTGATCGAGGCCTCCAGTGGTTCGACGGCAGTCTCCGAGGCGTATTTTGCCCGGTTGCTCGGGTTGCCGTTTATCGCGGTGATGCCGGCCACAACCTCGAAGGCCAAGATCGCCCAGATCGAGTTCTATGGCGGGCAGAGCCATCTGGTCGATGATCCGTGCGCCCTGCATGAGGCCTCGCGCCAGCTGGCGCGTGAAACCGGTGGGCACTTCATGGATCAGTTCACCTACGCCGAGCGGGCCACGGACTGGCGGGCCAACAACAACATTGCCGAGTCGATTTTCCAGCAGATGCGTTTCGAGCCCAATCCACTACCTCGTTGGCTGGTCTCAAGCCCGGGAACCGGCGGCACACTGGCCACGCTGGGACGCTATGTCCGCTATCGGCAGCACCCGACCCAGGTGCTGTGTGCGGATGCTGAACGCTCGGTGTTCTACGAGGCTTTCGTGAGCGGTGACCGCACACTGAGGCGCGAGGATGGTTCGCGGATCGAGGGCATTGGCCGGCCGCAGGTGGAGCCATCTTTCATGCCCGATGTCCTGGATGCCATGTGCCGGGTGCCGGACAACCTGTCGTTGGCGGCCATGCGCTACCTGAGCGGGCGACTGGGGCGGCGGGTCGGGGCGTCTACTGGAACCAATCTGGTGGGGGCCTTGCTGGCGGCCAGGCACATGCACGAGCGAGGCGAGCGTGGCTCGGTGGTGGCAATTCTGTGCGATGGCGGGGAGCGTTACGCGGGCAGCTACTATGACGCCGCCTGGTTGCAGGCCAATGGGTTTGAGCTGGCGGAGGATCTGGAGCGGATACGCGCGTGCGCGGAAGAGGGAGCGGCACTGCCGGCAGTGGTTGCCGGCAGTGCACGTTGGCGCGACTGAATCAGTTGCCGCCCTTGACCTTGGTCCAGGCGCGGGTCATTGCGCGCAGGACTTTCTGCGGCAGCACATCGGATACCCACAGGGTCTTGAGCACTTCCTCGGAAGGGTAGACGCCAGGGTTGTTGGTGATGGCTTCATCCACCAGTGGCTTGGCGTCCTTGTTCGGGTTGGCATAGGCCACGTAGTTGCTGATTGGGGCGATCACTTCCGGGCGCAGGATGTAGTTGATGAAGGTCAGTGCGGCCTTGGGTTCCTTGGCATCGGCGGGGATGGCCATCATGTCGAACCACAGCAGCGAGCCTTCCTTGGGAATGCTGTACTTGATCACCTGACCGTTGCCGGCTTCTTCGGCGCGGGCGGCGGCCTGCAGCACGTCACCGGAGTAACCGACGGCTACGCAGATGTCACCGTTGGCCAGATCGCTGATGTAGCGCGAGGAGTGGAAGTACTTGATGTACGGGCGCACGGTCTTGAGCTTTTCGGCGGCCTTGGTGTAATCCGCGGCATTGGTGCTTTCGCCCGGCAGGCCCATGTAGTTGAGCACCAGCGGGAAAATCTCGTCGCCGGAGTCGAGCATGGCGATGCCGCACTTGGCCAGCTTCTCGGCGTACTTGGGTTCGAGAACCAGCTGCAGGGAGTCGACCGGAGCGTCCTCGCCCAGGATTTCCTTCACCTTCTTCTCGTTGTAGCCAATGCCATTGGTGCCCCACAGGTAAGGCACGGCGTATTCGTTGCCCGGGTCTGCCTTCTGCAGTTGCTGCATCAGGATCGGGTCAAGATGGCTCATGTTTGGTAGCTGAGATTTGTCCAGCTTCTGGAAGGCACCGGCCTTGATCTGCTTGGACAGGAAATGCGCGGTGGGTACCACGATGTCGTAGCCGGAGCGGCCGGACAGCAGCTTGGCTTCCAGGGTCTCGTTACTGTCGAAGACGTCGTAGACCACCTTGATGCCGGTTTCTTTCTCGAAATTGGCAATGGTGTCTTCGGCGATGTAGTCCGACCAGTTGTAGATACGCAGGGTGGTTTCGGCCAGGGCGCTGGTGCTGGCCAATAGGCCACCAAGCGCCAGACTGACCAACGATTTTGCGAAGCGGAGACGCATGGGAAGAACCTCGGACTGTTGTTATTGATCTGCTGTCGAGCGCGCTCGTGGCGGTACGGGCGTGCGAAATGTCACCCGATAGTGTTTGCTTTGCTTTACAAAAGCAACTTAAAAAATGTGCGTTGCGTCACGCTTTAGCCCGCGCCGCGTGGAGTGCTGTAGTGCTGCTCCAGCGGGTGTAGCCAGGCCAGCAGCACGTCAAGCATGCGGTTGGCGAAGGCCCACTCGTTGTCGTACCAGGCCAGAACCTTGACCAGGTCGCCCTGGACTCGGGTGTGGTTGAGATCGACCACGCAGGACACCGGATAGCCATTGAAATCGGCGGATACCAGGGGCAGGTCATTGCACTCCATGACCCCCAGCGGCAGCTGCCGCGCGCCCTGTTGCAGGGCCTGGTTGATGCTGGCCAGGGTGCAGGCCCGCTCGGCCTGGAACGTGAGGTCGACCAGGGATACGTTGGGCGTGGGCACGCGCACCGCCAGGCCATCCAGACGGCCGGCCAGCTCCGGTAGGACCAGGCCGATGGCCTTGGCCGCACCGGTACTGGTGGGGATCATCGACAGGGCGGCGGCGCGCGCGCGATAGAGATCATCGTGATCCTTGTCGAGCAGGTTCTGATCGTTGGTGTAGGCATGCACGGTGGTCACCAGGCCCTGGCGAATGCCGACCGCGTCGTGCAGCACCTTGGCCAGCGGCGCCAGGCAGTTGGTGGTGCAGGAGGCGTTGGACACCAGTTGCTGGCTGCCCAGTTGTTCGTGGTTGACACCGTAGACCACGGTGAGGTCGGCACTGTCCAGCGGATGCGACAGCAGCACCCGCGGAGCTCCGGCAATCAGGTGCTGTTCGGCGGCCTGGCGGCTTTTCAACTTGCCCGAGCATTCCAGCACTACATCCACGCCCAGCTTGCCCCAGGGCAGTTTGACGGTGTCGCGTTCCTGGAACAGGTGCACCGACTGCCCGTCGATCTGCAGAATATCGTCGTGCAGATGCACGGTATGCGGGAAGCGGCCGAAGGTGGAGTCGAAGCGCGTCAGGTGGGCAAGGGTGGCGAAGTCACCCAGGTCATTGATCGCTTCCAGATGCAGGCGCTGGTGCAGGCCGCGTTCGAACAGGGCGCGGACCACGGCCCGGCCGATGCGGCCGTAACCGTTGATGGCAATACGCAACATGAGACTGCCTCGCTGAGGGGTTTACCTCAGCATAGGCAGTCATTCGCTTAACGGGATTGCCTGGGGCTCAGTCGCCCTGGGCGCCGCCGTAATAGGCACAGCCGCGCATGACCTGGCCATTGAGGCGCAGTTCGGCACTGAGGTGTTGCACGCTGCCGCTCATGCCGTCCTGACAGCGTTGCGGGGCGACCCAGAGCTCCAGCTGCTGGCCGTTGGCGGCGCTGGAGAAGTTGCGCCGGCCCTGCAGCAGGTCTTCTTCCAGATAGGGCAGGGCGAGGGCTTCCTGACCAGGGCGGTTGAGGATCAGGCCCTTGCTGGTGACGGCGATGCTCCACTCCGGCTCATGACCGCTGGCCTGGATGCGCACGCGCTTGTAGTTCGGGTCATCGCAGCCATGGCCTTCACCCTGCACGCGGTAGCGGCGGGTAATGTTGAACTGGCCGTCGACGCCGGCCTGGGTGCTGCTGTCGAGCTGGCCCTTGAAGTCGCCATAGAGGCTGTTCTGACCATCGGCAGCAAGGCTGGCGAGGTCCTTGAGGTTGTCCTGGCCTTCGCCATCGCTGAGGACAAAACGGCGCTGTTCCTGGCAGGGGCGCAGCAGCCACTGATCACCCTCTCGGCTGATTTCGCCCTGCAAGCGTTGGCTGGGCTTTTTCACCGGGTCCTTGTATTCCAGATCGGCGAGGGTCTGGCAGCCGGCGAACAGCGGCAGGATCAGCAGCAGGGAAGAGCGAAGGTTGCGCATGCGGGGTCTCCAAAACGGTGGCGCCACGTTAGCCGCCCGACGCGATGATCTCAAGCGTACGGGGTATGATGCGCGCCTTTCATTTGCGGATATTCAGCCATGAGCCAAACCCCGACCACCCTGCGCAGCGTGCTGGAAAGCTGCGACATGCTGATCATCGACGATCTGCACGCCTGGCAGTTCACCCTTAACGACACCGAGCCGGCGCTGCTTATCGAGTGCATGGACGGCCGCAATCGACGTGTGTGGAGCTTCACGGCCGAGGAACTGGCCGCCGCACGCCAGGACGGCGACGACTGGCAACTGCGCAGCGCTCAGGGCGAGCATCGCCTGCAGTGCCTGGGCGCCATCTGCGCCGACAATGACGATGACCCGGACGATGAGCCCGGCGCCGAGAGCAGCGACGCCGAGCAGCTTTGAATCGCGTCAGTTCTTCAGCCTGTAGCCGCTGCGGAACATCCAGCTGACCACACCCAGGCAGATGGTCAGGAAGCCGGCCATCATCGCCAGGCTGACGCCGACATCCACATCCGCCACGCCGAAGAAGCTCCAGCGGAAGGCGTTGATCAGGTACACCACCGGGTTGAACAGGGTGATCGTCTGCCACAGCGGTGGCAGCATGCTGATGGAGTAGAAACTGCCGCCGAGGAAGGCCAGCGGCGTGACGATCAGCGCCGGCACCACCTGCAGCTTCTCCCAGCCGTCGGCCCAGATGCCGATGATGAAGCCGAACAGGCTGAAGCTGAACGCGGTGAGCAGCAGCAGGGCGAGCATCCACAGCGGGTGGAGGATCTCGAAGTCGACGAACAGCCGTGCGGTGATCAAAATCACCAGACCGAGGATGATCGACTTGGTGGCGGCGGCGCCGACATAGCCGATGACGATCTCCAGCGGCGATACCGGCGCCGAGAGCAGCTCGTAGATGGTCCCCGAGTAACGCGGCATATAGATGCCGAAAGAGGCGTTGGAGATGCTCTCGGTGAGCAGGGCCAGCATGATCAGCCCGGGCACGATGAAGGCGCCGTAACTGACGCCGTGGACCTCGGTCATGCTGGAGCCGATGGCCGAGCCGAACACCACGAAGTACAGCGAGGTGCTGATCACCGGCGTGGCGATGCTCTGCAGCAGCGTGCGCCAGGTGCGGGCCAGTTCGAACAGGTAGATGGCGCGGACGGCCTGCAGGTTCATGCGCGGTTCCTCACCAGATTGACGAAGATTTCCTCCAGCGAGCTCTCGCTGGATTTCAGGTCCTTGAACTCGATGCCGGCGCTTGCCAGTGCGGCGAGCAGTTCGGCAATTCCGGTCTGTTCCTGCTGGGTGTCGTAGGCATAGCGCAGGGCGTGGCCGTCATCCAGCAGCTCCAGCTGGTACGCGGCGAGGCTCGCGGGCACGGCGGCGAGGGGCTGCTTGAGCTGCAGCAGCAACTCCTTGCGCCCCAGACGCTGCATCAGGGTGTGTTTGTCCTCGACCAGAATCAGCTGGCCCTGACGGATCACGCCGATGCGGTCGGCCATCTCCTCGGCCTCCTCGATGTAGTGGGTGGTGAGGATGATGGTCACGCCGCGCTCGCGCAGGCGCCGCACCATGGCCCACATGTCGCGGCGCAGCTCGACATCCACGCCGGCGGTGGGTTCGTCGAGAAACAGGATGGACGGCTCGTGGGACAGGGCCTTGGCGATCATCACCCGGCGTTTCATGCCGCCGGACAGCTCGATCAGCTTCGCGTCGCGCTTGTCCCACAGCGACAGGTCCTTGAGCAGTTGCTCCAGGTAGGCCGGGTCGGGCTTCTTGCCGAACAGGCCGCGGCTGAAGCGTACGGTGGCCCAGACCGTTTCGAACACGTCGTTGACCAGTTCCTGGGGCACCAGACCGATCTCCGAGCGCGAGGCACGGTAGTCGCGGACGATATCGTGGCCGGCGACCAGCACCTGGCCGCTGCCCGGATTGACGATGCCGCAGACGATGCTGATCAGGGTGGTCTTGCCGGCCCCGTTGGGGCCGAGCAGGGCGAAGATCTCGCCGCGGCGGATCTCCAGATTGATCTCACGCAGCGCGCTGTGGCCCGACGCATAGGTCTTGCTCAACTGCTGGATGGAAATGACCGACTCCATGAGGGCTCCCTGTAGGTCGAAGGCAGACGCGCAGGGTAGCAGGCAGCGGCAGGTGCGTCAGTGCCAGGCGAGAATGGGCCAGCCGTTCTCCTGTGCATGGGCCTGCAGCGCCTCGTCGGGGTTGACCGCACGGGGGTTGCTGACCTGCGAGAGCAGCGGCAGGTCATTGCGCGAGTCGGAGTAGAAGAAGGCGCCTTCCAGGCTTTCAGCCTGCTCGCCGAGCCATTGCTGCAGGCGGGTGACCTTGCCTTCACGGTACGTCAGCACGCCGCAGGTCTTGCCGCTGTAACAGCCATGCTGTTGCTCCAGGTCGATGGCCAGCACTTCGGCGATACCCAGACGTTCGGCGATGGCTTCGACCAGAAACACGGCGGAAGCGGAGATGACCAGAATGCGGTCGCCGGCGGCGCGGTGCTCGGCGACGCAGCGCATGGCATCACTGAAAATCAGCGGCTCGATGACGTCTTCAACGAAGGGGCCGACAACGTAAGCCACTTCTTCGGGCGTGCGGCCGACCAGAGGCGAGAGGGTGAATGCCATGTAATCCTCCATGGCCAGTTCGCCTCGCCCGTACAGTCTCATCAGCTCCTGCTCGCGGGCGAGGAAACTGTCACCGTCGACCCACTGCAGGTCCACCATGTGTTGCGCCCAGAGCGACGCGCAGTCGCCGTCGATCAGGGTTTCATCGAGATCGAAAATTGCAAGGGCCATCAGGCCACCTCACGAATAGCGGTTGGATCAATATTCAGGTTCACGGCACTGCCGGCGGGCAGCAGGTCGTCGGCTGAGCGGTTGAGGACATCCACCAGCAGGTCGACGCCATGGGCCTGCACGCGGTAGCGGATCACGTTGCCCAGCAGGCTGTGGCCCTGCACGATGCCGCGCAGCGAACCCTCGGCCTGCAGGCTGATGGCCTCCGGGCGGATGGCGATCTGCCGGGGCTGCGGGCGTTGCAGGAGGCGGCTTGCCTGCTCGGCATCGAGCAGGTTGTAGTTGCCAATAAAACTGGCGGCAAAGGCGTTGGCAGGTTCGGTGTAGAGCGTCTCGGCGCTGCCGCTCTGCACGATCTGGCCGGCATTCATCAGGACAATGCGGTCAGAGAGGATCAGCGCTTCCTCCTGGTCGTGGGTCACGAAGAGCGTGGTCAGCCCCAGCTCCTGCTGAATGCTGCGAATCTGCTCGCGCAGGTGCTTGCGGATACGTGCGTCCAGCGCCGACAACGGCTCATCGAGCAGCAATAGTCGTGGCCGGGTGACCAGCGAGCGGGCCAGGGCGACGCGCTGGCACTGGCCGCCCGAGAGCTGGTGCGGGTAGCGGTCGGCATGGGCGCTGAGTTCAACCAGGGCGAGGATGTCCTCCACGCGCTGGCGGCATTCGTCCCTGGCGACTTTCTGCATGCGCAGGCCGAAGGCGACGTTTTCCGCCACCGTCAGGTTGGGGAACAGTGCATAGCTCTGGAAGACCATGCCGATGCCGCGCTTCTGCGGGGAAAGCGGCAGCAGATCCTGGCCGTCGAGGACAATCTGACCGCCATCGACCGCTGTCAGGCCGGCGATGCAGCGCAGCAGCGTGGACTTGCCGCAGCCGGACGGGCCGAGCAGGGTGACGAATTCGCCCCGGTTGATTTCGCAGTTGATGTCACGGAATACCGGGGTGGCGGCGTACTGCTTGTTCAGGCCGCGAATGCTCAGGTAACTCATGTCCGATCCTTGTTCAGGCGGCTGGCCGCCCAGGTGCAGAGTACGACGAAGCTGAAATACGAGATCACCAGCGCGCTGTTGAAGTGGCCGCTGCTGTTGCGCATGTTGTTGAGGTAGACCTGCAGGGTCTCAAAGCGGGTGCCCACCAGCAGGTTGGCAAAGACAAACTCGCCGAACAGGAAGCTGAAGGACAGAAACAGCGAGACCATCAGGCCTTTGCGCAGGTTGGGCAGAATCACCTGCAGAGCGGCCTGCAGCGGGCTGGCGCCGAGCAGTTGGGCAGCATCCATCAGGTCATGCAGGTGGATGGCCTGCAGGTTGTTGCTGATCGCACGGTAGATGAACGGCAGTGACAGGCTGAAATAGCAGCCGAGCAGAATCCACGGCGTGCCGACCATGGCCAGCGGCCCCGAGCCATAGAGCTGCAGCAGACCCACCGAGGACACCACCGGTGGCACGGCAAACGGCAGCAGAATCAGCAGATTCATCAGGCCGTCCAGGCGCGGGAAGTGGTAATGCACCACGAACAGCAGCGGCAGAATCAGCAGCACCGCAAGCAGCAAGGCACCGGCGCACACCAGCAGCGATTGCGCAAAGGCGGTGAGAAAGCGTGCATCACTCCACAGCGCCCCATACCACTTGAGGGTCAGGCCGCTGGGCAGGATGGTGGCAGACCAGCTGGTGGCCAGCGAATAGAGCAGGGTGCCGAGCAGTGGCAGCAGCAGAATCAACAGCAGCAGCCAGACCACGCTGCGGTGGTAGAGCTGATTAGCGCGCGACATGGTAGCTCCTCCTCAGCAGCCACTGGTGAGTCAGGGTGATCAGCGCCATCAGCCCGACCAGCAGCATGGACAGGGCGCTGGCCAGGTTGGGGTCCAGGTTGATGTCGCCCGAGACCAGTGCGGCAATACGGATCGGCAGCACGTTGAAGTTGCCCGTGGTCAGGGCGTACACCGTGGCGTAGGCGCCCAGTGCGTTGGCCAGCAGGATGACAAAGGTGCCGAGCAGGGCGGGGGTCAGTACCGGCAGGGCGATATGCCGCCAGTACTGCCAGCGGTTGGCACCGAGCAGGGTGGCGGACTCCTGCCAGTCCTGGCGCAGCGCATCGAAGGCCGGATAGAGCAGCAGTACGCCCAGCGGAATCTGGAAGTAGGTGTAGAGCAGGATCAGGCCGTTGCGTGAATAGAGGTTGAAATCCTCGATCAGTCCCGCCTGTTTCAGCAGCAGGGTCAGCGCGCCGTTGAAGCCCAGCAGGATGATGAAGGCGAACGCCAGCGGCACTCCGGCAAAGTTGCTGCTCATGTTGGCAAAGGCCATCACCAGATCGCGCAGGCGGCTATCGATCTGACGCAATGAGTAACTGCCGAAGAGCGCAATCAGCAGGCCCAGCACGCTTGAGTAGAGCGAAATTTCCAGGCTGTGCTGCACTGCCTGCAGGTAAAAGCGCGAGGCGAACAGCTTGCTGAAGTTGCCCAGCCCCCAGCCCTCCGCGGTGATCAGGCTGTGCACGGCTACCCAGACCAGTGGCGCAATCTGGAAGGCGGTAAAAAACAGCGCAAAGGGCACCAGGCACAGCAGGGCCAGCCATTTGCCACGGGGGAGACGCCGGCTCATGCGAGCAGCTCCGCGCAGCGCGGTTTGTCATGGGCCAGGCCCAGCAGGCTGCAGAGCGTGCCGCACAGTTCGGTCTGCTTCGGCCGGGCATCGGGGTTCAGGCTGAAGGCTGAGCCGATCACGAACAGGGGGACCTCACGCTCTTCCGGCAACAGGCCGTTGTGCGAACGGTCGTTGTTCATGCCATGGTCGGCCGTCACCATCACCTGATAGCCGGCTTCCAGCCAGGTCTGCAGGTAATCGGCCAAAAGAATGTCGGCGCTGCGGGCGCTGTTGCGGTATTGCGCCGAGTCGGCGCCGTGGCGGTGGCCGGCATCGTCGATATTCATTGGGTGTACCAGCAGAAAATCGGGCTGGTGACGCAGTCGCAGGCTCTCGGCATCCACGAACAGGTGGGAGTCCGGATAGTGGTCGGCGTAGTAGAAGTGCCCGTGCTGAATCGGCAGGCTCGGGTCGCTGGTATGGCGGTCGCGCACGGCGACAAAGGGCGAGCGGTTATACAGCTCACTGATCCAGTGGTAGGCCGCCGCCGCGGTGGTCAGGCCAGCCTCGCGGGCGAGGTGAAACAGGCTCTGCTGATTCGACAGGCGCACGACCTGATTGTGCACTACGCCACTTACGATGGGCGCGCTGCCGGTCAGCAGGCACTCGTAGAGCGGGCGTGACAGGGCCGGCAGTTCACAGTCCAGCTTGTACAGCTGAGCGCGGCCTGCGGCCCGGTAGGCCTGCAAATGGCCCAGGGCATGTTCGGCAACCTGATAGTTCAGGCCGTCGAGAATCACCAGAATGACTTTGTGGGGCATGACAGCATTCCTGCAGGAAACGGGGCCGGCAGGCCGGCCCCGTTTCGCTTACTGCATTTCGATGATGACGTGTTCCTGCCAGAGCTGAGGCAGTGCCTTGGCCGTGGCCTCCCAGGCGGCGCCGTCTTTGACCGGCTGGACCTTGGCATATTGCTCCTGCGGCAGCAGCTTGGCTTGCACATCGGCCGGCAGCTTCAGGAACTCGGCACGGATCGGCCGCGCGTTACCCTTGGCCAGGTTGATCTGGCCGGCATCGGAGAGAATGTACTCGCGCGCCAGTTTCGCGGCGTTGGGGTTTTTCGCGTACTTGTTGATGATGGTGCTGTAGCCGGAGATCACCGAGCCATCGGAGGGGATCAGTACTTCGAAGCGGCTTGGATCGATCTGGTCCCGGTAAGACAGGCCGTTGAAGTCCCAGACAATACCGACTTCCACTTCACCCTTCTCCAGGGTCTGGATGGTCGGGTTCGACAGACCGAGGCGGTTCTGTTTGGCCAGGGTGGCGAAGAAGTCCAGGGCCGGCTGGATGTTGTGCTCGTTGCCGCCGTTTGCGATGGCGGCGGCCAGCACGCCATTGGTGGCTTGGGCAGCGGTGCTGACATCACCGATGGTGACTTTGTAGCTGCCGTTTTTCAGGTCGGCCCAGGAGCGCGGAATATCCTTGACCAGCGTCTTGTTCACGATAAAGGCAATGGAGCCGGTGTAGGCCAGCATCCAGTGGCCGTCGGCATCCTTGGCCCAGGCCGGGATCTGCTCCCACGTGCTCGGTTTGAAGGCCTGTGTGACGCTCTGCTGCACCGCAATAGGGCCGAATGCGGCGCCGACATCACCGATATCCGCCGTGGCGTTGTCCTTTTCGGCGGCGAATTTGGCGATTTCCTGGGCCGAACTCATGTCGGTATCCATGTGCTTGAGGCCGTAAAGCTTGTGCAGATCAGCCCAGGTGTCCTTCCAGTTGGCCCAGCTGTCCGGCATGCCGACGCTGTTGACGGCGCCTTCGGCGCGGGCGGCCTTTTCGAGTGCCTGAATATCCACAGTTGAAGCCTGGACGTTGAGTGCCAGTGTCGAGCCCAACAGTGAAGCCAGCAGCAAGCGTTTCATGTGTGAGTCCTTTTCAGGTGGTTTGGTCTAGATCAGCAAGGCGCGAGCCAATCTAACCATGGCAGGTGACGTTTTTATTGCAGCATCGAACTGTCTCTGCAGTTCTCCTTTGCTCCCAATCATTCCTGCAGCCCTGTGCGGCTGATTTTCAGCGCACCGTGCGGAAGATCTGCGGAAGGGGTGGCGACTTCATGGTAAGAAATCGCTACTGTCTGGCGGCAGTCATAAACTGCGCAGAAATCAGTCACAAATTCGGCCATTTTGGCGTTTATGCTTTTTGGTCTAGTCCAATATGGAGCTGTATCCATGCGCGAAGAAGCGCCCCGCACGGTGACCGCCATCTGCCGTGCCCTGCAGGAGCAGATCGAGTGCGGCCTGTTGCCCCAGGGCGGCAAATTGCCGGCCGAGCGCCAGCTGGCCGAGGTGTTTGATACCACCCGCATCACGCTGCGTGAGGCGCTGGGGCAGATGGAGGCCCAGGGCCTGATCTATCGCGAGGACCGCCGTGGCTGGTTCGTTTCGCCGCCGCGGATCGCCTACAACCCGCTGGTACGCAGCCATTTTCACGCCATGGTTGGCGAGCAGGGGCGGGTGCCGGAGACCGAGGTGCTGAGTGCGCGTATCGTGCCGACGCCGGCCGAGATGTGCGCGCGCCTTGAGTTGCCGGCGTTGTCCAGCGTGATCCAGATTCGCCGGGCGCGGCGGATCGACGGGCGTCTGGTGCTGTATGTCGAGCACTACCTCAATCCGCAGGTGTTTCCTGGCATTCTCGATTTTGACCTGACCCGCTCCCTGACCGACCTTTATGCCAGTCACTACGACATTCGCTACGGTCGGGTGGCCTTCGACATGGTGCCCACCGCCCTGCCGGCGGAAGCGGCCAGCATTCTCAAGGTCACCGCCGGTAGCCCGGCGCTGCTGATCACCCGGGTCAACCGCGATCAGCATGGGCGGGTGATCGACTGTGATGTGGAGTACTGGCGGCATGACGCCATTCACGTCAGCGTGGAAGTGCCGGACTAAAAGGTCCTGATACAGCAAAAAGCCGGGCATGCCCGGCTTTTTCATGCGCAGCTGAAAGGCCTTACGGCAGTTCGGCGCTGTTGTAGAACGCGCGCAGCACGGTCACAAGGTGCGCCAGGTCGTGACTGCCGGCCAGTTCGCGGATCGAGTGCATGGCGAAGGTCGGCAGGCCGATATCGACGGTGCGCACGCCCAGCTGGCTGGCGGTGATCGGGCCGATGGTCGAGCCACAGCCCATGTCGCTGCGGGTCACGAAGCTCTGCACCGGTACTTCGTTTTCCAGGCACAGGTGGCGGAAGAATCCGGCGGTTTCGCTGTTGGTGGCGTAGCGCTGGTTGTTGTTGATCTTGATCACCGGTCCGGCGTTGAGCTTGGGGCCATGGTTGGCGTCGTGCTTGTCGGCGTAGTTGGGGTGCACGCCGTGGGCGTTGTCGGCCGATACCAGCAGAGAGCGCTGGAGGATGCGCACCACGGCATCGCCTTCCGGCAGCAGGCGGCGCAATACCTGCTCCAGGAACGGGCCGTCGGCGCCGCAGGCCGAGCAGGAGCCGACTTCCTCGTGGTCGGTGCACACCAGCACGCCGCTTTCTTCGTCGCTGGAGTCGAGCAGGGCCTGCAGGCCGGCGTAGCAGGACAGCAGGTTGTCCAGGCGGGCACCGGCAATGAAGTCGCGGTTGAGGCCGATGACCGCCGCGCTCTGGGTGTCGTAGAACGACAGTTCGTAATCGAGGATGGCATCGGCGGCCAGGTCGTGCTCGCGGGCCAGTTGGTCGGCCAGCAGGGCGCGGAAGTCGGCCGCGCTCGGGTCGCTCAGTTGGGCGAGTATCGGTGGCAGTTCGTTCTGTGCGTTGATCGCCCAGCCCTGATTGGCCTCGCGGTTGAGGTGGATCGCCAGGTTGGGGATGACCGCCAGCGGTACCTGGAAGTCGATCAGTGCGCTTTCCACCTTGCCGGCGGTGCGGTAGGTGACGCGCCCGGCCAGCGACAGGTCGCGGTCGAACCAGGGCGCGTAGAGGGCGCCGCCGTAGACCTCCACGCCCAGCTGCCAGAAGCCCTGGCGGGTCAGTTCCGGGTTGGGTTTGACGCGCAGGCAGGGGCTGTCGGTGTGGGCGCCGACCAGACGCAGGCCGCCTTCGAGCAACGGCCGCTTGCCGAGCTTGATGGCGATGATCGAGGAGTCGTTGCGGGTGACGTAGTAACGCCCGTGCGGCTGCACCGGCCAGGCGTCGCGCTCGTCGAGGCGCTTGTAACCGGCCGCTTCCAGGCGTTGAGCCAGGCTTGCGGTGGCGTGGAAGGGGGTAGGCGAGGCCTTGAGGAAATCGATCAGGCCCTGATTCAGCTCTTCGCGCATAACGGACTCCAGACGGGATGCGCGCAGTGTAAAGGATTTGCCCGGCCCGGCGGAGTCATGAAGGCTCAGCCAGTCTTCAGAAGGGGGCAGGGCTCTCGAAGCGCATCCGCTCGCCGGTTTGCGGGTGGGTCAGGCTGAGCAAGCTGGCGTGCAGGCACAGGCGTGGCCAGGCGGCCAGGGCCTGTTCGTGGGCGTACAGACCGTCGCCGAGCAGCGGGTGGCCGATCGACAGCATATGTACGCGCAGCTGGTGCGAACGGCCTGTAATGGGCGTCAGCTCGACGCGGCAGTAGTCACCGCAACGCTCCAGCACGCGCCAGTAGGTCAGCGCGTGCTTGCCCAGTTCATGGTCGACCACATGCCGTGGCTTGGTTGGCGGGTCGTAGCGCAGTGGCAGGTCGATGCTGCCGCTGTCGGCGTCTGGCTGGCCCCAGCACAGGGCGGTATAGGCCTTCTCGGTCTCGCGGTCGTGGAACTGGCGGGACAGTTCGCGGTGGCTGTCGGCATCGCGGGCCAGCACGATGATGCCGGACGTTTCCCAGTCCAGACGGTGGACGATGCGCGCTTCCGGGTAGCCGTTTTCCTGCAGGCGGGTGACGAGGCAGTCGCGGTTGTCTTCGGCGCGGCCTGGTACCGAGAGCAGCAGGGTGGGCTTGTTGATCACCAGCAGGGCGGCGTCCTGATGGATGATTTCGACATTCGACAGCGGCATGGGCGTTCCACAAATGACAACGGCGGCCTTGGCCGCCGTTGCTTACCCTGGACGAATCAACGATCCGGCAGGGTGATATTGAGTTCCAGAATGGAGCAGCTGCCCTGGTTTTCCAGAGCGACCTGCACCTGATCCTGGTCGATGTTGACGTACTTGCGGATCACCTCGACCAGCTCCTTCTGCAGGGCCGGCAGGTAGTCCGGCTGGCTGCGCTGGCCGCGCTCATGGGCGACGATGATCGACAGACGCTCTTTCGCAATCGACGCAGGGGTTTCCTTCTTGCGTTCACGAAAGAAGTCGAAAATGTTCATTAGCGCGCTCCAAACAGGCGTTGCATGAGTCCTTTCTTCTGCACATCGAGGAATCGATGCGGTACATCCTTGCCCAGCAGGCGGTCAACGGCATCGCCGTAGGCCTGGCCGGCATCGCTCTGTTCGTCGAGGATCACCGGCACGCCCTGGTTGGAGGCTTTCAGCACGGCCTGGGATTCCGGGATGACGCCGAGCAGGTTGATGGCGAGGATTTCCTCGACATCTTCCACGCCGAGCATTTCGCCCTTGGTGACGCGCTCCGGGTTGTAGCGGGTTAGCAGCAGCCGCTCCTTGATCGGCTCCAGGCCCTGTTCGGCACGGCGCGACTTGCTCGCCAGCAGGCCAAGCATGCGGTCGGAGTCGCGAACCGAAGACACTTCAGGGTTGGTCACGACGATGGCTTCGTCGGCGAAGTACATGGCCAGGTGCGCGCCGGTCTCGATGCCTGCCGGCGAGTCGCAGATCACGTATTCGAAGTTCTGCGACAGCTCGTCGATAACCTTGCCCACGCCTTCTTTGGTCAGCGCGTCCTTGTCACGGGTCTGGCTGGCGGCCAGTACGTACAGGTTCTCAAGGCGCTTGTCCTTGATCAGGGCCTGGGTCAGGGTTGCTTCGTTGTTGATGACGTTGACGAAGTCATACACCACGCGACGCTCGCAGCCCATGATCAGGTCGAGGTTACGCAGACCGACGTCGAAGTCGACGATGACGGTCTTGTGCCCGCGCAGGGCGAGGCCGGTACCGATGGCGGCGCTAGTGGTGGTTTTGCCCACGCCACCCTTGCCGGAAGTGACTACGAGGATCTTGGCCAAGGTGATTCACCCCAAATATATGAAAAATCGGGCATTTCCGAGCCGAACTACTGGCTTCCGAATGCCTTCGTGGTCCTTGAAAATTGGCCGCAGTATCCGTTAAAGGCGGGTGATGTTCAACACATCTCCCGACAAGCTGACATGCACGCTGCGCCCCCATTGCGGGTCGCGGCGCAGGTCCTCGGCGACCTTGTAGATTCCGGCGATGGAGAGCATTTCCGCGCCCATCTGCTGGCAGAAAATCTGCGCGCCTGTGTCGCCCTTGACGCCGGCCAGGGCACGGCCGCGCATGGGGCCGTAGATATGGATGTTGCCATCGGCCAGCAGCTCGGCGCCGGCGCTGACCGGGCCGAGTACCACCAGATCACCATCGGCGGCATAGATCTGCTGGCCGCCACGGACCGGGTGGTTGATCACCTTGCTCGGCTTGCGTTCCGGCTCTTTGGGTTTTTCCGGCTCGGCCGGGGCGACCGCTTCGGCAGCCGCCTGGCGGGCCTCGACCAGTTCGATCAGTTTTTCCCGCGCCCCGGACGGCGGCAGCACCGGTAGCTCAAGGGCGCTGGCGGCGGCGATGTCTTCCTCGCGTCCGGCGCGCAGGGCCAGGGTGCGCAGGCCGTGTTTGCCGCACAGTTGCATCAGGGCGGCCAGGTCGATCTGGCCCTCAGCCTCGGGCAGCTTGTCCACGGCGATGATCAGCGGGATGTTCTCGAAGAAGGCCGGGGCTTGCGCCACCTTTTCTTCCAGCTGGCGATCCAGGCGGGCCAGGTCGTTATGGCTGAGCTCGAGAATGGTGGTGGCCAGCATGCTGCCCTTGAGCAGGAATACGGGGTCTTGGTCGAGAAGGTCTGGCTGGCTCATGGATCGCCCATCGGTACAAATGGCCACGACTTATAACCAGAAGCCCTGTCGGTCGCAAGCCATGTAGAATGCGCGCCTTTGTCGTCTTTTCGGATTTCGTGATGGATCGTCCGGCTTTTCGTATCTATTTCCTGCATCCGCGTTTCTGGCCGCTATGGCTGGGAATGGGGTTGCTCTGGCTGGTGGTGCAGTTGCCGTATCGCTGGCTGCTGGCGCTGGGACGCGGTCTGGGCTGGCTGATGTATCACCTGGCGGCATCGCGGCGACACATCATCGAACGCAATCTGGAACTGTGCTTTCCCGAGTTGTCCGTTGCCGAGCGACAGCGTCTGCTGCGGGAAAACTTTGCTTCCACCGGCATGGCATTTTTTGAAACGGCCATGGGTTGGTTCTGGTCGCGGAAGCGTCTGGCCGGGTTGGGCCATATCGAGGGGCTGGAGGTGCTCAGGCAGGCTCAGGCCGAAGGGCAGGGCGTGATCCTGATGGCTGTGCACTTCACCACGCTGGAAATCGGGGCGGCGCTGCTTGGGCAGGTGCAAACCATCGATGGCATGTATCGCGAGCACAAGAATCCGGCGTTCGACTATATCCAGCGCCGCGGCCGCGAGCGGCATAACCGTGACGCGACGGCCATTGAGCGTGACGATGTGCGTGCCATGCTCAAGGTACTGCGCAATGGCCGGGCGATCTGGTATGCGCCGGATCAGGACTACGGCGCACAGCACAGCGTGTTTGTGCCGCTGTTTGGCATCCAGGCAGCCACCGTCACCGCCACCACCAAGTTTGCACGGCTGGGCAAGGCCATCGTGGTGCCCTTTACCCAGAGTCGTCTGCCGGATGGTCAGGGCTATCGGCTGACCATTCATCCGCCGCTGAAGGATTTTCCCGGGGAGAATGAAGAGGCGGACTGCCTGCGCATCAACCAGTGGATCGAACAGGTCGTCCGCCAGCAGCCCGAGCAGTACCTGTGGGCGCACCGGCGCTTCAAGACCCGCCCGGCCGGTGAGGCAAAGCTGTACCGCAAGAAAGGCTAGGACGGCGACGCCAGGGGGCTTGGCTATACTCGCGGCATAGCACAAGGAAATGCCCGACGTGACAGACAGCCCCAGCCAAGGTCGTTCCATAACCGGCCTCATCCTCTCCGGTGGTGGTGCCCGCGCCGCCTATCAGGTCGGCGTGCTTGCAGCCATTGCCGACCTGCTGCCGGATGCCGCGCACAATCCCTTTCCTGTCATCGTCGGTACCTCGGCTGGTGCCATCAATGCCGTCGGCCTGGCCTGCGGTGCCCTGCATTTCACCGAGGCGATTCATCGCCTGACCCAGGTCTGGCAGGGCTTTCACACCCACAATGTGTACCGCAGCGACTGGGCCGGCGTATTGCAGCAGAGCGCGCGTTTCGTCGGTCACAGCATGCTTGGCCTGGGTGGCGACGTGCCGGTGGCGCTGCTGGATAACGCGCCGCTGCGCGAGCTGCTCAGCCGCGAGCTGGATTTCTCCGGAATTGCCGCGGCCGTGGCGCGGCGGCGGTTGCGGGCGGTTGCAGTGACGGCCTTTGGTTACGAGTCGGCCCAGGCGGTGACGTTCTATCAGGGGCGTGCGGCGATCGACCCATGGTTCCGCCATCGTCGGGTCGGGGTGCCGACCCGTCTGGGTATCGAGCACCTGATGGCCAGCGCGGCCATTCCGCTGATTTTTCCGCCGGTGCGGGTCAACCGCGAGTATTTCGGCGATGGTGCGGTTCGCCAGTCGGCGCCGATCAGCCCGGCGTTGCACCTGGGTGCGACCCGTGTGCTGGTCGTGGGGGTGAGCAATAACGCGCGGACCAGTGCCGAGACGACGCAGCGCAACCAGACCGGCAAACCGCCGACCCTGGCGCAGATCAGCGGGCACATGCTCAACAGCACCTTCATCGACAATCTGGAAAGCGACATCGAACTGCTGGAGCGCATCAACCATCTGGGGCGGCTGGTGCCGCCGGATGCCCGCAGCAAGGGCCTGGGCAGCAAGCCAGTGGATGTGCTGGTGATCTCGCCCAGCCGGCCGCTGGATCAGATCGCCGCGCGCCATCGGCGGGAGTTGCCGGCTGCCCTGCGCCTGTTCCTGCGCGGGCCGGGGGCGACGCGGGCGAGTGGTGCCGGGGTGCTCAGTTACCTGCTGTTCGAGCCGGGTTATTGCAACGAGCTGATCGAACTGGGCTATCAGGATGCCATGGGGCAGAAAGACGAGCTTTGCCGTTTTCTCGGCCTGCAACAGATGCCGGCGCCGGTGATCAATCTGGGCGTGGAGCCGCGGGTGGCCGAGAGCCCGCTGCAGAATGTTGCCGAGGCCATGAACCCCGGCGCTCGCTGAGTCATTCGGCGATCTGCAGGTCTCGTGCCTTGCTGTAGACGTAGCGCAGCTTCACATACTCGAACGGGCTGTTCAGCTGGCCGTAACGCAGCGGTGTGCTGTAGCGCTTGTCGATAGCGCGCAGCAGGGTGATTTCCGGGTGATCGCTGCTGACCTCGGCCACATTGAGAAAATTCACCTGACTCTCGGCGGCGAAATCCACCACCAGACCGCCGGTGTCGCGCAGGTTGGACGGGCCCAGTAGCGGCAGCATGACGAACGGGCCGTCCGGCATGCCGTAGAAGCCCAGGGTCTGGCCGAAATCCTCACTCTGCTTGTCCAGGCCCATGCGGCTGGCCGGGTCCCACAGACCGAATACACCGATCGTGGTGTTGAACAGCAGGCGACCGGTGATCTCCATCGAACGCTTGCCCTTGAGCTGCAACAGGCTGTTGAGCAGGTTGGGGACGTCGCCGAGGTTGCTGAAGAAGTTGCTCACGCCAGTTCGTACAAGGCCCGGAGTGACTTTCTCGTAGCCGCGCACCACCGGCAGCATGACCCACTGATCGGCGCGGTAGTTGAAGTGGTAAACGCGCCGGTTCCACGATTCCCAGGGGTCGTAGATATCCAGAGCGTCGAGGGTCGAGCGTTCGAACTCGCGCTGGTCCAGCGCCGGATTGATCTTCAGGTGCTCCAGCGGACGGGTGTAGCCGTCTGCGTCGGCGCCATGTTCGGCCTGGGCCAGCGGTGCGGTCAGGAGCAGGGCGAGGAAAAGGTACTTAGCCACGGAAGAACTCCAGCATTGCTTGGCTGTTGTCGCGGTAGTCCATATTGCCGCAGTGGCCGCCGCGCGGATAAAGGGTCAGGCGTTCGCCGAAGGTGCGCTTGAGAAAACCGAGGTCGCCAGGGCCGAGGATCAGGTCGTCGGCGTTGTGCATCACGGCGATCTTCGGTGACTGGCGCAGGTAGTCTTCCAGGGCGTACAGGCTGGTCTGCTGGATCAGCATCTGCAGGCCGCTACCGTCGTATTTCTTACGCCAGAACGGGATCAGCTGCTCGGTCATGTAGCAGTCGAAATCGCAGAGCAGGGCGCGCTTGTAGAAGGGCGTCAGGTTGGTGCCATCGTCGAGCGGGTAGTGCGGCGGGGTGATGAAACCGCGCTGGTTGATCAGGTCGGAGGTGAAGGCGATGTCCGAGGCGGTGAAGCGGAACGACGAGCCGATCAGCATGGCCATTTCTTCGTTGGACAGGCGTTCCTTCGATTCCTGGAAGTCGTAGAGCAGGGCGTCATCCATCTGGATATGGCCCTTGTCCTGGAAGTAGTGGGTGAGCTTGCCCAGTAGCGATTCGAAGAAGCTGCCCTGGTTGCGCACGGCCGGCACTTCACTCTGCACCAGCAACTGCAGATTGCTCACCGAGGTGTACAGGTTGACCGGTGGATTGATCAGCAGCACGCGCTTGAAGTTGAACACCCGCTCCTGTTCGTCGAGATGGCTGACGAAGGCCGAGTCGAGGCCGCCCAGGCTGTAGCCGGTCAGGTAGAACTCGGTGATTTTCAGGCTCTCCTGCTGCTCGCGAATGGCGACCATGGCGCGGTACAGGTCCTTGGCATCCTCCACGCTGAAGCCCGGCGTGGCATGGCGCGAGGCGGCGGCCATGAAGTCGTAGCTGGTCGGCGAGGAGAGTTGCACCACGTGGTAGCCGGCGCCGTAGTACAGGCGCTTGAGGAACTCCATCTTGCCGCCGCTGTAGTGCCCGCCGGTGCCGGCAATGATGAAGATCAGCGGCGCCGGGCCAGCCTGACGGGCCAGGCGGTAGCTCAGGCGTTTGACCGGCCAGAAGTTGGACGGCAGCTTGGCTTCGCGCTGGGGCAGCAGATTGAGGCTGTAGTCGCCCTGGTCGATATCGTCGTCGCTGGGCAGCGCCGGGCGCAGCTCCGCCGGGGTGCCGGCGATGGTGGCTTCGAATGGATTGTCGATGGGAAAACCATAGGCGGCAGGCGCAGAAGTTTCTGCTGCGGCCATCAGGCTCAGGCAGCTGGTGACAGCCAGTGCTGCGAGGCGCAGGTAAAGGGGCATGGTGATCCTCCGTGATAGAAGGGCGCAGTGAACCTGCTCTGGTGTTCCGGCGCAAGTGGGAGGAGGGTGGGTTTAACGCATGTCTGCGGTTTGCAGTGGCGTGGTCGCCCGGTATCCTTGGCGCCCGTTGCATACCGCCCCGCCACCCCCGGAGTTATCGCATGACCCGCCGTTCCGCTCTGATCCTTCTGCTCCTCGTGCCACTGTGGCTGGCCGCCAGCTATGGCGTGCGCTTTGCCCTGATGGAGGATGCCAAATGGGTCGGGCTGTGCGTGGAGCAGGCCGGGCTCTGGCAGTGCGAGGTGCGGGCTGCGCTGGGCCTGCTGATTCACTTCCGGGTGATTGCCGGCGCGGCGCTGCTGGCCTCCCTTCTTGCCTTCTTCCTGCCGCGCGCAGCTGGCTGGTGGCTGGCTGTGCTCGGCCTGTTTCTCGCCTTGCCGGCACTGGTGCTGTACAGCGCCAGCCTGGCGGTCTTTGCCGTGGTGCTGTCGGGCCTGCGCCTGGTGCGCAAAGCCTGATCAGCGATCCCGAATTTCCGACTGGCGCAGCAGTAGTGGGTTGAGCCCTGCCTCATGCAGTCGCTGGCTGACCTGTTCGGCATAGCCGGGGTCGGCGAAAGGTGAGACATAGACCTGCTGGATCAGCAGCGGCAGGTCGATCCGCACGTTGCGCCCCTGACTGGCATCGAAGGGGGCATGCTGGCCTTTGGGGCGATTGTCCTGGCCATCGAGGATGAACAGGCGCAGTTCCTTTTCGAAATCGTAGAACGGCTTCTTGGTGGTGATCACCGCCAGGCGTTCCGTCTGCGCCACAGTCAGATGCCGCCGGTATTGCACCTTGGCCAGGTAGAAATCCTGCGGGTAGTCATCGTCACCCTGCAGCAGGGCGCGGCGCAGGCTGCTGACCGTACTGCGGATGGCCACGCCGTTGCGCTCGCCGCCCAGGTAGATCTTCCACAATGCGTAGGATTCGTGGGCGCTGAGCGACCAGCAATTGACCAGCACCTGCTCCTTGAGCGGGTTGCACTCCCAGTGAAAGGCCGCCAGTGCGGCCTCCAGACTCTGCCCCTGCAGGCCGCTGGCGGCCAGTTCATCGCGCTTGGCCTTGAGCGTGCTGGCCGGAATCGACACTTCGTACTGATCGGACAGGCGGCTGGCGTTGGGGAAGAACAGGGCGCGGTCCTGCAGCAGTTTCTCCAGCTTCCACTGCGCCATGTAGCGCCAGACGGCCGCGTTGCCGTGGGGAGTTTCCAGATGCGGGTCTTGCAATGCTTTCATGCTGCATCCTTGCAGGGAAAGGCTCAGCTGCGCGCGGCGCTGACGCCTTCGAGGGTGGCGAACGAGGTGTCCTTGGCGGTGAGCAGGAAGTCGCGCATGAACGGCGCGTCGAGCATGTCGGCGCGGATGCCGGCATACAGGGTGGCGAACAGGCCCTTGTCGCCGAGACGTTTGGCGGTCACGTAGCCGCGCGAGCTGTACTCATGCAGCGCCCAGTTGGGCAGGCCGCAGACGCCCCGGCCGCTGGCCACCAGCTGCATCATCATCACTGTCAGTTCCGAGGTGCGCACCTGTGCCGGTTCGACGTCGGCCGGCTCAAGGAAGCGGGTGAAGATATCCAGCCGGTCGCGCTCCACCGGGTAGGTGATGAGGATTTCCCGCGCCAGGTCTTCCGGCACCACGTAGGGCTTGCTGGCCAGCGGGTGCTGATTGGCCACCGCCAGCATGGCCTCGTAGGTGAACAGGGGCACGTAGGTGATGCCGGGCATGTCCACCGGGTCGGAGGTGACCACCAGATCCAGGTCGCCGCGGGCCAGCGCCGGCAGCGGAGCGAAGGAGAAGCCCGAGGCCAGATCCAGCTCCACCTCCGGCCAGGCATCGCGGAACTGGTCGATGGTCGGCATCAGCCACTGGAAACAGCTGTGGCACTCGATGGCCATGTGCAGTCGCCCGGCCGTTCCACCGGCCAGCCGGGCCAGGTCGCGTTCGGCGGCGCGCAGCTGGGGCAGCAGGCTGTCGGCCAGTTGCAGCAGGCGCAG
Organism: Pseudomonas fluvialis; assembly: GCF_014207935.1. Taxonomy (GTDB): domain Bacteria; phylum Pseudomonadota; class Gammaproteobacteria; order Pseudomonadales; family Pseudomonadaceae; genus Aquipseudomonas; species Aquipseudomonas fluvialis_A. The sequence goes on along the minus strand of NZ_JACHLL010000002.1, from coordinate 459,472 downwards.
GCCGGCGCTGGTGAAGCGCACCGGCTTGGTCTTGCGGATGAACAGCGAAAGGCCCAGCTGGCTCTCCAGCTCCTTGAACTGGTGCGACAGCGCCGACTGGGTCAGGTGCAGGCGCTCGGCGGCTTCCACCAGGCTGTCGGCCTCGCGCAGAGCGTGCAGGGTTTTCAGATGGCGCAGTTCGAGCATGTCAGGCCTCGGTGAGTAAAACTTATGGCTTTTCGCGATTGAGGTGAGTTTCCTTCAAGATGGCCGGGCTGTCGAGCGCTTGCCCGAAGCCCTGCTCTGGGCCAGCATGCGGGCCTGTCCGTTTCCGGAGTCGTCCATGCGCCGTCTGCCTTCGCTTACCGCCCTGCGCACCTTCGAGGCCGCCGCCCGCCATGCCCATTTCGGCCGTGCGGCGGCCGAGCTCTGTGTGACCGACAGTGCGGTCAGCCACCAGATCCGCCAGCTGGAGGAGCAGCTCGGTACGCCGCTGTTCGAACGGGAGGGGCGGCAGGTGCGCCCGACGCCGGCCGCGCGGCGCCTGCTGCGCAGCCTGCAGCAGGCCTTCGAGCTGATCGGAGAGGCTTGCGACGAGCTGCGCGACCCCGGTTCCCAGGCGCAGCTGCGCATTGCGGTGACGGTGGAGCTGGCGCAGAAATGGCTGATCGGCCGGCTGGCCGACTTCACCGAGCGTCACCCGCAGATCACCCTGCACCTGCATGAGCAGCCGTTGGAAGCGGCGCTGCCGGGGGCCGAGATCGACCTGGCGATCACCTACGGCACCGGCCCCGAGGATGCCAGCGCCTACTTCGTGCGGCCGCTGCCAACCCTGCAGTTCTTCCCGGTGTGCAGCCCGGGGCTGTTCAACCAGCAGCCGCTCAAACACCCGCGCGATCTGGCCCGCCATTGCCTGCTGCACGACGACCAGGACGGCAAGACCTGGACCGCCTGGCTGACTACCCATGCCGGCGACATCCAGCCGGTGCGCCATCTGTACCTGGGCCATGCCGGGCTGACCATGGAGGCCGCCGCGCGCGGGCAGGGCGTGGCCATCGGCGACAACCTGACCAGCGCCGAGGACCTGGCCAGCGGCCGTCTGGTGCGGCCGTTCGCTGCGCAGGTGGCGTCGCTCGGGCAGTACGCGCTGGTCTGCGAACGCCTGCGGCTGGACAAACCGGCGGTGGCGCAGTTCATTGAATGGTTCACTGATCAGTTGGTTGATCTGTGAATTGAATTCAATGGTTCCGCGATAATGGTCATTGGTCGCGGACGCTCTGGCGCGGGTACTGTCGGCTCATCCAACCGCCACCGATGAGTCCCCTGCAATGGCCCGTACCCTGACTTCCCTCCCCAAAGCCGACGGCTTCCGCCTGCCCGGCGAATTCGAACCCAAATCCCGCTGCTGGCTCGGCTGGCCGGAGCGCCCGGACGTGTGGCGCAACGGCGGCAAACCGGCGCAGAAGGTCTGGGTCGAAATTGTCACCGCCATCGCCAGCAGCGAGCCGGTCACCGTCTGCGCCTCGGCGGCGCAGTACGCCAATGCCCGCCGCCAGTTGCCGGGCCATGTGCGGGTGGTGGAAATGACCTGCAACGACACCTGGTTCCGCGACAGCGGCCCGGCCTTTCTGCTCAACGACGCGACCGGCGAGGTGCGTGGCGTGGACTTCGAGTTCAACGCCTACGGCGGCCTCGATGGCGGTCTCTATTACCCTTGGGACAAGGACGATCAGATCGCCCAGAAGATCCTCGAGATCGAGGGCTTCGACCGCTACCGCACCCCCTTCATCGCCGAGATGGGCGGCATCCAGAGCGACGGCCAGGGCACCCTGCTGACCACCGAGCAGTGTCTGCTCAACCGCAACCGCAACGCCCACCTGGGCAAGGATGAGATGACCCGGCGCCTTTCGGACTACCTGGGCGCCGAGCAGGTGATCTGGCTGCCGCGCGGCTGCAAGTTCGATGAAACCGACGGCCATATCGACGACCTGGCCTGCTTCGTCCGCCCTGGTGTGGTGGTGATGCAGTGGACCGACGACCGCAGCGACCCGCAGTGGGAAATCTACCAGGAGGCCTACGACATCCTGCGCAGCACCCGCGATGCCCAGGGCCGCGAGCTGGAGATTCACAAGCTGCCGCAGCCGCGCGTGCTGGAGTGGACGGCGGAAGAAGCCGAGGGCCTGGACCAGGATGACGCCACCCACACCCGTCAGGCCGGCACGCAGATCTGCGCGTCCTACATCAACTACTACGCCGGCAACTCGGCCATCGTCGTGCCGCTGTTCAACGATCCGAATGACCGCATCGCCCAGGCGACCCTGGCCGAGCTGTTCCCCCAGCACCGCATTCTCGGCATCCAGAATTCGCGCGAGATCCTGCTCGGTGGCGGTAACGTCGCCTGCATCACCTCGCCGCAATACGCCGCGCCCAAGCGCTAGGAGGCCACCATGAAACTGCCCGCCTCATGGCTGGCCCTGGCGTTGTCCGTCTGCGCGTGTGCGCAGGCGGCCGAGCCCGCCAGACAGGTCAACCTCTATATCTGGAACGAGTACCTGGCGCCGGACACCCTGTCGTCCTTCGAGCAGAAGACCGGCATCAAGGTGGTGGTCGATCACTTCGACTCGCTGGAAACGGTGGAAACCAAGCTGCTCACCGGCCGCAGCGGCTACGACCTGGTGCTGACCGCCGGCCAGCATCTGCAGCGGGCCATTCAGAGCGGTGCGCTGCAGCCGCTGGACAAGGCCGCGCTGCAGCACTTCGCCGGCATCGGGCAGGAGTTTGCCAGGCACATGGCGGCCTTCGACCCGGGCAACCGCTATGCCGGCATCTACCTGTGGGGTACCACCGGCTTCGGCTATCAGCAGGAGGCCATCGCCAAGCGCATGCCCGAGGCACCGGTGGACAGTTGGGCCATGCTGCTCGACCCACAGGTGGTGGCGAAGTTTGCCGACTGCGGGGTGAGCTACCTCAACGATCCCAACGAGGTGTTTGCCGCTGCCTTCCGCTACCTCGGGCTGGATATCAATAAGCAGAACCTGGATGACCTGAAAAAGGTCGAGGCACACCTGGCTCAGGTGCGGCCGCATATTCGCTACTTCGACAATGACCGCAACATCGCCGATCTGGCCAACGGCGACACCTGCCTGGCGATGTCGTGGAACGGCAACGTCGGCATCGCCGCCGGCCAGGCCCAGCAGGCCGGAAAGCCCTATTCGCTGAGCTACAGCATCCCGCGCGAAGGGGCGCTGATCTGGTTCGATGCCATGGTCATTCCCAAGGATGCGCCGCATCCTGAGGCGGCGCTGGCGCTGATGGATCACCTGATGACCCCCGAGGTGATCGGGGCCATCACCAACACGGTGTTTTATGCCAACGCGGTGCCGGCGGCGGACAAGACGGTCGATCCTGCCATTCTGGCCGACCCCGGCACCTATCCGCCGGCCGAGGTGCGGGCCACGCTCTACACCAAGAATGACAATGGCAAGGCGTTCAACCGGGCGCTGACGCGGGCATTCAGCCGGTTCAAATCCGGGACCTGATGCGTGGGAGGGGCGCCGCTAGGCGCCTCTTTCATGAATGAAACTTGAGTTAATCAAGAATTTATTGAGTTTGTCTCACTTTGTCTGGCTGCCGAGAATGTCGCCATCCACAGACAAGGAGAGACACCCATGGCATTGGCCCACAACCTCGGTTTCCCGCGCATTGGCCGCGACCGCGAATTGAAGAAGGCGCTGGAAGCCTACTGGAAAGGCGAGCTGAACGAAGCTGGTCTGCGTGACGTGGGCGCCCGCCTGCGCGCCGAGCACTGGCAGCTGCAAAAGGATGCCGGTATCGAACTGCTGCCGGTCGGCGACTTCGCCTGGTACGACCAGGTGCTGACCCACTCGATGATGTTCGGCGTGATTCCCGAGCGTTTCCGTCCCCATGCCGGACAGCCGACGCTCGACACCCTGTTCGGCATGGCGCGGGGAGTCTCTGGAAACAAGAGTACGCAGGACAGCTGCTGCGGCGGTGCGCATGCGCAGCCCGCCTTTGCACAAGAGCTAACCAAGTGGTTCGACAGCAACTACCACTACCTGGTCCCCGAGTTCACCGCTGACCAGCAGTTCGCCCTGAGCTGGGAGCAGCTGTTCGAGGAAGTGAAGGAGGGCAAGGCTCTCGGTCACAACCTCAAGCCGGTGCTGATCGGCCCGCTGACCTACCTGTGGCTGGGCAAATGCAAGGGTGAAACCAACAGCTTCGACAAGCTTGACCTGCTGGAGCGCCTGTTGCCGGTCTACGGCGAGATTTTCCAGCGCCTTGCAGCCCAGGGCGTCGACTGGGTGCAGATCGACGAGCCGATCCTTGCGCTGGATCTGCCACAGGACTGGAAGAATGCTTTCGAGCGAGCCTACAACCTGTTGCAGAAGGAGCCGGGTCGGAAGCTGATCGCCACCTACTTCGCCGGCCTTGAAGATAATCTGGGGCTAGCCGCCGGCTTGCCGGTGGACGGTCTGCACATCGATCTGGTGCGCGCGCCGGAGCAGTTCCCGGCCATTCTCGATCGTCTGCCGGCTTACAAGGTGCTGTCGCTTGGCGTGGTGGATGGCCGCAATATCTGGCGCACCGACCTCACGCAGGCGCTGGAGGTACTGCAGCAGGCCCACGAACGCCTGGGCAGTCGCCTGTGGGTCGCGCCCAGCTCTTCACTGTTGCATGTGCCGGTGGATCTGGAGCGCGAAACGGGGCTGGATGCCGAGCTGAAAAGCTGGCTGGCCTTCGCCGTGCAGAAGTGCCGCGAAGTGGCGGTGCTGGCGCGTGCTCTGAATCAGCCGGACGCCACCGATGTTGAGCATGCCTTGGCGCTGAGCCGTGCGGTTCAGGCCAGTCGCGCCGCTTCGCCACGCATCCACAAACCGGCGGTACAGAAACGTCTGGCCGCCGTTACCGCCCGGGACAGTCAGCGCCAGTCTCCGTTCGCCGAGCGTATCGCCAGGCAGCGGACGCTGCTCAACCTGCCGCCATTCCCCACCACCACCATCGGCTCCTTCCCGCAAACCTCGGCCATCCGCCTGGCGCGCCAGGCGTTCAAGGCCGGCAAGCTGTCCCAGGCCGAATACACCGAGGCGATGCACAGCGAGATCCGCCACGCGGTGCAGGTACAGGAGCAACTGGGCCTGGACGTACTGGTGCATGGCGAGGCCGAGCGCAACGACATGGTCGAGTACTTCGCCGAGCAGCTCGACGGTTATGCCTTCACCCGCTTCGGCTGGGTGCAGAGCTACGGCTCGCGCTGTGTGAAGCCGGCGATCATCTATGGCGATTTGTCCCGTCCGCAGCCGATGACGGTGGACTGGATCAGCTACGCCCAGCGCTGCACCGACAAGGTGATGAAGGGCATGCTGACCGGACCTGTGACCATGCTGATGTGGTCCTTCCCGCGCGCGGACATCTCCCGCGAACAGCAGGCGCGCCAGCTGGCACTGGCCATCCGTGACGAGGTGGTGGATCTGGAAGCGGCCGGCATCAAGATCATCCAGATCGATGAAGCGGCTTTCCGCGAGGGCCTGCCGCTGCGCCGCGCCCAGTGGCAGGGCTATCTGGACTGGGCCACCGAGGCCTTCCGCCTGTGCGCCTCGGGCGTGCGCGACGAGACGCAGATCCATACCCACATGTGCTACAGCGAGTTCAATGACGTGATCGAGTCCATCGCCGCCATGGATGCCGACGTGATCACCATCGAGACCTCGCGCTCGGACATGGAGTTGCTGGATGCCTTCGAGCGCTTCGAGTACCCCAACGAGATCGGCCCGGGCGTCTACGACATCCACTCGCCCCGCGTGCCGGACAGCGCCGAGATGGTGCGTCTGATGAAAAAGGCTGCCCGTCGGGTGCCGGCCGAGCGGCTTTGGGTCAACCCGGACTGCGGTCTGAAGACCCGCGCCTGGCCGGAGACCGAAGCGGCGCTGGTGAACATGGTGGCGGCGGCCCGTCAGCTGCGCGCCGAGCTGGCCTAGGTTCAGGCTGTCTGGCTGGCGAGTTGCTCTTGCAGGTGATCCAGTGCGCGTTCACCGCTCTCGTCAGCCTGGCTGTGCCGGGCTTTCTCCAAGGCCTGGCAGAGCGACTGCAGGGCATTGAGCAGGGACCAGAACTCGGCGGAGTTGCCGGCCATGACGAAGTGCACGGCCGCTTCACGCAGGGCCTGGGCAAAGGCGGGCAGGTCGCCGGCATCGAGAGGTTGCATGAGCTCGGCGTGCAGGGCCGATGGCAGTGCCGGCGTGCCCTGTTCGGCCATGAACAGCTCGGCACGGGTCAGCAGCAGGTCTGACAGGTGTTCGATCCGGCGCGCATGCTTGCGGTAGAAGTCCATCGTTTTGCCCTGTTACGGTCCGGCGCTCGGCGCCGGCCTGCGGGGTTCGAGTTATCGGCGGCTGTGCCGCTCTGCATTCTGTTGCCGTGGTCGGCATCAGGCTGGATTGTGTGATCTGTGTCGCAAAAAATCCAGCGTTGTGCTGCCTTTACTCGCCCATTACTCCTGAACGGCTTCCTGCTGGCGAAACAACAGGACCTTGAGGGCGCTGTCCGGGTGGATGTCGGCGAACTCCGGCGGGTTGTCCAGACGCTCGATAAAACGCAGTCCCGGTGCCTCGCGGGCCATGCCGTCGATGAGAAAGTCCGGGCCGATGTCCGGGTCGTTGACGCAGGCCAGCACGCTGCCGCCGGGGCTGAGCAGTTCGGGCAGGCGGCGCAGGATCTTCTGGTAATCCTGAGTCAGGGCGAAGCTGCCTTTCTGGAAGGTGGGCGGGTCGATGATGATCAGATCAAAGGGACCGTCCTTGCGCAGCTTGCCCCAGGACTTGAACAGATCGTGGCCGAGGAAGCTGACCCGGCTGAGGTCCTGCTGGTTCAGTCGGTGGTTGTCGCGGCCACGGCTGAGGGCAGCGCGGGCCATGTCCAGATTGACCACCCGGCTGGCGCCGCCGGCCAGCGCCGCGACCGAGAAGGCGCAGGTGTAGGCGAACAGGTTGAGCACACGGAGCCCGTCGGCATTGGCCTGAACCCACTGGCGGCCCAGGCGCATGTCGAGGAACAGGCCGCTGTTCTGCTTGCTGCCCAGATCGAGCAGGTAGCGCAGGCCGTTCTCGCTGATCTGCCAGTGTTCTACTGCCTCACCCAGCAGCCATTCGGCGCTGTCCTGCTGACGGTAGCGGTGCTGCAACAGCAGGGTGTGGGCGCCGCTGGCCTGCCAGGCAGGCGTTTGCGTCAGCGCCAGCAGCATTTGTCTGAGCGCGGTCAGGTCGGCGCTTTCCGGCTCGCGGAACAGCGCCACCAGAACGATGCCCTGCAGCCAGTCCACCGTGATCTGCTCCAGTCCCGGCCACAGCCTGCCACGGCCGTGGAACAGGCGGCGGGTTTCGCCGGGCGGCGAGGCGAGGGCCTGGCTGAGGTGTTGCTGCAGGGTGGTGTAGGCAGTGCTGGACATGGCGGTCGGGTCGACAGAGTTGGGGCGTGGATTCTACTGGGCGAGGGCACGGCGTGCTTGTTGAAACTGGGTAGCGGGGCAAGCTTGGGCCGAGTCACGACCGTTCGGCGGGCTTCATCAAATTGTCACGGCTTTGTGGCAGCGCCGCGGCGGGCCTTTGGCCAGACTTGCCGCTTGCCGTAATGCTCCGCTCTGGATGGACTCCCCATGCGCTGGTTACTCCTTATCGTCGCCCTCTGGGGCGCATCGGCGGCTATTGCCGCCTCACCCTGTGATACCCGTGCCCCTACAGCCATGGCTGAGCTGGGAGAGGTGCGCCTGGCCTACCAGAGTATCGGCCGCGACAGCGATCCGGCCCTGCTGCTGGTGATGGGCCTGGGCGGGCAACTGATCGACTGGCCGGACGAGGTGCTGGGCAGCCTGTGTCAGGCCGGCTGGCGGGTGATTCGTTTCGATAACCGTGATGTCGGCCTGTCGCGTCTCAAGGGGGAAGAACCTAAGGCCAGCCTCACCTATGCGGCCATCCGCTACCGCCTGGGCTTGCCGGTCGAGGCGCCGTATCACCTGCGCGACATGGCAGCCGATGGCCTGCAGTTGATGGACGAGTTGGGCATCGAGCAGTTTCATCTGCTCGGCGCCAGCATGGGCGGGATGATCGCCCAGCACATGGCCGACCTGGCTCCCGAGCGGGTGCGCAGCCTGACGCTGCTGATGACCAGCAGTAGTGCCCAGGGCCTGCCGGCGCCCCGGGCGCAGTTGCTGGAGTTGCTGGCGCGGCGTGAAGCGCCCAATCGTCAGGTGGCACTGGAGCAGCAAGCCGATCTGCTGGCCGCTCTGGGCAGTCCGCAGGTGCCGGATGACCGCGCCGCGCTGTTGCGTCAGGCGGCGCGCAGCTACGACCGCGCGCACTACCCGCAGGGCATCCAGCGCCAGTTGCTGGCCGTGCTGGCCGAACCCAGCCGTGTCGAGTTGCTCAACCGCCTGCGCGTGCCGACCCTGGTGGTGCACGGTACCGCCGACCCGCTGTTGCCGGTGATGCACGGGGTGCATGTGGCGGCGCATATCCGTGGCAGCGAGCTGGTGCTGATTCCCGGGCTGGCCCATCGCTTTCAGAGTGCCTTCAAGCGTCCTCTGCTGCAGGCTGTGCAGGCACACCTGGCGGCGCAGGAGGTGCAGGCCCCGCAACTGGCAGGGCGGTTGGATGGCGAGGCCGTCTGGGTACAGTAGAGAGCTGTCCGGTTGGTCAGGATAGTTACGGATTTGCGACATGCGCTTTAGCCTGGCGGACGCGCTTCCCGCCGGTACATGCCCGGCGCCGGGCCTTGCAGTAAGGTGGCGGCCTTCGCCGCCGGCTCCGGTCGTTGGCCCCCTCGCTGTCGTGGTAAATCCTCTATGCATCGCCTCAATCGTTTCGATCTGCTCGCCCTGGGCTTCATGACCTTTGCCCTGTTCCTCGGCGCCGGCAACATCATCTTCCCACCCAGTGCCGGCATGGCCGCCGGCGAGCAGGTTTGGAGCGCCGCGCTGGGCTTTCTGCTGACCGGTGTCGGCCTTCCCCTGCTGACCGTGGTAGCGTTGGCCCGCGTTGGTGGCGGCCTGGACAAACTCACTGCTCCGCTGGGCCGCCGCGCCGGCCTGTTGTTTGCGGTGGTGGTCTATCTGGCCATCGGCCCGCTGTTCGCTACGCCCCGTACCGCGGTGGTGGCCTTCGAGATGGGCATGGCGCCGTTCAGTGGCAACAGCCAGCTTGCGCTGGGGTTGTACAGCCTGGGGTATTTCGCCGTGGCGCTGTTTCTCGCGCTGAATCCGGGTCAACTGGTCGACCGCATCGGCAAGTGGATCACCCCGGTGCTGCTGGCCGCGCTGCTGGTACTGGGCGGGGCGGCCCTGCTCGCGCCGGCCGGAGCAGTCGGCGAGAGTGCCCAGGCCTATCGTGAGGCGCCGCTGTTGCAGGGCTTCCTGCAGGGCTACCTGACCATGGATACCCTCGGCGCTCTGGTGTTCGGCATCGTCATTGCCACCGCCATCCGCGACCGTGGTGTGCGCAACGAGGCGCTGATCACCCGCTATGCCATCAGCGCCGGGCTGATCGCCGCCGTCGGCTTGTCGTTGGTCTATCTCGCGCTGTTCTACCTGGGTGCCACCAGCCAGGGTATAGCCGGTGACGCACAGAATGGCGTGCAGATTCTCTCCAGCTATGTGCAGCACACCTTCGGCATGGCCGGCAGCCTGCTGCTGGCGGTGGTCATTACTCTGGCCTGCCTGACCACTGCTGTAGGCTTGCTCACGGCCTGTGGCGAGTTTTTCAGCCAGTTGCTGCCGCTGTCCTACCGCACGGTGGTCATCGCTCTGGCATTGTTCAGCCTGCTGGTGGCCAACCAGGGCCTCACCCAACTGATCAGCGTGTCGGTGCCGGTGCTGGTTGGTCTGTACCCGCTGGCCATCGTGCTGGTCGGCCTGAGCCTGGCGAGCAGCCTGTGGTGTGAGCCGCGCCGGGTGTTCATCCCGGTCATGGCGGTGACCTTGCTGTTCGGCCTGTTCGATGGCCTGGCGGCGGCGGGTCTCAAGTCCTGGGTGCCGGCTGCCATCGGCCAGCTGCCACTGGCCGGCGACAGCCTCGGCTGGCTGCTGCCGGTGGGCTTGACCCTGCTGGTGGTGGCCGTCTTCGATCGCCTGCGCGGGGTTCCCGGACTGCAAGTGGAGTAGCGCTGCAAGGGCTCTTCATGTTGATAAAACGGCCTCCCGAGTGAGGCCGTTTTCTTTGGCGTCGGCTTGATCTGGCTCTATTGTCAGGGCAGCGGGCGCCGCCACAGAATGGCTCAGCAGTCGCCGGGCCAGCGCCCGGTATCCTCCTTCGCGCAGTCGGCCCACGGGAAGTTCATGAGAGCACTCGACCCACTCGCACTGCAGGCGCTCAAGGATGTTCCGCGCGCCCAGTTCGTCGCCTCGCCGGATCTCAGCGCCCAGCTGTCCGGCCACAGCATTCCCTCGACCCTGGTGGTGCGTACGCTGCTGGGTTATCTGCCGGCGCTGACTGGCAATGAGCAGGTACTGCTGATCGGCGCCGGCTCCGGCTACCTGGCCGTGGTCCTGTCGCGTCTGGTGCGTCAGGTGCAGGTGATCGAGAACAACCCGCAGATCCTCGCCATTGCCCGGGCCAATATCGCCAAATTCATGCCCGGCAATCTGCACCTGCACAGCGGCGACGGGCGTCAGGGCCTGCCTCAGCTGGCTCCCTATGACCTGATCATCAGCAGCTGCGAGCTGAGTACCGCCGAGTCGCTGCTGCCCCAGCTAAGCCCGCAGGGCGCCATCTATTACCTGGGAACGCGCAACGGCCCCTGGGCCAACCTGATGCTCTGTCGCACCGACGAGCAGGGAAGGGCACAGATCAGCAAGCTGGGGCTGATCGATTTCAGCCGTGACTCGTCGGAGGCGCTGATCGACCTCGGTCTGGTGGACGAGATGGTGGTCGAGGTGGCGCGTGCCGAGGCGCGGCTGCTGAAGAAACCGGTGCTGCATTCGATCCTGCGCCATGTCGACATCGACAACATCAACACCTACAAGGCCCTGGCCCAGCGTCTGGGTATCCGCTTCGCCGAGGCCGACGAGCTGTTCAAGGAGCTCGATAAACAGTTTTTCCTGAGCTTTTCGCGCACCTTCCTCGATCACCATCGTCTGCTGCCGGTGTGCAAGCGCGATGGCCGCCTGGTGATCGCCTCGGACAACCCGGACGTGAAGAGCGAGCTGCTCGAACAGATGCACCCCTGCACCGGCGTGGACAAGGTGCTGGTGACCAGCAACGACTTCCGCCGTCTGTGGTCGGTGCTCAACATCAGCGGCAAAAGCGATGGCTATGTGCCGCCGCCGCAGCAGGCGCTGGCCGGTGAGGCGGAGGCCTTCGCGGCTGATCTGGACAATCAGGTCAGCCCCTATCTGGTGGCCATCTACGAGGCGATCCTGTTCGATGCCGTGAGCGAGAAGGCCAGCGACGTGCACATCGAGCGCTACCAGCAGCGTGTGCGCATCCGCCTGCGGGTTGATGGCGATCTGTACGACCTTCACCACTACCAGCTGACGCCGGCGGAGCTGGCCGGGGTAATCAACGTGATCAAGACCCGCGCCCAGCTGGACATCGCCGAGCACCGCCTGCCCCAGGGCGGGCGCTCGCGGCTGAAGGTCGGCGAAACCAGCTACGACCTGCGCATCCAGACCCAGCCCTCGCTGCATGGCGAGCATGTGGTGATCCGCCTGCTGCCGCAGAGCGGCCATGCCCTGACGCTCAAGGACCTCGGCCTGTCGCCGGGGCTTACCCGCCAGTACCGCCGGCTGCTCGACAACCCCTCGGGGCTGGTGCTGATCGTCGGCCCGACCGGCTCGGGCAAGACCACCACGCTGTCGGCGGGCCTGCAGGAACTGGCCGATGACGGCACGCGCAAGGTGATCACCGTCGAGGACCCGATCGAATACGCCATCGACAACATTCAGCAGACCCGCGTACGCAACAACATCGGCTTTACCTTTGCCGATGCCATGCGCAGTTTCGTGCGTCAGGACCCGGACGTGATTCTGGTCGGCGAGATCCGCGACGGCGAAACCGCGCTGGAAGCGGTGCGCGCCTCGCAGACCGGCCATCTGGTGCTCTCGACCCTGCACTGCAACGACTCGGTGGATGCCATCCAGCGCCTGTTCGACCTCGGCCTGCACCGTAATTCGCTGGCCAGCGAGCTGCTGGCGATCATGGCCCAGCGCCTGGCCAAGCGCATCTGCCCGGACTGCAAGGTGCCCGCCGAGCCGGACCCGCAGATCCTCCGTGAGCTATTCCCTCAGCAGGTGCCGGACAACTTCCGCTGCTTCGTGGGCAAGGGCTGCCCGCAGTGCAACGGCCGCGGCACCCGTGGGCGCACGGCAGTGGTGGAGTTTCTGCAGATCAACGGCGAGCTGCGTGATGTCATCAGCCGTCAGCCACCACTCGGCGAGTTGCGTTGGCGGGCGCTGGATGCGGGGCTGGTGACCATGCGCGACAGCGCCCTGGAACTGGTGCTGCAGGGCGTGATTCCGCTGTCCGAGTTGCCACGCATCCTCCCCGAGGAACGCCTGGCGCCCGAGCCGCGTGGCGGCATCAGGAGCAGTGAATGAGCGAGTCAAGCAAGAAGGTTCAGCGGGTTCCGGCCGAGGTGCGTTTTGCCGAGGAGCTGCGGCGCCTGGCCGAAACCGACAGTCATGAGGTGCCACCGGGCTGGCGTCTGTCGCCAATTGCCGTGGAGCGTTTTATCGATGGTGCGCCGGAGCTGGGTATTGCGCGCAAGTTCGTTGGCGAAAGCGGCCAGCTGCGCCGCACCATCATTTCCCTGTGCGCCAACCGCAGCTGCCTGCTGACCGGCGAACCGGGCACGGCCAAGTCCTGGCTGTCGGAATTGCTGGCGGCGGCCATCTGCGGCAACTCGACCCTGACCATTCAGGGCAACGCCATCTCCAGCCTGCAGCAGATGCTCTACAGCTGGAATCCCGGTGTGCTGGCGCAGCATGGCCCCTGTCCCGAGGCACTGGTGCCGGGGCCCTTGTACCGGGCGATGCAGACCGGCCAGCTGCTGCGCTTCGAGGAGCTGACGCGCTGCCCGCTGTCACTGCAGGATTCGCTGCTGGCGGTGCTGTCCGAACGCATCATCCTGATCCCCGAGCTGGCCGGCGAGCACGGCATCCTCTATGCACGGCCGGGCTTCAACCTGATCGCCACCAGCAACAACGTCGACGAAGGCATCCACAGCATGAGTGCGGCGCTCAAGCGCCGGCTGAGCTTCGAAACCATCCGCCCGATTGCGCGTATCGAGGATGAAATCGGCGTGGTGCAGACCGAGCTGCGCCAGTTGAACAGCAATCTGGGCCTTAATATCGAGCCCGACGCCGACATTATTGAGGTGCTGGTGACCCTGTTCCACGAGCTGCGCAGCGGTCAGAGCCTGGACGGACGCAGCACCCACCGCATGGCCGGCGCGGCGCTGTCCACCGCCGAGGCCATCCACGTGGCGCACGCCATGTGCGTGCATGCCCACTACTACAGCAACGACCAGATGCGCGCCGAGGACCTGGTGCACTTCATCATCGGCACCGCGCTGAAGGACAAGCCCGAAGACCGCCGCCGCCTGAAGTACTACTTCGACAGCGAGATCAGCCAGCGCCAGGATGCCAAGTGGCAGCAGGTGTATGCCCAGCGGCATCTGCTCTAGTCAGGCAACCTAGGGCAGTAAATTGGTTTGTCACGAAATGCCTGCCAGGCTCGTTGCCAGCCTAGATGATGATTTACACCCGGCAGCAGGTGGAACTCTCTGCACTGTGCAAGATCGGTTTTGCGCAGAGCTTCAAGGCTGAGTGTTGGTGTGATGGTGCGATCGTCCTTGCCGATCAGGTGACGCTGAGGCAATTGGCGAATGCGCGGGCTGGCCAGGGGAGGCGAGGTTGGTGATCCCAGCGCACTCAAACCCTGCGAGGTTGCCCACATCTGTGGGTCCAGGTTTCCAGCCAGGCTCTGTACTACACGCACATCCATTCGCTGTTCGGCCAGCAGCAGGGCCATGGTGGCGCCACCCGAGTAACCGACCAGTTCGAAATCATGATTGCCCAACCGAGCTTTGATCTTATCGAGCGCGGCGGACTGGCTGTCGACAATCGTCTGGGCGAAGCGGTCATGGGTCCACCAGTGGGGCTTGCAGTCGTGGCTTGCAAGGTACTGACAGGGGCGAGCCAGATAGACGCTGGGCCGAGGGTCGTCTCGAACAAGATCGAGCACCATGGAGTTGCGTGGGGTCGGGTTCTGGCTGGGGCGGTCGCGGAGTATCCAGGCGCGGCCGTCGCCTTCCAGATAGACCCTCAATGTGCCACTCACAGACTGACGCGGCAGCAGGGCCTGCAAGTCGAAGTCGCCGGCCTGCAGCGTCACGGCTACATGCCGGGCGTCGTCGGGCGGGGAGGGGAGCTGCTGACAGCCGCTAAGCAACCCGGCCAGGGCCCAGGTCAGTGGGCCGGGCCGGGGCCGGCGGCGGTCAGAAGTCGTAACGCAGCTTCGCGCTGAGGGTGTCCGACGAGAAGTCGGCCTTGCCCAGGTAGTCATAGCCCAGTCCAAGGGTCACCGCGCCCAGCTCGTAGTCGACGCCCAGGCGCGCCTCGTAGCTGTCGCGGGTCGGTTCGCTGCCGCTGGTGATGAAGGGACTGCCACCGACCAGGAAACTGCTGCTCTGACTGCCCTGGTCGGCGATCAGGTCGTGCCAGGCCATCAGCGTCAGCTGTGGCTTGAGCTGGCCTTCGCCCAGAGGCAGCAGGCCGGCCAGGCGGATGCCGGCGCCCAACTCGCCCGCCTCGAAACGCTGGTCATCCACGGCCAGTGCGGCGGATGAACCGTGCTCGCGGTAGCTGTCGCTGTCGATGCGGTTGTAGCGCGCGCCCAGGCGCGGCTCCAGTTCCAGGTTCGGTTGCAGCGGGTAGCGATAGCCACCGATCAGCGCGGCGCCGTACAGCTGGCTGTCGTAGTCGCCCTCGGCGCGGGTGCTTGCGACATGGCGGGTGGAGTCGTTGTCGGCCAGGCCCAGGCTGAGGTTGCCGTCGACGAACCAGGCCAGCTGCTCCCAGCTGCCGTAGAGGCTGAGGCTGTGGGCGTCGCTCTCGGTCTTGCTGCTGGCGCCGTGGATGTCGCTGTCCAGATAGCTGTAGGCCAGGCCCAGGGTGGCTTGCTCGTTCAGCTTGCCGTCGGCGCCGACCAGGATGCCCTGGCTGTCGGCATCGTAGCCGCTCACGCCGCCACGGCTGCTCTGGTCGGCATCGCTGTCGAGCAGAGTCACCCAAGCGCCGGTCTCGCTCAGACCGTCGCCCGACGACATCCCTTGGCGCAGCTGGCTGCCTCGCTGCTGAAGGCTGCCGGCCAGCAGATTCTGATTGCCGATATGCGTACGGAAAGTCCCGCCACTGGCGTCGGGCGTCAGTTGGGAGGCGAGCCCCAGCAGCTGTTGCGAACTCCCTTCGGTGAAACGCTGGAACAGCGGGTCATTTGAGTCCAATTGGCCGAGCACCGCGCCATAGAAGGCGCCATAGGCCGGCAGCACATTGCCGGGCGCGCCCAGGCCGCGCAGTTGCTCGGTGGCCTCGGCGGTGGAGAGGCCGCCGACCGTGGCCAGCACCTGATCACCGCTGACGCTGTAGCCGTATACGCGTAGCAACTGACTGAGGCTGCCCACGCTGAGGCCCCTGTCAAGAATGCTGTCTGCTTCCACCAGGGTCAGTTGGCGTGGTGCACCAAAGCGGAAATCCTCGCTGACCGGCTTTAGGCGGATTTGCGAGTTTTCGGCGAAATCGGCCTGGCCGTCGATGGCGAGCAGGGCCGTATTACTGTCGGTGTCCGGTGCAATCGAAAGGTCCAGGGTGCCGGAGGTCAGCAGGGTCAGGTCGCCGCGTAGCTGGGTATGGGGGGAGCCCAGTTCGGCCTGTCCGACGCTGACCTCTCGCGCTTCTATCAGCGAGCTATCGAGCCGGGTGCCTGCATCGATGCTCAGCAGGTTCAATCCCAGCAGATCGCCCTGCACCAAACTGCGGGTCAACTCGACATCGACATTGCCGGCGCCCTGGATGGCCGCCTGCTGGCTGAGCAGCATGCTGTTGTTGGCCTGGATTCGCACCCAGGGTGAGCTGCCCAGGTAACTGTCTGGAGTGGCGCCGACCTCTATGGCATTGCCCTCGGCCAGAGTCAGCCCCCATTCACTCCGGATGACCAGGCCGCTGCTGGAAGCATCGTCAATGGGGTGGCCCGATCCGACTCGGATGGCCGTCGCGTTATCGCCTCTGGCCGTGATGCTGCCGAATTCGTTGAGCAGCTCGCCGACCAGCGCGGGATGGTCGATGACCACGGCCGCGCTCTCGCTGCCTTCGCTCTCGATATGGCCGTGGTTGGTGATGCTGCCGGTCGGGTCACTGATACGGTAACGGGACGTTTCAATGGTGATGGCTTGGCTGCCTGCGCCTTCGGCTCTGATCAGGCCGTTATAGTCATTGAGCAGTACGCCATTGCCCATAGTGCTGATGGCATGGCTAGCGTCCCCGGTGGCGAGGATTAGCCCCTGATTGTTGAGACGGTACGAGGAGACAACACTTCGCGAGAAATCGAGTGCCTGGCTGGCAGTGCCTGTTGTCTGAATTCTGCCGTTGTTGTCCAGGCTCTCGATGGAGCAGCCATAGCCACACTCGAGTGCGGATGATTGGTCGCCTTCGGCTTCGATGACTTCGTTGTTTATCAGCCTTGCATCGCCTAGCAGGAAGCTTTCCAGGCGAATTGCCGCCGACTCCTCCCCGCTGGCTTTGATCAGCCCGTTGTTGGTGAGTTCACCAGACATGGAAAACAGGTGCCAGCCAATAAATGGCATCCCCAGATGCAGTGCAGTGCTGCGCGCCCCTTGGCTGATAATTTGGCCGTCATTCTTTATGTCACTGATGTAGATGTACTGCAGTAATGCTGAGTTGGATAGGTGTAGTGCACTCGAGTCATCTGCGTTGCTTAGCAGGTTGGCTTGATTATGAATATTCCCGATCGAGCGGCCTAACCACCAGTGGACGGTATCAAGAGTCAGGGCAGTATCAGTCCCAGAAGCCCAGCCGGTTATCACCAGTTCCTCGGGGTAATCGGGAACGGATGTGGTCAATGAGGGGCCGCTGAGCTCCAGTGTGGCGGCCGAAAGCGGCTGGCTGGCCATGATGGCTAAGCTGAGTAGCGACTTGCTAAAGCGGGAGAGGGCCATGAACGCTCCTTGTCGGGCCTGAAGGTGGATGATGGCTGTGCCCTTGTAGGGCGACTTATTCATGAGGCCGCCAATCCTACCCGATCACAGCGTTGGCTCAATCTCATCGTGCCTAACTTTCGAGTGGGCTTAATTCATAGAAAAAAGCCCCGCTCGGGCGGGGCTGAAGGGGACTTGCTCGGGTGCGCTGTCAGGCCGCGTGGGCGTCCTGGGGGCTGTGTGGGTGCTGCTGCAGGTAGGCGGTCACCTGGCCTTGCTGAGCCGGGGTGAGGAACAGGCCGAGTTTGCTGCGGCGCCAGAGGATGTCTTCGGCGCTCTGTGCCCATTCCTCCTGACAGAGGTAATCGACTTCGCGGGCATACAGGCCGCCGCCCAAGTGCTCACCCAGATCACTGAGGTGGCGGACGCCTGCCAGCAGCCGCTCGACACGGCTGCCGTAGCAGGTGCTCCAGCGCCGCGCGAGGCTTTCGGGCAGCCAGCTGTAGGCCTGGCAGAGGCTGTCGGCCAGTGCCTGCACTGATGTCATCTGTTCGCCGCCCGGCAGCGGAGCGCTGGCCGTCCAGCTGTCGCGCATGCCGGGGAAGAAGGGCGCCAGTTGGGCCAGTGCCGCTTCGGCCAGTTTGCGGTAGGTCGTCAGTTTGCCGCCGAACACCGACAGCAGCGGGGCTTCCCCGGCATTGGCGGCGAGCGCCAGGGTGTAGTCGCGGGTGATGGCCGAGGGTTCGTCGGATTCGTCGTCGCACAGCGGGCGCACGCCGGCGTAGGTATGCAGGATGTCGCTGCGTTGCAGTTGCTGGCGAAAGTGAGCGTTGCTGATCGCCAGCAGGTAGTCGATTTCCTCGTCGCTGATCTTCACCTCGGCCGGGTTGCCCTGGTATTCGCGGTCGGTGGTGCCGATCAGGGTGAAACGCTCCAGGTAGGGAATGGCGAAAACAATGCGGCCGTCCTCGTTCTGCAGGATGAACGCCTGCTCACCCTCGAACAGGCGCGGCACGATGATGTGGCTGCCCTGGATCAGGCGGATGCCATAGGGCGAGCTTTGCTTGAGGTCCTCACGGATGAAGCGTGCCACCCAGGGGCCGGCGGCATTGACCAGTGCGCGGGCACGGATCGACAGCAGGCTGCCATCGGCCCGCTCCAGATGAATGTGCCACAGGCCCTTGCTGCGCCGGGCGCTGACGCAGCGGGTGCGGGTGTGGATGTGCGCGCCATGCTCGCGGGCGCTCATGGCGTTGAGTACCACCAGACGGGCATCGTCGACCCAGCAGTCGGAGTATTCGAAGCCGCGGTTGATCTCGCTCTTGAGAGGGCTGTCGGCGCCGAAGCGCACGCCGCGCGAGCCTGGCAGCTTCTCGCGCTTGCCCAGGTGATCGTAGAGGAACAGGCCGGCGCGGATCATCCAGGCCGGGCGCAGGTGCGGGCGGTGCGGCAGGATGAAACGCAGTGGTTTGACGATGTGCGGGGCCTTGGCCAGCAGCACTTCGCGCTCGGCCAGGGCTTCGCGCACCAGGCGGAACTCGTAGTGCTCCAGGTAGCGCAGGCCGCCGTGGATCAGTTTGCTGCTGGCCGAGGAGGTGTGTTGCGCCAGGTCGTCCTTTTCGCAAAGAAACACCGACAGGCCACGTCCGGCGGCATCGGCCGCGATGCCCACACCATTGATGCCACCGCCGATCACCGCCAGGTCATAGATTTCGCCCAGAGGGGCGTTGAGGGTGGTCTGGCTGTGCATGGCGGAGTCCTCGTTTCGAAATCGATTTTCGAAATAGCTTATCGAAATCGAACTTTAATGTTCACTTTCGAAAATAGTCTAGGCGAAGCTGCGCCGTCTGACCAGTCATCTGGTCGGATTTTCGGTTGGAGGGGGAAGGGTGGCGTCAGAACCTGTTCAAAGTCTCGCGAGCTAGAGCCAGGCAAGGCGAAATTGGGCGAAGAAGCGCAGTTTACGAGCGGTAAATGAGCATTCTGAGCGCGATTGACCAGCCTGCGGCTGTTACTGCGTTGCAACGCAGCCTGGGCGACGCGCAGCAGACTTTGAACAGGTTCTCAGACGATATCGAGACGGATCTTCTGCTGCTGCAGCTGCTGGGCGATGGCCGCCGGCGGGGCATGATCGGTGAACACGCGGTCGACCAGGCTCAGCGAGCCCAGACGCACCACGGCGTTGCGACCGAACTTGCTGGAGTCGACGGCGAGAAACACCTGGCGGGCGTTGTCGATGATGGTCTGCGACACGCGCACTTCCTGGAAGTCGAAGTCGAGCAGGCTGCCGTCCTCGTCGATGCCGCTGATGCCGACCAGGGCGAAGTCGACCTTGAACTGCTGGATGAAATCCACGGCCGCCTGGCCGACCACGCCGCCGTCGCTGCGCACCATGCCACCAGCCACCAGCACCTCGAAGTCATCCTTGCCGGCCAGGGTGGCGGCCACGTGCAGGTTGTTGGTAATCACCTTGAGGCCGCGGTGGTTGAGCAGGGCGCGGGCGATGGCTTCGGTGGTGGTGCCGATATTGATGAACAGCGAGGCGTGGTCGGGAATGGCCGCCGCCACCGCTTCGGCGATGCGCTGTTTCTCCTCGCGCATCTGCTCGGCGCGCATGCTGTAAGCGGTGTTGCGCGTGCTGCTGCCTTCGCTCGCCGCGCCACCGTGGGTGCGCCGCACCAGGCCGAGTTCGGCCAGCTGGTTGATGTCGCGGCGGATGGTCTGCGGGGTGACGGCAAAGGCCTGGGCCAACTCATCGATACTGGCGTAGCCGGTTTCATGGATGCGGTCGAGCAACTGCTGTTGGCGCGGCGCTAGGGTCATGCGGGCACTCCTTGAGATGGCGGGAGTATACAGGCTGCCTGGGGGAGTTTTTATGGCTTGCCAGGCATGGCTGCCATCCAGCGAGCTGTCGTTGTCTGGCGTGAAAAACTGCGTCCTGCAGTTTTTTCCGTTAAGGTAGCGCATCTTTTCGTTTGTTTTCGGAAACGAACATGACGCCGGCTATCGATCTGCTCAAGAAACAGCGCGCGGAACATCGCGTGCACAGCTATCAACACGATCCCAAGGCCGCTTCCTACGGGCTGGAGGCTGCTGAAAAGCTTGGCCTTGAACCGGCGCGGGTGTTCAAGACCCTGCTGGCAGCGACCGAGAAGGGCGAGCTGCTGGTGGCCGTGGTGCCGGTGGCCGGCAGCCTCGATCTCAAGGCACTGGCCAGCGCGGCCGGGGCCAAGAAGGCCGAGATGGCCGATCCTCAGGCGGCGCAGCGCAGTACCGGTTACCTGCTCGGCGGCATCAGCCCGCTGGGACAGAAGAAGCGCCTGCGTACCTTTATCGATCAGTCGGCCGGGCAGTGGCCGAGCATCTATGTCAGCGCCGGCCGGCGCGGTCTGGAGGTCGAGCTGAGCGCCAGCGTGCTGGCTGAGCTGACCGCCGGGCAATTTGCCGAGCTGGCCCGCGGCTAATAACCTTCGTTATCCAACCATCAAGCGCGCCCGCATCCGCACGGGCACGTCGGAGCACAACAATGAGCCAGTACCTTCTCGCCATCGACCAGGGCACCACCAGCAGCCGCGCCATTGTTTTCAGCGCCCAGGGGCTGCCGGTGACCAGCGCCCAGCAGGAGTTCAAACAGTATTTCCCCAAGGATGGCTGGGTCGAGCATGACGGCGAGGAGATCTGGCTGACCACCCTCAAGGTCTGTCGCGAGGCCCTGCAGAACAGCGGCCTGCAGGCGTCTGAAATCGCTGCCATCGGTATCACCAACCAGCGTGAAACCACTCTGGTATGGGATGCTGCGACCGGTACGCCTATTCACCCGGCCATTGTCTGGCAGGACCGTCGTACTGCCGATTACTGCGCTGGGCTGAAGGAGAAGGGTCATGAGGCGGCGGTGGCGGCCAAGACCGGTTTGCTGATCGATCCGTATTTCTCAGCCACCAAGATTCGCTGGATTCTCGACACGGTGCCCGGCGCCCGCGAGCGGGCCGAGCGTGGTGAACTGCGCTTCGGCACGGTGGACAGCTTCCTGCTCTGGCGCCTGACCGACGGCCGCTCGCACAAGACCGATGCCACCAACGCCTCGCGTACCCTGCTGTTCAACATCCATAGCCAGCAGTGGGATCAGGAGCTGCTCGACCTGTTCGAGATTCCGCGCAGCCTGCTGCCGGAGGTACTCGACTGCGCCGCCGACTTCGGCACCACCACGGAGGAGTTGCTCGGTGCGGCGATTCCGGTGCTGGGCATGGCCGGCGACCAGCAGGCCGCGTTGATTGGCCAGGCCTGCTTCCAGCCCGGCATGGTCAAGAGCACCTATGGCACCGGCTGCTTCATGATCCAGAACACCGGCACCACCCCGGTGGCGTCCCAGCACCGCCTGCTGACCACCGTTGGCTACCGCCTCAAGGGGCAGACCACCTATGCGGTGGAGGGCAGCATCTTCGTCGCCGGTGCGGCGGTGCAGTGGCTGCGTGACGGCATCAAGCTGATTAGTCATGCCCGTGATACCGAGGCGCTGGCCGAGGCCACGGGCGATGCCTGTGGCGTCTATCTGGTGCCGGCCTTCACCGGTCTCGGCGCGCCTTATTGGGACCCGCGCGCGCGTGGCGCCATCTTCGGCCTGACCCGCGACACCGGGATCAAGGAGATCGTCACCGCCGGCCTGCAGTCGGTCTGCTACCAGACCTGCGACCTGCTCGAAGCCATGCGCCGCGACGGCGCGGCCGCGCCCAGCGCGCTGCGGGTGGATGGCGGTATGGTGGTCAACAACTGGGTCATGCAGTTCCTCGCCGACATCCTCGGCGTGCCGGTGGAGCGCCCGGAAATCACCGAAACCACGGCGCTGGGCGTGGCCTACCTGGCTGGCCTGCAGCTGGGGCTGTACGCCAGCCTGGATGACATTGCGCGGATGTGGCACCGTGACCGGCGTTTCGAGCCGCGCATGGGCGAGGCTCACCGTGCCCGTCTTTATGATGGCTGGCTGGATGCAGTCAAGCGGGTGCGCAGCGAAGGCTGATAACGGATGAGGGCAGGGGATGCGCAGACTGAGGCAGGCATGGCTGGGCGTTGCTGCGCTGCTGCTGAGCGGGCAGGCGCCGGGGGAAACCCTGGTGATTGCCGGGGACCTCTGGTGCCCGGTCAACTGCGCGCCTGATTCGCCACGGCCCGGCATCTATGTCGAGCTGGCCCGCGACATCTTTGCCGAGGCCGGAATCGCTGTTGAATACCGTGTGATCAACTGGGCGCGGGCCCTGCAGGAGGTGCGGCAGGGTCATATCAATGCGGTGATCGGCGCGGCCCGGAGCGATGCGCCGGACTTCGTCTTCACCGAGCAGCCGGTCAGCCAGTCGCGCAACTGCTTCTATACCGTCCGCGAAAGCCAGTGGCATTTTGATTCCCTGAAATCCCTGCATACGCAGCGTCTGGCCGTGGTCAACGACTACAGCTACGGCGAGGAACTGGATGCCTACGTGCAGGCCGAGCAGGGTAACCCGCAGCACCTGCAGGCGGCGGCCGGCCAGCAGGCATTGGCGCTGAACCTGGCCAAGCTGCTGGAAGGCCGGGTCGACGTGGTGCTGGAAAACAGCTGGGTGATGCAGGAGTACCTGGCCCGGCGCGGCTATGTCGGTACGCTGCGTGAGGCCGGCTGCCAGCAGCCGGATATTCCCATCTACCTGGCGTTTTCCCCGGCCCTGCCGCGTAGCCATGACTATGTGCGGCTGCTCGACCAGGGCCTGCGTCGCTATCGCGCCGATGGCCGACTGCAGGCTCTGCTCGAACGCTACGGGGTCAGGGAAGGGCGCTGACCAGGCGGCTGTTCATCACACCTTCGTAGGCAGTGGTCAGATCGTTCATCTGCCACAGCAGGGTTTCCGTGGTGGTGGTGATGACGGTCGGCACATAGCGTGAGTCGCCCGACAGGCGGAAACCCGCGCGGGAAAAGGCCCACTGGGCACCCGACTTCTTCAGCGCCGCCTGGATCGCCGGAGTGTTTTCCTCGGCGGCCTGCAGCTGGCCAAGCGCCGTATCGAATTCGCCCACGGCCTGATTGAAATGCTGCTCCAGGCCCGCGACGGGTACATGCCAGCTCATGGCCAGGTACAGCTTGGCGATGCGCTGACTGAGCATGCGCTGCCGGCCGCTGCGGTTGACCAACTGGGCCGAGCGGCTGCCGGTGTGCGCCTCGATCAGCCTGACCACCTTTTCGCACTGGGCCAGCAGGCTGTCGCTTTGTGCCAGCACCTCTGCGGCGCCGGTCTTGTCCGGGGTTTCCAATACCAGATTGCGGTACTCATGCCACAGCCCTTCGACGACCTGAAGTTCGCGGCGAATTTCCTCGCTGGGGGCGTATTCACTGAGCGCCATGTAGTTGCTCTCGAACTTGGCCAGGCTCTGGTCGAGCTGCTGGTTGGCCACGTCCGGACGGATCTGGCTGCCGATCATCAGGTAGCTCTTGGCGATGCGCTGACTGAGCATGCGCTGCATGCCCGACAGGTTCATCGCTTCGGCGTCGTTGATCACTGCCCAGCAGGGCAGGCTGCCCAGGCTGAGACTGAGGGCAAGCAGACTGCGTGAGATCAGTTGACGCATGGTGTTCTCCTTGCGGCAACGAGGCTGCGCTGCAGCCCCGTGCCAACGGCTGGCCCTTAGTAGGTGTATTGCAGTTGCAGCCAGAACTTGTCGGTGTCGACGTTGGCGACGTTGCCACGCAGCAGCGGGGTGTCGGCATCGTAGCTGGCGTACTTGACCAGGCCGACCAGGCCAGGCACGCCGGGGATCGGGTGGCCGTAGGACACATCGATCTCGTCGCCGTAGCTGTCGCTGCCCTGCTCGGCTTCGAAGTCGTGGTACCAGGCCTGCAGCTGGCCGCCCCACAGCGGCGCGGTAACGCCAACGTAGGCGTCCTCGATGCCGTCGGCCGGGGTGGTGAGGAATACGTCAGCCCAGCCCTGGAAGGCATGCTTGGTCGCCAACGGGGTCTGGAAGGCGCGGTTGCCGACGCCGTCGTCACCACCGAGGACTTCATAGCCACCCTTGAACACGATGTTCTGCCAGGTGTAGCCGAGCTCGGCCAGGTAGTAATCGCTGTCCAGGTCCATGGGGTTGTCGGCGTAGTCCTGCTGCTGGGCGTATTCGCCGACCAGACTGACGGGGCCGATGGCACCGGCGGCGCGCACGCCGTTGGTGCGGCTGGCCAGGCTGCCGAGCGGCGCGGCAGCGGTGGTGGCAATGTTGTCCAGACCCAGCAGGTAGCTGTACCCGGTCAGAGTCAGTTGCGGCGCGCCGCGGCGGTCACGCATCAGAATGTACTGGGCGTTGAACAGGTGGCTGTGGCCTTCGATGTTGGCCGGGTTGGTCTTGTTGTCGAAGCGGTTATCGTCCGGGCCGAAAATGGTGTTGATGTTGTCGATGTAGCTGTAGGTCAGGGTCATGCCGGTGAGTGGCTTGATCTGGGCCAGGGCGCCATCGTAGGTCTGCTCGTTCTGGCGCCAGGCCACGCCGCCGACGAAGCGCTGGTTGTCCAGGTTGATGCGCTGGCGGCCGGCCACCACGTTGCCCTGCTTGAAGTCATAGCGCAGCAGCGCCTGGTTGATCTCGCTGCCGTCCGGGTCGGCGACCACCGAGAAGTCTTTCTGACCATTGCGGGTGCTGTTGAAGGATGAGTCGCCGATGCGGCTGACGTTATCGGCTTCGACCAGGCCCGAGAGGCCGTACCACTTGCCGCTCTGCACGCCGATGCGGGTGCGCAGTGTCTGGGCGTTGGCGTTGTTGAGCGCGTTGTCCTGGTCGACGTTCTCGTAGCGATAGCGGGCATCGACGCTGACCTTGCCGTAGTTGACCAGGTTGGCCAGGTCTTCGGCGGCCATGGTGACGCTGCTGAAGGCGCCGCAAACAGCCAGCGAGAGAACGGAGAGAGTGTGAAGACGCATGTCGGTATTCCTTGTGCCAAAACGCAAAAAAAAACGCCACGAGCCACCGTCTCTGATCAGAGCGGGCTTCGTGACGTCGTTGTCGGGTTGGCAGACACGCCGTTGTGCTGTCCGGTGCTGGACTAAGCAGAGACTATGCCAGTTACGTTAGTTCCTTGTTTATTAACGAAATGTTGCTGTTTTTTGGCGTCAGGGCGGTGGTTCGGTGAAGGCATATGCTTTGCCTTTGTGCAGCTGCCCGGCTGTTATGCCCATTTTCGGGTCTGCTGTACCGCTGCGCTCTGGCGCGACTGCGCCATGCTGCATGACGGATCAATCAGGAGAATCGCCATGTCCCTCGCGTTCCATCAGGTCGACGCCTTCAGCGACCGTCCCTTCGCCGGCAATCCGGCCATGGTCTATCGCCTTGATCAGTGGCTGGATGAGGCGCTGATGCAGCGCATCGCTGCCGAGCACAATCTCTCCGAGACCGTGTTCCTGGTGCGTGAGGGCGAGCGCTGGCGCATTCGCTGGTTCACCCCCAATTGCGAAGTGCCGCTGTGTGGTCATGCCACTCTGGCGGCAGCCCATGTGCTGTTCGAGGTGTACGGTGAGCCGGCGCCGGTGCTGCAGTTCGACAGTTTGTCCGGGCCATTGGCGGTGACGCGTCAGGGCGACTGGCTGGAGCTGGATTTCCCGAAGCAGGCTCCTGATGCACGAGACGTGGATGCCGAGCTGCAGCAACTGGTCGGGCAGTCGGTGCAGGCTGCTTTCACCGGTCGTTCGCTGATGGTGGTGCTGGAGTCGGAGGCGGCCGTGCGTGCCTGTCAGCCGGACCTGAAAACGCTGGCGCAATGGCCGTTTCTCGGACTGATCGTTACTGCTCCGGGGCAGCAGCACGATTTTGTTTCGCGCTACTTCGCCCCGGCACTGGGTGTGGATGAGGACCCGGTGACCGGCTCGATCCATTGCAGCCTGGTCCCGTACTGGGCCGAACGTCTGGGCAAACAGGAGTTGGCAGCCTTCCAGTGTTCTAGCCGGGGCGGCGAACTGCGCTGCCGTCTGGAAGGCGAGCGGGTGAAGATTGCTGGGCAGGCGCGACGGGTGGCCAGCGGTGAGCTGCTGATCTGATCTGGACTGGCGGGGCAGCGGGGCAGCAGTCGGTCAGGCGTCGCTGCTGAAGCGGCGTACGCCCGACTCGCCCAGAGGCAGGTGCGCGGCCACGCTGCCCTGAGCGGGGAACAGCACCAGGTGATCGGCGGCCACGCGAATGCCGACTTCTTCACCGGGCTGGTGGTCGGCATGGCTGGGGAAGATGGCTTCCAGCAGCGAGCCGGTGGGCAGCTGCAGACGGTAGAGGGTAGCGGCACCGAGGAAGGTCTTGCCGCTGATGCGCGCCTTGAGCGGGCTGTCTTCGCTGTAGACGATATCGTCCGGGCGCAGCAGAACATCCACCGCGCTGCCGCTGGCCAGGTTGTAGGCGCGGTTGCCGCGCAGCTCGCCGAGTTCGGTCTGTACCGTGTCCGGACTGAGTACCTGACCGCGAATGAAGTAGCCCTGGCCGATAAAGCTGGCCACGAAGGGCGTCAGCGGCTCGTGGTACAGGTTGAACGGGGTGTCCCACTGCTGCAGGCGGCCGGCGTTGAACACGCCGATATGGTCGCTGACGGCGAAGGCTTCTTCCTGATCGTGGGTAACCAGAATGGCGCTGGTGCCGCGGGCCTTGAGGATCTCGCGAACCTCCTGGCTGAGGCGGCGGCGCAGTTCGCCATCGAGGTTGGAGAAAGGCTCATCAAGTAGCAGCAGCGCCGGTTGCGGGGCAAGGGCACGGGCCAGGGCCACACGCTGCTGCTGGCCACCGGACAGCTCATGGGGAAAGCGCTTGGCCAGCGCGCCAAGCTTGACCAGATCGAGCAGTTCGGCGGTGATCCGCGCGGCCTGCGGATCGCGGTGGATACCGAAGGCGACGTTGTCTTCCACCGACAGGTGGGGGAACAGTGCGTAATCCTGAAACACCATGCCGATGCGGCGTTTCTCCGGTGCCAGGGTATAGCCGGCCTTGGAGATCACTTCGCCATTGAGTTCGATGGCGCCTGCCTGGACGGGCTCGAAGCCGGCGATGGCGCGCAGCGTGGTGGTCTTGCCGCAGCCCGACGGGCCGAGCAGACAACCGATATCACCCTGCTTGAGGTGCAGATTGAGTTCCTGCACCACCTTCTGCTCCTGATAGCCGCAGACCAGGTCACGCAGCAGCAACAGCGGGGCAGTCTGATTCATGTTCAGACCCGGTGGGCGTGTTCGACGAGCAGTTCGAGCAGGGCCTTCTGCGCGTGCAGGCGGTTCTCAGCCTGATCCCAGGCCAGCGAGCGCGGGTCGTCCAGCAGGTCGTGGCTGATTTCCTCGCCGCGGTGAGCCGGCAGACAGTGCAGGAAGATCACCGACGGATCGGCGGCATCCAGCAGCTCACGGGTCACCTGGTAGGGCGCAAACGCTTTCTGGCGGATGGCCATTTCCTCTTCCTGGCCCATCGAGGCCCAGACGTCGGTGCTGACCAGGTGGGCGCCGCGCACGGCTTCCAGCGGGTCGCGGATGATCCGCGCGCGATCACCGGCCAGAGCGAGGAACTCGGCCTTGGGCTCGTAGCCTTCCGGGCAGGCGATATTCAGCTGGAAGTCGAACTGCACGGCGGCTTCCAGGTAGGTGTTGCACATGTTGTTGCCATCACCGATCCACGCCACCGTCTTGCCGGCGATGTTGCCGCGCGCCTCGCGGAAGGTCTGCATGTCGGCCAGCAGCTGGCAGGGATGCAGATCGTCGGACAGGCCGTTGATCACCGGCACGGTCGAGTGTGCGGCAAAATCGGTCAGGGTGCTGTGGGCGTAGGTGCGGATCATCACCGCATCGAGCATGCGCGACATGACGATGGCAGTGTCGCTGATCGGCTCGCCACGGCCCAACTGGGTGTCGCGCGGCGAGAGGAAGATGGCCTGGCCGCCGAGCTGGATCATGCCGGCCTCGAAGGACAGGCGGGTACGGGTCGAGGCTTTCTCGAAGATCATGCCCAGCACGCGGTTCTTTAGCGGCTCCAGCAGCACGCCCTTGTTGCGCAGGTCTTTCAGCTCGATGCCGCGGCGGATCAGGGCCACCAGTTCCTGGGGGCTGAAATCCGTCAATGAGAGAAAATGCCTAACGCTCATGGTCGTACCTTAACTGCTGGAGGGGGCGGCCGGGGCTTCGGTTTTGCGGGGAAAACGGCGGAACCCGCGGCACAAGCCGCGCGGGGGCGACAAACAGGAAGGCCGGAATCTTATAAGGAAATGACGCGGCGGCGCAAATCAGGCACTGCCCGCCCATCGACCGGCCTGATGATAGGGGATTCAGCTGTCACGATAGGCTGGTCAGCAGGGCCTGAGCTTCTTAGATTGGCGGGCATGGACTGACCCGACCGGTCGTCTCGCCTACAACGCCACCGCGTTTACAAGAAAGAGGTTAGCCATGAGCAAGACCCAGCATCACCGTGCCTGCCACCTGTGCGAGGCCATCTGCGGCCTGACGATTGAAACTGCCCCGGATGAGCAGGGCGGCGTGCAGATCCTGTCGATCAAGGGCGACGCCCAGGACAGCTTCAGCCGCGGCCATATCTGCCCGAAGGCGGTGGCCCTGCAGGATATCCAGAACGACCCGGACCGCCTGCGCCAGCCCATGCGACGGGTCGGCAGCGAGTGGCAGGCCATTGGCTGGGACGAGGCTTTCGAGCTGGTCGCCGAGCGCCTGAGTGCCATCCAGGCTGCCCATGGGCAGAATGCCGTGGCGGTGTATCAGGGCAATCCCAGCGTGCACAACTACGGCCTGATGACCCACAGCAACTACTTCCTCGGCCTGCTGAAGACGCGCAACCGTTTTTCGGCCACCTCGGTGGACCAGTTGCCGCACCACCTGACCAGCCTGCAGATGTACGGTCATGGCCTGCTGATTCCGATTCCGGACATCGACCACACCGACTTCATGCTGATCCTCGGCGGCAACCCGCTGGCCTCCAACGGCAGCATCATGACCGTGCCGGACGTGGAGAAACGTCTCAAGGCCATCCAGAAGCGCGGCGGCAAGCTGGTGGTGGTCGATCCCCGGCGCAGCGAGACAGCGGCCATCGCCGATCAGCACCTGTTCATCCGTCCCGGGCAGGACGCCGCGCTGCTGCTGGGCCTGCTGAACACCTTGCTGGAGGAAAACCTGGGTCGCGCCACCCATCTGCCGGTGGTGGGGCTGGATGAGGTGCGTGTGGCCATCGCGCCGTTCACCGCCGAAGCCATGGCGCCGCGCAGTGGTATCGAAGCCGGCGCCATCCGCCAGCTGGCGCGAGACTTTGCTGCCGCCGACAAGGCGGTCTGTTACGGACGCATGGGCGTTTCCACCCAGGCCTTCGGCACCCTGTGCCAGTGGCTGGTGCAACTGATCAATCTGGTCACCGGTAACCTCGACCGCGAGGGTGGCGTGCTCTGCACCTCGCCAGCAGTGGATCTGGTCTCGGCCACCTCCGGTGGCAGTTTCAACCGCTGGCAGAGTCGTGTGTCCGGCCTGCCGGAATACGGCGGCGAACTGCCAGTGGCGGCGCTGGCCGAGGAAATGCTGACGCCCGGCGAAGGACAGGTGCGCGCGCTGGTCACGGTGGCCGGCAACCCGGTGCTGTCCACGCCCAATGGCCGGCAGCTGGAACAGGCGCTGGAGGGGCTGGAGTTCATGGTTTCGGTCGATCTGTACATCAACGAGACCACCCGCTACGCCGACCTGATCCTGCCGCCGACCGCGCCGCTGGAGC
The DNA here is from genome assembly GCF_014207935.1 of Pseudomonas fluvialis. GTDB lineage: Bacteria > Pseudomonadota > Gammaproteobacteria > Pseudomonadales > Pseudomonadaceae > Aquipseudomonas > Aquipseudomonas fluvialis_A. The sequence goes on along the minus strand of NZ_JACHLL010000002.1, from coordinate 429,553 downwards.
ATGATCACTACGACACCACCTTCAATGTCTTTGCCGTGCGCAATGTCACCCGCTTCAACGAGGCGGTGCTGCCCAAGCCCGAGGGCGTGCTGCATGACTGGGAAATCTTCGTCGGTCTGGCCAAGGCCTTCGCCGCCCGCACCGGTGTGGAGCTGAAACCGACCATGGCGCCCGAGCAGATGATCGACATGGGGCTGCGTTTTGGCCCCTACGGCGACAAGAGCGAGCACAAGCTCAGCCTGGCGGCGCTGCGCGATGCGCCTCACGGTATCGATCTCGGCCCGCTCAGGCCCAACCTGGCCGCGCGTCTGAAAACCGCCGACAAGCAGGTACAGGCAGCCCCCACGCTGCTGCTCGGCGACCTGCCGCGTTTCGCGGCCCAGTCGCAGCCGGCCGAGGGCGAACTGCTGCTGATCGGCCGCCGCCATGTGCGCAGCAACAATTCCTGGATGCACAACTACCACCGCCTGGTTAAGGGTAAACCCCGTCACCAGCTGTTGATGCACCCGGACGACCTGGCCGTCCGCGGCCTGGGCGATGGTCAGCGGGTGCAGGTGCGCTCGCGGGTCGGCAGCGTGGAAGTCGAGGTGGCCGGCAGTGACGAGGTGATGCGCGGGGTGGTCAGCCTGCCCCATGGCTGGGGGCACAATCGTGCAGGGGTGCAGATGGCGATTGCCAGCGCGCAGCCGGGCGCCAGTGCCAACGACCTGACCGACGAGCGCTTTCTGGATGTGCTGTCCGGCAATGCCGCACTCAATGGCGTTCCCGTAAAGGTGACCAGCCTATGAAACCGCTGAATCGGGCCGCTCTGCTGGCCGTCAGCTTCAGTCTGCTTCCGTTGAGTCTGACGGCGACGGGCGAGGCCATGAAGGTCGAGGCGGACAGCTTTCGCTGCATCCGCGAGATGACCCCCGTGCGGCATTTCTATGTCGACAATCTGCTGGGCAACCTCGATGGCACCCTGGCGGCGGCCAATGCGCCCAAAGGCGCCATCTACCCTCCGGGCTCGGTGGTGCAACTGGTGCCCAGCGAGGTGATGGTCAAACGCGAAGCCGGTTTCAGCCCGGCCACCGGCGACTGGGAGTTCTTCGAGCTGGATGTCAGCGACAAGGGTTCCAGTGTGCGCGCGCGCGGTTTTGCCGAGGTCAACAACCGCTTCGGCGGCAACTGCTTTGCCTGCCATGCCCCGGCGCGCCAGCCCTGGGATTTTGTCTGTGAAACAGGGCATGGCTGCGAATCCATCCCGGTGACACGCAAGATGATCGGTGCCTTGCAGCGCTCCGACCCGCGCTGTGGAGAGGAGGTGCTGGAGGAGGGCGACAGCTGGGCGCTGTTCAAGCTCAAGACCCTGGTACTGCTGGGCAAGACCAAGGCGGCTATCACTGGCTGGTTCTAAGAACCTGTCCAAAGTCTGCTGCGCGTCGGTTCTGCTGCGTTAAAGGCAGGTTCGGAATGCTCATTTACTGCTCGTAAACTCGGCTCTGGCTCCTGCTTCGCTCTAACGCCTACATCCCTGTAGGCGTGCGCTTCTCACCTGCTTTCGCCTTGCATACCTCTAGCTCTCTAGTCTTTGAACAGGTTCTAGGCTGGCAAAGACCGAGCGTAACGCTCGACTTTCCGGTAAACTGCGGCCACCCAATCGGCCGCAGGCCGGTCTTGCACGGTTCGTATTCAGTCGTCGAGGTGCCCCATGGACATCATTGAAACCATCAAAGATCAGATCGCCAACAACACCATTCTGCTGTACATGAAGGGTTCGCCGAACGCCCCGCAGTGCGGTTTCTCTTCCCGTGCCGCACAAGCGGTGATGGCCTGTGGCGAGAAGTTCGCCTATGTCGACATCCTGCAGAACCCGGAAATCCGCGCCGAGCTGCCGAAGTACGCCAACTGGCCGACCTTCCCGCAGCTGTGGGTCAAGGGTGAGCTGGTCGGCGGCAGCGACATCATCACCGAGATGTTCGAAAAGGGTGAGCTGCAGAGCCTGATCAAGGAAGCTGTCGGCAGCGCCGCCTGATTCCTTTTCAGGACTGTACATGCTGGACAAAAAAGCCCCGCCAAGTGCGGGGCTTTTTCATGTCGGGAATATGGCTCAGAGATCGAAGTCGTAGTCGCTCAGCTGCTTCTGCAGGCGGCGCTCCTCCAGCAGGTTGTCGATGACCCGGCGCTTGGCCAGGTTGGTCTTGGCGACCACTGGTGCGGCGGGGGCGGCAGTGCTGTCTTCGTCTTCCGCAACGAAGTCGTCTTCGAGAACGATATCTTCTGTTTCAGTGCTCATGGCTTCACTCCAGCGGTCGGGGTGCTGATGGCGCACCTTATAGCGACAAAGTTCTGGAGGGTAAAAAAGATTTTTTCAATCAGCAGCTTGGGGAAGTCTATAAGCCGTCAATCGTCAGAGGTTTTGGCCTTGAACTCGCACAGGTCTTCGATGCGGCAGCTGCCACACTGCGGCTTGCGTGCCTTGCACACGTAGCGGCCATGCAGAATCAGCCAGTGGTGGGCGTCGAGCAGGTAGTCCTTGGGTACGAACTTGAGCAGCTTCTTCTCCACTTCCAGCACGTTCTTGCCCGGCGCGATGCCGGTACGGTTGCTGACGCGGAAGATATGCGTGTCCACCGCCATGGCCGGCTGGCGGAAGGCGGTATTGAGCACCACGTTGGCGGTCTTGCGCCCGACGCCAGGCAGGGCCTCGAGGTCTTCTCGGTTATCCGGCACCTGGCTGCCGTGCTTCTCGACCAGCAGGCGGCAGGTCTCGATGACATTCTTCGCCTTGCTCGGGTACAGGCCGATGGTCTTGATGTAAGCGCACAGGCCGTCATAACCCAGCGCATAAATGGCTTCGGGGGTGTTGGCCACCGGGAACAGCTTGTCGGTGGCCTTGTTCACGCCCACGTCGGTGGCCTGAGCCGAGAGGATCACCGCGATCAGCAGCTCGAAGGGCGAGCTGTAGTTGAGCTCGGTCTTCGGCTCGGGGTTGTCCTCGTGCAGGCGGCGGAAGATTTCCAGGCGCTTGGCGGCGTTCATGCTTACTCGATCACCCCGGTCACGCGCACGCGGCGGCTGGTGGCCGGTGCCGGTGCGGCAGCGGTGGCCTTTGCCCTTTCGGCGGCACGTTCGTCGAGCACGTTTTTCAGTGCGATCAGCAGGCCCAGTACGAGGAAAGCACCCGGCGGCAGAATGGCCAGCAGGAAGCCGGAGTAGTCGCTGAAGAGGGTCAGTTGCCAGTGGGCGGCGATCGGGCCGAACAGCAGGTGCATGTTGCCGAGAATGGCGCCGGTGCCGAGCAGCTCGCGCACGGTGCCGATGGCCAACATCACCAGGCCGAAGCCTGCGCCCATCATCAGCCCGTCAAAACTGGCGTGCAGCACGCTGTTCTTCGCGGCAAAGGCCTCGGCGCGGCCGAGGATGATGCAGTTGGTGGTGATCAGCGGGATGAAGATGCCGAGAATCTGGTACAGCTCGTAGGTGAAGGCCTGCATGAGCAGTTCGATGCAGGTGGTCAGCGCGGCGATGATCATCACGAACACCGGCAGGCGCACGGCGTCGGTGACCTGATTGCGCACCAGTGCCACGGCAGCATTCGAGGCGGCCAGCACCAGGGCGGTGGCGATGCCCATGCCGAGGGCGTTGACCATGGAGTTGCTGACCCCGAGCAGGGGGCACAGGCCCAGCAGCTGCACCAGTCCCGGGTTGTTCTTCCACAGGCCGTTGACGGCGATCTCGCGATAACTAGCCATTGCTGTTCTCCTGCACAGCCAGCAACTCGGCCTTGTGCGCATCGAAGTATTGCAGCGCCTTGTGCACCGCCTTGACCACCGCGCGCGGGGTGATGGTGGCGCCGGCGAACTGGTCGAACTGACCGCCATCCTTCTTCACCGCCCAGCCCGACTCGTCGGGACTGGTCAGCGAACGACCTTCGAAGCTGCGAATCCACGGGCTCTTGGCCAGTTCGATCTTGTCGCCCAGGCCGGGGGTTTCCTTGTGGCCGATGACCCGCACGCCAGCCAGACGGCCATCGGCGAGCACGCCCACCAGCAACACGATGCTGCCGCTGTAGCCATCCGGTGCGGTGGCCTGAAGGATGATGCCGCTGGGCTGCCCTTTGAGGGTGGCCACATAGGCTGGGGTGGCGGTCTTGTTGCCGAGCAGTGGGTCGAACACCTCTCGCGGATGATCGAGCAGGTGGTTGTCGTAGCTGCCTGCGGGCAGGATTTCGCCGAGCGCACGGGCCTTGGCCTCGCGCTCGGCGGCAGCGATGCGATCTGCCGTGCCGAACTGGGTGACGGCGACCAGGCCGACCGTGAGTACGGCAAACAGCCCTAGGACCAGGCTGTTGTTCAGCATCGAGCGGGAGATATCCGGCAGGGCCATGTCATTCCCCCAGCTTGAAGCCGCGCTCGGCCTTGCGGTGGCCGTAGGTGCGCGGGCGGGTGTAGTAGTCGATGGTCGGTGCGGCGAGGTTCATCAGCAGCACGGCAAAGGCCACGCCATCCGGGTAGCCGCCCCAGGTGCGGATCAGGTACACCAGAATGCCGACACCGGCGCCGAAGATCACGCGGCCAAGGTTGCTGGTGGCGCCGGACACCGGGTCGGTAACGATGAAGAAGGCGCCGAGCATGGTGGCCCCGGTCAGCAGGTGGAACAGCGGCGAGCCGTTGGAGTCCGAGCCCGAGCCGTTCCAGAAGATCAGGCTCATGACGAACAGGGCGCCGAGCATGCCCAGCGGCGCGTGCCAGCTGATGATCTTCTTGTGGATCAGGAACAGGCCGCCAAGGAGAAACGCCAGATTGACCCACTCAACGGCCTTGCCGCCAAACTGGCCAAAGGCCGGATTTTGCGCCCACAGCTCGTCCATGGTCAGGCTCTTGTTGACCTTGAGGCTGTCCAGCGCCGTGGCCTGGCTCCAGCCATCGGGCAGGCTGGCCAGACCGAAGATGTGCTGCAGACCTTCCCAGACACCCACACTGTGCGGTGCGGGCCAACTGGTCATGGGAATGGGGAAGGAAATCAGCACCACCACGTAGCCAAGCATGGCCGGATTGAAGGGGTTCTGCCCGAGGCCGCCATAGAGCTGTTTGCCGAAGATGATGGCAAAGCCGACGGCCACCAGGGTCAGCCACCAGGGCGCATAGGGCGGCAATGCCAGGGCCAGCAACACAGCGGTGACCAGGGCGCTGCCGTCCTTGAGGAAAAACGCCAGCGGGCGACGGCGTACTGCCAGAATGGCAGCTTCCACCGCCACTGCGACCAGGCTGGCCCAGACCAGATTGACCAGCGTGCCGATGCCGAACAGCCAGGTGAGGGCCAGGGCGCCAGGGGCGCAGGCCGCCGCCACCAGCAGCATGACGCGCTGGGTGCGGTTGTTGCCCTTGGCGTGGGGCGATGTGATGCGGGGCAGGGCCATGGAGTCTCCGGAAATCAACCTTGATGGGCGGCCAGGGCCTGTTCGGTGGCCGCCAGTCGGGTACGCGCGGCGTCCAGCGCCTCGCTGCTGGCGGTTTCATCGCGCTCCAGCTTGCGCAGATCGGCGCGGGCGAAGGCAACGTCGGTCTTCAGCGCCCGCAGGGCATCATCGACGCCCGATTTGTTGTGGCGCTGCAGCTCGGGTGCCGGTTTGCCGGAAGCCTCCTCGGCAGCGTGCAGGGCCTGCTCGGCGTCTGCCAGGGCGCTGCGCAGGGTGGCGAGGCTTGCTTCGTCGGCCCCGGCCTTTTCCGCCTTCTTCAGCTCGGCGCGCTTCATCGCCAGTTCGATCTTGGCCTTCTTCAGGGCTTCCTCGCCTGGTGATTTGGCGGCGGCTGGTGCGCTGGCGGCAGTGCTTTCCGCAGCGGCCAGTGCCTGCTCGGCCTGACTCAGTTGCTGGCGCAGGGCATCCAGTTCGCTCTGCTGCTCGGCCGTCGGCGCCTCGATCTTTTCCAGCTTGCGGATCTGCGCCTTGAACATGGCCGCTTCGATCTTGGCTTTCTTCAGTGCCTCGTCGGTGGCGGGTTTGGCGGGAGCTGCTGGCGCGCTGGCTTCGGCACTGGCCAGTGCCTGCTCGGCCTGGCTCAGCTGCTGACGCAGCGCGTCCAGTTCGCTCTGTTGCTCTGGCGTTGGCGCTTCGATCTTTTCCAGCTTGCGGATCTGCGCCTTGAGCATGGCTGCTTCGATCTTGGCCTTCTTCAGCACCTCGTCGGCAGCCGGCTGTGCGGCCGTAGGCACTGGTGCAGGCGGGGCAGCAGCCAGTGCTTCCTGCAGGGTCTGCTGGGCGGCATCGGCGGCGGCGCGCAACGACTCGACCTGTGCCTGCAGCTCGGCGGTGTCGTGGGTGGCGAGCTGCTTCTCGGCCTTCTTCAGGGCGACCTGCGCCATGCTGGCTTCGATCTTCAGGCGCTTGAGCTGCTCGTCGGTGGCGGAGGGCGCGGCAGTCGCAGTGGCGGCTTCGGCCTGGGCAGCCTTGGCTTTGGCGGCACGCTCGGCGCGGGCGATGCGCTCGGCTTCCTTCTGCTCTTCGGCGCGGCGCAGGCGCTCCTGACGCCATTCGAAACGCTGCTTGGAGTGTTCGGCCTTCTGCTGCTTCTGTTCCAGTTCGCGAATCTCTGCCTTGGCGGCGCGGTAGTACTGCACCAGCGGAATGCTCGACGGGCAGACATAGGCGCAGGCGCCACACTCGATGCAGTCAAACAGGTTGTGTGCCTTGAGCTGGTCGTGTTGCTGGCCGAGGGCGAAGAAGTGCAGCTGTTGCGGCAATAGGCTAGCCGGACAGGCCTCGGCGCAATCCCCGCAGCGGATGCAGGGCATGGCTGGCGGCGGCGCGTGCAGTTCCTGGCGGGTCGAGGCCAACAGGCAGTTGCTGGTCTTGATCAGCGGTACATCCAGCGAGGGCAGGGTAAAGCCCATCATCGGCCCGCCCATGATCAGACGGTTGAGCTTGCGCTCATCCAGACCGGCAAAGGCAAGCAGCTCACCCACCGGAGTGCCGATCAGTGCGCGTACATTGCCGGGGCGGGCCAGCGCTTCGCCGGTGAGGGTGGTGATGCGCTCGATCAGCGGCTTGCCGTGCACCACCGCGTCATGGATGGCCACACAGGTGCCGACGTTCTGGCAGACGATGCCGATATCGGCCGGCAGGCCACCGCTGGGGATTTCCCGGCCGGTGAGGATCTGGATCAGCTGCTTCTCGCCACCGGACGGGTACTTGGTCGGGAACACCTTGAGTGTGTAGCTGCGCTCGGTCAGCGCGGCGCGCACGGCGGCGATGGCCTCGGGCTTGTTGTCCTCGATGCCGATCAGCACTTCATCGGGCTGGATCAGCTGCACCAGAATATCGATGCCGGAAACCAGCTCGGCGGCGTACTCGCGCATCAGCAGGTCATCGGCGGTGATGTAGGGCTCGCACTCGGTGCCGTTGATCACCAGGGTATGAATCTTCTGTGCCGCGCGGGCCTTGAGCTTGACTGCGGTGGGGAAACCGGCGCCGCCGAGGCCGTTGATACCGGCATCGCGGATTTTCGCCAGCAACGCCGCACTGTCCAGCTGGCGGTAGTCCGGGCAGGGCGCCAGGTCGCTCCACTGATCCTGACCATCGCTGTCGATCACGATGGCCGGTGCCGGCAGGCCGGAAACATGCGGGTAGGGCTGCGGGCCGATAAAGCTGACGAGTCCGGAGGTCGGGGCATGCACGGCAACGCTGACAAAGCCATTGGCCTTGGCGATCAACTGGCCCTTGAGTACGCGATCACCCACCGCCACGCAGGGTTCGGCCGCCGCGCCGATGTGCTGGTTGAGTGGCACGATTAGCTGGCGGGGCAGCGGAGCCTGTTGAATAGGTGAGCCGTTGGAGAGTGTCTTGCACTCGGCCGGGTGGATGCCGCCGGGGATGTCCCAGATCTGTTGGGCGTGGTCGATCAGGGCTGTCATGCCGCATGCTCCCGGTCGGTTGCGATCAGTTGGCTGGCCGGTACGGGCAGGTCCCATTTCCAGCCCTGCAGCGTGCTGCCAACCGGAATCATGTCGATGCAGTCAACCGGGCAGGGCTCCACGCAGAGGTCACAGCCGGTGCACTCGCTGGCGATCACCGTGTGCATCTGCTTGGCGGCGCCGACGATGGCGTCTACCGGGCACGCTTGGATGCACTTGGTGCAGCCGATGCACTCGGCTTCACGGATGAAGGCGACCATCTGCGGCTTCTCGCCGCCCTCGGCGTCCAGCGGTTCGGCTTCCACATCGAGCAGGTCGGCGAGCGCCTGGATGGTGGCCTCGCCACCGGGTGGGCACTTGTTGATCTTGTCGCCGGCGGCGATGGCCTCGGCGTAGGGCTTGCAGCCTGGGTAGCCGCACTGGCCGCACTGGGTCTGTGGCAGCAGGGCGTTGATCTGTTCGGCGATGGGATCGCCCTCGACCTTGAAGCGCACCGCCGCGAAACCCAGGATGGCACCGCAGATCAGGCACAGCGCGAGGATGGCCAGTACCGCAATCAGCACCAGACTCATAGCTTGATCAACCCGGCAAAGCCCATGAACGCCAGCGACATCAGCCCGGCGGTAATCATGCCGATGGCCGCGCCCTGAAACGGCTTGGGCACATCGGCAATGGCAATGCGCTCACGCATGGCGGCGAACAGCACCAGCACCAGGGAGAAGCCGAGCCCCGCGGCAAAGCCGTTGACGCTGGCACTCAGGAAGGTGAATTCGGCCTTGTTGGCATTGAGCAGCGCCACGCCGAGGACGATGCAGTTGGTGGTGATCAGCGGCAGGAAAATGCCCAGCACGCGGTAGAGCAGGGGGCTGCTCTTCTTCACCACCATTTCGGTGAACTGCACCACCACGGCAATCACCAGAATGAAGCTGATGGTGCGCAGGTACTCGATGTTCAGCGGTTCGAGGATGTACTCCTGCACCAGATAGCTGCACATGGCGGCCAGGGTGAGGACGAACGTGGTTGCCAGCGCGAGGCCGATGGCCGTCTCGATCTTCTTCGATACGCCCATGAACGGGCACAGACCGAGGAACTGCACCAGCACGAAGTTGTTGACCAGGATGGCGCTAACCATGATCAGGGCGAGTTCGGTCATGGGCGGTTTCTCATGCGGACGGCCTGCACTGGCTTAGCGGGTTGTTTGGAAAAAGGCCGTTATTATCGGGAAGAGTGTCACGCAGTGCAAAGTCCACTGCGGCAACTGTCAGCGTCGCATGGGTAAATAGACCGTCAAGCACTCATTAGTGCGGATGAGTCTCATCCGGCAAGGGCTGTGAGAACCGCTTGTCGGTCATAAATGTGCGCCTGTCGACATCGTGACGCGCTGGTCGGTGCTTTTGACCGTTCGAGGCTTGGCTAATGTGTGACATGCTAGGGTTAAGCCTAGTCTTAAGTTGGCTTCTATTTTAATTCGCCCATCGAGAGCAGTGGAGGCGCGAGTGAACAGATCTGCCATGAGGGGATTTACCCTTATAGAAATGATGATTGTGGTAGCGATTATTGCTGTATTAGCAGCTATCGCTATCCCTAACTATCAGCAGTACCGGGTCAAGGCTAATCGTGCCGATGCCCAAGCCTTCTTGATGGATGTAGCCCAGCGCCAGCAGCAGTACCTTCTGGATGCGCGTGCCTTTGCCGGTACGCTGGCAGAGCTTGGTATGGTGGCCCCCGAAAAAGTGGCCCGAAACTATACGGTCACTATCGATATTGAGGCCGGCCCTCCTCCTACGTTTTTGCTGACTGCAACGCCAATCGCTACCAGCGGGCAAAGCGCAGATGGCGTCTTGACCCTTGATCAGTCGGGAGCCAAGCAATGGAACGGCCAGTCGTGGTAAGGCCAAGCGCAGCTCAGGTGAAGAGAAGTGCTGCTTGTCAGCAGGGATTTAGTCTTGCTGAGCTGATGATCGTAATTTCAATTCTAGCCGTACTGGCAGCAATCGGCGTTCCAGCTTATCGCTCGATGGTTGCTGAGCAGAAAGTACGTACTGTGGCTGCATCGCTACACAGCGCATTGCTGCTAGCCAGATCAGAGGCGATCAAGCTCAACCGCACTGTCATCTTGCGTCCGGGCGATGGCGAAGAGTGGTCAGAGGGTTGGCTGATCGCCGACCCGGTCAGCCCAAATGATGATTCGCGCGCTTTGCATCGTGATCGCCTGAATAGCACCGTCATCATTAGCAGTGCTGTCGACTCGGTTGCTTTTCGTGCCGCTGGGCGGTTGGCGACAGCAGGTGGTGCTGCATTCGAACTAGAGGCAGTGAGTGATCCGGAAAAGAAACGCTGTGTAAGTATTGGACTGGACGGTCGTCCTACTACTGTGAAAGGGGGCTGCTGACATGTTTGCAATCTCCCTAAAAAATGGAGGCTTTACCCTGATCGAGGTGTTGGTCACCTTGTTGATTCTGGCCATCGGTTTGCTCGGCCTGGCCGGTTTGCACACCACGATGTTGCGAACCGAACTGGAAGCGTTGCAGCGGACCCAGGCCACTCTATTGCTGGAAGATATGGCCAATCGGCTGCGCAGTAATCCTGCTCAGGCTCGCGCCAATGCATACCTTGGCGAGTTTGGGGTAGGTACTAACTTGGCTGACTGTGGCTCCCCCGTTAATGCCGACAAGTGTGCTTGGGATAGAGCCCTGGATGGTGCTGCGGTAGAGAACTCTGACGGTGACAACATTGGCGCGATGATCGGTGCTCGGGGGTGTGTGGAGCACCTCAGTGGTGGTGCCAATACTCAGGTGCTGTTGCGGGTGACCGTGGCGTGGCAGGGGTTGAGTCCAACTGTTGCCCCCGAGCTTTCATGCGGTGAAGGTGATTATGGTGATGACGACAGTCAGCGCCGGGCGGTGTCAGTTGTTGTTGCCCTAGCCTACTTGGGAGTCTGAATCATGCTTATACAGATGAGACACCATAAGCCTGAGGGGCAGTATGGGTTTTCCCTGATCGAGTTGATGGTAGCGATGACTCTCGGCCTGATCATTCTTTTTGCGGTGTCTGAGCTGTTCGTCAACAACACTCGGGTGCGAAATGAGTTGGAGCAGGGATCTAGGCAGATCGAGAACGGGCGTTATGCAGTGCAGCTGCTAGTTGATGAACTGAATAACGCGGGTTTCTTTGGCGAGTCAGGTTCCCAGACTTTTCCTGCTCCGGCAGATTTTCCACCAGCGTGCTTTGCCGATGCAGCTGACATTACCGCTTCTCTAGGCGTGCCTGTGTATGGCCAAAGCCAGGTTGCCGAGGCAGCGGCCCCTAGTTGCTTGAGTAACTTCAAGGGTGGCAACAGTTTCCTCGCCTTGCGTCGAGCCAGCACTTGCGCAGTAGGTACAGCTGGATGTGATGGCTTTGCTGCAGGGCAATATCACCTGCAGGTTGCTGCCTGCGCAGAAGAATCCCCGGGTAGCATTCTGCTGGCTGACAACGCCGCTGCTTTGGACCGCCGAACTCGCAAGTGCGATGTCGCTGAGACGGCTCCGGTTTATCGCTTCCTCAGTCGAATCTATTACGTGAATCAGGCTGATCAACTGGCCAGGGCTGACCTCTCTGGCAGCAACGGCTATGTGGTTACACCGCTGGTTGATGGGGTCGAGCAGATTCATTTCCAGTACGGCATCGACAGTTCCGGTGATGGCGTACCAGAGGCTTATTCAGCCGCACCGGCTCAGGCCGATTGGGAGGACGTAGTTTCCGTACGCATCTGGGTGTTGAGCCGTAATGCACAAGCCACATCCGGCTACGAAGATGGCAACACTTACAGATTGGGAGATATGGAAATATCTGCCCAGGATCTTCCGCCCGGTTTCAAGCGGCAGGTTTATAGCAGCACGGTCCGTCTGAACAATATTGCCGGTAGGAGAGATGCATCATGAATATCCCCCACCTGCATCGATCCCAGCAAGGCGTTGTTCTGGTCGTTGGCCTGATGGTACTGCTGATGGTGACTCTGATGGCGGTCAGTGGTTTCAACCTGACCCAGAGTAATCTCAAGGTGGTCGGCAACATGGAAAGCCGTGAGCAGGCTATGAATGCCGCCAATGCGGCGATTGAGGAGGCGGTCAGCGCCACTCTCTTTGTGTCCTCACCCACCAACATGTTCGCTACTAACTGTACGGGTGCCAATACCCGTTGCTATGACACTAATGGCGATGGTGGCAATGACGTGACTGTGACCCTGGACGTACCACGTTGTGTTGTGGTTCAGCCGATCAAGATTTCTGAACTTGATCTCAGTGATCCGCAACAAGCTGCATGCGTTGTGCAGACAGCTGAAGGTTCAGAGGGGAATGACATATCCCTGTGCGCCAACTCGGTTTGGGAGTTGCGTGCAGTAGCTGTCGATAATGTAACTCAGGCACAAGCCGCTGTTACTCAGGGCATTTCCGTCAAAGTGGCGCTCAATGATGTGGCCACGGCGTGTCCGGATTAATCCGAGGAGGTGTGAAGTGAACAAGGCATTAACCTGGATCAACAGGTGCTTCTTCGGATTGCTGGCATTGACGCTATCGGGTTTAGCCAGCGCGGAAGACATCGATATCTATATCGGGAACGACACGACCAATTCCAGTCTGCCCAGCGCGCTGATTGTGCTCGATAACACGGCCAACTGGGCCCGGCAGAGCCAGCAGTGGCCCGGTGGGCTTGCTCAGGGACAGTCAGAGGTCCGAGCGATCAAGAGCGCTCTGGCCAATCAGGTTGGCAAACTCAATGTGGGTATTCTGGAATACACCACTGACGGTAATGCTAACCAGAATGGCGCCTATGTTCGCTTTGCCTTGCAGGAGTTGACTGCGGATAGTTATGCGGAGCTCGGCGTTGCGCTGGACAAGATCTTCACCGATGTAAACGATCCTGAAGAAAAGCGCAGTGCCAATACCCCTTATGGCAACCTGATGCGCGATGTTTATAGCTACCTTTCCGGCGGCGAGCAGTCCTTTGCCGGTGGCGGCACATTGTCTGCTCTTGCCGATCCCGATGGCTATACCACCCAGTTCTCGACGTTCAAGTCACCGTTGGTGGCCGAGACCATCTGTAACGATGTGAACGTGATCTTCATCAGTAACCCCAATCAGAGTGGCCCGACGACGGATGATGTAGTCAACAGCAACTTTCTTACTCAGCTTTATGCCGATGCAGGCGGTGTCCTGAACAATAAGTTGGCGGGAACCTCCAGTGGCACCCCACTGGATATTCCTTTGCTGTCGACCACCACTGAGAGTTCGGTAACCGATATCGGTTTTTCCAGCCAATGCTACAAGAATAATGAAGTCAACCAGTGCACCACCAATGAATCACAAGCAGGCAAACTCTGTGATGGCATTTCCGGTTGTGCCTGCTCTACGTCGCAGAGCACGACCACTGGTTGTTCGGGTGGCAAAAAGAAGCTGATCGTGCAGTCCACCACAAACTCGACTGTGGTAACCGAAACGGGTGAGTTCGATTCGGTTTCTGGCGGTAACTGGAACTTCGATGACTGGGCCAAGTTTCTCCATGAGTATGGTGTGCCGGTCAGTTATGAGTCCGAGGGGGGCGAGACGCTGGTGGCCAGGGTCAATGTCAATGTGCATACCTTGGACGTGTTCAATGCCCAGCAGGATGCTGCCCATTCAGGTTTGATGATGAGCGCTTCTGAGCGGGTTGGCGGCGGCAACTATTATGCCGCCACCAATGAGGAAGAACTGGAGCTGGGTATTGGTGACGCCTTGTCCAATATTCTCTCTGTCAGTTCGACCTTTGCGGCAGTGGCCCTGCCACTGAATACCACCAACCGGGCGCAGAACGAAAACCAGGTGTTTATCGGTATGTTCCGCCCGGACCAGCAGGCCAAACCTCGCTGGTTCGGTAACCTCAAGGAATATCAGCTGGGCTTCGTCAACAATGCGATTGAGCTGGTGGATGTGAATGGCGATGCCGCTGTAAGCCCGTTGACCGGTTTCGCGGCAGAGTGCGCGGCGAGTTTCTGGAGCGCCGACTCCAGCACCTACTGGGAAGGTCTGGGGATTTCCCCCTCACCGATGGGGCAGTGTCAGACCAGTGTGACCAGTCCCTGGTCTGATTTGCCTGATGGTCCTTTTGTAGAAAAGGGCGGTGTCGCACAGGTCCTGCGTAATAGTGTGATCGGCGACCGTAATCTGAAGTCGGTATCGGGCGATGCTCTGGTTGCCTTTAACAGCACTTTCGCGGGTGCCCAGGGCCTGGGTGGCATCTATGAGTACATCCGTGGTGACCAGGTCGGTGTCGATGAGACAGCGGGTGATTCCAACGGTCGGCCGAGCATCCATGGCGATGTCATCCACTCGAGACCGCTGCCGGTCAACTACGGGACAGCCGATCAGACTGTCATCTACTACGGTGCCAACGATGGGATGTTGCGTGCAGTTCAGGTAACGACCGATGCGGGCACTGGTGAGCAGCAGGCTGAGGAGCTGTGGGGGCTGATCGCGCCGGAGCATTTCGGCAAGCTCAACCGTCTGTATGAGAATTTACCGAAGGTAGCTTTCCCGAATCAGGATGCTGATGAGGATCCGGTACCCGAGCCGAAGGACTATTTCTTCGATGGCTCCATCGGCCAGTTGGTTGAGTACAACAGCGATGATCAGGTGGAAAGAGCCTACATCTACCCCGTAATGCGTCGCGGTGGCCGTATGGTCTATGCGCTCGATGTCACCGATCCGGAGCAGCCTGAGCTGCTCTGGCGCCGGGGTTGCCCGTTTACCGCTTCGGATTCGGAGTGTGATGACGGTTTTGAGGATATTGGCCAAACCTGGTCGACGCCGAAGAGCATGTATGTTGCAGGGTACGGCGATACCCCGTTGCTGGCTTTCGGCGGGGGTTATGATTCCTGTGAGGATGACGACTCGGCTACCAGTAGCTGTACTGCTGGTGACAAGGGCAATGCGGTATTCGTACTGAATGCCGAGACTGGTGAAATTGTCAGAACCTTTGTTACCGATCGAGCCGTGGTGGGTGATGTCAGCCCGGTTGATATCGATTTCGACGGCAAGGTCGACTACCTCTACGCCGCCGATACCGGTGGCAATATCTGGCGCATCAACTTTGTCGAGGTGGTTGATGATTTGTTCGAGCCGTTGGAGGAGGGTGACTGGGATATTACCAAGTCGGCCTTTACCACCGGATCGAGCCGCAAGTTCATGAATGCGCCTTCCGTGCTGCCCTATCAGGGCAAGGTCTATCTGGCGTTGGGTTCGGGCAATCGCGAGCGTCCACTGGAGAGCAATTATCCCTACGTCGACGATATCGATGATCGCTTCTATGCCTATCTGGACTATCCAGCAGAGACCACAGCGCTGGATCTGGATGGCAGCCTGATGAATAACAGCACCACTGCTCCCAACTGCGATGCGAATCGTATTTTCCCAGGAACCGAGCAGCGCGGCTGGTTCATGAGTTTCCCGGGGCAGGGTGAGCAGGTGGTTAACCCGGCTGTTATTGCGGGAGGCAATGTACTGTTCAACACCTACAAGCCAGGTGGTGCACAGATCGAAGCCTGCACCCGGCCTCTGGGCTTGGGTACTGCTTACAACATGAGCCTGTTCAATGGCTCGGCTTGCGGGCGTGTGCGCTCTGAACAGATCGATAATGGTGGTATGCCGATCCCGCCAGGCCTAAGTACTGTCACCGTGACCAGGCCCAATTGCGAGGGGCCTGCATGCGACGAAACCGTCACCATCTGCATCGGTTGCAAGGGACTGGAACCGACGCCGATCGAGCCGGATCTGGATATGACGCGGCGTCGTGTCTACTGGAAATCGGATATCGATCGCTGACAGTCGGCGTAAAGAAAACGGGGACCATCAAGGTCCCCGTTTTTGTTCCTAAGTGATGTGTTATTTGACCCGCTGCCCCGGCTTGGCGCCGTTGTCCGGGCTGAGCAGGTAGATTTCGCTGCCGCCGGGACCGGCGGCCAGGACCATGCCTTCGCTGATGCCGAACTTCATCTTGCGTGGGGCCAGGTTGGCCACGTACAGGGTCAGGCGGCCTTCCAGTTCGCTTGGGTTCGGGTAGGCGCTCTTGATGCCACTGAACACGTTGCGCTTGGCGTCGCCAATATCCAGGGTCAGGCGCAGCAGCTTGTCGGCACCTTCAACGAACTCGCATTTCTCGATCAGCGCGATGCGTAGGTCGACGGCAGCAAAGGCGTCGAAGTTGATCTCGGCGGCCAGCGGGTCTTTGGCCAGTTCTCCATTGCCGGCCTGGGCCGGTGCGGCGTTCTCGGCGGCGAGGTCTTCCTTGGAGGCTTCGATCATGGCGTCGATCTTGGCCGGCTCGATGCGGGTCAGCAGCGGGTTGAACGGATTCAGCTGGTGGTTGGCCAGCGGCGTGGTCAGGTCGGCCCAGCGCAGCGGCGCAACGTTCAGGAAGGCCTCGGCATCGGCGGCCAGCTTGGGCAGCACGGGTTTGAGCATGATCACCAGCTGGCGGAACAGGTTGACGCCCAGGGCGCAGATTTCCTGCACTTCGGCCTGCTTGCCTTCCACCTTGTTCAGCGACCACGGAGCCTTGTCGGCGATCCAGGCATTGGCGCGGTCGGCCAGGGCCATGATCTCGCGCATGGCGCGGGCAAAGTCGCGGGCCTCGTAGGCGTCGGCAATGCTCGGTGCGGCAGCCTGGAAGGCGTCCCACAGTTCCGGCTCGGGATTGGCGCTGACCAGTATGCCGTTATTGCCCTTGTGGATAAAGCCGGCGCAGCGGCTGGCGATGTTGACCACCTTGCCGACCAGGTCGGCATTGACCTTCTGCACGAAGTCCTCGAGGTTGAGGTCGAGGTCGTCGACGCTGCGGCCCAGTTTGCTGGCGTAGTAGTAACGCAGGTATTCCGGGTTCAGGTGATCCAGGTAGGTGCGCGCCTTGATGAAGGTGCCGCGCGACTTGGACATCTTCTGGCCGTTGACGGTCAGGTAGCCGTGCACGTTGACCGCCGTCGGCTTGCGGTAGCCGGCGCCTTCGAGCATGGCCGGCCAGAACAGGGCGTGGAAGTTGACGATGTCCTTGCCGATGAAGTGGTACAGCTCGGCGGTGGAGTCCTTGCCCCAGTAGGCGTCGAAATCCAGCTCCGGGCGCTTGGCGCAGAGGTTCTTGAAGCTGGCCATATAGCCGACCGGAGCGTCCAGCCAGACGTAGAAGTACTTGCCCGGCTCATCGGGGATCTCGAAGCCGAAGTAGGGCGCATCGCGGGAGATGTCCCATTCCTGCAGGCCGCCATCCAGCCATTCGGCAATCTTGTTGGCCACGGCATCCTGCAAGGTGCCGCTGCGCGTCCAGCTTTTCAGCATGGCTTCGAAGTCGGGCAGCTTGAAGAAGAAGTGCTTGGATTCCTTGAGTACTGGCACGGCGCCGGAAATGGCCGAGCGTGGGTTCTTCAGGTCGGTCGGCGCATAGGTGGCGCCACACTTCTCGCAGTTGTCGCCGTACTGGTCCTCGGCCGCGCACTTGGGGCAGGTGCCCTTGATGAAACGGTCGGCGAGGAACATGCCCTTTTCAGGGTCGAAGTACTGGGTCACCGAACGGGTGGCAATGTGGCCCTTGTCGCGCAGTGCCAGGTAGATGCCGCAGGCCAGTTCGCGGTTTTCTTCGGCGTGAGTCGAGTGGTAGTTGTCGAAGTCGACCAGGAAGTTGGCGAAGTCGGCGCTGTGCTCGGCCTGCACGTTCGCGATCAGCTGTTCCGGGGTGATGCCTTCCTTCTCGGCGCGCAGCATGATGGCCGAGCCGTGGGCGTCGTCGGCGCAGACGTAGGTGCACTGGTTGCCGCGCAGTTTCTGGAAACGCACCCACATGTCGGTCTGGATGTACTCGAGCATGTGGCCTAGGTGAATGGAGCCATTGGCGTAGGGCAGGGCGCTGGTGACGAGAATCTTGCGGGCTTCGGACATGATGATCGGCTGCACTGGTGACACGGGAAGGTCGGCAACTATATAGGCGCGGCGCATTTTTTTCATCCGCAGCGGCGGTTTGCCACGCGGTCTTGCCCGGGGACGGGCATGCAGGCTGGGCGCTGCTCGGGTAAGATGCCCGCCTGTTTTGCTCGGTCTTTTCTGGAGTTGCCATGAGCGCTGTTAACCGCCAGCTGGTTGAAACCGTCCTGCGTCAGTTCACCGATCCGCACCTGAACCTTGATCCGGTCAGTGCCGGCTGTGTACGCGAGATCGATATTCAGGGTGGCAAGGTCGGCGTGCGCCTGGAGCTGGGCTATGCCTGCGGCCTGTTCAAGAGCGGTTGGGCGCAGATGCTGCAGATGGCCCTGGAAAGTCTTGAGGGTGTCGACTCGGCCAGTGTGCAGGTGGATGTGCGCATCGAGTCGCACAAGGCGCAGGAGCAGGTGCCGGCGCTGGCCAACGTGAAGAACATCATTGCCGTGGCTTCGGGCAAGGGTGGTGTGGGCAAGTCCACCACCGCCGCCAACCTGGCCCTGGCACTGGCCCGCGAAGGCGCCCGGGTGGGCATTCTCGACGCCGATATCTATGGTCCCAGCCAGGGCATCATGTTCGGTATTGCCGAGGGCACCCGGCCGGCGATCAAGGACCAGAAGTGGTTCGTGCCCATCACCGCGCATGGCGTGCAGGTGATGTCGATGGCTTTTCTCACCGACGACAACACGCCGGTGGTCTGGCGCGGGCCGATGGTCTCCGGTGCGCTGATCCAGCTGATCACTCAGACCGCCTGGGACAACCTCGACTACCTGGTGATCGATATGCCGCCGGGCACCGGCGATATCCACCTGACCCTGGCGCAGAAGGTGCCGGTGGCCGGCAGCGTGATCGTCACCACGCCGCAGGATCTGGCCCTGCTCGATGCGCGCAAGGGCGTGGAGATGTTCCGCAAGGTCAATATTCCGGTGCTGGGCGTGGTGGAGAACATGGCCGTGCACATCTGCAGCAACTGCGGCCATGCCGAGCACCTGTTTGGCGAGGGCGGTGGCGAGAAGCTGGCGGCGCAGTACGGCGTCGATCTGCTGGCCTCACTGCCGCTGTCGATGGCCATCCGCCTGCAGGCCGATGATGGTAAGCCGACCACAGTGGCCGACCCTGAAAGCCAGATCGCCATGATCTATCAGGAAATGGCGCGCTGCGTCGGTGCGCGCATCAGCCAGAGCGGTCTGGGTGCCGCGGCAATGCCGTCGATCGTGATCAGCGACGACTAATCACCGTCTGTCCGACAGGTCAGCTTGTGTGCGGCAAGCTGGCCGGATATTGCTCTGGGTCAGTTTTTCGCGAGATCGTTGTTGATAATCTCTCGCGTCTTTCCGCTGTACCCCCGCAGCAGTACCCGGCGTGTAGTTGGCCTTTTCCGCATGAACCTTATTCCCCAGGCGTTGACCCCGTCCCTGTACGACGAAGACTTGTCCGAGTCCGAGCAGCAGGAAATCCTGCACCTGCAGCAGGAAATCCTGGCTGCCGTGGCGCAGAACCTTGATCACCTGGCGGTCATCCGTCAGGTCTGTCTGTTGGAGGAGCAGTTGCTGCCCGATGCCGTGGCCAGCGTGATGCTGCTGGACGAGCAGAAGCTGCTGCAGCTGTATGTAGCACCGAGCATCCCGGCTGAGGGGGCGGCGCGCCTGAGCAATCTGCGTCCGGGGCCGCATGCCGGTTCCTGTGGCAATGCGGTGTACCGTGGCGAGGCGGTGTTCGTCAGCAATACGCGCAGCGACCCGCGCTGGCAGGAGCTGCGTCCACTGGCGCTGGATTTCGGCCTGATGGCCTGCTGGTCGATGCCGATCCGCGGTGCTGGTCAGCAGATTCTGGGTACCTTTGCGCTGTCCAGTTTTGTTGGGCGGGAACCTAATGCCTTCCACCGCAAGATTCTGGAGATCGGTGCCTCGATCATCGGCATCGTGCTGGAGCGTCAGCGCCAGGAGCAGACCCTGAGCCTGCTGGGCAAGGTATTCGAGAGCAGCAATCAGGCGATCATGCTGACCGACAGCCAGGCCGGCATCCTTGAGGTCAACCGCGCCTTCAGCGACATGACTGGCTACAGCGCCGCCGAGGTCAAGGGGCAACGGCCGAGCCTGCTGTCATCCGGCCGCCATGACCGAGCCTTCTACCAGAACATGTGGCGCAGCCTACAGGAGCGTGGCTACTGGCAGGGCGAGGTGTGGAACCGACGCAAGAATGGCGAGGTGTACCCCGAATGGCTGAGCATCACGGCGATTCGCGAGGCGGGGCAGATCACCAATTATGTGAGTTTCTTCTTCGATATTTCCGAACAGAAGGCCACCCAGGCGCGGCTGGAATTCCTCACCTGCCATGACCCGCTGACCGAGCTGCCCAACCGCCTGATCGTTCAGGAGCAGCTCAGTCAGGCCATGGTCAGTTCGGCGCGGCGCCAGCTGCAGGCAGCCTTGCTCTATCTGGATCTGGATGAATTTCGCACCATCAATGCCTCCCTTGGCCAGGCGGTGGGCGACCAGTTGCTGCGCGCGGTGGCCGATCGGCTGCGTCAGTTGCTGGGTGAGCAGTACCCGCTGGGGCGTCTGGATTCCGATGAGTTCGCCATTGTTCTGGCGGGCGTGGAAGAACTCGATCAGCCGGCGGAGCTGGCCGAGCAGATCATCCAGGCCTTTCTCAAACCCTTCGTCATCGCCGGGCATGAGCTGATCTGCACCCTGTCCATCGGCATTGCCCTGTATCCCGAGGATGGCGAGGACGGCGACAGCCTGCTGAAGAAGGCTGACAGCGCCATGAGTCACGCCAAGCAGGACGGGCGCAATACTTTCCGTTTCTACAGCGAGTCGATGAACCGAGACGCGGCGGCGCATCTGCAGCTGCGTACCGGCTTGCGCCGGGCGCTGGCGCAGGGCGAGCTGTTCCTCGAATACCAGCCGCAGGTCGAGTTGGTCAGCGGGCGGGTGATCGGTGCCGAGGCGCTGGTGCGCTGGCAGCATCCGCAGCTTGGCCGCATTGCGCCTGCCGACTTCATTGGTGTGGCCGAGCAAAGTGGCCTGATCGTGCCGCTGGGCGAGTGGGTGCTGCAGCAGGCCTGTGCCCAGGCAGCCGCCTGGCAGCGTGCCGGTCAGCCGCTGGTGGTGGCGGTGAACCTGTCCGGCGTGCAGTTCAAGCGCGGCGATCTGGTCGACAGCGTGGCCGCCGCCCTGCTCGAACACGAGCTTGACCCGGCGCTGCTGGAGCTGGAACTGACCGAGACCATCCTCATCGAAGGCACCGAGCATGTGCTGGACAACCTGCAGCGCCTCAAGGCGCTGGGCGTGCAGCTGTCGATCGATGACTTCGGCACCGGTTATTCCAGCCTGGCCTACCTCAGCCGCCTGCCGGTGGACAAGCTGAAGATCGACCAGTCCTTCGTGCGCAGCCTGCGCCAGGTGCCGGCCAACGCCACCATCGTGCGTATGGTGGTGCAGATGGCGCGCAGCCTGGGTATTCGCTCGATTGCCGAGGGCGTTGAGGATGCCCAGGCCCGTGATTTCCTGCTGGCCAACCAGTGTGACGAGGGGCAGGGCTACTGGTTCAGCCGGCCGCTGGCGGCGCCGGCGCTCAGCGCGTTGCTGCAGGCAGGCGCTGGACACCTGCCGCCTTCAGTCTGAGTGGGGCTGGGTGCTTGGCTGCGGATAGCGGCAGCCGGTAAGATGCGCGCTCAGTTTTTCACCACACCTTGAGTCAGGACGCCCGCCATGAGCATCAAATCGGACAAGTGGATTCGCCGCATGGCCCAGGAACACGGGATGATCGAGCCCTTCGTCGAGCGCCAGGTGCGCACCGAGGGCAGCGAGCGCCTGATCTCCTACGGGGTATCCAGCTACGGCTACGACGTGCGCTGCGCCGACGAGTTCAAGGTGTTCACCAACATCCACTCGGCCACTGTCGACCCGAAGAACTTCGATGAGAAGAGCTTTGTCGATGTCAAAGGCCCGGTGTGCATCATTCCGCCGAACTCCTTTGCCCTTGCCCGTACCGTCGAGTACTTCCGCATCCCGCGCGATGTACTGACCATCTGCCTGGGCAAGAGCACCTACGCGCGCTGCGGCATCATCGTCAACGTCACCCCGCTGGAGCCGGAGTGGGAAGGTCACGTGACGCTGGAGTTCTCCAACACCACCACCCTGCCGGCGAAGATCTACGCCAACGAGGGTGTGGCGCAGATGCTGTTCCTGCAGTCGGACGAAGCCTGCGAGACGTCCTATGCCGATCGTGGCGGCAAGTACCAGGGCCAGACCGGCGTTACCCTGCCGAAGACCTGATATAAAGGCGCAAAGAAAAGCCGGGCAATGCCCGGCTTTTTCATGCCCGCTGTTTATGGGCGGCTTCATTCAGCCTGCCGCTGCTCCAGGCGCTGGGCGGCGAGATTGCGCTTGAGCACATCCATCACGGCGGCTGTCATCACAGCGGTGGAAACACCGAACATGAGGATGCCGTTGGCGGCCTCCAGCGGGCCGAGCAGGCGCCATTCGGGCGAGAGCACAACGTCGCCATAGCCCAGGGTGGCGAAGGTCACGCCGGAGAAATACAGCGCCGCGCTGGCGCTGTCGAATTCGCCGAGCAGGCGAAAGAGAACGGCCCACAACGCCATCTGCAGAAAGTTGCTCAGCAGCATGGTCAGCATCACCATCGACAGCAGCAGGCTGCTGCGTAGAAAACCGCTGGCGCCATTGTGTCGACGGTTGTAGCGAAGGTAGAAACTCATGCACAGGGTGGCAAAGCCCGCCTGCAGGGCCAGGCAGATCAGCATGACGGGCAGTCCGACCAGTAGTTCGCTCAGCATTGGGTTCTCTCAGGCGTTCAGGCGCCTTTTGCGCCGCTGGTTATCGAAAAGCTGGACCATCAGCGTGGCATACAGTGCCACGGCCATGAACAGGCCCATGCGGATGGCGAAGGCGCCGTAGACATCCTTGCCGCTGGCGCTGTCCTGCACCGACTGGCCGAGCAGCAGGATCAGGGTGGACAGGCTGTTGAGCCAGAACTTCTGACTCAGCCGGGTGCGGCTCAGGGCATAGAGTTTGCGCCCGACCAGCAGGATGAACAGCAGCATCCACAGGGCAAACATCCACAGGTGCGGGAAAATGCTCAACAGACTCCAGAACAGCATGGCCAGCAGGCCGGCCAGCAGGGTAGAACCGAGCAGTTCCCAGCCGGCCTGGCGAGCATTGCTGGCGCAGGTCTGCTGGCCTAGGTTGACCGACTGCATGATCAGCGGCATGAAACGGCTGGGGTCGATCAGGGCGAGCAGATAGGCCGGCATGACCACCAGTGTGGCGCGCAGGGCAATCCAGCCATGCTCGCCCTCCGGCGTTTGTGCCGCTGGAGTAGCCTGATGCAGACCAGCAGGCTCCGGGAACAGCCAGTGACTGAGCAGGCTGGCCAAGGTTGCCAGCAACAGGCCCTTGGTCAGTGCTTCGATAACGATCATGGCCAGGCTGAAGGAGGTGGTGCCAGCCGCTGTGATCATGGTCAGTCCGATCACCAGAAAGGTGCTGAGCAGGGCATTACCACCGCGCAGCTGAAAGGCGAAGCAAGCGCTCAGTCCCAGGCCCACCAGCAGCACGCCGGCCAGCGCTGCATGCTGCAACAGCGGAATCAGCAACAGGCTGGCGCCGGTGGTCAGCATGATCAGTGCCGGCAGGGCCAGCGCTGCCACGGTAGGCAGCGCCTGATTGCGCATGGCCAGCAGGAACAGGGCTAACATCGGGGCGATAAAGGGCAGAGGCAGGGCCAGACCGAAACTGGCCACCAGCGCCAGGCTGGTGCCGGTGGCCAGGCGCAGCAGGCGCAAGGGGCGGGGATCGGCAGTGTTGCTCATCGCCAGCTTAGTAGGCGACCGACAGCCAGCTCATCAGCCGGAGGAACAGGCGACCGAGCGGGTTGAGTGGGTTGCCTTCGATCGGGAATGCCATCACCTCGGCCTGTCCGCCGACGCGCAGCCCAGTCAGGGGTGGCAGCTCGCCGGGTGCGAATTCGATGATCACCGGAAAACGCTGGGCGGCCCGCAGCCAGTCGCGGCTGTTTTCCACGGTGGGCAGACTGCCGGGGGCGGTAGCCTGGCCGACACTTACGCCGTAACCGATGCTGCGGATGCGCCCGCTGAACACCTGGCCGGGCAGAGCGTCGAGGATGATGCGTACCGGCGAGCCGGTTTGCAGATGCCCCAGGTTGTTTTCCGTCATCTCGGCGCTGATCCACACATCGTTCAGGCCAATCAGGGTCATCACCGGGCTGCCGGCGCCGGCGAACTGGCCCACTTCCGTGCGTAGATCGGTAATCAGGCCGCTGGAGCGGGCGCGCACCTGGCTGTTGCTCAAGTCCAGTTCGGCCTTGACCAGCGCGGCGGCGGCGCTTTGCAGGCGGGCGTTGTCTTCGCCGCTACCACCTTCTTGTTCGCGCGCGCGCTGCACCTCGGCGCGGGCGGCGGCAACCTTGCTCACGGCTTCGCTGAAGGTGGCGCGAGAGACTTCCAGGCGGCGTAGGGAAATGGTGCCGCTGTCCTCGCGATACAGGCGTTCGAGGCGGTCGCGATCCTGACGGGACTTGAGTTCGTTGGCTTCGGCGGCCTTCAGGTTACCGATGGCCGAGTCGATGCCGGCGGTATTGGCGCCGATCTGCCGGCGCATCGATTCTAGGTCGGCGCGGGCGCGGTCGGCGGCGATCTGGTAATTACTGCGGTCTATCTCGAACAGCAGCTGGCCGGCCTCAACGCGCTGGTTGTCATGCACGTGCACAGCGGTCACGCGACCTGCGACTTCGGCCGCTACCGGCACGACGAAGGCCTGCACCCGCGCCTGCTGGGTATAGGGCGTGTAGCGATCGGCCAGCAGATACCAGCACAGGCTAAGGCCGATGACGATGGCCACACCCGTGGCGCCGCGCTTTGCCGGGTCTGTCTTGGCGGGGGGGGCCTGTTTGGCGGAGCGTGCGTCGTTCATGGTTGTGGGTCTTGTGCGGAAGCGGGGGTTTGGGTGTCGTCCAGCAGATCGTCCCAGTCGGTACGCTGTTGCATCTGCTGGCGGGTGGCATCATCGAGTAGTGGCTGGTTGCTGTACCAGCCGCCACCGAGCGCCTTGTACAGGGCGATCAGGTTGCTGACCGCGCTGCTGCGACTGAGCAGGTAGCTGTCCTGCTGCACGAACAGCGCGCGCTGGGCATCCAGCACGCGCTGGAAGTCCGAATAGCCTTCGCGGTACTGGGCGGTGGCCAGGGTCAGCGAGCGGGTGGCCGAGAATGCGGCTTCGCGCAGGATGCGTTCGCGCTCCAGAGCCTTGCTCAGCCCGGTGGCCGCATCGTCGGCCTCGCGCGCGGCCTGGCGCACGCTGTCGCGGTAGCTCTCGATCAGTTGCTGCAGGCGGGCGTCCTGCACGCGGATGTTGTTCTTGATGGCACCGTGGTCGAACAGGTTCCAGCGCAGGCTGGGGCCACCCCCTGTGTCCAGGCTGCTGGAGCTGCCGCTCAGCGAAGAGGCCGACCAGCCGATGCTGCCGAGCAGGGTGATGGCCGGATACAGGTCGGTTTCGGCGATGCCGACCCGCGCCGATTGGGCAGCCACCTGCAGTTCGGCGGCGCGGATATCAGGGCGGCGCAACAGCAGGTTGGCTGGCACATCATCGAGGATGGCCTGGTCGAGCAAGGGGATCAGCCCGGTTTTTTCTTCCAGCCGGCTCAGTGGTCCCGGCGCCTGGCCGATCAGTACAGCCAGAGCATTACGGGTCTGGCGCACCTGCGCCTCGAATTCCGGCACGCTGCTGAGGGTGCCCAGGTACTGGGTCTTGGCCTGTTGCAGGTCGAGCTCATCACTGTTGCCGCTGGCGAACAGCCGTTCGGTAATCTCGAAACTGCGCTTCTGCCGCTTGGCGTTCTCGCGGGCAATGCGCAGGCGCGCTTCGGCGGTGCGCAGGGCGAAATAGGTCTCGGCGACCTGGGCGCGCAAGAGCACCAGCAGGTCCTCGTAGTTGGCCTGGGCGGCGAAGAAGGTGGCGTCGGCCGATTCGATGGCGCGGCTGAAGCGGCCCCAGAAGTCCAGTTCCCAGCCAACATCGAAGCCGGCGCTGTATTGCCACAGATTGCTGTCTTGCGGGTTTCTGCCGCCGGACTGGTTGCGGTCCAGGTACTGACGTTCGGCGCTGGCCTGCTGCACCTGCGGATAGCGCCCGCTCTCGGCGATACCCAGCTGGGCGCGGGCCTCGATCACGCGCAGGCCGGCGATCTTCAGGTTGCTGTTGTGTGCATCCGCTTCGGCAATCAGGCGGTCGAGGATCGGGTCGTTGAAGGTCCGCCACCACTGGCGGTTGTCTGGTTGGGCGCGCTGCTGGCTGACCTGACTGATGGCTTCGCTGTTCCAGCCATCCAGCCAGGTGACGGGCGGGGACTGAAAATCAGGCCCCAGACGCACGCAGCCGCTCAGCGCCAGGGCGCCGAGAGCGAGCGGGAGCAGAGCGCGCCGATGCATGTGGGCGGTCATTGCCGGGACGCGTTGTTATCGTCCGTAGCAGTCTGTTCGTTTTGGTCCTCGACCCACTGCCAGAACAACTGGTAGCCAACCCCGAGGATCACCGGGCCGATGAACAGGCCGATGATGCCGCTGGTTACCATGCCGCCGAGGGCGCCGATCAGTACCACCGGCATCGGCACATCAACGCCACGGCCAAGCAGCAGAGGTTTGAGCACGTTGTCGGCGAGGCCAGCCACGAAGGTGTAGATGGCAAAGATGATCGAGGCCACGCTGGCGCCTTCGGTGGCAAATACATAGGCGATGACTGGAATGGTGATCAGCGTGGCGGGCAATTGCATGATGCCAAGCAGCAGGATCGCCAGGGCGAGCAGGCCGGCACCCGGGATGCCCATGACGACAAAGCCGGCGCCTATCAGCAGCATCTGAATAAAGGCAATACCGACCACGCCCTGGGCGACGGCGCGAATGGTGGCGGTGCACAGTTCGGCAATTTTCGGGCCTTTGTCGACCCCGGAAATGCGCGAGAAAATCTGTACGGCGCTGCGGCTGCCGCTGTCGCCGAAGGCCATGAAGATACCGGCGATGATCAGGGCGAAGATGAACACCAGAAAGCCCATGCCGATGCCGGCCAGTTTGCCGAGCAGACTCAGGCTGACATCCTTGAGTTGTGGAGCGATCTTCTTCAGCAGACTGGTCAGGTCGGTGGAGGCCTGCAGCCAGAGATCGTGCAGCTGCTGGCCGATCAATGGCCAACTGGCCACGGATTCGGCTGGGCGGGGGATATGCATCTCGCCACTCTTGACCAGAGCGATGCTTCCCTCAATCGACTCGGCCATGGAGGCACCGAGCAGATACACCGGCACCAGCAGGATGGCGATGCTGAGCACCACAAGCGCGGTGGCGGCGCGTCCATCGTTGTTGCCCAGGCGAGCCTTCAGCTTGCCGTGCAGCGGATAGAGGGTGATCGCGAGGATCATCGACCACAGCATCAGGTTGAGGAATGGCTGGAAGACCTGGTAGCAGAACATCACCAGTACGCCGATCAGGCCGGCGCGGATCAGCACATCGAGCAGGTCACGGGAGATGAGTTTGTCCGCAGGGGCTGGTGTCATGGCACTTCCTTGGCTGTGTCAGTTTGGCTAAACGATCGATCACTCGACCTTTCGCTGCAGCTTTCTTGGCCCTCCAGCAGCCCTTGGATACAGGCATGCCCTCAAGAAAAGTGCGGAAAGATCATGACACAGTTGCGCGCCACCGGCATATCCCGAGCGAGACAGCGGGTGGCGTGCTGGGGCGCTCTAGCGCAGGGCGCTGGCAGGGGGGCTTGGCTCTGCCAGTGTCGGCACTTCGATGGGCAGCGTGGTCACGCTGAAATCGGTGATCTCGATGGCGCCATGGCCTTCCGCGAGCAGGTGAAAGGAAAAGGCTTTGCGCGCCTTTTCGTTGGCGAAGTCGAAGCTCAACTCCAGTGGCTGCCCTGGCTTGAGCGGCGGCAGCGGCGGAATGGCCAGGTTGATGTCGCGATCGTATTCCTTGGTTTTCAGCAGCAGGCGCGCACCGGCACGGTCGAGCTTCAGGGGGCGAATTTTCAGGGTCACCGTGGTACGGCTGTGGCTGGGCATTTCCAGGTACTGGGCGCCGATCAGGTTGTCGGTCCAGTCGTCATGAATGCTGTCCTTGAGGCGGATGCGTTCGCGGGTGGCGAACTGGTACTGCTGGCCAGCCTGTCCGCCCTGCAGTGACTGATCGAGCAGGGCGGCGCTGCGGCTGATTAGGCGCGCCTCGCGACCACGAAAACGGCCAAGGAATTCGGCGTTTGCGGCGATGAAGCCCTCGCTGCGGTAGCGTCGACAGACCTGCTGGAAGTCGCACTCGCTGAAGGTTTCCTGACCGTCATGCAGGCGTAGCAGGCCATTGGTGTAGGAAATCATGGGGCGTCCGCTGTCGTAGTCGCGGAACAGCGAGCGGCCGATCAAGTTGCCTGGTACCGGCAGGCCAAAGTAGTCGAGCACCGAGGCCGTCATGTCGACATGGCCATAGACACCGCCCTTGAGGGCCGGCAGGCGGTCCTGCTCAGGAGCGAGGATCAGGTTGAGGCCCCAGGCCGAAGCCAGGCGCACATTGTCGATGCCGTGGGATTCGTCGGAGGTAACGATGACCAGAGTGTTCTTCAATACGCCCATCTGCTCCAGCTGGCCGAGGAAACCGTCGATCGCATCGTCGAGGTAGGCCACTGCGGCCTGCTTGCCGTCCGGGTAGCGCTGCAGGTACTCCTCTGGCGCCGAGTAGGGTTGGTGAGTGCCTACGGTCAGCAGGGTCAGCATCCACGGCTGGCGCTGCCGACGTAGCTGCTTGACGTAACCCAGGGCTCCCTCGAAGTAGGCTTTGTCATCCATGCCCCAGGGGAACTCCAGATTGGGTTTGTTGCGGAACCAGTCACGCCCCAGGGTCTTTTGGAAACCCATTTGCGGCATGATCTTGTCCTTGGCCATGAATCGCAGTCCGGCCCCCTGCAGAAAGTGCGTGGAAAAACCACGCTGACGCAGTTGAGACGGCAGGCATTGGCGGCTGCGGCTGCTGTTGTTGAGCAGCTCCACGCCTTTGGGCGTGCCCGAGTCGAGTTTGCTGTAATCGCCGCAGAGCATCGCGTAGAGGCCGCGAATGGTCTGGTGGCTGTGCAGTACATAGTCCGGCGTGCTCATGCCGCGTTCGGCCCAACTGCTCAGTTTGGGCATCAAGGGCGGGCCGCTGGGAACGTTCAGGGCGGTACGGTTGGCGCTGATATAGGCGCCGGGGATGCCTTCCAGGGTAATGATCAGTACATTGCGCGCCTGGCCGCGATCCGCCACCAGCTTGCGGCCGTTGAGGTCCAGTTGGGTCAGGCTGCCGATGTCCGGTTCGGTTTCCGGCGTGTCATCCAGATGCTCTTCCAGTTTCAACTGAACTCGACTGAGGCCTTCGGCCAGCCACTTGTGCGGCAGATTGAATTGTTGCCACTGGCTGACTTCACTGGGTTGGTACCATTGACTGCCTGCGTGGCCCAGCAGCAGGGCGACGGGTAGGGCAAGCAACCAGGGCGCGGCACGCTCCCGGCGCCGCGGGCGATGCAGCAGGCTGAGCAGCAGTGCCAGCAGCAGGGCAGCTGCCGTCAGGGGATGGCTAAGGCCGCCGCTGCTGCCGGCAGTCGAGTTACCAATGAATTGCGGGTCGGTCAGATAGCGCAGGTCGTTCAGTTCGGGCATGCGCCCGACGGCTTCGATCATCTCCAGGCTGCCTATCTGGCAGAGCAGCCACAGCAGCATCAATGGCAAAGCAAACCAGCGCGGCCGGCCCCTGCAGAGCATGAGCAGTAGCAGGCCGAAGGCCAGGTCCGATAGATAGCCGTAGGGGTGTTGCCAATTCAGGTACCAGCGGCTGAGCAGCGGGATCAGCAGAAACAGGCTGGCCGGCGCCAGCCAGAGGGACACAGAAGACAACAGTCGGCTGCTGGGAGGATGCACGGACGCTCCGTAAAGCAATAAGGACTTAAGTGGGACAGGCCGGGTCGGGCAAGAGTTGCAGTGAGCCGGGTGTGACACTATTTCGAAATATATCCGGTGGCACACTGAAAGATTAGCTCGGTTGCAGAATAATTAGCGCCACTTGGATTTTTGCCTGCGCTAAGTTTGTGATGTGCGTCTTTTCCGGCCAGGAGGTGCTGCTTTACTGGCTGGCGCGGCATGGGTTGGCCGTGCAACGAAAGCGGCATCAGGTCTTTTGTGCTGGGTTAGAATGCAGGCTGATCAGTTCTGGTATTTCCCATGGCAGCCATTGGCCGATACAACTCTCTGCAAGTCACCAAATACACCGATTTTGGCCTCTATCTGGATGGCGGCGCCGACGGCGAGATTCTTTTGCCCAAGCGTTATATCCCCAAGGGTGAGGAATTGGAGGTGGGCGATTGGCTGAATGTCTTTGTTTATCTGGATAGTGAAGATCGTCTGATTGCCACGACACAGAAACCCAAGGTGCAGGTCGGCGGCTTTGCCAGCCTCAAGGTTGCCGAGATCAATCGCGTTGGCCTATTTCTCGATTGGGGCCTGCCCAAGGATCTGTTGCTGCCGCATTCGGAAGAGAAGCGTCCGCTGCAGGTCGGCGACTACTGTGTGGTGTATGTCTATCTCGATCAGCGTACGCGGCGGATTACTGCCACGGCGCGTCTGGACCGTTACCTGGACAAGACGCCGGTGCGCTATGCGTCCGGGCAGGAAGTTGATCTGCTGGTGGTGGAGCAGACCGACATGGGCTTCAAGGCCATCATCAACAATGAACACTGGGGCCTTATCCACAACAATGAAGTGTTCAAGTTTCTGCGTAGCGGCATGCGCGAGCGTGGCTTCATTCGTGAAGTGCGCGCCGATGGCAAGATCAGTCTTAGCCTGCAGCCGGTTGGGCGCGAGGCGGCCAGCAGCCTCAGTGAGCAGATCCTGGCCAAATTGCGTGAGACGGGCGGCCAGCTGCCGCTCAGTGATAAGAGTTCGCCGGAGCAGATCAGTAGTCTGTTCGGCGTGAGCAAGGGCAATTTCAAGAAAGCTATTGGCGGTCTCTACAAGCAGGGGCTGATTATCATTGAGGCGGATCGCATTCGCCTGCCTTGAGTCAGCCTATATTTTCTGTCGCCTTTGTGCTGCTCCACTGGAGCTTATCTACGCTTAGAGATAAGTCCCTGTGGAGCAATGTTCATGCAACCTCTGTCGTTACCCAGCCTGCTTGATTATTGGTCCGTCCAGTCGCTGCAGATCAATCTGGTGATTTTCCTCAATCTACTGGGAGCCCTGCTGTTGGGATGCCTGGTGGGTTACGAGCGTGCTTACCATGGCCGCGCCGCCGGTATGCGCACCTATGGTCTGGTGTGCATGGCTTCCTGTGCATTGACGGTGATCGCTGGCTATTCGGTCGGCTGGTATGGCGGGCATGCCACGCCAAGCGCCATGGGCACTGACCCAACGCGGATCATTCAGGGCATTGTCACAGGCATCGGCTTTCTCGGCGCAGGGGTGATCATGCGTGAGGGGTTGAATATCAGTGGCCTGACCACGGCAGCGTCAATCTGGGCTTCGTCGGCCATTGGTGTGCTGGTGGGGGTGGGCTTTTATGCGGCGGGTATTCTGCTGGCGTTGTTGTCAGCCATGTGCATGCTCGGACTGTCACGAATCGAGTCCTGGCTGCCGCAGCGCCCGGCGATTGGACTGACGTTGCGTTTTGACAGTGAGTTCTGTCCGGAGGAGGGTGCGTTGCGTGCGTTTCTGATGACGCACGGCTTCGATATGGCCATGGGTTCGATCAGCATCAGCTTTTCCCAGGGAGCTCCGGAATGGCGCTTTGTGGCTATTGCCAATTGCCGAAACTGTGGCACGCCGATGATCGGTTTGGCCAAGGCTCTGGAGATGCATCCGGGAGTGCAAAGCTTTCATATCTCGCACGCGAGAAACTAGACGCTGGCAGGATATTTCTGGAGGGTGGCCGAGGTATTGGCCGGTACAGCAGGGTGGCGGCGCAGGCTACGAGTTAGCCTGCTGCCACGATTGCAGCGGCTTACTTCTTGCCCAGGGAGATCTGTCGGCTCGGGGTCCATACCTGGCCACTGACGCCGCGCTCTACCTGTTGGATCTCGCCGCCGCTTTGCAGAAAGGCCGCAACCTGAGCCTCGATGGATTCGCGGGTTTCCACGGCCGGAGCCGGTTTGGCAACTTTATTCGAGCCCTTCACGCGCATTTGCTGATCCTCTGCAGTTGCTGCTGCCATGGGCAGACAGCGGAGATAAAAAAACCGGCCCGTGGGCCGGTTCTCTTTGACAGGGCAGGTGATTAGACCACCTGTACCTCGTCAGCTTGCATACCTTTCTGGCCTTTCACTGCCACGAAGGAGACCTTTTGGCCTTCCTGCAGGCTTTTGAAACCAGTGCTCTGGATCGAGCGGTAGTGCACAAACAGGTCAGGACCGTTTTCCGGGGTGATGAAGCCGAAGCCTTTTTCATCGTTGAACCACTTGACGGTGCCAGTTTGACGTTCGGACATGAGAGTCTCCTTGAACAAAGTTTGCACAGCGCCGGAACAGCCCGGGCCATGACTGAGTGCAAAGAGTAAAGAAACCGATGGTGTGAATGGATCGAGATCTAAACAAGTCGATTTACGGTGACACATGCAGCCAGTGCACACACCATACTCGACAATCGGGTATTCACCTAATCATTTCTGGATTTTCTGCTAGGTGGTTCTGGGCAGCCGGAGAGCTCGCGGCTAGCCCTTGGCCTTGTCAGGTGATGAGGCTGTTGGCGCTGAGAGAGTTGACTCCTAAAAGCTGGATTTCGAACTCTGCAGCGTTATCAGTATCTACGCTGCCAAAGAGTATGCCGTTAGCAAAGCGCAATTGGCCTGTGGCATTGGCGCTGAATGCAGCGTTGCCAATGAAGGCGAAGGCATCGTTGGTTGTGCTGGTGATATTGGCATCAATCGCAGATAGGTCAATTAGATCTGCAGCTTGTCCCGTCTGGAAGTCGCGTATGACATCGCGCTGTGCGTTCAGGCCAATGTCGCTAAGCAGATTAAAAATGAAGCGATCAGAGCCGGAGCCGCCGGTAAGCTGGTCTGTGCCCGCGCCGCCAAGCAATAGGTCATTGCCTGCACCGCCACTCACTGTGTCATTTCCCGCCCCGCCATTGATAATGTTGCCAGCGCTATCGCCAGTCAGGATGTCATTGAAGTTGCTACCGAGCAGGCCCTCGAAGTTAAGTAGCATGTCATTTCCTGAGCCTGAGGTTGCCTGGCTGGAAGTTGTGGAAAGATTAAAGGTGATACCTGCGCTTGAAAATTGGTACGAGGCGATATCAAATCCTTCTTTGCCATCCAGAGTGTTATTTCCACTGCCAGCGTGAATGACGTTATTTAGTATGTTGCCGGTTCCATTGGCGGCGGCAGAACTTAGAATTCGTAAGTTTTCAACGTTATTGCTGAGTGTATAGGAGGAAAGATTGCTTAGTACTTGGTCGACTCCGCCGGTGGCTGAGCTGCTATTGGTTTCTGTGACAGTATCCCCAATATTGTCTATGAAGTAAGTGTCCGAGCCATCCCCTCCGCTCATCTGGTCGGCACCGCCGACACCGTTGAGTGTGTTGTTCTTGGTATTCCCGAATAGTTTGTCTGCATGGTTACTGCCAAACAGGTTCTCAATGTTCAGTAGGGTGTCTGCGCCGGACCCTCCTGTTGCTTGAGCTCCGCTACTGGCCAGGCTGACTGATACTGCACTGGTTGAGAATTGGTAAGAGGCTGTGTCTACTCCAGTCGCACCATCAATGACATTGTCACCTTGGCTTGCATAGATGATGTTGTTCAGCGCATTGCCTTTTCCTTGGATGGCTCCGGAGGCGTATAGCAACAAGTTTTCTACATTGTCAGGCAATGTGTAGTTCGCCAGGCTGCTGAGCACAATGTCAGTACCTGAGGCTGAATTGCTGCTCTCTACAACGGAGTCTCCGATATTGTCGACATGATAGGTGTCCGAGCCGTCGCCACCGATCATTTGATCGGCACCAGCACCGCCGTTGAGGGTGTTGTTTGCAGCATTTCCTGTGAGTTGGTCGGCGTAGCCGCTGCCGGTGGCGTTTTCAATGGTGCAGCCATAGGCAATGGTCAGGCAGTTGTTGGTGTACTGGCGGGTAGCATAGTTGTAGATATCTTGGCCTATGCTGCTGAATTGACCGCTGTTGAGATTAATGCTGACGCCACGCAGCTGGTTGCTGGCGTCGATGGTGTCAACTCCGCCAGCGTCCCAAATTGTCTGGAATATCCGTGCGCTAGCATCCCAGTTGTAGGTGTTATTGCCTGTCTGCCAGCCCATGTTCTTGCCATACAAATATTGAATGGCGGCAACGTCGAATAGCATGGGGCCGCTTGGCAGAAAGTCATAGTCGGCGTTATAACTCATGACACTATAGCGGGCATCATCATAGATGCCGCTCAGAATATTGTTGTTATCGCTTTCAGTTTCAAAGGTGTGTTTCAGGCCCAGGGCATGGCCTATCTCGTGGACGAAAGTGTGGAAATCATAAGTTCCGGCCAGAGGGGCGGTGTCATTGGTGGCAGGGCCAATCCAGACATCTCCTCCAACGGGAGCCGTGGTTGGATAGTAGGCCCAGGCCGCGGCTTGTGAGCCCATGTCGCTATAACCAGCAAAACGCAGGTCGCCAGTCCAAGTTGCACTGTCCTGTACCTCTTGGAAGCTTAAATTGGTTACGGTGCCCCAGCTCTGCAGCGCATTGCGGATGGAGGTCATCTGGCCGCTGGTCAAACGATAGGCAGCAAGGTATTCGTTGTCGCTGGAATAGTCGGTGGCGTAATACGACAGTCCTTCGCTGAAGAAGCTGTAACTGAGGCTGAAACCCTGACCAAGGTTTCCGCCCCATTTGCTTCCGCCAAGCAGGCTGTCGATATGAGTGTTCCCCGACAGGCTGATGTAGGAAGCTGCTGTGGATCCATTTGGTGAGGGCATCACGCATCCTTGTAAGTGGCTGGCAAGTTGAGATTTTCGAAGGCCTGATTATGTATTGGCAAGTGCCGGCAGACCGCATGGGGAAAGTGACATTGGATTTGTGATCTAGTCAGGGTTGTTACTTTTTTTGGTGGGCATGATTAGCCCTGTGCAGGCTATCTCAGCCAAATCCTCTGCCTTGAAAAGGCCTCCGTTATTGGTGAGGCTGGCCAATCCGTGAAGGGTTGCCCATAGCGACTGGGCCCGGCGCAGTGGATGGGCCTGGGCTTGCCTAGTTGTCGAGCATTCCTCTACTAAGCGCTCGAACAGTTTGACGTACTGACGAAAGCAATCCTTGGCAAAACGCTGGAACGCAGCGGTGCCTTCATCGTTGCTGTCCTGCCACAACGTCCGGCCGAACATCAGCGCGTACAGCGCTGGTTGGCGGGTGGCGAAGTCCAGGTAGCCGAGCACGGCCTGGTGCAAGCGCTCGTGAAGTGGCTGTTGTTCATCCTCGACGACGGCTTGCAGGAGTTTATCGAGCTCGGCAAAGCCCAGTTCGCCAATTGACGCGAGTAGGGCCTGCTTGTCGCGGAAGTGATGGTAGGGGGCGCCGCGCGAGACCCCTGTGTGCTCGGCCAAGCGGCGCAGCGACAGGGCTTCGATGCCTTCGCTGCGCAGAATCGCCAGGCTGCTGTCGAGCAGTGCCTGGCGCAGGTTGCCGTGGTGATAAAGCGATTCTTGCGTGCTCATGGAGCCGAGTATAAGCAGGGCGAGGCGGATGACCTAGGTAAACTTGACAGTGTCAGGATTGCCCTCCTATCGTGGCGCACTGCCGGCTTGGGCATTCCGCCCGGCCTCCTGATGGGTATTCGCGATGACCTATAAAAGCTTCACTGTCACCCTGGCCGAGCACATTGCCCATGTGCAGTTGAGTCGCCCTGAGGCGCTCAATTCGATGAATGCCGATTTCTGGGTGGAGTTGCCGCAGTGCATGCGCGACATCGAAGCCAGCGGCGAGGCGAGGGTCATCGTGATTTCCTCCACCGGCAAGCATTTCTCCGCCGGCATGGATCTGGGCGTTTTCAGCAATCCGAAAAGTGTACCGATGGGTGGCGATCCGGGGCGCATGGCGGAAAACCTGCGTCGTGTCGTATTGCAGCTGCAGGCCACGCTCAGTTCGCTGGAAGAGGTGCGTTTGCCCGTGCTGGCGGCGATTCATGGCGGCTGTATCGGCGGAGCACTGGACATGGTCTGTGCGGCTGACTGCCGTTACGCCACTTCGGATGCCTACTTCACCATCAAGGAAACTGAGCTGGGCATGACTGCCGACGTCGGTACGCTGCAGCGTTTGCCGAAGCTTATTCCGCAGGGCGTCGTGCGCGAACTGGCCTTTACCGGGCGCAATTTCTCGGCTCAGGAGGCGCTGGCGCTGGGCCTGGTCAATCAGGTGTTCGAGAGCCAGGAGGCGATGCTCGACGGCGTGATGGCCATTGCTGCACAGATTGCCAAGCACTCGCCGCTTGCCGTTACCGGCTGCAAGGAGATGCTCAATTACAGTCGCGACCACAGTGTGGCCGACAGTCTCAAGTACATGGCAACCTGGCAGTCCGGCATGTTCCGCCCGCACGACATGATGAAAACCTTCCAGGCCAAGGCGACCAAAAGTCAGGCACAGTTCGACAACCTGTTCCCAGTCAAGGGCTTGTTCGAGGGCTGATGCCTCGCTCAGTCATCACGCAAAAAAGGCAGCCTTGGCTGCCTTTTTTGTGCGTGCGAAAGTGATTAATGGCTTCAGGCTGGGGTGGCAATGCAGCTGCGGTTGCGACCACCATGTTTGGCGGCATAGAGCTGCTGGTCGGCGCGGTGCAGCCAGCTTTCCCAGCTTTCCTCGTGTTGCAGGTTGGCGCCGCCGATCGATACGGTTACCGCTCCGCCTGGGCTGCTCAGGCCCTGATTGACCTGTTGCAGCAGATGCTCGGCGGCGGCTCGTAGCCCGGCGCAGTCGGTATCTGGCAGGAGCAGGAGAAACTCCTCGCCGCCCAGGCGGTAGAGCCGATCCTGTTTGCGCGAGTGGCTTTTGACCAGGCTGACAAAGTCGGTGAGTACGCGGTCGCCGATGTGGTGGCCAAAGCGATCATTGATCTGTTTGAAGTGATCGAGGTCCATCGCCAGTACGCCGAAGTCGGCGCTGCTGCGCTGCTTGGCGGCGACGGCCATCTGCAACTCTTCGCTCATGGCGCGGCGATTGCGCGCGCCGGTCAGAGGGTCCTTGCTCGCCAGGCGTTGCAGTTGGTCGCGCTGATTGCGTGTGCGGTAGGCGAAGATGAAAGCAAGGATGCTGGCCATGCCCGTGGTGACGAGGAAGGAAACCATCTGGTAATGGCTCTCAAAGACCGTGCCGGAATGACTGCTGGCATAGCCAACCAGTGCGCTGAGTACGCCGATCATGGTCAGCAGGGCCTTGCCGGGGGTGACCATGAAGAAGTTGAAGAGAATCAGCGGATAGATCCAGAACAGGCCGTTGACCCCCAGCTTGATGGTGATCACGGTGGCGGCGATGGAGAAGATGATTGACACCCACAGGCCGGGTTTGACCGTGTCGCCGGTGCGCCAGGCGTGGCCGACGGCGAGCAGGGTGGACAGCACGATGATGCAATCGGCGATGCCGACCACCCAGTTGTGTTCGCTCAGGCGGTAGATGGCATAGGGTGTAATACCCAGTACCCCGAACAGGCCCATGAGAGAAATGATCGACAGTTGAAAGTCGTTCTTCAGGCGGTTCAGCATGCCAACGCATTCCTTGGCTCAAGGCCTTTTTGTTATGCGGTTAGCATGCAGAGATTAAGCCTGCTCTGACAAGGGGAATGCTGCCTTTTGGGGCGGGGATTCCGCCGGATGGTCAGCGCCCAACCAAGGCTGGGGTCAGCGTTTGCCCATCGCACGGCGCGTGCCGCGTGGAGCAGGGCCGGGGCGCTGGTCATGGTTGCAGTTGTTACCCTGCTGGTACCAGGGCTGGTTTTTTTTCTGCTTGGCCAGCTCAGCCAGTTTGGCGGCTGAGAAGGTGAAACCTCCGGCAGATTTCTCCTCGGGTGCGGGATCGGTTGTCGACATGGTCGGTGTTTCTGTTTCAGGCGTGTTCTGTGTCATGGACTGGACTGCGCGGATAAGGAAACGGCAGGCATTATAGCGACTTCCGCGAGCTGGTGAGTCAGCCCGCTGAACTGGCGGCAACCCTCGACTGGTTAACAGTTCGCCGGTGTTGTCATGCTTGGTGGCTGGTCAGTCCCTGGACGGCCAAGCATCATGGCCGCTGCGCGCCGTTCGCTGTACCCGCAGTCGGCTCGCTCTTAGACTATGACCCGCCGTATACAGGTCCCTGCCTTGCCTATGTCCAGTTCCCCGTCAGCCAGCCATGCGCATTTTGCCGCCCTGAGCGATCCTGGGCAGGTGCGTGAGCACAATGAAGATGCCTTGCTGTGTAACCACGAGCTTGGCCTGTGGGCCGTCGCCGACGGCATGGGTGGGCACCAGCGTGGCGAGGTGGCCAGTGCCCTGGCCGTCAAGGTGTTGCAGGAGGAGGTGGGGCAGGGGGTTGATCTGCTCATGGCGGCACGCTCTGCCCATGCGGCGATCATTGCGGCGGCCGCCGAGGACAGCGCCAGCCGTGGCATGGGCACCACACTGGTGGCGGTGCAGCTGCATGGCATCGATTTCAAGCTGGTTTGGGTGGGGGACAGCCGTGCCTACCGCATCAGCGCGCAGCAGGTCGAGCAGCTTAGTTGCGACCACAGCTGGGTGCAGGCGATGGTCGATGCCGGGGAAATGACCGCGCAGCAGGCGCGTCAGCATCCCCGGCGTAATGTGATCACCCAGTGCCTGGGCTTACCGGTCGAGGCGTTCGAACCCGGCTTCGTGCAGGGGCAGCTGCAGGCCGGGGAAATCCTCCTGTTGTGCAGTGATGGTCTGAGTACCGAACTGGAAGATGCAGAGATTCTCGATCTGTGCACCCAGGCAGCGACGCTCGATGGCCTGGTGTCCTCGCTGGTCAATGCGGCCAAGCAACACGGCGGCAAGGACAATATATCTTGCATCGTACTGGCTCCGGCATTGCCGGCAGAGCCTGTCAGTGAACCGCGCAAACGTGGCCTGTTCGGTCATCTGTTTGCCTTGCGCAAACGCGCCTGAAGTCTGAATGACCTATGAATGACACATTGATCGATATTCCCGGTTACACCGTGCACGGTCGCCTCGGCAAGGGCGGCATGGCTGAGGTGTACCTGGCTACCCAGCAGTCCTTGCAGCGCAAGGTGGCGGTCAAGGTGCTGCTGAGCGCCGATGACGAAGAGTTCAATACCCGCTTCATACAGGAAGGGCATATCGTCGCTTCCCTGCATACGCCCTCGGTCATCACCATCTACGACATCAATCGTCTGGCCGATGGTCGCTATTACCTGGCGATGGAGTTCGTGCCAGGCGGCGATCTGGCCCAGCACAAGGGTGAGATTTTTGCCCCGGCACGGGCGCTGGAGATCGTCAAGCAGATCGCCACAGGTCTGTCCGTGGTGCATGAGAAGGGCCTGATTCACCGCGATATCAAACCGGCCAACATCCTGTTTCGTAGTGATGGCACCGCGGTCATCACCGACTTTGGTATCGCCAAGGACACCCAGATCGACAGCGAGCTGACCCACTTTGGCGTGGCGGTGGGGAGTCCGGCCTACAGCAGCCCCGAGCAGACCCAGTGTCTGCGCCTGGATGCGCGCAGCGACATCTACAGCCTGGGGGTGATCTTTCTGGAGATGCTCACCGGCACTAATCCCTACCGGGGGGCCAACTTCACCCAGACCGTGATGAACCACGTGCAGATGGGCGTACCGACGCTGCCGGAGTACCTGGCCGTGTTCCAGGGTGTGCTCAATCGCATGCTGGCCAAGGATCCTAACAAGCGTTTTGCCGATTGCCGGGCCTTGCTCAAGGCGCTGGAAGGTATCGACCTGGGTGACCCCGATGCCACACAGGTGCGTCCGGCGCACAAGGTGGCCGTCACGGCCGCCAGTGTTCCGCCTGTGACGGGCGCGCGCAGTCCTGGGTCGGTGTCAGTCGTCCCGCGGCGATCAATGATGCCGCTGTTGCTGGTGCTGACACTGCTGGTCGCCGCGGGTACCGGCGTGGCGGGCTGGTTGTACTGGCAGCAGCAGAGTCAGATCAATGCTCTGTTGGCGCAAGCCGAACAGCGCCTGGCTGAAGGTCAACTGGTGGCGCCTGAGCAGGACAGCGCCGATCACTATTTTCAGCAGGTGCTGCTGATCGATGACGACAACCGCGCGGCGCTGGAGGGTCTTCAGCGCGTCCTGCAGGCGCGTGTCGCCTCCTTTGTCGTACTGGGCGACCAGCGGCTGAGTGAAGGAAGGCTGCTCGAGCCCGTCGATGACAGCGCTGACTATTACTACCGTCAGGCCTTGGCGCTGGATGCCACTGCCGCCGGTGCACTGGACGGCCTTCAGCGGCTGCTGGAGGCGCGTATCGCCGGCTACCTGGCGCGTGCCGAGCAGAGCATTGCCGACAAGCGGCTGCTGACCCCGGAAGATGACAGTGCGGTGTTCTATTACCGGCAGATTCTTGCTCTGCAGGCGGATAATGCCGCGGCTTTGGCGGGACTGCTGCAGGTTGCCGAGTTGTACCGTGATCTGGCCAAGGACGCCTATGCCCGTTTCAACTTCCCGCTGGCGCTGAGCATGATCGAGCGTGGCCTGGAGGTGCAGCCGGAGCATGCCGAACTGCTGCAGATGCAGCGAGAGCACCAGCGTTTGCAGGCCTCGGCGCGTGCGGCACGGACCCAGCGCCAGCAGGAGCAGGCTCAGCAGAGCAAGGCCGAGCCTGAGGCGAGCAAGGAAGAGCCGAATACTCTGAAACGGGTCTGGAACAATCTTTTTGGCCAATAAGCGCGGCTCTTGCCGAGCGGGTCGCCATCAGCAACAGGGTTAACACGAAAAATGCTCAAGCTGCATTTCAAAGACAGTCGCCAGGCGCCGCTCTGGCTTACCGAAGAGCGTTTCACCATCGGCCAGGACGAGCGTAACCAGCTGGTCATGGAAGACGCCGGCGTCAGTGCGTTCCATGCCGAAATCCGTCAGGAGCAGGGTCACTACTACCTCAGCGACTGCGGCAGCCAGACTGGCACCTTCGTCAATGACGAACGCATAGGCAGTCGCTACCAGTTGCGAGCTGGCGATCTGCTGCGCCTGGGTGCTGTCGAGATGGAGCTGAGCGATCCGGCCAGGAGCAGTGTGCGTCAGGATGGCTTGAGCGCGCGCTGGTTCCTGCAGGTTCTCAAAGGCGAGCATCAGGGCCACAAATACCCAATCAGTTCGTCGCAGACCTTCGGCCGCTCCGCGCAATGCGAACTGTGT
This sequence comes from Pseudomonas fluvialis, assembly GCF_014207935.1. Taxonomy (GTDB): domain Bacteria; phylum Pseudomonadota; class Gammaproteobacteria; order Pseudomonadales; family Pseudomonadaceae; genus Aquipseudomonas; species Aquipseudomonas fluvialis_A. The sequence goes on along the minus strand of NZ_JACHLL010000002.1, from coordinate 388,286 downwards.
TTTGCCAGCGACCAGGAACTGTCGCGCCGCCACTGCGAGTTTTATCTGCAGGATGACGTGCTGTATTTCAAGGATCTGGGATCGGCCAACGGCGTGTTCGTCAATCAGGAAAAGCTGGCGGCAGGCCCGCTGCGCCCTGGCGATGAACTGCGCATGGGGTCAGTCAGTCTTCTGGTGATCGGGCCCAAGGTCGAGATCGATCAGCCTCAGGCCGATGAGGATGCCACGGTATTCATGCAGGCGGTCAAGGTGCCCAAGCCGGCGGGCAAGCCGCAGGTGAGCCAGGCGGCGGCGCTCAACCCTGCGCGGGCACAGGCCGCTGCTCCTCAGGCACCGGTTCAGGCGCCGGCAAGCGGTAATGGCCGCTTGCTGCTGGTGGCCGGGGCGCTGGTGCTGGGTGTGATTGTGGCTGCAGTCGTGCTGCTGGCCTGATAGTCGGAGAAGGCCTCCTTGCCGCAGGGCGGCAAGGAGGTGGGTGCGTCAGCCGCCGAGGTAGGCGTCGCGCACTTTCGGGTCGACCAGCAGGTCGGCACCGCTGCCCTGCATGACGATGCGACCGTTTTCCAGCACATAGCCGCGATCAGCTAGCTTGAGCGCTTGGTTGGCGTTTTGCTCGACCAGAAACACGGTCACGCCATCTTTGCGCAGCTGCTCAATGATGTCGAAGATCTGCTGGATGATGATCGGTGCCAGACCCAGTGACGGCTCGTCGAGCAGCAGTAACTGCGGCTTGCTCATCAGCGCCCGGCCAATGGCGAGCATCTGCTGTTCACCACCGCTCATGGTGCCCGCGCGTTGCTCGAAACGTTCCTTCAGGCGCGGGAACAGGTGCAGGACCTTGTCCAGTTGCTCCTGATTGTCGGCCTTGGTGCCGAAGAAGCCACCCATGGCCAGGTTCTCTTCCACGGTCAGGCGAGCGAACACGCGGCGCCCTTCGGGCACTACCGCGATGCTCTTGCGCATGATCTCCGGGGTGTCCAGCCCGACCAGTTCTTCACCCTGATAACGGATGCTGCCGCTGGCGGCGCGGGGCGAGCCGCACAGGGTCATCAGCAGGGTCGACTTGCCGGCGCCATTGGCGCCGATCAGGGTGACGATCTCGCCCTTGCGCACTTCGACATTGATGTCGTGCAGCGCCTGGATCTTGCCATAGAAGGTGGAGACGTTGTTGAAAGTCAGCATGCTCACGCTTCCCCCAGATAGGCTTTGATCACGTCCGGGTTGTTGCGGATCTGCTCCGGCGTACCGTCGGCCAGGGGCGTGCCCTGGTTGATCACGTAGATGTGGTCGGAAATGCTCATGACCAGATGCATGTCGTGCTCGATCAGCAGCACGGTGACGTCGTGCTTGTCGCGCAGCATGCCGATCAGCGCCTTGAGGTCCTCGGTTTCCCTGGGATTGAGGCCAGCGGCGGGCTCGTCGAGCATCAGCACGCGCGGGCGGGTCATCATGCAGCGGGCAATTTCCAGGCGGCGCTGCTGGCCGTAGGCCAGGGTGCCAGCCGGGCGGTTGGCCACTTCGGTGAGGTTGACCTGTTCCAGCCAGTGCGCGGCGTATTCCATCGCGGCCTTCTCGCTACGGCGGAAGTCCGGGGTCTTCAACAGACCGGAGAGGAAGTTGGTGTTGAGGTGACGGTGCTGAGCGACCAGCAGGTTCTCCACCGCGGTCATTTCCTTGAACAGACGAACGTTCTGGAATGTGCGTACCACGCCTTTGCGAGCGATCTTGTGCCCCGGCAGGTTATGGATCGGCTCGTCGTCCAGCAGGATCACACCACCCGTGGGCTGGTAGAAGCCGGTCAGGCAGTTGAATACGGTGGTCTTGCCGGCGCCGTTGGGGCCGATCATCGAAACCACCTGCTTGGGTTGCACGGTGAGGGCGACATTGTTGACGGCCAGCAGGCCGCCGAAGCGCATGGTCAGCCCGCTGACTTCAAGAATCGGGCGGCTCATGGTTTCAACTCCAGGTGCGGGCGTTGCATGGGCAGCAGGCCCTGCGGACGCCAGATCATCATCAGTACCATCAGCGCACCGAACATCAGCATGCGGTACTCGCTGAATTCACGCATCAGCTCAGGCAGCAGGATCATCACCACGGCCGCGAGGATGATGCCCAGCTGCGAGCCCATGCCGCCGAGCACGACGATGGCGAGAATGATCGCCGACTCGATGAAGGTGAAGGACTCCGGCGTGACCAGGCCCTGGCGCGCGGCGAAGAAACTGCCGGCGAAACCGGCGAAGGTGGCGCCCAGGGTGAAGGCCGAGAGCTTGATGATGGTCGGGTTCATGCCCAGTGCGCGGCAGGCGATCTCGTCTTCGCGCAGGGCTTCCCAGGCGCGGCCGATCGGCATGCGTAGCAGGCGGTTGATCACGAACAGGGTCAGTAGAACCAGCAGCAGGGCGACCAGGTAGAGGAAGATCACCTTGTTGATGCCGTTGTAGGCAATGCCGAAATATTCGTGAAAGGTCTGCATGCCTTCGGCGGCGCGGCGCTCGAACGACAGGCCGAACAGGGTCGGCTTGTCGATGTTGCTGATGCCGTTGGGGCCACCAGTCAGCTCGGTCATGTTGCGCAGCAGGATGCGGATGATCTCGCCAAAGCCCAGCGTCACGATGGCCAGGTAGTCGCCGCGCAAACGCAGCACGGGGAAACCCAGGAGGAAGCCGAACAGTGCCGCCAGTGCTCCGGCGATCGGCAGACAGGTCCAGAAACCCAGGCCGTAGTAATGCGAGAGCAGGGCGTAGCTGTAGGCGCCGACGGCGTAGAAACCGACGTAACCCAGATCCAGCAGGCCCGCCAGGCCGACCACGATGTTCAGGCCGAGGCCGAGCATCACGTAGATCAGGATCAGCGTGGCGATGTCCACCGCACCGCGACTGCCGAAGAACGGCCAGGCCAGACCGACCACGATCAGACCGAGGATGATCCAGCGCTGGGTCGAGGGCAGAGTCAGGAAGCTGCTGGCCGAGGCGGGCAGACCGGGCAGGCTGGGCAGGCTGCTCAGCGGTCCGTCCAGGCGGTCGCGCAGCAGTTGCCAGAGGAACATGCCAATGGCGGCTGCGGCGATGGTCCAGAGCATAGCCGGGCTGGCGCCATGCACTTCCAGCTTGATGCCCACGGTGGTCAGCTTCAGGCCCAGTACCGGGTAGGCCACGGCCAGTACCAGCAGAGCGCTAAAGAAGGCGGTCTTGATACGATTATTGAGTGAGCGGGCCATCATACTTTTTCCACCTCCGGGCGACCGAGGATGCCGGTCGGACGGAACAGCAACACAAGAACCAGCAGGCCGAAGGCCACCACATCCTTGTACTGATCACCAAAGATATCGGCGCCGAAGGCTTCGGCCACGCCCAGCAGCAGGCCACCGAGCATGGCGCCGGGGATGCTGCCGATGCCGCCGAGCACCGCGGCGGTGAAGGCCTTGATCCCGGCGAGGAAGCCCAGATGCGGGTTGATCACGCCGTATTGCAGGCCCAGCAGCACAGCGGCCACGGCAGCCAGCGCGGCGCCGATGACGAAGGTCAGGGCGATGATGTTGTTGGTGTTGATGCCCAGCAGATTGGCCATCTTGATGTCTTCGGCGCAGGCGCGACAGGCGCGGCCCAGTCGTGAGCGAGAGATGAAGGCGGTCAGGCCGAGCATCACCACGAAGGTAATGACGAAGATCAGCACCTGCATGTAGGAGATGGTCACGCCGCTCATGCTGTCGGCACCGATGACGAAGTTGCCGGGCAGCAGGTTGGGGATGGCCTTGTCCTTGGAGTCCTGGGCCAGCAGCACTTCGTTCTGCAGGAAGATCGACATGCCGATCGCCGAAATCAGCGGGATCAGGCGGTTACTGCCACGCAGGGGGCGGTAGGCCACCCGTTCGATGCTGTAGCCATAGGCACTGGTGACGATCACGCTCGCGGCGAAGGCGGCGGTGATGACCAGCGGCAGGCTGTCGAGTCCCATCAGGGACAGCCCGGCGATGACGATGAAGGCCACGTACGAGCCAATCATGTACACCTCGCCATGGGCGAAATTGATCATGCCGATGATGCCGTAGACCATGGTGTAGCCAATGGCGATCAGGGCGTAGGTACTGCCAACAGTCAGGCCGTTAACCAGCTGCTGCAGATAGTGATAGAGATCGGGCATTACCTGACTCCTCGGATATCCCGGCGGGGGCGGCGCGGGTAGCGCGGCGAATATCCGGATTGCTCGAATAAACAAAGCCCACTGCAGGTGCAGTGGGCTTTGGGTTAACGCATGGGCTTACTTGGCTTCGGACTTGGTGCCGTTCTGGTGCCATTCGTAGACCACGAAGCTGAAGTCCTTCAGGTCACCCTTCTCGTCGAAGGCGAGGGTGCCGGTGGGAGTTTCGAAGCTGTTGGCGCGCAGAGCTTCGGCCACCTTGGCGGTGTCGGTGCTGCCGGCCTTCTTCATGCCTTCGGCCATGACCTGTACCGCGGCGTAGGCCGGGAATACGAACGGGCCGGTCGGGTCCTGGTTCTTGGCCTTGAAGGCTTCAACCAGTGCCTGGTTCTTCGGATCCTGGTCGAAGGACTTCGGCAGGGTCACCAGCAGGCCTTCGGAGGCCGGGCCGGCGATGGCCGAGATTTCCTTGTTGCCGACACCTTCCGGACCCATGTACTTGGCTTTGAGGCCCTTCTCGGCCGACTGACGCAGCAGCAGGCCCAGTTCCGGGTGGTAGCCGCCGTAGTAGACGAAGTCGACGTTGGCCTGCTTGAGCTTGGCGATCATGGCCGAGAAGTCCTTGTCGCCGGCATTGATGCCTTCGAACAGGGCGACCTTGGTGCCGGCGGCTTCCAGGGTCTGCTTCACGGCAGTGGCAATACCTTCACCGTACTGCTGCTTGTCGTGGATCACGGCGACAGTCTTGGGCTTGACGTGCTCGGCAATGAACTTGCCGGCGGTCGGGCCCTGCAGGCTGTCCAGGCCAATGGTGCGGAACACCAGCTGGTAGCCACGAGCGGTAATCTCCGGACTGGTGGAGGCCGCGGTGATCATCAGGATGCCTTCATCTTCGTAGATGTCGGACGCCGGCTGAGTGGAGCTGGAGCACAGGTGGCCAACCACGTATTGCACTTCGTCGTTGACGATCTTGTTGGCGACAGCAACGGCCTGCTTGGGATCACAGGCGTCGTCGTAGACCACGCCTTCGAGCATGGCGCCATTGACGCCGCCGGCCTTGTTGATCTGCTCGATGGCCATCTTGGCACCGATGAACTGCATTTCGCCGTATTGCGCAACCGCACCGGTAACCGGACCGGCCAGGGCGATCTTGATGGTGTCAGCCGCTACGGAGTAGCTGGCAACGCCGGCCATGGCCATGGCGGCAAACAGCTTGGTCATCTGCTTAGTAGCCTTGTTCATAGTGCTCCACTCGTTGGTCTTTATAAGTTGTTGTTATCCGCGCTGCCGTGGTGACAGGCGAGGATGGCTGCCGCGGACACTGGCCGGGCAACTGTACCGGCACAGTGTAGAGCGGTGCTTTGCGCCTTGAAAAGCCAAGCATTCAGGGCGGTTTTGCGGGTGTCGCATGAGCGTAACAAACATACAGAAAAACGGCGTTGTCTTGGAGTTTTCTGATCGTTCGGCCAAGTCCTTGAATAGTTCATTCACCGAGAGTTGCCGAGTATCATGCCGGCCATTCTTTGATCAGGATTGGCACAGGAACAACCCATGACCGAACAAACTAGCACCCTCTATGCCAAGCTGCTGGGCGAAACCGCGAAAATCTCCTGGCAGGAGCTGCAGCCCTTCTTTGCCCGTGGAGCCCTGCTTTGGGTTGATCCGCAGGCCGATCTGGTGGCGGTGGCCGAGGCTCTGGCTACGGATGACAAGGCCAGTGTGACGGTCTGGCTGACCAGCGGTCAGTTGGCCAAGGTCGAAGCCGCCCTGGCCGAAGACCTGCTGGCGCGTGATCCGGACCTGTGGGCGGTGGTGGTGGCGCCCTGGGTGGTGATTCAGGAGCGTGAGACAAAGCCGCTGCTGCATTGATCTAGCGCAGAGTATTGGGTGGTGCCGGGCTGGACGTAGATGGTTTTTTCCGCGAAGCTCAGCGGCAGACAAAGACCCACAAAGGAGTGCCAGTCCATGTTTGAGCCAGGTCATCTACATCGCAAGAATCTGCCAGGGATGCCGGGTGTTCCCGACTTCAGTATCGATGTGAACTATGAGGTTCGGCATGACGCTACTGAAGGCACGCTGATGCACTTCAAGGTCACGGGTGAAATTGCCGGCAAGGCTTTTGTCGAAGAGTTCGACATGCACAGCGATACGGCTTTCAACTTCGCCAGCCTAATTTCCAAGGCGGTGATCAAGCATGGCCTTCCGAGCAATGCCAGCCCGATCATGCGTGGTCATAGCGAGTACGACGCCATGTTCGAAGATATCCGCCACAAGCTTGGTGCCAAGCCAGGCGAGCCGGTGAACTTCGAACACCTGGAAAAAGACGGCTTGTAAGCCCGACGCGCCGCGCCAGCGGCGCTGATACACTGGCGGCCGTCCAGTCTGACGGGTGCCTGCATGATCCAGTCCCTTCCTTCTCTTGCCTTTGCCGGCATCGGCCTGATGGGCCAGCCGATGTGCCGCCGCCTGCTGGCGGCCGGCTTTCCCCTGACCCTTTGGAACCGCTCGGCGGACAAATGCCTGCCGCTGCTGGAGCTGGGTGCTCAGCGCGTTGATCAGCCGGCCGAACTGTGTGACCGGGCCGAAGTTATTCTGCTGTGTCTGGCTGATAGCGCGGCGGTGCGCGACGTGGTCTTTGGGGTTGGCGGCTTGGTCGAAACGGCGCGCCCCGGGCAGTTGCTGGTGGATTTCTCCAGTTCCGATCCTGCCATGACCCGCGAGATGGCAGCCGAACTGCTGGCGCGAACCGGCATGCGCTGGGTCGATGCCCCGGTTTCCGGCGGCACGGCTGGAGCCGAAACCGGCACGCTGGCCATCATGGTTGGCGGTGATCACGACGATATCCAGCGGCTGCGTCCGATTGCCGAACATCTGGGGCAGCGTCTGACCCATATGGGGGCAGTGGGTGCGGGGCAGGTGACCAAGGTGTGCAACCAGATGATTGTCGCCAGCAATGCGCTGGTGATTGCCGAGGTAGTGGCGCTGGCCGAGCGTAGCGGGGTAGATGCCACTCTGCTGGCGCCGGCACTGGCTGGTGGCTTTGCCGATTCGAAGCCGTTGCAGATCCTGGCTCCGCAGATGGCCGAGCGTCGTTTCGAACCGATCAAGTGGCATGTGCGTACCCTGCTCAAGGATCTGGATACCGCAGTGCGGCTGTCGCAGGCCAGTGCATCGGCCACACCGATGAGCGGGCTGGCGGCGCAGCTGATGCGCCTGCACGGACAGCAGGGTGCCTTGCACAAGGATCCGGCGACCCTGATCGAACTGTTCGAGGAAAAACCATGAAACTCGCCGCCAACCTGTCGCTGCTGTTCAACGAGCTGCCGCTGCTGGAGCGGGTGCGGGCTGCTGCCGTGGCCGGTTTTGCTGGCGTGGAAATCCAGTTTCCCTATGAAGTGCCGGCCATTGCGCTCAAGGAAGCGCTGGAGCGCGCCGGCCTGCCGCTGGTGCTGATCAACCTGCCGGCGGGCGATCTGATGACTGGTGGCCCCGGGCTGGCTGGCGTGCCGGCACGCCAGGTCGAGTTCGATGCTGCCCTGCAGGAGGCCCTGAGCTATGCCGCCATGGTCCGGCCGCAGTGGGTCAATGTGCTGCCGGGGCGGTTGGCTGAAGGCGTCGAGCGCGATCAGGCACTGGCCTGTCTCACGGCCAACCTGCGCCGTGCTGCCGAGGCCTTTGCCGTATTGGGCATCGGTGTGCTGTGCGAGGCAATCAACCCGCTGGATATGCCGGGCTTTTTGATCAGCACCCCAGAACAACTGGACGAACTGCTGCGCTCGGTGAATCACCCCAATTTGCACGCGCAGCTCGACCTCTACCACATGGCCCGGCAGGGGCTGGATATTCCGGCCGGCATCGCCCTGCTGGCCGGGCGCATCGGCCATGTGCAGTTTGCCGACTGCCCGGGACGACATGAGCCCGGTACTGGCACGCTGGATTTTTCCGCAGCCATCGACGCTCTGCGTGCAGCCGGGTACCACCGCTGGCTGGCAGCCGAATATAGGCCGCAGGCTTCAACGGCCGCAGGTCTGGCCTGGCTGGATGCCTGGCGGGTTTTGGTTGCGTGAGTCGCTACGGCGCCTGAAGTCAGGCGCCGTGTTCAGGATCAGCCCGCTACCAGGACGCGAATCGCTTCCAGGCGCAGGGCCGCTTTGTCGAGGAAGGCCAGGCTTTCGTCACGCTGGCGCCGGGTCGCCTCGATCTCGCTGTCGCGCACCGTCGGATTGACGGCTTTCAGGGCAGTCAGGCGCGCCAGCTCTTCATCCAGTTCGGCGGCCAGTCGGCGCTGGGCTTCGGCAACGCGGGCGGCATGCTGCGGCGCAATCTTGGCCTCGGCAGCGCCGATCTGCTTGCTCAGGGCGTCGCGCTGGGCCTGCACGAACTTGTTGGCGCTGCCGCGCGGCACGCTTTCCAGCTGTTCGTTGAGGGTGTCGAAGGCGACCTTGCTGGCCAAATCATTGCCATTGCCGTCGAGCAGGCAGCGCAGTGCCACCGGCGGGAAGAAACGTCCCAGCTGTAGCGCCTTGGGTGCCACGGCCTCGCTGACGAACAGCAGTTCGAGGAGCACGGTGCCGGGTTTCAGCGCCTTGTTCTTGATCAGCGCCACGGCGGTGTTGCCCATTGAACCGGACAGCACCAGGTCCATGCCGCCCTGCACCATGGGGTGCTCCCAGGTGATGAACTGCATGTCCTCGCGGGCCAGTGCCAGGTCGCGGTCGTAGCTGATGGTCACGCCTTCGTCGTCCCCCAGGGGGAAGCCGGCATCCAGCATCTTCTCGCCGGGTTTGAGGATCAGGGCGTTGTCGGAATGGTCTTCGCTGTCGATACCGAAGGCGTCGAGCAGCTCTTCCATGTAGATCGGCAGGCTGAACTGGTCATCCTGTTCGAGGATGGCCTCGACCAGCGCTTCGCCCTCGCCGGCACCGCCGGAGTTGAGTTCCAGCAGGCGGTCGCGGCCGCTGTGCAGCTCGCCTTCCAGGCGCAGGCGCTGGTTTCTGGCGTCGTTGACCAGCGTCTGCCAGGCGGCATCGTCGCCGCCTTCCAGCAAGGGCAGCAGGCGTGGGCCGAACTGATGCTGCAGGGCGTTACCGGTCGGGCAGGTGTTGAGGAAGGCGTTCAGCGCCTCGTGGTACCACTGGAACAGGCGTGCCTGGGCGCTGTCCTCCAGATAGGGCACGTGCAGCTGAATGGTGTGCTTCTGGCCGATGCGGTCGAGACGGCCGATGCGCTGCTCAAGCAGGTCCGGGTGAGCCGGCAGATCGAACAGCACCAGATGGTGGCTGAACTGGAAGTTGCGACCTTCGCTGCCGATCTCGGAGCAGATCAGCACCTGGGCACCGAACTCCTCGTCGGCAAAGTAGGCCGCCGCGCGGTCGCGTTCGAGGATGCTCATGCCTTCGTGGAACACCGTGGCCGGGATGCCGGAGCGCACGCGCAGGGCGTCTTCCAGGTCCAGCGCGGTTTCGGCGTGGGCACAGATCACCAGGACCTTGACCTTCTTCAGCATCTTCAGGGTATCGATCAGCCACTCGACGCGCGGGTCGAAGCGCCACCAGCGCTCTTCTTCGCCATCCTGCTGGGCCTGGAAGCTGACTTCCGGGTAGAGGTCGGGGTGCTCGCCCAGCGGCAGCTCCATGTATTCGGCCGGATTGGCCAGCGGGTAGGGGTGCAGGTTGCGCTCGGGGAACCCTTGCACCGCGGCGCGGGTATTGCGAAACAGCACGCGGCCGGTGCCGTGGCGGTCGAGCAGTTCGCGCACCAGACGGGCGCGGGCTTCTTCATCGCCGCTGGCGATTTCGGCCAGCAGGCTCTCGCCCTCGGCGCCGAGGAAACCCTGAATGGCCTCGCGCGCTTCTTTGCTGAGTTGGCCGTGGTCGAGCAGTTCCTGCACGGCTTCGGCCACCGGCTTGTACTGCGCGCTCTCGGCACGGAAGGCTTCCAGATCATGGAAACGGTCCGGGTCGAGCAGACGCAGGCGCGCGAAGTGGCTGTCCAGCCCCAGCTGTTCTGGTGTGGCGGTCAGCAGCAGTACGCCGGCACTGCGCCGGGCCAGTTGCTCGACCAGCAGGTATTCGGCGCTGGCGCTTTCCGGGTGCCAGACCAGGTGGTGGGCCTCGTCGACCACCAGCAGGTCCCAGCCGGCGGCCAGTACCGCCTCGGCGGCCTTGCTGTCGTCCTTCAGCCATTCCAGGGCGACCAGCGCCAGCTGGGTATCCTCGAACGGGTTGTCGGCATCGCTCTCGATGAAGCGCTCTTCATCGAACAGCGCCACCTGCAGGTTGAAGCGCCGGCGCATTTCCACCAGCCACTGGTGCTGGAGGTTTTCCGGCACCAGGATCAGCACGCGGCTGGCACGGCCCGAGAGCAGCTGGCGATGGATCACCAGGCCGGCCTCGATGGTCTTGCCCAGGCCCACTTCGTCGGCCAGCAGGACGCGCGGGGCGATGCGGTCGGCCACTTCGCGGGCGATGTGCAGCTGGTGGGCAATCGGTTGGGCGCGGCTGCCACCCAGGCCCCAGAGGTTCGACTGGAGCAGGCGCGAGCGGTGTTCCAGGGTGTGATAACGCAGGGCGAACCAGTTCAGCGGGTCGATCTGCCCGGCGAACAGTCGATCACTGGCCAGGCGGAACTGGATGAAGTTGGACAGCTGGGTTTCCGGCAGGGTGCACAGCTCGTTCTGCGCATTGAGGCCGTGGTAGATCAGCAGGCCGTCGACATCGTCAACGCTCTGCACGGTCAGCTTCCAGTTGTCGAAGTGGGTGATCTCGTCACCCGGGGCGAAGCGCACGCGGGTCAGTGGGGCGTTGCGCTGGGCGTACTGGCGGGTTTCGCCGGTGGCCGGGTAGAGCACGGTGAGCAGGCGACCGTCAGCGGTTAGGATGGTGCCCAGTCCGAGTTCCGCCTCGCTGTCACTGATCCAACGTTGCCCTGGTTCATACTGCTGTGCCATGCGACTTCCCGCCATGTGATTGTTACGCCTGCCAAAAAAAGCCGGCTATGGTAGCGGAACAGTGTGCACAGGGCGACGGAAAAACCGGCGGGGCTGGCAGGAAACCATTCCGCGAAGCACCTTTCCAATGCAGTGTAGCGAGCACGCATCAAGTCGCCTGCGCTTAGGCCGACAGCCTGATAAAAGGAGCCTCAGCATGTTGCCGCCCATCCCTCACAGCCTGGCCCCGGTCACGGCCCAGCAGGACCCGGTCAAGCCTCGCCCGGAAATTCCGCTGGTGACGCCGGCTCAGGGCGCAGCCGCCGAGTCGGCGGTGACCCTCGACCGCCGTCATCCCCAGGAGGTTGCCGAGCGCTTGCGCGAGGAGCAGCGCCGGCGTCAGCGCCAGGGGCATACTCCGCAGGAAATGGCCGAGACTCCGACCGAGGAAGAAGCGCCCGGTCTGGACGATCTGCCGCGCCAGGGTCTGTGGGTGGATGTGGAGGTGTGATGCTGTTTGCCGATGAGCCGCTGCAGCTGGCAGATGCCGAGCTGCACTGGTTGCCGCAGTGGTTGTCGCCCGAGATTGCTGATGCCTGGCTGGCGCAGTTGTTGCGTGAAACACCCTGGAGTCAGCCGCAACTGTTCATCCATGGTCGCTGGCTGGCGACGCCGCGCCAGGTGGCGTGGTATGGCGATGCGCAGGCGCGTTACCGCTATTCTGGCGTCGAACATTGCCCCTTGCCGTGGACGCCGCTGCTTGCCGAGATTCGCCGCCAGGTCGAGGCGGAGGTGGGGCAGCCGTTGAATGCGGTGCTGCTCAACCTGTACCGCGATGGCCAGGATTCCATGGGCTGGCACAGCGACGACGAGGTGGAACTGGGGCGCAACCCGCTGATTGCCTCGCTCAGCCTGGGAGGCGAGCGGCGTTTCGATCTGCGGCGTAAGGGCGGGACGCGCATCGAGCATTCCCTGATGTTGGGGCATGGCTCGCTGCTGGTCATGGCCGGGCAAACCCAGCATCATTGGCAGCATCAGGTGGCCAAGACGCGCAAGCCCTGCGCGCCACGGCTCAATCTCACCTTTCGCCTGGTAGGGCCGCGCCATGAGTGATGACAAGCTGATCGACTTCTCTGCCGAGCGTGGCAAGCGCATTCATGACGTTCACGAGAAGCGCCTGCAGGAGATGCGCCAGGCCTTCGAACAGGCCATGCCGTTGCCGGTCGTCAAAAAGAAGGCCAAGAACAAGCCGAAGAAGCGCTGACAGCGTGCTCTTTTGATCTGCGTCAGTCCTGATCCACGCCGGGCTGTCGCTGTTTGCGGCCATTGATGCAGATCAATTTTCCTCACTCCTGCGCTGGTAACGTGGAGCCATCTCTTCAAGGCGCCACAGTTGCAGGAGGCTCCCATGTTTCTCGATGAAGTCGTACTTTCCGGAATTCTGATCGTTGGTCTGTGTGTGGTGTTCTGCGCAGGTTTTGGCTATTTCGTCTGGAAGGACGCGCACAAGCGCAAGCAGGGCTAGTTCTTCCGGTTGACAGGCACGCAAGGCATTTTGGGCGACTTGAGTCGCCCATTTTTTTGCCTGGGACATATGAAAAAGGCCGGCCCCCAGGGGCCGGCCTTTTTCATGGAGCCGGTGCTGTCAGGCGATGGTGACCTGCGGCATCGCCGGCATGCTGACGGTCTGCGCAGCGCGCGGGGCCAGCACTTCGGCTTCGCCGTCTACCACCTGCTCGGCGTTCTGATTGAACACGCGGGTGGCCAGGCGCACGCGGCCCTTGGGCAGTTTTTCCAGCACTTCGAGTTCCACGGTGAGGGTATCGCCGAGCTTTACCGGGCGGGTGAACCTGAGTTGCTGGCCGAGGTAGATGGTGCCAGGTCCTGGCAGTTCGCAGGCGATCGCCGCGCTGATCAGCGCACCGCTGAACATGCCGTGGGCGATTCGCTCCTTGAACAGGGTTTCGGCGGCGAAGGCGGCGTCCAGGTGTACCGGGTTGTTGTCGCCGGAAACGGCAGCAAACAACTGCACGTCGCGTTCTTCAACGGTCTTGTTGAGGCTGGCCTTCTGGCCGATTTCGAGGGCGTCGTAGGGGACGTTGCTGACCTGGGTCATGCGGGCTCCTGCTGAGGGGGTGGGCACTGGCGGCGGCGCGTGAGCGCCTGCTCCAGCCAGTGGATCAGATAAGCGGTGACTTCGTCGCGGTTGCTTTCGTTGAGCAGCTCATGGCGGCCGTCCGGGTAGATCTTCAGTTCGACATCCTTGAGCCCGGCCCGGCGCAGCGCTTCGGCCAGATCACGCAGACGCTTGCCCTGGCTGACCGGGTCACGTTCGCCGCCGATCACCAGGACAGGCAGTTCGTTGTCGATCTGCGCCAGGTTATCGGTCGGGGTGATCTGCTGCAGGCCGCCGAACAGATCGATCCACAGCTGGGTGGTACAGATGAAGCCGCACAGGGGGTCGTTGATGTACTTGTCGACTTCGGCGGCGTCGCGGCTTAGCCAGTCGAACTCGCTGCGGTTGGGCTTGAAGGCCTGGTTGAACGAACCGAAGGTGAGGAAGTTGAGCAGTTTGCTGCGGCCGGTCGGGCCCAGGCGCCAGCGCTCGAAGCGGGCGACCAGCTCGGCCGCGCGGTACAGCGCCAGTGGCTGGTAGTTGGAGCCGGAAAGTACCGCTGCCTGAAGGCTGCAGCTGTGCTGCATCAGATAGGCCTGGCCAATGTAGGTGCCCATGCTGTGGGCAAACAGGATGATCGGTGTCTGCGGCAGTTGCTGGCGGATGTGGTGGTTGAGCGTGGCCAGATCGCCGACCACCTTGTTCCAGCCATTGGCATCGGCGTAATGACCGAGGGTGCCGTGTTCTGCACTGCGCCCATGGCCGCGCTGGTCGAGCGCATACAGGCTGATCCCGATGGCAGCCAGGGCAGCGCCCAGGCGGGCATAGCGACCGCTGTGTTCGGCCATGCCGTGGGCCAGCATCACCGCTGCCCGCGGAGGCTGTTCGGGAGCCCAGTGATTGACGAACAGCGGAGTGGCATCAGTGGCGTTGAGCCAGAAGGCATCGTGCAGCATATCGGGTCCTTTTGCCCGGAGTGTGCGGGCATTGTGCACAAGCGGCGCAGTCGCGCAAAGCCTCAGCGAGCCGGGGTTTGCAGAATGCGCAGGTACTCGCCGCTGGCCAGTAGGTGTTTGAGACCATCATCGAACTGCTCGGCCAGTTCGGCCTCGTCACCCCTGGCCGGACGGAAACCGATCAGCAGCGGGATGCGTTCATGCAGGCGGCCCTGCCAGGTCAGTTGCTGGCCGAGTAATGGCTCTTCCTGCAGCAGGTGCAGGCCGACCTCGCGCTCCAGCAGCACCAGATCGAAGCGTCTGGCGGCCAGTTTGCGTAGGTTGCTGATGTCGTTGGCGGCTTCCTCGGCTATCAAGCCGCCGGAGAGCAGGTGCTTGGGATAGGCATAGCCCCGGACAATACCAACGCGCAGGCCTTTGAGAGCCTCCAGGGAAAGTCCTTGCAGCGAGCTGTCGCGGCGCACGAAGAAGCCCATCTCGCTGTAGGCGAGTGGGCGGGAGGGGCGCAGGTGCAGCTCGACCAGGTCCGTGGGCCAGAGCGGCAAGGCCCCGTCATAGTCGCCGCGTTTGATAGCCAGGACGACACGTGCCCAGGGCATGAAATCGACTTTCAGGCTGTGGCCCTGCAGTTGCAGGGCGGCGCGGCTGAGTGCCACCAGCTTGCCACCGTCCTGCAGCTTCGGGCTGCTGAAAGGTGGGTACTCGAGGCTGGCAATGCGAATCTCGCGGGCTTGCACGTTGAAGCAGATGAGCAGGCTGGCAAGCAGGCTGAATAGGCGCATAGGAAAGGCACTGAGGGGTTTTTCCGACTATAGCGAAGACTCGCGTTCGGTGACGCATTGTTGTCAACGATTCAGCCGGCGAATATCGACGCGCATGCTATTTGCCCCCGGGGGCAGAGCTGCTAACGTCGGCGCATCCCGCGATAGGCGGGCCAGACACACTCAGGCCGGAGGATAAAAATAAATGCAGGCTGATTTCTGGAACGACAAGCGCCCGCCAGGCGTGCCCAATGACATTGACCCGAGTGCCTATGGGTCGATCGTCGAAGTGTTCGAACGCTCCTGCAAGAAGTTCGCCGATCGTCCGGCGTTCAGCAATATGGGCGTGACCCTGACCTATGCCGAGCTGGATCGCCTGTCGGCGGCCTTTGCCGCCTACCTGCAACGTCACACCGACCTCAAGCCCGGCGAGCGCATCGCCGTGCAGATGCCCAATATCCTGCAGTACCCGATTGCCGTGTTCGGCGCCCTGCGCGCCGGCCTCATCGTGGTCAACACCAACCCGCTGTACACCGCGCGGGAAATGAAGCACCAGTTCAAGGATGCCGGCGTGCGTGCGCTGGTCTACGTCAACCTGTTCGGTCACCTGGTGCAGGAGGTGCTGCCGGATACCAGCATCGACTACCTGATCGAGGCGCGCATGGGCGACATGCTGCCAAGCCTCAAAGGGTGGCTGGTCAACACCGTGGTGAAAAAGGTCAAGAAGATGGTGCCGGCCTATCACCTGCCGCAGGCGCTGTCGTTCAAGAGCGTGCTGGCCCAGGGCAAGGGCCATGCGCTCAAGCCGGTGCCGCTGAGCCTGGACGACATTGCCGTGCTGCAGTACACCGGTGGCACCACCGGCGTGGCCAAGGGCGCCATGCTGACCCACGGCAACCTGGTGGCCAACATGCAGCAGGTCGATGCCTGCCTGTCGCAGCTGGATGACAGCGGCGTGCCGCTGATGAAGCAGGGGCAGGAGATCATGATCGCGCCGCTGCCGCTCTACCATATCTATGCCTTCACCGCGAACTGCATGTGCATGATGGTCAACGGCAACCACAACATCCTGATTACCAATCCGCGCGACATCGGTGGCTTCATCAAGGAGTTGAAGAAGTGGCGCTTCTCCGCGCTGCTCGGCCTCAACACCCTGTTCGTGGCCCTGATGGACCACCCCGAGTTCAAGGAGCTGGATTTCTCCAACCTGAAGGTCACCAACTCCGGCGGCACGGCGCTGGTCAAGGCCACCGCCGAGCGCTGGCAGGCCATGACCGGCTGCTCGGTGGTGGAAGGTTACGGCCTGACCGAAACCTCGCCGGTGGCCAGTACCAACGGCTACGGCAAGCTGGCCCGGCTGGGCTCGGTGGGTATTCCGGTGCCGGGCACGGCCTTCAAGGTGATCGATGACGATGGCCACGAGCTGCCGATCGGCGAGCGTGGTGAGCTGTGCATCCAGGGGCCGCAGGTGATGAAAGGCTACTGGCAGCGTCCGGAAGCCACCGCCGAGGTGCTCGATGCCGAAGGCTGGTTGAAGACCGGCGACGTGGCGATCATCGATGCCGGAGGCTTTGTGCACATCGTCGATCGCAAAAAAGACCTGATCATCGTCTCCGGCTTCAACGTCTACCCCAACGAAATCGAAGATGTGGTCATGGCTCATCCGCAGGTGGCCAGCTGCGCCGCCATCGGCGTGCCGGACGAGCGTTCCGGCGAGGCAGTGAAACTGTTCGTGGTGCCGCGCACGGGAGGCGGGGTGACGGTCGACGAGCTCAAGGCCTACTGCAAGGAGAACTTCACCGGCTACAAGGTGCCCAAGCACATCGTGCTCAAGGATGCCCTGCCGATGACGCCGGTCGGCAAGATCCTGCGTCGCGAACTGCGCGATATCGCCTGACCGGTGATGAGCCCTAAAACCCCGCTGCTCTTGTGCGCGGGGTTTTTTATGGCGATCTTTCCAGTGCTGAGTGAACGCTTGTTGTCTGAAAGATGACTGGTGGCGGCATTTTTGGTCACTTTTGAGACTGCTGGGGGCTGGCTTGGCTCTGGTTAGCCTTTGGCAAAGCTGCTACCCTCGGCCGGTTTTTTGCCAACTGCCAGGCAGAAAAACGCACAAAACACAATAAACAACCACCCCTTCGGGGGGGGTGAAGATCAGCTGTTGCTTTAGGAGAGTGGGCCTCCATGACTGCTAATTTCTGGAAGGACAAATACCCTGCGGGCATTCCTGCCGAAATCAATCCCGATCAGTACCCGAACATCCTCGCGGTCCTGAAGGAGTCCTGCCAACGCTTCGCCGCCAAGCCGGCGTTCAGCAGCCTGGGCAAAACCCTTAGCTACGCTGAGGTGTACGAGCTGTCCGGTGCCTTTGCCGCGTATCTGCAGCAGCACACCAGCCTGCAGCCGGGTGACCGCATCGCCGTGCAGATGCCGAACATCCTGCAATACCCGGTGGTGGTTTTCGGTGCCATGCGCGCCGGCCTGATCGTGGTCAACACCAACCCGCTGTACACCGCGCGGGAGATGGAACACCAGTTCAATGACTCCGGCGCCAAGGCGCTGGTGTGCCTGGCCAACATGGCCCACCTGGCCGAGGAAGTGCTGCCCAAGACAGGCATCAAGCACGTCGTCGTCACCGAAGTGGGCGACATGCTGCCGGCGCTCAAGCGTCTGCTGGTCAATACCGTGGTCAAGCACGTGAAGAAGATGGTGCCGGCGTTCAATCTGCCGCAGGCCGTCAAACTCAACACGGCGCTGGCCAAGGGCAAGGGCCAGGCGGTCAAGGAAGCCAACCCGGCATCCGGCGACATCGCCGTGCTGCAGTACACCGGCGGCACCACCGGTGTGGCCAAGGGCGCGATGCTGACCCACCGCAACCTGATCGCCAACATGCTGCAGGTCAAGTCGCTGATGGGCTCCGAGATGAGCGAGGGCGAAGAGGTGCTGATCGCACCGCTGCCGCTCTACCACATCTATGCGTTCACCTTCCATTGCATGGCCATGATGCTGATCGGCGGCCACAACGTTCTGATCAGCAACCCGCGTGACCTGCCGGCCATGATCAAGGACCTGGCGAAGTACCGCTTCACCGGTTTCGTCGGTCTGAACACCCTGTTCGTGGCGCTGTGCAACAACGAGGAATTCCGCAATCTGGACTTCTCCTCGCTCAAAGCCACGTTCTCCGGCGGCATGGCCCTGCAAATGGCCACTGCTGAGCGCTGGAAGGAAGTCACCGGCTGCGCCATCTGCGAAGGCTTCGGCATGACCGAAACCAGCCCGGTGGTATCGGTGAACCCGTTCCAGAACATCCAGATCGGCACCATCGGTATTCCGGTTCCGTCGACCTCCTGCAAAGTGGTCGACGACGAAGGCAAGGACCTGGGTATCGGCGCCATCGGCGAGCTGTGCGTGCAGGGCCCGCAGGTGATGAAGGGCTACTGGCAGCGCCAGGAAGCTACCGACGAGATCCTCGACGCCGAGGGCTGGCTGAAGACCGGAGACATCGCGGTGATTCAGGAAGACGGCTTCATGCGCATCGTCGATCGCAAGAAGGACATGATTCTGGTCTCCGGTTTCAACGTCTACCCGAACGAACTGGAAGACGTGCTGGCGACCCTGCCGGGCGTGCTGCAGTGCGCGGCCATCGGCATCCCGGACGAGAAGTCCGGCGAGGCGATCAAGCTGTTCGTGGTGGTCAAGCCGGGCGAGAGCCTGAGCAAGGAGCAGGTGATGGAGCACATGCGTGCCAACGTCACCGGCTACAAGATGCCGCGCGCCGTGGAGTTCCGCGAGAGCCTGCCGACCACCAACGTCGGCAAGATTCTGCGTCGCGAGCTGCGTGACGAAGAACTGAAGAAGATGGGCAAGAAGTAAGCCTGTCAGCTTCGACAAAAGCCCCGCCTCGGCGGGGCTTTTGCTTTTCTGCAACGCTACAGCTAGCCGCGGAACAGTCGCGGGAAGGGAAATCTGCGACAATCGCCGCCTTTCCCGAGACTGCTGCTGTCACCGATGACCAACGCCACGCCTGCCTTCGATCAACTGCACCACAACCTCGACCAGGCCTTGCTGGTCGATCGCCACCGTCTGCGCCGTCAGCTCCACGACCTGCGCAAGACGGCCGGCACGCCGGGCTGGGATGAAGGCAAGCTGACGCAGTGGCTGGAGCGTTTCCAGGCCTCCGTGGCCAAGGTTGACGCGCGCAAGCGCAGCGTGCCGGTCATGCGTTACGACGACGCTCTGCCGATCGCCGCCAAGCGCGACGAGATCAAGGCCGCGCTGGAGAAACATCAGGTCTTGGTGATCGCCGGCGAGACCGGCTCGGGCAAGACCACCCAGTTGCCGAAGATCTGTCTGGAGATCGGTCGCGGCGTGCACGGCCTGATTGGCCACACCCAGCCGCGCCGTCTGGCGGCACGCAGCGTGGCGACCCGCGTGGCCGAGGAAATCGGCACGCCGCTGGGTGAGCTGGTTGGCTATCAGGTGCGCTTCGAGGATCAGAGCAAGGACAGCAGCCTGATCAAGCTGATGACCGACGGCATCCTGCTGGCCGAGACCCAGCACGACCGCTACCTGGAAAAGTACGACACCATCATTGTCGACGAGGCCCATGAGCGCAGCCTCAACATCGACTTCCTCCTCGGCTACCTGAAAACGCTGCTGCCGCGCCGCCCCGATCTCAAAGTGATCATTACCTCGGCGACCATCGATCTGGAACGCTTCAGTAAGCACTTCAATGACGCGCCGATTGTGGAGGTGTCTGGCCGCACCTATCCCGTGGAAACCTGGTACCGCCCGCTGGCGGCTGAGGTGGACGAGGAGGGCGAGAGCCTACTGGATGACCTGACCGTCGATCAGGGCATCCTCGCCGCGCTGGACGAAATCGCCGCCCATGAGAAGGCCGAGGGCAAGCGCCCGGGCGATGTGCTGATCTTCCTCCCCGGCGAGCGCGAAATCCGCGAGGCCGCCGAGGTGCTGCGCAAGGCCAATCTGCGCCTGACCGAGGTACTGCCGCTGTATGCGCGGCTGACGCCGGCCGAGCAGCAGAAGATTTTCGCGCCCATGGCCGGGCGCAAGATCGTACTGGCCACCAACGTCGCCGAGACCTCGCTGACCGTACCGGGCATCCGCTACGTGATCGACAGCGGCACCGCACGGATCAGCCGCTACAGCTACCGCGCCAAGGTCCAGCGCCTGCCCATCGAGGCGATCTCCCAGGCCAGCGCCAACCAGCGCAAGGGCCGTTGTGGGCGTGTTGAGCCGGGCATCTGCGTGCGCCTGTACAGCGAGGAGGATTTCCTCGGCCGGCCGGCCTTCACCGATCCGGAAATCCTGCGTACCAACCTGGCGGCGGTGATCCTGCAGATGCTCCATCTGCGTCTGGGCAGCATCGAGGCGTTCCCCTTTATCGAGCCGCCGGATGGCAAGGCCATCAGCGACGGCTTCAACCTGTTGCAGGAGCTTTCGGCGGTCAACCGCGAGGGCCAGCTCACCCCGCTGGGCCGCCAGCTGGCACGCCTGCCCATCGACCCGCGCCTGGGACGCATGGTGCTTGAAGCCGCCCAGCTCGGCAGCCTGGACGAGATTCTGATCGTCGCCTCGGCGCTGTCGGTGCAGGACCCGCGCGAGCGGCCGATGGACCGCCAGCAGGCCGCCGACCAGGCTCATGCCCAGTGGAAGGACGTGGATTCCGATTTCGCCGCGCTGATCAACCTGTGGCGCGGCTTCGAGGAAAAACGCCAGGAGCTGGGCAGCAATCCGCTGCGCAATTGGTGCAAGAAGAACTTCCTCAACTACATGCGCCTGCGCGAGTGGCGCGACGCGCACCGCCAGCTGGTACTGATCGCCCGCGATCTGCAGCTGTCGGCAGCGAAAGCTACGGATAAGCGTGAGCCCGAGTCGGCATCCAAACCGGTCAAACCGACCACCGACACCAAGGTCAATGTGATCGCCCGCGAGCAGGCCGAGGCCAGCGAAGCGGCGCAGCGCGCCAAGGGCTACGCCGCCGTGCACAAGGCCATTCTCAGCGGCCTGCTCAGCCAGATTGGCCAGAAGACCGAGGACGGGGATTACCTCGGCGCGCGTCAGCGGCGTTTCTGGATTCATCCCTCGTCGGTGATTGGTCGCAAGAAGTCCACCTGGGTCATGGCCGCCGAACTGGTGGAAACCACCAAACTGTTCGCCCGTATGGTCGCCAAGATCGAGCCGGACTGGATCGAGCCGCTGGCCGGTCATCTGATCAAGAAAAACCACTTCGAGCCGCACTGGGAGAAGAAGCGTGGCCAGGTGGTGGCCTTCGAGCAGGTGACCCTCTATGGCCTGATCGTGGTCGGCCGCCGCCCGGTGCACTATGGGCCGGTCGATCCGGTGGCCGCGCGCGAGCTGTTTATCCGCGAAGGTCTGGTCGGGGGTGAAATCAACAGCCGCGCCAAATGCCTCACGGCCAACCGCGAGCTGCTGGAGCTGCTCGATGAGCTGGAGGCCAAGGCCCGCCGGCGCGACATTCTCGCCGACGAGGAAACCCTGTTCGCCTACTACGATACCCGGCTGCCGGCCGATATCTATCAGGCAGCCAGTTTCGACAGCTGGTACAAGCAGGGCAGCGCCAAGGACTCGCAGCTGCTGCTGATGCGCGAGGAGGACGTGCTGGCCCGTGAAGCCAGCGAAGTCACCGCCGCACAGTACCCGGACCAGTTGCGTCTGGGCGAGTTGCGTCTGCCGCTCACCTATCACTTCGAGCCCGGCCATGCCCGCGATGGCGTGACCCTGCGCGTGCCGGCGCCGCTGCTGCCGCAGCTGCCGCCCGAGCGCCTGGAGTGGCTGGTGCCCGGTCTGCTGGAGGCCAAGGCCATCGCGTTGGTGCGCGGTCTGCCCAAGGCCATCCGCAAGAACTTCGTGCCGGTGCCGGATTTCGTCGGCGCGGCCCTGTCGAAGATCGCCTTTGGCGAGGGTTCTCTGCCCGAATCGCTCGGCCGCGAGCTGAGTCGCATGACCGGTGCCCGTGTGTCCGAGGAAGCCTGGGCCGAATCGGCGGCGGGCCTGGAAGCGCATCTGCGCATGAACCTGGAAGTGGTCGATGCGCGCGGCAAGTTCCTCGGCGAAGGCCGTGATCTGGCCGAACTGTGCGCGCGCTTCGCCGAGGCCAGCCAGGCGGCGTTGGCCATTCCGCAGCAGAAGCAGGAACAGAAACCCGTCGAGGCCAAAGCATTTGCTCAGGTCGCCGAGAAGACCCAGCAGAAGATCGCCGGCCTCTCGATGACGGTGTTTCCGGCTCTGGTCGAGGAGGCGGGCGAGGTCAAGGAAGGACGCTTTGCCACCCAGGCCGAAGCCGATTACCAGCATCGTCGTGCCCTGCAGCGACTGCTCCTGCAGCAACTGGCCGAGCCGGCCAAGTTCCTGCGTGGCAAGTTGCCGGGGCTGACCGAGCTGGGGCTGCTGTACCGCGAGCTGGGCCGACCCGAAGCGCTGGTCGAAGACATCCTGCTGGCCAGCCTGGATGCCTGCATCCTCGAGGGTGAGCCGCAGTTGCCGCGCGATGGTGCGGCGCTGGCCGCTCTGGCCGAGCGCAAGCGCGGTGACTGGGCGGCGCATGCCGAGCGCATCGCCCGGCTGACCCTGAGCATCCTGCAGCTGGCCCACGGCCTGCAAAAGCGTTTCAAAGGCAAGATCGACCTGGCCCAGGCCATGGCCCTGAATGACATCAAGCTGCAACTGAGCCATCTGGTCTATCCGGGCTTTGTGCGCGAAACCCCGGCCGAGTGGCTCAGGGAGGTGCCGCGCTACCTCAAGGCCATCGAGCAGCGCTTCGATAAAATCTCTGCGCAGCTGCAGCGTGACCGCGTGTGGACCGCCGAATTCAACGCCGCCTGGGAGCAATACCAGGCCCGCGCGGCCAAGCATGCCCAGGAGGGCAAGCGCGATGCCGAGCTGGTGCTGTACCGCTGGATGCTGGAGGAATACCGCGTGTCGCTGTTCGCCCAGCAACTGGGCACCAGGATGGCGGTGTCGGACAAGCGGTTGAGTAAACAATGGAGTGCAGTGGAGGCCTAGAGCCTCCCTCTACTGGTTGAGTCCAGCCGCAAGCAGTGCTGCCGTATTCGCTTGCAACACTCTTCCGGAAAGTGACTGATTAACGGGGCTCCCACGGTCTTCTTCCTGACTACTATCAGTGCCATTCCTAAAACCTATTGGCGAGGTTTGGGGTGCAGGGTCAACACTCTGTCCACGAATTAGGCGCAAGCAAAAGGAAGGAAAGACCATGTCAAACGAAGCCAAATGCCCGTTCGCTGCCGGTGCTGCCAAACACACCATTGCCGGCGGCCCGTCGAATGCCGACTGGTGGCCCAATCAGCTCAAGCTGAGCATCCTCCATCAGCATTCCGCCAAGTCCGACCCCATGGGAGAGGCGTTCAACTACGCCGAAGAATTCAAGAAGCTGGACCTTGATGCCCTGGTCAAGGACCTCACCGCGCTGATGACCGACTCCCAGGACTGGTGGCCGGCCGACTGGGGTCACTACGGTGGTCTGATGATCCGCATGGCCTGGCACGCCGCCGGCACCTACCGGATTCAGGATGGCCGTGGCGGTGCCGGCACCGGCAACCAGCGCTTTGCCCCGCTCAACAGCTGGCCGGACAATGGCAACCTGGACAAGGCCCGCCGTCTGCTGTGGCCGATCAAGCAGAAATACGGCCGCCAGATCTCCTGGGCCGACCTGTTCATTCTGGCCGGTAACGTTGCCCTGGAATCCATGGGCTTCAAGACCTTCGGTTTTGCCGGTGGCCGTGCCGATATCTGGGAGCCGGAAGAGGACATCTACTGGGGGGCCGAGCGCGAGTGGCTGGCCACCAGTGACAAGCCCAACAGCCGTTATCAGGGCGATCGCCAGCTCGACAATCCGCTGGCGGCAGTGCAGATGGGCCTGATCTATGTGAACCCCGAAGGCCCGGACGGCAACCCTGATCCGGTGGCGTCCGGCCGCGATGTGCGGGAAACCTTCGCGCGCATGGCGATGAACGACGAGGAAACCGTGGCCCTGGTCGCCGGTGGTCACACCTTTGGCAAGGCCCACGGCGCAGGCGATCCGTCGCTGGTCGGTCCGGAACCGGAAGCCGCAGGTATCGAAGAACAGGGCTTGGGCTGGATCAACAAGTTCGGCAGCGGCAAGGGCGTGCACACCACTACCAGCGGCATCGAGGGGGCCTGGAAGCCCAATCCCACCACCTGGGACAACGGCTACTTCGACATGCTGTTCGGCTACGAGTGGGAGCTGACCAAGAGCCCGGCCGGTGCTCATCAGTGGACCCCGAAGAACTGCAAGCCTGAGCACCTGATTCCCGATGCTCACGATCCGTCGAAGAAACACCCGCCGATGATGACCACGGCCGACCTGTCGCTGCGCATGGACCCGGCTTACGAGAAGATTTCACGGCGCTTCCATCAGGACCCGCAGGCGTTTGCCGACGCCTTTGCCCGCGCCTGGTTCAAGCTGACTCACCGTGACATGGGCCCGCGTGCCCGTTATCTGGGCAAGCTGGTGCCCAAGGAAGAGCTGATCTGGCAGGACCCGGTGCCGGCTGTGGATCACCCGCTGGTCAATGAGCCGGATGTCGCCGCGCTCAAGGCCAAGGTGCTGGCTTCCGGCCTCTCGGTCGCGCAACTGGTCACTACCGCCTGGGCCTCGGCCTCGACCTTCCGTGGCAGCGACAAGCGTGGCGGCGCCAACGGTGCGCGTATCCGCCTGGCGCCGCAGAAGGACTGGGCGGTGAACCAGCCGGCGGAGCTGGCCAAGGTGTTGGCGGCGCTGGAGTCGATTCAGAAAGACTTCAATGCAGCAGCGACCGGCGGCAAGAAGATCTCGCTGGCTGATCTGATCGTGCTGGCCGGTGCCGCAGCGGTTGAGGCAGCGGCCAAACAGGCTGGTGTCGAGGTCAAGGTGCCCTTTGCTCCGGGGCGCACCGATGCCAGTCAGGCGCAGACCGATGTCGAGTCCTTTGCCGTGCTGGAGCCGGCTGCCGATGGTTTCCGCAATTACGTACGGCCGGGGCTGGAGGAGAAGGCGGCCGAGCTGCTGGTCGACAAGGCCCAGCTGCTGACCCTGACCGCGCCGGAAATGACCGTGCTGGTTGGTGGCATGCGTGCACTGGGCGCCAACTTCGATCACTCGGCCCATGGCGTGTTCACCCAGCGGCCAGGGACCCTGAGCAATGACTTCTTCGTCAACCTGCTCGACATGGGCACTCAGTGGAAACGTTCGGCCAGTGCGGGTGTGCTGGAAGGGCGGGATCGCGCCAGTGGCCAGCTGAAGTGGACGGCCACCGTGACCGATCTGGTCTTCGGCTCCAACTCGCAGCTGCGTGCTCTGGCCGAGGTGTATGCCGCCAGCGATGCGCAGGCGAAGTTCGTCAAAGACTTCGTGGCGGCCTGGACCAAGGTGATGAACCTGGATCGTTTCGATCTGGCCTGATGCGGGGCGCGGTCATGCGCGTGCGCCGTGCAAGAAAAAGCCCCTGACCTTTGTGGTCAGGGGCTTTTTCATTTTCGGGGCCAGAGACTCCCCGAAGGAGGGGCTCAGGCGTCTTGCTGGGCCTTGCGACGGCGCACAACGCCAGCCATCAGGCCGAGGCCGGCCAGCAGCATGGCATAGGTTTCCGGCTCCGGAACAGGAGCGGCGATCTGCTCGACGGATACGTCGTCCAGGCGCCAGGTGCCAGTACCCGGGTCGGTTGCAAAGAAGAACTGCATCAGGGTGCTGCTGGAGGTGGCGACGAAAGTGCCGGTGCTCTGCAGCCACTGGGTAGTGGTCGGAACCAGAGTCGAGCCGCTGAAGTCGCTGAAGCTGTAGCGCAGCTCATTACCTGCGGTCTGGTAGGCGTTGGAGAAGAAGGAGAAACCGTAGGTTGCACCAACGATGGTCGACAGCGTCTGCGACAGGGTGGCGAAGCCGCTGTTGTCATAACCATAGGCGCCGGCGCTGCCGGTGTGGGCTGCCTGGTTGCTGGCGGTGCAGAGATCGGCACCGCTGCAGCTCCAGCCGCTGAGGCCGGATTCAAAGCTGCCGTTGGTGACCAGGTTGGCGTTGGCGTTTGCCGCGGCGACGCTGAGCAGAGCTGCGGTCAGAAGTTTTTTCATGGGGGCTCTTCCCTAAGTTTATGGAGGGGTGCGTCAAGGTGTTGACTTTGACTGGGAGATTGTCGTGTCGTGCGCCTTGCGTGTCAATTCGCTGACTGTGGTCAAAAGTACTGTTCCAGAGCGGTTGCCGGGATTAATCCCTCATCCTTATGGATAAGTTCCGGGTTATCTGGGCGGATACGCTTACGTCGAACGATAATCTGTTGTCACTACTGTCCCGGCGGCTGAGTGGCTCTGCCTATACTGTGCCAAGGGAACTGGGGGATGGATGCAAGGGGGCGGTGGATGCGGTTTTTGCTGTTGCTGCTGTGGCTGTATGGGGGATTGCCTGCTGTGGCTGCCGAGGAGACTCGGGCTACCCACCTGACCTTTTGCTATGAGGACAAGGAATCCTTTCCCTGGGTGATGCCTGAGGGCCGCGGGCTCAATTTGCTGTTGCTCAAGCAGGTGGCTGCGGCACTCGATCTGCAGGTCCGCTGGGTGGCGGTACCCTGGCGCCGGTGTCTCGCTGGCCTTGAGAAGGGCGTCTACGAGGGCGCCTTTGCTGCCAGCTACATGGCCGAGCGTCTTGCCCAGGGTGCCTATCCGCTGGACAACGATGGCCGGGTCGATGAGAGCAAGCGTCTGCATACCCAGGCCTACGCCCTGTATTCGCGCAAGGATGATGCCGTGGGCTGGAACGGCAGCGAGTTCCGCCAGTTGCAGGGTTCGATAGGCACGCTAAGCGGTTTCTCCATCGTCGACTTCCTGCGTCTGCATGGCGCTGTGGTGGTGGAGAGCAGTCGCGACCCTGAAGCGCTGCTGTACATGCTGGCTACCCGCCGGGTACAGGCAGTGGCCTTGCAGGTTCTGCGCGCCGATCATGTCCTGCAGAGCAATGCCGAGCTGGCGGCGGTGATCGACAAGGCCAGTCTGCCGCTGGAGACCAAGGCCTACTACCTGATGCTGTCGCATCAGCTGCAGCAGCGCCAGCCGCAACTGGCCCGACAAATCTGGGAAGAGGTTCAGCGGCAGCGCGACTCTACGGCCTATCGCGAGCAGATGAACAGTCTGCTGCAGCCTTGAGGGCCGTTCGCGCTCTATTGCGCAGGACGCAGTACTGCCAGGTGGGTGTGGCTTAAACGGCCTGGCATCTGTCTGACAAGGAGGCGGCGATGTCGTGGCTGTGGCAAACTCCATGCTTTGCCAAATGTTGACAGCGCACTGGGCTGTGGCGCGGCTACATTGCTTGAATTTTTTGCCTGGGGCTGCGGGCCGCAGGCGTGATGTTTAACCGGCCGCCGTGGGCGACCATGACAATAAAGAGGAAAGTCCGTGCACAACGTCGTAATCAGTGGCACCGGTCTGTTTACCCCCGCCAACAGCATCTCCAATGCGGAGCTGGTGACGGCTTTCAATGCTTATGTGCAACAGTTCAATGCCGACAATGCCGCCGCTATCGAGCGTGGCGAGGTCGAGGCTCTGAGTGAGTCCAGCGAGGCTTTCATCGAGAAGGCTTCGGGGATCAAGAGCCGCTATGTAATGGACAAGGAGGGGATCCTCGACCCGCAGCGCATGACCCCGCGCATCCCCGAGCGTCCGAACGAAGAGTGGTCGATTCTCTGCGAGATGGCTGTCGGCGCCGCCAAGGAAGCCCTGCAGCGTGCCGGCAAGACGGCGGCCGATATCGACGGCGTGATCCTCGCCTGTTCCAATCCGCAGCGTGCCTACCCGGCGGTGGCGGTGGAGGTGCAGGCCGCACTGGGAATTAACGGCTGGGCCTATGACATGAACGTGGCCTGCTCTTCGGCCACCTTCGGTATCCAGGCAGCAACCAACGCGGTACAAACCGGTCAGGCCCGTGCGATTCTCATGG
The DNA here is from genome assembly GCF_014207935.1 of Pseudomonas fluvialis. GTDB lineage: Bacteria > Pseudomonadota > Gammaproteobacteria > Pseudomonadales > Pseudomonadaceae > Aquipseudomonas > Aquipseudomonas fluvialis_A. The sequence continues at coordinate 360,406 of NZ_JACHLL010000002.1, read as the reverse complement.
TCAACCCGGAAATCTGCACGGGTCACCTTAACTTCCGCGACCGCGACAGCCATTTCATCTTTGGTGATGCGGCGACCGCCGTGGTCATCGAGCGCGCCGACCTGGCGACCTCGGCCTACCAGTGGGATGTGGTCGGTACCAAGCTGGTTACCCAGTTCTCCAACAATATCCGCAACAACTTCGGCTTCCTCAACCGCTGTGCGGAAGAGGGCATCGGTGCCCGCGACAAGCTGTTTGTGCAGGAAGGGCGCAAGGTGTTCAAGGACGTCTGCCCGATGGTGGCCGAGCTGATTGCCGCGCACCTGGCGGAGAATCAGTTGAACGTCGCCGACGTCAAGCGCTTCTGGCTGCACCAGGCCAACCTCAACATGAACCTGCTGATTGCACGCAAGCTGCTTGGCCGTGATGCCGAAGCGCATGAAGCGCCGGTGATTCTGGACACCTACGCCAACACCAGTTCGGCCGGCTCGGTGATTGCCCTGCACAAGAATCAGGATGACCTGCCGGCCGGGGCCCTGGGGGTGCTCAGCTCTTTCGGCGCGGGTTATTCGATTGGCAGCGTAATTCTGCGCAAGAAAGCCTGAGCTGCCGATGGCGGACCCGGCCGAGGATGAACTGCTTACCCGCCTGCTGGCTGGTGAGCAGCGCGCCTACAAAGAGCTGGTGACGCGTTATCAGAGCGCCATGCGCGCAGTGGCCTATGCCATCGTCGGCAGTCGTCATGCCGACGAGGTGGTGCAGGACGCCTGGCTGGCCGTGGTGCGCAACCTCGATGGATTTCAGCAGCGCAGCAGCCTGAAAACCTGGTTGCTGACCATCACGGCCAACACGGCCAAAACCCGCCTCAAGCACAACCGCCGCGAAGTGCTGCTGGATGACCTGCCTGGGCCACACGGCAGCGTCGGCGCTGAGCGCTTTGCCGCCGACGGCCACTGGCAGATGCCTCCGCATGCCTGGCATGCGGACTCGCCTGAAGCGTTGCTCAGCGAGGAACAGTTGCGTCAGTGTCTGGAAAAGACTCTGGCCAGCCTCTCCGAAATGCAGGCCAGCGTGTTGCTGCTGCGAGAGCGCCAGGGCCTGGAACTGGAAGATATCTGTAATCTTCTGGATCTTTCGCTCTCCAATGTACGGGTGCTGCTGCATCGTGCGCGACTCAAGGTGTTCGCCACCCTTGAGCATTTCGAGGAGACCGGCCAATGCTGAGCTGCAAGGATCTGGTTGCCCAATCCAGCGACTTTCTCGATGGCCAGTTGAGCCTGCGTGAACGTCTGGGGGTGCGTGCCCATCTGGCCATGTGTCGCCACTGCCGTCGCTTTATCCGCCAGATGAAGGTCAGTCAGCAGGTCTTGCGTCAGTTGCCCGACGCGGCCATCCCAGAGCTCGACGCCCTGGCCGAGCGTCTGGCGCAACAGCGCCGCAAATCCTGAATACAGTGCGGCTTTCGCTATCAGTCCTGTCGTTCTCTCCTGCAAAACCTGCTTACAGCCGATCAAAAAACTTTTCGTTCGTCTGTAACGCCCAGTGTTCTTCTGCGTCTAGTGTTGCGAAGGGGCCATGCTGGCCCCCATCTGTGAACCACCACTGGAGCGTTTCCATGAACAAGTTGAATACCGTTGTTGTCACCCTTGGCGCCGCCCTGCTGAGCACCGCGGCCGTATCCGCGCAAGCTGCCGGGAATCCGTTTGCTGCCCAGGAACTGAGCAGCGGCTACAGCCTGGCAGCCCATGAGAAGGGCCACGAAGGTTCCTGTGGCGAGGGCAAGTGCGGCGGTCAGATGAAAGCCGAAGAGGGCAAGTGTGGCGGCGACAAGGCGGCCAAGGAAGGCAGTTGCGGTGAGGAAGGCAAGGCCGTCAAAGAAGGCAAGTGCGGCGCCGAGAAGGCCGAGTAAGGTCGCCACGGACATGACCATGCAGCCTTTCGTAAGCGGCGCCGGCCTTGGCCTGCGTCGCGGCCTGCTCACGGCGCTGGCTGACAGCGCCGTTGGCCGGGTGGATTTCCTCGAAATCGCCCCGGAGAACTGGATTGGCGTAGGCGGGCGGTTTGCCCGCCAGCTGCGCGGCCTCAGCGAGCGCGTGCCGTTCCTCTGCCATGGTCTGTCCCTCAACCTCGGTGGCGTGGCGCCGCTCGATATCGAGCTGCTCAAGGCTATCAAGGGGTTTCTCGATGAGCACGGCATCCGCGGTTACAGCGAACACCTGTCGGCCTGTGCCGACGAGGGCCAGCTGTACGACCTGATGCCGTTGCCGTTCACGGCGCAAACCGTGCAACGGGTCGCCGAGCGCATTCGCACCGTGCAGGATGTACTGGAACGACCGTTGATCATCGAAAACGTCTCGGCCTATGCGCGCCTGCCCGGCGAGCTGGACGAGACCAGCTTTATTCGCGGGGTGCTGGACGAAGCGGATTGCCAGCTGCTGCTGGACATCAACAACGTCTACGTCAACGCGACCAATTTCAGCTTCGACCCGCTGGCCTATATCCAGGCCATGCCGGGCGAGCGCATCGCCTACCTGCACATGGCCGGGCACTACGACGAGGCTGCCGGCCTGAAGATCGACACCCACGGCGCGCCGGTGTGCGATCCGGTGTGGACGTTGCTCCAGCAGACCTATGCGCTGCATGGCGTGCGTCCTACTTTGCTCGAGCGCGACTTCAACTTCCCGCCGGTGAGCGAGCTGTATGCCGAGGTGGCGCAGATCCGCGCCCTGCAACAGGAGGCCGGACGATGAGCGAGCGCGACCAGCTGGCCTTCGCCGCGCGCATTCGCCAGCCCCAGGGTGAGGCCTTGTTACCGGGGATCACCGCCGAGCGCATGGCTGTGTACGAGGGCCTGTTTTTCAACAATATCGAGAGCTTTCTCAGCAGCGGTTTTCCGGCGCTGCGCCGGCTGTTCGCTGACGATCGCTGGCAGCGCCTGGTGCGCAGTTTTATCGCCGGGCACCGCTGCGTCACGCCGTATTTCCTGCAGATCGGTGCGGAGTTTGTCGGCTGGTTGCAGCAGGGCTTTGTCGCCGAGGCGGATGATCCGCCTTTCCTCCTCGAACTGGCGCATTACGAGCGGGTCGAGCTGGAACTGGATGTGGCCACAGTCGAATTGCCCGCGCAGGGCTGGTCACCACTGGCCTGGCCGTTGGCCTATGCCTGGCCGGTGCAGCGCCTGAGCGCCGAGTACCGGCCAGTGCAGGCTCCGGCCGAGCCAACCTGCCTGCTGGCCTGGCGTGATCGTGCGGACAAGGTGCGTTTCCAGCAGCTTTCGCCGTTCGCCTATCACCTGGCTGTGCGTCTGCAGGCGGGGGAGGCCAGCGCGGCGGCGTTACTGGCCCTGGCCGAGGCCAGCGGTCTTGCCGCCGACGAAAGTTACTTCACCCATGCCCGTGCGTTGCTGGATGACTGGCAACGCCAGGACATCTGGTTCCCCCCGACCATCTGACCGGCCAGGCGCACAGCCCAGCCACCGGAGACATTCATGCTGCCCCTGCTCAATCGCCTCCAGGATGCCCTGGACGCTAGCCGTCGCCTCGACTTTCTTGGCCCGCTGCTGCTGCGCCTGTACCTGGTGCCGATTTTCTGGATGGCCGGTACGCACAAGCTGGCGGACATGCAGGCCACCATCGCCTGGTTCGGCAACCCGGACTGGGGTCTTGGCCTGCCATTTCCCGAACTGCTGGCCTGGCTGGCGGCGCTGACCGAGGCGGGCGGGGCGATCCTGCTGCTGTTCGGTCTGGCTCTGCGCTGGATCAGCATTCCGTTGATCATCACCATGCTGGTGGCGATCGTCAGCGTGCACTGGCCCTATGGCTGGCAGGCGATTGCTGACCCCTCGGCGCCGTTCGCCAATGAGCGAGTAATGGCCTCGGCCGAGAAAATCGAGCGGGCGCGCGCGCTGCTCAAGGAACACGGCAACTACGACTGGCTGACCAGCAGTGGCAAGCTGGTGGTGCTGAACAACGGCATCGAGTTTGCTGTCACCTACCTGGTGATGCTGGTGGCGCTGTTCTTCAGCGGTGCCGGGCGCTGGCTGAGCCTGGATTACTGGCTGGCGCGCCAGTGCAGGCATCCGCTGCGGTCGGCCTCCAAGGCTGACGATTGATCGTCTTATGTTGGAAAGGAGTAAAAAGTTCCGCTGTCATCTAACTTTCATCTAACGGCAACTGAGCTGAAATAACCCCCCGCCAAGATTCCCCTCCAACACCGCTGGGTCAGATGCCCGCGTGTTTTTGAACGCAAAGACTAATTAGGGGAATCCTCGATGATGCGTAAGCAGTTTGCCGGTTTTGCCGCCAGCGCTCTGGCTCTGGCCGTTTCGGCCCAGGCCATGGCCGGTACCGTGACCACCGATGGCACCGATATCGTGATCAAGACCAAGAGCGGTCTGGAAGTTTCGACTACCGACAAGCAATACAGCTTCAAGTTTGGTGGTCGCCTGCAAGCCGACTACGACTCGTTCGATGGCTTCTACACCAAGAACAACAACAGCTCCAACGAAGGTTACCTGCGTCGCGCTCAGCTGGAATTTGGTGGCAACTACAAGGATTGGCGCTACCAGATGAACTATGACGGCGCAGACCTGGCCGGCTCGAGCAGCAAGTGGGATGAAGCGTCGATCACCTACACCGGTTTCTCCCCGATCAATATCAAACTCGGTAAGTTCGATCAGGACTACGGTCTGGAGAAGGCCACCAGTTCCAAGTGGACCACGGCTATCGAGCGTACCGCCGTGTACGATCTGGCTTCCTGGGTCAATGACAAGGAAGACGGCATGGGGATTCAGGTCAGCGGCATGACTGCTGGCATGTTCTACGGTTCGGCCGGTATCACCCAGCAGGATGCCAAGGATAATCTGACCGAGGATGAAGACGGTCAGGACACCAATACCTTCAACGCTCGCGGTGTGTTCGCGCCGATCGTTAGCGAGACCGAAGTCCTGCACTTTGGCCTGGATTATGCCCAGCGTAGCTACGATGACGACAAGTTCGCCGGCAAGATCGATTCCCGCCTGGGTGTGCGTGGCGTTACTGAACAGTCGAGCGATTACTCCGGCAAGCTTGTCTTCGGCAACAGTGACAAGACCGGTTTCTTCGATGATGACCAGGTCTGGGGCGCTGAATTCGCCTACATGAATGGTCCGTTCTCGGTGCAGAGTGAATACCTGACTCGTACCCTGAGTGGCCAGGATGAGAATGGTGACCGCGAAGCAACCGGCTACAACATGCAGCTGGCCTACACCCTGACCGGCGAATCGCGCATCTACAAGCTGGACGGCGCCAAGTTCGACGCCATCAAACCGATGGACAAGCAGCTGGGTGCCTGGGAAGTGTTCTACCGCTTTGACAATCTGGAAGTTGAAGACGACGAGGATCTGGGTGTAGCCGGTATCGATACCACCACAGCCGATATCCACACCCTGGGTGTGAACTGGTATGCCAACGAGGCGGTCAAGGTGTCCTTGAACTACCTGATGACCAAGTCGGATGAAGACACCGTTGCCGTGCAGAAGCGCGCTGCCGATGCCGATGATGACAATGGCAATGCCCTGTCTCTGCGCGCCCAGTACGTGTTCTAAGTCAGACTTCATCAGCTGACTGCTCCCCCTTGAGCCCCGCCATTGGCGGGGCTTTTTTTCGGCTGGAGGAAAGCCCAGACTGACGCCCATGACCGTGCATATCCTCAACAGCCTGCAGCAGATCGGCGCCCGCGAGTGGGACGGGTTGCTGCCGGCAACCGCTCAGCCCTTTCAACAACATGCCTTTCTCTCCTGCCTGGAGGACAGTGGCAGTGCCGCTCCTGGCAGTGGCTGGCAGTGCAGTCATCGCCTGTGGCGCGGTGAAAGAGGGGATGTGCAGGCTGTGCTGCCGGCCTGGGTCAAGAGCCACTCGCGTGGCGAGTATGTATTCGACTGGGCCTGGGCCGATGCCTGCCAGCGGGCTGGGATTGCCTATTACCCCAAGCTGCTCAGCGGCGTGCCCTTTACCCCGGTGGTGGGTGAGCGGCTGTTGGGGCAGCAGTCAGCGCTAGTTGCCCTGCTGGAACAGGGCGTGGCGCAGCTGGTCGAGCAAGGGCTGTCCAGTTGGCATATCAACTTCACCCTGCCGGAAGAGGGCACCTTGCTGGCGGGACAGCAAGGCTGGCTGCAGCGCCTGGGTTGCCAGTTTCATTGGTACAACCACGGCTATCGCGACTTTCAGGATTTTCTCGACAGCTTTACTTCGCGCAAGCGCAAACAGCTGCGCAAGGAGCGTGAGCAACTGGCTGGGCAGGGCCTGGAGTTCGACTGGCGCCGCGGGGCCGAGTTGAGTGAGGCCGAGTGGGACTTCGTCTACGCCTGCTATGCCAATACCTATTGGGTGCGCGGTCAGCAACCCTATCTGACGCGGCTGTTCTTCAGCCTGCTGGCCGAGCGTATGCCGCAGTTAATACGCGTGGTGCTGGCGCGCCAGCATGGCCGGCCGGTGGCGATGGCATTCAGTCTGCAGGGGACGGGCTGCCTGTATGGCCGCTACTGGGGTTGCCTCACCGACTTCAACTTCCTGCATTTCGAAACCTGCCTGTATCAGGGCATCGACTGGGCCATTGCCCAGGGCCTGGCACGTTTCGATGCCGGCGCTCAGGGCGAGCACAAGCTGATTCGTGGCTTCGAGCCGCAACTGACCGAGTCCTGGCACTACCTCTGTCATCCCGGCTTGCGCGCGGCCGTGGCGGATTTCCTGCAGCAGGAGCGTCCGGCTGTGCAGGCTTACGCCGAACAGGCACGGCAGGCCTTGCCCTACAGGCAGGGCTGAATTCAGGTGTATTTGGTAAAGATGGCGCGGACCTGCGCCAGTGCTTCGGCTGGAGACTGTTCCGGCGTGAGCAGGGCCTCTTCCAGCAGGCAGGCGAGCATCTGCTGGTAGGCTTTTTCCAGGGCCTTGCGCGAGGCGGCAAACTGCTGGGCGATGGCTTCGCAGTCCTCGCCGCGGCGAATCATTGCCTGCAGTCCCCGGATCTGCCCTTCGACACGGGCCAGGCGTTTGAGCATGGCTTCTTGTTGCGGGTTTGGCATGTCGGTCACGATTGCTCCACAGGGCGGCTGGGGGTGAAGGCGCCGCGCACCAGCTGGCGCAGCAGATAACGGTTGGGGTGGCAGGCTTCGGCTACTGCTCGCGGCAGTGGCAGTGGTTCATTGTTCAGCCAGGAGGCCAGCAGTTCACCGGACAGTGGTGCAGTGATCAGCCCGCGCGAGCCATGGCCGCTGTTGAGATAAAGGCCTTCCTGCCAGGGGCAGGGCGTGTCCGGCGTCTGCCGGGCATCCCTGGCCAGCACGGCATAGTCCCTGGCAAAGGCTTCGGCATCGGCCAGCGGACCTACCAGCGGCAGATAGTCGGGGGTGGTGCAGCGCAGGGCGGCACGCCCTTCGAGCCGGGCAGGATCGAGCTGGTCGGCGTGCAGGCGCTGGTGCAGGTCGCAGGAAATCTCGCCGAGCAGGTCGAGGTTGCTGGCATGCTCCTCGGTCGAAGGCTGGCTATCCAGACGCTGGAAGTTGAAGCTGGCACCGAGGGTATGTTCGCCCTTCCAGGCTGGTGCCACATAGCCTTCGGCGCATACCACGGTTTTCAGGGCCTGACTGGCTGGGGTGGCCGGCAGGTGGGTGATTTGTCCGCGGATGCCCTTGAGCGGTATGCCTGCCGTCTGGGTAAACCGCAGGATCTCCACGGCGCTGGCGAGGATGACCACCGGCGCCTCTGCCAGCAGCTGCGCGCCGCTCCAGGCCTGCCACTGGCCATCGACACGGCGCAGTTCCAGCGCCTCCTGATGCAGCAACAGGCTGATCCCCGGGTGTTCGGCCAGTAGCCGGCACAGCGCTGGTGGATGAGCCCAGCCGGCATTGGGGTAAAACAAGCCGCCGCTGGGCAGGTCGATGCCGCTCAGCTGTTCAGCTTCATTGCGGTCGACCTGACGCAGCAGGTCGACGGGAAAGGCGGAGGCGAGGCTGCTCTGGCGGGCCTTTTCCTTGTCGTCAAGGCCAAGCTGGAGCACGCCACAGGGCTGCCAGGCCTGACCCTCGGGCAGCTCCTGCAGCAGCCGGCGGGTGCGTCCGTAGCCGCCGACAATCAATTGCGACAGCGGCGTATGGTGGGCGGACAGCTTGAGATAGAGCACGCCCTGCGGGTTGCCGGAAGCTTCCTGGGCCAGCGCGCTGTGGCGCTCCAGCAGGCTGACCTGCCAGCCCCGGGCGGCCAGGCTGGCGGCGCTGCTGCAGCCGGCCAGGCCGCCGCCGATGACCAGGGCGCGGCGCTCGACAGGCTCAGGCGGACGCGCATACCAGGGCTTGCCGGCAGGCTGTGGCGGACCACTGTAATGGCCCTGGAGCATTTCCCATTTCTTGCCGAAGCCCGGCACCTTGCGCAGGCTGAAACCGGCCTCGATGAGGCCCCGGCGGACAAAACCTGTGCTGGCGAACGTGGCCAGGCTGGCGCCGGGAGCAGAGAGCCGCGCCAGTTGGGCGAACAGTTCGGGCGACCACATTTCCGGGTTCTTGGCTGGGGAAAAGCCATCGAGGAACCAGGCGTCGATCTGGGCATCCAGCTGGGCCAGGCTGGTGCTGGCATCGCCGATCAACAGGGTCAGCTGTATCCGGCCAGCGGCAAAGCTCAGGCGCTGGAAGCCCGGGTGGATGCCCTGATATTGCGCCAGCAGGGCGCGGCTGTAGGGTTCCAGCTCCGGCCACAGCTGCCAGGCACGGGCCAGATCGGCCAGCTGCAAGGGGTACTTTTCCACACTGACAAAGTGCAGGCGTGCACTGCTCGGTGCACATTGTTCGAACAGCTGCCAGGTGCAGAGAAAATTCAGGCCGGTGCCGAAGCCGGTTTCCCCGATGCACAGCTGCGCGTGTTCGGCCAGGGCGGCAAAACGCTCCGGCAGGTGGCTGTTGGCGAGGAATACATAGCGGGTTTCCTCCAGTCCATTGGCCTTGGCGAAATAGACGTCATCGTAACGACTGGACAGCGGTTGGCCCTGCTCGTCCCAGTCGAGCAGGGCATGCTGGAAATCATTCATGGGGGAGCTCTGTTGCCGGCAAAGGCGCTAGTTTACCGCACAGACAAGCCTGCGCTGATCGGCTAGGGTAAGCAGCATTGCACAGGGAGATCGGGATGTTCGAATCAGCGGAAATCAAGCACGCCATCGATGAAAAATCCTTTGAGCAGCAGCTGCCGGCTTTGCGTGAGGCCTTGCTGGAAGCACAGTTCGAGCTGCAGCAGCAGTCGCGTTTCCCGGTGATCATCCTGATCAACGGCATCGAGGGGGCCGGCAAGGGCGAGACGGTCAAGCTGCTCAATGAATGGATGGATCCGCGTCTGATTAGCGTCGAGACCTTCGACCTGCAGACCGACGAGGAGCTGGCGCGCCCGCCGGCCTGGCGTTATTGGCGCAAGCTGCCGCCCAAGGGGCGTATCGGCATTTTCTTCGGCAACTGGTACAGCCAGATGCTCCAGGCTCGTGTCGATGACCGCATCAACGATGCCGTGCTGGACCAGGCCATCGATGCCGCCGAGCGCCTGGAGCGCATGCTCTGTGACGAGGGTGCGCTGATTTTCAAGTTCTGGTTTCACCTGTCGAAGAAACAGATGAAAAATCGCCTCAAGGAACTGGAGGGCGATCCCTTGTCCAGCTGGCGCCTGAGCCCGCTCGACTGGCAGCAGTCCAAGGTCTACGACAAGTTTGTGCGCCACGGGGAGCGGGTGATACGCCGCACCAGCCGTGACTATGCCCCCTGGTATGTGGTGCCGGGGGCCGACGAAAACTATCGCAGCCTGTTCGTTGCCCGCACCCTGCTCGATGGCCTGCAGGTAGCCCTGCAGGAACAGCAGCGCCCGCAGCGCCATCCCCATTCGGCCCCCCTGGTATCCAGCCTGGACAACCGGGGGCTGATCGACAGCCTGGATCTGAGCCAGACGCTGGCCAAGGATGACTACAAGACCCAGCTGGCCACCGAGCAGGCGCGCTTTGCCCGGCTGATGCGCGACAAGCGCATGCGCCAGCATGGCCTGGTCGTGGTGTTCGAGGGTAACGACGCGGCCGGCAAGGGCGGGGCGATCCGTCGTCTGGCGGCGGCACTCGACCCGCGCCAATACCACGTGGTGCCGATAGCCGCGCCGACCGAAGAGGAGCGTGCTCAGCCCTACCTGTGGCGGTTCTGGCGGCATATCCCGCCGCGCGGCAAGATGGCGATCTTCGACCGCTCCTGGTACGGCCGGGTACTGGTCGAGCGGGTTGAGGGTTTCTGTTCTCAGGCCGACTGGCTGCGTGCCTACGGAGAGATCAACGATTTCGAGGATCAGCTGGCGCGTGGTCGCATCGTGCTGGTGAAGTTCTGGCTGGCGATCGACAAGGAAACCCAGTACGCGCGCTTCAAGGAGCGCGAGGAAGTCGGTTTCAAGCGTTTCAAGATCACCGAGGAGGACTGGCGCAACCGTGACAAGTGGGATCAGTACGTCGACGCGGTCTGCGACATGGTCGATCGCACCAGCAATTCACGCGCGCCCTGGACACTGGTCGAGGCCAATGACAAGCGTTTTGCCCGGGTCAAGGTGCTGCGCACCGTGAACGAGGCGCTGGAAGCGGCTTTCGCCCAAGATCTCTAGGTGCGTTCCGGTCAGTGACTGAGGCTGCCGGAGCGGGCGGTCAGGGCGCTGGCCTGCTGCATGCGGCGGATGTACTGGTCGATATTGCGTTCAGCATCCACGCGGGTGAAGTAGGGGCCTTCCAGCGTCCCTTCGCGGGTGGAGAAGAAATACTGGCCGTTGATGGCGCTTACCCGCTCGCTGCGATAGTGGCTGCGGGGCGCGGGGTCGAGGCTGCGTTTACCGAACATGGCATGGTCTCCTGTATGGCAAGGGGCACCCACTTCAGTCTAATCAGCGCGGCGGCGGGCGCTGAAGTAGGCGACCAGTGGTTGTTTTTTGTACAGTCGTCTACCAGCGTGCCTGATTCAGGCCGATCCAGCCCAGAGCGCTGTGCACGGGCACCTTGTCGCCATCCTCGGCCAGCAGCACACCGCTGAACTCGCCGAACCACTGGCGGTTGTCGTGGTACAGCGGGCCAAATTGCGGGCAGGTGCGATGCAGCTGGCGCGGACTGAAGGTGAGTTCGACCCGGCCGCATTCACTGCGGATAGACCAGGGACTGAGGGGCTCGCTGCTGTTGTCGGGACGAAAGCTGACCTGACTGTCCAGCTTGGCCAGCTTGCCGCCAAACCACAGGGCGTTGTCGGTCAGGCCGCTGCCGTCGGTCCAGCCAGTGCCGAAGTTGCCGGCGATGCCGCCGGGCGCGGCAAAGGCCACGCGCGACCAGTCGCTGTTGTGCGGCCACAGGCCGCGGCCGAAATCCAGGGCGGCAAAGCTGCGCCCAGGGATGCACTGGTAGCTATGCGAGCCCAGCTTGAGGCTGCCGGTAACCGGCAGGCCGAGCTGGCGGCAGCTGGCATGGAAGCCACCCTTGGCGAACGGCACCACCAGATTCATCGATTCCAGGTGCGCGGGGCGCTGGATATCCAGTTCGACTTGCAGGTGCTGTCCGCCGATATCCGGTGCGTTGACGCTCAAGCGTGTGCGTCCGGCCTGTTCGTCGACCCGCATGTGCAGTTGCGGATGTTCGAAAGACTGGCTGGCCTGAGGGGTGTCTGCCAGTTCGCAGCCACGCGCCAGCGGGCTGCGGCGGGTGAAGGCGACACTCTTGCCGGAGTGCAGATCAAGGAAGTAGGCCGCAGCGAACCCCATCAGGTCGAGGTCGGCCAGGGTAATGGCGAGCATCCAGTTCGGCGTGGTGATGCACCAGTGATTCCAGCGCTTGCGCCGGCCGAAATGCCCAGGGATATGGCAGTCCAGCTGCGGTCGGGCAGACCAGCCGACGGCCGCAGGATTCAGCCGGCCGTCGCCCAGGCAGAGTGGCACAGTGGCGCTGGCCGGCAACGGTGAAACCAGACTGTTCATTGACACATCCTTGTGCGCAAAGCCGTGGTTGTACGAAAGAGTGAAGTGGTCTGCGAGCGTGCCGTCATTGTCGGGCACTGACAAGTGCTGGCATTTTGGCAATCGGATGAACGGTGTGCTGCTGCCGCTTTATCCCGTGCGCCAGTGCACACCTTTGGTTGCTTGAGCCGCTCGCCGCTTGGGCGCAGAATGCCGGACTTTCCACCCTCGAACAGGATTTTCGATGAAAGCGCTGCGTCTTCTCAGTTCCGCCCTGTTGCTGGCCGCCCTCAGTGGCCAGGCTCTGGCCGATGCCGCCAGCCATGCCGCCAACGCCGAGCAGTTCCTCAAACTGGCCCGTGCCGACAAGCTGACCGTGCCAGTGTATGCCCAGGTGCAGCAGATGTTCGCCCAGGGCTTTGCCCAGGCCAAGGCGCCGGAGGCCAAGAAGTCCGTGCTGGAGCGTTACCAGGCCAAGGCCAATGCCGAGCTGGACAAGGCGGTCGGCTGGCCGGTGCTCAAGCCAGAGCTGGTCAAGTTGTACACCAATGCCTTCTCCGAGCAGGAACTCAAGGATCTGCTGGCCTTCTACCAGTCGCCACTGGGCAAGAAAGTGCTGGAGAACATGCCGATGCTGACGGCCGAATCGGCTCGTCTGACCCAGGCGAAACTGCAGAATGCCGTTCCTCAGGTGAACAAGTTGGTGGTCGAGATGAACAAGGAACTGGGAGTCAAATAAGCATGTCCATGCGCGAACGTCTGCTGGCCAGTCTGGCCGCTTTGCAGCCCGAGCACCTGGATGTGCTGGATGAAAGCCACATGCACAGCCGTGGCCAGGAAACCCATTACAAGGCGGTGATCGTCAGCGGGCAGTTTGCCGGGCTGAATGCGGTCAAGCGCCATCAGCGGGTGTATGCCACCCTCGGTGAACTGATGGGGCAGGTGCATGCCTTGGCATTGCACACCTTTACCCCCGAGGAATGGGCGGCACAGGCGGCGGTGCCCGATTCGCCGACTTGCCGCGGCGGCAGCAAGCACGACCACTGAGCCGACCTGGCTTGGGCCGGCGCCCCGGCTTTTGTTAGACTGTGACACCCCGCGCCGGCCTTGAGCCGGCGCCTTTGTTTCAGGTTCGCCCTTTACGTGGGCGCTCACCGAGGTATTTCCCATGACCGCCCCCATCGTCGTCGCGGCGCTGTACAAGTTCGTCTCCCTGCCGGATTACCTCGCCCTGCGCGAGCCGCTGCTGGAAACCCTCCTGCAGCATGAAATCAAGGGCACGCTGCTGCTGGCCGAGGAGGGCATCAATGGCACCGTCTCCGGCAGTCGCGCCGCCATCGATGCCTTGCTCGTCTGGCTCCGGCAGGATCCGCGCCTGGCCGATGTCGACCACAAGGAGTCCTACTGCGAACAGCAGCCGTTCTACCGAACCAAGGTCAAGCTGAAGAAGGAAATCGTCACCCTCGGCGTACCCGGTGTGGACCCCAATGCAACGGTCGGCACCTATGTCGAGCCCGCCGACTGGAATGCCCTGATCAGCGATCCAGAGGTGCTTCTGATCGACACCCGCAACGACTATGAAGTTGCCATCGGCACCTTCGAGGGGGCCATCGACCCCAAGACGGCATCATTCCGCGAATTTCCCGACTACATCAAGACGCACTTCGACCCCAGCCGGCACAAGAAAGTGGCGATGTTTTGCACCGGCGGCATCCGTTGCGAGAAGGCTTCCAGCTACATGCTCGGCGAGGGTTTTGCCGAGGTCTATCACCTCAAAGGCGGTATTCTTAAATACTTGGAAGAGGTGCCGGAGGCGCAGTCGAAGTGGCGTGGCGACTGCTACGTGTTCGACAACCGGGTCACCGTGCGTCATGACCTCTCGCGCGGCGACTATGAGCATTGCCATGCCTGCCGCCAGCCGGTGTCCGCCGAAGAGCGCCTGTCCGAGCATTACCAAGCGGGCATCAGTTGCCCGCACTGCTGGGACAACCTGCCGGAGAAGACCCGTGCCTCGGCTCGCGCCCGCCACCTGCAGATCGAACTGGCGGCAGCGCGCAACCTGCCACACCCGATCGGCTTCAACTACAAGGCCGAGGAGCACTGAGATGGCTGTCACCCGCCTGCTCTATGTGATGGACCCTATGTGCTCCTGGTGCTGGGGCTTTGCCCCGGTGGTCGAGGCCCTGACCGAGCAGGCGGCACGGTTCGGTGTGGCGCTGGAGCTGCGGCTCGGTGGTTTGCGTCGCGCCACCGGCATGGCGCTGGACAGCCAGTTGCGCCAGACCATCCTCGAGCACTGGCGGGCGGTGGCTGAAACCACTGGGCAGGCCTTCCGCTTCGAGGGTGCCATGCCGCCCGGCTTTGTCTACGACACCGAGCCGGCCTGCCGCGCGCTGGTCGCTGCCCGTGCTCTGGACGCTACAGCGCTGCCGGCGCTGCTCAAGGGCATCCAGCAGGCCTTCTATGCCGAGGGCCGCGATGTGACCCTCACTGCCGAGCTGCTGGCCCTGGCTGAAGCCGCAGGCTTGCCACGGCAGGCCTTTGCCGAAGCCTTCGATGCCGCGCACGCGGCCACGGCGGCGGATTTCGCCTGGGTCGATGGCCTGGGTATCAGCGGTTTCCCCACGCTGCTGGCCGAGCACAAAGGCCAGTTTGCCCTGCTGACCAATGGCTACCAGCCGCTGGCGCAACTGCAGCCGTTGCTCGGTCGCTGGCTGGAGCGCGTGGCGCATGCCTGAGGCCGCGCCTGACCGGCTCAGCTGGGCGGAGATCCGCCAGCTCGCCCTGCGTCACCGCAAGGCGCTATTGCTGGCCAATCTGCTGGCGGTGCTGGGCGTGCTGGCCAGCGTGCCGATCCCACTGCTGCTGCCGTTGCTGGTCGATGAGGTCCTGCTTAATCAGGGTGATGCGGCCCTGCGGGTGATGGACCGGCTGTTGCCTTCGGCCTGGCAGCAGGCCACTGGCTATATCGGCCTGATTCTCGCCAGCACCTTGCTCCTGCGCTGCAGTGCCTTGCTGTTCAACGTACTGCAGGCGCGCCTGTTTGCCCGTCTGTCCAAGGACATCGTCTACCGGTTGCGCCTGCGTCTGATCGAGCGGCTCAAGCGGATATCCCTGGGTGAATATGAAAGCCTGGGCAGCGGCACGGTGACGGCTCACCTGGTGACCGACCTGGATACCCTGGACAAGTTCGTCGGCGAGACCCTGAGCAAGTTCCTGGTGGCCGTGCTCACCCTCACGGGCACCGCGGCGATCCTGCTGTGGATGCACTGGCAGCTGGCGCTGCTGATCCTGCTGTTCAACCCGCTGGTGATCTACGCCACGGTGCAACTGGGCAAACGGGTCAAACACCTGAAGAAGCTGGAGAACGACAGTACCGCGCGCTTTACCCAGGCACTGAGCGAGACCCTGGAGGCCATTGGCGAGGTGCGCGCCAGCAATCGTCAGGGTTTCTTCCTCGGTCGACTCGGCCAGCGAGCCGAGGAGGTGCGCGACTTTGCCGTGGCCTCGTTGTGGAAGAGCGATGCGGCCGGTCGTGCCAGTGGCCTGCTGTTCCAGTTCGGTATCGACGTTTTCCGCGCTGCGGCGATGCTCACCGTGCTGTTTTCTGACCTGTCGATCGGCCAGATGCTCGCGGTGTTCAGCTACCTGTGGTTCATGATCGGACCGGTCGAGCAACTGCTCGGCCTGCAATATGCCTACTATGCTGCCGGCGCTGCGCTGCAGCGTCTCAACGAGCTGCTGGCGCGCGCCGATGAGCCGCAATATCCGGCGCGCCGCGATCCTTTTGCCGACGTGCAGACACTGGGCATCGAGATCGAGGGGCTGCGCTTCGCCTACCGCGATGAGCCGGTGCTGGATGGCCTCAACCTGCGCATTGAGGCGGGCGAGAAAGTGGCAATCGTCGGGGCCTCTGGCGGTGGCAAGAGCACCCTGGTGCAGCTGTTGCTCGGCCTTTACACGCCTCAGGCCGGCACGATTCGCTTTGGCGGGGTGAGCCAGGAGGAGATCGGCCTGGCCGGCATTCGCGACAACGTGGCGGTGGTCCTGCAGCATCCCGCGCTGTTCAATGACACGGTGCGTGCCAACCTCAGCATGGGCCGTACGGTCACTGATGACGAGTGCTGGCGCGCCCTCGGCATCGCCCAGTTGGCGGACACGGTGCGCGGCCTGCCGCTGGGGCTGGACAGCGTGGTCGGCCGTTCCGGTGTGCGCCTGTCCGGCGGCCAGCGCCAACGCCTGGCCATTGCCCGGATGATTCTGGCCAGGCCCAAGGTGGTGATTCTGGATGAGGCCACCTCGGCGCTGGATGCCGCCACCGAATATGCCCTGCACCAGGCGCTCGGCGATTTTCTGCAGGGGCGCACCACGCTGATCATTGCCCATCGTCTGTCAGCGGTTAAGCAGGCCGACCGTGTACTGGTGTTCGATGGCGGGCATATCGCGGAGCAGGGCGGGCACCAGCAGCTGATCGCCGATGGCGGGCTCTACGCCAAGCTTTACGGCCATCTGCAACACTGACTTTCAGCCCTCGCGCAGGCCCTCGGCGGTCTCGCTCAGCAGGTCGCAGTGGGCGGCGAGAATGAAATCGTTTAGCTGCAGGCCGGAGCAGTTGTGGGTCCACCAACTGACCGTCAGTCTGCCCCACTCGGTCAGCAGGGCCGGGTGATGGTCGGCGGCCTCGGCCAACTCTCCGATGGCATTGGCAAAGGCCAGTGCCTGGGCAAAGTTGCCGAAGTGAAAGACCCGCTGCAGGCGGGCAATTCCCTCGATCTCGATGATCTGCCAGGTGGGCAGCTGGCTGAGTAACTGTTGCTGCTCTGTGCTCGGCAGCGGCGGGGTGGCGCCGCTGCAGGGGATGCAGCGGGCTTGGCGGAGTTCGATCATGGGGCGACTCCCAGCGTGTTGGCTGTGTAGCAGACTAGCCTGCCGGGTGGGCCAGAGTCACTGGGCGCTCTGGCTCAGGCTGATCCACTGATTGCTCAGGGCGCGCGCATGTCGGTCGACGGTGGTCGGGGCGAAGGCGCGGCCGGAGTTGCTGGTCAGCGCATTGCTCTGGCTATTCATGTCGAGCAGGGCGCTGCGCAGGTATTTCCAGCGCATTTTCAGCTTGTTCAGTTGAGGGTCCTGGCTGTCCAGCCTGGCCAGTTCCTCGTCGATGGTCGGCACCAGGCGGCGCTCGTCCTGACCCAGGTAATGCTCGGGCTGTTCGCGGGCAATTTCGAAGTTGCCGATGTAGGAGCGGCTCAGATACTGCACGGCCAGGTATTCGACCTTGGCCGGCAGCTCGGCATTGGGATCGGCGCTCGGCTGCTGGCTGGCATGGGTCAGCAGGTCGCGAAGCGACTGCGCCAGGTCCTCGGGGTAGCGCCAGGGCATCTTGTCTTCGTCCGGGCCGTAGGCCACGCCGGCCTGCAGCTGCTTGACCAGTTCTTCGCTCAGTGGTTGCAGCGCGGGGTCGTTCTGCACGGCTTCGCGGGTCGCGGCCTGCAGGTCGGCGATGTCCTGTTGCAGGCGATTGAGGTGGGCCTGCTGAAAGCCTTCGCCGCGCAGCAGCAGCAGGCTGACGGTGGCGCGGTTGGCGTACAGCTGGACCTGGTCGACGGCGCTCATCGAGGCGGCTTGAGCGAGGTTGCCGAACAGCAGCAGGGCACAGGCGAGCAGGTGGGGCAGGACGGACAGACGAATGCCGGGCATCGGGGCGCTCCTTATTGTTGTTGTGGCGCTTGGGCGTTACGAGGACGCCGGCTGTCACGTTACTGCGGTGGATTAACCCCGGGTATGGATCGAAAGAATGAAAATGTCTGGGTCGTGAAGTACGTCGCAGGCATGAATGGCGTTGCTCCGACTAGGTCGCTGCGGTTTCCGCAAGATCTATTCGGAGCAGCGCGTTACAGGCGGAAACGGGCGACCGAACTCTGCATGGCGCTGACCACCGACTCCATCTGCTCGGTGGCGGCTGCCAGCTGGTGAATCGAGGCATGGTTGCGTTGTGCGACCACACTGATCTGCTCGACGCGCAAGGCCACTTCGTTGCTGGCCTTGCTCTGCTCGGCGATGGTGCTGGAAATCTCCTCGACCATCGAAGCGGCACGTTGCGCGCCATGGCGTATCTGGTTGATCGAGGCACCGGCCTGCTGCGCCAGGTCGACGCCGCTGCTGACCCGCTCGACGCCAGTAGCCATGCTGCTCACGGCCTGCTCGGTGCTACTGCGGATGCGCTCGATCATCTGGGTGATTTCCTGGGTCGATTGCGAGGTGCGCGCCGCCAGGTTGCGTACCTCATCGGCCACCACGGCAAAGCCGCGACCGGCCTCACCGGCGCGCGCCGCCTCAATGGCGGCATTGAGTGCGAGCAGGTTGGTCTGTTCGGCGATGCTGTTGATCACCTGGATGATCGAGTGGATTTCCTCGGAGGATTGGCCGAGCACGCTGATGGTGCTGGAGGACTGGTTGACGGCCTCGGCAATGCGGCTCATGCCGTCGACCACATCGAGGATGACCTGACCGCCACTGCTGGCCAGCTGTTCCGATTGCGCCGAGATGCCCTGGGCATTGCGGGCATGTTCGGCCACCTGTTGGATGTTGTGGATCATCTGCTCCATGGCTGCGGCCACGTTGGTGGCACTGTCGGCCTGCTCGCTGGCGCCGTCGACGATGTTCTGCGAGGTCCGGTTGAGGTGCACGGCAGTGTTGTGCAACTGACTGCTTTCATGGCGAATGGTGTCGATCATCTGGCGCAGATTGTTCTGCATGTCGATCAGCGCCTGCTGCAGCTGCCCGGCCTCGTCCTGGCTTTCCACTTCGATCCGATTGCCCAGGTTGCCCCCGGCAATGGCCTGGGCCACGCTGACCGCCTTGAGCAGCGGGCGCAGCACGGCGCGCAACAGTTGCTGGGTGAGTAGGGCAAGCAGGCCGGCAATGGCGAAGATGCCGATCACCAGCAGCCAGTTGGCCCGGGAACTGCTGGCTTCGGCTTGTGTGTGGTTACTCTGGGCCATCTGCTCGATCAGCTCGCTGAGCGCCTCGTTCTTCTCTTCCAGTTCGCTGAAGCTGGCTGCAAACCTGGGCAGTGCCTGAAGAGCGGCCTGGCGATCCCTGAGCGCCAGTTCAGCCACCTGCTGTGCGTCGCGGATATAAGCGTCCAGCGCAGGGCGCGAGGCGGCAATGGCGGCGCTGACTTCAGGCCCCAGCGGCAGCTTGGCGTTTTCCTCCAGGCTGCGCTGGAACCACTCACTGTGCTCGCGGAGCTCGCTGCGCAACTGGCTGACGGCCGCGCTGTCGCTGCTGTCGACGACGAAGGCATTGAGTACGTCGGCGCGCAGGCCGTCATGCATCATGTCGCCTTCCAGATGGTTGCGCATGGCCTGCAGGCTCAGTTGATTCTGCGCCAGGGCCGTGGCCATCTGCGTTTGCCCCCAGTAGCCGATGCCACCCAGACCGACGGCTGCTAGCACGCTGATGACACCACTGAGGATCATTTTCTGTTGCAGGGTCATTAAGCGGACTCCCTGTGCGTTGACTGTCTGAACAAGACTAGTCGAATCCTTCAGGCTGTCCCGGTAGGCCTTTGGCGGCTAAGCTGGCGGCCTTTCGTTGTGAGCGTTGGTCATGCTTGAAGTCACCCGTTCCGTGCACCTGCCGCTCGATGAAATCGAGCTGACCGCCATTCGTGCCCAGGGCGCCGGCGGACAGAACGTCAATAAACTGTCCAGCGCCATGCACCTGCGTTTTGACAGCCAGGCCTCGTCGTTGCCGCCCTTCTACAAGCAGCGTCTGCTGGAGCTGCGCGATGCGCGCATCACGGCCGAGGGCGTGGTGATCATCAAGGCCCAGCAATACCGAACCCAGCTGCAGAATCGCGCCGATGCTCTGCAGCGCCTGCTCGAACTGCTGCAGGTGGCCGGCCATAGCGACAAGCCGCGGCGTCCGACCAAACCCACCCGGGGCTCGCAGCAGCGGCGCCTGGACGGCAAGCAGAAGCGCGGCGCGATCAAGGCCGGGCGGGGCAGGGTGGATTTCTGACCGCGCGCTGGTCGGTCGGTGATGGCCTCTGGTCGGACGCGACCTTGGTCGAATGGCAAGCTTCACCGATGCGGCTAATACTGGTTCCCGAGTGATGTGTTACCCCAAGACGCGTGTGATTGTGGTGCTTCCCTGGAGTACCCGAGTTGGCGGCCAAAGTGGCCGCCATTTTTTTTGCGCGGCCGCTCAAGATCGAGCCATTGCTGCCTGGACCATGGTTCTGTTGCGGTAAGACCATGGTCGAATGGCTGGGGAGTGAGGGCAGCGGTACAAAGTCGACACAGACCCAGCAACCGATTCCGAGGACACCACCATGAGCACTGCCAACCTCTATCCCGTTCGCCCGGAAGTGGCGGCCCAGTCCCTGGTGGATGATGCCCGCTACAAGGCCATGTATCAGCAGTCGATCATCAACCCGGATGGCTTCTGGCGCGAGCAGGCCAAGCGTCTCGACTGGATCACCCCCTTCACCAAGGTCAAGCAGACCTCCTTCGACGACCACCATGTCGATATCAAGTGGTTCGCCGACGGCACCCTGAACGTCTCGGCCAACTGCCTGGATCGCCACCTGGAAACCCGCGGCGACCAGATCGCCATTCTCTGGGAAGGCGACGATCCGTCCGAACATCAGGAAATCACCTACCGCCAGCTGCACGAGCAGGTGTGCAAGTTCGCCAATGCCCTGCGTGGCCAGGACGTGCACCGCGGCGATGTGGTGACCATCTACATGCCGATGATCCCCGAAGCCGTGGTGGCCATGCTCGCCTGTACCCGTATCGGCGCCATCCACTCGGTGGTGTTCGGCGGCTTCTCGCCGGAGGCCCTGGCTGGGCGCATCATCGACTGCCAGTCGAAGATCGTGATCACCGCCGATGAAGGCGTTCGCGGCGGTAAGAAGACCCCGCTCAAGGCCAACGTCGACGAGGCGCTGACCAACCCGGAAACCGCCAGCGTGCAGAAGATCGTGGTGGTCAAGCGCACCGGAGGCGACATCAAGTGGCACGGCCACCGCGACGTCTGGTACGAGGACCTGATGAAGGTCGCGTCCAGCACCTGTGCGCCGAAGGAAATGGGCGCCGAGGAGGCGCTGTTCATCCTCTATACCTCCGGCTCCACCGGCAAACCCAAGGGCGTGCTGCACACCACTGGAGGCTACTTGGTCTACGCGGCCATGACCCACGAGTACGTGTTCGACTACAAGCCGGGTGAGGTCTACTGGTGCACAGCCGACGTGGGCTGGGTCACCGGTCACAGCTACATCGTTTACGGCCCGCTGGCCAACGGTGCCACCACCCTGCTGTTCGAGGGCGTGCCGAACTACCCGGACGTGACCCGCGTGCAGAAGATCATCGACAAGCACAAGGTCAATATCCTCTACACCGCGCCGACCGCGATCCGCGCCATGATGGCCGAAGGCCGTGCCGCGGTGGAGGGTGCCGACGGCTCCAGCCTGCGCCTGCTCGGCTCGGTGGGTGAACCGATCAACCCGGAAGCCTGGCACTGGTACCACGATGCCGTGGGGCAGGGCCGCTGCCCGATCGTCGACACCTGGTGGCAGACCGAAACCGGCGGCATCCTGATCAGCCCGCTGCCGGGTGCCACCGCGCTCAAGCCGGGTTCGGCCACCCGTCCGTTCTTCGGCGTGCAGCCGGCACTGGTGGACAACCTGGGCAACCTGCTGGACGGTGCCACCGAGGGCAACCTGGTGATCATCGATTCCTGGCCGGGCCAGGCCCGTACCCTGTACGGCGACCACGACCGCTATGTCGACACTTACTTCAAGACCTTCAAGGGCATGTACTTCACCGGTGACGGCGCCCGTCGCGACGAGGACGGCTACTACTGGATCACCGGTCGCGTGGATGACGTGCTCAACGTTTCCGGCCACCGCATGGGTACTGCCGAGATCGAAAGCGCCATGGTCGCCCACCCGAAGGTCGCCGAGGCCGCCGTGGTCGGCATGCCGCACGACATCAAGGGGCAGGGCATCTATGTCTACGTCACCCTGAACAGCGGCGAAGAGCCCAACGAGGCGCTGCGTCAGGAACTGCGCAATTGGGTACGCAAGGAGATCGGCCCGATCGCCTCGCCTGATGTCATCCAGTGGGCTCCGGGATTGCCGAAGACCCGCTCGGGCAAGATCATGCGCCGCATCCTGCGCAAGATCGCCGTCGCCGAATACGACTCGCTCGGCGACATTTCCACCCTGGCCGACCCCAGTGTGGTGCAACACCTGATCGACACCCATCGCGGCATGCAGGCGGCGTAAGCCTCTCTTGACCGCAGCGCCCCAGCCACAAGCCGGGGCGTCTACTCGGCCCGCCCGGCAATCGTCGTGCGGGCCTTGTTCATTGTGTGCGAAGGGTAACGGTGCAAGGGGTAACGCTCGGCACCCGGATGGGGCGTGAGCACCCATCATCTTCCGCCCGCGCGGCTGGGGGCTGCCAGCACGATGGCTCTGTGCCGGGGCTTACCGTCAGTCGGATCAAGTTGGCCTGGGAATTGAATGATTGACAGGTTTTGAAATCTGTCCGTTCGGTCATTTTTCGCCTACCCTGTCAAGGGTCTATCCCGCGCCGTACCTGCCTTCTGTAATTTGTTGTCGCATCCAGGAAATAACCCCCTTTGCACCGTCGCTAGAATGCCGAGCACCGTCCTGGCGGCTCAGGCCTGCGCGTTGCGCAGGCAGGGCTGACGATACTTTCTACACTGGCCAGATGACGAACACGCTTCAACTGCCAATCGCTCATTCCTATTTCGGGAGTCACAAGATGAAAAAGATTGCACTGCTCGGCGCACTGACCATGGCCCTGCTGGCCCCCCTGGCACAGGCTGAAGACAAGCCGTTGCGCATTGGCATTGAAGCCGCCTACCCACCCTTCGCCATGAAAACGCCGGAAGGCGCCATCACCGGTTTCGACTACGACATCGGCAACGCCCTGTGCGAAGAAATGAAGGTCAAGTGCCAGTGGATCGAGCAGGAATTCGATGGCCTGATCCCGGCACTCAAGGTGCGCAAGTTCGACGCCGTGCTGTCCTCGCTGAGCATCACCGAAGACCGCCTGAAGTCGGTGGACTTCACCGCCAAGTACTACCACACCCCGGCCAAGCTGGCGATGAAGGCCGGCACCGTGATCAACGACCCGCTGGTGGATCTCAAGGGCAAGAAAGTCGGCGTTCAGCGCTCCTCGATCTACGATCGCTTTGCCACCGAGCAGTTCACCCCGGCCGGTATTGAAGTGGTCCGTTACAGCTCGCAGAACGAGATCTTCCTCGACCTGGCTGCCGGTCGTGTCGATGCCACCCTGGCCGATGTAGTCAACATCGACGATGGCTTCCTCAAGACCGACGCCGGCAAGGGCTTTGCCCTGGTGGGCCCGGACTACAACGACGTGAAGTACTTCGGTAACGGTGCCGGTATCGCCGTGCGCAAGGGCGACAAGGCCACTGCGGAGAAATTCAACACCGCCATCGCCGCCATCCGCGCCAATGGCAAGTACAAGGCCATCCAGGACAAGTACTTCCAGTTCAACGTCTACGGCGAGTAATGGCAGCGGCCCCTCCACGGGAGGGGCCGCGTGCTCGCGCAGGCCGGCACCCGGGCGATCCCCGGTGCCGGCGTGATGTCTCCAGTGGCGCGACCCGCGCCCTGCATGAGGAAGTCTGATCATGCTCAATGGTTACGGCGCCACGATTATCGATGGCACCTGGCTGACCCTGCAGCTGGCGCTGAGTTCGATGGCGGTAGCCATCGCCCTGGGGCTGCTGGGCGCCGCCTTTCGCATTTCCCCGTTGCGCTGGCTGTCCGGCCTGGGCGACGCCTATGCCACGGTAATCCGCGGCATTCCCGATCTGGTGCTGATCCTGCTGATCTTCTATGGCGGCCAGGACATGGTGAACCGCCTGGCACCGATGCTCGGTCACGACGATTACATTGATATCGACCCGTTCATTGCCGGTGTCGGTACCCTCGGCTTCATCTACGGCGCCTACCTGTCGGAGACCTTCCGCGGTGCCTTCATGGCCATCCCCAAGGGGCAGGGAGAGGCTGGCCAGGCCTATGGCATGAGCGGCCTGCAGGTGTTCTTCCGCATTCTGGTGCCGCAGATGATCCGCCTGGCCATTCCCGGCTTCACCAACAACTGGCTGGTGCTGACCAAGGCCACCGCGCTGATCTCGGTGGTCGGCCTGCAGGACATGATGTTCAAGGCCAAGAACGCCGCCGATGCCACCCACCAGCCGTTCACCTTTTATCTGGCGGTGGCGGGCATCTACCTGTTGATCACCAGCGTCTCGCTGCTGGCCCTGCGCTATCTGGAAAAGCGCTACTCGGCCGGTGTGAAGGCCGTGGAAATCTAAGCGGAGCGGCATGATGATCTTCGACTACAACGTGGTTCTCGACAGCCTGCCGCTGTACTTTAGCGGCGTGCTGGTGACCCTCAAGCTGCTGGCCATTTCCCTGGCGTTCGGTCTGCTGCTGGCGGTGCCGCTGGCGCTGATGCGCATCTCCAAGCAGGCGGCGGTGAATTTCCCGGCCTGGCTCTATACCTACGTCATCCGCGGCACGCCGATGATGGTCCAGCTGTTTCTCATCTATTACGGCCTGGCCCAGTTCGAGGCCGTGCGCGCCAGCTTCCTCTGGCCTTACCTGAGCAGCGCCACCGTGTGCGCCTGCCTGGCCTTCGCCTTGAATACCAGCGCCTACACCGCCGAGATTCTGGCCGGCAGCCTCAAGGCCACGCCCCATGGCGAGATCGAGGCGGCCAAGGCCATGGGCATGTCGCGCTTCACCTTCTACCGCCGCATCCTGCTGCCTTCGGCGCTGCGCCGGGCACTGCCGCAGTACAGCAACGAAGTGATCATGATGCTGCACACCACCAGCCTGGCCTCGATGGTGACGCTGGTCGACATCACCGGTGCGGCGCGCACGGTCAACTCGCAGTACTACATGCCGTTCGAGGCCTTTGTTACCGCCGGCCTGTTCTACCTGGGGCTGACCTTCATCCTGGTGCGCCTGTTCCGGCTGGCCGAGCACCGCTGGCTGGCCTACCTGGCCCCGCGCAAGCACTGAGGGCGCGGCCATGCAGAGAATCGACCACCTGCTGCCCTGGGCGAGCCTGGGCAGCGAGCGCCGGCTGAGCGTGTTCCGCTTCGGCAGCGGGGCGCGCAAGGCCTACATTCAGGCCAGCCTGCACGCCGACGAACTGCCGGGCATGCGCGTGGCTGTAGAGCTCAAGCGCCGTCTTGCCGAGCTGGAAACGGCCGGACAGTTGCGCGGGGTGGTCGAACTGGTGCCGGTGGCCAATTCCATCGGCCTGGCGCAACTGTTTCTGGCCAATCATCAGGGCCGTTTCGAACTGGCCACCGGCAAGAACTTCAACCGTGACTTCGTTGATCTGGAGCCTCTGATCGCCCCGGCACTGGCCGGACAGCTGGGCAGTGATGCGGTCGCCAACGTGGCCCTGGTGCGCGAACAGATGCGCCTGGCGCTGGCTGCCCTGCCGCCCGCGGCGTCGGAGTTGCAGGGTCTGCAGCGCCTGCTCCTGCAGCATGCCTGTGATGCCGATGTGGTGCTGGACCTGCACTGTGACTTTGATGCCGCCGTGCACCTGTACAGCCTGCCGCAGCAGTGGCAACAGTTGGCGCCGCTGGCGGCACGCCTGCAGGCTGGCGCTGTCCTGCTCTGCGAGGATGCCGGTGGCAGTTCGTTCGATGAGTCCTGCTCGACGCCCTGGCTGCGTCTGGCCCGGCGTTTTGCCGACAAACCCCTGCCGCTGGCCTGCCTTGCCACCACGGTGGAGCTGGGCGGCATGCTCGATACCGATGGCGAGCGCTGTGCCACGCAGGCCGAGGCCATTCTCGCCTTCCTCGCCGGGCAGGGCCTGATCGCTGGCCTCTGGCCAGAAGCGCCCGCCGACGTGTGCAGCGCCACGCCCTTCGAGGGTGCGCAGTACGCCCTGGCGCCCCATGCCGGCGTGGTCAGCTACCTGCAGCCGGTTGGTGCTCGCGTGGCGGCCGGTGATGCCCTGTTTGAAGTGCACGATCCGCTGGCCGATCGCCACAGCATCGTGCGCGCCACCACCAGCGGGGTGGTCTATGCCCGCGAACGTCTGCGTTATGCCCAGCCGGGCCTGTGGCTGGTCAAGGTCGCCGGCGCTACTCCCATTCGTCAGGGTCGCTTGCTCAGCGACTGATTCGCTTCCAGAGAGTCAAAACCATGTACAAACTCGAAGTTCAGGATCTGCACAAGCGCTACGGCAGCAATGAAGTGCTCAAGGGCGTGTCCCTGGCGGCCAAGGCGGGCGACGTGATCAGCATCATCGGCTCCAGCGGCTCGGGCAAGAGCACCTTCCTGCGCTGCATCAACCTGCTGGAGCAGCCGCACTCGGGCAAGATCCTGCTCAATGGCGAGGAGCTCAAACTCAAGCCCGGCAAGGATGGTGCGCTCAAGGCGGTGGACGCCAAGCAGCTGCAGCGCATGCGCTCGCGCTTGTCGATGGTGTTCCAGCACTTCAACCTGTGGTCGCACATGAGCGCCTTGGACAACGTCATGGAGGCGCCGGTGCATGTGCTCGGCGTGAGCAAGGCCGAGGCCCGCGACAAGGCTGAGCACTACCTGGCCAAGGTCGGTGTGGCGCACCGCAAGGATGCCTATCCGGGACACATGTCCGGTGGCGAGCAGCAGCGCGTGGCCATCGCCCGCGCGCTGGCCATGGAGCCGGAGGTGATGCTGTTCGACGAGCCGACCTCGGCGCTCGATCCCGAACTGGTCGGTGAGGTACTCAAGGTCATGCAGGACCTGGCCCAGGAAGGCCGCACCATGGTGGTGGTGACCCACGAAATGGGTTTTGCCCGCGAGGTGTCCAACCAGTTGGTATTCCTGCACAAGGGGTTGGTGGAGGAAACTGGCTGTCCGAAGGAAGTGCTGGCAAATCCGCAGTCCGAACGTCTGAAACAGTTCCTTTCCGGCAGCCTGAAATAAGCGTCTAGACTTGCACACCATGACAACCCCGCAGCGCATCACCTTTCTGCTTTGGCCCTCCGTGCGCCCCATGACTCTGGCGCTGGCGGAGGAGGTGCTGCGGGTTGCCCGCCGCGTGCATGCCGATGCCCATTACGAGCTGCAGCTGTTGCATGCCGAGCCCTTTGCCGAGGGCACTGGCTGGCGCCTGCCGGGCGTACCGTGGAGCGGTACGCTGGAGCACACCGATCGGCTGTTCCTGTTTGCCGATGAACCGCCGGTGAACATGCCGCCGGCGCTGCAGAGTGCCCTGAAACAGGCTGCCCGCAGTGGTTGCGTGCTGGGTGCCTTTGCCGCCGGGGTGTTTCCGCTGGCCCAGTTGGGTCTTCTTGATGGCTACCGCGCTGCCGTGCACTGGCGCTGGCTGGACGAGTTCGCCGAGCGCTACCCCAAGGCCATTGCCACCAACCATCTGTTCGACTGGGACCGTGACCGCCTGACGGCCTGTGGCGGCATGACCGTGGTCGACCTGCTGCTGGCCGTGCTCAGCCGTGATCACGGCGCTGAACTGGCCGGTGCGGTCAGCGAGGAACTGGTGGTCGAGCGTATCCGCGAAGGCGGCGAGCGCCAGCGCATTCCGCTGCAGAACCGTCTGGGTTCCAGCCATCCCAAGCTGACCCAGGCCGTGCTGCTGATGGAAGCCAACATCGAAGAGCCGCTGACCACCGACGAGATTTCCCAGCATGTTTGCGTGTCGCGCCGCCAGCTGGAGCGCATCTTCAAGCAGTACCTCAACCGCGTGCCCAGCCAGTATTACCTGGAGCTGCGCCTGAACCGCGCGCGGCAGATGCTGATGCAGACCAGCAAGTCGATCATCCAGATCGGTCTGTCCTGCGGTTTCTCCTCCGGCCCGCACTTCTCCAGTGCCTACCGTAACTTCTTCGGCGTCACGCCGCGTGATGACCGTAATCAGCGCCGCGGCCAGCACCCGGCCGATGCCCAGCCGCTGATGGTCGAGCGCGGCTGAGAGCAACCCGCCGGCCCCGGCGGGTTACAGCACCTCTATGCGATTGCGGCCACTGGCCTTGGCCTTGTACATCGCCCGGTCAACGCGCTCCAGCATGCTGCTCAGGTCATCACCCATACGAAACTGTGCCACGCCGAAGCTGGCCGTTTTGCGTTGTACCGTATCGAAGTCGAAGGCTTCCAGGCGCTGCTGAAGGGTGTGTGCGGCGGCTCTGGCCTGCTCGCTGTCGGCTTCGGGCAGGATGATGAGGAATTCTTCGCCGCCCAGCCGGCCGACCTTGTCGACCATGCGGACGTTGCGCCGCAGCAGGGTGGCGAACTGCCGCAGGACTGTATCGCCCACGGCATGGCCATGGGTGTCGTTGACGTTTTTGAAATGGTCGATGTCGATCAGGATCACGGAAAACGCCGTGCCGTAGCGCTGCGCGCGGGCGAGCTCTTCGGCGAAGAGCTGGTCGATGCGGGCGCGGTTCCACAGGCCGGTCAGGCCATCAATACTGGCACTGAGGGCTAGCTGGCTCTGCTGCAGAAACATGGTCTTGTGCACCTTTTCCAGCATGAAGGCGCTGAGCAGGCCGAAGGATGTGGCCGCCAGCGTCCATACCAGGTGCAGGTGCTGCAGCCCCGGTTGCAGCGAGTCGCCCAGCGTGGTCGCAAGAATCAGCACGGCTGCCGCGCCACCGGTGAGGACGGACTGGCGCAGGGTCATACCGGAGATGGCGAAGATCCAGATAAGGATCAGGTAGAGCTCGGGACTGAAGTAGGCGAAGTCGTTGTGGTGGCTATTGAGATACAGGTGATTGATGGTCGCGTTGATCGGCGAGGCGATCAGCAGGGCGAGCATCGGCCGGTACAGCTGGGCGTAAAAGCTCATGATGCCGACGGCCAGCAGCGTGGCGGGCACCACGAAGCCGTGGATCAGCAGGCGCAGCGTGAGCTGGTCACTGGCCACTTGCTGTTCGACGGCGGCATACACCAGATACAGCAGGGCGGTGAGGAAGGCGACGTAACGGATCTGTGGCACCTTGGCCTGCTGGTACCAGGTGGCAAACTCCTGCTGCGTGGAGTCGCTCAAACCGTGCAGCGGATCCAGCGAGCGCTTAAGCGTACTGATCAGCGTCACCCGGGTGCTCCTGTCAAAAGGCCATCATGGCATACAGGATAAGCCACTCAGCATTTCGCGCGCCTGTTGTCTCTCAGCTTTTTGAGGCAGCCCTACGTCGGTTGCCGATCGGCTGTTTTAAGGCAGAGTAGCGTCATCGAGGTTGTCGTCCCTGGTTTCGACCGGGGAGGCCAGGACCTTGTCGATGCGTTTGCCGTCCATGTCGACCACTTCGAACATCCAGCCATCCCATTGCACCCGGTCGCTGGTGGCCGGCACACGTCCCAGAAGTAGCATGATCATGCCGGACACGGTGTGGAAGCGTCCCTTGTCTTCTTCGGGAACGCTCTTGAGCGTCAGGCGATCCTTCATCTCCGGAATGGGGATGGCGCCGTCCAGCAGCCATGAGCCGTCGTGCCGCTGCACGGCCCAGGCGTCTTCGGCATTGTTGGGGGTGAACTCGCCGGTGACGGCTTCCAGCACATCCTGCAGGGTGACGATGCCCTCCAGTTCGCCGTACTCGTCGATGACGAATGCCATCTGCATGCCGCTGGCGCGGAACTGCTCCAGTAGCTCCATGCCGGTGAGGGTTTCCGGCACGTAGACGCAGTGGTGCAGCTGGGCGGTGAAGTCAGGTTGTTCACCTTTGGCCAGGCAGGCGAAAGCCTGTTTGGCGTGTACTACACCCAGCAGGTTGTCCAGGCCGCCGTCACACACCGGGAAACGCGAGTGCTCCGATTCGATCATCAGCTGGATGTTCTCTTGCGCCGGCTTGCGCACATCGATATAGACCAGATCCGAGCGCGGGATCATCAGCGAGCCGAGCTGGCGGTCGTCCAGACGGAACACATTGCGCACCATCTCGTGCTGATGCTGTTCGATGACGCCGGACTCCGAGCCTTCTTCGAGCATGGCGTGGATTTCTTCTTCGGTGACGCCCGAGTTGTTGACCAGACGCACGCCCATGATGCGCAGAATGGTGTGGGTCGACCAGGACAGCAGCAGCACGAACGGGCGGGTCAGGAAGGACAGGGTCACCATCGGCCGGGCAACCAGACGGGCGATGGCTTCCGGGTTGAGCTGGCCGATGCGCTTGGGCACCAGTTCGCCGATCACGATGGAAACATAGGTGATCACGATCACCACGCCGGCGGTAGCACCGATACTGGCTGTGGAGCTGTCAACGCCAAGCGACTTCAGCCATTCAGCCAGGGGCGCAGCCAGCACGGCCTCACCGACGATACCGTTGAGGATGCCGATGGAGGTGATGCCGATCTGGATGGTCGAAAGAAACTTGGTCGGGTCTTCGCCAAGTTTCAGAGCCACGGCGGCCGATGAGTCGCCATCGGCCGCGAGCTTCATCAGCCGGGCTTTTCTGGCGGCGACCAGCGCGATCTCCGACATGGCGAACAGGCCATTGAGGATGATCAGCAAGGCCAGGGCAAAAAATTCCATTGTTGTTCTCCCAGTGCGTTTTCTGCGCACTGCCTATTCATTAATTCGGTATTCGATGTCTTGCCCGGTGCGCTCAGCAGGATGACGGCTGAGCAGCGCTTACCGGCGCCAGCTGCTGCAGGCATTCGCGTGTGCAGCAACCCAGGGCTGCGCCCTGCAGATCACAGAGTATCCCCAGCTCGGCTTGCTTGCGGCCGAGTAGGCGCAAGGCCTCGCCAAGGCTGATGGAAATGGGCAGGCAGGGCGTCAGGGTGACGAGGCGCTGTACATCGGCGCGGTTGCCGGTCAGCAGCTCGATGGCCAGTGGTGTTCTATGAACATAGCCCAGCGGAAAGTCTTCTTCGGCGCTGGCGAACACCAGCAGGTAGCCGGGCGGGCTGTGCATGACCGCCGCGCGCATGGCGGCGCGGCTGCTGTCGAGGTCGATCCGCGGGAAATGCTCCAGCGGGATCAGAAGCTGCGCTAGCAGATCGCTAAGAGACCGCGGGGAATCTGACTGAAGAGGTTGTGAGTTGCGCGGGCTTTCCTTGCAGGGAAAGCGGCAACTGGGAGGTTCCGATAGGGCTGACATTGGATTCTGTTGCAAACCAAGGGAACCAAAGCATACCTGCGGTTGTCGCGCAGGCGGGCGGCGGATTTTTTACAAGCTGTGTTTCGGTTGGTTGGGCGTATCCCGCCAATGAAGAGGCCGCCTGAAAAGGCGGCCTCGGCTGTTACTGCCCAGGGCTTATTTGGAGAGAAAACGCATGCCTTCTTCCAGGCCCTGCAGGGTCAGCGGGTGCATCTGGTCGTTGATCAGCTCGCGCACCAGTCCGGTGGAGGCGGTGTAGTCCCAGCTGCTCTTGGGGTAGGGGTTGATCCAGATGAGCTTCTTGTATTTCTCCATGAAGCGTTTCATCCAGACGTAGCCGGCTTCCTCGTTCCAGTGCTCCACGCTGCCGCCGGCCTGGGTGATCTCGTAGGGCGCCATGGCGGCGTCGCCGACGAACACGACCTTCCAGTCCGGACCGTACTTGTGCAGCAGGTCATGGGTGGGGTAGCGCTCACTGGTGCGGCGCAGGTTGTTCTTCCACACGCTTTCGTAGATGAAGTTGTGGAAGTAGAAGTACTCTAGGTGCTTGAACTCGGTCTTGCAGGCCGAGAACAGCTCCTCGCAGACCTTGACGTGGGCGTCCATTGAGCCGCCGATGTCGAAGAGGATCAGCAGCTTCACCGTGTTGCGCCGCTCCGGACGCATCTGGATATTCAGCAGGCCGCCGTCTTTGGCCGTGTGGTCGATGGTGCCGCCCAGGTCGAACTCTTCCGCGGCGCCTTCGCGGGCGAACTTTCGCAGACGGCGCAGGGCCACCTTGATGTTGCGCGTGCCCAGCTCGACCTGATCGTCGAGGTTCTTGTACTCGCGCTGGTCCCACACCTTGGCGGCCTTGCCCTGGCGCTTGCCGGCGTCGCCGACGCGGATGCCTTCGGGGTTGTAGCCGCCGGAGCCGAACGGGCTGGTGCCGCCGGTGCCGATCCACTTGTTGCCGCCGGCGTGGCGTTCCTTCTGTTCTTCCAGGCGCTTCTTGAACTCTTCGATCAGCTTGTCCAGGCCACCGAGGGACTGGATCTGCGCCTTTTCCTCATCGGTCAGGTGTTTCTCGAATTCCTTGCGCAGCCATTCCTCGGGAATCAGCGCTTCAAGGTGCTCGTTGAGGTTCTCCAGGCCCTTGAAGTAGGCGCCGAAGGCACGGTCGAACTTGTCGAAGTGGCGCTCGTCCTTCACCAGGATCGCCCGGGCGAGGTAGTAGAACTCGTCCATATCGGCGAACACCACGTTGTGTTTCAACGCGTTGATCAGGTCGAGCAGCTCGCGCACCGACACCGGCACCTTGGCTGCGCGCATTTCATTGAACAGGTTGAGCAGCATGAACATGCCCTCGGTTAAATCTGTGACTCGATTGCTCGCACGGGAGGGGCGAGCGAGCTGGAGCCAGGCTGGCGAGGAGGGGTGAGAAAGCGCAGCTTACGATTGTAAGTGAGCCTTTCGAACCGCTCCTCAGCATTGCCTGGCCGACGCGCAGCCGGCTCGGCTTAGCGCCCGGCGCGGCGGGACATGAAGGCCAGACGCTCCAGCAGCATCACGTCCTGCTCGTTCTTTACCAGGGCACCGGCCAGCGGCGGGATGGCCTTGGTCGGATCGCGCTCGCGCAGTACGGCTTCACCGATGTTGTCGGCCATCAGCAGCTTCAGCCAGTCGACCAGCTCGCTGGTGGAGGGCTTCTTCTTCAGGCCTGGCACCTTGCGCACGTCGAAGAACACGTCCAGCGCCTCGGAAACCAGGCTGGCGCTGATCTTCGGGTAGTGCACGTCAACGATGCGTTGCAGGGTGTCGCGGTCGGGGAAGGCGATGTAGTGGAAGAAGCAGCGACGCAGGAAGGCGTCCGGCAGTTCCTTCTCGTTGTTCGAGGTGATGATGATGATCGGGCGCTGCTTGGCCTTGATCGTCTCGTTGGTCTCGTAAACGTAGAACTCCATCTTGTCGAGTTCCTGCAGCAGGTCGTTGGGGAACTCGATGTCGGCCTTGTCGATCTCGTCGATCAGCAGGATGACCCGCTCCTCGGACTCGAAGGCCTCCCACAGCTTGCCTTTCTTGATGTAGTTCTTGACGTCGTGGACCTTGTCCGAGTCCAGCTGCGAGTCGCGCAGGCGGCTGACCGCGTCGTACTCGTACAGGCCCTGGTGAGCCTTGGTGGTGGACTTGATGTGCCAGGTGATCAGGCGGGCGCCGAAGGCCTCGGCCAGTTGCTCGGCCAGCATGGTCTTGCCGGTGCCCGGCTCGCCCTTGACCAGCAGCGGGCGCTGCAGGGTGATGGCGGCGTTGACGGCGAGCTTCAGATCGTCGGTGGCGACGTAGGACTGGGTGCCTTCGAACTTCATGGGAAACCTCGAACGGTAAGGCCGGCAACGAAACCGGCCGGTACAGTATTGGAAAAGCCGACTATAACGCGCGGGCAAGGTGGCTGTGAACGCAGACGGGCCATTCAGTCACTGAATGGCGGGTCACCCAACTTGCGTTTGCCGGCTGGACTCGAATCGGCACGCGACTTAGGCTTGTGGTCTTTCCCGGCCTTTCGCAAGGAACTCGCCATGAGCCGCATTTTTGCCAATAACGCCGAGTCCATCGGCAACACTCCGCTGGTGCGCATCAACCGTCTGGGCCCGCAGGGTGTGACCATCCTGGCCAAGATCGAAGGCCGCAACCCGGGCTACTCGGTCAAATGCCGGATCGGCGCCAACCTGATCTGGGATGCCGAGCAGCGTGGCGTGCTCAAGCCGGGCATGACCATCGTCGAGCCGACCTCCGGTAACACCGGCATCGGCCTGGCCTTCGTCGCCGCCGCCAAGGGCTACAAACTGGTGCTGACCATGCCGGCCTCCATGAGCCTGGAGCGGCGCAAGGTGCTCAAGGCGCTGGGTGCCGAGCTGGTGCTGACCGAGCCGGCCAAGGGCATGAAGGGCGCGATTGCCAAGGCCGAGGAAATCCTTGCCAGCGACCCGGCGCAGTATTTCATGCCGCAGCAGTTCGAGAACCCGGCCAACCCGGCGATCCACGAGAAGACCACCGGCCCGGAAATCTGGAATGACACCGATGGCGCCATCGATGTGCTGGTGGCCGGGGTCGGCACCGGCGGCACCATCACCGGCATTTCCCGCTACATCAAGAAGACCATGGGCAAGGCCATCACCGCGGTGGCGGTGGAACCGGTCGGCTCGCCGGTGATCAGCCAGACTCTCGCGGGCGATGAGGTCAAGCCCAGCCCGCACAAGATCCAGGGCATCGGCGCCGGCTTCGTGCCGAAGAACCTCGATCTGTCGATCGTCGATCGCGTGGTGCAGGTGACCGACGACGAGTCCAAGGCCACCGCCCTGCGTCTGATGCAGGAAGAGGGCATTCTCTGCGGCATCTCCTGCGGCGCGGCCATGGCGGCGGCGCTG
The DNA here is from genome assembly GCF_014207935.1 of Pseudomonas fluvialis. Lineage (GTDB taxonomy): Bacteria > Pseudomonadota > Gammaproteobacteria > Pseudomonadales > Pseudomonadaceae > Aquipseudomonas > Aquipseudomonas fluvialis_A. The sequence continues at coordinate 325,917 of NZ_JACHLL010000002.1, read as the reverse complement.
CAACTGGCCGCTGAGCCTGCGATGCAGGGCAAGACCATCGTGGTGATCCTGCCGGATTCGGGCGAACGCTACCTGTCCAGCATGCTGTTTGACGGCCTGTTCAGCGAGCAGGAACTGCTGCAGTGACATCAGCGTTTTCCCGTACTGGCCTGCTGTTGGCGGGCCTGCTGTTCGGTACCCAGTTGCAGGCTTCGGCCACGGATGACTACCTCGGCGGGCTAAAGGCGCTGGAGGGCGGTGATCGCGAGCAGGGCCTGTACCTGCTGGAGCAGGCGGCGATTGCCGGGCAGGTGGATGCGCAGTTTCGCCTGGGTGAGCTGCTTACTGGTCAGCACGGTGAGCGCTGGCTGCGGGCCGCGGTGCGCCAGGGTTCGCGCCCGGCGGCGGTGAGCCTGGCCCAGCGCTACTACGACAATGCCCGTTACCGCCGCGCGGCACAGTGCTGGCTGCACGCGTCGCAGCAGGGCAGCAGCGAGGCGCAGGCGCGACTCGGTGCCCTGCAGGTGGTCGGTTACGGGCTGCCCAAGGATCAGGTGCAGGCCTATGCCTGGCTCAATCTGGCGGCCAGCGAGGGCGATCTTGAGGTCATTGGCCTACGCGACAAGCTGGCCGAACAGCTGACGGTGGTCCAGCGCGATGCCGGCGAGGCGCTGTCCCGCGACCTCACCTTGCATCCGCCGGTATTGCCGGGCGAACCGCCCTGCGGCGAGTGATCAGGTCTCGACGTTAGCTGCCTGCGGCCGCAGCACCAGATACAGCGCCACCACGATCAGTGCGCCGCCGTACAGGTAGGCCCAGGACAGCGGCTCGTCGAGCAGCAACACGCCCCACAGCACGCCGAATGGCGGGATCAGGAAGGTCACCGCCATGGCTTTCAGCGGGCCGATGCGGCTCAGCAGCTGGAAGTACAGGACGTAGGCGAACGCCGTGCACAACAGGCCCAGGCCCAGCAGGGCCAGCCATTCACGGCTGCCGCCCCAGCTGGCCGGCGGCTGGCTCCACAGCGACCAGAGGAAGATTGGTGTCAGCAGCAGGCAGGCACCGAGCATGCTGCCCAACGATGCCAGTCGGCTGTCCAGTCCGCCCTGCTGGTCCAGCCAGCGTCGGGCCAGGTAACCGGCAAATCCGTAGCAGGTGGTGGCGCCAAGGCAGGCGAGGGCGCCCCAGAGCAGTTCCAGGTTGAAGGCCAGAGGCCCGGTGCGGGTCAGCAGGGCGACGCCGAACAGGCCGAGAAATACCCCGATACCCTTGCCCAGGGTCAGGCCCTCGCGAAAGAACAGGGCGCCGATCAGCACGCCCATCAGCGGCGTGGTGGCGTTGAAGATGGCCGAGTAGCCGGCCGGCAGCACCAGGGCAGCAAAGGTGTAGCAGGTGGCCGGAATCCCTGAGTTGATCAGACCGAGTGCCAGGGTCGCACGCAGCTTGCCGCGAAAGTTCAGCGGCACGCGCAGCACCAAAAGCAGGGCAAACAGGCCGAGTGCCGCCAGAGACACCCGGAAGAAGGCGGTGGGGATGGCACCCAGCACAGGGGCGGCGATGCGCATGAAGAGAAAGCTGGCGCCCCAGATGGCGGCAAGACTGATGAGGCGCAGCAGGTCGACGGGTTGCATGGGGTGCTTCCTGAAAGGAGGCGCTCAGCTTACGCCGCCGGAACGGCGGCGCAATCACCAACTGGCCGTCAATCGATCGTTACAGTTTCAGAAGGATTTACTGACGCTGGCCACCGCACCGGCCGAGCACAGGTCGTCGTAGCCGGAAAAGCTGGCGCACTGGGCGTCGGACAGGTTGGTGTCGACATAACTCAGGGCCCAGGTGGCGCCGAGCATGTCGCGGCTGAGTTTGACCTCCCAGTTGTTGTAGTCCTCCTCACCCTTAGTCCAGTCGGCATTCCAGAACACCTCGTCCTTGTAGTCGACCTGTTCAACGCGCAGCTCCAGGCCGATCTCCAGCGGCAGCTGGGTGCGGTAGCCCAGGTACTGACTGAAGGCGGTATCGTCCGTGTCGTGGGAGTGCTTGCCACCGATGAAGAAGCCGTAGGCCTCCAGGGTCAGGTAGATATCGGCGCCGTTGAACTGGCCTTCGCCCGGGTAGGTGTACTTGTTGTAGTAAGTGTCCAGGCTGATTTCATCGGTGATCTGCCAGTAGTAGCCGGCGTAGTAGTCGACCTCCTGGCGGGTGCCGTAGTCATCGTCCTTTTCCCAGTCGTAGCCGTATTCGACGTTGCTGGTCCACACCCCGGCGTACAGGCCGCTGGCGTGGCTGAGCATGACGTCGAGCTGCGCGGCGGGGTCGCCGAGGGTTTGCGATATGCCGCTGTTGCGGTAGTCGCTGACGAGGGCTGGGGTGATGGCCAGGTTGAGTGAATCGCTCAGCTCGATGGCCTGAGCCAGCTGGCTAGAGGTGATCGCGGCGAACGCCAGGATGAGTGGTTTACATGCGTGCATGGTTGAGCCTTGTTGTGGTTGTTGTGTGGCGGCAGATTCAGGGCCGCAGCCGGCCACTGCGCTTGGGCGCAGGGCGGTGCGGCAATGGCGGCGTTATTGCGCCTGGGCGACGCTGTTATCGGCAGGGACCTGGTACACCGCTTTGCCGGCGAAGTAGGTTGTCACGACCTGGGTGTCGAACAGTTCGGCATCGCTGACCGTGAATACATCGCGGTCGAGCACGATCAGGTCGGCCTGCTTGCCGGGGGCGATGGAACCGATGCTCTGCTCCAGACGCAGGGCTTTGGCGGCATTGAGGGTGTAGGCCTGAAACATGCTCTGGCGGTCGAGACTCTCGGCGGCATTCAGCACGCCCAAAGGTCCCTTGCGGGTGCTGGCCTGGGCGATGGCGTTCCACGGATTGGGGCTGGATACCGGCCAGTCGCTGGCCCCGGCAATGGTCGCGCCGGCCTTGTTCAGTGAGCGGGCCGGGTATTGATACTGGTAGGCCATGGCGCTGACATAGGGTTTGACCAGCTCTTCGGTATAGGTCTCGGCGGTGGCCCAGAGCAGCTGCATGGAGGCAATCACGCCCAACTCCTTGAAGCGTGGGAACTCCTTGGGATTGACCATCTGCAGGTGGCTGATGCTGTGCGGTACCGGCGCCGGTGCGAGCTGGCGGGCATAGGCCACGGCGTTGAGGCCCTCGCGTACCGCGCGGTCGCCCACGGCATGCATGTGCACGATCCAGCCGCGCTTCTCGGCGGCCACCACCAGTTTGGGGAAACTGGCAGGGTCGATCAGCAGTTGACCGCGCTTGAGGCTGTTCTTGAACGGGTCGAGCACGGCGGCGGTCTGGCCGGGGAATTCCATGATGCCGTCGGTGAAGATCTTGATGCCGGGGAAGGTCAGGTTCGGCACACCGGCGAACTGCTGCATCACCTTGGCCTGTATCTCCAGGTCGGCCGGCTGGCTTTGTGGATGCGCCAGCAGCAGGGCGGCGACGTGGGCACTCAGTTCGCCTTTCTCGGACAGGCTGCGATACAGCGGCAGCACGCCCACATCCTGCTCGGTGGGACGCATCTCGAACAGCGAGGCGCCGACTCCGCCGTTGGCGGCGGCATCCATCCACGCGGTGACACCCACCGAGTTGTTGACCGCCACCGCCTTGCGCGCCGCCTTGAGCATCAGCTCGTCGTCCGGGGCCGGCAGCTGGCTGCGCACCTGATCCCAGGCGGTTTCGGCCAGGTAGCCGTTGGGGGTGAAGTCGGCACCGTGGCCGATGTAGCTGCGCTCTTTCTCCGGTTGCGCCTTGACCATGGCGGCGTCGATACCAACTCGCTTGAGCATGGCGTTGTTGGCCCAGCCGGTGTGGCCGTCGATGCCGCTTAGCACCACCGGTACATCCTGCCAGCGGCCCTGGTTGAACCGCTTGCCCAGGGCATCTGCCTGCTCCCAGTAGGAGGAGTTCATGCCACTGACCAGTACCACGCCCTGGTGTTTGGCACGGCCGGCCTTTTCTTCCTCAATCAGCCATTGTTCGAACTGCTGCAGCGGCAGCAGCTCGTCATAGAGGTTGGCACCCAGGCTGTCGAGTGCGGCCATGACCGGGTGGCTGTGGGTGTCGATCATCCCCGGCATCAGCACCTTGCCGGCGAGGTTGATGCGTTGGGTACTGGCGTCAGCCAGTGCCTCCATCTCGCTGTTGCTGCCGACCTTGAGAATCTTGCCATCCTCGATGGCGACCGCCTGCTGCAGGGTCTGGCCCGGCTCGGCGGTGTAGACCTTGGCATGGGTGATGATCAGGTCGGCGCTGGCCATGCTTTCCGTTGAGGCACAAGCGATGGTCAGGCCAAGAAGTGTAGGAAGAACCCGCTGCATGATGTATCCCTTGTTTTTGTTAGGCTTGGCCGCAGACTAAGGAAATGCTTCGCCGTACCGAAAGCGGGCGCTCGGCATAACTTTTATTCCTGATGGGATTAAATCGTGGACAAGTACAGTGCGCTGACCACCCTGGTATGTGTGGTGGAGCAGAACAGTTTCAGTCGTGCCGCCGAGCAGTTGGGCAAGACCCCCTCGGCCGTGGCCAAGACCATCGCCGGGCTTGAAGCCGAGCTGGGGGCGCGCCTGTTCGAACGCAGCACCCGACGCATCCAGTTGACCGAGGCCGGGCGCTTGTATGCCCAGGCCGCCCGCGAAGCGCTGGCCTGCCTGGGCCAGGCCAGTGAGGCGATCGGCCAGTTGCAGCGCGAACTCCATGGTGAGCTGCGCATCGCCGCGCCGCTGGGCTTCGGCGCGGCTTTCCTTGGCGAAGTGTGCGCGCGCTTCGCGCTGGATCATCCGCAGCTGCGCCTGCAAGTGGATCTGAGCGACGACGATCAGGTCATCCTCGGCAGCGGACACGACCTGATCCTGCATGAGGGCGCCTGCGATCTGCCGGGTTTGATTGCCAGGCCCATTGGCCGCAACGAGATCGTGCTGGCCGCCAGCCCGGCCTATCTGGCGCGTCAGCCGCTGGAGGTGCGGCTGGACAACCTGCTTGAGCACGACTGGCTGCTGTACTGGCATCCGGCGCTCAACCGGCATATCTGGCAACTGCGTCGTGGCGAGGAGGTGCGGCGTCTGGAACTGCCGGTCGGGCGGCTGCTCAGCGGCAACTATGATCTGCTGCTGAGCAGTGCTCTGGCCGGGCTGGGTATCCTGCATGCTCCGCTGTGGAGTGTGGCGCCTTACCTGGCGGATGGCCGGTTGGTGCGGTTGCTGCCGGATTGGATGGTGGACCCGGACGCCTTTGGCGCGCATATCCTGGCCGTGTATCCCAGCCACAGGCGCCATGCGCACAAAGTGCAGGTGTTTATCCATTACCTGGAGCAGTATTTGCGCGAACAGCAGCTGGCTTGAGCGGCGCGTTGGTGGTGATGGGTGACTGCAACAATCCGTTCGTCGCGCTTTCCCTGAAGCGGCGCACTGGCTAAGCTCGGGCTTTCGCTCTAACCGCAGAGGCAGTTTCATGGTCCAGCAACAGGCGGCGGCCGCTATCGCTCAGGCGATACTCGATGGTTTCGATGATTACCGTGAGCATTTCCGTCAGATCACCAATGGTGGCCGGCGCCGCTTCGAGCAGGCTCAGTGGCAGGAAATCCAGCAGGCCTCGGCTGAGCGGATCAACCTTTACGAGGAAAAGGTCAGTGAGGTGATCGAGACGCTGCAGCAGCGTTTCATCAACGGCGACCTGCAGGACATCGAGCGCTGGCCGCTGATCAAGTTTGCCTATATCGGCCTGATCGACAGCCGCTTCGACGATGAACTGGCCGAGACCTGGTACAACTCGATCTTCTGCGGTCTGTTCAATCACGACCAGATCAGCGATGGCTGCATGTTCATCCACACCACCCGCCCGGCGTTGCGCCTCAACGAGCGGGCGCCGCAGGTGCGCAGCTATCACCCGCGCGGCGATCTTGAACGGGCCATGGCGGAAATCTTCGACGACTACAAGTTCGAGGTGCCCTACGAGAACCGCGAGCGCGACGAGAAGCACCTGCTCACGCAGCTGCGGCAGAATCTGCCGGACTGGGTGTGCAAGGACCCGGAGCTGTGCATCGAGCTGTTCAGCTCGCGCCTGTACCGCAACAAGGGCGCCTATTTGGTCGGGCGCATCTTCACCCGCGACGAACAGTGGCCACTGGTACTGCCGTTCCTTCATCGCGAAGGGCAGGGCATCAGCGTCGACGCCCTGATCACCGATGAATCGGAAGTGTCGATCATCTTCTCCTTCACCCGTTCCTACTTCATGGTGCGGGTCGGCTATCCGGCCGAATTCATCGGCTTCCTGCGCAAGATCCTGCCAGGCAAGCACATTGCCGAGCTGTACACCTCGATCGGTTTCTACAAACACGGCAAGTCGGAGTTCTACCGGGCGCTGATCAGCCACCTGGCCAACTGCGACGACCGCTTCATCATGGCGCCCGGTGTACGCGGCATGGTCATGAGCGTGTTCACCCTGCCGGGCTTCAATACCGTGTTCAAGATCATCAAGGACCGCTTCTCGCCGTCGAAGAACGTTGATCGGGCCACGGTGGTGGAAAAGTACCGTCTGGTGAAAAGCGTCGATCGGGTCGGGCGCATGGCCGATACCCAGGAGTTTTCCGACTTCCGCTTCCCCCTGTCGAAGTTCGATCCCGAGTGCCTGGCCGAACTGCTGGAGGTGGCGCCCTCGACCGTACAGGTGCAGGGCGATATGGTGCTGGTGCGGCACTGCTGGACCGAGCGGCGCATGACTCCGCTGAACATCTACTTGGAGCAGGCCAACGAGGCCCAGGTGCGTGATGCGCTGGATGACTATGGCCTGGCCATCAAGCAACTGGCGGCGGCCAATATCTTCCCCGGCGACATGCTGCTGAAGAACTTTGGCGTGACCCGCCATGGCCGCGTGGTGTTCTACGACTACGACGAGATCAGCTACCTGACCGAGGTGAACTTCCGGCGCATTCCGCCACCGCGTTACCCGGAGGACGAGATGTCCAGCGAGCCGTGGTACTCGGTAGGCCCCAATGACGTGTTCCCCGAGGAGTTTCCGACCTTCCTGTTTGCCGATATCAAGCACCGCAAGCTGTTCAACCAGTTGCACGGTGATCTGTACAAGGCGGCGTATTGGCAGGGGCTGCAGGAGCAGATTCGCGAGGGCAAGGTGATCGACGTATTCCCGTATCGCCGGCAGCGCTCACCCGCCGAGTTAATGGAATGAAATGATTTGCGTCAGGCTATGGCCGGCGTAATCGTCTAAGCTTGGTTTGTCCGCTGGAAAAGCGGTTTCGGTAGCGCTCTTGGCAGGAGGTAGCAGTATGAAAGCCAGGTTGCACAGCATGTTTCAAGCATGGCTCCAGATGTTGGGGCTGGTCGATGCGCCTCGCCTGGAGCCTGTCAGGGCCATGACGGCCGAAGAGCTGCGACGGCGACAACTGCAGCAGCGTCAACGGCGCTAAAACAAAAAGCCCTTGGTGAGAACCAAGGGCTTTTGCGTTAACAGCCTGTAGTTCAGCGGCGCCTTCGGCCGTAGAGCCACAAACCACCCGCAACCAGCATCAGATGGGCGAGCGCCGCCAGTGTCAGCAGCACGTCTTTGCCGGTTTTGCTCCAGTCATTCAGAAATGCCCACTTGTGCAGGTAGGCGAAGGTAAAACCTTCCAGTCGGTCAGGCTGGGTAATGCGGGCACTGAGTGCACCATCCAGCGAGTCGATGTACAGGCTGGTCTGCTGGGCGTCAGCATACTGGGCCTTGAGCACCGGTAAGCGCTTCATGACAAAGCCATATTCATGATCGAACTGCGTTTGCAGGGTGATCGTCTGTGGTGCTGCGAGCCCCAGTTGCTCCGCGTAGTGAGCAAAGCGCTGTTCGGCATAACGCAGAGGGGCGATGTCGTCGAGCGGCTGTCCCTGAGCATCGACATAGCGCAGCGTGGGCAGCTTGCCGAACCGCTGACCTTGCAGGCGCCAGATCGGTTTGCCATCGAGTTGCAGCAGGCTGAGGCGCTGCAGCGTTTCATGGGCTTCCAGCCAGCTTCCATTTGGCGCGGTGGTCAGTGCGCTGACATCCAGCGTCGGAGTGAAAGCGTCGGGTGCAGGCTGAGCATTGTGCTTGTGCAGCACATGCCAGCAGGCGCTGCTGGCAAAGCCCAGGCTCAGAGCCGCCAGAGCGATCCCGCCAATGCCATGGAGTCGGCGCAGTGGTGTGCGTGCCTGGCGCCGCGCGACGAACAGGCTGATGCCCATCAGTACCGTGATCAGGACTGTGCCGAGCAGGAGCAGCATCAGCAGCGGCCTGAAGCTCCCGGTGCCGTCCAGCCAGGCAAAACTGTGCAGGTTGAGAAACGCACTGCTGAACAGCGCCTTGCGGTCATCAACCAGCGTACCCAGACGATCCTGAAACAGGTCGATATAGACGCGCAGACCATCTTCGCGCGCCGTATTGACCTGTACTACAGGCAGCAGTCGATTGATATAGGCGTATTCAGCCCCGAACTGGTTGAGGGTGATGCCGGCCTTGAGTGCTTCCGTGCTGCCCAGAAAGTGAGCCGCCAGTTTCTCAGCATGACGCTCCGACAAATCGGCAGCCGCGCCACTGCGGGCGTTCCAGTAACGGGGTGTTAGTTGCCCGGGTAGGCGAACCTGATACCAGGGTTCACCGTCCAGAACGATCAGACGCAGCGCCTGTACCTGGGCAATCCCTGCGGCTTGCAGAACATCACGAGGAGCCTGCAGGCCCTCAAGGAACAGTGGGGGCTGCGGCGGCAAGGGCGTCGCGGGCTGCGGCTGCAGTGCGGTCATCAGCGGATGTAGCAGGCCGGACAGTGCCCAGCTGAGTACGCCGATGCTGGCCACAAGGGCCAGTCGTCGGTGCCAGGGAAGCAGTCGCAGCAGTCGCTGACGCCAGCCGCTGGATTTTCGTAACGGCTGAGTCTGACTCATATTCACATCCGCCACTCGATTCCGGCGAAGAGGCTGCGGCCATCACCTGGCAGGAACTGGGCGCTGTCCTGACCCTTGGCATCGGCGATCACGCCGGTGGTGGCAATGTAGGTCTTGTCCGACAGATTGCGGCCTTCGATGAAGAAGCCCAGGCCCTCATTCGGACGGTAGCCGCCTTTCAGACCCCAGATGGCATAACCTTCGGCGTACAGCGTTTGGGCGTGATCGACGGCGTAGTGCACCGGAACCCACTCGACGGTCGGGCCGGCATACCAGCCAGCGTTCTCCCACAAAACCTCGCCTTTGAGGAACTGGCTCGGCATGCCGGCAAGCGCGTTATCGCCATAGGTATCGTCGTTGTCGAAGCGGAAGTCGTTGTAGAGATACTGCCCGCGGGCGACGTAGCTACCAGCGTGCAGTTCTCCACCCAGTTCAATACCCTGGTGCAGGGTGCGGTCGGCATTGATAGTTCCCAACGGCTGTCCGCTGGCATCGTTGAGCGAGAGCAGTTCATCGCGTACTTCACTGCGGTACACGGCGAGATCCAGCGCATAGTCTGGCTGACTCCAGCGCAGGCCTGCTTCCAGGGTGTTGGCGCGTTGCTCCTCATTGACGTTGGTGATCTGAGCACCGGACAGTTCGGAGAAGGTTGGCGGCTCCATGCTCTGGCTGAGGTTGGTGTAAAGCTGCAGGCCTTCGGCCAGATCATGACGCAGGCCGATGCGGCCGATATGGCCCTGGTAGGTTTCGTTGAAGGATTCATTCTGCGGCAGGCAGAAGCCTGATACGAAGGCATTGCAGCGCAGGCGATCATCCTGATCACGATCCTGATGCAGCCAGGCGGCGCCGGCGACCAGCGCCCAGCGCTCGGCCAGCGGGATCTCCAGTTCGCCGAAGGCATTCAGGTTACGTGCAGTCTGGTGTAGCTCGTTGACTTTGCGGCCGGAATGCCCCGACACATTCTGATAGCGTGAGTCCCAGTTGCGGCCCTGGCTGGCCTCCACACCACCTGTCCAGCGCCAGCCAGAAGCATCCTGCCAATGGTGAGCCAATCGGGTGCCGTAGTCTTCGCTGTCGATATCCAGCACCTGGAAGATGGGGTGAAACAGATGCTTCTCGCGGTAGTAGGTCGACAGCTCCAGGCTATGGCCGTTTTCCAGCTCCAGTGTTGTGATATTGCCCACGCGGTTGAGGGTGTAGTCACGCTTCTGGTCGCCCGTGATGCTGCTGGCGCTGGCTTGCTCAGGATCTTCCCGCAGCTGTGCCTTGGTCAGGCTGCCCGGTAGCTCCGAATCGGTTTCCACATGGCTGACGTAAACGCGTGTGCTGAGGCGTTCATTGATGCGTCCGCCGATATTGGCAAAGTAGCGTTGATTGTCCTGATCCGCATGGTCGCGAAAACCATCTTGTTGATAGGTGGAGGCGGCGACATAGCCATCCCAGTTACCGAAGTCTTCCGCCGCCGAGCCGAACAGTCGCTGATAGCCATCACTCCCGGCCTCGCTGCGCAGGATCACGCCAGGCGACGTCTTGCCAGTGGGGCTGCGGAAGTTGATCGCACCACCCAGGTTGGTGGCACCGTACTGCCAGGCGTTAGCGCCGCGCAGTACTTCGATGTAGTCCATTGCCAGCGGCTCGATGTCCTGGAAGTCAAAGCTGCCATCGGCGTAGTTGATCGGCGCGCCATCCTGCAACAGCAGCAAACCACGGCCATGGAAGGTGCGCTGCAGGCCTGAACCACGGATTGACAGGCGTGCCTCTTCTGCGCCGAAGCGGGGCTGGATATAGACGCCGGTCGCCATGCCCAGAACGTCCTTCAGGTTGCTGCTGCGGCCATTCTTGTAGATCTCGCTGTCAACCGTGCTGACAGCACCGGGAACTTTTTCTAGTTCGGTGCGGCGTTCGCTCAGCGCAGGTGCTGTTGGGTCATTGCTGGGCGTATCACTGACGCGAATCTGCTCAAGCTCAACGGTGCTGGCGTGGGCGCTGAATGCGCAGGTGAGGCTGGCAGCGATCAGGCTGCGCCGGAAATGAACGGAAGGCATGGAATTTCCTTGGCGAAACGTTAAACGGATCGATTTTTATTAAGTGGCGAACTGTAGGTGCGGCGGCACCTGTGTCGCAGATGACCCATAGCCGCGCGACACAAGGGCGCGCGACAAGTTGCCGCAGATTGGCTGTGGCACAATGCGGGTCTGTCGGAGAGTCCAGATGTCGCGTCCCCGTTGTGTTGCCTGCTGCCGTCCCCTGCGTCATTGCCTGTGTCCGCTGATTCCCAGCCTGTCCAGCCGCACCCGTTTGTTGCTGTTGCAGCATGAGGACGAAGCAGGGCATGCCCTTAACACGGCGCGACTGGCGGCTCTGGGGTTGCAGCAGGCACGTCTGGAAATCGGTGAACGCTTTGCCGAGTTGGATAGCTGGCTGGCAGAGCCCAATATCGAGCCGGTGCTGCTGTTTCCGGGGAAGGGTGCCCGGCCGATTGGCGAGTGGCGTGCCGGGGAGGGCAGGCAGACGCTGCTGGTGGTACCCGACGGAACCTGGCGCAAGGCGCGCAAGTTACTGCATCTCAATCCGCAGTTGGCCAGTCTGCCGCGGGTGTGCCTGCCAGAGGGCTTGGAGTCGCGCTACCGGCTACGCAAAGCGCCGATGCCGGGAGCTTTGTCGACTCTGGAGGCGATTGTTGAAGTGCTCAATTGCTGGGAAGCATCAGCCGATTTCAGTGCACTGTTGCGACCGTTCGAGGCGTTGATTGAGGGGCAGATTGCGGCGATGGGTGAAGAGACCTACCGGCGCAATCACGATGCTTAGCGTTCGCGCAGGGCCTCGGAGCGGGCCTTAAGCACCGGTTTGAGCAGGTAGTCGAGTACGCTCTTCTGTCCGGTGATGATGTCCACGGTCGCAATCATGCCGGGGATGATCAGCAGGGGTTTCTCATCGCTACCCAGATGGCTCTTATCGGTACGCACCTGAATCAGGTAGAAACTGTGGCCTTCGTCGTCGGTGATGGTGTCGGCGCTGATCACTTCCAGCTTGGCCTTGAGTCCGCCGTAGATGGTGTAGTCGTAGGCGCTGAACTTGACCATGGCCTTCTGCCCAGGGTGGAGGAAGGCGACATCCTGCGGACGTACCTTGGCCTCGATCAGCAGGCTGTCTTCCAGCGGCACGATTTCCACCAGGTCACTGCCGGGCTGTACCACGCCGCCGATGGTGTTGACCTTGAGCAGCTTGATGATGCCGTGGACGGGAGATACCACGGTGGTGCGGCTGACCCTGTCCTCGATGGCCACGCTGGTGGCGGTGATCTTCTGCAGTTCGGTGCGGGCCTGGTTGAGTTCCTTGAGCGCTTCTTCGCGAAAGGCCAGCTCGACGCTCTGCATCTTGCTCTTGATCTCGTCGATGGCCGCTTCGGCGCGAGGGATGGCCAGGGTCGTGGCATCCAACGAACCGCGCACTTCCACGGCGCTGCGGCGCAGGCGAAGGATTTCCACCGGAGAAATGGCGCCGGTTTGCACCAGCGGCTGTGACATGTTCAGTTCCTGCTGGATCAGACCGAGGCTGGAGCGGTATTGCGCCGCCTTGGAGCGGAACTCGGCCAGCTCCTGGGTCTTCTGGCGCAGCTGTTCGTCGAGGGTCTTTAGGTCGCTGGAGAGGCGCTGTTGACGCGAGCGGTAGAGGGCCAACTCGTCCTCGACCAGTTGTGGCGCCTGCTGGACGATCTCGTCGGGCAGTTGCACCGGACGGCCTTCGGCTTCGGCCGAAAGGCGTTCGACGCGGGTAATCAGGGCCAGGCGATCGGCTTCGGTTTCGCCCTGGTTGGAGAGAAAGCGGGTGTCGTCCAGGCGCAGCAGGGTATCGCCCTTGTTCACTACCTGGCCTTCGCGGATGAAGATTTCGGAAACGATGCCGCCTTCGAGGTTCTGGATGGTCTGTACCTTGCTCGATGGAATCGCCTTGCCCTCGCCGGTGGTGACCTCATCGAGTACGGCAAACTTGGCCCATAGCAGCGCGACCAGTAGCAGGGCGCAGACTACCCATACGGTGAAGCGCGCCGCCCAGGGGCTGTCTTCGAGAATCGTGCCCTCGACTTCGGGCATGAACTCGGTGTCCTTCCTGGCCTGCAGCATGCGCTCGCGATAGCCGATTTCGTCTTGCTTCTTGGGCATGTTCTGTTCCTAACCCAGCGCCGGGCCGACCCGGCCTTTGCGCAGAGCATCGATCACCGCTTCCTTCGGGCCGTCGGCCACCACATGCCCGTTGTCCAGCACCACCAGGCGCTCGACCAGGGCAAGCATCGAGGCGCGGTGGGTAATCAGCAGCAGGGTTTTGCCTTTCGACCATTCCACCAGGCGCTGACGCAGGGCGTCTTCACTGGTGTTGTCCATCGAGCTGGTGGGTTCGTCCAGCAGCAGGATCGGTGGATCGAGGAGCAGGGCGCGGGCCAGCAGCACCATCTGCCGCTGGCCTCCGGAGAGCAGCTGACCACGCTCACCCACGGGGCGGTCGAAGCCTTGTGGGTGCTGGCGGGCCAGCTCGGTCACGCCCGTGATATTGGCAACTTCCAGCATGTGCTCGTCGCTGACGTAGTGGGCGCCGAGGGTCAGGTTGTCGCGCAGGCTGCCAGACAGCAGCGGCAGATCGTGGGCGACATAACCGATCTGGTGGCGCAGGTCGGCAACGTCCAGTTGGCGCAGGTCCAGGCCATCGACCAGCAGCTGGCCTTCGTCGGGGTTGTAGTAGTTCATCAGCAGTCGCGCCAGGGTGCTCTTGCCCGAGCCGCTGCGACCGATGATGCCGATGCGCTCGCCAGGCTTGATATGCAGGCTGATATTGCTCAGGGCGTTGCTGCTTTGCCCGGGGTAGCGAAAGCTCAACTGGCGGGCATCGATGGCGCCATGCAGGCGTGTGCGTTCCAGCGGCCTTTGCTCGGCGTTGCGCTCCTGGGGCAGCGCCATCAGCGCATCTGTGCTGGTCATGGTCAGACGCGCTTGCTGATAGCGGGTGATCAGGCTGGCAATCTGTCCCAGTGGTGCCATGACCCGGCTGCCGAGCATGTAGCAGGCGACCAGGGCGCCGACGCTCATCTGTCCGTCGATGATCAGGTAGACCCCGCCGATGATGGTGGCCATGCCGGCCATTTGTTGCAGGAACAGGGTGCCGTTGGTGGCGATCGAGGCAAGATTGCGGGCATGGCTGTCGAGGCGGGTCAGCGCTCCGTGAGTGGTTTCCCAGCGATGCTGGCGTTCACTTTCGGCGCCACAGGCCTTCAGAGTTTCCAGCCCCGCCAGGGTTTCGATTAGCAGGGCCTGGCGTTCGGCGCCTAGGCTCAGGCTCTTTTTCACGGTGTCGCGTAGGCGCGCCTGGATGACCAGGGCAAACATGGCAGTGATCGGGAAGGCGATCAGCGGGATGATCACCAGCGGCCCACCGAGCAGGCCGATCACCAGCATCATCAGCAGGGCAAATGGCAGGTCGATCAGGCTGGTGAGGGTGACCGCCGTGAGAAATTCGCGCAGGCCCTGGAAGTCGTGGATGCTCTGGGCGAAACCACCAATGGTGGCCGGGCGGGCGGCCATGGACATGCCGGTGATGCGCTCGAATAGGGTGGCCGAGAGCACCACGTCGGTCTTCTTGCCGGCCATGTCCAGCAGGTAGGCGCGCAATACCCGCAGCAGCAGCTCGAATAGCGTGCCGATCAGCAAGCCGATGGTCAGCACCCAGAGGGTGGAGGTGGCCTGGTTGGGCACCACTCGGTCGTAGGTCTGCATGACGAACAGCGGGATCATCAGGCCCAGCAGGTTGATCATCAGGCTGGCCAGCACGGCATCGGAGTACAGCCAGCGTGACAGTTTGAGGGTGTCGCGGAACCAGGCGTTGACGCGCGGCAGCAGCGGCTCGCGCAGCTCTTCCAGCTCGTGGCGCGGCCGTGCGTATAGAGCCCGTCCGGAGTAGGCCTCGGCCAGTGCGCTGCGCTCCACCCATTGTTCGCCGCCTTCTGCTTCGCAGGGCAGGATCAGTGCCTGGTCGTCCTTCCAGCGCTTGAGCACGGCACTGGTGCCGTCGTTGAGCAGCAGCAGCACGGGCAGGTTGAGTGCGGAAATGTGCTTGAGCTCACGGCGTAGCAGACGTGCCTGCAGGCCCGCCCGAGCGGCGGAACGGGCCAGTAGGTCGGGGGTGAGGCGCTGGTTGGGCAGCGGCAGGCCAGCCGTCAGGCTGGCCCGGCTGGCGCTGCGGTTGTGCTGCTGACAGAGAATCAGCAGGCCATCTAGTAATGGATCGTCATGACTCTGGCGTGGGTCGCGATCCGTGCCGGCTGCTTGCGCCATGCTGGTCAAGGGTACGGCTCCTGCGTGACAACTACTTCAGATTGGGCAGGCTCGCCTCGCTCTTGATCTCAGTCAGGGCGACTGCTTCCGCCGGCACCACGACCCCCTGCTTGCGCAACAGCTCACCCATGGCCGCCATCAGGCGATACATGGAGAACTCTTCGATATAGCGCACTTCGGTGTAGCGTCGGTTGGCGGTGAACAGTTCGTTCTCACTGTCGAGTAGGTCGAGCAGGGTGCGCTGGCCGAGGCTGAATTGCTGTTGATAGGCCTCACGGGTGCTGGCGCTGTATTCAGCATAGTCGCGCGCCTTGGGAGTTTGCAGGCGGGCATTCTCCAGGGCGTTCCAGGCCAGGTTGAGGTTTTCGTTGAGGACTCGCAGGGCGTTGTTGCGGATGTCCATGGCTTCGTTGATCTGGTAGGCGGCTCCCTGCAGGCGGGCCTTGTCACGCATGCCATTGAACAGGTTGTAGTTCATCACCACGGCGGCTCGCCAGCCATTGTCGTGGCCTTCGTCGCCGGCGTTGTTCTCACCTGCCGAGGTGGCCAATTCCGCGTCAAAGCGCGGATAGAAGGGCGACTTGGCCACTTCGTACTGCTTCTCGGCGGCCTGCACATCGGCTTGGGCCGATTTCAGGTAGGGGTTGTTGCTGATCACCACCTGGCGGGCACTGTTGACGTCTTCGGGAACCTCGCCCTTGATCGAGGCCGGCGACTCCAGTTCATCGGCCATGCGTCCGGTGGCGCTGAAGAAGTTGGCTTCGGCGTCGCGCAGGTTGACCTGCTCGGTGTACAGGTTGTTCTGCGCGAGGGCCAGGCGGGCGGCGGACTGGTCACGGTCGGCGGTACTGCCAACACCCTGGTCGCTGCGCATGCTTATCTGATCATGTACGCGCTGGTGGGCTCGCAGGTTGTTTTCTGCCAGCGAAACCATTTCGCGGCGCTTCAGAACATCGAGGTAAACCTCGACGGTGCGCAGGGCCAGGCTCTCGGCGGTACCCAGCAGGTAATAGGCACGCGAGTTCACCACTGCTTCGGTGCGTGCGACTTCATTGGGTGTATTGAAACCGTCGAACAGCATCTGCCGCAGACGTAGCTCATTCGTGCTGTAGGTCAGGGTCTCGGTGTTGTGGCTGCCCACGGGCACACGAGTCGAAGGGCTGTCAGTGTGTTCACGCCCATAGCCGGAGAGCAGGTCCACGGTTGGCAGGTATCCCCCCTTGGCAACCTTCACATCTTCATCGGCAACCAGTCGGCTGCTGGCGCTGGCAGCGATCTCGGGGTGGTTGTCCAGAGTGCTCTGAATGGCCTCGGTGAGAGTCATTGCGTGAAGCGATGTGCTTGCCATGGCAACCAGCATGGCGCTCCAGAGCGGAGTGAGTACGCGCATGAGGGTATCTCCTTTATTAAGAGTGTTCGAATTGTGCCGCCAATTAATTGGCATTTCCTGCCAATTCGAACGGGGGGACTTAACAGACACTCAATAGCTAAGAACATCCTTGAGCGTAGCTTAGAAAAAAAAGACGCAACTTTTATGAAGAAAAAATCTTATGCAGAGCTGGGGATCAGGACCAATCTTGAACGTAGAAGTCCATACGAATCAGGGGTTTTGCACCGTTCGTCGGCTTCTAAACGATGGTTAGTCAGAACTCTGGCGGAACGAATCAGGAGTGAATTGACGGGTAGTTGTATGGCAGACAGGGTGCCATTTTTTCGTCACTGTGTGCTTTTTGTGTGTGCCTACGCCCATCAAGTTTGATCACGTCCTGCTGAATATCCGGTATCCGCAGAGCTGCCTGACTTATTGCTATTGCGGTCAGATTCGACTGCGGCGCGGAGGATGGATTCATGGCTACTTTGATTGGTGTCGTCAGAACAGTTGTCGGCGAGGTGTTTGCGGTAGCAGGCGATGGAACTCGCCGTCCCCTCGCTGAAGGTGACCGGGTCTTTGCCGGTGAGCAGATCGTTACCGGTGCTGCCGGTGCGATAGCCATCCGCCTGACCAATGGCGGTGAACTGACGGTCGGGCGCGATAGCTCGCTGACCCTCGATGAGCAGATGCTCGCGGGTGGTGGTAGCGCTGTGCCGGATGCCGGCGCCGACGATGCCCCACCGGCCCCGCCCAGCCAGAGTGAGCTGACCGATGTCGAGCAATTGCAAGCTGCCATCGAGGCGGGTGTAGACCCGACCCAGGTCGGTGAGGCTACTGCAGCCGGCCCCGGAGCTGGTGGCGCCGGTGGTGCAGGTGGTGCAGGTGGTGTGGGTGGCGGACACTCGTTTGTCCTGCTCGCCGAAACGGCCGGAGCGCTTGATCCGGTAATCGGTTATCCCACCGAAGGCATCAGCAGCGGCCCCGAGTTTCCAGATCCGGAGCCAGCGGCGATTCCTGATCCAGAGCCGGTGATAGTCCCGGACTTCACGCCGGACATCGAGATCGAATACGAAGATGCCAACGGTACGATTGTCACCGGGCCTGCGGTCGTTGACGAAGAGGCCCTGGCTGATGGCTCCAATCCGACAAGCCAGGCCGAGCAGGCGAGCGGCAATCTGGTCATCAACTCCCCGGACGGGGTGTCGTCCGTGCAGATCCAGGACGTCAACGGCAACTGGGTGGATGTCACCAATGGCGGCGTGGTACAGGGCCAGTACGGCATCTTGACGGTCGATGCGGCCGGCAACTGGGTTTATAGCCTCAGCGACAATACTCTCGATCACAGCGGTAGTGGCAGTGGCAGCGCCGATCAGGTGGGCGAGAGCTTCCTGGTGCGCATGTTCGATCTCGATGGCGATGTATCGCCAACCGTCTCGCTGGATGCGCTGATCAATGATGATGCGCCGAGCATCGAACTGGCCGATCGCGAGCTGCGCGCGTTGGTCGTTGATGAAAGCAACTTCGCGTTTGACGATGTTGCCAATTTCGCATCGGCATTTTCCTCCGTTCTGGGCGCCGATGGCGGGTCCCTGAGCTATGCGCTGAAGATCAACAACCTCGATAGCGGTTTGGTGGATTCCGCGACCGGCTCTGGCATCGAGTTGCACCTCAATGGCGGCATGCTTGAGGGCTGGGTGGGTGGTGATCCCGCGCTGGTGGCATTCCGTCTCACTGTCAATGAAAGCGGCGATGTGGCCTGGGATCAGCTGCGTTCTGTGCGCCATCCCGATGCCCTGGATAGCGATGAGCCCATCGCTATTGGCGGAGGCCTGATTGAGCTGGTGGCCAGTGTTCAGGATGGTGACGGTGATACGGCCAGTGCCTCGCTGAATCTGGGAGGCCTGCTGGTGCTGCGCGACGACGCGCCGACCCTGGATGTCAGCGTGGCCGGTGAGGCTGATCTGCGTGGCCTGACCAGTAGCCTGGATGAAACCACCGGTGACGCTGACCGTTATGCGAACGGTGAAAGCCCGGACAGCTATAGCAACGACGATATCGCCGGCCCGCCGAGTGCTCTGGCTCAGACGACGACCAGCATCAGTGGCGGCTTGGTGGCCCTGTTTGCTGCCAGTGGTAGCTATGGCTCGGACGGCCCTGGCAATACTAGCGGTGTGATGAGTTTTGTCGGTGTGTCCGGCAGTGGTGTGCTCACCAGTCTGACTGCCACCGATGGCGGTGCTATTACCCTGAAGGCCGTGAGTGGTACCGAGTTGCAGGGCGTGGATGCCGACAATGATGTGGTGTTCAGCATCAAGATTGTCGAGGTCGACGGTGTGCTGCAACTGCAGACCACCCTGTTTGAAGCCCTGGAACATGGTAATCAGGCGGCTTTCGACGAAGCGCTCGATCTGCTGCTGACCCAGGGTGGTGTGTTGCAACTGCAGTACACGGTAACTCGTGTGGATGCCGATGGTGACAGCGTCAGCGATTCGGCTCAGATCACCCTGGCTGACAGCGAAACCTCGGTCTTCAGCTTCGACGACGACGGTCCGGCTCTGACTGTCAGGGCCGAGGCTTCGACAGAAGAACTGGCCGCCCTGCAGGTCAACGTGGACGAAACCGAAGGCGACGAGCGGCTGGCCGACGGCGAGGTTGATTCGGACGGCAATACGGATGGCGATGCGCCTGGCCTGGGGCAGGTGACCACCAGTCTGAATACAACGCAAGGCGGTCTGTTGAGCCTGTTCAGTGCCATGGCCAGTTACGGTTCCGATGGTGCCGGGCAGACTACCGGCAGCCTGAGCTTTGTAGGCTTCCCGGAGAGTGGCGAGCTGGCGACAACGCTTGAAGCCATTGACGGTGGCTCGATCACCCTCGTCAAAGACGGCGAAACACTGCTGCGGGGCGTGGATGAGGACGGTCAAGATGTCTTCACTATCGAGATCGTCAACCTGGGAACGCTGGCCGCGCCTAACTATCAGCTGCAGACGACCCTGTATGAGCCGTTGCAGCATGGCGACGACAGCCTGCACGACGAAGCATTGCAGTTGCTCCTGGCCGAGGATGGCGCCGTGCAGTTGCAATACAGCGTCACGGTCGAAGATGCCGATGGTGACAGCATCACCCGCTCGGCGACGGTGGACTTGATCAATCGCAGTACGACCGGAGAAGAGGACGTCAGCGAAAGCAGCGTGTTCAGTTTTGACGACGACGGTCCGGTTGCGTCGGTGAGCAATGCGCAGGCCGATGCCCTGGTGCTGGACGAAACCCGTCCGCTGGGCACGGAAACCGATGGCGACAGCGACCCGGTCGGTGTGGCCTCGGTGTCGGCGAACTTTGCCGACAACTTCGCCGCCGTGACCGACTACGGCAGCGATGGCCCGGGCTCGACCAGCTACAGCCTGTCGCTGACCGGCGCCAACGTCGCCAGCGGCCTGTACGCACTGGGTGTGGGCGGGGCGCAGGGCGCC
>NZ_JACHLL010000002.1:134280-305766 GCF_014207935.1 Pseudomonas fluvialis | reverse complement strand
CGACCCGGTCGGTGTGGCCTCGGTGTCGGCGAACTTTGCCGACAACTTCGCCGCCGTGACCGACTACGGCAGCGATGGCCCGGGCTCGACCAGCTATAGCCTGCAGCTGAGCGGCAGTAATGTCGGCTCAGGCTTGTACGTGCTGGATAGCAGCGACAAAACCACTGCAGACGGTGACGGTATTGGCCGCGGTGCGCAGATCGTACTCAACCAGTCGGGCGATACCATCACGGGTTCGGTGGGGTTGATCAACTACTTCACTATCACGATCAATCCGACCAGCGGGGTGGTGACGTTCACCCAGTTGAACAATATCTGGCACAGCAATACGGGCAGTGACGACGACAGTTCGACGCTGACCCTGAGCAACGCCAACCTGCTGCAGATCGTGCAGACGGTGACCGATGCCGACGGCGACCGCGACACGGCGTCGATCAACCTCGGCAACGGCGTGTTCAGCATCGAGGACGATGGCCCGACGGCTCAGCCGGATGCGGCGGTGACCGCCGAGAGCACCAACATCAATGCCGCTTTTGTCATTGACTCCAGTGGCAGCATCAGTGGCAGTGAGTTCCTCACCATGATGAATGCGGTGCGTGAGGCCGGCCATGCACTCTTTGATGGCACCTCAGGGATGGTGAACATCAACATCGTCGCGTTCTCTTCGACGGCGACCTCGTATCTGGGCGTCGACACCCTTGCCGAGTTCGATGCGCTCATCACCAATATCATCAATAACCGGCCGTTCAGCGGTACGACGGACTTCACGGCGGCCATCCAGGAAACCATGAGTGCCTATACGCCGCTCAGTGGCTGGAACAACCAGGTGTTCTTCATCAGCGACGGCAACCCCAATGAGCAGACGGGGACTGGGGGTAGCTCGCTGCTGGACAGCGTGGCGGCAGAATGGAACAGCTTTGTCGACCTCAATGGCATCTCGGTCAGCACCATTGGCGTAGGTGACGGTATCCAGAATGATCGCCTGCAGGATATCGATGTGGATGGTGTTGGCTCACCGGTGGCTGTGGCGGACTTCGATGATCTGGTCGATGCCCTGGTTGCACAGATTCCGGACAGCACAGTCACCGGCAATGTGCTGAGTAACGATGCCTACGGTACGGATGGTGCGGGTTTTGTCCGTGCCATCACCATCAATGGCGTGACCTACACCTGGAACGGCCAGAACACCATCGACCTTTCCAATGGCGGTTCACTGGCCGGTAGCACGCTGACCGATGTCACGACCGCCGAGGGTGGCAAGCTCAGTTTCAATTTCGTGACCGGCGCCTGGAGCTATGTCGCTCCGAGCGATCTGGATGCGGATGTCACCGAGCAGTTTGCCTACACCATGGTGGATGCCGATGGTGATGGATCGCCTGCCGTACTGTCGATCTTTGTGGAAAATACCGATCCGGTCGTGGCGCAGGTCGATGAGGACGAGCTGCCCAATGGCAACACCGACGGTGATGCGTTCACTACGGTGGCAACTGGCAATTTGTCGGAACTGCTGATCGGTATATCCTCGGCCCAGTTCAAGCTTGGCTCGGTTACCTCGGGGCTGGCGGATCTGACCTCTGATGGCGTGGCCATTACCTACTCGGTCAACCTAGCAGGCGATACCCTGACTGCCATGGCCGGTGCCAAGGTGATTTTCACGCTGCAGGTCGAGGCTGATGGTGACTTCACCTTTACCCTCAGCGGGAGCATCGATCACCCGGCGGGGACGTCCGACAGTGCGCTGTTGCCACTGAATTTCAGCAGCCTGCTGCAGGCCACTGTCAGTGGTTCCCCGGTGCCGTTGGCCGGTAGTTTCATCGTCAATGTCGAGGATGACATCCCGGTGGTGTTGGCCAAGAGCAATCTGGTTTATGCCAATGCGGCAAATGGTGTGATCGGTGGTACCGGTATCTTCGACTACCAGATTGGTGGTGATGCCAATCGCAGCTACGCACTTGGCAACTCGGACTTCTCGCCGATTCTGCTGGCCGGGACCGTGGGCGTGGCGGGAATCAGCAATAGCTCGGTGACCTGGGCGGCGGAAACGGATGCCCAGGCCGTTTTCAACGTGTCCTTCAAGTACGATGCTGACCCACTTTCCAGCAGCAACGCGCTGAGCCAGGCAACCGGTACTCTGACCTTCGACAAGGTGGCAGGGACCTACACGCTCAATCTCAATGCGCCGCTGGAAGGTTATACCTTCCTCAAGACCAGTCAGACGGTTTCCAAGGAGAGCTTCAATACCGACGGCAGCGCCGAGTCGCAACCGGAAATCGTGGTCTCGAAACTGGCAGACAACTTCTACGTGCGTTTCAGCGGCGTAGAGGAAACCAGCGGCGGCGGGGCGGTCGACTTGCAGACCAGCAACAGCGACAAGACCTTCGTCAATGGTGAGACGTTCACCGCGAGCCAGACCTGGGTAAGTATCTCCGGCAATGCCAATGGCGTGGCCAGTGATACCCTGCAGGCCGGTGAAGTTCTGAATATGGACTTCTACACCAGCAGCCCAGGCAGTTCCGGTGCGCCTGGGCCGGGCACGGCACGGGCCAGCGTGATGTACCTGAAGCTGGATCAGCTGGGGAATGGCGAGGACTTTGTCGTGGTCCTGAAACTGATCAACCCGCTGACCAACGCCACGACGACGCGGGCCATCGTGGTGGATTACGCCGATATCTTCCTGGCGAACCAGACCAACCCTTATGGCATCACGTTTACGGATGGCAGTGATGGTGTGGTGATCATCGAAGCCAATGACTACAACGCCGCGGGCGAGAACTACCTGATCTACGGTGCGCAGCTGCTGGTTTCGACCGAGGATGTGAAAGGCTCGGGGATCAATCTGGTGCGCGGTACCGGAGCATCGGGTGCCTCGACCGTGCTGTCTGCGCTGCTGGGCTTCGAGGCCAATACCTCTGGCCCTGAGGCCGACACGACCGATCAGGATGTGATCAAGGTGGTCGACATCGGCTTGCTCAGCCCACAAACCAGCGCCCTGGATGCCAACCTGACGTTCGACTTCAACCTGATCGACAGCGATGGTGATGTCACCAGTTCACAGTTGCTCAATGTGGCGATCGTCAATGGCAGCAACTTCGTCGGTGGCGCTGGTGACGAGGTGATTCAGGCAACCGGCGGCAATGATGTGATCAATGGCCAGGATGGCAGCGATACCGTCAGCTACAAGTACGCCACGGCCGGGGTGAGTGTTTCGCTGGAGACCCTGACTGCCCAGGCGACCGGTGGCTCCGGTAGCGACACGCTGAGCAATATTGAAAATGTGATTGGCTCCAGCCATGCCGACAACATTACCGGCAACAGTCTGAGCAACGTGCTCTATGGGTTGGGAGGCGACGACACGCTGTCCGGTGGTGGTGGCAATGATGTGCTGCTCGGTGGCACGGGCAACGATTTGCTCAACGGTGGAACCGGCAAGGATACCTATGTGTGGAAGGCAGGCGAGTCGGGCACGGATACCGTGACCAACTTTACGCGGGACTATGCCAGTGTGGCGGAGGGCGACCGTATTGATCTGTCCGAGCTGCTCGACAGCGACGTCACCGGCGGGGTCAATGGTGGACCGGCCGAGCTGGGCAATCTGCTCAGCTACCTGAACATCACGACTCAGGCCCCGGGAAGCGGTACGGCCTCGGTGGATACGGTGATCAAGGTCGATGCATCGGGTGATGGCAATTTCGCCACGCCTGATCAGACGGTGGTACTGCAGGACGTCAACCTGTTCGACCAGTACGGCACCTTGGACGCCGGAGAGCTGATCACCAAGATGCTCGATGATGGCAGCTTGAAGGTCGATACCGTTTAGCGACACAGGGAGGAAAAAGCCCCCGCCATGCTCTGCGTCGCGGGGGCTTTTATTTGGTTATGTCTCAATCTGGCGAACTCATTGCTGTGCAGGCTCCGGTGCACCGATCAGGCGGCCCATGGCGCCCTGGATGCCCAGTTCGCGCAGAACATCCAGTTCACCCTGGGTTTCCACCATTTCGGCAATCAGCGGCAGGTCGATGCTGTTGCTGGCACGGTAGATGGCCTCGATGAACAGGCGCTTGTCGCTTTCCTGGTCGATGGCGCGGATGTAGCTGCCATCGATTTTCAGGTAGGCCAGGCCGAGGTGGGTGAGGTTGCCGATCAGGCTGAAGCGCCCACCGAAATGCTGCAGCGCAACCTGGAAACCGGTGCCGCGAATGGCTAGGCACAGGCGCTCCATTTCCTTGGCTTCGGGCAACTGGTGTTCGTCGATTTCAAGGGTCAGCAGGGCGGCATGCTGGCTGTGCTCGCGAAGCAGGGCGAGCAGGCGGGCGCGGCTGCCGGGTTCCAGCAGGGTGGCGGCGGACAGGCTGATGGCTAGCGGCCGCGGCTGTTGCTGCAGGTGCGTCAGGCAATGTTCGAGCATGGCCAGGTCGAAGCGGGCCAGCCAGCCCAGGCGCTCGATCCACGGCAGGAAGCGCCCGGCGGCGATGGCCTCGCCCTTGGGATCGAGCAGACGGGCGAGCACCTTGTGGTGCAGCAGCACATCGGTGGCGGCGCATTGCGCCACCGGCTGGAAATACAACTGCAGCTGGTTGTGGTTGAGTGCGTCATCGACCCACTCGCGCCATTGATGCAGGCCCTGGTTGGGCTGTGCGTCGAAGCTGTCCAGACGTTGCCAGGCCTTGCCTGATTGGCTCTGGGCCTGAGCCAGGGCCTGGTCGGCGCGGGCGAAGACGGCCGCGGCCTCTTCGCCGGGGCGGAAAGTGGTGATGCCCATGTGCATCACCGGCGTGCAATCACTGGCGCCGGTGGCACGCAGGTTTTCCAGTTGCTGACAGAGGCGGTTGGCGCGTAGTTCGACTTCCTCGGCGGCCAGGCCTGGTGCGAGGAACGTGAATTCACCGCCGCGGCTGCGTGCGACCAGCCAGTTGGGCTTGCCGTGCTCGGCCAGCAGGGTCTTGAACAGTTCGGCGATGTCCTGAATCAGCGCATCGGTGCGCTGGCCGCCCAGGCGCTGGTTGAGGCCGCCGAGGTCATTGACCCGCATCAGCATGAGATAGCCTTCGGTGTGATTCTCGCTGACCGTCAGCAGGTTGTTCAGGGTGGCATCGAACAGGCGGCGGTTGGCCAGGCCGGTCAGGGTGTCCTGATAGGCTTCTTCGCGCAGCTTCTCGCTGCGGGCGGCCTCTTCGGCAAACAGTGCTTTGAGCTTTTCGACCATCTGGTTCATCGCCACCACCACGCGCTTGAGTTCCGGGGTGTGCGGCACCTTGGGCATGGTCAGGAATTCGCGCCGGGTAATGGCCTGGGCCTGCTGCACCATGGTGTCCAGGGGCTTGAGCTGGTGGCGCAACAGCCAGCCGCCGAGCACGGCGCTGACCACACCGCAGAGCAGCAGCCAGAGGCCGCTGCCAATGGCGCTGTCCCACAGCTTGGCCAGGGCGAACTGCGGGTGGCTGAGCACCTCGACCCGTGCGGCCTGCTCCCAGCCGCGCATGATCAGGGCGTCGCCGCCCTGGGGTTGCAGATCGACCAGGTCGACGAACCAGCCGGGCACCTTGTCGGAGGTGGTTGTGGTGCGCCGTTCGACGATCACCTGATTGTCGGGGATGCGTACCACGCGAATGGTGGCGAAGTAGCCGCTGTCGAAGATCGAGCTGACCATCAGCTCGATCATTGCCGGGTCGTCCACATGCGGGGTCATCGACAGTCCCAGGGCCGTGGCAGCATCCTGTGCATGCGAGCGCAACTGGCCAAGCAGCTGCTCGCGGGAGTTCTCCACGCCGGAGATGAAACTGCCGGTAAAGGCCACCACCAGAAACAGGCAGATGGCCAGGAACAGTTGTTTGAGTAGTGACATGGGCTTCTCCTATCCCTCGCCGACGGCAAAGCCTTCGGCCTTCATCTTCTGCAGCAGTTCTTGCCAGCGCGAGAGCTTCTTGCTGTCGCCTTTTTTCCCATTGGGCAGGTACAGGCCTTCGGCGTTGAAGGCATAGACCGGCAGCAGGTCCTTGCGCAGCGAGGCCGGGCGGATCTCGCCGATCAGGTTGTCCAGCACCAGCGGCGTGGCCGTGGGGCTGGCGTAGTAGGTCAGGACCATGTGCGCCTGGTTGTACTGCAGGGCCTTGACGTAGGTGATGCGCAGTTTGTCGCTGGGCACGCCGAGGCGGCGCAGGGTGAAATACTTGGCGATCGAGTAGTCCTCGCAGTCGCCGGCACCCTTGATCAGGGCTTCCACCGGAGTGGCCCAGTAGTCGGTCTGGCGCCAGTTGCGGCTGTCGTCGGAGAAACGGAACTGGCGGTTGAAGAAGCTGTTTACCAACTTCAGTTTTTCTGTTTCGCCCAGGCCACTGCTGCTCTGCATCAGTTCGTTCCAGGCCAGCAGCCTGGCTTTGGCATTGCCCAGGTTGCCATAGCGCTGTTCGGCCTTGAGCAGTATCTGGGTGAAGTCCCAGGCGGGCCATTCGGCCCAGGCGCTCAGCCACAGCACCAGGCTGGCGCAGAGTGCGGCAGCAAGCGGGCGCAGCATGGGTGGGCGCGAGATCATGACAGGCTGACGTCCCTGACAGAGCTGAACACCTCCAGTCTAGGCGTTGAGCGGGTCTGCAGGGCCAGGTCGGGTGCCGCTGGTCGGAAGTTGCCGGATCAGCGCAGCGGTAGGGTCTTCTGCTTGAGGATATACAGCGTCACCAGGGTGCCGCTGCACAGCATGAACAGGCGTGCCGGCAGCACGGGCACCAGGTAGCAGGACAGGCCGATGCTGCACCACATCAGGCCGATGCTGTAGACCTTGGCTTTGAGTGGAATGCCATGGCCGTCCAGGTAGTCGCGTACCCAGGGGCCGAGGCGCGGGTGTTCGACCAGCCACAGGTAGAAGCGCCGCGAGCTGCGGGCGAAACAGGCGGCGGCCAGGAGTAGGAAGGGGGTGGTGGGCAGCACCGGCAGGAAGATGCCGATGATGCCGAGGGTCACGCTGAGCCAGCCGATCGCCAGCAGCAGCGTGCGGATCACGGGCGAACGGCTTTGCTCGATGTCGCGGTGCGACATGCGGGGCTCAGTGGTGGCGGGGCTTGAGCAGCGCCGGCTTTTCTTCCGGGGCGTTGAACAGCAGGAACAGAGCGGTGAGGATTTCCGGGATCTGCTCGATCATCTCGTCCATCAGGTCCGGGTTGCTGGCCATTTCGGCAAACTCCGGCTGATCCTCGAACAGGCCGGAGCCGACCATGATCGGCAGCAGCAGCTCACTGACTTCGTCCTCGGCATTTTCGAACCAGGCACCTTCGCGCAGGAATACGCCTTCCATGAAACCGATGCACCAGCCACGCAGGTCGGCGTCGTCCGGCTCTTCGCCCAGGTCCAGCTCGCAGGGCAGCTCCATGTCGTCGTCGCTGGCCAGCTGACGGCCGATATGGGCCTTGAGCTGTTGCAGGGTTTCTTCGATTTCGGCGCGCTCAGCGTCGCTGCGGTAGTGCGGCGGCTCGGCGAACAGGGCGTCGATCCACTCGCGCGCCGGCACCTGCTCGGTGCAGATGGCCAGGGCGGTCAGGTAGCCATGGGCCGCCATGTAGTCCAGAGCTTCCTCGTGCAGGTCATCGGCATCGAGGAAGGCTTGCAGGCGGTGCAGTTGCTCAGCGAAGGACATCGGGGGCTACCTTGAGGGATCGTTCGAATGTATGGCCGTGAAGTTTAGCCTCGTGGACCGCTAAAAGCACGGCCGACAGGCGAGGCCATCGTCCCGGCATGGCTGGCGTATACTGCGCGCCCGGATTTGCCAGCCATTCAGACTTACGCCATGTCTTCTGCCGCTTCGCGCATTCTCAAAGATGTTTTCGGATACGACGCCTTCCGTGGCCAGCAGGCGGCGATCATCCAGCGCGTGGCCGAGGGCGGCGATGCCCTGGTGCTGATGCCTACTGGCGGCGGCAAATCGCTGTGCTATCAGGTGCCGGCCCTGTTGCGCGAAGGCCTGGCGGTGGTGGTGTCGCCGCTGATCGCGCTGATGGAAGACCAAGTTTCCACCCTGGATGAGCTGGGTGTCGCTGCTGTGGCGCTGAATTCCAGCCTGAGTGCCGACGAGCAGCGCGAGGTGGCCGAGCGCATTCGCCAGGGTGAGATCAAACTGCTCTATGTGGCCCCGGAGCGTCTGGTGCAGCCGCGCATGCTGGCGTTTCTGCAGCGCCTGCAGATTGCCCTGTTCGCCATCGATGAAGCCCACTGCGTGTCCCAGTGGGGCCATGATTTCCGCCCGGAATACCTGCAGCTGGGGCAGTTGGCCGAGCTGTTCCCCAACGTGCCGCGGATTGCCCTGACCGCCACGGCGGACAAGCGCACCCGCGAGGAGATCGCCCAGCGCCTGCACCTGGATCAGGCCGAACGCTTCCTCTCCAGTTTCGACCGGCCGAACATCTTCTACCGCATCGTGCCCAAGGATCAGCCGCGCAAGCAGCTGCTGGCCTTCCTCGCCGAGCGCAAGGGCGATGCCGGCATCGTCTACTGCCTGTCGCGCAAGAAGGTCGATGAGGTGGCGGCCTTTCTCAGCGCCCAGGGCTTCCCGGCGCTGCCGTACCACGCCGGGCTGCCCAGCGAGCTGCGCAGTTACCACCAGAAGCGCTTTCTCAATGAGGAAGGCCTGATCATGGTGGCGACCATTGCCTTCGGCATGGGGATCGACAAGCCCAACGTGCGTTTCGTGGCCCACCTCGATCTGCCCAAGTCGCTGGAAGCCTATTACCAGGAAACCGGCCGTGCCGGCCGCGACGGCCTGCCGGCCGATGCCTGGATGGCCTACGGCCTGCAGGATGTGCTGCTGCTCAAGCAGATGCTGGCCAACTCCGAAGGCAATGATCGGCACAAGCGCATCGAGCAGCACAAGCTCGAAGCCATGCTGGCCCTGTGCGAAGAGATCCGCTGTCGGCGCCAGGCGCTGCTGGCCTATTTCGACGAGGAGTTGGCCAAGCCCTGCGGGCATTGCGACAACTGCATCGACGGGGTGCAGACCTGGGATGCCACCGAGCCGGCGCGTCAGGCGCTGTCGGCGATCTACCGCAATGGCCAGCGCTATGGCGTCGGTCATCTGGTGGATATCCTGCTGGGGCGCGAGAACGACAAGATCCGCGCCTCCGGCCACCAGCACCTGGCGGTTTTCGGCGTTGGCAAGGCGCTCAACGAGGGCGAGTGGCGCAGCCTGTTCCGCCAACTGGTAGGGCGCGGTCTGGCCGATATCGACCTGGATGGCTTTGGCGGGCTGCGCCTGTCCGAGACCTGCCGTCCTCTGCTGCGTGGGGAAGTGACCCTGCAGTTGCGCCGTGATCTGAAACCGCAGACGGCGCCGAAGGCGTCGGCCAGCGCGGCCAGCCAGCTGGTGCGTGCCGATGAGCGCGCCACCTGGGAGGCGCTGCGAGCCCTGCGTCGGCGCCTGGCCGAGGAGCACGAAGTGCCGCCTTACGTGATCTTCCCCGACTCGACCCTGCTGGAGATGCTGCGCAGCCAGCCGCGCACCCTCAGCGACATGGCGCGGGTCAGCGGGGTTGGTGCACGCAAGCTGGATCGTTATGGCGAGGCCTTCCTCGACGTGCTCAATCAGGGCGAGGAAGCGGCGCCTGCGGTGGTCGCCGACCTGCGCCACGAACTGGTCAGCCTGGCCCGTGCCGGCATGACCCCGGCGCAGATCGCCAACCAGCTCAAGTGCGCGGAAAAGAGCGTGTACAACCTGCTGGCCGAGGCCATTACCCGTAACCAGCTGTCGCTGGAGCAGGCGCTGGATCTGCCCGAGGAGCTGCTGGGCGAGATCCAGGATGCCTTCCTCGATGGCGACGGCGATCTGCCGCCGGCGGCTGCGATCGCGCCGATGTTCCACGGGCGGGTCGAGGAGGGCGTGCTGTACTGCGTGCGCGCCGCACTGCAGAGCGAGTTCGAGCTCTAGCCTCGCTTGTGGCGTGCTGCCGTAGGGGCTAAGGTTCACTGAACCCGTTCCGATAAGGCATCTGTTTGTCCCCTCATCAGGCCTGGCTGGACGAAGTCCGCCCCAATCCCTACGTCGACCAGTTGCTGGGTGGTTTTACCTGGCTGCGTTTTCGTGGGCCTCTGGAGCGCGAATATCGCGAGGCTCAGTTCGCCCAGACCCAGAGCCTGCTGCGCATCACCCTGGCGGTAGGGACGATCCTCTGGCTGCTGTTTGCCATCCTCGATCACCTGCTGATCAGCAGCAGCGAGCGCTGGTGGATGAGCGCGGTGCGCCTGGTGGTGCTGGCGGTATTGCTGGGCTGTGGCGCGCTGCTCTGGCGCGGCCACCGGCAGCATCTGGAGTGGATGAGCATGGCCAGCATCGCCGCCCTTGGGGTTGGCGCTGCGGTGGTGGTGGCGATCGCCCACGGGGTGGACCACAACTTCCCCTACGAGGGTCTGCTGCTGATCAGCATGGCGGGCTACTTCCTCGCCGGTCTGCGCTTGCGCCAGGCACTGCTGGTGTCCCTGCTGGGTGTCGTGGCTTACGGGGTTGGCGAGTGGTGGGTGGGCTTTCCGCTGGCGCGACTGATCAATAACCTGCTGTTTCTGCTGTCCGGCAGTGTGGTCGGCGCGGTGGGGTGCTACCTGCTGGAGTACAAGTCGCGGGAAAGCTTTCTCAATACCCGGCTGATGCAGCTGCTGGCGGATCGCGACGGGCTGACCAGCCTGCATAACCGGCGCAGCTTCAATCGGCAGATGACCTCGCTGTGGCGTCAGGGCCAGCGCGACGGCGTGCCGCTGTCGTTGTTGATTGCCGATGTCGATCACTTCAAGGCCTACAACGATGCCTACGGCCATCATGCCGGCGACCATGCCTTGCAGGCGGTGGCGAGGTTGGTCGAGGAACGGGCGCGGCGGCCGCTGGACATGGCGGTGCGTCTGGGTGGCGAGGAGTTTGCCGTGCTGCTGTACGGGAGCGATCAGGCCGTGGCGCTGCAGCTTGCCGAAGGCTTGCGCGTGGAGCTTGAGCAACTGGGCATCGAGCATCGTGGTTCCAGCTCGGGCGCTGTGCTGACGCTCTCGGTCGGCGTGGCCACGCTGCAGCCCGCTGAAGGTCTGGCGCTGACCCAGCTGTATGAACAGGCCGACCGGGCGCTGTACCTGGCCAAGGCCAATGGCCGTAATCAAATCGCTCACTGAATACAGTCCTGTCGCTGGCCGTTTTTGCCTGCCGGGCTGGCCCGATTGGTGAATTGAGCCCGCCAGGCGCGCTGCTAGGATCGGGCTTTTGACTTTCCGAGGCGTTGCGCCATGCACCAGCTGATCCAGGCCGATGGCCAGCCCCATTACGGCCAGTTTGCCGCGGCTCCCGAGCTGATCAACTACCGCGATTATGATTTCCGCTCGCCCATGGGCCGGCCCCAGGGGGCGTTGGCCAAATGGCGGCGTTTTCACCAGTTCCAGTACTTCGGCATCATCAGCGACCAACTGATCGGCGGCTGCGCGCTGGCCAACCTGAGCCTGCTGGGCGTGGGTTTTGTCTATCTGTTCCACCCGGCCAGCGGGCGCATGATCAAGCGTCAGTTCAAGCTGCCGCTGGGCCTGGGCACGCTGTTCAGCCAGAACCCCAATCAGGGCGTGTGCGAGCTGCGCTGGGGGCACAATCGCCTGCGCCTGGAAAACAGCGGTCCTAGCCTGGAAAAGCACCTTTCGGTGACGCTGGATGACGGCACCTCGATCGAGGCCCGTTTCAGCGAACGCGAGCCGGCTTTCGCGCCGATGTGCCTGTGCACGCCGACGGCGGTCAACGGCTGGGTCTACGCGCAGAAGGTGGCGGGTGTCCGCTGCCAGGGGCACGTGCGCAGCAGCCTTGGCGATTTCGATCTCGGGACCATCGATGCCTTTGCCCACCATGACTGGTCGGCCGGCTACATGCGCCCGGAAACCTTCTGGAACTGGGCCTGCCTGTCCGGGCAGGTCGACGGCCAGCGGGTCGGGCTGAATCTGTCGTGCGGGGTCAACGAGACCAGCTTCAGCGAGAACTGCTTCTGGCTTGATGGCGAACTGATCAAGGTCGACGGTGTGCGCTTTGCCTTCAATCGCGATCAGCCCCTGGAGCCCTGGACCATCACCTCCAACGATGGTCAGGTGGCGTTGCGCTTCAGTGGCGCGGGGCTGCATCAGGAACGGGTCAATGCCGGGCTGATCGCCAGCAACTTCAAGCAGATATTCGGGCGCTTCACCGGCGAATTGCGCCCCAGGGGGCGCCAGTCTGTGCGTATCGACCAGCTCTGGGGCTTTGTTGAGGATCAGTATGCGAAGTGGTAGCCCGGCCTGGGGTGCGACTTAGCGCCTCCTTTGGTCTACTTGTCTGGTGTTTCGCAGTATGGTTAGCTGGCTAATAGTTAGGGTCTGTTCCCGTTTCGGCGCCGCCGCGACGGAGCCGTTTTTGGCGCACAGCTAGGCGCGAGATGCGAAGTTTAGCGAGCTAAATGAGTCATCGAGCAACACCGCTGTGCGCCAAAAACGGCCCGTCCCTTCGGGTTGCGCGGCAAATGGCGCCATGCGTCGTTGCAGGATTTGGCAAGGGAATGACCATTGCCGGCATCCCGCGCCTAGCCTGGCGCCATTTGGCGCAGCAACGCGGCTTGCGCCGAAACGGGAACAGACCCTCGCAATTACCGAACTTTGCGGATCACGATTCATGGCGCAACCCGATAAACACCGTTTTGCCATGCAGCTGGCCCAGCTGTCGCGGGGCTGGCGTGCAGAGCTGGACCGACGCCTGGCCGATCTTGGCTTGTCCCAGGCGCGTTGGCTGGTTCTGTTGCATTTGGCGCGTTTCGAAGGCCTGCCGACCCAGCGTGAGCTGGCGGCCAGCCTGGCTGTGGAGGGGCCGACCCTGGCCCGTCTGCTCGATGGTCTGGAGCAGCAGGGACTGGTGGAACGCCAGGCCGTGGCCGGCGACCGACGCGCGAAGCAGATCAGCCTGTGCCCAGCGGCGCGGCCATTGATCGCGCAGATCGAGGCGATTTCCGGGCAGCTGCGCAACGAACTGTTTGCCGGCATTGACGAGGCCGATCTGCGCCTGTGTCAGCAGGTTCACTCACGCATGCTGGCCAACCTGGAACAGCTCTGATGGCGGCCGATCTGGCGCAGCTGCAGGCGCGCTTCGGCCCCCGTTACCCACTCTGGCTGCTCAGCCTGCTGATGCTGGGCAGCATGGCCCTGGTGCTGGCTTCCACCAGCATCAATGTGGCCCTGCCGGCGATCATGGATGACTTTGCCATTGGCCGGCCGTTGGCCCAGTGGCTGTCGACCGGTTTTCTCGCAGCGATGACGGCCGGTCTGCTGCTGGCCAACTGGACCCAGCAGCGCCTTGGTACTCGCCTGACCGTATTGCTCGGCCTCGGCCTGTTCATCCTCAGCTCGCTGCTGGCTCTGACGGCCGATCAGGCCTGGCAACTGATTGCCGTGCGTATCGCCCAGGGCGGCTGCGCCGGCATCGTCCAGCCGCTGGCCATGGTGTTGATCTTCCGCGTCTATGCCGGCGGTGGTCGTGGCATGGCCCTGGGTATCTATGGCCTGGGGGTGATGATCGCGCCGACCCTGGGGCCGACCATTGGCGGCTATCTGGTCGATCATTTCAGTTGGCCGGCGGTGTTCTGGATGCCGCTGCCGCTATGCGCCCTGGCCATGCTCGGGGCCATCTGGCTGCTGCCGGACGAACGTAGTCCACAGCCGCCACGCCTGGACTACCGGGCATTTCTCTGGCTGTTGCTGGCCTTGTTCGCCGCCCTGGGCAGCCTGGCCGAGGCCCAGCGTTTTGGCTGGTCCGAGCCCCGAGCCTGGGCGCCGGGGTTGCTGGCGGTGCTGGCCGCCTGGCGCTTTGTCCGGCGTAGTCGCCACAGCCCCCAGCCATTGCTGCCGCTGATGCTCTGGCAAAGCGCCGCCTTTCGTCAGGCCAGCTGGGTGGCTCTGGTGCTGGGCCTTGGTCTGTATGGTTCGACCTACCTGATTCCACTGTTCCTGCAGACCGTCGAGGGCTATTCCGCCGGCCGCGCCGGATTGCTGCTGTTGCCGGCCGGGATGGCGTTGGGCCTGGCGTCCTTTGCCGGAGGCTGGTTGTCCGATCGCTTTCCGCTGGCCTGGCTGTTGTGCGCCGGCCTGCTGCTGTTCGCCGCTTCGGCGCTGGGCTTTGCCGTCTGGGGCTCGCCGGCCGGATTCGCCTGGCTATGCCTGTTGGCCTGTCTGGGACGGATCGGTTTCGGCCTGCTGCTGCCGGCGCTGAATGCCGTCGCCCTGGATGCCCTGCCGGAGCAGCATCTGGCCAGCGCGGCGGGCGTGATTACCTTCGTGCGTCAACTGGGTGGCGCCTTCGGCGTCAACCTGCTGACCTACTTCCTCGAGTGGCGGCACGCGGCTCTGGGCAGCAGCGCTTCGGCCGAAGCTGAGGCGTTCGCGCAGACTTTCTGGGTGATGGCATTGTGCTTTATCCTGACCTTGTGGCCAGCTTGGCGCTTGCGTTCGCAGCAGGTGTCCAGCCCATGACCATTCGGCAGATTGTCTGGCGGTGTGGCAAGCACATTGCGTGACAGAGACCATACTGAATGAGGGAGCGGCGCCAGGGTGGTGCCCGCACCATGAGTGGACAGCCCGACCCGCGGTCGTCAAGGGAATGCAGAGATCGGCAAGTCGGTGCTTGAGGAGGCGTTATGCCACAGATGCGCACATTGCTTTTCACGCTCGCTTCCAGTTCGGTGCTGTGCCCGGGAGCCGCGATGGCGCTGGGCCTGGGTGAGATCACCCTGTATTCGGCCCTCAACCAGCCACTGGATGCCCGCATCGAGCTGATCGATGCCAGTCAACTGGAGGCCGACGAGTTCAAGGTGCGCCTGGCCAGCGAGCAGGCATTCGCCCGTGCCGGCGTCGAGCGCTTCTACGTACTCAACGACCTGCGCTTCACCCCGGTGCTGCAGGGCGGCGAGCGTTACATTCGGGTGCAAAGCAACAAGGTCATGCGCGAGCCCTACCTGAACTTCCTGGTGGAAGTGGTGCGCCCCAATGGCCATTTCGTTCGTGAGTTCACCGTGCTGTTCGACCCACCGGAGTCGTCGGCCTATCGCCAGCAGGCAGCACCACTGACCAGCCTGGCGCCCCGTATCGAGCAGCCTGTGCGCAGCCGTATCAGCGTGCCGCAGGTGTTGCCCACCGCCATGCGCGGCGAACGCTATCAGGTGCGTCGCGGCGACAGTCTGTGGCTGATTGCCAAGCGTCTGCAGCAGGCTGGCAGCACGCTCTCGCTGCAGCGTCTGATGGATGGCATTCTCGCACTCAACCCGCAGGCTTTCATGGGCGGGGATGCGTCGCGGCTGAAAGCCGATGTCGAACTGTTGCTACCAGATGAAGCGCGGCCGTTTGCGTCGGCAGAGTCCCCGGCGCCCGTCGCTGACACCTCTGTCGAGGCACCCGCCAGCGCACCGGTCGAAGTTGCCGCCGAGGCTGCGGCGCCTCTGGCCGAGCCTGTGCCGGCTGCCACGGTAGCGACCGAGACGCAGGCCGTGGCGCAGTTGCAGCAGCGCCTGGACAGCGAACTGCAGGCTAACCAGCAGCAGAATGCCGAGCTGATGGCGCAACTGCAGACCCTCAGTCAGCAACTCAACACCCTGCAGCAGGCGGTTAGCCAGCGTGATCAGCAGATCGCTGAACTGCAGCAGCGTCTGCAGCAGACCACCCCTGCGGCTGCCACAGCCGCGCCTTCGGCAGCCGATGCAGCGGTTGCCGAAACACCTGTTGCCGAAACTCCGCCCGCAGCGGCTGCGCCGGCGCCGGCCAGTATCAGCGCCGAAACCCCGAGTACCTGGCACTGGTGGCTGGCTTCCAGCCTGTTGCTGGGAGCCTTGGTCACGGCGGGCTGGTTGCGTCGTGGCAAGCGGCAAGCCCATGCGGCTGCGCCCACTCCGACGCCGCGTGCGGTTGTTGTGCCGCCGCCGCAACAGCCGCCGCGCGCAGCACCGTTGCCACCGGTGCAGGCACCGGCCGAGCAACTGGCTCCGGTTACCCCGGCGCGCAACAGCGATGCCCTGGCGGCGGCCAATGTGTATATCGCCTATGGCAATTTTGCCGAGGCCCGCGCCTGTCTGCGCCAGGCTCTGGAGCAGGATCCCGAGCGTCACGAGCTGCGTCTGCGCCTGTTGGAGGTTCTGGCGCAACTGGGTGACGAGGTGGGCTTCAAGCGTGAGCTGGCCGTGCTGCAGAGCATTCCCGAGTGCGCCACGCCGCTGGCACGTATCCGCGAGCAGTACGCCCAGCAGTCGGGTGGCAAACCCACCGAGGTGGTGCATGAGGCCGTGGCGCCGCTCAATGAAGCCAGTCCGCTGCTGGAGGATGACTTCAAGCTGAACCTGGAGGACCTGCCGCTGGATGCCGACTGGGATCAGATCGAGCCGTTCCAGACCGTGCGTCCGGTGAGCAAGGGTGTGGAGGAGGACAGCCTGATCGGCAGCAACCTCAACGAGTTGCCCGAGGTGTTCGAGATGGGCCATAGCGAACTGACCGAACTGCCGCAGGCGTTCGAACGACGGACCTCGGCACGCCCCGTGGTGGTCGAAGAGGACGAGGAAGTGTCGCCCTGGGGCCGCGAGCCGGTGGGCAAAACCCTCAGCGAGTTCCGCAGCTTCGAGGAAAGCCACGACCTGAGCCATCTGGAAGGCAAGCGTGAGCACCTCAGTCAGCTCAACCAGGCGCTGGCCTATATCGAACAGGGCAACCTGGACGAGGCCTGCAATATCCTCAACCAGCTGATCAGCGATGGCAGCGATGAGCAGAAGCGCGAGGCCAAGGCCTTGCTCTCGCGCATTGCCTGACCTTCGCAGGCAAACAAAAGGGGCCGCAATTGCGGCCCCTTTTCATTGTTGCAGCAGGCCTCAGCGGATCTTCAGCTTGCCGATGCGGTCGTTGTTCAGGCTGCCCAGGTACAGGTAATCGCCCACCGGTTTGGCGGAGGTGATCATGCGCAGGTGGGTGCCGCTGCTGTCATGCAGGCTCTGGACGATTTCGCCCTGCTCATTGAGAGCCACCACCAGACCATAGGGGACGGCTTTCGGCCAAAGTGCGCGGGGCAGCTTGGCCAGCTGGGCCTTGAGCCAGGGGTGGCGGTGCAGGAAATCGGCATCGGCCTTGCGCGGGGTCGGCATGGCTACCCAGAAGGTGCCGGCGCGGTCGCCCTGCAGGTTGTCCGGCAGGCCCGGCAGGTTGTCGATAAAGACATCGCTCTGGCCGGCCTTGTCGCCTTTGAGCCAGTAGCGGGTAATGCGGTAGCGGTAGGTTTCGTTGACCAGCACGAAATCCTCATTGGCCGACAGCGTCACGCCATTGGCGAAGTACAGCTCGCGCAGCAGCACTTCGGTCTGCTTGCTGGCCGGGTCGTAGCGCAGCAGGCGGCCATGGGGGCGGGCTTCGAGCAGGTCGAGCAGGTAGTCAGGCTGATTGAAGCGGCTGGAGGCGTCGCTGAAATAGATGCGGCCGTCGCTGGCGATATCTAGGTCGTCGGTGAAGGCGAACGGCAGGCCGTCAGCGGAGGTGCTGAGCACTTCGATCTGGCCCTTGGGATCGATGCGCAGCAGTCCCTTCCAGGCATCGGCGACAATCAGGTTGCCGCTCTGGTCGAACTCCATGCCCAGCGGGCGGCCCTGAGTGTTGGCGAAGGTCTCGACCTGGCCTTGTGCATCGAGGCGGACAACGCGGCCGTCATGCAGGCCGGCATACAGGCGGCCCAGGCTGTCGACGTCGGTGTCTTCCGGGCCTTCGATCTGGCCAACGGCGAGCAGTTCGGCCTTCATCAGGGTGTCGTTGGGCTCCATCGGGCCGACCGGCAGCGGTGCGGTAGGCGCCTCCCAGGCCAGTGGGCGTATCGGGCTGGGGGTGATGCCGAGGTAAACGGCAACCGCGGCGACCAGCAGGGCGATCAGGCCAAGCAGTTTCTTCATCTTGTTATCTGCCTTGTGACGGGGGAAAGCTCGCGAGCATACAGAGTTTGCCCGGCCCTTGGGCAGGGGCGGGGCGCTCGGTCGGCCTGACCCTGCCCGGCAGAGGGGCGAGCCTATATACTGCGCGGCACTGATGAAGGAGAGCCCTGTGGCGATTGAGATTCACTGGATCCGCGACGATGCGGCGCTGGCCGAGGCCTGCTCCGGCTGGCGGCAATTGCCGTTCGTGGCGCTGGATACCGAGTTCATGCGGGTCGATACCTTCTATCCCAAGGCCGGCCTGGTGCAGGTCGGTGATGGCCAGCGTGCCTGCCTGATCGACCCGTTGCTGGTGAGCGACTGGCGCCCCTTTGCTGCCTTGCTCGAAGACCCGGCCGTGGTCAAGGTGGTGCACGCCTGCAGCGAGGATCTGGAAGTCTTCCTGCGTCTGACCGGCAGCCTGCCACAGCCGCTGTTCGATACCCAGCTGGCTGCGGCCTACCTGAATATCGGTTTCTCCATGGGCTATTCGCGCTTGGTGCAGCATGAGCTGGGTGTCGAGCTGCCCAAGGACGAGACCCGCTCCGACTGGCTGCAGCGCCCGCTGACCGCCATGCAGGAGCTGTACGCCGCGCAGGATGCCGAGTACCTGGTTGAGGTCTATCAGCGCCTGCTGCCGCGCCTGCCGGCAGACAAGCTGGCCTGGCTGCTGGACGACGGTGCCGAGCTGGTGGCCAACCTGCGTCGGGAAAGCGATCCCGAGCTGGCCTATCTGGACGCCAAGCTGGCCTGGAAGCTCAATCCGCAGCAGCTCGCCGTGTTGCGCGCACTCTGCGCCTGGCGCGAGCGCGAGGCGCGCAAGCGCAATCAGCCGCGCAACCGTATCCTGCGAGAGGCGTCGCTGTGGCCCCTGGCGCGTTATCAGCCGGACAACAGCGTGGCCCTGGCGCGTATCGAGGATATGCATCCTCGGACTGTGCGCCAGGATGGCGAAACGCTGCTCAGGCTGATTCGCGAGGCCGCGGCCACGCCGCCCGAGCAGTGCCCAGAGCGTCTGGCCGAGCCCCTGCCGATCGAGGCCAGCGCTGTGCTCAAGCGCCTGCGTGCCATTGGCCTGCAGACCGCTGAGCGTCTGCAGATGGCGCCCGAGCTGATGTTGCGCAAGAAAAACCTGGAAGCCCTGCTGCGCAGTGGCTATCCCAACGGCCCGTACCAGCTGCCCGATTCCCTGCGTGGCTGGCGCCGTGAACTGATGGGTGCCGACCTGCTGGCGGCCCTGGAGCAAGCATGAAACGTATCTGTTCGATCTACCGCAGCCCGCGCAAGCGCGAGATGTACCTCTACGTACTCAAGGCCGACGCGCTAAAGCGCGTGCCCGAAGGCCTGCTCAGTGCCTTCGGTGCACCGCAGCATGCCTTCGACCTGGTGCTCAGCCCAGAGCGTGAGCTGGCCCGCGAGAACATCCACACGGTGCTGGAAAACCTCGACAAGCAGGGCTATCACCTGCAGATGCCGCCGCCCGAGGACGAGTACATCGAGCACCTGCCCGATGAGCTGCTGCGCATGAACGATCCGCTGTGATCGTGCTCCAACTGTCAGGTTTGAGCCGGCCCTGGGCCGGCGTGGTGATGAGGTAGTGGGCCATGGCCGCCAAAGTTGAACCCTTCTGGAAGCGCAAGACTCTTGATCAGCTCGACCAGGACGAGTGGGAGTCGCTCTGCGACGGCTGTGGCCTGTGCTGCCTGCAGAAGCTCGAAGACGAGGACGATGGCAGCGTCTATTACACGCGCATCGCCTGCAAGCTGCTCGACCTCAAGACCTGTCGCTGTACCAACTACGAGAAGCGCCGCGACTTCGTGCCGGACTGCATCCAGCTCACGCCGGCCCAGGCCGACGAGTTCCGCTGGCTGCCGCCGACCTGTGCCTACCGCCTGGTCAGCGAGGGCAAGGACCTGCTGTCCTGGCACCACCTGGTCAGCGGTGATCCGCAGGCCGTGCACGACGCCGGCATTTCCCAGTCCGGCAAGATGCTCGCCGAGCATGCGGTGGCCGAAGAGGACTGGGAAGAACACCTGATTTTCCGCGCGGGCTGATCCCGGCGCGGGCATCCGCTACGCTGCATTCCATTTCCTGTCCGCTGCGGGCAGGTCTGCCAAAAGGATTTTCCATCATGCTTGAGCGTCGTCTCTCCGCCTTGCCGCTGGCTCTGTTGCTGCTCTCCACGCCCTTGCTGGCGAAGAATCGCGTCGATCTGGAATACAACGTGCGTTTCCTGCCGGAATCCGACCAGGCCGAAGTGCGCATTACCCTGGATGAGGGCGAGGAAGTGCGCAGCCTGACCTTCAATCTGGGCAAGAAGGGTTACTACAGCGACTTCCAGACTGACGGCCAATGGCTGCAGAGCGCACCGCACAGCGGTGTCTGGCAGCCCAAGAGTGGCAAATCGAGCCTGACCTACAAGGTCAAGGTCAGCCATGAGCGCGAGGACGGTCGTTTCGATGCGCGCATGACGCCGGACTGGGCGCTGTTGCGTGGCGATGATCTGGTGCCCAGTGCACGTCTCGATCAGGTCGATGGCACCCAGCTGGTGTCGCGCCTGCAGTTCGAGCTGCCCAAAGGCTGGCCGTCGGTGGAAACCGGCTGGCCGCGCATCGGCAAGAACCGCTTCCGTATCGACAACCCGGCGCGCCTGTTCGACCGTCCCACCGGCTGGATGCTGGCCGGCAAGATTGGCAGCCGCCGCGCTCAGTTGGGCAATACCGATGTGACGGTGGCCGCTCCGATCGGCGAGGGCATGCGCCGCATGGATGCACTGACCATGCTCAGCTTCGTCTGGCCGCACGCCCAGTACGTGTTTCCGCGGGATCCGGGCAAGCTGCTGGTGGTCGGCGCGGGTGAGCCGATGTGGCGGGGCGGTCTGTCGGCCGGCAACTCGCTGTTCCTGCATGCCGACCGGCCGCTGGTCAGCGAGAATGGCACCAGCTCCCTGGTGCACGAGCTGACCCATGTGTTCAGTCGCATTCGCGATACCGATCGCAGCGACTGGATCGCCGAGGGGTTGGCCGAGTTCTACGCCATCGAACTGGTGCACCGCGCCGGCGGCATGAGTGAGGACCGCTACGCCAAGGTGCGCGACAAACTGCGCAAATGGAGCAAGCCGGTCACGACCCTGCGCACCGATCAGTCCACCGGGCAGTCCACTGCGCGGGCGGTGATTCTGCTGATGGAACTGGACAAGGAAATCCGCGAGACCACCAAGGGTGAGCTGTCGCTGGATAACGTCACCCGTGGCCTGATGCGCATGGACAAGGTCAGTACCCAGGACTTCATCGCGGTGACCGAAAGCGTTCTGCGCGGGCCGTCCAAGGTGCTGGATACGCCGCTGCTGCGTTGAGAAC
Source organism: Pseudomonas fluvialis (assembly GCF_014207935.1). Lineage (GTDB taxonomy): Bacteria > Pseudomonadota > Gammaproteobacteria > Pseudomonadales > Pseudomonadaceae > Aquipseudomonas > Aquipseudomonas fluvialis_A. The sequence continues at coordinate 284,474 of NZ_JACHLL010000002.1, read as the reverse complement.
CTGTTTACGATCTGCTGCGCGTCGCCGATACGGCGTTAAAAACAGCCTCAGAATGCTCATTTACCAGTCGTAAACTGCGCTTCTTCGGCTGTTTTTGCCTTGTCTCGCTCTAGCTCGCAAGACCGTAAACAGGTTCTGAGTCCGCACAAAATGAAAAGGCCCGGTTTGACCGGGCCTTTTCATTTCAGCTGTCGCTCTTGCCGAGCAGCTTTGCCAGATCGGCGAAGGCCTTGTGCTTGACGGTGCTGGCACCGCCGCGGCCAGCGTCGCTGGTCTGGTAGTGCGCATCGACCTGACGCTGGTGCTCATTGTCGTGGCAGTACAGGCACAGCAGCTCCCAGTTGGAGCCGTCTTCGGGGTTGTTGTCGTGATTGTGGTCGCGGTGGTGCACGGTCAGTTCGCTCAGGCGCTTGCCGCTGAACTCGCGCCCGCAGCGGCCGCAGATGTGCGGGTACATGCGCAGGGCCTTGGCCCGGTAGCTCTGCTCGCGGTCGCGCTGGGCTTCGGCAAGCAGGCGATCAACCTTGCTGGTGGGAGAGGGTGGTTGGGCCATGGGGCTGGGCTCCTGAGTGGTCGTGGCGCCAGTCTAACGCCGGTACTGGCAGGCGGCGAGTCGGTACGGCTGTCATTTAACTGACACGCTAAATTCACTGCGCGGTCATGGAACTTCGGCAAGGTGGCAGGCCTCAATCATCGCCTTCCCAGGAGTTGCCATGTCGTTTCTCAAACCAGTTTCCTTCGCCCTGCTGGCAGCCGCCGTCAGTGCCTGTAGCAGCCAGGTTCCCGTGGCCAGCAAGGCCCCGGTGCTGAACAACGAAGACTGGTACCAAGTGCGCACAGAAACCCAGGTGTTTGTCTTCGATGACTACCAGGTATTCAAGAACTTCCTCAGCACCGAGAAGGCCCCGGTTCTGCGCAAACTGGAAGAGAAGGATCCGGCCGGCCAGGAAGTGATTCTCGCCCTGCGTGCCGAGGATCAGGGCAAGCCGCTAGAGCAGATTGCTGCTTACCAGTTCCTCAAGGTGGCTCTGGTGCCTGCCCATCCGTTCTACGGTGAAGTGCGTCAGGAAGGGCGCATTTATGTGTTCAAACGCTACGGCGACATGCGTGACATGGTCCAGCTCGGTGAGCCGATCTTCCGCTACACCGACATTGGCGGTGGCCCGGATGGCGTGTCGGTCACCTATGGCCTGCAGAAGGAAGAAGGTCGTCCAGACGCGACCATCGCTCAGTTCAAGAAGAACCACATGTAAGACGGCGGCAATTGCTGCCCCCGAAAACCCGCCGCGAGCGATCGCAGCGGGTTTTTCCGTTTCTGGTGTCGACTTTTTGAAACACTTTTAGCCCCGCAAGTGCCTTGAGTGCGCTGCTGTATGCATTTGGTAGTGCACATCAATCTGGCGCTGGCTCTCGGCTACAGCTCAGTCGGTCCGAGTCAACTGATGCAGAGCAGAGGGTAGCTCTGGGTAGCGAAACGTGTAGCCCGCCTTGAGCAGTCTCTTGGGAAGTGCCCGCTGTCCGCTGAGCAATACTTCATCGGCCATTTCACCGATAAGCCAGCGCACCAGGAAGGCCGGTACTCGGACCCGGATCAGTGCGGTGGGCAAGTGTCGCTGCAACTGGGTAACAAAATCGGCATGGGTGACAGGGACTGGGGCGCTGAGATTGATCGGTCCTTCTATATCCGGGTGATTGATCAGGAAGGCGCATATATCCAGCACATCATGCAAGTGAATCCACGGCATCCATTGCCTGCCATGCCCCAACTGACTTGCAACGCCAAGCTCAAATGGGCGTTTGAGTTCAGCTAAGGGGCCCCCGTCGCGGCCTAGAACTATGCCTATCCTCAGCAAGCAGACACGGACCCCTAACTCTTGTATCTGCTGTGCGCTTTGCTCCCATTGAGCACAAAGCTGGTGGGAAAAACAGTTGCGTGACGCGCTAGACTCGTCCAGCGGTTGATCCTCCCAGTGTCCGTAGTAGCCAACTGCGGAACCACTGAGTAGAACTTCGGGTTTGTGTTCCAGGCGTTGCACGAGTTGCAACAGCGCCTTGGTGACCGTTATCCGGCTCTGCAGAAAACCGTGCTTGCGGGCAGCGGTCCAGCGCGAGGCGGCTAACGGCTCTCCTGCCAAATTGATGATGCAGTCGATGCGTTCGCTATCGGCAATCTGCGCCATATCGGTCAGACAGGTAACCCGGCCTTGGATCTGTCTGAGGTTTGCTGAGTTGCGAGTCAGCACCAGTACATCGTGGCCAGCCTGGCTTAAGGCGCTGGCTAGTGGGCTGCCGATAAAGCCGCTGCCCCCTGTGAGCAGTATGCGCAGTTGTCGTTTTGGGGCATGCCGTAGCTGCGGTGGTGCTCCCCGCCGGTTGGTGAAGGGCTGCAGGTAGTACAGCGGAATGGCGATCGCGAGTGCCGTAGCAGCATTCAGGCTCGCATGCAGCCACAGATCGAAGTAGACGGAGATGGAGCTGTCGAGCACGCACCAGACCAGCAATGCGTTGAAGATCATCGGCTTGATCTGCCGATGGCCATGCTGGCGGTAGAGCACTATCAGCAGGCTAAACAGCACGCCCCAGCTGGCCACCGTGGGCCCGAATAGACCGACCATGGTTCGCAGCAAGCCATCGAATTCGGCACTGGGCGGTACGCTCGAAACGCTGGCATGCAGGTAGTCGAGGTAGAGCTGACTCACTGGTAGATGGGCTGCAAAGGCTAGAATTATGCCAAGCAAGACATGGCCCAGGCCGACAAGTAGTAACCAGCGGTAGAGCATGGTTTGCATCAGGCTATCCCCAGTATCTTGAATAGGAACGCATACTCCAGGGCCACATCGCGCAGCGCCTGGTAGCGACCGCTCATGCCGCCATGGCCGGCGTCGAAGTCGGTCTTGAGCAGCAGCAGGCGATCATCGGTCTTGTGCGCGCGCAGCTTGGCCACCCATTTGGCTGCTTCCCAGTACTGCACGCGGCTGTCGTGGTAGCCGGCCACGGCCAGCAACGCCGGATAGGCCTGGGGGCGCACATTTTCATAGGGCGCATAAGCCTTGATCCGCGCATGGGCCTCGGCCTCGTTGGGATCACCCCACTCGTCGTACTCGGTCACCGTCAGCGGCAGATCGGGATTGAGCATGGTGTTCAGTACGTCGACGAAGGGCACTTCGGCAATCGCTGCGGCGAACAGCTCGGGACGCTGATTGAGCACGGCGCCGATCAACAGCCCGCCGGCGCTGCCGCCGCTGACAGCCAGCTGCGCGGCTGTGGTCAGTCGCTCGCTGATCAATGTCTCGGCGCAGGCGATAAAGTCGTCGAAGGTGTTCTGCTTGTGTTCCAGCTTGCCGGCGCGGTACCAGGCTTCGCCCAGTTCGCCGCCGCCACGCACATGAGCGATGGCGAAGACGAAGCCGCGCTCCAGCAGGCTCAGGCGGGCATGGGAGAACCAGGGGTCGAGGCATTCGCCATAGGCGCCGTAGCCGTAGAGATAGAGCGGCGCCGGCTGGCCGGTGGCGAGCACCTCGCGGCGGGCCACCAGGCTGATCGGCACCTGGGTGCCGTCCGCCGCCGAAGCCCAGAGGCGGCGGCTGACGTAGGCGTCGGCATCGAACGGCCCTTCCACCGGGGTTTCCTTGAGTACGCACTGTTCGCCGCTGCGCAGGTCCAACTGGCGGATCTGCGCGGGCCGATTGAGTGCCTCGTAACGCAGACGCAGTATCGGGCTGTGGAATTCCAGGCTGTCCTGCACATAGAGGCTATAAGCCGCATCCGGCAGGCTGAGGCGACGGGGCGGCTGGCCGCTGCTGCGCAGCTCCAGCAGCGGCAGGCCGTCTTCGCGCAGGCTGAGGACCATGGCCTCCTGATTGAGACTGAGGCCTTCGAGCATCACGGCTGGATCGTGGGCGATCAGCTCCTGCCAGTGGGAACGTTCCGGGCAGTCTTCCGTCGCCTGGTACAGGGCGAAGTTGATGCCGCTCTGGTTGCTGCGAATCAGCCAGGTCCACTGACCGTCGAGGCGGCCGTGGTCGGGGTAGTACTCATGGCCTTCCTCGCGGCGGGCCAGGCAGCGGAACTCGGCCTGGGGCTGCGCGGCATCCAGCACCCAGGCTTCGCTGGTGGTCTTGCTCGACAGCAGCAGGATCAGCTGGCGTTCGGAGCTGGCCCGGTGACAGCTGAGAAAAAAGCGCCCGTCGGCTTCCTCGAACACCAGGCTGGCGTCTGCCTCACCCAGTCGGTGGCGAAACAGGCGGTGCGGCCGGTGGGTGTCGTCGAGGGTGGTGAAGAACAGGGTCTGGCTGTCGTTGGCCCAGGTCAGGCTGCCGTCGGCATCGCTGAAGGGCAGGGTAGTCACGGCACCGCTGTCGAGATCCTTGACGAACAGCTGGTAGATTTCGTCGCCGCTGCGGTCGAGGCTATAGGCCAGCAGGCGCTGGTCCGGGCTGATGCTGAACGCGCCCAGGCTCAGGTAGCCGCCCTCGGCCAGGGCATTGGGGTCGAGCAACAACTGCTCGCTGGCGTCATCCACGGCCAGGCCGTCGACGGGGCGATTGCAGCGGTAATGCCGCGGGTATTCTTCACCGGCCTGGGTGCGCTGGTAGTACAGGTAGCTGCCCCAGGGTGTCGGCAGGCTGAGGTCGGTCTCGCGGATGCGCCCCTTGATCTCTTGGAACAGCTGCTCGCGCAGGTCATTCTGCTCAGCCAGGGACTCTTCCAGGTAGGCGTTTTCCGCCTGCAGGTAAGCCAGCACGGCCTCGCTGTGGCGCTGCTCCAGCCAGGCATAAGGGTCGGCGCCGTGCTCGGCACGGGCAATCGGGGCGGTAGACATGGCGGGCTCTCTTGGCAGACGACAACGGGCAAAGCCGTTATCATACGTGCCCCCTGACCAGCCATGCCACGCGCCACGATGACCGAGAACGACTATCTGCTTGCCTGGGCTCTCTATGCCGTTGCCGGACTCGGCTGCCTGCTGGTGTGGTTCCAGATGACCGGCTGGATGTGGCGCTGGCTGCGCGAGCCGTTGCGCCTGCTGATGGCGGTGCTGCTGCTGACGCCGACCATCGTCGATCCGGCCAAGGAGCTGTATGCCCCGGCCGTGGCGATTGCCGCGCTGGATATTCTGCTCAAGGTCGGTAACAACCCGCTGGCCTTCTCCGATCTGGCCATGTACGGCGCCATCGGCATGGCCCTCTATCTGGTCTTTGCCTTTCTGCGCTGGCCGCTGGAAAGCTGGTGGCAGTCGCGGCGCAAACCGCGCCAGGCGGTAGTCGAGGACGATGAGCCAACCCTGCGCGAGCTGATGGACCGCGAAGGTCGTGCCGACGTCGATACCCGTCAGGATGCCCACGGCGATCGTCGCCTGCGCATCGAACCGCGTCTGTAGCACGGAGCGTCAGCATGGACTGCGTGTTCTGTGCCATCGCTGCCGGGCAGTTGCCGTCCTACCGCCTGTATGAAGACGAAGACTTCATCGTCCTGCTGGATATCTTTCCGCTGCGCCCGGCTCATTTGCTGATCGTGTCGCGCCAGCATGCCCCCTATCTGCATGAGTTGCCCGCGCCGGTACAGGCACGTCTGCTGCCGTTGGCCGAGCGCCTGGCGCGGGTGCTGCGCCGCGCCGGGTATGGCGAGTACGGCATCAATCTGCTGATCAACGACGGGCCCGAAGCCAACCAGCACGTGCCACACCTGCATCTGCACCTGATTCCGCGTCGGCGCGGCGATGTACCGGCCTTGCTGCTGCGCGTGCTCACGCGTTTCCTGCCGTTTGGCCGCCAGCGCCTGCAGCGCCGCCTGCAAGCCGAGCAGCAGCGTTTGCAGGCCGCCCTGGCCGAGGAAGCCTGAGCATGTGCGAACTGCTGGGCATGAACGCCAATGTGCCGACCGATATCGTCTTCAGCTTCACCGGCCTGATGCAGCGTGGCGGTCGTACCGGGCCGCACAAGGACGGCTGGGGCGTGGCTTTTTACGAGGGCCGGGGTGTGCGCCTCTTTCAGGACCCGGCGCCGGGTTGCGACTCGGAAGTCGCCCAGCTGGTGCAGCGCTTTCCGATCAAGAGCGAAGTGGTCATCGCCCATGTGCGTCAGGCCAACGTGGGGCAGGTCTGCCTGGCCAACACCCATCCGTTCGTGCGTGAGCTGTGGGGACGCAACTGGTGCTTTGCCCACAACGGCCAGCTGACGGCTTTCACCGGTCGGCGTGATTTCTATTGTCCGGTGGGTGATACCGACAGCGAGGCGGTGTTCTGCGATCTGCTCAACCGTATCCGCGGCGCCTTTGCCGATGATGCTCCGGTGCAGTTGTTGCTGCCACTGCTGCTCAATGCCTGCGCCGAGTACCGCCGTCAGGGCGTGTTCAACTGCCTTCTGAGCAATGGCCAGTGGCTGTTCGGCTTCTGCAGTACCAAGCTGGCGCGGATTACCCGGCGTGCGCCCTTTGGCCCTGCGCACCTCAAGGATGTCGAGCTGGAAGTCGACTTCCACGCGCAGACCACCGCCAATGACGTGGTCACCGTGCTGGCCACCGAAGCACTCACCGACAACGAGCAATGGACCCTGTTCCAGCCGGGCGAATGGGGACTGTGGGCGGCTGGTGAGTGCATCGCCAGCGGGCGCCTCGACTGAAGCCACTTCTGGTGCGGGCCGTCTGGCTTGGCGGTAAAAGCCGTCAAATTGCCGTCGAATGGGTCCTAATACGTCTGCGCTGCGTTTAAACTGCGCCTTCCCGTCGCTTTCTGTCGCTTTTCTGTAAGCCCCGGCTGGCGCTGGGTTGGCGCTGTAAGAAGTTGTCGCATGGCGGCAATGCCGGTTGCCAATCAGTCCCTACAATCCTTTCATCGATAGCCGCTCTAGGCAGGAGACCCCGATGTCCGCTTCGCATGTGCAACGCGCCGATTTCGATCAGGTAATGGTTCCCAACTACGCTCCGGCCGCCTTTATTCCGGTTCGCGGCGAAGGCTCCCGCGTCTGGGACCAGTCGGGCCGCGAGCTGATCGACTTTGCCGGCGGCATCGCCGTCAACACCCTCGGTCATGCCCATCCGGCACTGGTCAAGGCGCTCACCGAGCAGGCGGGCCAGCTCTGGCATATCTCCAACGTGTTCACCAACGAGCCGGCCCTGCGCCTGGCGCACAAGCTGGTAGACGCGACCTTTGCCGACCGCGTGTTCTTCTGCAACTCTGGCGCCGAGGCCAACGAGGCGGCGCTGAAGCTGGCGCGTCGTTATGCCTGCGAAGAGTTCGGTGAAGACAAGTACGAAATCATCGCGGCGCTGAACAGCTTCCACGGCCGCACCCTGTTTACCGTCAACGTCGGCGGCCAACCCAAGTATTCCGACGGCTTCGGCCCGAAGATCGCCGGGATCACGCACATTCCGTACAACGATCTGGACGCGCTGAAAGCGGCCATTTCGGACAAGACCTGCGCGGTCATCCTGGAGCCGGTGCAGGGCGAGGGCGGCGTACTGCCGGCCCAGCAGGCCTATCTGGAAGGTGCCCGCGAGCTGTGCAACCAGCACAACGCGCTGCTGATCTTCGACGAAGTGCAGACCGGCATGGGCCGTAGCGGCCACCTGTATGCCTACCAGCATTACGGCGTAACTCCGGACATCCTCTCCAGTGCCAAGAGCCTGGGTGGCGGCTTCCCGATCGGCGCCATGCTGACCACGGACGCAATTGCCAAACACCTGGCGGTCGGCACTCACGGCACCACCTACGGCGGCAACCCGTTGGCCTGCGCGGTGGGCGAAGCGGTGATCGACATCGTCAACACCCCCGAGGTGCTGGCCGGTGTGAATGCCAAGAGCGAGCAGTTCCGTTCGCGCCTGCTGGCCATCGGTCAGGCCACCGGCCTGTTCAGTGAAGTGCGTGGCCTGGGCCTGTTGCTCGGTTGCGTGCTCAGCGATGCCTGGAAAGGCAAGGCCAAGGCGGTACTGGATGCCGCGGCCGCAGAAGGCGTGATGGTGCTGCAGGCCAGCCCGGACGTGGTGCGTTTCGCCCCGAGCCTGGTGGTGGAAGACGCCGATATCGATGAAGGCCTCAAGCGTTTCGAACGTGCCGTGCGTCAGTTGACGGCATGACGGGCGGTCGCGTGCCTGGGCGCGCGACCTGACGATTCCATGCGTACCGGGGTGACCCTCATCCCCCGGTTTTCTCTGGCAGGCCCAGGTTTGCCGGAGTTTTTACAAGAAGGAGTGACACCATGCTGGTGATGCGCCCTGCGCAATTGTCCGATCTCGCCGAGGTACAGCGCCTGGCGGCGGATAGCCCGATTGGTGTCACTTCCCTGCCGGACGACCTGCAGCGTCTGCAGGAGAAGATCCAGGCCTCGGAGGCCTCGTTTGGCGCCGAGGTCAGTTTCAACGGCGAGGAAAGCTATTTCTTCGTCCTAGAAGACAGCCAGACCGGACGCCTGGTCGGCTGCTCCGGGGTGGTCGCCTCGGCCGGCTACTCCGAACCCTTCTACAGCTTTCGCAACGAAACCTTCGTGCATGCCTCGCGTTCGCTGGGCATCCACAACAAGATTCATGTCCTCTCACTGTGCCATGACCTTACCGGCAACAGCCTGCTGACCAGCTATTACGTGCAGCCCGAACTGGTGCAGACGCCCTATGCCGAGCTCAATTCGCGCGGCCGCCTGCTGTTTCTCGCCAGCCACCCGGAGCGCTTCTCCGATGCGGTGGTGGTGGAGATCGTCGGTTACAGCGACGAGCAGGGCGAGTCACCGTTCTGGAATGCCGTGGGCCGCAACTTCTTCGACATGAGCTACGTCGAAGCCGAGCGCCTGTGCGGTCTGAAGAGCCGGACCTTCCTCGCCGAGCTGATGCCGCATTACCCGATCTATGTACCGCTGCTGCCGGATGAAGCGCAGGAAGTCATGGGCCAGGTTTACCCGCGCGCGCAGATCAACTTCGACATCCTCATGCGCGAGGGTTTCGAGACCGACCACTACATCGATATCTTCGACGGCGGGCCGACCCTGCATGCGCGCACGACCAGCATTCGCTCGATCAGCCAGAGCCGCGTGGTGCCGGTGCGTGTTGGCGAGCCCGGCAAGGGTGGCCGCCAGTACCTGGTGTGCAACGGCCAGTTGCAGGATTACCGCGCCATCGTTGCCGACCTCGACTGGGTGCCCGGCAAGCCGGTGACCCTGTCGGCAGAGGCTGCCGAGGCGCTGGGTGTGGGTGAGGGCGCCACGGTGCGCCTGGTCGCCCTCTGATCGATCAACCGGGCGTCGCCCTGCGGCGGCACCCTGCGGCATGCTGGCCGAGCGCCTATGGCGACGGCCCTGAGAGCCTGGAGGCACTATGATTGTTCGTCCCGTGCGCAGCAGCGACCTGCCGGCACTGATGGCCCTGGCGCAGAGCACCGGCACCGGCCTGACTACCCTGCCGGCCAACGAGGAGCGCCTGTCCCATCGCGTCAGCTGGGCGGAGAAGGCCTTCAGCGGCGAAGCCGAGCGCGCCGACGCCGATTATCTGTTCGTCATGGAGAACGATGACGGCGAGGTGGTGGGCATCTCTGCCGTGGCTGGTGCCGTGGGCAAACGCGAGCCCTGGTACAACTTCCGCGTCGGCCTGACCGTCAGTGCCTCGCAGGAACTGGGTATCCACCGTGAAATCCCCACGCTGTTTCTGGCCAACGACCTGACCGGGCATTCCGAACTCTGCTCGCTGTTCCTGCATGCCGATCATCGCAGTGGTCTCAATGGCCGTCTGCTGTCCAAGGCGCGCTTCATGTTCATCGCCGAGTTCCGTGATCTGTTCGGCGACAAGGTGATTGCCGAAATGCGCGGCATGTCCGATGCCGATGGTCGCTCGCCGTTCTGGGAAAGCCTGGGCCGGCATTTCTTCACCATGGAATTCTCTCGCGCCGACTACCTCACCGGGCTGGGTAACAAGGCCTTCATTGCCGAGCTGATGCCCAAGTTCCCGCTCTATACCTGTTTCCTCACCGAGGAAGCACAGGCCGTGATCGGCCGTGTGCACCCGCACACGGAACCTGCGCTGGCCATGCTCAAGGGCGAGGGCTTCAGCTATCAGGGCTATGTCGACATCTTCGACGCCGGCCCGGCCATCGAGGTGCAGACCGACAAGATTCGCGCCGTGGCCGACAGCCAGCTGCTGATTCTGTCTATCGGCACGCCGGGCGACGAGGCCGTGCCGTACCTGATGCACAACCGCAAGCGCGGGGACTGTCGGATTACTGCCGCGCCTGCACGCGTGGCTTCCGGCACCCTGGTGGTCGATGCCCTGACCGCCAAGCGTCTGCAGCTCACCGCAGGCAGCCAGGTACGAGCCGTGCCGCTGTCGGCGCGCGACGCGCAGAACTGATTTTCGCCGCGGCCCACGCGGCCGGGTTTCGCTGTCGAGGACCATAACAAGATGAGCAGCCAATTTATTGCAGGAGTCTGGCAGGCGGGGCAGGGCGAGGCGTTCGAATCGCTCAACCCGGTCAGTCAGGCGGTGATCTGGCAGGGGCAAGGCGCCACTGCCGGCCAGGTCGAGGCCGCCGTACAGGCTGCCCGTCAGGCCTTCCCGACCTGGGGCCGGCGTCCGCTGGAGGAGCGCATCGCCGTTCTGGAGCGCTTTGCCGCCTGTCTCAAGGACAAGGCCGACCTGCTGGCTCGCGCTATCGGTGAGGAAACCGGTAAGCCGCTCTGGGAAGCCGCCACTGAAGTCACCAGCATGGTCAACAAGGTGGCCATCTCGATCCAGAGCTACCGCGAGCGCACCGGCGAGAAGAGCGGCCCACTGGCCGATGCCGCGGCCGTGCTGCGCCACAAGCCGCATGGCGTGGTGGCGGTGTTCGGTCCCTACAATTTTCCCGGCCACCTGCCCAATGGCCATATCGTGCCGGCCCTGCTGGCCGGTAACTGCGTGCTGTTCAAACCCAGCGAGCTGACGCCGCTGGTGGCCGAGTTGACCGTCAAGTGCTGGGTCGAGGCCGGCCTGCCGGCCGGCGTACTCAATCTGCTGCAGGGCGCCCGCGAGACCGGTGTGGCCCTTGCCGGCAATCCGGGCATCGATGGTCTGTTCTTCACTGGCTCCAGCCGTACCGGCAACCTGCTGCACAGCCAGTTCGCCGGTCGCCCGGACAAGATTCTGGCGCTGGAAATGGGTGGCAATAATCCGCTGCTGGTCGATCAGGTTAAGGATGTCGAGGCCGCCGTCTACACCATCATTCAGTCTGCGTTTATTTCGGCTGGCCAGCGCTGCACCTGCGCCCGTCGTCTGCTGGTGCCGGCGGGTAGCTGGGGCGATGCCTTGTTGGCCCGGCTGGTCGAGGTCTGCCGGCAGATCAAGGTGGGACGCTATGACGAGCAGCCGGCGCCGTTCATGGGCTCGGTGATTTCCCTGCAGGCCGCGCAGCAGCTGTTGGTGGCCCAGGCCGATCTGCTGGCGCGTGGCGCCACGGCGCTGCTGACCATGACTCAGCCGCAGGCCGATGCGGCGTTGTTGACGCCGGGTATCGTCGATGTCACCGCCGTTGCTGCACGGCCCGACGAGGAGTTCTTCGGGCCGCTGTTGCAGGTGATTCGTTACAGCAGCTTCGAAGCCGCCATCGCGGAAGCCAACAACACCGCCTTCGGCTTGGCCGCCGGTCTGCTGTCGGACGACAAGGCCCGCTACGAGCAGTTCTGGCTGGAAAGTCGCGCCGGCATCGTCAACTGGAACAAGCAGCTCACCGGAGCCGCCAGCACCGCACCATTCGGCGGCATCGGTGCGTCGGGCAACCACCGCCCGAGCGCCTACTACGCGGCGGATTACTGTGCCTATCCGGTGGCTTCGCTCGAATGCGAGAGCCTGAGCCTGCCTGCCACTCTGACCCCGGGAGTAAGCCTGTGATTCCTGCTTATGAGATGAATTTTGACGGCCTGGTCGGCCCGACCCACAACTACGGTGGCCTGTCCTACGGCAACGTGGCGTCGCAGAGCAACAGTCAGGCGGCGTCCAGTCCGAAAGAGGCGGCATTGCAGGGCCTGGGCAAGATGAAGGCGCTGATGGAAATGGGCTTCAAGCAGGGCGTGTTTGCCCCGCAGGAGCGCCAGGATGTGGCCGCGCTGCGCAGTCTCGGCTTTACCGGCAGCGATGCCGAGGTGATCGCCCGCGCGGCGAAGGAAGCCATGCCGCTGCTGGCGGCCTGCAGCTCTGCTTCCAGCATGTGGACGGCCAACTCCTGCACCGTCAGCCCGAGTGCCGATACGGCCGACGGGCGTGTGCATTTCACGGCGGCCAACCTCAACTGCAAGTTCCACCGCAGCATCGAGCACCCGACCACCAGTCGTGTACTGGGCGCCATGTTTGCCAATCCGCAGCACTTTGCCCATCACGCCGCGTTGCCAGCGGTGAGCCAGTTTGGCGATGAGGGCGCCGCCAACCACACGCGCTTCTGTGCTGGCTATGGCCAGGCGGGGGTGGAGTTTTTCGTGTTCGGCCGCAGCGCCTTCGATCCGCGCTACCCGGCGCCGCAGCGTTATCCGGCGCGGCAGACCCTGGAAGCATGCCAGGCTGTGGCCCGTCTGCATGGTCTGAGCGATGACGGCGTGGTCTATGCCCAGCAGAATCCGGCGGTGATTGATCAGGGTGTGTTCCACAACGACGTGATTGCCGTGGGCAACGGCGAGGTGTTGTTCTATCACCAGGATGCCTTCCTCGATACCGAACGGGTACTGGCAGAGCTGGGCGACAAGCTGGCGCGTCGTGGCGGGCAGTTCCAGGCGGTGTGCGTGTCGCGCGAGGCCGTTGGCGTTGAGGATGCGGTGCGCTCCTACCTGTTCAATAGCCAGCTGCTGACCCGCGCCGATGGCAGCATGCTGCTGATCGTGCCGGAGGAATGCCACAAGAACGCCCGGGTCTGGAATTACCTGCAGCAGTTGACGGCGGGCAATGGTCCGATTCGCGAGGTCAAGGTCTTCGACCTCAAGCAGAGCATGCAGAACGGCGGTGGACCGGCTTGTCTGCGCCTGCGCGTGGCCCTTAACGAAACCGAGCTGGCGGCGGTCAATCCGGGCGTGATCATGACGCCGACGCTGCACGATACGCTGGTCAGTTGGGTCGGCAAACACTACCGCGACCGCCTCAGCGAAGCCGATCTGGCTGATCCGCAGTTGCTGGTGGAATGTCGCACGGCCTTGGATGAACTGACGCAGATCCTTAAACTGGGCTCGGTTTATCCATTCCAACTAGTCTGAGAGTAACGATCCCATGTCCGATGCCCTGCAACTGATTCTTGAAGATACTGACGGTACCCAGCTGGAAACCTCCTGCACGCGGTTTGCCGTGGTCTGGCAGGGCAAGGAAGTGTGGATCCAGCAGGCAGGTAATGGTCAGCTGCTGATCGGCGTGGACGTAGAGGAGGGTGATACCGAGTACGCCAACCTGCTGCTGCGCCCGCTGGCTACCAATCTGGTCAGCCTGCAGCTGGAGATGGAGCCGGCCGATGGCGCTGAGGATGATCATGTGCACGGCCCAGATTGCAATCATGACCACTGAGGTGGCCTGACGGAGAAACGCCCATGCTGTCCCTCGGCAAACTGCTTGATCTGACTCTGGCTGGCCGTGAGCCGACCGAGAAGATTCAGTTGACGGCCGCTGGTGTGCGTCTGCACTGGCTGGCCGAGGGCGCTCTGGAGGTCAGTCCGCTCAAGGCGGAGGATGCCGGGCTTGACCTGCTCCTTTCCGCCGGTCTGCATGGCAACGAGACGGCACCGATCGAGTTGCTCGACCGCCTGCTGCAGGCAATTGCCAGTGGCGAGCTGCGGCCACGGGCGCGGATTCTCTTTCTGCTGGGCAATCCCGAAGCCATGCGCCGTGGCGAGCGCTATGTGGAGCAGGATATCAATCGCCTGTTCAGCGGCCGACATGAAGCAGTCAGTGGTTTTGAAGCATTGCGCGCCGGTGAGCTGGAACAGCTGGCGGCCAATTTCTTCAGTCTTGCCGGGCGCGAGCGCCTGCATTACGACCTGCACACCGCAATCCGCGGTTCGCAGATCGAGCAGTTTGCCCTCTATCCCTACCGCGATGGTTGCCAGCACTCCGCCCGCCAGTTGGCCCGGCTGCGCGATGCCGGCATCGGCGCCGTGCTGCTGCAGAACAAGACCGGTATTACCTTCAGCTCACACACCTATGCGCACCTGCAGGCCGAAGCCTTTACCCTGGAGCTGGGCAAGGCGCGACCGTTCGGGGAGAACCAGGGTGTCAATCTCTCGCGGCTCGAAGCCGTGCTGCGAGATCTGATCGCCAATGGCAGTGTCGGTGAAGACGAAGACTTAAGCGGTCTGCAGCTGTTCGTCGTGGCGCGTGAAGTCATCAAACACAGTGACGGTTTTCAGTTGCACCTGGCGCCGGATGTGGAGAACTTCACCGCCTTGCCCAAGGGCTTCCTGCTGGCCGAGGACATTGCCGGCAGCCGCTGGCTGATCGAGGAGGAGGGTGCCCGCATCATCTTCCCCAATCCCAAGGTGAAGAACGGTCTGCGTGCCGGAATTGTCGTGGTTCCGACCGCTTCCCTCTGAGTCTCTAGCAGAAAAGGCTTTTTCCTGGCGCTGAGCCCGATATAATGCGGGTTTTGTCGGCATTTTTTGCCCGCAGTTCGCCTGGAAGACCTGAATGAAAAGCGCAGAAATCCGTGAAGCCTTCCTCCGCTTCTTCGAAGAGAAGGGGCACGCCCGTGTGGCCTCCAGTTCGCTGATTCCGGCGAATGATCCGACCCTGCTGTTCACCAACGCGGGGATGAACCAGTTCAAGGACTGTTTCCTCGGCCTGGAAAAGCGCGCCTACACCCGCGCGACCACCAGCCAGAAGTGTGTGCGGGCCGGCGGCAAGCACAACGATCTGGAGAACGTCGGCTACACCGCGCGTCACCACACGTTTTTCGAGATGCTGGGTAACTTCAGCTTCGGCGACTATTTCAAGCGCGATGCCATTACTTACGCCTGGGAGTTTTTGACCAGCGACAAATGGCTGAACCTGCCCAAGGAGAAGCTCTGGGTCACCGTCTATGCCACCGACGACGAGGCTTATGACATCTGGACTCAGGAAGTCGGCATCCCTGCAGAGCGCATGGTGCGCATCGGTGACAACAAGGGTGCGCCGTACGCTTCCGACAACTTCTGGGCGATGGGCGATACCGGTCCGTGCGGTCCGTGCACCGAAATTTTCTTCGACCACGGCGAGCACATCTGGGGCGGCCCGCCCGGTTCGCCGGAAGAAGACGGCGATCGCTACATCGAAATCTGGAATAACGTGTTCATGCAGTTCAACCGTACTGCGGACGGCGTGCTGCACCCGCTGCCGGCTCCGAGCGTGGATACCGGCATGGGGCTGGAACGCATCAGCGCCGTGCTGCAACACGTCAACTCGAACTACGAGATCGACCTGTTCCAGAGCCTGCTGAATGCGGCTGCAGCTGCGATTGGCTGCGCCAACGAAAGTCAGGCTTCGCTGAAGGTGGTGGCTGACCATATCCGCTCGTGCGGCTTCCTGATTGCCGACGGTGTGCTGCCGTCCAACGAAGGTCGCGGCTATGTGCTGCGCCGCATCATTCGTCGCGCCTGCCGGCACGGCAACAAGCTCGGTGCCAGTGGCGCCTTCTTCCACAAGATCTATGCGGCCCTGGCCAGCGAGATGGGCTCTGCCTTTCCTGAACTTGTGGAGCAGCAGGCGCATGTCGAGCGTGTGCTGAAAACCGAGGAAGAGCAGTTCGCCAAGACCCTGGAACAGGGTCTGAAGATTCTGGAACAGGATCTCGCTGAGCTGGCCGGCAAGGAAATTCCGGGCGAAGTGGTGTTCAAACTCTACGATACCTACGGCTTCCCCATGGATCTCACCGGTGATATCGCTCGCGAACGCGGCCTGAGCATCGATGAGGCTGGTTTCGAGCGTGAGATGGAGGCCCAGCGCGAGCGTGCGCGTGCATCCAGTGCTTTCGGTCTTGACTACAACAGCCTGGTCAAGGTCGACGTGGAAACCGAATTCACCGGCTACAGCGCTACCGTTGGCGAAGCCAAGATTGTCGGTCTGTTCAAGGCGGGGGCAGCGGTCGAGAGTCTGGCCGAAGGCGAGGAGGGCGTGGTGGTGCTTGATCGCACACCGTTCTATGCCGAGTCCGGCGGTCAGGTAGGTGACAGTGGTTATCTCGCTGCGCCGGGTCTTCGCTTTGATGTGCGCGATACCACCAAGGCTGGTGGCGCTTTCCTGCACCACGGTGTGGTGGCCCGCGGCGTGCTCAAGGCGGCCTCGGCTGTAACCGCACAGGTGGATGCCTCGGTGCGCCAGGCAACGGCACTGAACCACTCGGCCACGCACCTGCTGCATGCCGCGCTGCGTCAGGTTTTGGGCGAACATGTGCAGCAGAAGGGCTCGCTGGTCGACAGTCAGCGCCTGCGTTTTGACTTCAGCCACTTCGAGGCCATCAAGCCCGAGCAGATCAAGGCGCTGGAAGAGTTGGTTAACGCCGAGATCCGCAAGAACAGTGCGGTGGAAACCGAAGTCACCGATATCGACACGGCCAAGCAGAAGGGGGCCATGGCCTTGTTCGGCGAGAAGTACGGCGACAGCGTGCGCGTGCTGACCATGGGCGGCGGCTTCTCGGTCGAGCTGTGCGGTGGTACTCACGTGGCGCGTACCGGTGATATCGGCGTGTTCAAGATCACCAGTGAAGGCGGTGTGGCCTCCGGTGTGCGCCGTATTGAGGGCGTGACCGGTTCCGCGGCGCTGGCTTACCTGAATGCGGCTGAAGAGCAGCTCAAGGAAGCGGCGGTGTTGGTCAAGGGTAATCGCGACAATGTTCTGGAGCGCCTGGCTGGTGTTCTGGAGCGCAACCGTCAGCTGGAGAAAGAGCTGGAACAGCTCAAAGCCAAGGCTGCCAGTGCAGCCGGCGATGATCTGGCGGGTTCTGCTGTCGATATCAAGGGCGTGAAAGTGCTGGCTGCCCGCCTCGATGGGCTGGATGGCGATGCCCTGTTGGCCCTGGTCGATCAACTGAAGAACAAGCTTGGCAGTGCTCTGATCCTGCTCGGTGGCGAGCTGGATGGCAAGATCACGCTGGTTGCCGGCGTGACCCAGAACCTTACGGCACAGCTCAAGGCCGGCGACCTGATGAAACAGGCTGCTGCAGCTGTGGGTGGCAAGGGCGGTGGTCGCCCGGATATGGCACGCGGTGGTGGTACCGAAGTTGCCAAGCTGGACGAGGCACTGGCCTTGGCCAGGGCTTACGTCGAACAGACCGTTTAAACACCATTCAGCCAGGCTCGCAGCGCGTCCGACGAGCCTTGGCAGTGTGACCCGTTGTGGGTGTAATGGGCGCCCTCGCAGAATCAGGCGGCTTTGAAATGGCTTTGATCGTACAGAAGTTTGGGGGCACCTCCGTCGGCACCATCGAGCGTATCCAGCAGGTGGCCGACAAGGTGAAGAAGTTCCGCGAAAACGGCGACGACATTGTGGTCGTGGTTTCCGCAATGAGTGGTGAGACCAATCGCCTGATCGATCTGGCCAAACAGGCCAGTGACGGCAATCCGGAGCCGCGTGAGCTGGATATGATGGTGTCCACCGGTGAGCAGGTGACTATCGCTCTCCTGGCCATGGCTCTGATCAATCGCGGTGTTCCGGCGGTTTCCTACACCGGCAATCAGGTGCGCATTCTTACCGACAGTGCTTTCAACAAGGCGCGCATTCTGCAGATCGATGACGAGAAGATTCGTGCCGATCTGAATGCGGGTCGTGTCGTTGTTGTGGCCGGTTTCCAGGGGGTGGATGAGCAAGGCAATATCACCACTCTGGGCCGTGGCGGCTCCGACACCACGGGCGTGGCCCTGGCGGCGGCCCTGAAGGCTGACGAGTGCCAGATCTATACCGACGTCGATGGCGTCTACACCACCGATCCGCGCGTGGTGGCCCAGGCGCGTCGCCTGGAAAAGATCACTTTCGAAGAAATGCTCGAGATGGCCAGTCTCGGCTCCAAGGTGCTGCAGATTCGTTCGGTCGAGTTTGCCGGCAAGTACAACGTGCCGCTGCGCGTCCTGCACAGCTTTCAGGAGGGTCTGGGCACCCTCATTACCCTTGATGACGAGGAATCCATGGAACAGCCGATCATTTCCGGTATCGCCTTCAACCGCGACGAGGCCAAGCTGACCATCCGTGGCGTGCCGGATACTCCCGGCGTGGCTTTTAAAATTCTGGGCCCTGTCAGTGGTGCCAATATCGAAGTGGACATGATCGTGCAGAACGTCTCTCACGATAACACCACCGATTTCACCTTCACCGTGCATCGCAACGACTACCAGAAGGCTCTGGATGTGCTGAAGCAGACTGCAGAGGCTATCGGCGCTCGCGAAGTCAGTGGTGACACCAACATCGCCAAGGTTTCCATCGTCGGCGTTGGTATGCGCTCCCATGCCGGTGTGGCCAGTCGTATGTTCGAGGCGCTGGCAAAAGAGAACATCAACATCCAGATGATCTCCACCTCGGAAATCAAGATTTCGGTGGTGATCGAGGAGAAATACCTCGAGCTGGCTGTCCGCGCTCTGCATACTGCTTTCGAGCTGGATGCTCCGGCCCGACAGGGTGAGTAAGGTTTGACTCGAAAGGCGCGGCTAGTCCGCGCCTTTTGTCTTTTTTGGCTTGCTGGCGGAACTTTCTTTTTGCCAGTCGTGGTCAATACTTGGGTGAAGGACTTGGATGGTCTTGAGATCGCTGGGTTTGACACCATTTTTCTTGCAGATCGAACGTGTTGTCCTGAACAGATATCCGAAAGGAGAAAGGAATGCTTATTTTGACTCGTCGGGTTGGAGAAACCCTGATGGTAGGCGATGACGTTACTGTCACCGTTCTGGGTGTCAAAGGTAACCAGGTGCGCATTGGCGTCAATGCTCCCAAGGAAGTCGCGGTGCACCGCGAAGAGATTTATCAGCGGATCCAAAAAGAAAAGGATCACGAACCAAACCACTAATTTTTCTGCATTTTTTGCTTTGCAAACGGGGAAAAGCTGGTTATCATGCGCCCCGTGTTGCGGAGAGGTGGCCGAGTGGCCGAAGGCGCTCCCCTGCTAAGGGAGTACACCTCAAAAGGGTGTCGGGGGTTCGAATCCCCCCTTCTCCGCCATATTTGTTTTATAGGTGTTATCAATCATCTTTAAGTTGTTGAAATTTAAAGAAAAAGATTGAGATAGGATTTAAAATACCTATAATGCATGCCCTCAGCGCACTCATAGCTCAGCTGGATAGAGTACCCGGCTACGAACCGGGCGGTCGGAGGTTCGAATCCTCCTGAGTGCGCCATATTCGAGATTGAAGCTTCGCTTCGGTCGGATACCAGTGAGACCTGGTTTATCAAGCTCAACGTGCACTCATAGCTCAGCTGGATAGAGTACCCGGCTACGAACCGGGCGGTCGGAGGTTCGAATCCTCCTGAGTGCGCCATCTGTCAAAAGGCTCGCAGTGATGCGGGCCTTTTGTTTTTCTAGCGTTTGCTTCTGACGCAGCCGTTTTCATCAAAGCTGATTTGCCGCTTGCGACCATCCTGGTCCTTATAGACATAGCGCGCCTGCCCATTCTGTTCATTGCTGTTGTCTGGTTTCCCAAGGGCGCTCTCAATATCGCTTCGAGTCATGCCGCGCCGCACTTCCTTGCGGATGACGGCGCTGCGTTTTTCGCTGGTGCTGAGCTGATTGCCGCAGCCGTCGTCTCGTGCGCCGACAACGGTTGGCCCTTGATTGTCTGTGTGCTCGCCGCTTTTTGTATTTTTGCTCGGCGCGGCCATGAGGGTAGGGCGCCCAGAACTGGGTGTGGGATTGCTAGCGTGCTGTATCGTCTGATCGTGACTGACGGGGCAGCCGCTCAGGGTGTAGGTCACATGACCGTTCATGTCCTCGCAGCGAAAAACGCTGGTGGCAAAAGAGGCTTGAGAAAAAAGTAGGTAGAGGCCGAATAGGCCTGATTTAAGCGATCCGTGCATAAGGCGTCCTCCTGACGACATTTTCAGCGTAGATCGCCGCAGGCGCCTGTCCAGTTCTCCCGGGTTGCTTAACTTTGCGCTGCAAATGCTTGTTCTTGAGCTGATTTTGCTGAGCCTGCCGTCAGTTGAGCTGTTATTATTGTGATGTCAGCCCCGTCGGGGCTTGTGGAACCCAACCATGGACTTACCCAGTAGTCACTCAGAACCTCGATTGTTCAGCGTACTGACTGTTTGATTCCCCCGTAGCGTGCTCGCCTGCTGGGGGAGGAGCGCGCTATGTCCGAAGTAGAATTCAAGAAGGCTCCAGATAGCCTGCAGGATCGTTTGGCCCAAGTGGTCGATCTCCTGCATCGGCATAAACTGGTTGAAGATCTCGCGCATCGCCAGGAAGGCCATCAACATGCGCGCGTAGAAAATCTGGTCCATCGGCAGAATCTTGCCGAGTTGCAGCGCAAGCTGGACGAACTGCACCCTGCCGACATCGCTCACATCCTTGAAGCGTTGCCGCTTGGCGATCGCCTGACCGTCTGGCAGTTGGTCAAGGCCGAACGCGACGGTGACATCCTCCTCGAAGTGTCGGATGCCGTACGCGAATCACTGATCGCCGACATGGATGATCACGAGATTCTCGCGGCTACGCGTGACATGGATGCCGATGAGCTGGCCGATCTCGCGCCAGAGCTGCCGCGCGATGTAGTCCATGAGTTGATGGACTCCCTGGATGCTCAGGATCGCGAGCGTGTGCGTTCGGCCTTGTCTTATGAGGAAGATCAGGTCGGTGCGCTGATGGACTTCGAGATGGTGACGATCCGCGAGGATGTCAGTCTCGAGGTGGTGCTGCGTTACCTGCGGCGTCTGAAGGAGTTGCCAGGGCATACCGACAAGCTGTTTGTGGTCGATTATGACGGCATTCTCAAGGGTGTTCTGCCGGTCAAGCGCTTACTGGTCAATGACCCGGAAAAACTGGTGGTCGAGGTGATGGCCAGTGATCCGGTTATCTTTCATCCGGATGAGGATGCTCATGATGCGGCGCAGGCTTTCGAGCGTTATGACCTGATTTCCGCTCCAGTCGTTGATCGTACGGGCAAACTCACCGGGCGACTGACCATCGATGAGATGGTCGACCTGATTCGTGAGGAAAGCGAAACCGAAGTGCTCAACATGGCCGGTCTGCGCGAGGAGGAGGATATCTTTGCCTCGGTGTGGAAGTCCCTGGGGAACCGTTGGGCCTGGCTGGCAGTAAACCTGATTACTGCCTTCGTTGCTTCTCGGGTAATCGGCATGTTCGAGGGCTCGATCGAGAAGTTGGTGGCGCTGGCTGCGCTGATGCCCATTGTGGCAGGCATAGGTGGCAATTCTGGCAACCAGACCATCACCATGATCGTGCGCGCAATGGCCCTTGATCAGTTGGGTACCAGTAACACCTCGCGATTGCTGCGCAAGGAGCTTGCAGTAGCGTTGATCAATGGTTTGGTCTGGGGTGGGGTCATCGGTGTGGTGGCCTACCTGTTGTACGGCAGCTGGTCGCTTGGCGTGGTGATGACGGGGGCTATGACGCTTAATCTGCTGCTGGCAGCGTTGATGGGTGTGCTAATTCCCATGACGCTGGCAAGGGTGGGGCGTGACCCGGCAATGGGGGCTAGTGTCATGATTACGGCCATGACCGACAGTGGTGGGTTCTTTATCTTTTTGGGCTTAGCTACGCTGTTTTTGCTTTAGAAATTGGAACAAAAAAGCCGCTCAAAGAGCGGCTTTTTTGTTGGGTCAAAGAGTGCTCAATCGTCAGTGGCGCTCATCTCTGCGTCATGGGCAATCAGTGCGACCAGAGCATTTTGCTGGCGGCGGCTGAGTTGGCGGAAGCGCTGCAGAAGCTCGCGTTCAGCCAGGCTCAGATCGCTGCTGTCCAGAGTGCGCGCGCTATCGGCATCCAGTGCGCCTTCTTGCACCAGGCTTTGCTCGAGGCGCGCGATGATTTCGGAGTTCATGCTCCGGTGATGATCTCTGGCTACCTCGGAAATGCGCTCGCGCATGCCTTCTGGGAGTCGGACCACAAATTTGTCAGCCGTGCGGCTGGAGTAGGATGCCTGTTTCATAGGGCGCATACATTAAACCGGTTGGCAGGTTAAAGCGATACTGGCAATCCGCTACACGTGGCGCCATCGCTACTGATCATTGGGACATTCCATTGACGCCAACATATAGTCGGATTTTGGGCGGCGTGGCGGCGATTGGCCAGCACCAATTGTCTGAAATGTGCTCAGTCCGACAAATGCACTGGCGGAGTGGCGGGTTAGGTGGCGTTGCGGTGGGCATGACAAATGTTTCAAGGGCCGTTACCATGCCGCCCGCCGGTTTTCGCCGGCGCTCAGTGTCCCAGTAGCTCAATTGGATAGAGCATCCCCCTCCTAAGGGGAAGGTTGGAGGTTCGACCCCTCTCTGGGACACCATTAATACTAGGCTTTCGAGCACAGTGATACTGCGAGCTCGTTTCCTGTGGGTGCATTGTGGGTGCATCTGTGAGGCCTGGAGTTGGCTTTTTAATCTCTAAGCTTGGGGGCAGGGTGAAGTATCGCCATCCCAGTCTTCGATAGTGACTTGCTTAGTGCCCATTTCAGGTCTCCAGCTGAATGATCGGCTCGGCAGGGGCGGGTTGCACGCTGTGGGGGTTCACTGACCCTTGCTGGCAAGGTAACACTGAGTAATCGTATGGCGTAGTCTGTGCCGCAGTGACCATGGTGCGGGCAATTGCGTACCAACTTGGTAGGCAGCCTTGAGACCTAAGGCCTCTACGAAGCAAGGCGCGATTCAGCTCGACTCACCTTGCCAGTAACGAAGAGACCACAAGTTTTTCTCATTCCACTGGGCAGCAGTGAAAGGATACAGGTGCTTTTGGCCATACTGGGTTTCTTTCGATACAACCAGGCGCCCAGCGTCAGAGCGATAAAGCTTGAATCCTGAAGTCTCCAGATCCTGCAAAATCTTGAGTACCTCGGCACGACAGAAGCGGTTTTCAGTGTGCGCCTGTATCACTGCTATGCAGGCAACCAGGCCAAGCGCAGAAACGCCAATGATGAGAAATAGGCTGGGGTAGCTCGCAGCCATATCAAAGAATGAGTTCACAAGGGCAATCAGGCCGGCGCTGATCACCGCTAGTATTAGTCCAGCGCCTAGCACCAACCGTCGCTCACTAGACTGCAAGTAGCGGGTGTGCAATTCATTCAGCCGACATTCCACAGCGGAGAATAACTCAGTCACCTTCAATTCCTTTTGCTCTAGATTCGACAGATGATGAAGCCTAAGAAAGCTAGGACATCCTGTAAATCGCCAGAGGATTAAGCCACGATAGCCCGCTGCCATCCACCGTCCTCCTGACTCTAGAGCGATCATCTTCAGCCTGACGCTCGACAAAAAAACGTCACCCGTCGACCTGATGAAGGCAGTTCGCCATCAAAATGGCTACACTGAAAATTCCTCATAGCCAGTAAGGCATGGTGCGGTATGCCTCGTGAGCCAGATATAACGCTTCCAAGTCGCGACCAACTGATCGCGATCATCCGCATCCAGACCGAAATTGCCAGACAAGGGCTAGATCTCGCCCAGGTAATGTCGGTCGTGGTGGAGCGTGCGCTTGATCTGATCAAAGCAGAGGGAGCAGTGATTGAGCTGGCCGAAGACGAGGATATGGTCTATCGCGCGGTCTCAGGTATAGCAGCAGGTCAACTAGGGCTGCGACTGAAGCGCGCCAGCAGCCTATCAGGTCGTTGCGTAATGAGCGGCGAGATACTGCGTTGCACTGATACCGAAACCGATGAGCGTGTTGACCGAGCAGCATGCAGGCGTATGAGCATTCGTTCGATGCTGGTGATCCCTCTGCGGCACGAGGACACTACTGTCGGTGTCTTGAAAGTCATGTCGAAAGCTGTCGCTGCGTTTAATGATGCTGATGAAGCGGTTTTAGGATTGCTTGCAGAAGTACTTGGCGCTGACATGTTCATGGCGGCTACATATGCAGCTCAAGATCTTTACTACCGGGCGACCCATGACGAAATGACAGGCGTTGCGAACCGCGCACTGTTCTTTGACCGGTTGAGGAGTGATCTTGCTCGCGCAGCACGCGATGGGTCAGAGTTCGGGTTGTTGCTGATTGACATGGACGGACTCAAAGCCATTAACGACCATTACGGTCACCGTGCAGGCGATGCGGCCATTTGCGAGGTAGCCCGCCGAGCTACCCATGCGCTCAGACGGTCAGACATCATTGCACGCCTAGGAGGGGATGAATTCGGTGTCATCTTGCAGCCAACTAACGGCATGTCGTACTTAGCAGAAGGCGTTGAACGGCTTCGGGAAGCTATCTCTGAACCCTTCGAGTTCGAGTCCAACTGGCTGAAGTTAGGAGTCAGTATTGGGGCGGCGATTGCGCTCAAAGACGGCACTACCCTTGAAGCTCTTGTAGAGCATGCAGACAAGGCCATGTACCAAAATAAGCGAGAGCGCAAGCGTTTGGATAACTTGTCACTTTAGTGCGGTAGGCTTCACCAGTGGCTATGCCATAAGCAGCGAGTGTGATGATGGAGCGAGACTCATCAGTGGAGGAGCACTTGAATGCCTTACACTCCCGTTATTTGCAGTCTGATGCGCGCCGGATGGTACTCGGAACTGGTCTGGTTCTGACGTTGGTCAGTATTGGTCTGTATGCCATTTTCAACTGGCTTTTCGGTATCGGTGCGACCAGGCCCAGCCTCGTTCTATTCGCAGGGATTGGCGCGCTATTTCTTGTGGCGGGCATAGCTGTGATGCAGGCGCACGCTGAAAACCGCTCCTGCCGTGCCGAGGTGCTCAAGATTTTGCAGGAGCTGGAGATGTCAGGATTCAAACTCTATCTCTCTACTTCTGGTCGAATTGTCATATCCGAGAAACCCCAGCACGACCAATACCACCTGTTTCCTTTCTCCGCCTCACAGTGGAGCGATAGCAGTCGGTGGGCTCTGCAATTTTGGAATGGTAAGTAACAGTCCCGCCGAAGTGATTTCTAGCGACTCGGCTATTTGTGTTGATCAAACCCATCTCGCAAGTGAGTTCATGCCAGCACTGGCCAAACGCCATCATCGAGATGGCACCGAATTTCGCCGGAAAGGATCATGTCAGTGGGCTTAGTACTTGAAGTAGATGAAGCGAGGCGAGTAGATCAATTCCGACGTTTTACGCGCCTGATGGCGGGCGTGGTCATGGGCATCGCTCTGGCGGTATTGATCGGCTGGCAATTTGATCTTCCTATACTGACGCGAGTGCTACCCATTTGGGTGGTCATGGTGCCAAATACCTCCGTGGGTTTGGCTGTGCTTAGCGCAGGCCTGTGGTGCTCAAGCCTCAAACCGTCGACAAGTCTTCTATTGCTTGTGCGTCTGACCGGAGGAGTGGGGATACTGCTGGGTGGCCTGACCCTCTTGGAGTATTTCGCCCAGATCGATATTGGCCTCGACCTACTGCTCCCCTTCGAGCACCAGCAAAGCCTGAGCATGAAATTTCCAGGGCGTATGGCTTTCGCAACGGCGCTGTGTCTGTTGTTGTGTGGTATGGCTCTGGTGCTGCGAAATAGCCCCCGACTGTCACAGATGTGCTCAGTAACCAGTCTGTTCATCTCGCTCATGGCGATCATCGGCTACTGCTTCGGTGTCAGTGCACTTTACTCAGTCGGTATGTACAGCGTCGTCGCTGCACACACAGCCTTGGCCCTGCTCCTACTCAGCGCCGGACAGCTCGCCAGTCTGCCAAATTCCAAGCTGATCGAACTACTCACTGCCAAATCGGCGGGCGGAACTATTGCCAGAAGCCTGCTGCTACGTATCCCACTCATTGTTTTGGGAATCGGCAGCATCCTGTTGGTTGGAGAACAACTGGGCTACTACGAAGGCCGCTTTAGCTTGGCGCTAATGGCAACTTTGAGCATCAGCACCCTGGTCGCAGTCATTCTTCAGATCGCCGGAAAACTGCACCACATAGATCATGCTCGCGAGTACTCACAGCAATCCTTGGCTGCACTGAATACACAGCTTGAGCAGCGCGTAATTGAGCGCACCGCCGAACTAAAAACAGCCAACGCCAAACTGACCAAAGAAGTCGAGCTACGGATAGAGATCGAAGATGAGTCGCGCCGACTATCACTGACCGACGAGCTGACTGGACTGCACAACCGCCGTAGCTTTTTCCTGCTTGCAGAGCAGATGCTGCGCAACTCCCGCCGCAACGGACTCCCCTGCCTGTTGTTCTTTGTAGATCTGGATGGCCTGAAGAAGATCAATGATGCTCATGGTCATGAAGCAGGCGATCTCGCGATTATGGCCTGCGCCCAGGTACTCAAGGCCGCGTTCCGAGAGAACGATGTTGTAGCCAGGATTGGGGGCGATGAATTCGTCGCTCTGGCGGTGGATATCTGCGAGCCAACAGAACTCATTTCTGAGCGTATCCGTACCCTGGTTGATGAGTTCAACAACAGCGATCATTGCCGCTATCCCATCGGGCTTAGCATTGGAGCTATCTGCTGTTCGCCTCAGGAGCTAAAGCCGCTGGCTGAGTTGCTGGCTAATGCGGATGCTCTGATGTACGCGGATAAGCAGCAGCGCAAACAGGCAAGACAAACGACATGACTATGAGTCCAAGCTGAATTGGACTGGCTTCCCTTGAGACTAAATGACTGCTTTTGGCCGGTTCCTGCCTGTCGCGACAGGCGCCTCCCGGCCAAAAGCTGCCGGCTACTAGGACAGAATTGGCCCAATCCAGGTGAACTCAATCTGGTAGATCATGCGAAGTTGAGGCGAGATAGCAATCCCAACTCCTGTGCAGTACTTGCAGGAGCTCGCTTTTTCGGGCTGCAGGCCCGGCTATAGCGCTAGGCCGCTGTTGCTAGTGCGTTCGTGCTTACCGTGCGTAGGGCCTCCGTGGTCGCACCCGAGCAGTTTCCGAACGGAGGCCACGATACCGCGCATTAGTCGCTGCCAATCGCTTTGCTCTACCAGTTGGGCGGTAACCACTTGCCCACCTGGTAGCTCCACCTCAATCGATTCGGCTGGCGACTTGCTGCACAGGCGACGAAATATCTCGCGGCGATCCTCGGGCGGCAGCTCGTTGTCTTTCAACAGGTAGTACGAGCCCCGTAGATTAAGCCCGCTGTCGCGCTCCTCGACATCGAGGCTGCCTACTTTGACTCTCCCTCTCTGCAGGTCTTCCGCCAGCGCTGCGCGCACCAGGCTTTCAAAAAGCGATCCATCGTCCAGGCCGTAAACGTCCTCAATTTTTTTTAATAGTTCTAGCTCATCTACGGATGGTCTTAATAACTTGTCAGCGGTAACTTTCATATATCACCTATAGTTGTTGTATTTTTCCCTTGTCTTGCATTTGTAGTTTTGACAATGAGCATGCTCATTTGCAAGCATAAATAGTACTGGAGCCAGGGCTAACTCGATTGCATCGAGTTCCTCACTTTGTTCGCCTGGTTTATTCGCTGTGCTCATAAATAAAAGAATAAAAAATGAAAGCAAAGAGAAAACCTGGGCCAATACCAAGGCCCAAAGATAAAAAGAAACTTAGGCGTATATCGGTATTCTTCACCGAGTCTGATTATCAGCAGATCGAAAAGAAGGCCGGCAGCATATCTGCGATGCCTGCATATATCCGCGCATCGGCGCTCAAGTCCAAGCCTGCGCCAGTGCCTGCGAAGATACCTGCGGTAAATCTGGAAGCCTGGGTCGCCTCTTCAGGGCTTCAAAATAACCTCAATCAGCTTGTCAGGCTGATACACGCGCAAGGCATTAGCAATGCCGAGATCGAAACTGCTAGGGAGCTTGTAGCCGGCTTGCGGGCCGCACTGCTTACAACAGGTGGCGCGGTATGAAAGGAATGCAAAAGATAAAGCGCGGATCAGGATTTAGAGGCGTTATTAGCTACGCCTTGGGAAACGACAATGGCGAATTTGAGGGGAAAATAATCGGTGGCAATATGTCCGGAGTCGATGTCGGCAGTTTAAGTGCTGAATTTACAGTGTCCAGGAAATTAAAGCCGTTAGTCGAAAGGCCAGTTTGGCACAACAGTTTGCGCCTGCCTGCAGGCGACAATCTGGACGCTGAAAATTGGTGCCGAATCGCTGATGACTACATGCAGCGCATGGGGTTTAGTGAATTTCACCAGCGCGTTTATATTCTACATGACGAGCCGGAAGGTCAGCACATACACATAATTGCAAGCCGCATTGCCCTAGATGATCATTTGTATTTAGGGAAAAACGAAAATCTTATATCGACAAAACACATTCAGGCCCTAGAGTTCGAGCACGGACTAACAATAACAAAAGGGCCAATTGTTAAAGATGGCCGTGTTATTGCTGCCGATATTGTCAGGCCTAAGTCTGGCGAGGTTGGGAAGTATGAGCGAACCGGAGAGCAGCCGGAGCGGTATCAACTAATACAGATAATCGACCTGGCATTAGAAGACAAACCGACAGCAAGAGAATTTGCCGAGCGCTTGGCACTTGCTGGCGTCGAGACTCGCGCCAATTTCAGTGGAGATAAGCTCAACGGGTTTAGCTTTAGTTTAAATGGCGTGCCGTTCAAGGGCAGCCAGTTGGGAAAGAATTACACAGGGAGAGCACTTTACGAACGAGGTTTAACGTATGAACAAGATAGAGACTATGCGCGTCTTAAATCACTCACAGAGCCAGTTGGAAATAGTCCGAGCAGCCGGGCAGATGCAGCAAACTCTGCACGTCCTAGAGGCGCTATTGTCGGAGCAGAATTTACGACAAGCGCTGTCGATTATTCCCCAGGAGGCGGCGGGTTTATTTCGTGCGGAGATACAGCAGACGTTGACGGACGTTCTCAGCGTGCAGTGCCAGCTGCAGCAGACGCTGCAGGGGCTAGAAACCCTGCTGGCGCAAGTTCCCAAGTCGGCACCGGCACAGCCGGCCAAGCCGAAGGGGAAACCGTACAACGTGTCGAGGCGCATCGAGCACCTAGCGCAGGGTTTGGCGCGGTTGGAGACAATCACTGCCGCGGGGATGATTTTTTGCGCGCTGCCTGGCCTGGCAGCCGTGGCCCTATTGCTGCTGCGTTAGCCGAGCTGTCCGCGAGCATACGCCGCGCTATCCAAGGCGGCAGCGGCAACAGCCTGATTATGCATCTGCTGGCGAACTCGGCTCGGTTTATCCGTGATAGCCGCGCCACGCGTCGCGAGAGTCCGTCCAGGCCGGTACAGCAGCCCCCCAAAGCCCCTTCACAGGTGTTACAGGGCGCGGAGCTAGATGTGGCTCTCCAGGCATTGGAGCACGCGACGAGTCGCGTGCAGGCATACCGACAGGCGCTGGAGCAACGCGATTGCGCCGAGCTTGATGCAGCCAGGCAGAGGCGGAAAAAATGGGAGGTTTCGGTAGAGAGTGGCTATTGAATGCTGGGAGAGCGTGAGGTGCTCTGGGGCGAGGCGAAAAAACGCGGTACTGAGGCGCAGCCTCAAGCTGCCACACAAACAACAAGTCGCGACTTGCGACATGCCCACATGGTCGGGGCGAGGGGGGCGGGCGAAAAACCCTAATACCCTTGTAATTTCCTAGTGCGGCAGGTTTGAGAATATTGTGCCCACCGTTTCTGTATCTTGGTATAGATCCAAGACGTACTGCATTCGCCGTTACAGTTCAGTCTGGAATTGTGAGTGATTGGCCTCTTGGCAAATTTTCATAAATTTCATCTTATTGTGCTGGAATTTCCTAACGTCATCGTGTTGGTTCATTCCATAAGCTTTCAGTGCACTATGCAGATTGCGGATCATTTCTACATTTTTTTGGTGTGCTTGCTCTCTGTTTTTTTCATCTTAGACCTTTCTTAAGGGTGGTTTTTTGTTGTGGGTATGGTGTCTGTGCTTGCGTGTTTTTCCATCTGAGGAGCGCCATTCATAACGTATATGCTTGGCAGATATTAAAAGGTGTTCGGAAAATGTACTGGGTTGTTTTTCATTTAAGTATGGGTTTTGTACCATAATTTAAAAGGTAACGCAGGATTTGCGTGTCCTGCGTTCTATTTTTGTTCCGCTGGTGTGGAATAAGTGAACAGGTTAATTTACTTGATGATCTCTGGTAGGGGGTGTAGCGGTGCGGATCTTGGGTAAATTTCGAGATCTTTCCCAATGCATTCATCTATCGGAAGCCAACTTAAAGCATAGAGAGAGCACCTAGAGCCAGTTTTGCTAAAGTGGCTAACTCTGCTCATGACAATCCATTTTCCATCAATTAGCTCGCGTAAAGCCTTTTGTAGGGTTGAGGGTGAGCCGATGCCCCAGCGCTTCGCAATTGTTCGAGTTGCAACCAGGTCTCCATTGTTGTTTCCGTTATATTGAACCATCAGCTCTCCTAGAACTACTCTTGCAGTAAAGCTCAATGAGCGGTGTTGCTCTGATTGCACAAGTCGTCTTTCTAGCTTAAAAAATGGAGCGGAGGACTTTTTGTTTTTTCTAGACATGTTACCTCCTGATTATCTTGAGTTTCGTTCTGCAATTTTGTTTATCCATGACGCAAGGTTTTTGGTCAGGATCAAGCGGCGACGTCCTGATTTGAATGACACGATTTCGCCTCTTGCTATTGCTTCGTAGATTGCGGATCGCGTATGGCCTGTGAGTCGTGCTGCTTCGTCTGGGCCGACTGCTAGGTTTGATGTGTTAAGTGACGTTTGCATATCCAGTCTCCAAGTGTGATTTGATATATCCAGTTGCGTTCAATGACTTATTTGGGCGCTCTGGCGGAGGCAAGATTATGACGGTCTATAGCTTGATGCAATCGTGGCTTAATGCCTTCAAATTGTTGTATTACCTTAATTAAGGTGCTGGGTGTCCTCGTGTTTTTGTAATACATTAATTGGGGTTTATGAATGCCCTCTTTTTGTAATACGTTAATCGAGGTTGAGTTTTTTTGATGTTCCGCTCTGCCGGAGTTTCAATATCTGACTGATGGCGACGGCATAATGGTGTTGGGGGGCTTTGTAGAAGGCGGTAGATGCGCTTAGGTTGGCCAGGCGGTGTTTGGTGCAACCACAATCGGCTTATTGTTTAGGGAGTCCCTGGATTTCTGGATGATTTAGCCGGCAGGGGTCGGCAAGGATCCGTGTGAAACAAGCTACAGCCGGAAAGCCGCTGGCTTGTTTGGAGTTTCCCTAGAGCTCGGATCGAGGCCGCCAAATCTCCCGCGTACTAGATAAGCTCCACAGCCGCTGCTTTGCTTTCCGGGGCAAGGTGGGCATAGCGCAGAGTCATCTTTATATCGCTGTGTCCCATCAGGTCGCGCACGGTATTGAGCGGTACGCCAGCCATAACTAGACGTGATGCGAAGTCGTGACGCATATCGTGCCAGCGGAAGTTCCTCACGCCCGCTGACTCTAGTAGCTCAAGCCAGGCTGTCTTCACGTCCGTCATGCGTCTGCCATCCGTGCCAGGAAAGACGTAACTGCCGTTACTGCCGAGACTTTCGGGCGAGCGCTGTTCGTTCCAGCTCAACAGCGTGGCAAGAGCCTCTGCATTAAGCGGAATATGTCGAGTATTGGTGGACTTACTACCTTCGCCGGCAACGGTGAGGGTCTTGCTCTCCAGATTCATATCGAGCCATCGCAGGTTGAACAGCTCGCCTCGACGTAGGCCGGTGTTAAGCGAGAGGATGACCATAGGTTTCAGATGATCGGTAAATGTGATCAAACGCAGATCTGCCAGGAGCTCTCGTTTGCGCTTTGTACGCCACTTGTTAGCGCTGTCACGCTTTGCCCTCATGCCTTCCTCGCGTGCGTCCAGAGCCTCTCGTAGGGCCTTGGTTTCGTCCTTCGAGAGATAGCGTATGCGCCCATTTGAATCGGTTTTCAGGGTCTTCACCTTGCTCAGCGGAGAGATTTCCAGATAGCCCCAGTCCACGGCGCGACTTAAGACTCCTCTGAGACTACCTAGCTTGCGATTGGCGGTGGATGGCTTGTTGCCGCCAATCAGCCAGCTGGTACGGATCTGTTCAACGTCACGACCAGTGATCTCCACCAGTCGCTTGTCCATGATTGGTTCAAAGCTGGTGGATAGGGTGTTCGTGGTCTTCTTATGGCTGCTGTGCTGCGCCCTAAACCAGGGAAGATAGTTGTTGTCTATGAAGTCGCGAAGAGTGGGGGTTGCTGAGCCTTTGCGGCCTTGAGTGACGGCCAGGGGCTCGCCATGTTTACGGGCTTCGGTGAGGTATTGCAGCGCTTCTTCTTCGGCTTGGGCAAGGGTCATATTGCCGACGCGCCCCAAGGCCTTCTTGCGGCCACGTCCCCAAGTGACAACGAATGACTTCGCTCCGGCAGCGGTGACACGAACGAACAGGCCTGGTACGGCCGAATGATGTATCTCGTATTCCTTGCCGGTAACGGGAAGGCTGTTCAGTCTGCGAGGTGTCAGTTTCTCTTTCATGTTTTCATCATGGGTGCATGGTGGGTGCAAATATGACTATACTGCTCGGATATACCGGACACAACTGGACTTTAAGTTGTTGATTTATAAGGTAAGTAATTGATTTTATAGGGTGTTTTATGGCCCTCCTAAGGGGAAGGTTGGAGGTTCGACCCCTCTCTGGGACACCAGTTCCCCCTCCGTTGTCCATGTTCCCCGGCCCATCTTGGGGCATGCTTGATATTTCAAGCATCCGCTGCATATCGCTCTGAATTGCCGCGGATGCAGTCATTTCAAGGATTAGCAGATGTTGACTAGCACAGAGTTGGCCGCCTTACGCGAACAGTTGTCCGGGGTTGTCGAGATCGAATGCGTGACGGCGGACCTCAATGGCATCCCCCGTGGCAAGGTGATGACGGTCGAGAGCTTCCTTTCGGGGCGGCGTTTGCAGTTGGCGCGTGGAGTGCTGCTGCAGTGTGTGATGGGTGGTTACCCTGCGCCACGCTTCTATGGCAGCGATGATGGGGATCTGGTGCTCAATGCCGTGCCTGGCCAAGTGCATGTGCTGCCTTGGTCGAAGCCGCTGCGTGCCTTGGCCATTTGCGATGCGGATGAGTTGACCGGCCAGGGGTCCGGTCTGTCAACGCGCAATCTGCTGAAACGAGTTGTGGCGCGTTATCGGGCCAAAGGCCTGGAGCCTGTGGTCGCGACGGAGTTGGAGTTTTTCATTTTCGATCGCCATGGCGATCCACGGCAGCCATTCCAGCCGCCAGTAGGGGTCGATGGACGACGCGAGTCAGGTTTTTCTGCGTTCAGCGTCAGCTCGGGCAACGGGTTGCGGCCCTTTTTCGAGGATGTCTATCGCTGCATGGATGCTGTTGGCATACCGCGCGACACCTTCATGCATGAAATGGGTACCAGTCAGTTTGAGATTAATCTGATTCATGGCGAGCCGCTGCTGATTGCCGATCAGACTTTTCTGTTCAAGCATCTGCTGCGGGAGGTGGCGCTCCAGCACGATTTACTGGCCGTGTGCATGGCCAAGCCGCTGGCTCATACGGCTGGCAGCTCCATGCATATTCATCAGAGTGTGGTCGACCCGAAGGGGCAGAATATCTTTACGGCTGAGAACGGCGCTGCGACGCCTGCTTTCTATCAGTTCATTGCTGGCCAGCAGGCTTGCCTGGCAGGTTTTACCTTGCTGTTTGCGCCGAACATCAATT
Organism: Pseudomonas fluvialis; assembly: GCF_014207935.1. Classification (GTDB taxonomy): domain Bacteria; phylum Pseudomonadota; class Gammaproteobacteria; order Pseudomonadales; family Pseudomonadaceae; genus Aquipseudomonas; species Aquipseudomonas fluvialis_A. The sequence continues at coordinate 250,875 of NZ_JACHLL010000002.1, read as the reverse complement.
CGTTCCAGCGGCTTTGCAATCCCTACGCTTCGCCCAACAATGCCTGCTGGTCGTACGATAACCGTTCGGCTGGATTGCGTATTCCTGCCAGTGGCCCGGAAGCCCGGCGGGTAGAAAATCGCCTGCCGGGCGCCGATGCCAATCCTTATCTGGCGCTGGCCGCCAGCCTCGCGGCGGGTCTGCATGGACTGGAGCGGCAGTTGCAGCCATCCGAGCCAGTGACCGGAGAGGTCGAGGCGTCGCCGGAACTACTGTTGCCCGACAGTTTGCAGGAGGCGCTGCGTAGGCTGCGCGGCAGCCGTCAGGCGCGTGAGGCTTTTGGTGAAGAGTTCATTGACGGTTATCTGGCTTGCAAGGCGCTGGAACTGAGTGATTTTCTCGGGGAGATCACGCCCTGGGAGCGAAGAGTGCTTTCGACGCAGATTTGACCTGCATGCCGCGCCGGGATTGCCTGGCGCGGCGGTCTCAGTCGTCCAGCCCCGTGCGGCGTGCTTCGCGCTGCAGTTGATAGACGAAACGCTCAATGTGGCGCTGGTCAAGGCCGCCAACCTGGTGGAAGCGCACGCCGGCAAAGGTGGTGTTGACCTTGAGCTGGAAATCCAGGTGGCGCAGCTCAATGGCAACATTCAGTTTGCCGAAAGGCGTGGCAAAGTGCAGGCACTCGTACACCTGTCCAGTCTGCAGGCGATCACCCAGATTTCCTGGGAAACGTAGGCGGCAGCCAGTGGCAGAAATATCCAGCATCTGTCCGCGCACGGGCAGCCGGAGGTGCTTGCCGGACATTTCGACAGTGATTGCCTGGCCATGCTTGATGCTGGCGCGAAATGCATTGCGACGCTGGTGATAGGTGATTTCCCCGGGGATAGGAGTCCAGAAGCACCGGCTGCCTTCATGCTCTCCGGCTTTCGCTTGTGTACATTCCCAGGCGATACGCACTCCGTCGTGGTATCCCTCTACGTGAAAGCCTTCGCCGCTGTTCAGCAGTCGCTCTGCATCAGTGGGAAATATTTCATCCAGCGCAAGGCGACCGCGTTCGCGGTCAAGGTGAACGAGATAACTCTGAAAACGCTGACTGCGGCCTTCGAAAGTGACGACCAAGGCGTCATGGTTCTGCTCCAGCATGCGCAAGCTGGCGCAGACCTCCAGCGGTGTTTTGAGCACTTTAGGCGGTTGAGGACCATCATCCTCGGCAAAGGGGCTGGACACGCTGCGGACATCTCCCAGAAAGCTAAGGCCCCGTAGGCGAGGGGCCTGTTGGGGGCTTCTTAGTGCGTCGTCAGGCTTGGCTGATCGGTCTTTTGCTGGCGATTCTAGCTGCGCCGCCACGGCTATCATAGAGGCCTTGACCGTGACTGCCGCGAATAATGCTTAGCAGGCTGGATGTGCTGCTCTGATTGGCCTTGATAAGGCGACCGTTGCGAACATTGGCTTGCTGGCATTGCCCGATCAGTTCTGCCAAGTGCTTACTGTCCTGAAGCAACTGGTCACCGTTGGCGAGCAGATTGGCGTAATGCTTGAGGCCGTCGGCATTGGGGTTGAAGTTCGCCTCAATCAATAGCCGGCTGCGCTGCTGGCCATGTTGATCGAGGAGAGTGAGTAGGGGGAGCTTGTCGGCCAATAACTTTTCCAGGCTCTGCAGATCACGTGCTTGCAGGGCCTGATACTCGGCATCAATCAGCATCAGTAGCTGTTCGGCGTGGCCAATGTCATCGAGCAGTAGTTGATGCAGGGTATTGGTTGACATGGCTGCCTCGGGAAATAGGGCGTCACCCAGCGCAGCCAGGGGCTTAACGCTGGGATTCGAAGTCCAGAAGTTTGCTAGCAACTTTTTGGCTATCCACCACATAGCTACCATCGGCGATGGCCTGCTTGAGGCGGGCAACCTTTTCCTTGTCGATGCTCGGCAGGTCGCGCAGCTTGTCTGCAACTTTCTGCAGTTGTTGGGCCTCATTGCTCAACATGACGGATTCGCCACCTTTGTTGCTGATCTTCGGTTCAGCCTGAGGCTGCACCTGAGCCGCAGGGCCTTCAGCTCGTGCGCCATTCTGGTTGGCACCGGCTTTTCCTGCTTGGGCTGCGCCGTTGCCGATGGGCCTGTTGAAGTCGATGACCATGGTGTGAACCTCGAAGAATTGGACGCTTGCCATTGTTTCGGTCGCAGGCGGAAAAACTTTAGCGACAAGCTTCGTCAAAAATCAGTCTAAACAATTGGGTTGATTATGCATAACAAGATTCATGCCTACATGTTGACTTCAACCTGGCCAGGCCCTGTCACCCGTGCCTTGATGACCCTCTGCGAGCTCAAATTTCGCACGCGAATCTGTTCTCCGGGTGCTCCATCGGATAGCGCTTCTCCGGGCATTTTCACGCTCATGCTGTGGGTGCTGGCGCTGATCACCACCTGATCTCCCTTGCTGACAACGTCAGCCATTTCAACCATGTTGGGGGTCAGAGCCTGGTCTGCCAGCAGGGGGCGGGTGCTCTTGTTGCCGATCGCTTGTGTCAGTTCTGTCAGGTAGCCAGCATTTAGGGTGCCCACATCGCGCTCGGCCAGGTGCACGTCTGCTGCGTCCAGCAAGGTTTGCCGTTTTACCGGGCGGCTGGCGACAACTATCTGGCGGTATAGCTTGACCTGGGCGGGCACGAACACCGTCCATTGCATTGTGCTGTCGCAACGAACGCGCAGGCTGATGCGTCCAATGGGCTCGCTTGGACTTTCCAGTCGTATGCTCAGTGGCGTGTCGCAGGCTGCCAGGCGCAGTCGAGGGTCGAGGCGCTTGATCTCGATTAGAGGACGACCTTCGATGCTGCTTTGTTGCAAATATTCTCCGACCCGTTGCTCAAGAAAGCTCTGGCTGGCGCCGATAAGCATTTCGCTGGTGGTGAAGGCCGGGCTGGCAGCGATCGCATTCAGGGCCATGAGCGAGCTCAAGGCACCAGATAGCGCCAAGGCTGGCAGCCGACGGAAAACTGACGAATACTTTTTCATGAAGGTGAAAAAGCAAGCGGCGTGCCGCACTGCTACTCTCAATTGCGTGCAGACCATACATCCCCATTAAGGAGTCAGGGCATGGCCGGTATTTTGGACTCGGTTAACCAGCGTACCCAGCTGGTGGGGCAGAACCGTCTCGAACTGCTGCTGTTCCGCCTGGACAGCTCTCAGCTGTATGGCATCAATGTTTTCAAGGTCAAAGAAGTGCTGCAGTGTCCCAAACTCACCATCATGCCGAAGTCGAGTCCGGTGGTGCGTGGTGTGGCCAATATCCGTGGTGGCACCATTCCTATTCTTGACCTGTCGATGGCGACCGGACGGCGCGGACTGGATGACCTGAAGAACAGCTTCGTCATCATTACCGAGTACAACTCGAAGATTCAGGGATTTCTGGTTCAGTCGGTCGAGCGAATCGTCAACATGAACTGGGAAGAGATCCATCCGCCACCCAAGGGAACCGGACGCGAGCATTACCTGACGGCGGTGACGCGAGTCGACAAGCAGTTGGTGGAAATCATCGACGTGGAGAAAATCCTCGCCGAGGTTTCGCCGACAAACGAGGCCATTTCCGACGGTGTGGTTGATGTCGCCACACAGAGCAAGGCGGTATCCAAGCGCGTACTGATTTGCGACGACTCATCGGTGGCGCGCAAGCAGGTCGTGCGCTGCCTGGAGACAGTCGGAGTAGAGGTGGTGGCGCTCAACGATGGCCGAGAGGCATACAACTATCTGCTGAATATGGTGCAGGAGGGCAAGTCGCCGGAGCGTGAGTTGTTGATGTTGATCTCCGACATCGAGATGCCGGAAATGGACGGTTATACCCTCACAGCCGAGATTCGCAATGATCCGCGCATGCAGAAGCTGCATATCATCCTGCATACTTCGTTGTCTGGGGTGTTCAACCAGGCCATGGTCAAAAAAGTGGGTGCGGATGATTTCCTGGCCAAATTCAAACCTGATGAGTTGGCGGCGCGGGTAATTGATCGCATCAATGCCGTGGATGGGGGCTGAGATGGTTTTCTTGGCAGATAAAAGCAGTCGGGCGAGGCCTGAGTAGTGTCTGTAAACGCTGATTTTGAGCTGTTCCGCGTCTTTCTGGAGAAGGCCTGCGGCATCTTGCTGGGCAGCAACAAGCAGTATCTGGTGTCCAGTCGCCTGAACAAGCTGATGGAGCAGCAAGGCATCAAAACCTTGGGCGAGCTGGTTCAGCGCATGCAGGCTCAGCCACGTGGTGGTCTCAAGGAGCAGGTGGTCGATGCCATGACCACCAATGAGACGCTGTGGTTTCGTGACACCTATCCCTTCGAGGTGATGAAGGCGCGTGTTCTGCCGGAGCTGATCAAGGCCAACCCCGGCCAGCGTCTGCGCATCTGGTCGGCAGCCAGCTCCTCCGGTCAGGAGCCCTATTCACTGTCGATGACGCTGGATGAGTTCGAGAAGACCAATCTTGGTCAGCTCAAGGCTGGTGTACAGATTGTGGCCACTGATCTTTCCGGCTCCATGCTCAATGCAGCCAAGTCAGGTGAGTACGATAGTCTGGCGATGGGGCGTGGCTTGTCGCAGGAACGTCTGAATCGCTACTTTGATGCCAAGGGGCCTGGGCGCTGGGCGCTCAAGCCGGCGATCAAGAATCGCGTCGAATTCCGCGCGCTGAATTTGCTGGACAGCTATGCCAGTCTGGGCAAGTTCGATGTGGTGTTCTGCCGCAATGTGCTGATTTATTTCTCGGCCGAGGTTAAGAAGGACATCCTCACGCGGATTCATGCCACGTTGAAGCCGGGAGGCTATTTGTTCCTGGGGGCATCCGAAGCGCTCAATGGTTTGCCGGATCATTACCAGATGGTGCAGTGCAGCCCGGGGATCATCTACAAGGTCAAATGACTGCGGTCGCGCCATATGAAAACGGAAGGCTGAGCTTTCCGTTTTTTTTCGCCTGCGTTTTGACTGTCCTTGCCGGTAGGCGGATAAGGATTGCCGCTCGCCTTGCCGTGGAGGGTTATTTATTTTTTAAGTTGTTGAAATATAAGAGTAATTATATTTGGCATGGGCTTTGCTGAAGTCTTGCTGTCACCACAGATCGGCAGGTAACGGCCATGAGCATCAGCTTCGACAAAGCCCTAGGTATCCATGAGCAGGCGCTGAACTTTCGCGCCCAGCGTGCCGAAGTGCTGGCCAACAACATTGCCAATGCCGACACCCCCAATTTCAAGGCGCGCGATCTGGAGTTCTCGGCGGTGCTGGCCGAGCAGTCCCAGCAGCGTGATAGCGGTATGCGCATGCAGCGTACCCATGAGCAGCACTTTGCCCTAGAAGGCGTTGAAGTAGCCGATCCGGCCCTGCGCTTTCGCGGTGCCATGCATGCGTCGCTCGACCAGAACTCGGTGGATATGCAGCAGGAACAGGCGCGCTACGCGGAGAATGCGGTGCAGTTCCAGGCCAGCTTCACCTTCCTCAACAGCAAGTTCAAGGGCCTGATGGGCGCCTTGCGCGGCGAATAACGGAGAGCAGTCATGTCCTTGTCGAGCGTCTTCAACATCGCAGGAACCGGCATGAGTGCCCAGAGTACTCGCCTGAATACCATCTCCAGCAATATCGCCAACGCCGAGACCGTCTCGTCGAGCATCGATCAGACTTACCGGGCCCGCCATCCGGTCTTTGCCACGGTGTTCGATCAGGCAGCCAATGGTGATCGTGGCTCGCTGTTTGCCGAGCAGGACAATTCCGGTGCCGGGGTGCAGGTGCTGGGCGTGATCGAGGATCAGGCCAGCCTGATGCCGCGCTACGAGCCCAATCATCCAGCCGCCGATGCCAATGGTTATGTGTATTACCCCAACGTCAACGTGGTCGAAGAAATGGCAGACATGATCTCTGCCAGCCGGGCTTTCCAGACCAACGTGGAAATGATGAATACCGCCAAGCAGATGATGCAGCGTGTGCTGACGCTGGGTCAGTAAGCGCAAGGAGTTGAGCAGCCATGAGTATTAGTAGCGGCGTCAATGCCACCGGAAGTGTGCTTGATCAGTATCAGCTGAAAACGGAGACCAAGACTGACAAGGAACTGGGCAAGAACGAGTTCCTCAACCTGCTGGTGGCCCAGCTGAATAACCAGGATCCACTTTCTCCTCAGGAAAATGGCGAGTTCATTGCCCAGTTGGCGCAGTTCAGTCAGGTCGAAGGCATCGAGAAACTCAATACCAGCATGGAGTCGCTGTTGTCCGGCTACCAGTCATCTCAGGCTCTGCAGGCTTCGTCTCTGGTTGGGCGCAAGGTCATCGTGCCGACGGACAGGGCGCAAGTGGACACGGCGCAGACATTCAAGGCTACGGCAGTGCTACCCGCCAGCAGCCCCAATGTCTGGGTCAATGTCTATGACAACGGTGGCTCTGTGGTGAATCGAGTCAATCTGGGGCAGCAGTCCGCTGGCAATGTCAGCTTCATGTGGGATGGCAAGGACTCCAGCGGCAATACCTTGCCGCCAGGTGCTTACCGCTTCGAGGCGCAGGCTTCGATCAATGGTGAAAACAAGGCTTTGTCGACCATGCTGCCGGCAAACGTGGATAGCGTCACCCTGGGTCAGAATGGTGGCGAGCTCATGCTCAATCTGGCTGGACTTGGCAGCATCGGGCTGTCCAAGGTTCAGGTCATCGGTCAGTAAGCCGCTTGAACGGCTAAGGAGTTCATCATGGCTTTCAATATCGGTCTTAGCGGGCTGCGCGCCGCCACCAGTGACCTGAACGTGACAGGTAACAATATCTCCAACGCCGGGACCGTGGGCTTCAAACAGTCCCGCGCCGAGTTCGCCGACGTCTACGCGGCGTCGGTACTGGGCTCAGGCTCCAACCCGCAGGGCAGTGGTGTGCTCCTCGGAGATGTGTCGCAGCTGTTCAACCAGGGCAACATCAACTACACGCAGAATGCGTTGGACATGGCGATTAACGGCAATGGCTTCTTCGTCACCAGTAACAACGGTGATATCGGCTATACCCGCGCCGGCTACTTTGGCACGGACCGGGACGGCTACGTGGTGAACAACTTCGGCTATCGTCTGCAGGGTTATGCCGTGGATGCCAGTGGCAACCTGCAAAACGGTGTGGTCAGTGATCTGCAGATTCAGACTGCCAGCCAGGCACCGCAGGCGACCTCGACCATGGATCAGGTGTTCAACCTGAACTCCACCAATAGCGTGCCGGTGACGGCGCCATTCAATCCGGCTGATCCGACCAGCTACAACTCGTCGACCTCAACCAACGTCTATGACACGCAGGGCAACGCCCATGTACTGACCCAGTATTTCGTCAAGACGGGCCCCAATACCTGGAACATGAACGTGTTGATCGATGGTCGCAATCCCAATGATCCGACCCTGACCTCGCCTTTTGTGGCCAACCTGACCTACACCACGGCCGGGCAGCTGGATACGGCTGCGACCACCTCGGCGGACTTCACGGTCAATGCCGATGGCACCATTGACCTGACCAACTGGGTGCCGGCGGCGCCGGATAATGCTGTGCCGCCGGTATGGAGCTCCAATGGCGCGACGGCCAGTCCGACGGGCATCAATATCGATATCACCAAGGCGACCCAGTTCGCCAGTGCGTTTGCGGTCAGCAGTGTGTCGCAGAACGGCTATACCACTGGCACTTTGTCTGGTCTGGAAATCGATGACACCGGTATCGTTTTTGCCCGTTATACCAATGGGCAGTCGCTGATCCAGGGGCAGGTGGTGCTGGCCAACTTTGCCAACGTGCAGGGGCTCACGCCAGTGGGCAAGACCGCCTGGGTGCAGTCGTTCCAGTCCGGTGAGCCGGTAGTGGGTACGCCGCGCACCGGTACGCTGGGCGCATTACAGTCCGGCGCGCTGGAGGATTCCAACGTCGAGCTGTCGGACCAGCTGGTCAACCTGATCGTGGCGCAGCGCAACTACCAGGCCAACGCCAAGACGATCGAGACCGAAAGCGCCATTACCCAGACCATCCTCAATATCCGCTAATGAGGTTGCCGCCACCGGCAGGTGGCGGCAAATTCACCTTGCCGTTGCCGGCATGCGCTGGCCGGCAATATTCAATTCCATAAAATATCTTATTTAAAATCAATTGCTTGTGCTGATGCTTCGATGCTGGCACAGGCTTTGCTCATGTCTCTTTAACAGCACGGGGTTAGCCCCATTGCGGAGAGTGACATGGACAAGATGCTTTACCTCGCCATGAGCGGCGCCAGCCAGAACACCCTGGCTCAGCGTGCCCATGCCAACAACCTGGCCAACCTGTCGACCAGTGGTTTCCGTCGCGATTTTGAACAGGCGCGCTCCATGCCGCTGTTCGGTGACGGCTATCCGGCGCGGGTGTATGCCATGAGCGAGAGGCCGGCTACCGATTTCACGCCAGGCACTCTGCAGGAAACCGGTAACGAACTGGACGTGGCTATCGAGGGGCAGGGCTGGCTGGCCGTGCAAGCGCCTGATGGCAGCGAAGCCTATGTGCGTACTGCCAGCATGAAAATTGACGCCCTGGGTATGTTGCGTACCGGCAGCGGTTTGCCGGTGCTCGGCAACGCCGGGCCGATTGCCGTGCCGCCGCAGCAGCAGATCGAGATCGGCCAGGACGGCACCATCAGTATCCGTTCGCTGGGGGAGGCGCCGAACGTGGTGGCGCAGGTTGATCGGATCAAGATGGTCAATCCCGATCCCAAGAGCTTGGTCAAGGGCGAGGACGGCATGATCCGCCTGAAAGAGCCGGCAACCCAGCTGGCCGATGCGAATGTACGGCTGACCTCGGGCTTTCTGGAAAGCAGCAACGTCAATGCGGTCGCCGAGATGACCTCGATGCTCGCTCTGGCTCGCCAGTTTGAACTGCACGTGAAGATGATGCGCACAGCCGAGGACAACGCCTCGGCTGTGGCACGGGTCATGCAACTTAGCTAATCAGTAGAAGAGGGCGCCATGAACTTGGCGCCCGAGGAGAGCTGCGATGTTACCGGCACTGTGGGTCAGCAAAACGGGTCTGTCTGCCCAGGACATGAACCTGACGACCATTTCCAACAACCTGGCCAACGTTTCCACCACGGGTTTCAAACGTGATCGCGCCGAGTTCGAGGATCTGCTGTACCAGATCCGGCGTCAGCCCGGCGGACAGTCGACCCAGGACAGCGAGCTGCCGTCCGGACTGCAGCTGGGTACCGGTGTGCGTATCGTCGGTACGCAGAAGATCTTCACCGAAGGCAGTCTGCAGACCACCGAGCAGCCGCTGGACATGGCAATCAACGGTCGCGGCTTCTTTCAGGTACTGCTCCCGGATGGCACTACGTCCTATACCCGCGATGGCAGCTTCCATCTGAGTTCCGACGGTCAGTTGGTTACCTCCAACGGTTATGCGCTGGAGCCGGCCATCGTCATTCCGCCGGAAACTCAGAGCTTTACCGTGGGTGAAGACGGCACCGTGTCGGTTACCACCTTCGGTAATCCGACGCCACAAGTCGTGGGCAATATCCAGACCGCCGATTTCATCAATCCGGGCGGTCTGCAGGCCATCGGCAACAACCTGTTCCTGGAAACCGGCGCCAGCGGTGCGCCGCAAGTGGGTACCCCGGGTCTCACAGGGCTAGGCGTCGTGCTGCAGAACACGCTGGAGAACTCCAACGTCAGCGTGGTGGAGGAGCTGGTCAACATGATCACCACCCAGCGTGCTTATGAAATGAACTCCAAGGTGGTTTCCACCGCCGACCAGATGCTCTCGTTCATCACGCAGAACCTCTGAGTCTGATCCCGTCGCAGTGAGGTAAGGGACATGAAACGGCTGACACTTTGCTCCACGCTCCTGGGCGCCAGCCTGCTGGTGGGCTGTGTGGCACCGGCGCCGAAGCCGAATGATCCTTACTACGCGCCGGTGCTGCCGCGCACGCCACTGCCGGCGGCGCAGAACAACGGGGCGATCTTCCAGTCGGGATTCGGCATGGACCTGTACAACGACCGCAAGGCGTTCCGTGTCGGCGACATCATCACCATCACCCTCAACGAGAAGACCCAGGCCAGCAAGAACGCCAACTCGGCAATGGCCAAGGACAGCACGGCGAATATCGGCCTGACCTCGCTGTTCGGTGGCTCGGTATCGGTGGATAACCCGGATATCGGTCTCAATCCGATCAATGGCAGCAACCTCAGTCTGGGGGCGGAATACAACGCAACCCGTGAGACCGAAGGCGACAGCAAGGCCGGGCAGAGCAACAGCCTGACCGGCTCGATCACCGTCACCGTGTCCGATGTACTGCCCAACGGCATCCTCGCCGTGCGAGGCGAGAAATGGCTGACCCTGAATACCGGTGACGAACTGGTGCGTATCTCCGGGATGATCCGTTCAGACGATATCGCCACCGACAACACCGTGGCTTCGACCCGGGTAGCGGATGCGCGGATTACCTATTCCGGCACCGGTGCCTTCGCCGATGCCAGCCAGCCGGGTTGGCTGGATCGTTTCTTCATGAGCCCGCTGTGGCCGTTCTGAACAGGTGAAACTCATGAACAGACAACCCCGCGCCGATCAAGACGGCATCTCCTACAGCCTGGTGGCCGTGCTCTGCCTGCTGTGGTTGTTGTTGGCGCCCCCCGCCCATGCCGAGCGGCTTAAGGACATTGCCAGCATCCAGGGTGTGCGCAGCAACCAGCTGATCGGTTACGGACTGGTGGTCGGTCTCAATGGTACGGGTGACCAGACCACCCAGACGCCATTCACCCTGCAGACCTTCAACAACATGCTTGCGCAGTTCGGCATCAAGGTGCCGGCGGGTGGCAGCGTGCAGCTGAAGAACGTCGCCGCGGTGTCGATCCATGCCGACCTGCCGCCGTTTGCCAAGCCGGGTCAGCAGATCGACATCACCGTATCTGCCATCGGAAATGCCAAGAGCCTGCGCGGCGGCAGCCTGCTGATGACGCCGATGAAGGGGATCGACGGCAACATCTATGCGGTGGCCCAGGGCAATCTGGTGGTCGGTGGTTTCGATGCCGAGGGTAGCGATGGCTCGCGGATTACCGTCAACGTGCCGACGGCGGGGCGCATTCCGTCCGGCGCGACCGTCGAGCGCCCGGTGCCGAGTGGTTTCGAACAGGGCAATACCCTGACCCTCAACCTCAATCGCCCGGACTTCACTACGGCCAAGAATATCGTCGACAAGCTCAATGAACTGCTCGGTCCGGGTGTGGCCAGCGCCGTGGATGGCGGCTCGGTGCGGGTCAGTGCGCCGATTGAGGCCAGTCAGCGGGTCGATTACATGGCCATCCTGGAAAACCTGGAAGTCGATCCGGGCCAGGCGGCGGCCAAGGTCATCATCAATTCGCGCACCGGCACCATCGTCATCGGGCAGAACGTCAAGGTGTCGCCGGCCGCCGTAACCCACGGCAGTCTGACCGTGACCATCACCGAAGATCCGATCGTCAGCCAGCCGGAAGCGCTGTCGGGTGGGCAGACGGCCGTGGTGCCGCGCTCCAAGGTGGATGCGGTGCAGGAGGCCAAACCGATGTTCAAGTTCGGCCCCGGTACCACGCTGGATGAGATCGTGCGGGCGGTCAATCAGGTGGGCGCAGCGCCCTCGGACCTGATGGCCATTCTTGAAGCTTTGAAACAGGCCGGCGCCCTGCAAGCCGACCTGATCGTGATCTGAGGAGGCCAGCATGGATTCCCGTCTGATGGCTGGTATCGGTGGTGGTGTCGACTCCGGCGCCTATACCGATCTCAATCGCCTGAATCAGCTCAAGGTCGGCAAGGATCGTGACAGCGAGGGCAACCTGCGCAAGGTCGCCCAGGAATTCGAATCGCTGTTTCTCAATGAGATGATGAAAGCCATGCGCTCGGCCAATCAGGTATTTGCCGATGGCAACTTCATGAACAGCAAGGACACCCAGTTCTACGAAGGCATGCACGATCAGCAACTGGCGGTGACCCTGGCCAAGAATCAGGGCATGGGGTTGGCCGATGTGCTGGTACGGCAGATGTCGAAGATGAAACAGGCCGATAGCCGCCCCAATCCCTTTGCCCAGGTGGCGGCCACCCAGAAGGCCGTGTGGCCAGAGAAGGGCAGTGCGGCCGCAACGGTGTCCGATACGGCGCGTGACGACTCCAAGCTGCTCAACCAGCGGCGCCTGTCGTTGCCCAGCAAGCTGACTGACCGCCTTCTGGCCGGTATCGTGCCGCCAGCCGGTGAGACGACCGCAAATGTGGCGGCGCAACCGCTGAGTGGTGCCGACTGGGTGCCGGCGCAGGCGTTTGCCGCACCGCAGAGCAAGCCGCTCAACGTGGCTGGCAGCGATGCCATCAGTGGCCGGCGTATTGCCCAGCCGCCGCTGGCGCCGGGCAAGGCCGCCTTCGCCTCGCCAGAGGACTTCGTCGCCACCATGTTGCCCATGGCTGAAGAAGCGGCGCAAAGCCTCGGCATCGACCCACGCTATCTGGTGGCCCAGGCGGCGCTGGAAACCGGCTGGGGCAAGTCGATCATTCGTCAGCAGGATGGCTCGAGCAGCCACAACCTGTTCGGCATCAAGTCGCTGGGCGGTTGGGAAGGCGAGTCCGCGCGGGTGCTGACCACCGAGTACAAGGGTGGCAAGGCCGTCCGTGAGGCCGCGTCCTTCCGGGCCTACGAGTCGTTCGAACACAGCTTCAAGGACTACGTGAGCTTCCTCAAAGGCAACCAGCGTTATCAAGAGGCGCTGGAGAAGGCCGATAACAACCCCGAGGGCTTCGTGCGCGAATTGCAGCAGGCCGGTTATGCCACCGACCCGCAATACGCGCGCAAGATCTCCCAGATCGCCCGGCAGATGCAGGCCTACCAAGCGGTAGCCAGCGCTGATGCCGAGTCCACGCGCGGCTGAGGTGGCACATGGCTGATCTTCTGAACATTGGCCTGTCGGGCCTGTCGGTCAACAAGACCTCGCTGACCGTCACCGGCCACAACATCACCAACGTCAACACCGCGGGCTTTACCCGCCAGGAGACGGTGCAGGCCACCCGCGTGCCTCAGCAGTTCGGTGCTGGCTACATCGGCTCCGGAACCACGCTGACCGATGTGCGGCGTATCTATAACGAGTTTCTGACCACCCAGCTGCGCTCTGCCACGGCACTCAACAGCGATACCGACGCTTACCTGAGCCAGATCAACCAGCTCGACTCGTTGCTGGCCGGTAGCACCACCGGTGTGACGCCGGGGCTGCAGCGCTTCTTCGACGCCCTGCAGACGGCTGCCGAGGATCCGGCCAACATTCCGGCGCGGCAACTGGTGTTGTCCGAAGCGGAAGGCGTAGCCAAGCGCTTCAACACCATCTACGACCGCCTGTACGAACAGAACGGTTTCATCAACAAGCAGCTGTCGGCGGTCACCGATCAGGTCAACCAGCTGGCGGGTTCGATTGCCGGCTACAACGATGCGATTGCCATCGCCTCGGCCAACGGCCAGCAACCCAATGATCTGCTCGACGCCCGCGAAGAAGCGGTGCGCAAGCTGTCTGAGTTCATCGGTGTCACCGTGGTGCCGCAGGATGACAATACCTACAACCTGTTCATCGGCTCCGGTCAGCCGCTGGTGGTCAGCAATCAGGCCGCGAAGCTGCAGGTGGTTCCCGGCCTGGCCGATCCACTGCGCAGCGAGGTGCAGTTCGTCAGTGGCAACTCGGTACAGGGCGTCACCTCGCTGATCACCGGTGGCGAGATGGGCGGCTTGATTCGCTACCGCGAGGATGTGCTGGACGTCACCCTCAACTCGGTTGGGCGCCTGGCGATTTCCGTGGCCGATCAGGTCAATCGCCAGTTGGGCCAGGGTCTGGATCTCAATGGCCAGTTTGGCGAGGAGCTGTTTCGCTCGATCAATGATCCGGCACTGGTCAGCCAGCGCAGCCTGGCGCGTGTTGGCAACAGTGATACGTCGGCCAATCTCAATGTGCTGATCGAGGACAGCAGCCAGCTGAGCACCAGCGACTACGAAGTGACCTTCACCAGCGCAACCGAGTACACGGTGCGCCGGGTGTCGGATGGGCAGATGATTCAGCCGCTGTATGACGATGATGCCGACCCGAGCACGCCGTTGGTCACGGCGCCGGCGCCCTATGACATTGGCAGTGCCATTCCCCTGCAGTTCGACGGTTTCTCCCTCAATGTGGCTTCCGGCACCTTTGCCGCGGGTGATGTGTTCCGCATTACGCCTACGCGTAATGAAGGCAGCTACATGCGCATGGACATGACCCGCGCCGAGGAGCTGGCCTTCGCGTCGCCGCTCAAGCTGGTCAGCAACCCGAGCAACAGTGGCGGTGGCGTGCTCAGCCAGCCCAGCGTAACGACCGAGATCGACATCTACGACGCTACCGCCCAGGCCAATCTGGAAACCAGCCTGCGCAATGCGCCGCCCATGCGTATCGTCATGGGGGCAGCCGGTGGCGCCACGCAGAATTACGATGTGGTGGATATCAACGGTAACGTCTTGACCAGTGGCAGCTTCATTCCCGGCCAGAGCAATACCGTCAGCATCAGTGTGCCGGCCTCGGCAGGCCCGCCCTCGGTGCCCAGCACCTTCGACTTTCAGGTCACGATCAGCGGTCGTCCGGCGCAAGGTGACAACTTCACGGTATCGTTCAATGCCAATGGCGTGGCCGACAACCGTAACGCGCTGAAACTCACCGAACTGCAGAGTCGTGCGGTCATTGGTGTCAACCTGGCCGCGCCGGGCACAACCGGCTCCAGCTTTACCGATGCCTATGGCGATCTGGTCGAGCGGGTCGGCACCCTGACCAGCCAGGCGCGGGTGGATGGCGAGGCGACCAGCGCGATTCTCAAGCAGGCCACCGACAACCGCGACTCGATCTCCGGCGTCAGCCTGGATGAGGAGGCCGCCAAGCTGATTCAGTTCGAGCAGTATTACCAGGCTTCGGCGCAGATCATCCAGGTCGCCCGCAGTCTGTTTGATACTCTGATCAATACCTTCAATTAAGGTGCGCCATCATGGTCATGCGCATATCCAGTCTGCAGGCATTCAACAACGGCGTTAACGGCCTGCAGCGCAACTACGCCAGCGTTACCCGCACCCAGGAGCAGATCAGCAGTGGTAAGCGCATCCTTACCCCGGCCGACGACCCGGTGGCATCGGTGCGCCTGTTGCAGCTGGATCAGCAGGAAGCCTTGTTGTCGCAGTACAAGGACAATCTCACCGCGGCGAAAAATAGCCTGACCCAGGAAGAAACGACCCTCAACTCGGTGGTTAACGTCCTGCAACGCATCCGTGAGCTGACCGTTCAGGCCGGTGGTGGCGCGTTGTCTGGCGAGGATCGCAAGTCGATTGCCAAGGAACTGGGTGAGCGTGAGAACGAGCTGCTCAACCTGATGAACAGCCGTAATGCCCAGGGTGATTACCTGTTTTCCGGCTACCTGGGCAAGACCCAGCCGTTCCTGCGCAATCCCGATGGCACCTACAGCTATCAGGGCGACGAGGGGCAGCGCAGCCTGCAGGTGGCCAACTCGACGACGGTGGCGATCAACGACAATGGCCAGCGCCTGTTCGAGAATGTCACCAACGCCAATCGCACGGAAAATTTCGCCGGTATCGACAACGCGGCGCTGCCCACGCCGCCACTGCCGGCTACCACCATCCCGGCCCGCGCCGCCGGCACCGAGCGGGTGTTCATGTCGCCGGGGCTGGTTCAGGATTCCGATGTCTACCGGGCCGACTTTCAGGCCGGTGAGCCCTATTCGCTGGCCTTTGTCAGCGGTACCGAGTTCCGCATCTACGATGCAGCCGGCACCGATGTGACAGCCGAGGCCACAGGCGGCGGGCAGATCGATCCATTGGTCAGTGGTGGCAATGTCATCAATTTCCGCGGCATGCGCTTCCAGCTGGATGTGGTGTTGCAGCAAGGCGATAACGCCCTCGATCTGGACGGGCTGCTGGCCGATACGGCCACGCCAGGGGTGCCGGGCATCAATACCCACACCTTTACCTTGCAGTCGTCGCCCACTGATTTTGCGCTGATCCGCGGCGGAGCCAATACGTCGACGGCCTTGCTCACCGCGGGCACCGTCAGCAACCAGGCAACCTTCGACGCGCAGTTCCCGGTGTCCGGGTTGCTGCTGCGCTTTACCAGTGCCAGCAACTATGACGTCTATGCCCAGCCGGTTGGTGCAGGCAGTACCCCGGTTGCCAGCGGTGCGCTGGCCGGGGCCTTCCCGGAAACCATCAGCCTGTATGGCGCCGATTTCACCATCAGCAGCTTTGCAGCGGCTGGGGATGAGTTCAGTGTGCAGGCCATTTCTCCCGAGCAGCGCAGCATCCTCAATACCATCTCGCGCCTGCGTCAGGCACTGGAATCGGCTCCGGCCGGCTCGGCGGGCAACCTGCTGGTTCGCGATGAGGTCAGTATCGCCCTGAGCAACCTGGACAATGGCATGGGGCAGGTGTTGGAAGTGCAGACCGAGATCGGCGCACGCCTGAATCTGGTCGAGTCCACGGCCAATGACAACGAGGATGTGACGCTGGTCAACAAGGCCACTCAGGCCGAGCTGGGTGAGCTGGATTACGCCGAGGCGCTGTCGCGGCTGTCGTTCCAGACCATCGTGCTGGAGGCGGCGCAACAGAGCTACGTCAAGATTGCCGGTCTCAACCTGTTCAACCAGCTGCGCTGATGTGCGGCTGGCCTGCTAATTGCCTGTCACTCCTCAACTGACGCGCAGCGCTGGAAAGTTGACGGAAGAGGTTATGCAGGTAGACACGGATTGGCTGGTCGAGTTTTTCCGCAAGCAGGCCCGCCTCGGCTTCGAAGAAGGCGATTTCACTCGGGTGCGCAATTGTTGCCGTGGCGTACTGCAGCGTGTGCCGACGGATGTCGAGGCCTGGACGCTGCTCGGCGAGGCCGCCCTGGCCAGCCATGACAGTGCTACGGCAATACACGCTTTCGAGCGTTTGCTGGAGCTGCAGCCCGAGACCGCCGAACACGCCTTGCGGCTAGGCAAGGCAGCTTTGCAGCTGCAGGACTGGCCAGCGGCAATTGCGGCCCTGGAACAGACACTGGAACTGCAGCCAGACAATGCCGAGGCGCTGCAGGCACTGGCTCTGGTGCAGCAGCTGCAGGCCCGCCTGCAAACGCTGGAGCAGCTGCCTGCCGCGGCACCGCGGCGCAATGATCCCTGCCCCTGCGGCAGCGGCCTGAAATACAAGAAGTGCTGTCTGGCCAAGAGTTCCCAGCAGCTGATGCTGCAGCGCTTGCAGCAGGCCTTTGCCGATGGTGAGTGGAGCACCGTGGTGTCGCTGGCCGATGAGCTGCCCCAGTTGACGGCGATTGCCCAGCGTTCTCTGGCTTTGGCTCGCTACCAATTGAGCCAGCGAGGGCCGGCCTATCCCCTGATCAAGCAGGCCATCAGCGAATTTCCCGACGATCTCGAGCTGCGTGCCGCCCAGGCAGATCTGGAGCTGGACTATTCGTTAGGCGGCGCCAAAGCGTTGGCTGAATCGGTCCTCGAGGCCCAGCCGGACAACTGGCGGGCGGCTCTGGTTCTGGCAGCTTGCCACGCGCGTGCCGGGGACCCTGGGCTTTCCGAGCTGGTCTTGCGTGAGCTGATCAGTCACAACCCTAATTGCGACATGGCCTGGCAGCGCCTCAGCCACTTCCTGCGCAAGTTCGGCCGCGTCGCGGATGATCTGGAACTCGGCCGGCAATGGACAGAGCGTTGCCCGCAGAATGCGGAGGCCTGGACGCAATGGGGAATGAGTCTGGTCATGGCCGACCACGCCGAGCAGGCACGTCCGGTCCTGCAACAGGCGTTGACCCTGGATGCCAATCAGCACGAGGCCTGGTGTTGGCTGGGCATGTCCTTCCAGAATCGCAAGGAACCCCAGCAGGCTCTGGGCTACCTGGCCCACGGCCTGCAGCTCAAACCCGACTATCAGGGCGGCTGGAACATGCTGGGCGGCGTGTATCAGTCGGTTGGGCGTCAGCACGAGGCCGAAGGCTGCTTCATGCGGGCACTGGCTATTGCACCGGATCAGGCTTATGCCTGGAACAACCTGGCCAATACCTATCTGGATGCCTTGCTGCTCGAGGAAGCCGAGCGGGTCATGCACGTGGCGATCGACCTGGCGCCGGATGAGCCGAACCTGTGGAACAACCTGGGCAACATTCTGAGTGCCGCTCGCCGCCTCAAGGACGCCCAGGAGGCTTATCGGCAGGTGCTGGAGGTGGCGCCGGACTATCGTCCGGTCCTCGCCAACCTGGCCGGCGTGGAATCGCATTTCGGCAATCTGGATCGAGCCATCGAGCTGCTGCGCATCATCATCGACAGTCCGCAGGCCTGGACCAATATCCTGTTTTTCGCCAACTACCACCCGGACTGGAGCGGCGAGCAGGTGTTTGCCCTTTATCAGGAAGTGGCCAAGCGCCTGCCGGCCAGGCGTTACTTCGATTATGCCAATGCGCTGACCAGCAACCGGCGCTTGCGTATTGGCTATGTCTCTCCGGACTTCCGGCACCACGTCTGTGCCCAGTTCATCGAGCCGCTGCTGGCCAACCACAACAAGTCGCTGGTCGAGGTGTATGCCTACTCGCTGGTCAAGCGCGAGGATCAGGTGACCGAGCGTTTCATGGGCTATGTCGATCACTGGCGCCACTGTGTCGGCTTGAGCTACGACGCTATCGCGGAAAAGGTCCGCGAGGATCGCATCGATATTCTGGTCGACCTGGCCGGCCATACCGGTAACAACGGCTTGCCGATTCTGGCGCTCAAGCCCGCGCCCGTGCAGGTCAGCTGGTGGATGGGCTTTGCCTTTGGTACGGGGCTCAAGCAGGTGGACTACTTCCTGGCCGACGAGCAAATGCTGCCGCCTGGTTGTGAGTCATCCTTTGCCGAGCGCCTGTGGCGCATGCAGGCGCCAGCAGTGGCCTACCAGGCGCCTGAGCACATGCAGGTCGAGGTCACGGCGTTGCCGGCGTTGAGCAATGGCTATGTCACCTTTGGCACGCTGACCCGTCCGATTCGTCTGAATCACCGGGTGATCCGCGTCTGGGCCGAACTGTTGCGCCGAGTTCCCAATGCCAAGCTCATGCTCGACAGCATCCTGCTGCGAGATGAGAGTCTGCAGCAGCATTACCGTGCCCTGTTCGAGGCTCAGGGTATTGAGCCCGAGCGCTTGCTGATCGGTTGTACCTCACCGGCCACTGCGGCACTCTCGGCCATGGACATTGGCCTGGACTGTTTCCCGCACAACTCGGGTACCACGCTGTATGAGAGCCTGTGGATGGGAGTGCCGGTCGTCAGCTTGCGTGATCGGCCGTCGATGGGACGCGTTGGGGCGCTGATTCTGCACGGCGCCGGGCATGACGAGTGGATCGCCGATACCGAAGAACAATACATCGAGAAACTGGTAGCGTTGGCCAG
Organism: Pseudomonas fluvialis; assembly: GCF_014207935.1. Taxonomy (GTDB): domain Bacteria; phylum Pseudomonadota; class Gammaproteobacteria; order Pseudomonadales; family Pseudomonadaceae; genus Aquipseudomonas; species Aquipseudomonas fluvialis_A. Next base: position 231,495 of record NZ_JACHLL010000002.1, on the reverse strand, counting down.
TGATCTGCCAAAGCTGGCGGCAATCCGTGCGGGATTGCGCGAGGGCATGCTGGCGTCGCCACTGTGTGATGCTGCCGACTTCGCCAAACGCATGGAGGCGAGCTTCCAGCAGATGTGGCAAGACTACTGCGCGCAGGGAGAACAACAATGAAAGCAGTGATTTTGGCCGGTGGCCTGGGTACCCGAATCAGCGAAGAGTCGCACCTCAAACCCAAACCGATGATCGAGATCGGCGGTATGCCGATCCTCTGGCACATCATGAAGATGTACTCGGCGCATGGTATCCATGAGTTCGTGATCTGTCTGGGTTACAAGGGCTATGCGATCAAGGATTTCTTCGCCAACTACTTCCTGCACACCTCGGATGTCACCTTCGACATGCAGAACAACCGCATGGAAGTGCACCAGAACTACAGCGAACCGTGGAAGGTGACATTGGTCGATACCGGTGATGAGAGCATGACCGGTGGCCGCCTCAAGCGGACCGCGCATTTCCTGCAGGGCGATGAGCCGTTCTGCTTCACCTACGGTGATGGCGTTTCCGATCTGGATATCGGCGCCTTGCTGCGTTTTCACCAGGAACATGGTCGTCTGGCCACGGTTACGGCCGTGCAGCCGCCAGGCCGTTACGGCGCCTTGCAGCGTGAAGGTGATCAGGTCACCGGCTTCATCGAGAAGCCACGCGGGGACGGCGGCTGGATCAACGGCGGCTTCTTCGTGCTGTCGCCGAAAGTCCTGCCCTATATCGACGGTGAGGACACCACCTGGGAGGCCGAGCCGCTGGCGCGCCTGGCCAGCGAGGGTGAGCTGATGGCCTTTGAACACTCAGGCTTCTGGCACCCGATGGATACCCTGCGCGACAAGAACTACCTCGAACATTTGTGGCAGAGCGGAGCCGCGCCATGGAAACAGTGGTCCTGAATTCCGCGTTCTGGCAGGGCAAGCGGGTCCTGCTGACCGGTCACACCGGCTTCAAGGGCAGCTGGCTGGCTCTCTGGCTGGAGCAGCTTGGCGCACAGGTCACCGGGTTCGCCCTGGCGCCACCGACCCAGCCCAGCCTCTATGAATTGGCGCGTGTCGGTGAAGGCATCAGCAGTCACATTGGCGATCTGCGAGATCTCGCGGCATTGCAGGCTGTCGTGCGGAGCGCGCGGCCAGAGATTGTCCTGCACCTGGCGGCGCAGCCGCTGGTGCGTGAAAGCTACCGCGACCCGCTCGGCACCTACGCCAGCAACGTGATGGGCACGCTGCACCTGCTGGAGGTGATGCGCGAGGTCGGCGGGGTGCGCAGTTGCGTGCTGGTCACCACCGACAAGGTGTACGCCAATCGCGAGTGGCTGTGGCCCTACCGCGAGGACGAGCCGCTGGGCGGGCACGACCCTTACAGCAGCAGCAAGGCCTGCTGCGAGCTGTTGGCGCAGTCCTATGCGGCCTCATTCTTCCACCCCTCACGTTATGCCGAGCATGGCCTGGCCATGGCCACCGCGCGTGCCGGTAATGTGCTGGGCGGTGGCGACTTCGCCGCCGACCGCTTGATTCCCGATGTGCTGGCGGCCTGGAGTCGCGGAGAGCCGGTGACCCTGCGTTATCCGCAGGCGGTACGGCCCTGGCAGCATGCCCTGGAGCCGCTGGCTGGCTATCTGCAACTGGCGCAGGGGCTTTATGAGCAGGGACCGGCGCTGGCCGGGGCCTGGAATTTCGGGCCGGCCGATACCGATATGTGCCGTGTTGGTCAGGTGGTCGAACATCTGGCGCAGCATTGGCCTGATTGCCCTGGCCTGCGTATCGAGCCGGCCGAGCTGCATGAGGCCGGCTTGCTGCGTCTGGACAGTACGCGGGCTCGGCAGCTGTTGGGCTGGCTGCCGCGCTGGGATCTGCAGCAGTGCCTCGCAGCCACGCTGGAGTGGCATCAGGCCTGGCGTGGTGGCCAGGATATGCGCAGCGTTACCTTGCAGCAGGTGGCGTCCTACCGGGGGCTGGCATGAGTGATCTGCAGTTGCAGGCGTTGCCGCTGCAGGGGCTGTTCAGCCTCAGGCACAAGGTTCACGAGGATGAGCGTGGGCGGTTTGCCCGACTGTTTTGCGAAGGTACGTTGTCCGCTCTTGGGCAGACCGTGCATATCCGCCAGATCAATCATTCCCGTACGGCATTGCGAGGGGCGGTCCGCGGCCTTCACTTTCAGTTTCCGCCGCATGCCGAGCACAAACTGATCACCTGCCTGCGGGGCTCGGTCTGGGATGTGGCGGTGGATATCCGTCGGGATTCACCGACATTCCTCTGTTGGCATGCCGAGTTGCTTGAGGCCGGCGATGGCCGCAGCCTGTTGTTGCCTCCCGGCTTTGCCCATGGTTTTCAGGCCATGAGCGAGGATGCGGAGTTGCTCTACCTGCACAGCGCGGATTACGACCCAAGCCATGAGGGCGGGTTGCGACCGACCGATCCGCGGCTGGCGATCGACTGGCCATTGCCCGTGCAGCAGCTGTCAGCTCGTGACAGTCAGCACATGTTGCTGGATGAATCATTTCAAGGAGTCTGTCTATGAAGTGTCGTGGTTGCAGCGCGGAGTTGCGTCTGCCACTGATCGATCTGGGGACGGCGCCGCCGTCCAACGCCTATCTGCGGCGCGAACAGTTGGATCAGGCGGAGTCCTGGGTGCCGTTGCGGGCGCTGGTCTGTGAGCACTGCTGGCTGGTGCAGACCGAGGACTATCGCGCTGCGGATAGCCTGTTCGATGCCGAGTATGCTTACTTCAGCTCGTTCTCCAGTACCTGGCTGGCTCACGCCGAGCGTTATGTGGCGCAGATGGTCGAGCGTTTTGCCCTGACGCCAGATTGTCGCGTGGTGGAGGTGGCCGCCAACGATGGCTATCTGTTGCAGTACGTGGCCCAGCGCGGCATTCCCTGTCTGGGCATTGAGCCAACGGCCAGCACGGCCCGGGCGGCCCGCGAGAAAGGCTTGCAGATCCGTGAGTTGTTCTTTGGCCGGGAGACCGCACAGGCGCTGCGTGAAGAGGGGTGGGCTGCTGACCTGATGGCAGCCAACAACGTGCTGGCCCATGTGCCGGATATCAATGATTTTCTCCAGGGCTTTGCCGGATTGCTCAAACCGACCGGTGTGGCCACCTTCGAGTTCCCCCATCTGCTGTGCCTGATGGCCGAGAGCCAGTTCGATACGCTGTATCACGAACACTACTCCTACCTGTCGCTGACGGCGGTCAGGGCTCAACTGGAGCGCAATGGCCTGCGGCTGTTTGATGTCGAGCAATTGCCGACTCACGGTGGCTCGCTGCGCATTTATGTGCAGCGCGAGGAGGGGCGTCAGCCGGTGAGCGCTGCGGTTGCCGAGTTGCTGGCGCAGGAAGCAGCGATCGGTATCTGTTCTGCGGATTACTACGCCAGCCTGGCGCCCGCCGCAGAGCGGATCAAGCATGACCTGCTGCGCTTTCTGCTCAAGGCCAAGGCCGAGGGCAAGCGTGTGGTGGGATACGGTGCGGCAGCCAAGGGCAATACGTTGCTCAACTATGCCGGTGTGCGCGGTGACTTGCTGGCCTGGGTGGCCGATGCCAACCCGCACAAGCAGGGCAAGTTCATGCCGGGCAGTCGAATCCCGATTGTCGCCCCCGAGCGGATCGCTGAGGAACGCCCGGACTATGTGCTGATCCTGCCCTGGAACCTGCGTGGTGAAGTGATGCAGCAGCAAGCCATCATCAAGTCCTGGAATGGGCATTTTGTTGTGGCGGTACCGCATCTGGAGCTGCACTGATATGGCCGTTGTGCTGGTCACAGGTGCCCGGGGGTTTGTCGGTAGGCCGCTCGTCCGGCAACTGCTGGAGCAGGGCCATGAGGTGCATGCGGTCACCAGTGCAGCATCCGAAGCGGACAATGCCGTGCACTGGCATCAATGTGATCTGCTGGACCTGGCCCAGGTAGCGGAGCTGTGCCGGCAGGTTCAGGCACGCCAGCTGGTTCATCTGGCCTGGTGTGCCAAGCCCGGTAGTTATTGGACTTCCCCTGATAACCTGCGTTGGGTGGGGGCTACGTTGCAGCTGCTTGAGCAGTTCCGCTTCCAGGGCGGCGACGCTGCGGTGGTGGCCGGCACCTGTGCCGAGTACGACTGGCGCACCGGTTTCATGCAGGAAGCCTTTACGCCCTTGCAGCCGACGACCGTCTATGGCCGCTGCAAGCGCAGCTGCAGTGAGTTGGCTGGGGTATTTTCCCAGTTGCACGACATGCCGGTTGCCTGGGGACGCATCTTCCAGGCGTATGGCCCGCACGAGGCCGCCGGGCGCTTGTTGCCTTCGGTGATTGCCGCGCTGAGCCAGGGGCAGGAGGCTCATTGTTCACACGGGCAGCAATTGCGTGACTTCATCCATGTGGATGATGTGGCCTCGGCCTTGCTTCACCTCTTGGCGGCACGCGCCAGCGGCGCGTTCAACATCGGTAATGGTTTGCCGCAGCGGTTGGCCGAGGCTGTCGAGTATGTCGCCGACCGACTGGGGCGTGCCAATCTGCTGCGCCTGGGCAGTGTTGCCGTCTCCCCTGAAGAACCACCCCTGCTGGTGGCGGACGTGCGCAAACTCAAGGCGCTGGGGTGGCAGGGACGTTTTGACTTGCGTGATGGATTGGATGACACCCTGGCTTGGTGGCAGTGCCAGGGCTGATGCTGGATTGGTTTCAGGAACTGAATAATTACAAGGCAGGAGAACAGTATGAAATTGACCGTCGATACCGATAATGCCGTATTGCTGCTGGAAGAGGGTGGTGTACAGCGTGAAATGCCGTTGTACACGGATGCCGCGTTTGAACTGCTTTCGCGTGAGTGGGTGCGCCTGGGTTGGAACCAGAAATATCCCTACTGTTTCTCCTGGATGGGCCGGCCCATCATCCAGCTGCCCGAGGACATGATCCGCATGCAGGAGGTGATCTACAGCCTCAAACCGGATGTGATCATCGAGACCGGCGTGGCTCACGGCGGCTCCCTGATCTACTACGCCAGCCTGTTCAAGGCCATGGGCAAGGCCGGTCGTGTTGTCGGGGTGGATATCGAGATTCGGCCGCATAACCGGGCGGCAATCGAGGCTCATGAGTTGTTCGAATACATCACCCTGATCGAGGGTAGCTCGGTAGCCGCCGAGATCGTCGAGCAGGTCAAGGCCCAGGTGAATCCCGGTGAGACCGTACTGGTGATTCTCGACTCCAATCACACCTACGCCCATGTCAGCGAGGAGCTGCGACTCTACTCGCCGCTGGTCAGCAAGGGCTCATACATCGTCTCCACGGACGGTGTCATGCAGGACGTGGCGATCGTGCCGCGTGGCAAGCCGGAGTGGGACAAGGATAACCCCTCGCAGGCCGCCATCGATTTTGCCGCCGCCACCCCGGCCTTTGTTATCGAGCAGCCCGCATGGCCGTTCAATGAGAGCACGTTGGCGCAGAATATTACCCATTGGCCAAATGCCTGGTTGAAACGTATCGGCTGAGGCATTTCAGGGATCGAAAAGGCGCTCTTCGGAGCGCCTTTTGTTTTTCTGCGTGATGGCGATTGTTGTTTCAGCACCGGGCAAATCCTGGCGGATAGGAGGCGGCAGGCTGCTGCCAGAAGTCCGGCGCAACAGCGGCAATTCATTGCCGCTTGTTGTCCCTGTGTGTTGACTAGTGCGGCTTTTTTATTGATTTACAAGGACTTTTAAAAGTTGGCATGGAATTGGCTCAAGTGAGGTTGTCGCACAACTCAGTGGCAGAGGGTCTCCTGTTAAGGACGCGGCCCGAAGTGCACAAGCTCAGGCGTACTTAGCAAATTCCTTGGAGGAATACACCATGGCGCTGACAGTCAACACGAACGTGGCCTCGCTCAACACACAGCGAAACCTAAATGCTACATCCAAGGGGCTGGATACCTCCCTGCAACGTCTGTCCACTGGCCTGCGCATCAACAGCGCCAAGGACGACGCCGCCGGCCTGCAGATCTCCAACCGCCTGACCAGCCAGATCAATGGCCTGAACGTGGCGGTGCGCAATGCCAACGACGGCATTTCGCTGTCGCAGACGGCTGAAGGCGCGTTGCAGCAGGCTACCGGCATTCTGCAGCGCATGCGCGATCTGGCTCTGCAGGCGGCCAACGGTTCCAACGGTGCAAGTGAACGCGCTGCCTTGCAGGGTGAAGTGGCGCAGCTGCAGCAGGAAATCAACCGAATCGCCGAAAGCACCAGTTTTGGTGGTCGCAAAGTACTGGATGGGACCTTTGGTTCGCAGAGTTTCCAGGTCGGTGCCAACGCCTTTGAAACCATCAGTGTGTCGATTGGTGCTGCCGGTGCCGCCAATATCGGCGCCAATCGCTTTAACAGTACGGTAGCGGCTACCACGAACAGCCAGGACGGCATCGCCGCCTCGGCAGTTGGCGGCTTTACCGACTACACCACGGCGATTGGCTATGCCAGCTCGCCGGCCACGACCGCAGGCCTGACGATCAATGGCAAGTTGGGCAGTGCCTCGGTGGCTTTGGCCAGCGGTAGCTCGGCCCGAGACGTGGCCAATGGTGTCAACTCGGTGTCCGATGCCACCGGTGTGACTGCCAGTGCCCGCACTGTGGCGCGCCTGGAAAACATCGGCGGTACCACGACCGATAACGGCACCATCAGCTTTACCCTGTATGGGGCCAATAACAGCCGTGTCGAGGATGGGGCGCTGATTTCCGCCAATATTGCGGACTGGGGTGATCTTTCCTCCCTGGCGGATGCGATCAACAAGGAAACGGGCATCACCGGGATTTCCGCCAAGGCCAATAGCGATGGCACCCTGGAAATGATCAGTGAGCGAGGCGAAGACATCCTTATCACCGACTGGGCGGCGGTGGATAGCACCAACACAGTGGTGACGGCCGATCTGCAGAACCTGGTGTTCAACGGCGACAACCGCGTGGATGACACGGTTGATGCCAGTGATCTGGTCGGTGCAGTGGCCAGTATCGTGGCTGGAGGGGGGGCTGTGGCCGTCGGTCAGGTGCGCCTGGAGTCGCCGGATGCGTTTGAAGTGGAGAACTTCGACACGATTACTCCGGCGGCCGTCAACGCCAGCGTGTTCAGCACCCTGGAGTCGGTGGCCACCATCGATGTCGGCACATCGATTGGTGCGCAGAATGCCTTGGGCATTCTCAACGGAGCAATTTCCAATATCGATAGCCAGCGTGCTCAGCTGGGTGCGGTGCAGAACCGTTTCGAGAACACCATCTCGAACCTGCAGAACATTGCAGAGAACGCTTCGGCGGCGCGCAGTCGGATTCGCGATACCGATTTTGCTGCCGAAACCTCCGAGCTGACTAAGAACCAGATCCTGCAACAGGCCGGTACGGCCATCCTGGCCCAGGCCAATCAGCTACCTCAGGCGGTACTCAGCTTGCTGCAGTCCTAAACCCGCTCGGGCGGAGGAGGGGATTCCCCATCCTCCGCCCGGAGGTTTATCCGGCGCGTCTGCTGGCGTCAAAACTTCCAAAATCCTGCTAAATTGCTTTCTCTGATTTTCTAACTGATTGATTTTCAATCGGATAAAAAATCGGAGATTTCTTGCTTTTCCTGCCTAAAGTTGATCTCGGTGGGGCCGATACAAAGGACGAATGCGAACTTACTGGGGCGTCTGAGCTAAAGCAGGCCCAAAGCTCGCAAGCTCAGGCACATAAGCTAGGTCCTTTGGAGGAAATCACCATGGCCCTCACTGTCAATACAAACGTTGCGTCGCTGAATACCCAGCGTAACCTGAACACCTCGTCCAAAGGTCTGGATACTTCGCTGCAGCGTCTTTCCACCGGCTTCCGCATCAATAGCGCCAAAGACGATGCTGCCGGCTTGCAAATCTCCAACCGCCTGACCAGTCAGATCAATGGTCTGAACGTGGCGGTGCGTAACTCCAACGACGGTATCTCCCTGTCGCAGACCGCTGAAGGCGCTCTGCAACAGTCCACTGGCATTCTCCAGCGCATGCGCGATCTGGCACTGCAGGCCGCCAACGGCTCCAACGGCGCCAGTGAACGTGCGGCTCTGCAGGGTGAAGTGTCGCAGCTGCAACAGGAACTGAACCGTATTGCCGATACCACCAGTTTCGGTGCCCGCAAGCTGCTTGACGGCACCTTTGGCTCGCAGAGCTTCCAGGTTGGCGCCAACGCCTTCGAAACCATCAGCGTGGCCATTGGTGGTGCTGGTGCTGCCAGCATCGGTGCTAACCGTTTCAACAGCAGCCTGGCGGGTACAGGCGCCAGTGCCACTCAGTCGCAGGCAGGCATTGCCGCCGCTGCGGTGAGTGAGTTCAGCACCTACCAGACCGACACCAGCTTCGGCTATGCGTCTTCCGCTGCGACCACTGACGGTCTGACCATCCGCGGCAAGCTGGGGACTTCCTCGGTGCTGCTCGCTGCAGGTAGCTCGGCCCGCGAGTTGTCTTCGGCAGTTAATGCCATTGCCGACTCCACCGGCGTGACCTCGACTGCGCGTACCGCTGTGCGCCTGCAGGCTAACGGTGGTGGTTCGTTCAGCAACACCGATACCGGCACCATCAGCTTCACTTTGTTCGGCGCCAATAACGCCAATGAAGATGCCGGTGTGCAAATTTCCGCCAATATCAGCGACTGGAGCGATCTGTCCGGCCTGGCGGATGCGATCAACAAGGAAACCGGCACCACTGGCGTCAGCGCTCGTGTTCTGGTCGACGGTACTCTGGAAATGGTCAGCGAAAGTGGCGATGACATCGTTGTCACCGAATACACCGCTACCGATTCGGGAACCAACGCCGTCGCCGCCGAAATGCAATCGCTGGCCTTCAATGGCGACAACGGCATCGCCGATGCGGCAGATGCCAGCGACACCGTAGGCGCGGCTCTGGATCTGACCGGTGATGGGACTAACGGTGGTGTGATTGTCGGTCAGGTGCGTTTCGAATCGCCGGATGCCTTCGAGGTGGAAAACTTCGATGATATCGACGGTGCGGTGACCGGCCCAGGTGCCAGCGTGTTCAGCAACCTGGAGTCGGTGGCTGATGTCGATATCAGCTCTGCCATCGGTGCGCAGAATGCGCTCGGTATCATCAGCAGCGCGATCTCGACCATTGACAGTCAGCGGGCTCAGCTCGGTGCCGTGCAGAACCGCTTCGAGAACACCATCTCGAACCTGCAGAACATCGCTGAGAATGCCTCTGCCGCCCGTAGCCGGATTCGTGACACCGACTTCGCGGCAGAGACTTCGGAGCTGACCAAGAACCAGATCCTGCAGCAGGCCGGTACCGCCATCTTGGCACAGGCCAACCAGCTGCCGCAGGCGGTGCTGAGTCTTCTGGGCTAAGCGGATAGGGGCTAGACTGCGAGAGGAGAAGGTGACTTCTTCTCTCGCAACCTCAATGTGAGGAGGTAATTATGGACGTCAGCTCAAGTAAGCCGGCGCTCAGCCCGATGCAAGCGACCAATCGGATGGCTGCGACTGAAGCGGCCGCCGGCCGTGTAGCGCAGGCTACCGGGGCGGTGGCGCCTAGCAGCAGTCAGGCCGTTGCGGCTCAGCCCGTGGTCGCCGAGGTCAGTCGTTCTCAGGTTGAGGATGCGGTGGCATCCATTCAGGAGTTCGTGCAGTCGGTCAAGCGTGATCTCAACTTCGCTGTCGATGACGGTTCGGGTCAGGTAATCGTCAAGGTGACGGACCCTAGTTCAGGTGATCTTATTCGGCAGATTCCCTCGGAAGAGGCGTTGCAGTTGGCTGAGAACCTGACGGAGGTTCGCAGCTTGTTGTTCAAAGCTGAAGCCTGACAGAAAAGGTTGGCACGGCTTTTGACTGTTTGCTCTCACGAGGAGCAAACAGTCATTGTTTTGACGAGGTGAAAAATGGCCGGTGTAACTGGGATTGGCTCTGGTATCGATATCAGCAGTATCGTCAAGGCACTGGTCGATGCCGAGCGAGCGCCCAAGGAGTCGCAGCTTGATCGACTCGAGCAGTCGACGACCTCGCGTATCTCCGCAATCGGCACTCTGCGTTCGGTGGTGGGCGAGCTGAGCTCGACACTGCAAAGCCTCAACAAGCTGTCTGCTTTTCAGAAACAGACACTGGTCTCTTCGAATACTTCGATTCTTACCGCAAGCAGCAGCTCCACGCTGACGGCAGGGCAATTCAGCTTGCAGGTGCAGCAGTTGGCCAGTAGCAGCAAGGTTGCCTTGCAGTCTGTCAGTGGTGGCACGGCGGCTACGTTTGGCTCGGGTGAGCTGACGGTCAGTGCGGGTACCTCATCGATCACGGTTGATGTCACTGCGGCGAATAACAGTCTCAGCGGCATTCGCGATGCCATCAATACTGCTGGCCAGAGCAAGGGCATTTCCGCCAGCATCGTGACCGATGCCAGTGGTTCGCGCCTGGTGCTCAATTCCACCAAGACGGGCGCTGGTAACGACATCCAGGTCAGTGTGACCCAGGACGGAGTGACGGCTGGCAGTAATGCACTATCCAGTCTGGCTTTCAGCAAAGGCACCGGCACTGCACAGTTGCCGGCGCTGAGCGCAGGCGCTGCGGCTACTTTCAAAACGGGTTCGTTGAGTATCGTTTCCGGCGCCGCGAATTTGAATGTCGCCGTCAATGACGGCGACTCCCTGACCACCGTGCGCGATGCGATAAACACTTCCGGGGCCGGGCAGGGCATCAGTGCACGGATCGAAACGGTCTCTTCGGGGGCTCGTCTGGTCATTGAGTCGAGCAACAGCGAGAGCCTGACGATTACGGCCAGTGATGCCGGAACCGGCACCCTGGGTGACAACTCACTGACGCTGCTCAATCCGGCGGCTGACGCTGGTGGGCGCACTGTCAGCGAGGCCAAGTCGGCATTATTCAGCGTCGATGGATTGTCGGTGACCAAGGACAGCAATACTGTCAGTGATGTCATCAGCGGCGTGACGCTGAATCTGGTCGCGGCACAGTCGGCTAGCGATATTGCCGATGGCAAGAGCATTACTGTTAGCATCGGTCAGGACAAGGGCAGTGTCCGAGCCAATCTGCAGAAGTTTGTCGACAGCTATAACAAGCTGGTGCAGAGCTCGAGTGAGATGACTGCTGTGGTACAGGTCGGAGAGGGCAAGGCCCCAGTCACCGGTCCACTGCTGGGCGATACGTCCATTCGCAACCTGATGAGTGGTTTGCGCAAGGAAATGACCCAGCTTGGGACCGATCTGGACATACGCTCCCTGGCCCAGTTGGGTATCACTACGCAAAAGGACGGCAAGCTGGCACTGGACGCCACTAAGCTGGATGCGGCGCTGTCTAGCAATTACGACAAGGTCGCCGACTTCCTGGGTGGCGAGGGCGGGTTGATGTCTCGCATGCAGAAGGTTGTAGAGCCCTACTCGCAATCCAGTGGCATTCTTGACCAGCGGCAGAAGGGGCTGCAGAGCACCCTGACGAGCGTTGACAAGCAGCGCGAAGCACTCGAACTGCGGATTACCAAGGTGCAGGAGCGCCTGCTGGCACAGTACAACGCGATGGACCAGTTGGTAGGTCGCTTGCAGAAAACCAGTGAAAGCTTGGCCAGCCAGTTGGCCAGCCTTCCGGGCCTCGTGAAGAAGGACAGCTAAGCCATGAGCAACATGCCGATTGATACATACAAGCAGGTCAAAACAGGGAATGAGGTAACACCCTATCGCGCAGTCCAGTTGTTGCTGGATGGCGCGCTTGAGCGTGTTCGTCTGGCCCGCCAGGCGCAGCAGGAAGGTAATGCCGATGTGCGGGGCAATGCTGTCGGTACTACGGTGACCATTCTCGGAGTGCTGCAGTCCAGTCTCGACCTGGAGCACGGCGGTGAAATCGCCGAGAATCTGGATGCCTTGTATGACTACATGACTCGTCGCCTATCGCAGGTGGCGCTGGATGACTCGCCTCGCCCGCTGGACGAGGTAGAGGCGCTGCTGCTGCGCATCAAGGGCGCCTGGGATGTTATCGAGCCAGAACCTCAGGTGGCTCCTGCGCACGCCTGAGGCTAAAGTTTTGCCCTCTGGCGCCGATATGCTGTTTGAACAGGCATGCATATCTCTGCAGGAGTCGATATGAACGCAAGGGCGGCCCTCAAGCAGTACCAGACCGTTAACACCCGCGTACAGGTGGACGACGCATCGCCTCATCGTCTTATTCAGATGCTCATGGAGGGGGCGCTCAGTCGTCTGCTTCAGGCTCGTGGCGCTACCGAGCGTGGGCTGATCGAGCAGAAAGGCCCGTTGCTCAGCCAGAGTATTGCCATCATCGGTGGTTTGCGTGAGTCGCTGGACCTGAGCACTGGGGGAGAGCTGGCAGAGAATCTGGCCGGGCTTTATGACTACATGTCGACTCGTCTGTTCCAGGCCAACATCGCCAACGATGTAGCGATGATCGACGAGGTGATTGGCTTGTTGCGCAATGTCAAATCTGGCTGGGATGCGATTGCACCCTGAGTTCGGGAGGTAGCATGAGTCCTGCAGTACAACAGCTGGAGCTGACTGGCGAGGCGTTGCGTGAGGCATTGGCGCGGCGTGACTGGCTGGCGATCGGTGAGCTGGATCGCCAGTGCCGCGAGGCCGTTGAAGCCGCGATGGTTGAACCACTGGATGCAGAGACCTTGCGCCTGCGCATGCAGGAACTCTTGGGGCTGTATCGGCAACTGGTGTCTACCTGCCAGCAGGAGCAGCAGCGCCTGGCCGGCGAACTGACCCAGCTCAACCAGGGCCGCCAAGGTGCCAAGGTCTATCAGCTATTTGGCTAATAGCCCTAGTCGACTTGACCAGCCATCATGGCTGGTCTTTGCTCCAAGTGCTTGTTCCCGCCTTTCAGCGACTTAGTTTCGCTGCTGATACAGCAAAAAAATCACGCCATTAAATTGACTAATGTCGAACTTTTGACTTAACTAGTGGCAATGTGCCGCTGCAGTGCTTTTTGCCTGAACACTGCCGCGCCTCCAGTTCTCCACATGAGTCAGAAGAATAAGATGTGGCGTGAAACCAAGATTTTGCTGATTGACGACGATGCGACTCGCCGCCGCGACTTGAGCGTCATTTTTACTTTCCTCGGCGAAGAACTGATCTGCTGTGACAGTGCCAGCTGGCAGGCGCATTGCGACGGCCAGGAGTCGTTGCGCGGGCTGCTCTGCGTGTTGCTGGGAACGCTCGAGAGCAAGGGCGGGGCGCTGGAGTTGCTCAAGGAACTGGGCGAGCGTGATGAGTTCCTGCCGGTGTTGCTCCTTGGCGAGCAGGTGCCAGGCGATTGGCCAGAGGATTTCCGGCGGCGCGTGCTGGCCAGTCTGGAGATGCCGCCGGGCTACAACCAGCTGCTTGACTCGCTGCATCGTGCCCAGGTCTATCGCGAGATGTACGACGAGGCGCGCGAGCGCGGTCGGCAGCGCGAAACCAATCTGTTCCGCAGCCTGGTCGGCACCAGTCGGGCTATCGGGCAGGTTCGGCAGATGATGCAGCAGGTTGCCGATACCGATGCCAGCGTGCTGATCCTGGGCGAGTCCGGTACCGGCAAGGAAGTGGTGGCGCGCAACCTGCACTACCACTCCAAGCGCCGCGAAGGCCCGTTTGTGCCGGTCAACTGTGGCGCCATTCCGGCTGAACTGCTGGAAAGCGAACTGTTCGGCCACGAGAAGGGTGCTTTTACTGGTGCCATAACCAGCCGCGCCGGGCGCTTCGAGCTGGCCAATGGCGGCACGCTGTTCCTAGACGAGATCGGCGATATGCCTCTGCCGATGCAGGTCAAGCTGCTGCGTGTGTTGCAGGAGCGCACCTTCGAACGGGTCGGCAGCAACAAAACACAGAATGTCGATGTGCGCATCATTGCCGCTACTCACAAGAACCTCGAGCAGATGATCGAGTTGGGCACCTTCCGCGAGGATCTGTACTACCGCCTGAATGTCTTCCCGATCGAGATGGCGCCGCTGCGCGAGCGCGCTGAAGACATTCCCCTGCTGATGAACGAACTGATCTCGCGCATGGAGTTTGAGAAGCGCGGTTCGATTCGCTTCAATTCCGCGGCGATCCTTTCCCTGTGCCGCCACGACTGGCCGGGTAACGTGCGTGAGCTGGCCAATCTGGTGGAGCGCATGGCGATCATGCATCCCTATGGCGTGATTGGTGTGGCCGAACTGCCGAAGAAATTCCGCTATGTCGAGGATGAGGACGAGCAACTGGCGGCCTCGTTGCGCGAGGATATCGAGGAGCGCGCGGCCCTGTCGTCCAGTGTTCCTCAAGGCCTGGTGCCGGGAGCCTTGCTACCGACTGAAGGGCTGGACCTCAAGGAATATCTGGGCAATCTGGAACAGAGCCTGATTCAGCAGGCGCTGGACGATGCGGGTGGGGTGGTGGCGCGTGCGGCCGAGCGCCTGCGCATCCGTCGGACCACCTTGGTGGAGAAAATGCGCAAGTACGGCATGGGTCGTCGTGACGACGAGATGGCCGACGATTTTTAGTCGGCACCCAGGCACAGCCCCCTGAAAAGGCCGAAGGATTGACACATCCTTCGGCCTTTGTTTTTAAGGTTTTGAAAAATAACGATATTTTTTTGGGCACGCAGATTGCTAAGTCTTGTTGTAACGACCGTCCTTTGACGCAAGCGACAAGAGAACACAGGCATGAATGCGCTGGTCACTTCCACTTCAGCCACTCCCGCAAGCCAGGCTCCCGCCGAGCTGGAAAGCCGTGCCAGCCTGGAGCAGGCCTTTGCGCTGTTCAATCAGATGTCCAGCCAGCTCAGCGAGTCCTATGGCCTGCTGGAGGCTCGGGTCAATGAGCTGAAGGGCGAGCTGGCCCTGGTGAGTGCGCAGCGCATGCAGGAGTTGGCGGAGAAGGAGCGCCTGGCCAATCGCCTGCTCAGCCTGCTCGACCTGTTGCCTGGCGGGGTGATCGTGATCGACGGTCAGGGTGTGGTGCGTGAGGCCAATCCGGCTGCCTGCCTGCTGCTGGGCAAACCTCTGGAGGGCATGCTCTGGCGCGAAGTGATCGCCCGCTGCTTTGCGCCACGCGAGGATGACGGTCACGAAATCTCCCTCAAGGATGGTCGGCGACTTTCCATTGCCACCCGGTCCCTGAGTGGCGAGCCGGGCCAGCTGGTGCTGCTCACCGATCTCACCGAAACCCGTCGCCTGCAGGATCAGCTGGCGCGCCATGAGCGCCTGTCGGCCCTGGGGCGGATGGTGGCGTCGCTGGCGCATCAGATCCGTACACCGCTGTCGGCGGCCATGCTCTATGCCAGCCACCTCAGTGAGCAGGCCCTGCCCTTCGAACAGCAGCAGCGTTTCGCTGGACGCCTCAAGGAGCGCCTGCATGAGCTGGAGCACCAGGTGCGTGACATGCTGGTGTTTGCCCGTGGTGATCTGCCCTTGCCGGACCGCTTGCCGCCGCGTCAGTTCTTCAGGGCTCTGCGCGAGGCCGCCGAGCCCCATGTTGAGGGCTTGAATGTGCGCTGGCAGTGTGAAGTGGAGCGCGGCGAGTTGCTGTGCAACCGCGACACCCTGGTCGGGGCGGTTCTCAACCTGATCGAGAATGCCATTCAGGCCGCCGGCCCCTCGCTGCGCCTCAAGGTGCACCTTTACAGTCGTGGCAGCAGCCTGCGCCTGTGCATCAGTGACAGTGGTGCCGGCATCGACGCGCTGACCCTGGCGCGCCTGGGCGAGCCTTTCTTCACCACCAAGACTACCGGCACCGGCCTCGGGCTGGCGGTGGTCAAGGCCGTGGCGCGAGCCCATCACGGCGAGCTGCAGTTGCGCTCGCGCCCGGGGCGCGGCACCTGCGCCACTCTTATTCTGCCGCTGATCCCCGCGGCCCAGACGATTGCTCAGGAGTAATCCGCATGCCTGCCAAAATTCTGCTGGTCGAAGACGACCGCGCCCTGCGTGAAGCCCTGGCCGATACCCTGAGCCTGGGTGGCCATGATTACCGGGCCGTGGATTGTGCCGAGTCGGCTCTGGTTGCCCTGGGTGAAGAGAGTTTCAGCCTGCTGATCAGCGACGTGAACATGCCGGGCATGGATGGCCATGAGCTGCTGGCGCTGGCGCGCCAGCGCTATCCGATGCTGCCGGTGCTGCTGATGACGGCCTATGGCGCCGTCGAGCGGGCAGTGCAGGCCATGCGACTGGGCGCGGCAGACTACCTGGTCAAGCCGTTCGAGCCGAAGGTGCTGCTCGAGCTGGTCAACCGTCATGCCCTGGGTCAGCTTGGCAGTAGCGCCAGCGAAGGACCGGTGGCGCTGGAACCGGCTAGCCGTCAGTTGCTCGATCTGGCCGCGCGGGTGGCGCGCAGCGAATCCACGGTGCTGATCTCGGG
Source organism: Pseudomonas fluvialis (assembly GCF_014207935.1). GTDB lineage: Bacteria > Pseudomonadota > Gammaproteobacteria > Pseudomonadales > Pseudomonadaceae > Aquipseudomonas > Aquipseudomonas fluvialis_A. Next base: position 215,202 of record NZ_JACHLL010000002.1, on the reverse strand, counting down.
GGAATCGGGGACGGGTAAGGAAGTGCTGGCGCGCTACATTCACCAGCAGTCGCCGCGCGCCAACAAACCGTTCATTGCCATCAACTGTGCGGCAATCCCGGACAACATGCTTGAGGCGACCCTGTTCGGTCACGAGAAAGGGGCTTTTACCGGTGCCATAGCCAGTGCACCGGGCAAATTCGAGCTGGCTGACGGTGGCACCATTCTGCTTGACGAGATTTCCGAGATGCCACTAGGGCTGCAGGCCAAGCTGCTGCGTGTACTGCAGGAGCGCGAGGTCGAGCGGGTCGGGGCGCGCAAGCCGATCAGCCTGGATATCCGCGTGCTGGCCACCACCAACCGCGATCTGGCGGGCGAGGTGGCGGCCGGGCGCTTCCGCGAAGACCTCTACTATCGTCTGTCGGTCTTCCCGCTGGCGTGGCGTCCGCTGCGTGAGCGTCCCGCCGATATTCTGCCGCTGGCCCAGCGCCTGCTCGGCAAACACGTCAAAAAAATGAATCATGCCCCGGTCAACCTTTCGCCAGCGGCGCAGCAGGCGCTGGTGCAGCACGCCTGGCCGGGCAATGTGCGCGAACTGGACAACGCCTTGCAGCGTGCCCTGATCCTGCAGCAGGGCGGACTGATTCAGCCCGAGGACCTGTGTCTGCATGCGCCGATCGGCCTCAATCAGGCAGTACCTGTGCCGCCGCCGGTTCTTCAGGTGGTGTCGTCGCCGGTGGTGCCCGTCAGCCATGAGGTGGCGCTGCCGGCCAGCGCCGATGCCGGTGGCCTGGGCGAGGACCTGCGCCGCCGCGAGTTCCAACTGATCATCGATACCCTGCGGGCCGAGCGCGGTCGTCGCAAGGAGGCCGCCGAGCGGCTGGGTATCAGTCCGCGTACCCTACGTTACAAGCTGGCGCAGATGCGCGATGCCGGGCTGGACGTGGAAGGTTATCTGTTCGCCAGCTGAGTGCCAGCGGGCGGTTTGGACAAGGCGCGCTCCTTCGGGGCGCGCCTTTTTCATGGGCGCTAGGAGGCTGGCACCCTTGTTGCAATCTCTCCTGTATCGAGTCGCGCAGCGTCAAAAAAATCGCGACCATGGAGGTAGAACATCATGAGTCAGGGTGTCGAGTTCAATCGCCTGATGTTGGAAATGCGAGCCATGCAGATGGATGCCATGGCCCGTCCGAAGCCGACTGCGGCGCCGCAGGAAGCCGGTGCGCCGAGCTTTGCCGAGATGCTGGGCAGCGCGGTGAACAAGGTCAGCGAAACGCAGAATGCGGCCAGCGAGATGGCCAGCGCCTTCGAGATGGGGCAGAAGGGCATCGACCTGACGGACGTGATGATCGCTTCGCAGAAAGCCAGCGTATCCTTCCAGGCCATGACCCAGGTGCGCAACAAGCTGGTTCAGGCGTATCAAGACATCATGCAGATGCCGGTCTGAGGTGAATCATGGCTGAAGCAGTCGCGGGTAACGTACCGGCCAAGATCGATGATGCAGCGGACAAGAAGCCGCTGTTCGGTCTGGTCTTCCTGGAAAACCTCGCCGCCATGTCCATGCTGCGCCAGATCGGCCTGCTGGTCGGTCTGGCCGCCAGTGTGGCGATCGGTTTCGCTGTGGTGCTGTGGTCGCAGCAGCCGGACTGGCGCCCGTTGCAGGCCAACCTGGCCGGCGGTGACACCGCGCAGGTGGTCGATGCGCTGACGGCTGCCGATATCGCCTACACCATCGAACCCAACTCCGGCGCCCTGCTGGTGAAGAACGAGGACTTGGCGCGGGCTCGCCTCAAGCTGGCGGCTGCCGGAGTAGCGCCCAGCGATGGCTCGGTCGGCTTCGAGATTCTCGACAAGGATCAGGGGTTGGGTTCCAGCCAGTTCATGGAAACCACCCGCTATCGTCGCGGCCTGGAAGGCGAGCTGGGGCGTACCATCAGCAGCCTCAACAACGTCAAGGCGGCGCGCGTCCATCTGGCCATTCCGAAGAGTTCGGTGTTCGTCCGTGATGAGCGCAAGCCCAGTGCTTCGGTGCTGGTCGAGGTCTACCCCGGGCGTACCCTGGAGCCGAGCCAGGTGCTGGCGATCGTCAACCTGGTGGCTACCAGCGTGCCGGAACTGGACAAGTCGCAGGTCACGGTGGTCGACCAGAAGGGCAACCTGCTGTCCGACCAGCAGGAAATGTCCGAGCTGACCATGGCCGGCAAGCAGTTCGACTACAGTCGCCGCGTCGAGGGCGTGCTGACCCAGCGCGTGCACAGCATTCTCCAGCCGGTACTCGGCGAGGGCCGCTACAAGGCGGAAATCTCCGCCGATATCGATTTCAGTGCGGTGGAGTCCACCGCCGAAATGTTCAACCCCGACCAGCCGGCGCTGCGCAGCGAGCAGTTGCTCAAGGAGCAGCGCCAGAGCGGCCTGCCGCCCCAAGGCGTGCCGGGTGCGCTGTCCAATCAGCCGCCGGGCGCCGCTGCGGCCCCCGAACAAGCGGCGGCTGCTCCTGCTCCGCCTGGACCCATTGCTGCCGGCCAGCCGCTGCTCGATGCCAATGGCCAGCAGGTGATGGACCCTGCGACCGGTCAGCCCATGCTGGCACCTTACCCGGCGGACAAGCGTGATCAGACCACGCGAAACTTTGAGCTGGACCGTTCGATCAGCCACACCAAACAGCAGCAGGGCCGCCTCAAGCGCCTGTCGGTGGCCGTGGTGCTGGATGACAAGGTGGCGATCAATGCCGAGACCGGTGAAGTCACCCGTACGCCCTGGGTGGCGGCCGATATCGAGCGTTTCAAGCGCCTGGTACAGGACGCCGTGGGCTTCGATGCCAGTCGTGGCGACAGTGTCAGCGTGATCAATGCAGCCTTCACCGATCAGCAGGAGGAAATCTTCGAGGTTCCCTTCTATTCGCAGCCCTGGTTCTGGGACATCATCAAGCAGGTGCTGGGCATTCTGTTCATCCTGGTGCTGGTGTTCGGTGTGCTGCGTCCTGTGCTCAATACCATCATCAGTGGCGGCAAGCCTGGCGCCGCGGGTGCTGCCGGCGGTCGGGGCGGCGATGTGGAACTGGGTGACATGGGTGGCATCGGTGGCGTCGGTGGCCTGTCCGAGGATCGGGTCAGCCTTGGCGGCCCGGCGAGCATCCTGCTGCCGAGCCCTAGCGAGGGCTACGATGCCCAATTGAATGCCATCAAGAGCCTGGTTGCCGAAGACCCGGGCCGGGTGGCGCAAGTCGTGAAAGAGTGGATCAACGCCGATGAGTGATAATCGCGCCCCAGCCAAGCTGAACAAGGTCGACAAGGCCGCCATTCTCCTGCTCTCGCTCGGCGAGACCGATGCCGCGCAGGTGCTGCGCCATATGGGGCCCAAGGAAGTGCAGCGGGTCGGCGTGGCCATGTCGCAGATGCGCAATGTGCAGCGCGAACAGGTCGAGCAGGTGATGGGCGAGTTCGTCTCCACCGTGGGCGACCAGACCAGCCTGGGCGTTGGCGCCGACACCTACATTCGCAAGATGCTCACCCAGGCCCTGGGCGAGGATAAGGCCAACAACCTGATCGACCGTATCCTGCTCGGTGGCAGCACCAGCGGCCTGGACAGCCTGAAGTGGATGGAACCACGCGCCGTGGCCGATGTGATCCGCTACGAGCATCCGCAGATCCAGGCCATCGTGGTGGCCTATCTGGATCCGGACCAGGCCGGCGAAGTGCTCGGCCACTTCGACCACAAGGTGCGCCTGGACATCGTGCTGCGTGTGTCGTCGCTCAATACCGTGCAGCCAACCGCCCTCAAGGAACTCAATCAGATTCTGGAGAAGCAGTTTGCCGGCGGCGCCAACGCCACCCGCACCCAGCTGGGTGGGGTCAAGCGCGCGGCAGACATCATGAACTTCCTCGACAGCTCGATCGAAGGCCAGCTGATGGATTCGATCCGTGAGGTCGACGAGGACCTGTCGACCCAGATCGAGGACCTCATGTTCGTCTTCGACAACCTGGCCGATGTCGATGACCGTGGCATCCAGGCGCTGCTGCGCGAGGTCTCTTCCGAGGTGCTGGTGCTGGCGCTCAAGGGCGCCGACGATGCAATCAAGGAGAAGGTCTTCAAGAATATGTCCAAGCGTGCCGCCGAACTGCTGCGCGACGATCTGGAGGCTCGCGGGCCGGTCAAGGTCAGCGAAGTGGAAGGGGCGCAGAAGGAAATTCTCACCATTGCCCGGCGCATGGCCGAATCCGGCGAGATCGTCCTCGGCGGTGCCGGTGGCGAGGCCATGATCTGATCGCCGTCCAACAGGCCGTTTTTAACAACGGCCAGACGATGCGGGTGGTTTCAATATTTAGTTTTTCAACGTCCTGCTAAGGGGCAGCGATGGCCAACAAGGACTCCTCCGAACTGATCCGCCCCGGCACGGCCGCCTTCGATCGCTGGCTATTGCCGAGTTTCGGCGAGGGCGCCCATGTGGTGTCGAGTGGTGCGGAGCAGCAGGCGGCCGAGGTGGCGGCCGAGCAGGCTGCCGAGCCCGAGGCGCTACCCGATGCGGTGGTGGAGGTGGCTGAAGACACGGTGCAGCCGCTGACGCTTGAGCAGCTTGAGGCCATTCGCCAGGAAGCCTACAACGATGGTTTCGCCACGGGCGAGAAGGATGGCTTTCACGCCGGCCAGCTCAAGGCCAGGCAGGAGGCCGAGACGGCACTGACGGCGCGCGTGGCTCAACTCGAACAGCTGATGCAGCATTTGCTGGTGCCGATTCAGGAGCAGGATCAGGCTATCGAGGTGGCGCTGGTGCAACTGGTCAGTCAGTTGGCCCAGGAGGTCATCCGCCGCGAACTGAGCCACGACTCCAGTCAGATTCGCCAGGTGGTGCAGGGTGCACTCAAACTGCTGCCGATGGGCGCGCAGAACATCCGTATTCACCTCAATCCCCAGGACTTCGAGCAGGTCAAGCAGCTGCGCGAGCGGCATGAGGAAAGCTGGCGCTTGTTCGAGGACGAGGCGCTGGCCCCCGGCGGCTGTCGGATCGAAACCGAGCACAGTCTGATCGACGCCAGCGTTGAAACCCGCCTGGAACAGGCGCTCAAGCAGCTGTTCGAGCAGCAGCGGCAGCAGGCCACGCAGCCGTTGCCAGCGGATATCAGCCTGGATCTGGGCGAGGATCTGGATCTGCACCCGGATAGTCACGATGCGCCTTGAACGCTCCAGCTTCGCCCAGCGCCTGGCCGGCTACGGCGAGGCGTTGCAGTTACCGGCGCAGCCCGTGGTGGAGGGGCGCCTGCTGCGCATGGTCGGCCTGACCCTGGAGGCCGAGGGGCTGCGCGCCGCCATGGGCAGTCGCTGTCTGGTGATCAACCAGGATGGGCAGCAGGCCGTGCAGGTCGAGGCCGAAGTGATGGGCTTTGCCGGCAGCAAGCTGTACCTCATGCCGGTCGGCAGCCTGGTTGGCATTTCCCCAGGCGCCCGAGTGGTGCCGCTGCCCGAGACCGGCAGCCTGCCGATGGGCATGAGCATGCTCGGGCGGGTGCTCGATGGCGCCGGGCGGGCGCTGGATGGCAAGGGGCGGATGAAGGCCGATGACTGGGTGCCGATGGACGGTCCGACCATCAACCCGCTCAAGCGCCATCCGATCAGCGAGCCGCTGGATGTCGGCATCCGTTCGATCAACAGCCTGCTGACCATTGGCCGCGGCCAGCGCATCGGTCTGTTCGCCGGCACCGGCGTGGGCAAGTCGGTACTGCTGGGGATGATGACGCGCTTTACCGAGGCCGAGATCATCGTGGTCGGCCTGATCGGCGAGCGGGGCCGCGAGGTCAAGGAGTTCATCGAGCATATCCTCGGCGAGGAAGGCCTCAAGCGCTCGGTGGTGGTCGCCTCGCCGGCTGACGACGCGCCGCTGATGCGTCTGCGCGCCGCCATGTACTGCACGCGCATCGCCGAATACTTCCGCGACAAGGGCAAGAACGTTCTGCTGCTGATGGATTCGCTGACCCGTTTTGCCCAGGCCCAGCGCGAGATTGCCCTGGCCATTGGCGAGCCGCCGGCCACCAAGGGCTATCCGCCCTCGGTGTTCGCCAAGCTGCCCAAGCTGGTGGAGCGCGCCGGTAACGCGGAGGAGGGTGGCGGCTCGATCACCGCTTTCTACACTGTGCTTTCCGAGGGCGACGATCAGCAGGACCCTATTGCCGATGCCGCGCGCGGCGTGCTGGACGGGCACATCGTGCTGTCGCGCCGGCTGGCGGAAGAGGGGCACTATCCGGCCATCGACATCGAGGCTTCGATCAGTCGGGTCATGCCGCAAGTGGTCACGCCTGAGCATCAGCGTGATGCCCAGCGCTTCAAACAGCTGTGGTCGCGCTACCAGCAGAGCCGCGATCTGATCAGTGTCGGTGCCTATGTGCCTGGCGGCGACGCCGACACCGACCTGGCTATCGCCCGGCAGCCAGTGATGTCGGCCTACCTGCGGCAGGCACTTAACGAGAGCGAGCAGCTGCCGGGCAGCGTGCAGAAGCTGGCGCAGATCCTGCGACCGGCGGCAGGCTGATAACCCATGGCGCGGGATCGTGCCAGCCGTTTGGCTCCGGTGGTCGATATGGCCCAGCGTGCCGAACGGGCTGCCGCGGTGCAGTTGGCCCGGGCCCAGAGCCAACTGACCCAGGCCGAGGTCAAGCTGGGTGAGCTGGAACGTTACCGTAGCGATTACCAGCAGCAGTGGCTGCAGTCAGGGCGCCAGGGCGTCAGTGGCCAGTGGCTGATGAACTATCAGCGCTTCCTGTCCCAGCTGGAACAGGCCATCAGCCAGCAGGCGCAGGCACTGGCCTGGCATCAGGGAGCGGTGGATAAAGCTCGCCTGCAGTGGCAGGAGCGCTATGCACGCCTTGAGGGCTTGCGTAAGCTGGTCCAGCGTTACCGGGATGAGGCTCGTCTGGCCGAGGACAAGCGTGAGCAGAAACAGCTCGATGAGCTGGCGCAGCGCCTGGCCTCGGTGCCGCCGTTATAGGCCTTGAGCTTGCCGGCCTGCTGGCGGACTGCTACATCTTCACATAGCGCCTGACAACAATAAGGAGAGCCGCATGGCCATTACCGCTAATTCTTCTGCCGATGGTCAGGAGTTGACCATCCATGTGGAGGGTCGTTTCGACTTTGGCGCCCATCAGGAATTCCGCGATGCGTACGAGCGCATCGACAGTTCGCCACGTCGCTATGTGGTTGACCTGAAAAACACGACCTACCTCGACAGCTCGGCGCTGGGCATGCTGCTGCTGCTGCGCGATCACGCCGGCGGCGATCACGCCCAGGTACGCCTGGCCAACTGCAACGGCGATGTGCGCAAGATTCTCGCGATTTCCAATTTCGAGCAGCTCTTTCAGATTGCCTAGGTTTCGCCCATGAGCGAGCCACTGACCATCCTGATTGCCGAGGACAGCCCGGCCGATCGATTGCTCTTGTCGACCATCCTGACCCGTGAGGGGTACCGTGTTCTGACGGCAGCCAATGGCCAGGAGGCCGTGATGCTGTTCGAACAGGAACGGCCAGACCTGGTCCTGATGGATGCCATGATGCCGGTCATGGATGGTTTCGAGGCGGCCCGCCAGATCAAGCAGGCGGCAGGGCAGCAACTGGTGCCGCTGATCTTCCTGACGTCGCTGACCGGCAGTGAGGAGTTGGCGCGCTGCCTAGAGGCCGGCGGAGATGACTTCCTGGCCAAACCGTACAACCGCCTGATTCTGCAGGCCAAGATCAATGCCATGGCGCGCCTGCGCCGGCTGCAGGCAACGGTGCTGGAACAGCGCGATCTGATTGCCCGGCACAACGAGCACCTGCTCAACGAGCAGCGGGTGGCCAAGGCGGTGTTCGACAAGGTTGCCCATTCGGGCAGTCTTAACGCAGCGAATGTGCGTTACCTGCAGTCACCCTTTGCTCTGTTCAATGGCGACCTGCTGCTGGCCGCCTTCAAACCTTCGGGCGGTATGCATGTGCTGCTTGGCGACTTCACTGGCCATGGCTTGCCGGCGGCGATTGGCGCCATGCCGCTGGCCGAGGTGTTCTATGCGATGACGGCCAAGGGCCACAGCATGGCCGAGATCCTTCGCGAGATGAATGCCAAGCTCAAGCGCATCCTTCCGGTCGGGGTGTTCTGCTGCGCGACGATGCTCAACCTGAGTTTTCAACGGCGTCTGGTCGAGGTGTGGAACGGTGGGCTGCCCGATGGCTATCTGCTGCGTCTGGACGGAGAGCTGCAGTCGCTGCCATCGCGGCACTTGCCGCTGGGCATTCTCTCTGCCAATGCCTTCAAGGATGAGTGCGAGGTCTTCCCGCTGGAGCTGGGTGAGCGCATCGTGCTGCTGTCCGATGGGGTACTGGAAACCGGCAATCAGTGCGACGAGATGTTTGGTGAGCAGCGCTTCACCGAGGTGCTGCGCAGTAATCGCGAGCGCGGACAGCTGTTCGAGGAAATCCACCAGGCCCTGACCCGCTTCAATGGCAGCGTGCAGGACGATGTCACGCTGCTTGAGGTCAGTATGGTCGATGGCGCCAGCCTGCAGCGCCCCTTGCTCGATGCCGAAAGGGGGGGGCAGCGTGGGCCGACCGACTGGCGCGCGCAGTATGAGTACCGTGCACAGACCCTGCGCCATTTCAACCCGTTGCCGCAGCTGATGCAGATGCTGATGGCGGTGGATGGCCTGCGCCTCAAGGGTGGCGCTCTGTATACCGTGCTGGCTGAGCTTTACTCCAATGCCCTGGAGCACGGAGTCATGGGCCTGGACTCGGCGATGAAACAGGGGGCCAGCGGTTTTGCCCAGTACTATCAGGAGCGCAACCGCCGCTTGCAGGAGCTCGACGAAGGTTTTGTCTGTTTCAGCATCGATGTCAGCCCCACCGAGCAAGGCGGACGTTTACGCCTGGAGGTCAGCGACAGTGGTGAGGGGTTCAAGGTGGGGCAGCCTGTGCAGGGCTCCACAGGCAGGAATAGCCTGTCCGGTCGCGGCATGGCCCTGGTTCGCCAATTGGCCGATCACTGTGCCTGGTCCGATGACGGCAAGCGTGTATGCGTGGAGTTTTACTGGTCTTGCAATGCATAATCGCCGCAGAACGGCTCAAGGAGTGACCCAGCAGTGTCCGAGGCGCATATCGATAATCAGGTCCTGGCCTCGTTGCGCGAGGTGATGGAAGAGGAGTACCCGGTTCTGCTGGATACCTTCCTTGTCGACTCCGATGAGCGCCTGCGCCTGCTGCGCGAGGCATTGCTCAATGCTGATGCCGCCGCCATGCGGCATGCTGCACACAGCTTCAAGGGCAGTTGCAGCAACATGGGCGCTCCACTGCTGGCCAGCCTGTGCAAGCAGCTGGAAGAAGCCGGGCGTCGCGAACAACTGGAGCAGGCGCCAGACCTGATCGAGCAGGTCGAGCGCGAGTTCGCCATCGTGCGCATCTTGTTCAAGAGTGAGCGCCAGCGCCACGCCTGAAACAGTGGGCGGCTTTCGGCTGATTGGCCCACCCCTTGCAACTCTCCCGTCACCAACCCATTGAACGGAGAGTGCCCATGTCCGTCGCACCTGATCTTCTGCTGCAGGTTACGCCTGATATCAAGGCCCGCCAGGCGCCCGCGCGCGCGCCGGCGCGGCATGAGCAGCCCAGTAATGACGCGCCTTCCAGCTTTGCCCGTGTCTATGAGCGCGAGCGCGAGGCAGCGCCTGCGGCACGCAAGGATGCCGCGGCCCGGCCGGCCGATGAAGGCCGGGACGAACCTGTCGATGAATCGAGCGCCAGTGCCGAGTGCGGCGAAGCGGGTGTCGCAGTTGCCGACAGCGGCAAGCCCTTGCCGGCCGAAGCGGTAAGCGAGGGGGAAGCGCAGACCGCGCCGCCGAGCGAGGATCCTCTGCTGTTGCTGGGGCTCGGGCAGAATGTCGACGTTGCCGCGACGCCAGACGAGGCTCTGCCCGAAGGCGCTGAGCTGACCCAGGAGAGCGCGCCATTACTGACTACCGCTGTGACCCAGGCGATCAGTGTGGCGACGACCTTGACTGCGTCGGCAGGCCTGGGCGGTGCGGCACCGGCCAGCATGACCCTAGCCAGCCATGACCCGCAGATCGATGCGTTGAACAGTCTGGCCGATGTGCAGCTAGAGCTGCAGGGCGAGGCCGGCAAAAGTACCGGCAATAGTGCGGGACAAAATGCAACCACGCCGGCCGCCGCCAGCCAGCCGGCGGCGCTGTTTGCCCAGGCCATGGCCAAGCTGCAGGTACAGGGTGAGGGCGTCGCGCTTGAGGGCGAGTCGGCCGAGGCCAGCGTGCTCGATCTGGGCGCTGAAACACTGGAAGTGGCGAGCGAGCGCAAGGCTGACAGTCTGCCGGAAAGTTTCGCCGGCAAGCTGAACATGCTGGCTCAGGCGATAACCCAGCAGACCGGGCGGGCGGCGAGTGCGCTGGTGCCGGGGCAGGCCGTGGCGCTGCATGCCACGGGCATGAGCGAGGCGGTAGTCGATCGCGTCATGTGGCTGTCCAGTCAGAACCTGAAAAGTGCTGAGATCCAGCTGGATCCTGCTGAGCTGGGGCGCCTGGAGGTGCGCATCAATCTGCAGTCGGATCAGGCGCAGGTGACGTTTGCCAGCCCCCATGCATCGGTGCGCGATGCGCTGGAAGGTCAGCTGCATCGCCTGCGTGAACTCTTTGCCCAGCAGGGCATGGGGCAGCTCGATGTGAATGTTTCCGATCAGTCGCTCAATCGTGGCTGGCAGGGGCAGCAGGCCGAGGAACAGGGGCGTGGTTCGGGCCGGCAGAGCGACGATGACGGGCTCGGTAGTGAGCCGCTGGTCGCTCAGGGGCATCTGGATATTCGCTCGCGCCTGGCCGGTGGTGCACCGGGACTGGTCGACTTCTATGCCTGATTCGCTGCAGTGCTGATCTAGAATAGGCACAATGAACCGCTGCTCTTGCAGCGGTTTGTCTGTGTCCGTCTTGTGGGAGAGCAATGCCGCTGGCTGGCATAACACTTGCTCTGACTGAATGGCGGACGCTTATTCGAGCGATCAGTGACGGGAATTTGGCATGGCAAAGAAAGAAGCACCCCAGGACGCCGCCGAGGGCGCGCCCGCGGGCAAGAGCAGGCTCAAGCTCATCATCATCGTGGTGGTGGCCTTGCTGCTGGTCATCGGCGCATCGGTAGGCGCGACCTGGTTCCTGCTGGGCGGCAAGGGCGACAAGAAGGCCGAGGCCGCGAAGGAAGAAGCCGCTGTCGCTGAGGGTGAGGAAAAGACCGCGAAGAAGAAAGAAGCCATTTATCAGTTCATCGCACCCGCCTTCGTGGTCAATTTCAACCATGCCGGCCGCCAACGTTACATGCAGGTGACGGTCAGTCTGATGGGGCGTGACGAGAAACAGATGGAAGCGCTGAATGCGCATATGCCGCTGATCCGCAATCGTCTGGTCATGCTGTTTTCTTCCCAGGACTTCGCCAGCCTGCTGACACCGGTGGGCAAGGAAATGCTGCGCCAGCAGGCGACGGCCACGGTGCAAGAGCTGGCCAAGAAGGAAATTGGCGAGCTGGTCATCGAGCAGGTGCTGTTTACCAATTTCGTACTGCAATAGGGGTTAGTCATGGCAGTGCAGGATCTGCTTTCCCAGGACGAGATCGACGCGCTACTGCACGGCGTCGACGACGGCCTGGTCGAAACGGAAAACGATGCCGAGCCGGGCACGATCAAGTCCTATGACCTGACCAGCCAGGACCGCATCGTCCGTGGCCGCATGCCGACCCTGGAGATGATCAACGAGCGTTTCGCCCGTTACACCCGCATCAGCATGTTCAATCTGCTGCGCCGTTCGGCCGATGTCGCCGTCGGTGGCGTGCAGGTGATGAAGTTCGGCGAATACGTGCACTCGCTGTATGTGCCGACCAGCCTCAACCTGGTGAAGATGAAGCCGCTGCGCGGCACGGCGCTGTTCATTCTGGATGCCAAGCTGGTGTTCAAGCTGGTGGACAACTTCTTCGGTGGCGACGGGCGCCACGCCAAGATCGAGGGCCGCGAGTTCACCCCCACGGAGTTGCGCGTGGTGCGCATGGTGCTGGATCAGGCCTTCGTCGACATGAAGGAAGCCTGGCATGCGGTGCTGGACATCAACTTCGAGTACATCAACTCGGAGGTCAACCCGGCGCTGGCCAACATCGTCAGCCCCAGCGAGGTGGTGGTGGTCTCGACCTTTCACATCGAACTGGATGGCGGTGGCGGTGACCTGCACATGACCCTGCCGTATTCGATGATCGAACCGATCCGCGAAATGCTCGATGCCGGCTTCCAGTCGGATGTCGACGATCAGGACGAACGCTGGGTCAAGGCGCTGCGCGAGGACGTGCTGGATGTGAAAGTGCCGCTGGATACCACGGTGGTACGCCGTCAGCTCAAGCTGCGCGACATCCTGCACATGCAGCCGGGCGATATCATCCCGGTGGAAATGCCCGAGCAGATGGTGGTGCGCGCCAATGGCGTGCCGACCTTCAAGGTCAAACTGGGCGCACACAAGGGCAATCTGGCCCTGCAGATTCTTGAACCGGTTGAGCGTACCCGCTAAGCGGGTTCAGTCGCACTCGCCAGCCGAGGAATGAGGAATAGTGATGGCAGACGAAAACGAAAGCAGTTCACCGGAAGAGCAGGCCCTGGCTGATGAATGGGCAGCGGCACTGGCAGAGGCCGGTGATGATGCCTCGCAGGACGATATCGACGCACTGATGAATCAGGGGGCGGCTGCCCCCAGTGCGCCGCCACCGCCGCGGGCGCCGATGGAGGAGTTCGGTGCGGGCACTCCGCTGAACATACCGGCGGGTCTGGAAGGGCCGAATCTGGATGTGATTCTCGATATTCCGGTGACCATTTCCATGGAAGTGGGCAGTACCGACATCAGCATCCGCAACCTGCTGCAGCTCAATCAGGGGTCGGTGGTCGAGCTCGATCGCCTGGCCGGCGAGCCGCTGGATGTGCTGGTCAACGGAACACTGATCGCCCACGGCGAGGTGGTGGTGGTCAACGAGAAGTTCGGTATCCGGCTGACCGATGTGATCAGTCCGAGCGAACGCATCAAGAAGCTGCGTTGATGAGCAAATACAGCCTTTGCCTGTGGCTGCTGACGGGGCCGGCCCTGGCCGATGAGGTGGCGCCGGCCAAGCTGGCAGCGGCTGGCAGTGGCGTTGCCGGGCAGGTGGTGCAGATGCTGTTGGGTCTTGGCTTGGTGGTCGGCCTGATCTTCCTGCTGGCCTGGCTGCTGCGCCGTGTGCAGCAGCAAAGCGGCATGCGCGGTAATGGTCTGATTCGCCTGCTGGCCAGTCAGGCGATTGGTCCGCGCGAGCGCTTGCTGCTGGTTCAGGTAGGCACCGAGCAGGTGCTGCTGGGTCTGACGCCAGGCCAGATCAGTCCGCTGCATGTACTCAAGGAACCGGTGCATCTGCCCGAGGCGGAAGCGGCCAGTCCCGAATTCGCCCAGCGCCTGATGGAGATGCTGGGCAAGGATCAGAAGGACCCGACCTGATGGCTGCCGTGCGTACCCTGCTGGCGCTGCTGCTGCTTGTTCTGGCACCCATGGCGCTGGGCGCCGATGACCCGCTGAAGATCTCAGCCATTACCCTGTCGACCAACGCCGACGGCCAGCAGGAGTATTCGGTCAGCCTGCAGATTCTGCTGATCATGACCGCGCTGAGCTTCATTCCGGCGTTCGTCATGCTGATGACCAGCTTCACGCGCATCATCATCGTGTTTTCCATTCTGCGCCAGGCACTGGGCCTGCAGCAGACGCCGTCGAACCAGATCCTCATCGGTATGGCGATGTTTCTCACCCTGTTCATCATGGCGCCGGTTTTTGACCGGATTAACAGCGAGGCGCTGCAGCCCTATTTGAATGAACAGTTGCCGGCACAGCAGGCAATCGCCAAGGCCGAGGTGCCGCTCAAAGAGTTCATGCTGTCGCAGACCCGGGCCAGCGACCTCGAGCTGTTCGTGCGCCTGTCCAAGCGCACCGACATCACCACCCCCGAGGCGGCGCCGCTGACCATCGTGATTCCGGCGTTCGTCACCTCGGAGCTGAAAACGGCCTTCCAGATCGGCTTCATGATCTTCATCCCGTTCCTGATCATCGACCTGGTGGTTTCCAGCGTGCTGATGGCGATGGGCATGATGATGCTGTCGCCGCTGATCGTATCCCTGCCGTTCAAGATCATGCTGTTTGTCCTGGTCGATGGCTGGGCGCTGATCATGGGCACCCTGGCCGCCAGCTTCGGAGGAACCTGAGATGACCCCGGAAGTCGCGGTTGACCTGTTTCGCGAGGCACTCTGGCTGACGGCTCTGATCGTCGCGGTGATCGTCACCCCGAGCCTGATAGTCGGCCTGCTGGTGGCGATGTTCCAGGCCGCCACCCAGATCAACGAACAGACCCTGAGCTTTCTGCCGCGTTTGCTGGTGATTCTGCTGACCCTGATCGTCGCTGGGCCCTGGCTGACCCAGCAACTGACCGACTTCATGCAGAACCTCATCCAGAACATCCCGCAGCTGATCGGCTGACATGCTGGCCCTGACCGATGCGCAGATTGGTGGTTGGGTAGGCAGCTTCATGCTGCCACTGTTCCGCATCGCCGCCGTGCTGATGACCATGCCGGTGATCGGTACCCAACTGGTCCCCGTGCGTGTGCGGATGTATTTTGCCGTAGCGTTCACCCTGGTGCTGGTGCCGGTGTTGCCGGCCATGCCCGAGGTGGACGCGCTGAACCTGCGCAGCAGCCTGCTGGTGGCCGAGCAGGTGCTCATCGGTGTGGCCTTGGGATTCTCCCTGCAGCTGTTTTTTCACGCCTTTGTTGTCGCCGGGCAGATCATCTCGACCCAGATGGGCCTGGGTTTCGCCTCGATGGTTGACCCGACCAATGGCATTTCGGTGCCGGTGCTCGGTCAGTTCTATCTGATGCTGGTGACCCTGCTGTTTCTGCTGATGAATGGCCATCTGGTGGTGTTCGAGGTGCTCGCCGAGAGCTTTGTAACCATCCCGGTGGGCGAGGGATTGCTCACCGATCACTACTGGCTGCTGGCCGGCAAGCTGGGCTGGGTACTGGGGGCTGGGTTGTTGCTGGCGCTGCCGGCGATCACTGCCTTGCTGGTGGTCAACATTGCCTTTGGCGTGATGACCCGTGCGGCGCCACAGCTGAACATCTTCTCCATCGGCTTTCCGCTGACCCTGGTGGTCGGCCTATTCATCGTATGGATCGGCATGGCCGATCTGCTCAGTCAGTTCCAGTTACTACTGCGCGAGGCGCTGGACCTGTTGCGCGAACTGGCGCGGATTCGCTGAGCCATGGCCGAGAGCGAAAGCGGCCAGGACCGCAGCGAGGAACCCACAGAGAAACGCCTGCGCGAATCGCGCGAGAAGGGCCAGATCGCCCGTTCCCGCGAACTCAACACGCTGGCGGTGGTGCTGGCAGGCTGCATTACCCTGCTCAGCATCGGCGGCAGTCTGGCGGTCGGTCTGCTCGATCTGATGCGGGCCAATTTCGAACTCAGCCGCGATACCGTGATGGATGAACGCAGCATGGCGCTGTACCTGCTGGCTTCCGGCGAGCTGGCGCTCACTTTGCTGATTCCGCTGTTTGTGGTCTTGCTGGCCGCTTCCATCATCGGCCCCATCGCTCTGGGTGGCTGGCTGTTCTCGGCGCAGGCAATGCAGCCCAAGTTTAGCCGGATGAACCCGGCGGCAGGCCTCAAGCGCATGTTTTCCATGCATGCACTGGCCGAGTTGCTCAAGGCGCTGGCCAAGTTTTTCGTGCTGCTGGGGGTCGCCTTGCTGGTCCTGAAGGCGGATCAGGATGACCTGCTGGCGCTGGGGCATGAGGCGCTGGAACCGGCGTTGCAGCACAGCGCCCTGATCGTGGCGCAAAGTGCGATCTGGCTGGCCTGCGGCCTGATTCTGATTGCCGCGGTGGATGTGCCGTTCCAGCTCTGGGACAACCGCCAGAAGCTGATGATGACCAAGCAGGAAGTCCGCGACGAGTACAAGGACAGCGAGGGCAAGCCCGAGGTCAAGTCGCGTATCCGCCAGTTGCAGCGCGAGATGGCCCAGCGGCGAATGATGGAAGCGGTGCCACAGGCCGACGTGGTGATCACCAACCCGACCCACTTCGCCGTCGCGCTCAAGTACGATCCGGCCAAGGGCAGCGCGCCGGTATTGCTGGCCAAGGGTGGAGATTTTCTGGCGCTGAAGATTCGCGAGATCGCCCAGGAGAACAAGGTCATGGTGCTGGAGTCGCCAGCCCTGGCGCGGGCGGTGTACTTTTCCACGGAAATGGACCAGGAAATTCCGGCGGGCCTTTACCTGGCGGTGGCTCAGGTACTGGCCTACGTGTATCAGATCAAGCAGTACCAGGCCGGCAAGGGCAAACGCCCGGCGCCGCTGGCGGACAACCTGCCGATCCCTCCGGATCTGCGTCGCGACGAATAAGGCTCATCGCGCGTAGCAGATCCTCAACACGAGCATTCGCTCAGCCGTATCGTGCCTGACCTGCCGCTGGCTTGGGCTTTGTGGAACGCTTCTTGCCATTACCCCTGCATGACGCCATTCCGCGTCAAAAGATTGAATTGGCTGGGGAAAACACGTGGCACTGGATCGCGCACAACTTATCGGGGATGTCCGCAGCAACCTGTCGGGATTGCGTCACGGCAACCTGGGCATTCCGTTGCTGCTGCTGGTCATGCTGGCCATGGTCATGCTGCCGATCCCACCGTTCCTGCTCGATGTGTTGTTCACCTTCAGCATTGCCCTGTCGATTGTCGTGCTGCTGGTGGCGATCTACGCGCTGCGGCCGCTGGATTTCGCCGTATTCCCCACCGTGCTGCTGGCGGCAACCCTGCTGCGGCTGGCACTGAACGTTGCCTCGACCCGCGTGGTGCTGCTGCATGGCCAGGAGGGGCATGGCGCCGCGGGCAAGGTGATCCAGGCGTTCGGCGAGGTCGTGATCGGCGGCAACTACGTGGTGGGTATCGTGGTGTTCGCCATCCTCATGATCATCAACTTCGTGGTGGTGACCAAGGGTGCCGGGCGGATTTCCGAAGTCAGCGCACGCTTCACCCTGGATGCCATGCCAGGCAAACAGATGGCCATCGACGCCGACCTCAACTCCGGCCTGATCGATCAGACCGAAGCCAAGCGCCGGCGCCTGGAAGTCTCGCAGGAGGCCGACTTCTACGGTTCGATGGACGGTGCCAGCAAGTTCGTCCGCGGCGATGCCATCGCCGGCCTGCTGATCCTGTTCATCAACCTGATCGGCGGTATTGCCATCGGCGTCCTGCAGCATGACCTGGCCTTCGCTGAGGCGGGCAAGATATACACCCTGCTGACCATCGGTGACGGCCTGGTGGCGCAGATCCCTTCGCTGCTGCTGTCGACGGCTGCCGCGATCATGGTGACGCGGGTGTCGACCTCGGAAGAAATGGGTGCCCAGGTCGGCCGGCAGATGTTTGCTTCGCCCAAGGCGCTGGCGGTATCGGCTGCGATCATGATCGCCATGGGCCTGGTGCCGGGCATGCCGCACTTTTCCTTCATCAGCCTAGGGGTGGTGGCTGCCGGAGCGGCCTACTGGATTGCCAACAAGCAGCGGGTCGCCAAAGAGGAGGAGGTCAAGGCGGTGACGCTGCAGCAGGAGCAACTGCCCGCGCAGCGCCAGCAGGAAACCAAGGAGCTGGGCTGGGATGATGTGCCGGCGGTGGACATGGTCGGGCTGGAGGTGGGTTATCGGCTGATTCCGCTGGTCGATCGCAATCAGGGTGGTCAGCTGCTGACGCGCATCAAGGGGGTACGCAAGAAGCTGTCCCAGGAACTGGGCTTTCTCATGCCGTCGGTGCATATCCGCGACAACCTCGATCTGTTGCCCAACGCCTATCGCCTGACGCTGATGGGGGTTTCCCTCGCGGAAGCCGAGGTGTATCCGGACCGCGAGCTGGCAATCAACCCAGGGCAGGTGTTTGGCCCCATCAACGGCATCGCCGCCAAAGATCCGGCGTTCGGCCTGGAGGCCGTCTGGATCGAGACGGGCCTGCGCGATCAGGCGCAGTCGCTCGGCTACACGGTGGTGGATGCCAGTACGGTAGTAGCGACCCACCTCAATCAGGTGCTGAACAAGCATGCCCATGAGCTGATCGGCCACGAGGAAGTCCAGCAGCTCCTGCAATTGCTGGCCAAGACCTCGCCCAAGCTGGCCGAGGAGCTGGTGCCGGGCATGCTGTCGCTGTCGACTCTGCTTAAGGTTCTGCAAGCGCTACTGCAGGAGCAGGTGCCGGTGCGCGACATTCGCACCATCGCCGAGGCCATCGCCAACGTGGCCGGCAAGAGTCAAGATCCTGCCGCCATGGTCGCGGCGGTGCGTGTCGCGCTAAGTCGCGCCATCGTGCAAACCGTTGTGGGGCTTGAGCCGGAGCTCCCCGTGATCACTCTTGAGCCCAGGTTGGAACAGATATTGCTGAACAGTCTCAACAAGGCCGGACAAGGTAGCGAGGATGGCATTCTCCTCGAGCCCGGAATGGCCGAGAAGCTGCAGCGCTCCCTGGTGGAGGCGGCGCAGCGTCAGGAAATGCTCGGCAAGCCGGTGATCCTCCTGGTAGCCGGCCAGATTCGAGCCATGATGGCGCGCTTTGCCCGGATGGCGGTACCCAGCATGCATGTGCTGGCCTACCAGGAAATTCCGGACAACAAACAGGTCACGATTGTTGCCACCGTTGGTCAAAACGGTTGAGCCAGTGAGGTCACAGCATGCAAGTCAAACGCTTCTTCGCCGCCGATATGCGTCAAGCCATGAAACTGGTTCGCGATGAGCTGGGCGCCGATGCGGCCATCATTGGCAATCGTCGGGTTGCCGGCGGCGTGGAGCTGACTGCTGCACTGGATTACCCAATGCCGGCGGCAGCACCGAGTCAGCCCAATCCGCAGCTCGAAGCCGAGCTGCGCAAGACCCAGACCCGCATCGCCCAGGCCCACGCAGAGCTGAGTGCGCCCGTGAGCCTGCCGGACAACCAGGACCGCCAGCTGTTCACCCCGGGCGTTGCCGCGGTCAAACCCGCGAGCAAGCCGCAGGCGGTGGCGTCGCAGGCCATGGATCAGCGCGCCCTTGAGGCCATGCGCTTCGAGCTGCATGGCCTGCGCGAGCTGATCGAGAGCCAGCTCGGTTCGCTGGCCTGGGGGCAGATGCAGAGCCGTCGTCCGCAGCAGGCCAACCTCTGGCGTCGCCTGCAGCGCATGGGTATCCCCGCCGATCTGGCTCGTCCGCTGCTGGACAAGGTGGCCGGCATCAGTGATGCCCGTCAGGCCTGGCGCATGCTGCTGGCTCACCTGGCTCACGCCATCCGTACTCCCGAGCAGGAGCCACTGGAAGAGGGCGGAGTGATTGCTCTCGTCGGCCCGGCCGGCATGGGCAAGACCACCACCCTGGCCAAGCTGGCGGCGCGCTACGTGCTCAAGTACGGCGCGCAGAGCATTGCCCTGGTCAGCCTGGACAGCTACCGCATTGGAGCCCAGGAACAGCTCAAGACCCTCGGCCGCATCCTCGGTGTATCGGTGACTCCGGTCGATCCCGGTCAGTCGCTGCTGCAAGCACTGGCGCCGTTGGCGCGC
Organism: Pseudomonas fluvialis; assembly: GCF_014207935.1. Lineage (GTDB taxonomy): Bacteria > Pseudomonadota > Gammaproteobacteria > Pseudomonadales > Pseudomonadaceae > Aquipseudomonas > Aquipseudomonas fluvialis_A. The sequence goes on along the minus strand of NZ_JACHLL010000002.1, from coordinate 195,621 downwards.
AAGCGTGTGGTGCTGATCGATACGGCAGGTCTGCCGGCCAATGATCCGGGCCTGCGCCTGCAGCTGGAAATGCTGGCCTCGCGCGGGGTCAAGTCGCGCAATTACCTGGTCATGGCTGCCACAAGTCAGGGTCAGGTGCTGAAAGCGGCCTACCATAGTTACAAACAGTGTGGTCTTTCCGGCTGCATCCTGACCAAACTCGACGAGTCGGCGAGCCTGGGTGAAGCATTGGGGCTGGCGATCAGCCAGCGTCTGCCGGTAGCCTATCTGGCTGATGGGCCTAGAATTCCTGACGATCTGCAGGTCTGGCGTAGCCATCAGCTGGTCAGCCGTGCGGTGAGTCTGCAGAGTGCGCAAGACCCGAGTGAAGATGCGATGGCCGAGCTGTTTGCCGGCCTGTATCAGCAGCCGGCGCGGCAAGCCGGCTAACAGGCCGTTAAGAGAATGGCCAGTGCAACGGCATCTGGCCCGATAATGAAAGACAAGGTGTAAGAATCAATGGCAAGCATGCACCCCGTACAGGTGATTGCTGTAACCGGCGGCAAGGGTGGCGTCGGCAAGACCAATGTGTCGGTGAATCTGTCACTGGCATTGGCGGATCTTGGTCGGCGCGTCATGCTCATGGATGCCGACCTTGGCCTGGCCAACGTCGACGTGCTGCTCGGGCTGACGCCCAAGCGCACGCTGGCTGACGTGATCAGTGGCGAGTGCGACATCAAGGATGTGCTGCTGCAGGGCCCCGGCGGCATCCGTATCGTGCCGGCCGCGTCCGGCACGCAGAGCATGGTGCACCTGTCGCCGATGCAGCATGCCGGCTTGATCCAGGCCTTCAGCGAGATCAGCGAGAACCTCGATGTGCTGATCATCGATACCGCCGCCGGCATCGGCGATGGTGTGGTCAGTTTCGTCCGAGCCGCTCAGGAAGTGCTGGTGGTGGTGTGCGACGAGCCCACATCGATCACCGACGCCTATGCGCTGATCAAACTGCTCAACCGCGATTTCGGCGTCAACCGCTTCCGCGTGCTGGCCAACATGGCGCACTCGCCGCAGGAAGGTCGCAACCTCTTTGCTAAGCTGACCAAGGTGACTGATCGCTTCCTCGATGTGGCCCTGCAGTACGTTGGCGCGATTCCCTACGACGAGTCCGTGCGCAAGGCCGTGCAGAAGCAGCGAGCGGTTTACGAAGCTTTCCCCCGCTCGAAGTGTTCCCTGGCCTTCAAGGCGGTGGCGCAGAAGGTGGATAGCTGGCCCCTGCCAGCCAACCCGCGCGGCCACCTGGAATTCTTCGTCGAACGCCTGGTGCAGCAGCCGGTTGCGGGAAGTTCGATATGACAGCAGCCAGCGGACTCCGTATGTACAGCAAGGCGCAAGCCCAAGAATCACAGCAGATGTTGATCGAGCGTCATGGCCCGTTGGTCAAGCGCATTGCCTATCATCTGCTGGCCCGCTTGCCGGCCAACGTGCAGGTCGAAGACCTGATGCAGGCCGGGATGATCGGGCTGCTGGAGGCCGCAAAGAAATATGACGCCAGCAAGGGCGCCAGCTTCGAAACCTACGCCGGCATCCGCATCCGTGGCGCCATGCTGGACGAGGTGCGCAAAGGCGATTGGGCACCGCGTTCGGTGCACCGCAACAGCCGCATGGTCAGCGAGGCGATTCGTACCGTTGAGGCCAGATTAGGCAGAGACGCTAAAGATCAAGAGGTTGCGGCCGAACTTGAATTGAGTCTCGAGGAATACTACGGCATTCTCAACGACACTCAGGGCAGCCGCCTGTTTAGTTTTGATGACTTGTTGCAGGACGGCGAACACGACGATGCCAGCCATCAGGGGGAGCCTGCGCACGGTCTGGAGGATGAACGGTTCCAGCAGGCGCTGGCCGAGGCCATCGCCCAGTTGCCGGAGCGCGAGCGTCTGGTCCTGGCGTTGTACTACGACGAAGAGCTGAATCTGAAGGAAATCGGTGCGGTGCTCGGTGTCAGTGAGTCCCGAGTGAGTCAGTTGCACAGTCAATGCGCGGCAAGATTGCGTGCACGACTGGCGGACTGGCGTCTAGGCTGAGATAAGGCCGATCAAGAATTGACGGCGTTTCCTCAGGGAAGCGTTTGAGACTGTACGGAGGTCGACTTGGACAAGAACATGAAAATCCTCATCGTGGACGATTTCTCGACGATGAGACGGATCATCAAGAACCTGTTGCGTGATCTGGGCTTTACCAATACGTCGGAGGCCGATGACGGCACCACGGCGTTGCCGATGCTGCAGAGTGGCAGCTTTGACTTCCTCGTCACCGACTGGAACATGCCCGGTATGACCGGCATCGACCTGCTGCGCGCGGTGCGCGCCGATGAGCGCCTGAAGAGCCTGCCGGTGCTGATGGTGACTGCCGAAGCCAAGCGCGACCAGATTATCGAGGCGGCCCAAGCCGGGGTGAATGGCTACGTGGTCAAACCCTTTACGGCCCAGGTGCTCAAGGAAAAGATCGACAAGATCTTTGAGCGGGTCAATGGCTGATCAGCCTCGAGGATGCTATGGAGCAAAACGAATCTTCGCAGGGCGAACTTGAGTCGACCCTGAAAGATCACGCCAACAAGCTGGTGGACAGCCTGGAGCACGGCAACTTCGCCGAAGCGATTCAGGTCATCTACGAACTCAATCAGGTGCGTGATCGCGGCTTGTACCAGGAAGTGGGCAAGCTGACCCGTGAGCTGCACAACGCCATTGTCAACTTCCAGATCGACATCCACGGCAAGCATGCCCAGGAGATGTCGCAGATCAACGATGCGACCCACCGCCTCAACTATGTGGTGGAGATGACCGAAAAAGCGGCCAATCGCACCATGGATCTGGTCGAGCTGAGCGCGCCGCTGGTCAATGGTCTCTCCGATGAGGCCCTGCAGCTTCGGGAAGAGTGGGCGCGCTTCATGCGCCGCGAAATCAATGCCGATGGCTTCCGCGATCTGGCCAAGAAGGTCGACAGCTTTCTCGGTCGGGTCGACCAGGACAGCAGCCAGCTGTCCAGCTACCTGAATGACATCCTCTTGGCGCAGGACTTCCAGGATCTCACCGGTCAGGTGATTAAACGCGTGACCGCGTTGGTGACCGAGGTGGAGAGCAACCTGGTCAAGCTGGTGATGATGGCCAGTCATGTCGACCGCTTTGCCGGCATCGAACATGATCAGGCCGAGATCAAGGCCGAAGCCGAACAACAAAAAGATTCTTCCCGGGGTGAAGGTCCGCAGATGCATGCCGATAAGCGTGATGATGTCGTTTCCGGACAGGTCGACGTCGATGATCTGCTGTCCAGTCTGGGCTTCTAAGGAGCACCTACATGAGCTTCGACGCCGATGAGGAAATTCTCCAGGACTTCCTGGTAGAGGCCGGCGAGATTCTTGAGCTGTTATCCGAGCAACTGGTTGAGCTGGAAAGCCGGCCCGATGATATGGATCTGCTCAACGCCATCTTCCGGGGCTTCCACACCGTCAAGGGTGGGGCAGGCTTCCTCCAACTCAATGCTCTGGTTGAGTGCTGCCATATTGCCGAGAATGTGTTCGACATCTTGCGCAAGGGCGCCCGCCGCGTCGATGCGGAGCTGATGGATGTGGTGCTGCAGGCACTGGATACCGTCAATGAAATGTTCAGTCAGGTGCGTGAGCGCGCCGAGCCGATCCCCGCCTCGCCGGAGCTGTTGCAGGCCCTGGCGCGACTGGCCGAACCGCAGAGCGCGGCCCCCAGTGCGCCACCTGCTGCCGCCCCAGCCCCAGCCGCGGTAGCAGAGCCGGTTGCCGTTGTCGCTGAGACCGTCAGTTCCGTCGCGGCTTCGGGGGATATCACCGATAGCGAGTTCGAACAGCTGCTTGATGCCCTAGGCCCCGCTGACACCAGCCCGACCGAAGCGCCCGTCAGCAGCGTTGCCAGCGATGAAATCAGTGACGACGAGTTCGAGAAGCTGCTCGATGATCTGCATGGCCCTGGCAAGTTCGCCACCGCGCCTGTGGTCGCCGAGCCAGCGCCTGTAGTCGCGGGTGGAGGCGACGAAATCAGCGACTCGGAATTCGAGGCGCTGCTCGATCAGTTGCACGGCAAGGGCAAGTTTGTTGCCGCCGCCGCGGAGCCGAGTGCCAGTTCGGCGCCTGCATCCGCCTCGGACGAGCATATTACTGACGACGAATTCGAGGCATTGCTTGATCAGTTGCACGGCAAGGGCAAGTTTGTCGCGCCCGATGAGCCCGCCGCTTCTGTACCGACAGTTTCTAGCAGCGCTCCTATTGCTGAAGAGAGCGTGGCGCGGATTGAACCCAAAGCGCCGGCGGCTGCTCCTGCCGCCCCGGCTCCTGTCTCTGCGCCGGCCCGTGCCGCCGCAACACCGGCAGCCTCTGGCGACAAGGCCAGTGCCGCCAGTGAAGCCGAAACCACAGTCCGGGTGGATACCGCGCGTCTCGACGAGATCATGAACATGGTCGGCGAGCTGGTGCTGGTGCGTAACCGTCTGGTGCGTCTGGGCCTCAACAGCGGCGATGAGGCAATGTCCAAGGCCGTTTCCAACCTTGATGTGGTGACTGCCGATCTGCAGACCGCGGTGATGAAGACGCGGATGCAGCCGATCAAGAAAGTCTTCGGGCGTTTCCCGCGACTGGTGCGCGACTTGGCGCGCAACCTCAAGAAGGAAATCAACCTGGAGCTGGTCGGTGAAGAAACCGACCTCGACAAGAACCTGGTTGAGGCTCTGGCTGACCCGCTGGTGCACCTGGTGCGCAATGCCGTCGACCATGGCGTGGAAACCCCGGAAGAGCGCGAAGCGGCTGGCAAACCGCGTGCCGGTAAGGTCGTGCTGTCCGCCGAGCAGGAAGGCGATCACATCCTCCTGTCGATATCCGACGACGGCAAGGGGATGGATGCCGATGTGCTGCGGGCCAAGGCCGTGGAAAAGGGCCTGCTGGACAAGGACGCGGCGGATCGCCTCAACGAACTGGAATGCTACAACCTGATTTTTGCCCCCGGCTTCTCGACCAAGACGGAAATTTCCGACGTGTCGGGTCGTGGTGTGGGCATGGATGTGGTCAAGACCAAGATTTCCCAGCTCAACGGTACGGTCAACGTCTATTCGGTCAAGGGCCAGGGTTCGAAGATCATCATCAAGGTGCCTCTGACCCTTGCGATCATGCCGACCCTGATGGTCATGCTGGCCAACCAGGCTTTCGCTTTCCCGTTGGTCAACGTCAACGAGATCTTCCACCTCGATCTGTCCAGAACCAACGTGGTCGATGGGCAGGAAGTAGTGATCGTGCGCGACAAGGCGCTACCGCTGTTCTATCTCAAGCGCTGGCTGGTGCCCAATGCCGCTTACGACGAGCGGGGCGAGGGGCATGTTGTGATCCTCTCGGTTGGTACCCAGCGCATCGGCTTTGTGGTCGACCAGTTGGTAGGCCAGGAAGAAGTGGTGATCAAACCGTTGGGCAAGAAACTGCAAGGTACGCCCGGCATGGCGGGGGCGACCATCACCGGCGATGGCCGTATTGCCCTGATTCTCGATGTACCCAGCATGCTGAAACGCTACGCGCGGCGTGGTTGAAAAGCGCCAGCCACTGTTGGCTGGCGATGAGGAGTCTGTATGGCAGTAAAAGTGCTGGTGGTGGACGATTCGGGCTTCTTTCGCCGCCGCGTTTCGGAAATCCTCTCGTCCGACAGTGGCATCGAGGTGATAGGCACTGCCACCAATGGCCGCGAGGCGATCGATCAGGCGATGGCGCTCAAGCCGGACGTGATTACCATGGACTACGAGATGCCAATGATGGATGGCATCACGGCCGTACGTAACATCATGCAGCGTTGCCCGACTCCGGTTCTGATGTTTTCCTCGCTGACCCATGAGGGCGCGCGGGTGACCCTGGACGCGCTGGATGCCGGTGCCGTCGACTTTCTGCCGAAGAACTTCGAGGACATCTCGCGCAACCCGGCCAAGGTCAAGCAATTGTTGTGCGAAAAGATTCTTTCCATCGCCCGCAGCAACCGTCGCAGCACGAGTTTCAGCCCGTCGCCTGCCGCCGCGCCCGTATCCGCCCCGACCTCAGCCTCAGTGGCGCCAGCACCAGCGCCGCGAGCGCCCGCTATTACGCCTACTTCGGCGCCAGTACGGCGCAAAGCGTATCGGCTGGTGGCGATTGGCACTTCCACGGGGGGGCCGGTGGCACTGCAGCGTGTCCTGACCCAGTTGCCGGCCAATTTCCCGGCGCCGATCGTGCTGATTCAGCATATGCCGGCGGCCTTCACCAAGGCATTTGCCGAACGTTTGAACAGCCTGTGCCGGATCAGCGTCAAGGAAGCGGAAGATGGAGACCTGCTGCGTCCCGGCGTGGCGTTGCTGGCACCAGGTGGCAAGCAGATGATGATCGATGGTCGTGGACAGATCAAAATTCTGCCGGGCGATGAGCGTCTCAACTACAAGCCCTGCGTCGACATCACCTTTGGTTCGGCAGCCAAGGCTTATGCTGACAAGGTGCTGGCCGTGGTGCTGACGGGCATGGGGGCAGATGGCCGCGACGGTGCCCGGATGCTCAAGGATGCTGGCAGTCAGGTCTGGGCGCAGGATGAGGCCAGTTGTGTGATCTATGGCATGCCGATGGCCGTGGTCAAAGCCAACCTGGCCGATGCTGTGTACCCTCTCGACGATATCGGTCGCCATCTGGCCGAGGCCTGTAACTGATGGATGTACTGAGTCTCATCGGCGTCATTCTGGCGTTCATTGCCATTATCGGTGGGAATTATCTCGAAGGTGGTCACGCGGGAGCTCTGCTCAACGGCCCAGCAGCACTGATCGTGATCGGTGGCACGCTGGGCGCCGCATTTCTGCAAACGCCATTGCCGGCCCTGAAACGGGCGGCGGTGATTTTGCGCTGGATCATCCTGCCTCCGGCTATCGACATGCTCGGTGGTATCAATCAGGTGGTGACCTGGAGCATGAAGGCGCGCAAGGAAGGCCTGCTCGGGCTGGAGTCGATTGCCGATGGCGAGGCTGACCCCTACGCGCGCAAGGGTCTGCAGCTGCTGGTCGACGGTGCCGAGCCAGAGGCCATTCGCAGCATTCTCGAAGTCGATCTGTATACCCAGGAAAGTCGTGATCTGCAGGCGGCCAAGATGTTCGAAAGCATGGGCGGCTATGCGCCGACCATTGGCATCATCGGCGCGGTGATGGGGCTGATTCATGTCATGGGCAACCTGGCCGATCCCAGTCAGCTTGGCAGTGGCATCGCGGTGGCCTTTGTGGCCACCATCTACGGGGTGAGCTTCGCCAACCTGCTGTTGCTACCGATAGGCAATAAGCTCAAGACCTTGGTGCTGCAACATTCGCGTTACCGCGAGATGCTGCTCGAAGGCATCCTGTCCATCGCCGAAGGGGAAAATCCGCGCGCCATCGAGATGAAGCTGCAAGGCTTCGTGGAGTAGGGCGGTGAGTCGGCGTCGGCGTCACGAAGAGCATGAGAATCATGAGCGTTGGCTGGTGTCTTATGCCGACTTCATTACCCTGCTGTTTGCTTTCTTTGTCGTGATGTATTCCATCTCCTCGGTCAACGAGGGCAAGTACAAGGTCCTGTCCGATACCTTGGTCGGCGTGTTCAATCAGCCGGAGCGCTCGACCAAGCCCATTGCCATTGGCGAAGAAGCCCCTCGTACGCTCTCGCCCGATCTGGATGCCGCCCCGGAAGGCGAGGAGAGCACCGGCGCTACCGACTCGCTGAACCAGATTGCCTTGAGTGTGCGCCAGTCATTCGGTGATCTGATCAAGTCCAATCAGTTGACCGTGCGCGGCAACGAGCTATGGGTTGAGATCGAGCTGAACTCCAGCTTGCTGTTCTCCAGTGGCGATGCGGTGCCCAGCGAGGGGGCCTTTGCCATTATCGAGAAGATTGCGGCCATCCTTGCGCCCTACGAGAACCCGATTCACGTTGAGGGGTTTACCGATAACGTCCCGATCAGTGCCGGTCCTTATCCGAGCAACTGGGAGTTGTCGACGGCGCGGGCAGCGAGCATTGTCAGAATGTTGGCGTTGGATGGCGTGAGGCCCGGGCGCATGGCGGCGGTAGGGTATGGCGAGTTCCAGCCGATTGCCGAGAATGACAGTGCCGAGGGGCGTGGGCGTAATCGACGTGTGGTGCTGGTGGTTTCGCGTAATCTGGAAATACGCCGTAGCGTGAGTGGTGTGGGCAGCGCCCATGCCAAGCCGGATGCCGCATTGCAGCGGGCTGGCACGCAACCTGCAGAAACACCCCAACTACCGGCGCAGCCTGAGGGCGCCGTCAATTCTTTGCCTCCGGCCAATTGACTGGCCGAGTGTCTCGGCAAACCAGGCCGCCGCCGAGAGGATCATGACCATGAGAGTGTGGGCTGTTGCGAATCAGAAAGGTGGTGTCGGCAAGACCACCACGTCGATTGCCTTGGCGGGCCTGTTGGCCGATGCCGGCAAGCGCGTGGTGGTAGTCGATCTTGACCCCCATGGTTCGATGACCAGCTACTTCGGCCACGATCCGGATGCCCTGGAGCACAGTACCTACGACCTCTTTCTGCAGCAGGGCAATGTGCCGCGCGGTCTGCCGCAGCGCCTGCTGCTGCCCACCAGTGACGAGCGCATAGCCTTGTTGCCATCCAGCACCGCATTGGCAACTCTGGAGCGCCAGTCACCCGGTCAGAACGGCCTGGGGCTGGTTATCGCCAAAAGCCTGGCGCAACTGTGGAACCAGTTCGATCACGCCATTATCGACAGTCCGCCCCTGCTGGGCGTGCTGATGGTCAACGCGCTGGCGGCCAGTCAGCAGCTGGTGATCCCGGTGCAGACCGAGTTTCTGGCGGTCAAGGGCCTGGAACGGATGACCAATACCCTGACCATGATCAACCGCTCGCGCAAGCAGGCCTTACCCTACACCATAGTGCCGACCCTGTTTGACCGCCGCACCCAGGCGTCGATGACGACCCTGCGTCTGTTGCGCAACACCTATCCCGAGCAGCTGTGGCAGGCCTATGTGCCGGTCGACACGCGTCTGCGCGATGCCAGTCGGGCCGGGCTGACGCCGTCGCAGTTCGATGGCAACAGCCGCGGGGTAATTGCCTACCGGGCCTTGCTCAAGCATTTGCTCAGTCATCAGCCGACTACTCAGGTGGCGTGATGGCCTGCATTGTTGCGCTCTTGCCCTCAAGTTGCCGATGCCTGCAGCCGATAGGTTGCACAGCCATCGCCAAAAGGTTGTCTCGATGAATCGTCCCCAGCGCCTCAATACCCGCTCCCAGCTGGCTCTGCAGAGCTATCTGGATGCGTTGTTGCAGGATGCTGCCAGCGAGCTGGAAGCTACCGAGGCCTTTGTGGTTGAAACGGTCGCGCCTGTTTCTACTGGTGCTGATGATGCGGCTCTGGATGATTTTGCCGCGGCGGTGCTGGAAGAGGAGGTGCGCGATGCGCGCCGTCAGCCACAACCGTCGGCACAAGTAGTTCCTCTGACGGAGCGTCTGGTGGCGCCGCTGAAAAGCGAGCTTGGTTTGCCCTCGCTGTTGCCCAGCCTACTGCCGGTGGTTGAGCCACTGGTCGTGGCTGAGGCTGTGCCTGCGGTGATCGAGCCCGTGGTTGAGCCTCCAGCGCCGGTGGTTGCCGTTGTCGAGGAGGCAGTGCCGGCAGCCAGTGCTCCCTGGGTGGAGCGACCGAACTGGGCGGATGAGTCTTTCGAGTGCCTGCTGTTCGATGTGGCAGGCCTGACCCTGGCAGTGCCTCTGATTTGCCTGGGTACCATCTACCCGCTGGCGGGCCAGGAATTGACGCCCCTGTTTGGTCAGCCGGACTGGTTTCTCGGTATCCTGCCGGGCCAGAGTGGCAACCTCAAGGTCATCGATACGGCGCGCTGGGTGATGCCGGAGCGCTATCGTGACGAGTGCCGTGAAGGCCTGCAGTATGTGATTTCCATCGAGGGATGCGAGTGGGGACTGGCGGTGCATCAGGTCAGCCGTTCGATCCGCCTCGATCCGCGCGAGGTCAAGTGGCGCATCCTGCGAACTCAGCGCCCCTGGCTGGCGGGCACGGTCATCGAGCACATGTGTGCGTTGTTGGATGTCTCGGCTTTAGCCGAGTTGATTACGGCCAGCGACCGGCGCAAGACAAAGGTTTGACGAGCCCAATCAGAATTGGGCTTCTATAGTGATAACAAGCGGGTAGACCCGTATTTGCCGCCATTGGTGGTTTTGACGAGGCGAGGGAACAATGAAAAAGTCTTCTGCACAAGGTTCCGAAGATCCGATTCTGCAGTGGGTGACGTTCCGACTGGATAACGAAACCTATGGCATCAACGTGATGCAGGTGCAGGAAGTGCTGCGCTACACCGAGATTGCGCCGGTGCCGGGTGCGCCCAGCTACGTGCTGGGCATCATCAACCTGCGTGGCAATGTGGTCACGGTGATCGATACCCGTCAGCGCTTTGGTCTGATGCCGGCACCGGTAACCGACAACACCCGCATCGTGATCATCGAGGCGGACAAGCAGGTGGTCGGCATTCTGGTCGATAGTGTGGCCGAAGTGGTCTACCTGCGGCAGTCCGAGGTGGAGACCGCGCCGAACGTGGGCAACGACGAGTCTGCCAAGTTCATTCAGGGCGTCTGCAATAAGAATGGCGAGCTGCTCATTCTGGTCGAGCTGGACAAGATGATGAGCGAAGAAGAGTGGTCTGAGCTGGACGGCATCTGATGATCGAGATGGCGTTGGGCCTGCTGGGGCTGACCTGTGTCGGTCTGATCGGCGCCTGCGTGTGGCTGGCAGGGCGCCTGCGTGAGCAGGCGACGCTGCAGGCCGAGCGGGCTGCGGCCTATGATCAGCGCCTGAAAGAGCTGTCCCGGCGTCTGGATGCTTACCTGACCGGCAGCATCCGCATGGGCGAAGAACTGCACGAGCTGCGTCGTGTGGTGGCGCCGCTGCCGGACAAGCTCAGTCAGATCGAACAGCGCGATCCTACTTCGTTATCCTTCACCCAGGCCGCCCGGCTGGTCGGCATGGGTGCCAGCGTCGATGATCTGACGCATTCCTGCGGCCTGACCAAGGCCGAGGCTGAATTGGTCAGCCGACTGCATCAAGCACGCAAAGCGTGATCTCTATCGTCGTTAATAGTGCTGCGCGCTCTTAACAGGCGTTGTCCTCCTGCTAATGGTTCCAAGCCCCGCCTGACGCCTTGCCTAAGCTCAAAACAGAGGCAGGGAGGGCTGGATCATGCTGCGCTTCTGTGGGTTATTGCTGGTGCTGGTAATGAGTTCGTTGCACGCCGCCGAGGCGCCTGTCGAGGTGACGGGCGCGATGACGGTCAATAGTGCGCAGGCCAAGCGTCTACATGAGCTGGGAGCGGTGTTTGTCGATGTGCGGCCGACCCGCCAATGGTCCTGGGGGCATGTCTGGGGCGCCGTGCATCTGGACCTGGCGGGCAACTTTGCCGAAATGGGCAATCAGGCCTGGCCGCGTCAGGTGCCACTGGTGGTCTACTGCGACAGCGAGGTGTGCCCGCGCAGTGCGCTGGCTGCGCAGATGCTGGTCGGCTGGGGCTATACGCAGGTCTATTACTACCGCGAGGGTTTCTTTGCCTGGCAGTTGCTGGACATGCCGCAGGGTCGTGGTCTGAAAGGCGAACAGGTGGCTTTCAGGACGTTGGCGGCGCCAGCCGTGGCAGGTCTGGAGTGACATCTTTTTCGCCGCTTTCGGCGGGAGTGAAGCCTGGCGGGCATTTGCCCCTGAGGTGCCAGGCGAAGGCGATGATCTCGGCAATGCAGCGGTACAGGGCTTCGGGAATGGCATCGCCCAGCTCCAGGCGGGCCAGCAGTTTGACCAGATCGGCATTCTCGTAGATTGGTACTTCATGCTCGCGGGCCAGGGCGAGGATCGCCTCGGCCAGTTCGTCATCGCCCTTGGCGGTCAGGCTGGGGGCGTTGCTGCCGTCATATTGCAGGGCAATGGCCTGGCGGTTGGGATGCTTGCTCATGCTTTCTCGTCGATCCAGCGTTGCTGCAGTTGAGTTCGCGGCCCTTGTGGCGGCATGCCTTGCTGGCATCCCAGTTCGCCCACACTGAAACCGGCTGCGCTGATGCGCTCACGCAGCCAGGGCAGTTCGGCGCAGGCCAGCTGTGCGGTACTGGCGCGTTCGGCCCATAGCTGGCTGCTGAAGCAGCCGCGCAGCAGTTGTGCCTGTACCTGCAGGGCGCCCAGGGGTTCCAGGTTGAAGGCCAGATCAATCCGCCAGAGTGTCTGGGGTTGACCGTTCTTCTGTTGTGCCGGGCTCTGTTCCTGTTCGATCTTCACTTGCAGGCTGGTGAAACCCTCGGCCTGGCGTAGCGGAATTTCCATCTGCCAGGTGGTCAGCTGGGTGCCATCGGCCAGCGTCTGGCTTTGTCCAAGGCTGGACAGCTGGTGCGTCTGCAGGCGGGAGACGGCTGCGGCGGCAAGCTTGAGCAATGCTTCCAGGTCGGCGTCCTCGTTGCCTTGCGTCAGTAGCCTGGCCGGTAGCGGAAAACCAGCGGGGCTGGCTTTACCAGGGGTTACGCCACTCAGCATGCCGCGCAGCAGGCTGGGTAGGGCCTGGGTCAGCAGGCTGGCGCTGAGATTGGCGCCCAGCGGGCTGCTTAGAGGCGATCCCGCCGGCAATTGCGGCAGCAGTTGAGCGATTAGGCGCAGCAGGTTGCCTTTCAGGTCCTGGGGCAGGCTCTGCTGGGCATTAGGGCTTAGCAGGTGCGCTTCGAAAAAGCTGCCGCTCCCGGCCATGGCTTTGCTCAATTGCTCCGGGCTCTGCAGCTGTTTGAAGTCGGGCAACTGATTGAGCAGCTGGCTGGCAGTTTTTTGCAGTTCCGGCGTCAGCTTGTTGCCGGAGATCAGATCGCTCAGAGGTTTCAGCAGCGCCTCCAGCGAGCTCTGCCGGCTTTGTTGCTGATGGAGTTGCTGCTGGATTTCCAGGCTGTCGAGCTGGGCGCTGGGTGGCAGGAACTGCAGGGTCTGGCTGTCGATCACCCGTGCGCTGAGCAGGCTGCCAATGGGCAGTGGTTGCGGGCTGTCGAGCTTGATCTGCTGACCGGCCAGTTGTCCGGTGAGCAGGTTGGCCAGCACCCGATAGAGATTTTGGCCGCTCTTGGCAGTGGCCTGCCACTCGCTGCTAACCACCCGGGCCTGAACTAGGCTGCCGGCCGGCGCGGCCTGGCTGTTCAAACGGGTCAGTGCCGTGTCCAGTCCAGCCTGCAGGGTGGCGGCCAGACGTTGTTCGGAGACGGCGGTGAGGGTCAGGCGCGTACCTTCGGGCAAAGGCTGGTTGCTGGTGGCGGGCAGGGTGGCCTGGCGGCCATTGGCCAGGGTCATCTTCAGCAGTACCTGGAAGCTTTGCTGCTGCTCGCGCAGGGCGATGACTTCCGCCTGCACCTGTTCGCCGCTGGCCAGCAAGCCCTGCAGGGGTTGCAGCAGCTTGATCGCCAGTTCGGCCGCAGCGCTGGGGGGCGGGCGGCTACTGGTCGGTGGCAAGGGGCGGGTGGCGCCGATCTCGGAGGTCATCGGGTTACAACCTGTTGAAAATGCCGGCTTCGGCGGTACAAGTGCGCTGTGTATAATCGCGCCCCGAGCATAGGCCGCCAGCGGTCTGTCTGGTTCGACCGCGCTAGAGCGGCACCCTGAGTGCGGCTTCAGTATAGCGGCCGTGCCCCATCCGACTTGAGTGCAAAACGCCGTGCCAGCTACCTGTCGTCCTCTTCTCGAAGCCGTGGCACTCGCCTGTGAGCGTGATTGGCGCATGCTGTTCGAGGGCCTGGCATTCAGCCTGACCGAAGGCGACATGCTGCAGATAGTCGGCCCCAACGGCAGTGGCAAGACCAGCCTGCTGCGTCTGATTTCCGGGTTGATGGAGCCCAGCAGTGGCGAGCTGCGCCTGTTCGGCGAGCCGCTGGCGCGTCAGCGCCATGAATTGACCCGCAACCTGCTGTGGATTGGTCATGCGCCGGGGGTCAAGGGCCTGCTGACTGCCGAGGAGAACCTGGCCTGGCTGTGCGCCCTGCATCAGCCGGTCGAGCGCGATGCCATCTGGCAGGCTCTGGCCGCTGTTGGCCTGCGCGGCTATGAGGATGTTGCCTGTCACCGCCTGTCCGCCGGCCAGCAACGCCGTGTGGCGCTGGCCCGCCTGTATCTGCCGGCGCCACCTCTGTGGGTGCTGGATGAGCCGTTCACCGCGCTCGACAAGCAAGGGGTCGCCCAGCTGGAACAGCATCTGGCGCGCCATTGCGAGCAGGGCGGTTCGGTGGTCTTCACCACCCACCACAGCCTGGGGCACAAACCGGTCAGCTACCGTGAACTTGACCTAGGGCAGTGGGCCGCATGAGCAACTTCTTTACCCTGCTGCTGGCCCGAGAAGCACGCCTGCTGTGCCGGCGACCGGCTGAACTGGCCAACCCGCTGGTGTTTTTTGCCATTGTCATCGCCCTGTTTCCGCTGGCGGTTGGCCCTGAAAGCCAGCTGCTGCAGACCCTGTCGCCTGGGCTGATCTGGGTAGCGGCGCTGTTGGCCGTACTGCTGTCACTGGACGGCCTGTTTCGCAGTGATTTCGAGGACGGTTCGCTGGAACAGTGCGTCCTTTCGCCGCAACCCCTGCCACTGCTGGTATTGGCCAAGGTACTGGCACACTGGCTGTTCTCCGGATTGGCGCTGGTGCTGCTGGCGCCGCTGCTGGCCCTGATGCTGGGGTTGCCGGGGCGTTGCCTACCGGTGCTACTGCTGTCGCTGCTGCTGGGAACGCCGGTGCTGAGCCTGCTGGGTGCAGTCGGCGCGGCACTGACGGTAGGGCTCAAACGCGGTGGCCTGCTCCTGGCGTTGCTGATTCTGCCGCTGTACATCCCGGTGCTGATTCTCGGCACGGGCGCCTTGCAGGCCTCCCTTCAGGGACTGCCGGCTACCGGGCAACTGCTGTGGCTGGCCAGCCTGGCGGCGTTGACCGCTACCCTGACACCTTTTGCGATTGCTGCCGGGCTGAAAATCAGCCTGGCCGAATAGAAGAGTGAAGTCCCAGATGAATTGGACGTGGTTTCACAAGTGGGGTTCGCCCAAGTGGTTCTATGAGATGAGCGGCCGCTGGCTGCCCTGGTTGGCCGTGGCGGCTGTGCTGCTGCTGGCCGTTGGCCTGGTGTGGGGGCTGGCCTATGCGCCGCCCGAGAAATATCAGGGCAACAGTTACCGGATCATCTATATCCACGTACCGGCGGCGTTTCTCGCTCAGTCCTGCTACCTGATGATGGCCATTGCCGGTGCGGTCGGCCTGATCTGGAAGATGAAGCTGGCCGACGTGGCCCTGCAGCAGGCGGCGCCCATTGGCGCCTGGATGTGCTTCATCGCGCTGGTCACCGGGGCCATCTGGGGCAAGCCGACCTGGGGTACCTGGTGGATCTGGGACGCCCGGCTGACCTCGATGCTGATTCTGCTGTTCCTCTACTTCGGCATCATCGCCCTGGGTAATGCCATCAGTAACCGCGACAGCGCGGCCAAGGCCTGCGCGGTGCTCGCACTGGTGGGCGCGGTGAACATCCCGATCATCCAGAAGTCGGTGGAGTGGTGGAACACCCTGCACCAGCCGGCCACCTTCAAGATTACCGGCAAGGCCAGCATGAATGCCGAGATGTGGCTGCCGCTGCTGATCATGGTGCTGGGTTTCTACTGCTTTTTCGGCGCCGTGCTGCTGATGCGCATGCGCCTGGAAGTGCTGCGCCGCGAGGCGCGGGCACGCTGGGTCAAGGATGAAGTCGCAGGTCTGGTCAAGGCGGGGAGCAAGTGATGAGTTTTGCTTCGTTCGGCGAATTTCTGGCCATGGGTAACCATGGTCCTTATGTCTGGTCGGCCTACGGCATCAGCCTGCTGGTGCTGGCGTTGAATGTGGTGCTGCCGATTCTGGCCCGGCGCCGTTACCTGCAAGACGAGGCGCGCCGTCTGCGCCGGGAGGAAGCGAAGTGAATCCGGTACGCAAGAAGCGCCTGTATATCGTCCTGGCCATTCTGGTCGGCGTGGGCGCGGCGGTGGCGCTGGCGCTCAGTGCGCTGCAGGAGAACATCAACCTGTTCTACACCCCGACTCAGATCGCCAATGGCGAGGCGCCCCAGAACACGCGCATCCGTGCCGGTGGCATGGTGGCCAAGGGCTCGATCAAGCGTTCGGCCGACTCGCTGGATGTCGAGTTCGTCGTCACCGACTTCGCCAAGAACGTGACCATTCGCTATCGCGGCATCCTGCCTGATCTGTTCCGCGAGGAGCAGGGCATCGTCGCTCTTGGCAAGCTGAATGCCGACGGCGTGCTGGTCGCCGATGAAGTGCTGGCCAAGCACGATGAGAACTACATGCCGCCGGAAGTGACCAAGGCCCTGAAGGAAAGCGGTCAGTTGGACGCCAATGGCCAACCGGCCGCCGCGGCCAAGGGAGAGTAAGTGATGAACCCCACTCTGGTGCCGGAACTCGGCCACCTGGCGCTGATTCTCGCCCTGTGTTTTGCCCTGGTGCAGTCGACCCTGCCGCTGATCGGCGCCTGGCGCGGCGATCGTCAGTGGATGAGCCTGGGTGTGCCGGCGGCCTGGGGCCAGTTCGCCATGCTGGCGTTCTCCTTCGTCTGCCTGAGTCAGGCCTTTCTGGTCGATGACTTCTCGGTCGCCTATGTCGCCAGCAACTCCAACACGGCGTTGCCATGGATGTTCAAGCTCAGCGCGGTGTGGGGTGCCCACGAGGGTTCGCTGCTGCTGTGGGCGCTGATTCTCGGTGGCTGGACCTTCGCCGTGTCGGTGTTCTCCCGGCAGTTGCCGGAGCCGATGTTGGCCCGTGTGCTGTCGATCATGGGCATGATCAGCGTCGGCTTTCTGCTGTTTTTGATCATCACCTCCAACCCCTTTGCCCGCCTGCTGCCGGATACCCCGGCTGACGGCCGCGACCTCAACCCGCTGCTGCAGGACTTTGGCCTGATCGTCCATCCGCCGATGCTCTACATGGGCTATGTCGGCTTCTCCGTGGCCTTTGCCTTCGCCATCGCCGCGCTGCTGGGCGGGCGTCTGGATGCGGCCTGGGCGCGCTGGTCGCGGCCGTGGACCATCATTGCCTGGGCCTTCCTCGGCATCGGTATTGCCCTCGGCTCCTGGTGGGCCTATTACGAGCTGGGCTGGGGCGGCTGGTGGTTCTGGGACCCGGTGGAAAATGCCTCGTTCATGCCCTGGCTGGTGGGCACGGCGCTGATCCACTCGCTGGCGGTGACCGAGAAACGCGGCGTGTTCAAGAACTGGACCGTGCTGCTGGCGATCGCCGCCTTCTCCCTGAGTCTGCTGGGTACCTTCCTGGTCCGCTCCGGCGTGCTGACCTCGGTGCACGCCTTCGCCGCCGACCCGGAGCGGGGGGTGTTCATTCTGGGCTTCCTGTTGGTAGTGGTCGGTGGCTCACTGACTTTGTTCGCCCTGCGCGCGCCGGTGGTCAAGAGCAATGTCGGTTTTGCCCTGTGGTCGCGGGAAACCTGGCTGCTGGTCAACAATCTGGTACTGGTGGTGACCGCGGCGATGATCCTGCTGGGCACCCTCTACCCGCTTATCCTCGATGCGCTTTCCGGCGCCAAGTTGTCGGTCGGCCCGCCGTATTTCAATGCCCTGTTCCTGCCGCTGATGGCGCTGCTGATGGCCGTGCTGGCGATCGGTCTGCTGGTGCGCTGGAAGGACACCCCCGTTAAGTGGCTGATGGGTATGCTGGCACCGGTGCTGCTGGCCAGCGTGGCGCTGGCGGTAGTCGCCAGCCTGCTGTTTGGAGAATTCAACTGGGCTGTGCTCGCGGTGTTCCTGCTGGCCGCCTGGGTGGTGCTGGCCGGTGTACGCGACCTTCTCGACAAGACCCGCCACAAGGGCCTGCTCAAGGGGCTGCGCAGTCTTTCGTCCAGTTACTGGGGCATGCAACTGGCCCACGCCGGCATTGCCGTGTGCGCCATCGGCATCGTGCTGGTCAGCCACTTCAGTGCCGAGCGCGACCTGCGCATGGAACCGGGTGATTCGGCTGAGCTGGCCGGCTATCGCTTTGTCTTCGAGGGTGCCGAGCATCACGAAGGGCCGAACTACACCTCCGACCGGGCCACCGTGCGCGTGCTACAGGGCAGTGAGGAAATCGCCGTGCTGCACCCGGAGAAGCGTCTGTACACCGTACAGCGCATGCCCATGACCGAAGCCGGCATCGATGCCGGTTTCACCCGCGATCTGTATGTCGCGCTGGGTGAACCGCTGGAGCAGGGCGCCTGGGCTGTGCGTCTGAACGTCAAGGCCTATGTGCGCTGGATCTGGCTGGGTGGCCTGATGATGGGCCTGGGTGGCGTGCTGGCGGCGTGCGACCGGCGCTACCGGGTCAAGGTGAAAACGCGCGTGCGCGAAGCATTGGCGCTCAATGGAGCTTCTGCATGAAACGGGCAATCCTGCTGCTGCCATTGCTGGTGTTTCTCGGCATGGCGGTGTTTCTCTATCGCGGCCTGTTTCTCGACCCGTCCGAGTTGCCCTCGGCCCTGATCGACAAGCCGTTGCCGGCCTTCAGCCTGCCGGATCTCAAGGATGCCCAGCGGACCCTGACCCAGAATGACCTCAAGGGGCGCCCGGCGCTGGTCAATGTCTGGGCCACCTGGTGCCCGACCTGCAAGGCCGAGCACCAGATGCTCAATCGTCTGGCGCAGCAGGGTGTGGTTATCCATGGCGTCAACTACAAGGATGATGCCGCGGCGGCCCGTCAGTGGCTCACCAATTACCGTGATCCCTACACAATCAATGTGATGGATGCCGATGGCTCGCTGGGCGTCAACCTGGGCGTCTACGGTGCGCCGGAAACCTTCCTGATCGATGCCGAGGGCGTGATTCGTCACAAGTATGTCGGCGCCATCGACGAGCGCGTGTGGCGCGAGGAACTCGCGCCACGCTATCAGGCACTGCTCGACGAGGTGCAGCCGTGAAGAAACTGCTCTGTGGCCTGCTGCTGGGCCTCAGCCTCAGCGGCGTTGCGTTGGCGGCCATCGATACCTACGAGTTCAAGGACGAAGGCGAGCGTCAGCGTTTCCGCCAGCTCACCGAGGAACTGCGCTGCCCCAAGTGCCAGAACCAGAACATCGCCGACTCCAATGCGCCGATCGCCATGGACCTGCGCCGCGAGATCTACCGCATGTTCGCCGAGGGTAAGAGCAATGCCCAGATCGTCGAATTTCTGGTTGATCGCTATGGCGACTTCGTCCTCTACAACCCGCCGTTGTCGAGCAAGACCCTGCTGCTCTGGTACGGCCCGGCGGGACTGCTGGGCCTTGGCGTGCTGACCCTGGGCGTGATCGTCTGGCGTCGCCGCCGCGGCGCGGCCAGTGCCGCTACCACTGGACTGTCTGCCGAGGAGCGCGAGCGCCTGGCGCAACTGCTGGATAACCAACTGCTGGATAAGAAGTGATGATCGATTTCTGGTTGCCCGCCGGCCTGTTGTTGTTGGTGGCGATGTCCTTTCTGTTGGTTCCTCTGCTGCGTGGTCGCAAGGCCCAGGCCGAAGAGGATCGCACTGCACTGAACGTGGCTCTTTATCAGGAGCGTGTGGCTGAGCTGCAGGCGCAGCAGGCCGCCGGCACCCTGACCGCTGAGCAGTTGGCCGCCGGCCAGGCCGAAGCGGCCCGTGAGCTGCTGGCCGATGCCGAGCGTGAAGAGGCGGTGCAGCGCCGCCTGGGTCAGTGGCTGCCACTGGCGTCGGCGCTGCTGGTACCGGTGCTCGGCCTGGGCCTGTACCTGCACTGGGGTGGCCTGGAGCAGGTGAACCAGACGCGCGAGCTGGCGCAGATGGCGCCGCGCAGCATGTCGGAGATGACCGAGCGTCTGGAGCAGAGCGTCAAGAGCCGCCCGGAAGACCCGGAAGGCTGGTATTTCCTCGGTCGTACCTACATGGCGCAGGAACGTGCTGCTGATGCCGCCAAGGCGTTTGCCGAAGCGGTCCGGCTTGCCGGCCGTGAACCGGCACTGCTGGGGCAGTGGGCGCAGGCGCAGTATTTCGCCCAGAACAAGCAGTGGAGCGAGAGTCTGCAGCAACTGACCGATGAGGCATTGCAGGCCGATCCGGAAGAAGTGACCAGCCTGGGGCTGCTCGGTATTGCCGGTTACGAAGCCGGGCGCTATGCCGATGCGGTGCGTTACTGGGAACGTCTGGTGGCGGCATTGCCGGCCGAAGACCCATCGCGCGAAGCCATCCAGAGTGGTATCGCCCGCGCCCGTCAGCAGCTGGGTGATGCGGCACCAGTCGTGGAGGCAGCCCCGGCGCCGGCAGCGGCCAGCCTGAAGGTCAGGGTCGAGCTGGATGCCGCGCTCAAGGACAAGGTGCAACCGGGTGATGCGGTGTTCGTCTTTGCCCGTGCCCTGTCCGGCCCGCCCATGCCGCTGGCGGTCAAGCGCCTGACGGTCGCCGATCTGCCGGTCGAGGTGAGCCTGAGTGACAGCGATGCGATGATGCCGCAGCTGAAGCTGTCGAAATTCCCCCAGGTGCAGCTGGTGGCGCGGGTGTCGCGTGCCGGCAATGCCACGGCTGGCGAATGGATCGGGCGCAGTGCCGGGGTTTCCAGTCAGAGCACCGAGCAACAGTCCGTGCGTATCAGCGAAGCCGATCAGCGCTAACCATCACCATCCTTCAGTAAAAAGCCCGCCAACTGGCGGGCTTTTCTATGCGGTGTCAGATCGACGGTCGCGTAAACAGGGCGCTGCCGCAGCGGCTGCAGAAACTGGCGTTGGCCTCGTGTTCGGCTTTCGGGCAGCACGGGCAGGGCTGCTTGAGCACGCCATCGCTGCGCATGGCGTTGCTCAGTTCGGCGGTGAAGATGCCGGTGGGCACGGCGATCACCGCGTAACCGGTGATCATCACCAGGCTGGCAACGGCCTGGCCGAGTGGCGTCTTGGGGGTGATGTCGCCAAAGCCGACGGTGGTCAGGGTGACGATGGCCCAGTAGATACTCTGGGGAATGCTGGTAAAGCCATTGGCCGGGCCTTCGATCACGTACATCACGGCACCGAACACCACCACCATGCTGGCGATGCTGACGAGGAACACGGTGATCTTCTGCCGGCTGCTGCGCAGCGCCGTGAGCAGGAAGTTGGCCTGGATCAGATACTGGCGCAGCTTGAGCACACGGAAGATGCGCAACAGGCGCAGGATGCGTACCACCATCAGGTATTGCGAGGCCGGGAAGAACAGCGCCAGCAGGCTGGGCAGTACCGCCAGCAGATCAATCAGACCGAAAAAGCTGAAGGCGTAGCGCAGCCGCTTGGGTGAGCAGTACAGGCGGGTCAGGTACTCGACGGCGAAGAACAGGGTGAACCCCCATTCCAGCAGGGTGAGAGCGGTGCCAAAGCGCTGCCGGTAGCTTTCCACGCTGTCGACCAGCACCACCGCCAGGCTGGCGAGGATAAGGACGAACAGCCAGGTATCGAAGCGCCTGCCGGCAGGGCTGTCGAATTCGAAAATGATCTTGTAGAGACGTTCACGCAGTGGCAGGTCAGTCATGGTCGGGTGTCGGTCAGCGGGACATCGGACAAGACTAACCCCGGCCTTGCCGGATTGCCTATGTGATTGCGCCTGGCCGTAGCCAGGCGCAATTGATCGGCATCAAGTGAGCTTCAGATGGCTTGCTGCCCGGCCTTGAGCTGATGCTCCTCGCCGGCGTAGTAGGCGCGGACACGTGGGTTCATCACGGCAAACCACAGCGGCGGAATCAGGGCCAGCACCACCATGCCTGCATAGCCATTGGGCAGTTGCGGGCTCTCGTCGTAGTGGCGCAGCACCTGGTAGCGGCGCTTGGCGTAGGCGTGGTGGTCGGAATGGCGTTGCAGGTGGAAGAGAAACAGGTTGGTCAGCAGGTAGTTGCTGTTCCACGAGTGGTTGGGATTGGTCCGCTCGTAGCGGCCGTTGTCCAGCTTGCGCCGGTGCAGGCCGTAGTGCTCCAGGTAGTTGACGATCTCCAGCAGGGTGAATGCCACGAAGCTCTGGCCAAGGAAGAACAGCGCGCCGAGCCAGCCAAAGGCGACGGTGAAACCCAGCAGGAAAACGCCACTCAGGGCATACCACCAGATCAGTTCATTGTGCCTCGACAGCGGGCTCAGGCCTTTGCGCTTGAGGCGTTCGGCCTCCAGCTTCCAGGCGTTGAGGAAGTTGTGCTTGTAGGCGTGCGGCAGGAAGCTGTAGAGGCTCTGGCCGTAGCGGGACGAGGAAGCGTCTTCCGGGGTCGATACATGTACATGGTGGCCGCGTACGTGCTCGACCTTGAAGCCCGCGTAGC
This sequence comes from Pseudomonas fluvialis, assembly GCF_014207935.1. Classification (GTDB taxonomy): domain Bacteria; phylum Pseudomonadota; class Gammaproteobacteria; order Pseudomonadales; family Pseudomonadaceae; genus Aquipseudomonas; species Aquipseudomonas fluvialis_A. The sequence continues at coordinate 173,315 of NZ_JACHLL010000002.1, read as the reverse complement.
AGACGGCTGCGAGCAGCAGGCCGCCGGCATTCTGCTCCAGGGCGGAGTCCTTGTGCACCAGTTCATGGGCGACGGTGATGCCGATGCCACCCATGATGATGCCCACCGAGAGCACCCAGCCCAGTTGGCCGACCCAGCTCCAGGCGCTGTAGCTGGCCAGAATCCAGCCTGACCAGAGGAGCATGCCGAGCAGGCCGGCGACGCTGGCCAGCGTCAGCCAGCGGTAGTACGACTGCTGTTCCATGGCGGGGACCTGTTGCACCTCGTCCGGGTTGGCCGGATCGCGGCCGATGATGGCATCCAGAATTGGAATCAGGCCGAAGATCACCAGTGGCACGAGGAAGGCCCAGGCATCAGGGTTGGCGCTGTTCAGTGAGAGCTTGTAGCTCAGGGGCAGCAGGGCGACCGGGATCACCCAGAACCAGTAGCCGATGCTCTTCAGGGCAAGCATCCAGTTGGAAGGCAGGCGTTCGAACATGGTGGCAGGTCTCCAGTTTCTTGTTATAGGGATTGTTAGATTGTCCGACAATCCTACAAATAACCATTGGGTTCGTGCAAACCTTCGATGGGCGGTCGCCAGGCTTGGTCGAAGAGGGCCCTGTGATAAACTGCGCGCCACTCCAGAAGGCCCCTCCAGTAAGGAACAGCATGACCTTCAAGGCACCGGACAGCCTCGCCGAACAGATCGCCCAACACCTGGCCGAGCGCATCATCCGCGGCGAGCTCAAGGAACGTGAGCGCATTCAGGAGATCAAGGTGACCCAGGCGCTGAATGTCAGCCGCGGCTCGGTACGCGAGGCCCTGCTGATTCTGGAGCGGCGCCACCTGATAAACATCCTGCCGCGCCGTGGCGCTCAGGTGTCCGAGCTGACCCCGCAGCATGTGACCAGCCTTTACGAACTGGTGATCTACCTGTACATCAAGCTGGGCCTGGCCGTCGCCCGTGGCTGGCAGCAGGAGAGCGACCTGCAGCCGTTTCTCGCCATCCAGCAGCGTCTGGTGGAGAACATGCAGCGCGAGGACATCAATGCCTTCGTCGAGAGCAGTTTCGATGTGATGCGCGCGTCCTTCCCGTTCGCCAACAACCTGTACCTGCAGGAAACCCTGGAGAACCTGCTGCCGGCCATCAGTCGCACCTATCACCTGGCGCTGGAGCGGCGTAAGGGCGAGATGGCGCAGTTCGTCAACACCTTCGCCAGCCTGCTGCAGGCCGTGATTGCCCGTGACGAGGTGGCGGTGCGCGATGTGCTGAACGCCTATGGCGAGCACAACAGTGCGCTGGTGCTGATGGCACTGGCCGAGCGCTGAGGTCGGTATGCGCCTCAAGTGCATCAGGCTGGCGGGCTTCAAGTCCTTCGTCGATCCGACCACGGTCAATTTTCCCAGCAATATGGCGGCGGTGGTCGGGCCCAACGGTTGCGGCAAGTCCAATATCATCGACGCCGTGCGCTGGGTGATGGGCGAAAGCTCGGCGAAAAACCTGCGCGGCGAGTCGATGACCGACGTCATCTTCAACGGCTCCAACACCCGCAAGCCGGTGACCCAGGCCTCCATCGAGCTGATCTTCGACAACAGCGACAACTCGCTGGTGGGCGAGTACGCGGCCTTTGCCGAAATCTCCATCCGCCGCCGGGTGACCCGCGACGGACAGAACACCTATTTTCTCAACGGCACCAAGTGCCGTCGCCGGGACATCACCGACATCTTCCTCGGCACCGGCCTCGGTCCGCGCAGCTACTCGATCATCGAACAGGGCATGATCAGCAAGCTGATCGAGGCCAAGCCCGAGGATCTGCGCAATTTCATCGAGGAAGCGGCCGGCATCTCCAAGTACAAGGAGCGCCGCCGCGAGACCGAGAGCCGTATCCGTCGTACCCACGAGAACCTGGCGCGCCTGACCGATCTGCGCGAGGAGCTGGAGCGCCAGCTCGAACGCCTGCACCGTCAGGCCCAGGCAGCCGAGAAGTACCAGGAATACAAGGCCGAGGAGCGCCAGCTCAAGGCCCAGCTGGCCGCGCTCAAGTGGCAGGCGCTGAACCAGCAGGTCGGCAGCCGCGAGGCGGTGATCGGCGATCAGGAAGTGGCCTTCGAGGCGCTGGTGGCCGAGCAGCGCAGTGCCGATGCCAGCATCGAGCGCCTGCGCGACGGCCATCACGAGCTGTCCGAACGTTTCAATCAGGTGCAGGGGCGCTTCTACTCGGTGGGCGGTGATATCGCCCGTGTCGAGCAGAGCATTCAGCATGGTCAGCAGCGCCTGCGTCAGCTGCAGGACGATCTGCGCGAGGCCGAACGCGCGCGTCTGGAAACCGAATCGCACCTGGGTCATGACCGCACGCTGCTGGCGACCCTCGGCGAAGAGCTGGACATGCTCGCTCCCGAGCAGGAAATGAGCGCCGCGGCAGCCGAGGAAGCCAGTGCCCAGCTGGAAGAGGCCGAAGGCGCCATGCACGCCTGGCAGGAGCAGTGGGATGGCTTCAACCAGCGCAGCGCCGAACCGCGGCGGCAGGCCGAGGTGCAGCAGTCGCGCATCCAGCAGCTGGAACAGGCGCTGGAGCGGGTGCAGGAGCGCGAGCGACGCCTGCAGGACGAGCAGGCGCAGCTGGCGGCCGACCCGCAGGATGCGGCGATTCTCGAACTCAGCGAACAGCTGGCCTGCGGCGAGCTGACCCTGGAAGAACTGCAGCAGGCCGAAGAGCAGCAGGCCGAGCGCCTGCACAGCCTGCGCGAAGAGCTGCAGCAGGCCCAGCAGGCCCAGCAGCAGGCGCAGGGCGAGTTGCAGCGCCTGAATGGCCGCATTGCCTCCTTGGAAGCCCTGCAGCAGGCCGCGCTCAATCCCGGCAAGGGCGCCGCCGAGTGGCTGCGTGAGCAGCAGCTGGCCAGCCGGCCACGTCTGGCCGAAGGGCTGCGGGTAGAAAGTGGCTGGGAGCTGGCGGTGGAAACCGTCCTCGGCGCCGATCTGCAGGCGGTACTGCTGGACGATTTCAGCGGCCTCGACCTCAAAGGCTTCGATCAGGGCGAGTTGCGTCTGGTCAGTGCGCCGGGCCACGGTGCCCGGGTGGCTGGCAGTCTGCTGGACAAGGTTGAGGCCAATCTGGATCTGAGCCCCTGGCTGGGGCGGGTGCGTCCCGTCGAGACCTTGGAGGAAGCGCTGACCCAGCGCGGCCAACTGGCCGAGGGCGATAGCCTGATCAGCCGCGACGGCTACTGGGTAGGCCGGCATTTTCTGCGGGTGCGCCGCGCCAGTGCAGCCGAGAGCGGCGTGCTGGCCCGTGGTCAGGAACTTGAGCGTCTGCAGGCCGAACGTGATGAGCGGGAAATGGCCCTGGTCGAACTGGATGAGCGCCTGCAGAGCCTGCGCAGCCGCCAGCAGCAGCAGGAGCAGCAGCGCGAGGAGCAGCGTCGTCGTCTGCAGGATGAAGCTCGTCGTCATGGCGAACTGAAGGCGCAGCTGTCCGCGCAGCAGGCCAAGGTCGAGCAGTTGACCCTGCGTCGTCGCCGCCTGCAGGAAGAACTGGCCGAGCTGGACGAGCAGCGGGCGCTGGAGCATGAGCAGCTGGGCGAGGCACGACTGACCCTGCAGGATGCGCTGGATGCCATGGCCAGTGATACCGAACAGCGCGAGTTGCTGCTGGCTACCCGTGATCAGTTGCGTGAGCGCCTCGATCGTGTCCGCCAGGAGGCACGCCAGCACAAGGATCATGCCCATCAGTTGGCCGTGCGCCTGGGCTCGATCCGCGCCCAGCACGAATCCACCCGTCAGGCGTTGGAGCGCCTTGAGCTGCAGTTCGAGCGCGCCATCGAGCGTCGGGAACAGCTCAGCCTCAATCTGGAGGAGGGCGAGGCGCCACTCGAAGAGCTGCGTATCAAGCTCGAAGAACTGCTGGAACGGCGCATGAGCGTCGAGGAAGAGCTCAAGCTGGCGCGTCTGGCCCTGGAAGATGCCGACCGCGAACTGCGTGATGCCGAGAAGCGCCGCAGCCAGGCCGAGCAACAGGCACAACTGTTGCGTGGCCAGTTGGAACAGCAGCGCATGGACTGGCAGGCCCTCAATGTGCGGCGCAAGGCCCTGGCCGACCAGTTGGCCGAGGATGGCTATGACCTGCACGGCGTGCTGGCCAGCCTGCCGGCGGAGGCCAGCGAGAACGTCTGGGAACAGCAGCTGGAACAGCTGGCCGGGCGCATTGCCCGTCTGGGTGCAATCAACCTGGCGGCCATCGACGAATACCAGCAGCAGTCCGAGCGCAAACGTTACCTGGACGCGCAGAACGATGACCTGGTCGAGGCCCTCGATACCCTGGAAAACGTCATCCGCAAGATCGACAAGGAAACCCGCAACCGCTTCAAGGACACCTTCGACCAGATCAACGCGGGTCTGCAGGCGCTGTTCCCCAAAGTGTTCGGGGGTGGTCACGCCTACCTGGAGCTGACTGGCGAAGACCTGCTCGATACCGGTGTGGCGATCATGGCGCGCCCGCCAGGCAAGAAGAACAGCACCATTCACCTGCTTTCCGGCGGCGAGAAGGCACTCACCGCGCTGGCGCTGGTGTTTGCCATCTTCAAGCTCAATCCGGCGCCGTTCTGCATGCTCGACGAAGTGGACGCGCCGCTGGACGATGCCAACGTCGGTCGCTACGCGCGCCTGGTCAAGGAAATGTCGGCCACCGTGCAGTTCATCTACATCACCCACAACAAGATCGCCATGGAAATGGCCGACCAGTTGATGGGCGTGACCATGCATGAGCCCGGCTGTTCGCGCCTGGTCACGGTCAATGTCGAGGAAGCGGTGGCGATGGTGGAGGCCTAAAGCCACATCGGAAGGCCGGCAAAGGTTCCTAAGCGGGGGGGTGGCGTGCTAGCTTATTGCGCAAATCTATTTATCGTGGAAAACGCCTGAGAGAACAGGGATTTGGCGACACGTGTGGGGGGCGGGATGCCCTTGTTCAGCGTATTTTTGACTAGGGGAAACAGATTCACATGGATATCGGTCTGCGCGAGTGGCTGATTGTCATCGGCATCATCGTCATTGCCGGCATTCTGTTCGATGGCTGGCGCCGCATGAGTGGCAACAAGGGCAAACTCAAGTTTCGCCTGGACAACAGTTTCGGCAATCTGCCCGACGAGGATGTCGATCCCAATCTGTTGAGTCCCGTTCGGGTCAAGGATAAGCATGCCGAGCCGCAACTGGACGAGCATGATCTGCCCTCGATGACTGCCACCGAGGGTGGCAAGAAACGCAACGAGCCGCATCAGGGCGACCTGAGCCTCGAGGAGCCGGTGCCGACCCTGCTCAACCCTGTGACCGATGAGGCCAGGTCCGAGCCGCCGCGCGAGCAGGCTCCGGTCGACGAAGTGCTGGTGATCAACGTTATCGCCCGTGATCCGGACGGTTTCAAGGGCCCGGCCCTGCTGCAGAATATTCTGGAAAGTGGCCTGCGCTTCGGCGAGATGGATATCTTCCACCGCCACGAAAGCATGGCTGGCAACGGCGAGGTGCTGTTCTCAATGGCCAATGGCGTCAAGCCGGGCACCTTCGATCTGGACGACATCGACCTGTTCAGTACCCGTGCGGTCAGCTTCTTCCTCGGCCTGCCGGGCCCGCGTCATCCCAAGCAGGCTTTCGACCTGATGGTGGCGGCAGCGCGCAAGCTGTCCAGCGAGCTCAATGGTGAACTCAAGGATGAGCAGCGCAGCGTGATGACGGCGCAGACCATCGAACACTACCGTCAGCGCATCGCCGACCATGAGCGGCGTAAGCTGACCCACAAACGCTGAGTTGAGCCAGCGTCCGTTACCCCCAAGAGCAGCCTCGGCTGCTCTTGTCGTTTTGCGAGATCACTGCCATGACCGATAGCGCCGCGCGCATCCTGCAACTACGCGCCGAACTGGAACAGCACAATCACCGCTATTACGTGCTGGACGAGCCCAGTATTCCCGATGCCGAATACGACCGCCTGTTCAATGAGCTGAAGGCGCTGGAGGCGGCCAATCCGCAACTGGTGACGACCGACTCGCCGACCCAGCGGGTCAGCGGCACGCCGCTCACTGCCTTTGCCGAGGTGCAGCACGAGGTGCCCATGCTCAGCCTCGGCAACGCCTTTGCCGAAGACGATCTGCTGGATTTCGACCGCCGTGTGCGCGAGGGCCTGGACCTGCCGGCGGGTGATCTGTTTGGCGGTGGTGCGGAGATCGACTACTGCTGCGAACCCAAGCTCGATGGTCTGGCGGTCAGCCTGCTGTACGTCGATGGCGTGCTTATGCGCGGCGCTACCCGTGGCGATGGCAGCACGGGTGAAGACATCAGCAGCAACGTGCGGACTATCCGCAATGTGCCGCTGAAGCTGCAGGGCAGTGGCTGGCCGGCCGTGCTGGAGGTGCGCGGTGAAGTCTTCATGGCCAAGGCCGGCTTCGATGCGTTGAATGCCCGTCAGCTGGCCAGCGGCGGCAAACCCTTTGCCAACCCACGTAACGCCGCTGCCGGCAGCCTGCGCCAGCTGGATGCCAAGGTGACTGCCAGTCGGCCGCTGGAGTTCTGCTGCTATGGTGTGGGCCAGGTGGTGGGCGAGTTGCCGTCGACCCAGGTGGCGGTGATTCAGGCGCTGAAACAGTGGGGCCTGCCGATCAGCAAGGAGCTGCGCCTGGCCCATGGGGTCGAGGAATGCCTGGCATATTACCGTGACATCGGCGCGCGTCGCCAGGCGCTGGCGTATGAGATCGATGGTGTGGTGTTCAAGGTCAATGACCTGGGCTATCAGCGCGAGCTGGGCTTCCGCGCCCGCGAGCCGCGTTGGGCAATTGCCCACAAGTTTCCGGCCATGGAGGAGCTGACCGAGCTGCTCGATGTGGAGTTCCAGGTTGGCCGTACCGGCGCCGTCACGCCGGTGGCCCGCCTGAAGCCGGTGCAGGTGGCCGGCGTAACCGTGTCCAACGCCACCTTGCACAACATGGATGAAGTGGCGCGGCTGGGACTGATGGTGGGCGATACGGTGATCATCCGCCGTGCCGGCGACGTGATCCCTCAGGTCATGGCTGTGGTGGCCGAGCGCCGCCCGGCCGATGCGCGACCGGTTGCCATTCCACAGAGCTGCCCGGTATGCGGCTCGCACGTCGAGCGCACCCAGTTGGTCAAGCGCGCCAAGGGCCGCGAGACCATCAGTGAAGGCGCGGTTTACCGCTGCGTCGGGCGTCTGTCCTGCGAGGCTCAGCTGAAGCAGGCGATCATTCATTTCGTGTCGCGCCGTGCTCTGGATATCGAGGGGCTGGGCGACAAGATCGTCGAGCAACTGGTCGATGTCGGTCTGGTGCATTCGCCGGCGGACCTGTACACCCTGCGTTACGAGCAGGTGGTGGTGCTGGACGGCTTTGCCGACCTGTCCACGCGCAATCTGCTGGCTGCTATTGAGTCGAGCCGGCAGCCGGCGCTGGCGCGCTTCATCTATGCGCTGGGTATCCCGGATGTGGGCGAGGAAACCGCCAAGTTGCTGGCCCGTGCCCTCGGCTCGCTGGCACGAGTTCAGGCGGCGCTGCCGGAAGTGCTGACCTGGCTGCCGGATGTCGGCCTGGAAGTGGCCCATGAAATTCACAGCTTCTTCGAGGACGAGCACAACCGCACCGTCATCGCCCAGTTGCTTGAGCGCGGCCTGCAGCTGCAAGACGAGGGTGAGTTGCATGCCGAGTTTTCCGCCTGCGCCAGCCTGGCCGAGCTGATCGACAAGCTGAACATTGCCGGTATTGCCGCTACCGGTGCGAAGAACCTGGCGGACAAGGCCGGCAGCCTGCAGGCGGTGGTTGCACTCAGTCAGGACTGGCTGGAGTTGTCGGTCATGAAGGGCCTGAGCGAGAAGGCCAAACAGTCCCTGCGCGACTACTTCGCCAACCCGGCCAATGTGGCCCGCGCCGAGGCCATCGAGCAGCAGTTGCGCGATTTCGGCATGCACTGGGGCAGCGAGAAGAAGCAGGCCGAAGGCCTGCCGCTGGCCGGGCAGACCTGGGTGCTGACCGGTACCCTGGAGCTGATGAGTCGCGACCAGGCCAAGCAGCAGCTGGAAAGTCTGGGGGCCAAGGTAGCCGGTTCGGTATCGGCCAAGACCCATTGCGTGGTGGCCGGCCCCGGAGCCGGTTCCAAACTGGCCAAGGCCGGCGAGCTGGGCATCGCGGTGCTCGATGAAGCGGCCTTTGTCGAACGCCTGGCGGGTTACGGCATCGTCCTGTAAACGACAAGGCCGCCTGATGGCGGCCTTGTCGGGATGCTTTCTGGCTTAGCCGTTCAGGCTGTCGCTCAGGGCCTTGGCCGGTACCAGCTTGATCACTTTCTTGGCGGCAATCTCGATCGCCTTGCCCGTCTGCGGGTTGCGTCCGGTGCGTGCCGGACGCTCGCTGACCTTCAGCTTACCGATGCCTGGCAGAGTGATCTCACTGTCGTTATCCAGCGCGTCGGCCACGATCTGGCTGAGTTGCTCGAGCACGTTGCGAACGCTGCTTTTTTCCAGGTCGGTGGCTTCGGCGATGTCGCCAATCAGTTGGTCTTTGGTCAGGGCCATGGTCGGAGATCCTTGTTCAGTGGCGAGGCGCCGGGCGGCGCGTGGCAGGCATTTCATCACTCAGCCGGTGCCGAAGCCAGCGCATTCTTGTCGCAGGCCGGCATCTGCCGTTTGGCGAACTATGCTGAGAGGGTGTAGCCCGTCTTCCGCCACGCAGGTGTCCTGTCATGTTGCAGTTGCTTTCCAACCTGGGGTTTCGCAAGAAGCTTGCTTTGCCGATCATTATTCTCGCGTTGCTGCTGCTGTTGATCGGCATGCTCGGCATCCGTGGCGCTGGCGAACTGCGGGGGGTGGCTACCGATCTGGCCAAGCAGCACATGCCGGCGGCCGTGCTGCTGCTGGATGCCGATCGGGACATGTACCAGGCCTTTCTGGCCGAGCGGAGCCTGATTCTGGCCGATGACCCGCAGATCCAGCAGGCTATCCGTGCCGAACACAGCGAGAACCTGCAGCAGGCACGCGAGCGTGTCGCCAATGCGGCGAAGATGGAAAACCAGTCTGAGCTCACTCAGCGCTTCAGCGATTTCGAGCGCCAGTTCGATCAGTGGCAGAAAACCTCGAATGAGGTCGTGGCCATGGCGACCTCTGATCGTGCGGCGGCGCAGGCGCTGACCATGGGCCGCAGCTATGACCAGTTCAGCGTGGCGCGCGAGGCACTCGATCAGCTCTCAGGGTTGGTCGGTGAGATTGCCGAAAATGCCGGCCAGCAGGCTGTCGATATCGCTTCCGAGCGTATCTGGCAACAGAGTGTGGCTATCGTTCTGGGGCTGCTTCTCTGCGTGGTGCTGGTGGTGGCCTTCCCGTTGTTTGTCACGCGTCCGCTGGATCGCATGCTGGAGCGGGTGCGTGATATTGCCGAGGGTGATGGCGACCTGACCGCGCGCATCGATGTGCGCGGCAGCGACGAACTGGGGCAGTTGAGCGATGCCCTCAATCGTTTTCTCGAACGCCTGCAGGGCTTGATACGTGAAGTGCGTGATACCACCGCCGATGTCGCGGCGTCGGCCGGGGTGATGGCCAGCATGGCCGATGAAAATAGTGCGCTGATTCGTCAGGAACATGCCTCGGTCGATCAGGTATCGACGGCGGCGGCGCAGATGAGTGCGGCCATTCATGAGGTGGCCCGTAGCGCTCAGCAAGCTTCGCAGGCGTCGCAGGACGCGGAGAAACTGTCGCGTGAGAGCGCTCGCGTGGTGACTGACAACATCGCCTCGATGCGTGCCCTGGCAGCTGAGGTGGAACGAGCTTCTGAGGTGATCGGCAGCCTGGAGCAGGAAACCAACAACATCGGCGCGGTGCTGGCGGTGATCAAGGGCATTGCCGAGCAGACCAATCTGCTGGCGCTGAATGCTGCTATCGAGGCGGCACGCGCCGGCGAACAGGGGCGCGGATTTGCCGTGGTTGCTGACGAGGTGCGGGCCCTTGCCGCGCGTACACAGGAGTCGACCAAGGACATTCAGGAGATGATCGAGCGCCTGCAGAGTGGCGCGCAGAATGCGGTCAAGGTCATGCAGGGCGGTTCCGGGCGGGCTCAGGAAAGCGTCGAACGTGCGGCTTCGGTGGAGTCGACTCTGGCCCAGGCGGCTCAGGGTGTCGATTCGATCAACGAGATGGCCGCGCATATCGCGGCGGCCTGTGAGCAGCAGAGCAGCGTGACCGAGGAGATCACCCGCAATATCACCGATATCCGCGACCTGTCCGATCGCTCGGCGCAGACTTCGGCCCAGGGCGTGGATTCCAGTCAGCAGCTATCGGCCACCGCCGGGCGCCTGGCCAAGCTGGTGGCGCGTTTCCGCGTCTAAGCAACATAAGTGCTTGAGGCGGTTGTAAGTTCTTCGCAAGCCGTTACAATGGCGCCGCTCGCTGCAATGGCGAGTGGCGTTATGGTGGGTCCTGTCGGTCCCCTCGCAACGATCAGCCGTGAACCCGGTCAGGCCCGGAAGGGAGCAGCCGCAGCGGTGACATCGTGTGCCGGGGTGTGGCTGGCAGGGCTCACCTCCAGTTTCTGAAACTCTCCCTCTTTTTCAGCTCTCGCTCCTGGCGCTCGTTGCCTGCGCTTCTTCAGCGATAGCGTTGCAGCAGTCTGTTGAATTCACCGCGTTGTTGCAGTCGGACCATGGCCCTGAGGACTCTTTGTGCAGGCACTTGCGGGTCGTCCCGTACCAGGCAGGCGATGGACTCTTCCTGAATGGCTTCCAGGGCAATCAGCGGGGGTTTTGCCGGTGACTGGCGATTGAACCAGTGCAGTGACAGTTCGTTGCTGACGCCATAGTCGAGTCGCTGTGCGCGCAGCATTTCCAGTACCTGATGCTGGCTGCGGCTATCCACTCGTTGCAGTTTCCCGCTGCCGAGCAGCTCTTTTAGAGAGGGATAGCGATAACCCAGCACCGTGCCCAGTTGCGTGCCGGAAAGACTCTCTATGCCGTCGAAGCCTGGATAACGCTCGCGACCGACCAGCAGGTCGCGTTGGGTCATGAAGGGCAGGCTCCAGATGAAGTGATAGGGCGCATGCAGCCAGTTGGGCGAGGCGTAGCAGAGTATGTCCACCTGGGCTTTGTCCAGCGCCATATCGATCCGGGCGCGGGGGATGCTTATCAGCTCGATGGGCGTCTGGCTTTCAGCCGCAATCAGGCGATAGAGGTCCGGGATCAGTCCACGTTCGGGCGCCCCATTGGTCATGTCAGCCAGCGGCATGATCCAGCTTTCCAGGATGGCGCTTCGAAGCGGCGCAGTGCTGGCCATGCCGGGCTGCACGAGGCAGGCCGTCATGAGGCACAAGCAAGCGATTTGGGGGCCGCTGTGACGTGACATCCGGAAGTGTCCCTGGGTGGCTGGTTTGAGTGCAATTTACAGGCTGCTCCGCTAGGATTAGCCCACCTTGCCACTGGCTGTGATGAAATTTAATGAGTTATCAGGTTCTTGCACGTAAATGGCGTCCGCGCTCGTTCCGCGAAATGGTCGGCCAGACCCATGTGCTCAAGGCCCTGATCAACGCGCTGGACAGCCAGCGCCTGCACCATGCCTACCTGTTCACCGGTACCCGGGGTGTGGGCAAGACCACCATCGCGCGCATTCTGGCCAAGTGCCTGAACTGCGAGACCGGCATCAGCTCTACTCCCTGTGGCACCTGCTCGGTATGCCGGGAGATCGATGAGGGGCGCTTCGTCGACCTGATCGAAGTGGACGCCGCCAGTCGCACCAAGGTCGAGGATACCCGTGAGCTGCTCGATAACGTGCAGTATTCGCCGAGTCGCGGACGCTTCAAGGTTTACCTGATCGACGAAGTGCACATGCTCTCGACCAGCTCGTTCAACGCGCTGCTCAAGACCCTGGAAGAGCCGCCGCCCCACGTCAAGTTCCTGCTGGCCACCACCGATCCGCAGAAGCTGCCGGTCACCGTGCTTTCGCGCTGCCTGCAGTTCTCGCTGAAGAACATGCCGCCGGAGCGAGTGGTTGAACACCTCAATCACGTGCTGACTGCCGAGAACGTACCGTTCGAGGAAGATGCCCTCTGGCTGCTGGGTCGCGCCGCCGATGGGTCGATGCGCGATGCCATGAGCCTGACCGACCAGGCCATCGCCTTTGGCGAAGGCAAGGTGCTGGCCGCCGATGTGCGTGCCATGCTTGGCACCCTGGATCATGGTCAGGTCTATGGTGTGCTGCAGGCACTGCTCGAAGGCGATGCGCGGGCCTTGCTCGAAGGTGTACGCCACCTGGCCGAGCAGGGGCCCGACTGGGCTGGCGTGCTGGCCGAGATGCTCAATGTGCTGCACCGCGTGGCCATTGCCCAGGCGCTGCCCGAGGCGGTGGATAACGGCCAGGGTGACCGCGACAAGGTGCTGGCGCTGGCACAGGCCTTACCTGGCGAGGATGTGCAGTTCTACTACCAGATGGGGCTGATCGGCCGGCGCGACCTGCCGCTGGCGCCCGATCCGCGTAGCGGCTTCGAGATGGTGCTGTTGCGCATGCTGGCGTTCCGACCGGCGGACGCCGATGGGGCACCGAACTCGCCGCTAAAGGAACAGCCACTAAAGAACCTGGGAATCAGCCCGGCCACAGCTGATTCCAGACCCAACCCGGTGGCCGGCGTCAGCCTGACTGCGCCGGTTGTTGCGGCAGCCCCGAGCACGCCCACACTGAATCCTGCACCTGCACCTGCACCTGCACCTGCACCTGCACCTGCACCTGCACCTGCATCTGTGGCGGTGCCCGTACCCGCGGAGCCAGCGGCCGCCGAGCCGGTCGTGAGCACGCCCGCCGCAGCTGTGGATCTGCCCTGGGAAGAGGCGCCTGTCGCTTCTGTCACTGTAGCGGCCGAGCCATCTCCGCCGATTCCGGTTGCACCCGTGAGTGTTCCGGTCGAGGTAGCGTCGCCGATACCGGCCGAGGCCGCTGTTGCCACGGTCGCAGACGATGACGACGAGCCGCCGGCGGGTGAGTACGACTATTACGAAACCGACGCCGAGGCCTATGACTACAGCTTCGCCGACGAGCAGGAGCAGGTGCCGGCTGAACCCGAGCCGCTGCCTGCCGCGCAGCCGGCCAGTGGTCTGGCGGCCGAGTGGCTGGAACTGTTCCCGCGTCTGGGCTTGTCCGGCATGACCGGCAGCATCGGCGCCAACTGTTCGCTGATCGAAGCCGAGGGCGACAACTGGTTACTGCACCTGGATCCAGGTCAGAGCGCGCTGTTCAACGCGACCCAGCAGCGGCGTTTGAACGATGCACTGAATCAGGCTCTGGGGCGCACCCTCAACCTGCGCATCGAGGTGATCAAGCCCGAGCAGGAAACCCCGGCCCAGGCTGCGGCGCGCAAGCGTGCCGAGCGACAGCGCCTGGCCGAGGAGTCGATCGCCAACGACCCGGTTGTGCGCCATCTGATTGAACACTTCGGCGCCAGCGTGCGCGCCGACTCCATTGAACCGCTGGAGCGCATCTGAGCGCCCATTTCGAGAGGAACGCACACATGATGAAAGGTGGCATGGCCGGCCTGATGAAGCAGGCGCAGCAGATGCAGGAACGCATGCAGAAGATGCAGGAAGAGCTCGCCAACGCCGAGACCACTGGCGAGTCCGGTGCCGGCCTGGTCAAGGTGGTGATGACCGGTCGTCACGACGTCAAGCGCGTGAGCCTGGACGACAGCCTGCTGCAGGAAGACAAGGACATCCTTGAAGACCTGATCGCCGCGGCGGTGAACGATGCCGTGCGCAAGATCGAACAGGCCAGCCAGGAAAAAATGGCCGGCTTTGGAGCAGGGATGCAGCTGCCGCCCGGCTTCAAAATGCCCTTCTGATAATCCGGCGCGCCCAGGCGACGCACAGGGCGTCGTTGCTCAAAGGCGCGGGCATCCTCATTTACAGCCAGTAAACTCCGGTGCCCACGCCTTCTCGCGCCTAGCCCTGCACATCGCCTGAACGCACCTTGCTCAGTGCTATGCCGTCCAGACCTGGTAGATTCGGCTGCCGTATGGCCGCGCTGCACGATTGATCGCTTCACTCCGTTCACGAGTACCCGCCCATGAGCTTCAGCCCGCTGATTCGCCAACTGATCGATTCACTGCGCATCCTTCCCGGTGTCGGGCAGAAGACGGCGCAGCGCATGGCGTTGCAGATGCTTGAGCGCGATCGCAGTGGTGGTTTGCGTCTGGCTCAGGCGCTGACGGCGGCAATGGAAGGGGTAGGGCACTGTTCCCAGTGCCGGACTCTCAGTGAGGATCACCTCTGCCCGCAGTGTGCCGATCCACGCCGTGACGATTCGCTGTTGTGCGTGGTTGAAGGTCCGCTGGACGTGTTTGCCGTCGAGCAGACCGGCTACCGTGGGCGCTATTTTGTGCTCAAGGGGCACCTGTCGCCGCTTGATGGCCTCGGGCCGGAAGCCATCGGCATTCCGGAGTTGCTCGCGCGCATTGCGGCGGGCAGTTTCAGCGAGATCATCCTGGCCACCAACCCGACGGTGGAAGGTGAGGCAACCGCGCACTACATCGCGCAGATGCTGCTCGGTAAGGGCCTCAGCCTGACCCGGATCGCCCACGGCGTGCCGCTGGGCGGTGAGCTGGAACTGGTTGATGGTGGCACCCTGGCCCATGCCCTTGCAGGGCGTCGGCCGATGGTCGAGTAACGCTCGCCAGCTTTTCCTGATCCTTCTTTATTTGGCCCGTGCCTTGTGCGCGTCGCTGGCCTGTGCGCGACGTACGGTGGGCGTGACGGAAGTGCCGTGAGCGATGGCTGGAGTGTCACCTTGCAAACCAAGCAAGCGCTAGGTATGGTCGCCTAAACCGCTACCGGAGCCGCTCATGTCTGCCTTTCAGGAATACTTCAATCAGGATCACCAGATGGTGCGCGATTCCGTGCGCCGCTTCGTCGAGCGCGAGATCCTGCCGCATGTGGCCGACTGGGAAGAGGCCGAGGAGTTTCCCCGCGAGCTGTATCGTACGGCGGGTGCTGCCGGCATCCTCGGTATCGGCTACCCCGAGCAGTTTGGTGGCAGCCACGAGGGCGATATCTTTGCCAAGGTGGCGGCCAGCGAAGAGCTGATGCGCTGTGGCTCGGGTGGTCTGGTGGCGGGGCTTGGCTCGCTGGACATCGGCCTGCCGCCGGTCCTGAAGTGGGCCAAGCCGGCCGTGCGTGACCGGGTGGTGCCCGAGGTACTGGCCGGCGAGAAGATCATGGCTCTGGCCGTGACTGAGCCCAGCGGTGGTTCGGATGTGGCCAACCTCAAGACCCGTGCCGTGAAGGAGGGGGATTTCTACCGCGTCAGCGGCAGCAAGACCTTCATCACCAGCGGTGTGCGCGCCGATTACTACACCGTGGCGGTACGTACCGGTGGCGACGGCTTTGGCGGCGTCAGCCTGCTGCTCATCGAGAAGGGCACGCCGGGCTTCACCGTGGGCCGCTCGTTGAAGAAGATGGGCTGGTGGGCGTCGGATACCGCCGAGCTGTTCTTCGACAACTGCCTGGTACCGGTGGAGAACCTTATCGGCGTGGAAAACATGGGCTTTGCCTGCATCATGGCCAACTTCCAGAGCGAGCGCCTGTCGCTGGCGATCATGGCCAACATGACCTCGCAGTTGGCGCTGGAGGAGGCCACCCGCTGGGCCAAGGAGCGCGATGCCTTCGGTAAGCCGATCGGCAAGTTCCAGGTCCTCAAACATCGCCTGGCCGAGATGGCTACGCAGCTGGAAGTGTCCCGCGAGTTTACCTATCGCCAGGCCGCGAAGATGGCTGCCGGCAAGAGCGTGATAAAGGAAATCTCCATGGCCAAGAACTTCGCCACCGATGTTTCCGACCGCATTACCTACGACGCCACGCAGATTCTCGGCGGCATGGGTTTCATGCGCGAGTCGTTGGTCGAACGGCTGTACCGCGACAACCGTATCCTGTCCATCGGCGGCGGCACGCGCGAAGTGATGAACGAGATCATCAGCAAGCAGCTTGGGTTGTAAGCCCGCTATTCGCTGATCCAAGCGCCGGAGGATGCAGCAGCATCCTCCGGCGTTTTGTTGTCTGCGAATCAGTTAAATTGATTTTTTAATTTGGTTATAAAAAAATAATTAATAATTCTTTTGAGGAATTTAAGCTTTCCCCTAGAGTCAGCTCCAAGCCGACAGCGGACCACCGCACCGAGCCCATAGAATGGGGCTCATCTCACCATCAGCCGCGCACAGACGCCGGCACGATCGAGCCCCACTGCAGTGCCAACACGCACACCCGACTGCATCTGGAGCTTGACGCATGAACTACCAATCCCTGCCGCTGGCCATCGCCCTCGGCCTTATCGCCCAACAGGCTGGCGCTGCCGGCTTCGTCGAAGACAGCAAGGCCACCCTTGGCCTGCGCAATTTCTACATCAATCAAGACACCCGCAACCAGGACGCCAACACCCAGGAAGAATGGGGGCAGGGCTTTCAGTTCAATTACACCTCTGGCTATACCGAAGGCACCGTCGGTGTCGGTGTGGATGCGCTGGGCCTGCTGGGCGTGAAGCTCGATTCGGGCAAGGGCCGCCACTACAACCCGGACTCGAACAAGTACTCCGGCACTGTATTCCCTACCGACAGCGACGGCCGTGCCGAAGATCAGTTCAGCAGCCTGGGCCTGACCGGCAAGGTACGCCTGTCCAAGACCGAAGCCCGTCTCGGCACGCTGCAGCCGAAGCTGCCGGTGGTGACCTTCAACGACGGTCGCCTGCTGCCGCAGACCTTCGAGGGCGGCCAGATCACCTCCAGCGAAATCGACAACCTGACCCTGATCGGCGGCCAGCTGGAACACGCCAAGGGCCGCAGCTCCAGCAGCAACGAAGGCCTGTCGATTGGCGGCGCCAACAATGCCAAGACCGGCCAGTTCAGCAACCAGTTCCGCTTTGCCGGTGGTGACTACAAGATCGGCAAGGACCTGCTAGCGCAGTACTACTACGGCAATCTGGAAGACTTCTACCAGCAGCACTTCCTCGGCCTGACCCACAACTGGGCGATTGGACCGGGCGCC
The DNA here is from genome assembly GCF_014207935.1 of Pseudomonas fluvialis. Lineage (GTDB taxonomy): Bacteria > Pseudomonadota > Gammaproteobacteria > Pseudomonadales > Pseudomonadaceae > Aquipseudomonas > Aquipseudomonas fluvialis_A. Next base: position 156,298 of record NZ_JACHLL010000002.1, on the reverse strand, counting down.
TTGAAGTCCGACCTGCGCTATTTCCACAGCAGCTCCGACGGCAAGAACGGCAACGCCGCCGGTCGTGCCGAAGGCTACAAGAGCAGCGGCTACTGGGAAGCCGGCGATGCCAACCGTGGCGAGGTTGATAACGACACCTGGAGCGCTCTGTTCACCTACACCCTGGGCAGTCATGCGCTGAGCGCCGGCTACCAGCAGGTCGAGGGTGACAGCGCCTTCCCGTTCCTCAATCAGGGGGATGGTGCCACCGCCTACCTGATCACCGACCGCCAGATCGGCAAGTTCCTGTCCTCCGGTGAGCGCACCTGGCTGGCCGAGTACGCCTACGACTTCAGCAAGGTCGGCGTGCCGGGGCTGAAGGCCGTGGCCACCTACCTGTCGGGCGACAACATCCAGGCGGCCGGTGGCGAGCAGAAGGAGTGGGAGCGCGATTTCCGCCTCGACTACGCCCTGCAGGACGGTCCGCTCAAGGGCCTGGGCTTCTCCTGGCGTAACGCCAGCCTGCGTGGCAATGCCGCCGCCGACCAGGACGAGAACCGCCTGATCATCAGCTACAGCCTGCCGCTGCTCTGAACCTTTCGCGGAGCGCCCGAGCGCTCCGCACCACCAGCCCGAGGAGGCACCACATGAGCATTCGACTGGGCGACATCGCCCCCGACTTCGAACAGGACTCCAGCGAGGGTCGTATCCGTTTCCACGAGTGGCTGGGCGACAGCTGGGGAATTCTTTTCTCCCACCCGGCCGACTTCACCCCGGTGTGCACCACCGAGCTGGGCCTGACCGCCAAGCTGCGCGACGAGTTCGCCATACGTGGCGTCAAGGCCATCGCACTGTCTGTGGACCCGGTGGATTCGCACCTGCGCTGGATCGACGACATCAACGAAACGCAGAACACCCAGGTCAACTTCCCGATTCTGGCCGATGCCGACCGCAAGGTTTCCGATCTGTACGACCTGATCCACCCGAATGCCAACGACACCCTCACGGTGCGTTCGCTGTTCATCATCGATCCGAACAAGAAGGTACGGCTGATCATTACCTACCCGGCCAGCACCGGGCGCAATTTTCACGAGATCCTGCGGGTGATCGATTCGCTGCAACTGACCGACAGCCACAAGGTCGCCACTCCGGCCAACTGGCAGGACGGTGACGAGGTGGTGATCGTGCCGTCGCTCAAGGATGAAGACGAGATCAAGCAGCGCTTCCCCAGGGGCTACCGCGCGGTGAAGCCTTATCTGCGCCTGACCCCGCAGCCCAACCGCTAGGGAGCCGACCATGCTTGTGGTTTCTATCGGCGGCAGCCCCAGTCTCACCTCGCGTTCGGCCGCGCTGCTGGCCTATGCCCAGCGCTGGCTGGAGGTGCGCGGGGTTGCGGTGAACGGGTTCCAGGTCCGCGATTTCCCGGCCGAGGACCTGCTTCACGCGCGCTTCGACAGCCCGGCGGTGCGCGCCTTCAGCGAGCAGGTGGAGCGGGCTGATGGTCTTCTGGTGGCGACGCCGGTGTACAAGGCGTCGTTTTCCGGAGCGCTGAAAACCCTGCTCGACCTGCTGCCCGAGCGTGCCTTGCAGCACAAGGTGGTGCTGCCGATTGCCACCGGCGGCAGCAGCGCTCACATGCTGGCGGTGGACTATGCGCTGAAGCCGGTGCTGGCATCGCTCAAGGCCCAGGAAATGCTTCAGGGCGTGTTCGCCGAAGACAAGCAGATCGCCTACCGCGCCGAGGGAGTGGATCTGGACCCAGCGCTGGCAGAGCGTCTCGACAGCAGCCTGGATCACTTTTTCACGGCCCTGGCCCGGCGGCCAAAACCGCTGGAGCCTCACGAACTCAACGACCGGCTGGTCAACGCCCGTTGGAGTATCTGACACAGGCTTCATCCTCCCTCACTGGCCCGACAACGGGCGAGCAGGTAGCCAACCCCTCATAGCAATCGCAAAGGAGAGCGCCATGCGCACCATTACCTTGCGTCGGAGTCTGGTCGCCCTGTTTGCCGCGGCCATTTCATTCGGCGCCATCACGCAAGCCCAGGCCGAAGAACTGCGGATCGGCTATCAGAAATACGGCACCCTGGTCCTGCTCAAGGCCAAGGGCACCCTGGAAAAACGCCTGGCCGAGCAGGGCGTCAAGGTCACCTGGACCGAGTTCCCCGGCGGCCCGCAGCTGCTCGAAGGGCTCAACGTCGGCTCGGTGGACTTCGGTGTCACCGGCGAGACGCCGCCGGTGTTCGCCCAGGCGGCCGGGGCCGATCTGCTCTATGTGGCCTACGAGCCGCCGGCACCGACCAGCGAGGCGATTCTGGTGCCCAAGGGTTCGTCGCTGAGCTCGGTTGCCGACCTCAAGGGCAAGAAGGTCGCCCTGAACAAGGGCTCCAACGTCCACTACCTGCTGGTGCGGGCGCTGGAAGATGCCGGTCTGTCGATCAGCGACGTCACCCCGGTCTACCTGCCGCCAGCCGATGCGCGCGCGGCTTTCGAGCGCGGCAGCGTGGATGCCTGGGTGATCTGGGACCCGTTCCTGGCCGCCGCCGAGCAGCAACTGCAGGCCCGCAGCCTGCGCAATGGCGAAGGGCTGGTCGACAACCACCAGTTCTACCTGGCCACCCGGCCTTATGCGCAGAAGCACCCGCAGGTGATCAACATCCTGATCGAGGAAGTGCGTGGCGTGGGTGAGGACTCCAAGGCCGACCCGGATGCGGTAACGGCTCAGGTGGCGCCACTGCTCGGCCTGTCGCCGGAGATCACCAGGGTGGCCGTCAAGCGCCAGGGCTATGGTGCCCAGCCGCTGACCCCGGCCGTGGTGCAGGCGCAGCAGAAGATCGCCGACACCTTCACCGAGCTCAGGCTGATCCCGAAAAAGCTGAGCATCAAGGACGTGATCTGGACTCCGCCAGTTGGAGCGCTGGCCAAGGTCGCGCAGCAGTAAGCCTCAGCCCCTCTCCCGTCGGGGGAGGGGCATCCTTTAAGGAGACTACTCCATGAGCCTGAATATTTTCTGGTTCCTGCCCACCCATGGTGATGGCAAGTACCTGGGCACCGCCGAAGGGGCCCGCGCCGTCGACCACGGCTACCTCACCCAGATCGCCCAGGCCGCCGACCGGCTGGGATTTGGCGGTGTACTGATTCCCACCGGCCGTTCCTGCGAGGATTCCTGGCTGGTGGCGGCTTCGCTGATTCCGGTGACGCAGCGCCTCAAGTTCCTCGTCGCCCTGCGCCCGGGGATCATTTCTCCCACCGTGGCGGCGCGTCAGGCGGCGACGCTGGACCGGCTGTCCGGCGGTCGCGCACTGTTCAACCTGGTGACCGGTGGCGATCCGGACGAACTGGCCGGTGATGGCCTGAACCTGTCCCACGAGGAGCGCTACGAAGCCTCGGTGGAGTTCACCCGCATCTGGCGTCGCGTGCTGGAAGGCGAGACGGTGGACTATGACGGCACGCACATTCAGGTCAAGGGCGCCAAGTTGCTTTACCCGCCGATCCAGCAGCCGCGTCCGCCGCTGTATTTCGGCGGTTCCTCGGCTGCTGCCCATGACCTGGCCGCCGAGCAGGTGGAGATGTACCTGACCTGGGGCGAGCCGCCGGCGGCGGTCGCCGAGAAGATTGCCGAGGTCCGCGAGAAGGCCGCGAAACTCGGTCGCACGGTGCGATTCGGTATCCGCCTGCACGTGATCGTGCGCGAGACCACGGAAGAGGCCTGGGCCGCGGCCGAGCGCCTGATCACCCATCTGGATGACGACACCATCGCCCGTGCCCAGGCGTCGCTGGCGCGTTTCGACTCGGTGGGCCAGCAGCGCATGGCGGCGCTGCATGGCGGGCGCAAGGACAAGCTGGAAGTCAGCCCCAACCTCTGGGCCGGCGTCGGCCTGGTGCGTGGCGGTGCCGGCACCGCGCTGGTCGGTGACGGCCCGACCGTGGCCGAGCGGGTCAGGGAGTACGCGGCACTGGGCATCGACACCTTCATCTTCTCCGGCTATCCGCACCTGGAAGAGTCGTACCGGGTCGCCGAACTGCTGTTCCCGCACCTGGACATCGCCCAGCCGGAGCGACCCGCGTCGCGCGGCTATGTCAGCCCCTTCGGCGAGATGATCTCCAGCGACATCCTGCCCAAGGCCGCGGCACAGCGTTGAGGCCCCTCACCCTATCCCTCTCCCAGGGGGAGAGGGGATGTTCGAGGCACTGATTGCACTCTGCGCGGACCTCTCCCTCTCCCTGCGGGAGAGGGTTGGGGTGAGGGCACTTGTTAAGCACGTAATGACAGAAAGGAGCGTTGTCATGTCAACGCACAAGCTACACAGAATCGGCCTGCGTCTCGCGCCCTGGGCGCTGCCGCTGGCGCTGCTGGCGTTCTGGCAGGGCGCGGTGGCCGCCGGTTGGCTGTCCACGCGCATCCTGCCGGCGCCCAGCGCGGTGCTGGAGGCGGGCTGGGCGCTACTGGCCAGCGGTGAAATCTGGACCCATCTGGCCATCAGCGGTCAGCGTGCGGCCATCGGCTTTGCCATTGGCGGCGGATTGGGTCTGCTGCTTGGCTTTATCACCGGCCTGTCGACCTGGGGCGAACGCCTGCTCGACAGCTCGGTGCAGATGATCCGCAACGTGCCGCACCTGGCGCTGATCCCGCTGGTGATCCTGTGGTTCGGCATCGACGAGAGCGCGAAGATCTTTCTGGTCGCCCTCGGCACGCTGTTCCCCATCTACCTCAACACCTATCACGGCATCCGCAACGTCGATCCGGCGCTGGTTGAGATGGCGCGCAGCTATGGCCTGTCGGGTTTCGGCCTGTTCCGTCAGGTGATACTGCCCGGCGCGCTGCCGTCGATTCTGGTGGGCGTGCGCTTTGCCCTCGGTTTCATGTGGCTGACCCTGATCGTCGCGGAAACCATTTCCGCCAGCGCCGGCATCGGCTACCTCGCGATGAATGCCCGCGAGTTCCTGCAGACCGACGTGGTGGTGCTGGCCATCCTGCTCTACGCGGTGCTCGGCAAGCTGGCGGATGTCGCCGCCCGTGGCCTTGAACGTGTGTGGCTGCGCTGGCACCCGGCCTACCAGACCAAGGCTGGTGCGCAATGACTGCGTTGCACAGCATTCGCCAGGGCATTCCCCTCGCGATCGAAGGCATCCGCAAGGCCTTCGGTTCACGGGAGGTGCTCAAGGGCATTGACCTGCAGATTCCGGCTGGCCAGTTCGTCGCCGTGGTGGGCCGCAGCGGCTGCGGCAAGAGCACGCTGCTGCGCCTGCTGGCCGGGCTGGATCAACCCAGCGCCGGGCAATTGCTGGCTGGCAAGGGTTCGTTCAGCGCGGCGCGGGAAGATACCCGGCTGATGTTCCAGGACGCGCGCCTGCTGCCCTGGAAACGGGTCATCGACAACGTCGGCCTGGGCCTGGCGGGCAACTGGCGTGGCCAGGCACGGGAGGCGCTGGCGGCCGTCGGCCTGGCCGAGCGCGCCAACGACTGGCCGGCGGCCCTGTCCGGCGGGCAGAAGCAGCGCGTGGCCCTGGCCCGGGCACTGATCCACCGGCCGCACCTGCTGCTGCTCGATGAGCCGCTGGGCGCGCTGGATGCGCTGACCCGCATCGAGATGCAGCAACTGATCGAGCGCCTGTGGCAACAGCATGGCTTCACCGTGCTGCTGGTGACCCACGACGTGGCCGAGGCCGTGGCGGTGGCTGACCGGGTCATCCTGATTGAGGAGGGTCGCATCGGCCTGGACCTGGCCGTCGAGCTACCGCGTCCGCGCCCGCGTGGCTCGGCGCAGCTGGCTGCGCTGGAGGCCGAGGTGCTCAACCGCGTGCTGGCGCTGCCCGAACTGCCCCCTCAGCCGGAACCTGTTTCACCCCTGCCCACGCAATTGCGCTGGGCGCTTTAAGCAAAACCTCATCCCTACCCATGATCCAAGGAGCAAGACCATGACCATCAAAGCCATCAACGTCCGTAACCAGTTCAAAGGCACCATCAAGGAAATCGTCACCGGCGACGTACTGTCGGAAATCGACGTGCAGACCGCCGGCGGCATCGTCACTTCGGTGATCACCACCCGTTCCGTGCGCGAGCTGGAGCTGGGCGTGGGCAGCGAAGTGATCGCCTTCGTCAAATCCACCGAGGTATCGATCGCCAAGTTGTAAATGCTGGCTGAACGGACATCAGCCCGGTTGTCGCCGGGCTTTTCCTGCTTGGGGTTTGGCTTGCGCCAATGCTGCGTTGATGCCGGGGGAACGCTAATTGTGTTGGCCGTGTATAGCCGCGGGCGACTCGCGGAATACTTTTGAACGTGGACCAGAGTGTCGGCTAGGCGTTTGATGCTCTATCAGGCTGGCGCATGTGCGCTTAGTCTGCCACCGCTCGATTACGCCCCTCAGTCTTGGCTGCATAGAGTGCGCGATCAGCACGACCTAACAATTCATCCAGCGATCTGTCGTGTTGGCGCCACTCAGAAATTCCGATACTTGCTGTTAGTACTGGCAGCTGTGGATCACTGACGGCAGAGGAGGTCTTTAACAACCGCTCCGCAAGTTCCTTTGCCTGCCCCAGATTCGTATCCGGCATCAGCACAACAAATTCCTCCCCACCAAGCCGGCCGAGTAGATCCGAACTGCGAAGTACTACTTCTATACGGCGACAAAAAGCCTGCAGTACTTGATCGCCGATTTGATGGCCGTATTTGTCGTTGACCGACTTGAAATGGTCGAGATCAAGCATCATCAGAGCAAACGGGCGTTCGTTACGTCGGCTGCGTTGAAAAAGATCATGAGCGGCCTCAATAACCGCGCGCCGACTGCTAACACCTGTAAGTGCATCAGTCATGGCCAAATCTTCGAAGTTGCGGCGAATCTTCTCCGACACGAGCAATAAAAAGCCGATGCTCATTATCAGTAGCCCGAAGCTATAGGCGCCTAGATACAGTACTTGCGGTAATGATGTGTCCAGTATCCCGTGCCCGTCTTGAGGTAGGACAACAGCATGCACCCATCGCGCACCGAAGATTAAGGTTGAAAATACGATGCAAGAGCCTGTGAAGATGGTGCCAATACGGAGCTGCTTATTAACGGTATGACCTCGATAAATTTCACGAGCGAATACCATGGCGTGCATAAGACTGGCGACGAAGATAAAGCCTGTGGTGCTTATATAGCGTCCGCGCAAGCTTTCCAGTCCATAGGTGAAGTAGGCCTGTATAAGCCAGGTTGTTGCGAAAAAAACAGCCCATGGTTTGAGGTTGATCGGCTGTCCGAAGTACTTGGCGCTACCGATCCAAAAGCAGCTGTACGCCAGCATTACCGTCGTATTCGCGGATGTAAATGTGAGCCAAGCTGGGGCCGCGTCTCGCAAAACGATGAGGGAACTTGCGATCGCAGCCAGCAGCGCGCCGGATGCCCAATAGCTGATACCAGCAATCCGTTGAATGGTCGCTAGTGACATCAACTGGAGGACGCTTGCCATTGCAACCGTTAGCAGGCTGGTGAGCGCAAGAAGTGTTTTAGGGTTGTAAATCGGAATGATGTCCATGAGGCTGCCAAAAGGGCTAGTAGTACCAATACATATTGAAATCCCCAGCTTTGTCAGTGCTTTATGCCATTGGCTGGCCCTGCTGCGAGTCCAGGGTTCTTGGCGAGCGCTTTAAGGTCTGCTGGATGTTTTGTGTGTGCTCGGGATCATAGTGTCGCCTTGGTATTTAGACCAGTCTTTGACGCCAAAAAATAGGCGGCCCGGCTTCGTTCCACAGAGCTCAGCTTTGGAATCCAATCCCAGTAACCAGGAGATTGGACATGAAGAAGCGTTTCACAGAAGAGCAAATCATTGGTTATCTGAACGAAGCCGAGGCAGAGCTGCGGATCAAAGAGTTGTGCAGTCGGCACGGTTTCTCTGATGCCAGATACTACCTTCACTGGCGCAGCAAGTTCGGTCGGATGAGCGTGTCGGATGCCAAGCAGTTGAAGGAGCTTAAAAGCGAAAACTCCTGTCTGAAGAATATGCTCGCTGAGTCGATGCTGGCGGTTGAGGTCACCTGAGAGATCTTGCGAGAGTGTGTGATGAGTGCCCCCTCCGTCGAGATCTGGTGCGCCACATGAAGACCCGCGGCTTGAGTGAGCGTTGAGCGCTCCAGTTCGTCCGCACTTGCGCCAGTGCTGCACTCTCAACCAAGGTCGGATCGCAACCAGACCCCGCGTGACCGTATTGTGCCTCGTCTCATTACCGTCGCCGCTATAGCGCAGAGATGGGACGTAGACTATGCAAGGACGTTAGTTTGGGTATAGAAATGCGGCTTGTTCATCCCTTGCAGATTTTAGTAAGGCCGCCAGCAACGCTTGTCACAGTGGTCGTGGCTGCCTGGTTGAGGCAAGCTTCCATCATCAAGCAGCCAAGGCCATGGCTGCCTGACTTAAACGAAACGGTCTGCGGAAAACAGAATGCTCCAGGGGAATAGGATGCATCCACTCGTTAAACATAGCGCGAAATGTGCTTTTATTGGGTTAACTTGCGCTATATCGGCATGCTCTTACTCACCATCGCTAAACCTGCTTGGAGCTTATTTCCCGGACTGGCTGTTTTGCGCAGTGGCAGCCTTAATACTGACAGCAGTAGTGCATAGAGTATCAAGCGGTGCAAGTTGGCTGGCTCCTGCGGTTATAACCTATCCGCTGCTATTCTCCACGTTTTCTCTAGTTTGTTGGCTGTTGTTTTTCGGGCCAATTGTACGGGGTGCCTCATGAGTCGGCGCCTCTCTCTCCTCTTGTTAACAATATTGACCCTGAGTCTGCTGCTTATTGTGGTCTGGTATCTGGATCAGGTACCTCGTACTGACGATGCCTATGTTTACGCCGATACTGTAGAGATCACTCCTGAGGTCAGCGGTCGAATCATTGAGCTGGCTGTGCGCGAGAACCAGCAGGTGAGAGAAGGCGAAGTGCTATTTCGAATCGATGCTCGCGCTTATGAAGATGCCCTGCGCCAGGCTAGCGCCTCGTTGGTAGCACTCAATAAAGAGATTGAACTGACCCAGCGCCAAGTGGATGCGCAGGAATTTAACGCCAAGGCCAGTCGAGCGAGTGTGGCTAGCGCCAGAGCAGCGTCTATACAAGCGGCTGATAGTCTGCGACGACTGTTGCCTCTTAAGGCTAAAGGGTATGTTTCCGCAGAGCGCCTCGAGCAGGCTCGCACCGCCGACGTCAGCGCTCGCGCTGATTTGGATGCGGCATTGCTTCGTGCCAGTCAAGCAGAAGCTGCAGTGAGCGGGGTCGATGCTCTAGTGGCGAAGCGGGCAGTCCTGGAAGCTAAAATCTCGGGCGCACAGCTAAGCGTCGAGCATTCAGTAGTTCGCGCGCCATTTGACGGGCGGATTGTCGGACTAAAGCGCGCTAACGGACAGTACGCTGCCGCAGGTCGTCCCCTATTCACCATGATCGATAGTCGGCAGTGGTATGTAGTGGCTAACTTTCGTGAGACGGAGCTAGCCGGGATTCGCCCCGGATCCCGGAGCCGGGTATATCTGATGAGTGATACGAGTCGTCGCTTTAGTGGCATTGTCGACTCGGTGGGTTACGGTGTGTTTCCTGATGATGGAGGAAGTGAGGTAGCCGGGCTTCCCAAGGTTGCACGATCAATTAACTGGGTTCGAGTTGCTCAACGCTTCCCGGTACGTATTAGGGTGGATAACGCTGATCCAGAACTGTTCCGCCTGGGAGCTTCCGCAGTCGCGCAGATTGAAACTGTTAACGCTGATGAGTGAGCAAAGCGCATATCCAACTCAGCTGTTTCACTTGCTGCAGCGAGAGCTTCAGCCTACCCCGGGGAGAGGAGCTCTCGTTGCACGTCACTTGCTCTCGTGCAGTTTGATTATTCTTATCTCCATGTCTCTTCAGGTACCACTACTAGCGCTGTCTCTGGTGATGGTTTTCTATGCTAATCAGCCAACTCTAGCGATGACTCGCCTGGTCGGAGTTCTGATGTTATTGGGCGTCACATTGGGTGTCGCCACTGCAATCCTGCTATTACGCTTTACCTATGATCTACCGCTTCTACGCATTATTGGGGCCAGTCTTGTTTTTCTTGTATGCGCTTTCCTGATGAGGGCGACTCGACTTGGGCCAATATTTTTCTGTATTGCCCTAATCACCCTGTATGTGCAGAGCTTGGTAGATTTAGTGCCAACTCCAGAGCTACTGCTACGTGCTTGCTTATGGGCATGGGTGGCAGGTTGCTACGCAGTTGTAGTTGCCTTACTGGTCAGCGAGGTCATTCACCCTCGGAAGCCTGCGCTTCCTTCTGAACCATCAAATAGCGATTCGACCCTGCTCGCCGCTGATGCTCTGACCAATTCTGCGTATCCACGCTTTGCACTCAAAGCATGGCTGGCCGCAATGCTCTGCTACTTGCTGTACAACGGGCTGGATTGGCCTGGAATTCATACAGCCATGCTTACTTGCCTGATCGTTGCCATGCCCAGTTTGGCAGCTGTCCAACACAAAATTCTTTTGCGAGTGAGCGGCTGCATTGTGGGAAGCGCACTCGCACTGGCATGTATGGTTTTCGTCATGCCAAGACTAGAGAGTATCGTGGGTTTATTGCTTATGAGCCTACCTGTGCTCGCTTTGGGTGCCTGGATTGCTGCTGGCTCAGAGCGCATTGCCTATGCAGGTATTCAAATTGCTTTCTGTTATGCCCTTGCACTGTTGGAGTCATTTGGTCCTAGCACTGATCTGCCGGTAATACGCGATCGATTGATTGGTATCTTACTGGGAGCACTGGTAAGCGCGGTTGTGCAAACCTTCATCTGGCCAGAGAGTGGAGCTAATCAGATCGGCGGAGACGTCGGAAATTGACCAAAGTGTCATGTATTTATTGCCTGACCTGAGATACCGTTAGCCAACTTTAGCGGGTCTCATTGCGCTTGGCCGAGCCGCACTATGACAAGGATCAGCCCTTGCCGGCAGATCCTGCCTATCAGGAGGAAGGGGTTATGAGTCGCATTGTTTCAAGGATTGCTCGGGCGATTGCCGGCGCTCTGGTCGCCATGCCTGTCACGCTCTCTGCCAGCGCGGCTGACACTGCAGCAACACCGATAACCGTCTTTGTTGCCAAGAAGTTCATCACCATGGACCCGGGCTGGCCGCAGGCCACCACAGTAGCGGTGCAGGATGGCAAGATTCTCTCGGTGGGGCGTGATTTGCAGGATCTGGAGCCCTGGCTGGCGGGCAAGACCTACCAGCTGGACAAGAGCCTGGCAGACAAGGTGGTGTTGCCTGGTTTCGTTGAGGCCCATGGCCATCCTCTGCTCGGTGGCATTGAACTCAACCTGCCGCTGGTTTCCGCCATTCCTACTGCGCAGCCCTATGGCCCGGATTTTCCCGGGGTGAAGGATGCCGAGGATGCGCTCAAGCTGATCAAACAGTACGTTGCCGAGGCCAAAGACCCGAACGAGACCGTGCTGGTCTGGGGCTGGGATGTGGTGGCCATGGGTGGCCGGCACCTGGACAAGCAGGTGCTGGACAGCATCTCCAGCACCCAGCCGATTATCGTCTGGGATGCTTCCGGGCACTTCATCTACGCCAATAGTGCTCTGCTGAAAAAGCAGCAGATCACCGATGCGGCGCTCAAGGTCAACGGTGTGCAGGCCGGTCCGGACGGCAAGCTCAATGGCCAGTTTCTTGGTGTCACCGCGGGCCTGATGGTGATGCAAAAAGTGTTGGCGCCTTACCTGAAACTGGAGAGCTCGATTCCCCGAGTGCGCTCGATGCTCGATCTGAGCCTCAAGGGCGGCATCACCACTCAGTCGGAACTGGTGATGGGCACCTTCAACCTGGAGCTGGAGCAGGTACTGCTGGACAAGGTCTTCAATGACCCGCAGACGCGCACGCGACTGGTGACCGTGAGCGACGGTGCAACGGTGATGGCGGCGAAAAAGGCCGAGGCCGTCGAGTTCGTCAAATCACTGGAGGCCAAGTCCACCGACACCCTGATGTTCAAGGGGGTTAAATTCTTCAGCGATGACTCCTTCATTGGCCTGGGCATGATGGTCGATCAGCCTGGCTACATTGATGGCCGCAAAGGCGTTTACATCCAGCAGCCGGGTGAAGAAATCGTGCGCAACATGCTGCCGTGGTGGAAGGCAGGCATGCAGGTGCATATCCATAGCAACGGCAACGCGGGCAATCAGTCCACGCTCGATGCCCTGGCGGCGATGCAAGCGCAGTACCCGCGCTTCGATCACCGTTTCACGGTCGAGCACTTCGGCCTGACCACCCCGGAAATGGCCCGCCGGCTCAAGGCACTGGGCGGCGTGGCCTCGGTCAATCCCTACTATGTGCATTACCGCGGTGAGTACAACGCGCCGATGCTCGGAACCGACCGTGCCCATACCGCCGCCCGGCTGAAGACCCTGCTGGATGCCGGCAACGTGGTCAGCCTGCACTCCGATACCCCCATGGGGCCACCGCGGCCACTGGAGTGGGCCTGGATCGCGGCCAACCGGATTGGCCTGAGCGGCAAGGTGCTGGCCCCGGATGAGCGAGTGACGGTCGAGCAGGCGCTGAAGATGATCACCATCGATGCGGCCTACACACTCGGTGAGGAAGAGCGCATTGGCAGCATCCAGGCCGGCAAGTTCGCCGACTTTACCGTGCTGGAGGCGGACCCCTACAGCGTTGAGCCCATGGCCCTGAAGGACATCAAGGTGTGGGGCACCGTGCTCGGTGGCCGCGTGCAGCCGGTCAGCGATATCCAGCAGCAGCCCGGGCTTGAGGTGCGTCAGTATGCAGCGGCCAAGCCGGGGTTGGAGTTGAACGATGAGCAGCGTGCCGCCCTGGCGGCTCTGGTGCCGCTGGATGCGCAGGCACTGGCCAAACTGAAGGCCGAGGCTGAGAGCTGCAACAACCATGGCACCCTCGGGATGATGCGTATGGCCCAGGTGTCGCCATCCTTTGTGACGGGTAATGGGCTGACGCAGTAAATGCTGCGTTACCGCTCGTTTTCTTCGATAAGAGGCTGGGCTAATGCCCAGCTGCACAACAGTTACTCGCCGCTATGATCCCGACTTCTTGAATAACACCTGCCGATCTAGAGGCTCCTTGATGTTTTCACGCTCATTATTTGCCTGCTCTGCGCTGCTGTTTCCCCTGGCCAGTATGGCGGGTGGTATCAGCCTGTATGAGGCAGGCCAGGAAGGGATGGGGCTGGCCAACGCCGGTGCGGCCGCCCTTGCAACTGACCCCAGCGTGCAAATGACCAACCCTGCCGGTCTGGCCGAACTACAGGGCACTCAAATCAATGCCAACGGCCAGCTGATTCTAGGTGACCTCGGCTTCTCCCGGGACAGCAGCAACAGCTACAGCGGCAATGAAGGGGGCAATCCGCTGGTGGCATTGCCAGGTAGCAGCCTGTTCATCAGCCATGAGCTGGATGATCGTTCCAGCATCGGCTTTGCCCTGTATGGCAACTTCGGCCTGGCACTCGATTACGACGATGACTGGGAGGGCCGTTACTTTGCCCAGAACAGCACGGTGATTGGTATTTCATTGCAACCGAGCTATGCCTATCAGCTGACCAATGACCTTACCGTCGGTGTGGGGCCACGCTTCATGTATGGATTTTTCAAGAGCGATTCGGCGATCAATAACAATCTACCGGGCGTCGGCAATGCTGATCAGGATGGTCAATTGGAGTACCGGGATAGCGATTGGGGGGTAGGTGCCAATCTCGGTCTGCTCTACCAACTGAACGCGCAAACCAAACTTGGACTTGCGTACACCAGTGCTGTGGACTTGGATTTTTCTGATTCTCCGGAGCTGAATGATGTCAGTAATCCGCTGCTCGAAATGGCTTTGAGTGAGTTTACATCTGACAGAATTGACGCCGACATGACCGTGCCGCAGACCCTGACTGCCAGCCTGGCCCATCAGTTGAACGGCGACTGGAAACTGCTTGGCAGCCTCGGCTGGCAGGACTGGAGCGAGTTCGGCAGGATCGGCGTTGAGATCGACAGCAATTTGATCACTACATCCACCGTAGCCGACCGCCAGTACCAAGACACCTGGCACCTGTCCCTCGGCGCGCAGCATCAGCTCAATCCCAAGCTGCGCTGGAACATGGGCGTGGCCTATGACAGCTCGGCGGTGGAGGATAAGCACCGCACCGTGGACAACCCGATGGCCGAGAACTGGCGTCTGGCTACTGGCTTCAATTATCAAGTGGATGCTGGGCTGGATCTGCACATGGCGTACACCCTGGTTTGGATGGGCGATATGCCTGTGCAGCAAAGCAAAGAACTGTCTGGCCAAACGCTTTCCGGTGAATACAAAAACAGTCTGCTGCACATCATCGGCGGCGGTGCCACATGGCATTTTTGAGCAGTCCTGAAACAGGCAAGTATTTAGGCTGCGCTGCCAGCATTTAAATAGTTATCAGCCTGAGGGGCGTCACTGCATTACAGCACGCAGGCGACACCCGGCGAAAACTGCTGAACTCCTAACTTTCATCACGATGCACGAGATTTCAAAATGAAGCTGAAAGCCAGATCGATTGGATGTGCATTACTGACCCTCGCCGTGACACAAGCTGTCAACGCGCAGTCCGAGTCCGGCGCGAAGATCACCGCCGACGCTATCTATACAGGCGGGGACATTGTCACCGTCAACGAGCTTCAGCCTGAAGCCGAGGCGATTGCGGTCAAAGATGGTCGCATCCTTGCGGTCGGCTATCGCGACGAAGTGATGAAGCTGAAGGGCGAAAGCACCCGGGTTACTGATCTGGCAGGCAGCACACTGGCGCCTGGCTTTATTGATCCGCATGGCCATGTGTTCAACACCGGCCTTCAGGCGGTCTCTGCCAATCTGTTGCCGCGCCCCGACGGCGGCGTGAACAACATCCCCGAATTGCAGGCCGCGCTGAAGGCCTGGACCGAGCAGAATCTGAAGCTGACGGGCAAATACGGCTGGATTGTTGGCTTCGGTTACGACGACGCCCAACTCAAGGAGCAGCGCCATCCAACCCGGGACGATCTCGATCTGGTATCGACTGAACTCCCCGTGGTGATCGTGCACCAGTCGGGTCATCTGGGCGTAATGAACAGCAAAGCGCTGGAGATCCTTGGTCTCAAGGCGGACACGAAAAACCCGCCAGGCGGCGTCATTCGTCGCAAGCAAGGCACTCAGGAACCGGATGGCGTACTGGAAGAGAATGCCTTTTTTGCCCAGCTCTTCGGCCTGATGAGCAAGCTCAGTCCCGATGCCAACAAGGCGCTCTTCAGTGCTGGTGTCAGCCTGTACAAAAGCTTTGGCTATACCACCGCACAGGAAGGCAAAGGCTCGCTTGATTCAGTCGCCACCATGGAAGCCGTGGCCAAAAGCGGAAAGCTGGATATCGATGTTGTGGCCTATCCCGACATCACCGTGGGCATCGACGCGATGAAGGCTCCGTGGCTGTCACGCAGCTATTCGGATCACTTCCGCATTGGCGGTATCAAGCTCACGCTGGACGGCTCGCCGCAGGGCAAGACGGCCTGGCTCACCAAGCCTTATTTCAAGGTCCCGGCTGGGCAACCGGCGGATTATCACGGCTATTCGGCGTTCACTGATCAGCAGGTCAACGGTTTCGTCGATCAGGCGTTCAAGAACAACTGGCAGGTTCTGGCGCATGTGAATGGCGATGCGGCCATCGATCAATACCTCAATGCCGTGCGTGCGGCCGAAAAGAAATACGGCATGGCGGATCGCCGTCCGGTTGCGATCCATGCGCAGACTTCCCGCCTTGACCAGGTCGAGCAGTTCAAGGCGCTGGGCATCATTCCGTCGTTCTTTCCGATGCACACCTTCTACTGGGGGGACTGGCATCGGGACTCCGTGCTGGGCGCAGATCGTGCGACCAACATCTCCCCGACCGGGTGGGCGATCGAGCGCAACATGATCTTCACGTCCCACCATGACGCACCGGTTGCGATGCCTGATGCGATGCGGGTTATTTCATCCACGGTCAATCGCGTGACCCGCAGTGGCCAGGTGCTCGGCCCGGAGCATCGGACTACACCTCTGGTGGCGCTGAAAGCCCATACCCTCTGGTCGGCCTATCAGCACTTCGAGGAAAAAGAGAAGGGCTCTCTGGAGGTTGGCAAGCTAGCCGACTTTGTGGTTCTTGATGCCAATCCGCTGACCGTTGAACCACTGAAGATTGCAGATATCAAGGTGCTTGAGACCATCAAGGAAGGTAAGAGCGTCTATCGTCGCGATAAGGCCGTGGCGCAAGGGGGGGCGCTGGAAAGCTGTGCGGCTTCCGATGCCTGTTTCGCCGTCGCAAGCCGAGCGCTTGGTCACGCCGGACTGGTGCATGCTCATCACTGACATATGCCGCCCGCTGAAAGACGCCTGATAGGCGGGCTGTATGCTGCGGTTTGAGTCGCCCCAGATTTTGTAGCTGCGCTCAATGGCTGCTTTTGGCAGGTGGCCGCCTCTCACGAACGACCGCAGTCGGCCGGTTTCTGCCTATGACTTCTGATGGCTATCGATCAAGTCGGGGGCAGACGGAGTTGTTTGCCGTAGCTGCGCGCCATTCAATAAGAAGCCCCCGAGCGAGGTACGCTCAGGGGCTGGCAGCAGGAGAGCAAGGGTCACGCTTTGCGTGATGCCAGCAAACGATCGGCACCATCTTCAGCCACATCCAGTTGACGCTTGAGCCAGTGGAGGTGACTGCGTTCGCTGCCGTCTTCCGCCAGTCGCACATTTTCATGGCTCTGGCTGTCGCTGTGTTGCTGTCGCTGACGCGACCGCTCGCTGCCATCTTCGGCCAGACGCTGCAGTTTGCTGGCAACTGGAGCGGCTTTGAGCTTCAGGCGGTCACTGCCGTCGGCGGCGTAGGACGAAGCGCTGCCAAGGGTGATCAGGCTGCCGAGCAGGACGACAGAGATGAAACGGTTTTGGCGAGTAGTGTTTTGCATGACGAGATCCTCAGGTTGAGTGCCGTTTCCGGCGTTGAGGAAAGTCTCTCAACAATAGCTTTTTGAAAGAATATCCCTGATTGTTATTTGACTATTTCATTTTTTGAAATTCATGGCGATTTACCTAATTGCGTCGGCATGGAATGAGGTCCCTGCCTGCTGCCAAAGGCCGCTTGTTGTCGGGCTTGCCTGGTTCTCGCTGTGGCCTTTAACACGGAAAATCTGCTTCCCCGGTCATCGCTCCCGCTCAGGACTGAATACAATTTGTGCCCGACTCCTCCAGCCATGCACATGGCGGCCGAACATAAGGAACCTCCTCATGGCTTCACCGGGTAAACCACGCAGAAACGCCAGGCGGGCCACTGCCCAGGCCAGGCCGGGCCGTCCAGGCCCTGCCAAGGCCAATGTCATTCATCCTCTCCTGGCCAACCCGCTGGTCAACGAGCCGTTCGATGATGTCGAAATCGATCTCAGCACCTTCGATTTCCAGGACATCGAAGAAAACGGATTCGACCCGGCGCACTTCGAAGATCTGTTTCAGGCGATGAAGGTGGGGGAAGGCATCAGCCTGCTGGCGATGTGCCTGATCTTTCTGCAGTACCCGGTGCTGGAGCTGGTGGTCGCAGAGGAAGCCGAGGAGGCTGCCCTCGACTTCATGATGGGCCTGCTGATCGTCTACCGCGGCATCTTCCACGGCGAAGACGAGGATGCGGCCGTGCGCTGGGTCAGCAGCGAGGCGTTTCAGGCAGCGTACAACGAAGCCTCGACGATCCTGCAGCAGAAATACGCGGGCGCTGCTGCCAACACCCGGGGCCAGTGACGGACGCGCAGCCTCCGTTGACCGCGGGGGCTTAGCCCTTGAAGCCCTTGGCCACCAGATACACCTCGCGCGAGCGCGGGCGGGAGGCTTCCGGTTTGCGGATGAAGACTTTCTCGAAGGAACTGCGCACATCCTTGAGGAACTCGTCCGAGCCTTCGCCCTGGAATACCTTGACCGCATAGTTGCCGCCGGGCTTGAGCACCTGGCGCACCATGTCGAGGGTGAGTTCGACCAGGTACATCGAGGCGGCCTGGTCGGCGGCGGCCACGCCGCTGATATTGGGGGCGATGTCGGAGACGATCAGGTCGGGTTGCCTGCCGTCGAGCTTGTCGAGCAGTTGCTGGAACACGGCATTGTCGGTGAAGTCGCCTTGGATGAAGTCGACGTTGTCCAGGCCATCCATCGGCAGAATGTCAGTGGCCAGCACGCGGCCCTTTTCACCCACCAGCTTGCCGGCCACCTGCGACCATCCGCCGGGCGCCGAGCCCAGGTCCATGACCAGCATGCCGGGGCGGATCAGCTTGTCCTTCTCGTTCAGCTCCATCAGTTTGTAGCTGGAGCGGGAACGCAAACCGTCCTTCTGCGCCCGTTTGACGTAGGGATCGTTGACGTGTTCATTCAGCCAGCGGCTGCTGCTTTTGGAGCGTTTCATGAGAGGGCTGACCCGGGTAAATCAAAGTGAGGAGCGGCCAGTGAGAGGGCGGTTGGCCGCAAAGTGGCGGCGATTATAGGCCGATAACAGGCCGTAGGTTAAATCCACGGGGCGGACGGGCATGCCTGCGCCTGCCAGAGGGCGCGCAGGCCGGGCCTGACAGGGGGCGGTGGCGGCGGGTACAATTGCGCCTTACTCCCTCCTTTTGTTGCTTCCTTTGCCGGAGTCACCGGCCAGGATTACCGCCATGATTCGCATCAACGAACTGTCCCTGCCTCTTGATCATTCCGCCGATGAGTTGCGTCAGGCCATCGTCCGCCGCCTGTGCATTGCCGATGCCGACCTGCTGAACTTCACCGTCTTCAAGCGCAGCTACGATGCGCGCAAGAAGAACAGCGTCATCCTGTTCATCTACATCATCGATCTGCAGGCCCGCGACGAGGCGGCCATCCTCGCGCGCCTTGGCGCAGACCCGCATATCCGCCCGGCCCCGGACACCCGCTACTACCCGGTCGGCCAGGCGCCGGCCGAACTGAGCGAGCGGCCGCTGGTCGTCGGCTTCGGCCCCTGCGGCCTGTTCGCCGCACTGCTGCTGGCGCAGATGGGCTTCAAGCCGATCGTGCTGGAGCGCGGCAAGGATGTACGCAGCCGCACCAAGGACACCTGGGCCCTGTGGCGCAAGAAGGTCCTGACCCCGGAGTCCAACGTGCAGTTCGGCGAGGGTGGGGCCGGCCTGTTCTCCGACGGCAAGCTCTACAGCCAGATCAAGGACCCGAAGTTCTACGCGCGCAAGGTGATGCACGAGTTCGTCCGCGCCGGCGCGCCGGAAGAAATCATGTACGTCAGCAAGCCGCACATCGGCACCTTCCGCCTCACCGGCGTGGTGGCGGCCATGCGCGAGGAGATCATCGCCCTGGGCGGCGAGGTGCGTTTCGAAAGCAAGGTCACCGACCTGCTGATCGACGACGGCCAGCTGGAGGGTGTGGTGCTGGCCAGCGGCGAAACCCTGCGCAGCCGCCATGTGGTGCTGGCGCTGGGTCACAGCTCGCGCGACACCTTCCGCATGCTGCACCGCCAGGGCGTGTTCATCGAAGCCAAGCCGTTTGCCGTGGGTTTCCGCATCGAGCACCCGCAAGGCCTGATCGACCAGGCCCGCCTGGGCAAGTACGCCGGCCATCCGGAGCTGGGCGCCGCCGACTACAAGCTGGTGCACCACGCCAAGAACGGCCGCGCGGTCTACAGCTTCTGCATGTGCCCGGGCGGCACCGTGGTCGCGGCTACGTCCGAGCCGGGCCGCGTGGTGACCAACGGCATGAGCCAGTACTCGCGCAACGAGCGCAATGCCAACTCCGGCATCGTCGTCGGCATCCACCCGGAGCAGGATTTCCCCGGCGGCCCGCTGGCTGGCGTGGAGCTGCAGGAACGTCTGGAGTCGCGCGCCTATGAACTGGGTGGCAGCGATTACTGTGCGCCGGCGCAGCTGGTCGGCGACTTCATTCGCGGCGTACCGTCGAGCGAACTGGGCGAGGTGGAACCTTCCTACAAGCCCGGCATACGCCTGGGCGACCTGGCGCCCTCGCTGCCGGACTACGCGATCGAGGCCATCCGCGAGGCGCTGCCGGTGTTCGGCAAGCAGATTCGCGGCTTCGACCGCGATGACGCGGTGCTCACCGGCATCGAAACCCGTACCAGCTCGCCGGTGCGTATCACCCGCGACCACGAGACTCTGCAGAGCCTCAACCTCAAGGGCCTGTACCCGGCCGGCGAGGGCGCCGGCTATGCCGGCGGCATCCTCTCGGCGGGCGTGGACGGCATCAAGGTCGCCGAGGCGCTGGCCAAGTCGATCCTGGCCGAGCAGAGCCACTGAGGGCCTCCGCGATGAAACTCGACGACATCAAGAAGCTGCAGCAGAAAAAGTACCGGGCCGAGTTCGGTCATTTTCTGGTGGAGGGCGAGCATCTGCTGCTGGAGCTGCAGAAGGCGGCGCTGCACAACCCCGCGCTGCTCGCCAGCCAGCTGTATGTCACCGCGGCCTACGAACACTGGCAAAGCCCGTTCAAGACCCAGGTGATCAGCGACCGGCAGATGGCGCAGATCGCCGACACCCAGACCCCGCAGGGCATCCTGGCCGTGGTGCCGATGGCGGCGCTGACGCCGCCGGCGGCGGCCCCGGGCGAGCGTGCCATTTACCTGCATGAAATCCAGGACCCGGGCAACCTCGGCACCATCCTGCGCACCCTGGCCTGGTTCGGCGGTTTCCGCTGCCTGCTCAGCCCCGCCAGCGTCGATCCGTACAACCCCAAGGTGGTGCGCTCCAGCATGGGCGCCATCTTCCATGCGCCGCTGGAGCTGGACGTGGAGCTGGAGTCCCTGGGCACCCGCTTTGCGCGAATCGCCTGCCTGGATATGCAGGGCGAGCCGGTGCAGTCGGCCAGCTTCAAGGCCTTCGATTGCTACCTGTTTGGCAATGAGGCGCGCGGTGTGCCGCGTGAACAGCTCAACGCACTGGGCGCCCGGCCGTTCACCATTGCCGGCTGCGGCGCAATCGAGTCGCTGAACCTGGCCACCACGGTCAATATGTGCGCCTACGAGCTGAACCGCTAAGGGCTCAGCTTGCCCCTCTGCCGGGTGCAAGGCCCTGCGAGTCGACCGTTGAATGTTCAAGCGTTGGCCGCTAGGCGATAGTCGCCGAGTGTCTCGACGAGCTGGTCTGAGTGGCTCAGAAGAAAAAGCCCGGCATTGGCCGGGCTTTTTTGTGCAAGCAGGTAACTGGGATCAGTGCATATAGTCGGGGTTGCGGGTACCAATAACCGTCAGGTTGAAACCGCCTGTATCGACTGGGATGTTGTCGTGGTAGGTGGTTTCACGGACATCCCCGCTGCGGTAGACCTCTACGCGGTGGTTCTCGATGCCGGGTTCGATCATCTCCAGCCCGTATTGCCCCTCTGCAGTGCCCGCCAGAGCACCGGGCACTGCCGGCAAGGGCTGGTGGGTGACCAGCATGTGTCCGGTGTGCTGCTGGCCCGGTGTCGGGTGTCGGGTGTGGGCGCTGGCTGCTGCCTGTGAGCTGCATAACCGGACGTTGTGTGCCGGTCGCAAGTGGCGGCACTTGATACGCACTGCCCACAGGCTTCGACTGGGGCGTAGGTTTCTGCGCTATATGCGGTTGCGGGATAGAGGGCTGGGGCAGCGGCGGCACTTGATACGCACTGCCTACAGGCTTCGGCTGGGCCGTGGGTTTCTGCGCTATATGCGGTTGCGGGATAGAGGGCTGGGGCAGCGGCGGCACCTGATACGCAGTGCTCACAGGCTTCGGCTGGGCCGTGGGCTGCGACACTATATGCGGCTGCGGGATAGAGGGCTGGGGCAGCGGCGGCACCTGATACGCCGTGCCCACAGGCTTCGGCTGGGGCGTGGGCTGCGGCGCTATATGCGGCAGCGGGATAGAAGGCTGGGGCAGCGGCGGCACCTGATACGCAGTGCCCACAGGCTTCGGCTGGGCCGTGGGCTGCGGCACTATATGCGGCTGCGGGATAGAGGGCTGGGGCAGCGGCGGCACCTGATACGCAGTGCCCACAGGCTTCGGCTGGGCCGTGGGCTGCGGCACTATATGCGGCTGCGGGATAGAGGGCTGGG
>NZ_JACHLL010000002.1:0-134183 GCF_014207935.1 Pseudomonas fluvialis | reverse complement strand
GGGGCAGTGGCGGCACCTGATACGCAGTACCCACAGGCTTCGGCTGGGGCGTGGGCTGCGGCGCTATGTTCGGCAGCGGGATAGAGGGCTGGGGTAGCGGCGGCACCTGATATGCAGTACCCAAAGGCTTCGGCTGGGGCGTGGGCTTCGGCGCTATGTTCGGCAGCGGGATAGAGGGCTGGGGTAGCGGCGGCACCTGATACGCAGTACCCAAAGGCTTCGGCTGGGGCGTGGGCTTCGGCGCTATGTTCGGCAGCGGGATAGAAGGCTGGGACAGTGGCGTCAACACAACGTTATGGTGATCTGGAATCTGCCCCCCTAGTTGTTGATTGGTGGTGGCTGTTCCTGGATTGAGCGTCTGGTGGTCCGGTATCACCGCCCCCGGGTCAGTGGTGCCGGTCGCGCTTTGCTGATGAGTGCACTGCCAGCTCTGGGAGTGGGCGCAGTTGGCACCGGCAATAGCCTGTGAGGTGGCTGTGGCGAGCAGGCTCAGAGTCAGTACGCAGGTCAGATTGGCTTTCATGGCCGGACTCCTCAGAAGTAACGAACCAGTTGCACCCAGGCGCGGTAGTCGCCGTCGATGCCATCGGTGTTTTCGTGAGTGACGGGGTCTTCCACGGGGCTATCGGACATCTGCCAGCCAACCAGCCCGCGCAGCAGCCACTGCTGCTGCCAGGTCTGGGTCAGGCCGATGCCCATGCCATCCAGTGTGACTTCGTTGTGCAGATCCGGATTGTTGCCCTGCCAGTTGGTCCAGGCATCCTCATGGTTCTTGAGCCAGGCCTTCTGATAGAAGACCTCGGCCTGCAGCTGGCCGTTGAGCACGGGTTGAGCGAAGTCATAACGCAGTTCGGTATGCAGCTCCACGGCGCTGTCGCCGCCGACCTCTCCCGGTGGGTAGCCGGCCAGGGAGGTGGGACCGCCCAGGTAGTATTTCTGCGAGGCGTCCAGATTGCCCGAGGCCCATTGCCCGCCGAGCTTGGCATAGAGGGACCAGGGGCCGCTCAGGTGCTGCAGGCGTTGAAGGTAGAAATTGGCCCGGACAAAGCCGCCATCTGTGCCAGGACCGCTGCGGTCGTACTGGCTGAAGTTGTCATTGCCGCGCAGATCGACTTGTCCGGCCGTCAGCGCGAGACCATAAAGCGTCAGGCCGTTGGCCAGCCAGTCGTGATCCTCATCGCCCTCGAGGCCCAGCGTCAGGCTGTCTACATGACGGATGGCGTTGAAGTTCAGGTCGTTGTCGTCCACCAGCCGCAGGTGTGACAGCTCACTGCGCAGGTTGAGGTTGCTGTGCCTGGCGCGGATCAGGGGGTGGGTCAGGTAAAGGCGCAGGTCGCTGGCGTAGCCGTCGGCATCACCCAGATTGTCGATGTTGTCGGTCTGGTAGTCGTAGTAGTCGAGGCTGGCGCCCAGTCGGGTGCCGCTGACCGATACCGGAGCCAGGTAGGTCAGGTAGGCGTAGTTGCTGTCACGTCCGGAGGTGACAAGCCGTGTCACCAACTGATCGCCGGTCTGGCTAGGGCTGTTGAGGTACAGGGTGGTGCCCAGACGCTCACGCCCGGAGTGCTCGCTGCCATAGTTGTCGAAGTCGATATTGCCGCTGAGCAGCGGTTCGTCACTGACCTCGGTGCGCAGCCGCGCCGTGCCGACCTCCTGGCCGGGATAGAGCGTGGAGTTGACGGTCACTCCGGGCAGGTCCTCGACCAGCAGCAGGACGCGCTCCATGTCCTGACGCTGCAGTGGTTTGTCCGGGGAAAGGCGGTCGGCCAGCATGTCGCTGACGATCTGACTGTCGATGCGCTTACCGTTGTTCTCGACCTCCAGGCCAGCGGCCTCCAGTTGGCCTTCATAGACATCCAGGGTGATCAGTCCGTCGTACAGCTGCTGCGGCGGAATGAAGACCTTGGCGGCGAAGTAGCCAGCATCCCGGTAGTGCTGCATCAGGGCACCGGCGGCCTGATGAATCTGCTCGGTATCCAGCTCGCGGCCGCTGTAGGGCTTGAGCACCGCGGCCAGCTCCGCATCGCTGAAGCGGGACACGCCGATCAGCGTATAGCCCTGCACATAGAGGCGCGACTCGCTTGCCCCGGCGGCCTGCTCTGACGGACTGCTCCAGGCGCTTTGCTGGTCTGGCTCGGTCTGAGGGCGGGCCCGCAGATTTTCGCGGGTTTCATCCTGCAAACGTCGCAGTTCGGCACCGGCATTAGTGGCGGCCTGCACGGAATTGGCCAGCAGCATGATGACCGCCAGCGCGGAGAGGGGAAGAGTCCGATTCATGCTCATATCCTGTGGGGGTAGTGTCAGCGGGCTTTGCACTTCATCTCGGGCGCTTCATAGCCCCACACCACGGTGGCCTCGCCCTGATGCTCCCAGAAACTCTCGTTCTGCCCCTGGTAGCGAGCGCCGCTGGCTGCCGGTTGCTGGTACATCAGCGAGCTGCTGTCGCCGAACTCGACTATGGCGGTCGGCGGCTCGGTGCGGAAGAAGCTGGCGACCACTTCCTTGGCTGGATTGCCGTCACACTGGAAGAAAACCGGGTCAGTGGCCTCGATCAGCCGGTAGCGGGCCTGCAGCTCGGCGATGCGCAGGCGGTAGCTGTCGGCGATGCAGGTGGGCTGATCGTCGCTTTTCCAGCAATCGTTGCGGCCCTTGATCCAGCCCCGCTGCTCGGCCTTGAGTACCGGCGGGTGTTCATTGCCGGCCTTCTGCTGCGCGGCCTTGTAGACCTCGGCCATTTTGCGGTCCAGTGCCGAAAGCGATTCGCTTTGGCAGATCTGCGCCTCGATGCTGCCGCTTTCGACCTTGCTGCAATCGAAGGCGGGACCGGCGGCCATTACCTGGCCCAGTGGCATAAGGACGAGCAGAGGAAGTGCATGACGCATGATGATCTCCGTATCCGGACTGACTGACCTCTGCAGCTTAGTCTGTCACACGGCGGGCACGGGAAGCCTGCACGATGCGGCCGGCCGGTACATGCAACTGGGTCAGCAGGTACTCGGCGAAATCCGCCTTGAATGGCTGGCGGGCGATGGCGCCGGCCATGCAGTCGAGCCAGGCCTGGCTATGGACTTCGTCGATCGGCCACTGGGCGTGAAAGGCGGGGATGGCGATGGGGCCGTAGCGCTCGCTGAACAGGCGCGGGCCGCCCAGCCAGCCGCTGAGGAAGCAGGCCAGCTTGTCGCGTGAAGCGGCCAGGTCCTGCGGGTGCATGGCACGGATGGCGGCGGCTTCGGGGCGCTGCTCCATCAGGGCGTAGAAGTCGTCGACCAGGCGGCGCAGGCCATCGATGCCGCCGGCGGCCTGGTAGGAGGCGTCGCCTACGCCATAGGTCGGGGTGTCGGTCATGGGCCTGGGCTCCGGGCAAAAAACGCAGTTTAACCTTCGCCGTACTGGCTGCGGACTGGGGCAGGGCGCCGCAGTGGCCCTGCATGAAAAAGCCCGGCAGGTGCCGGGCTTGTGTTGTGGGTGTTGCGCCGTGCTCAGCGCTGGCCGTTGACCACGCTGGGGCGCGGTTTGAAGAACAGGCTTTCGCCGCGCACCAGGCCGCTGAGGCTGTCGTGGTCTTTGACCACTTCGGCCTCGATCAGCTCGTCCTGATCCTTGATCTTCAGGGTGATGCGGGTGATGGCCCCCAGCGGGCGGATGTCGCGGACTTCGGCCAGGCGGTGATCATCCAGCTCGCTGCGCGACAGCGAGACCTCGTGGGGGCGGAACAGGATGTGCTGGTCGTCGCCCAGGTGCAGGCGGTTGGAGTCGCCGAGGAAGTGGTAGACGAAATCACTGGCCGGCTGCTCATAGACCTCGCCCGGCGCGCCGATCTGCTCGATCACACCCTTGTTCATCACCACGATGCGGTCGGCCACTTCCATGGCTTCTTCCTGGTCGTGGGTGACGAACACGCTGGTCAGGTGGATTTCCTCGTGCAGGCGCGCCAGCCAGCGGCGCAGTTCCTTGCGTACCTTGGCGTCCAGTGCGCCGAAGGGTTCGTCGAGCAGGAGGATCTTCGG
Organism: Pseudomonas fluvialis; assembly: GCF_014207935.1. GTDB lineage: Bacteria > Pseudomonadota > Gammaproteobacteria > Pseudomonadales > Pseudomonadaceae > Aquipseudomonas > Aquipseudomonas fluvialis_A. Next base: position 130,176 of record NZ_JACHLL010000002.1, on the reverse strand, counting down.
CTGCACGGCCAGGGCGCGGGCCAGGGCGATGCGCTGGCGCTGGCCGCCGGAGAGTTGCTCCGGGTAGCGGTCGGCCAGCCAGTCGAGCTGGACCATGTTGAGCAGCTCATGGACCTTCTCGGCGATGACCTTCTCGCTGGGGCGCTCCTTCTTGGGCTTCATGCGCAGGCCGAAGGCGACGTTGTCGAACACCGTCATGTGGCGGAACAGCGCGTAGTGCTGGAACACGAAACCGACGTTGCGGTCGCGCACATCGTGGCCGGAGACGTCTTCGCCGTGGAACACGATGTTGCCGGCATCCGGGGTTTCCAGGCCGGCGATGATGCGCAGCAGGGTGGTCTTGCCGCAGCCGGAGGGGCCGAGCAGGGCGACCAGCTCGCCGCTGTTGATATCCAGATTGATGTTGTTCAGTGCGCGGAAGGCATTGAAGTGCTTGCTGACGTTACGGACTTCGATACTCATGACTTATTCCTCGTCGGCATTCGACTTGAGACGGGACAGACGCGCTTCGCTCCACTGCTTGAGCAGCAGGATGATCAGGGCCAGGGCCAGCAGCAGGCTGGCCACGCTGAAGGCGGCGACGTGGTTGTATTCGTTGTAGAGAATCTCGACATGCAGCGGCAGCGTGTTGGTCAGGCCGCGGATATGCCCGGAGACCACCGACACCGCGCCGAACTCACCCATGGCTCGGGCGGTACAGAGCACCACGCCGTAGATCAGGCCCCATTTGATGTTGGGCAGGGTGACATGCCAGAACATCTGCCAGCCATTGGCGCCCAGTAGGCGCGCGGCTTCTTCTTCCTGGGTGCCCTGTTCCTGCATCAGCGGGATCAGCTCGCGGGCGACGAAGGGCACGGTGACGAAGATCGTTGCCAGGACGATGCCGGGGATGGCGAAGACGATCTGGATATCGTGGTCGCTCAGCCACTGGCCGAAATAGCCCTGGGCGCCGAACAGCAGCACGTAGATCAGACCGGCGATGACCGGCGACACCGAGAACGGCAGGTCGATCAGGGTCACCAGCAGGCTCTTGCCGGTGAACTCGTACTTGCTCACGCACCAGGCGGCCGAGACGCCGAACACCAGGTTGAGCGGCACGGCGATGGCCACGGCCGTCAGGGTCAGCTTCAGCGCAGAAATCGCATCCGGTTCGAGGATGGCGGTGAAGAAGGTGCCGACGCCTTGCTTGAAGGCTTCGCTCAGCACCACCAGCAGCGGCAGCAGCAGGAACAGGGCGAACACCAGCCAGGCGCCGGCGATCAGCAGGCGGCGGGCCAGCGGGTTGCCGCGGCGCGCACTGTTGGCGTTAGCGGTCAGGGTTGCGGATGTCATGCCGGCCTCCTTATGGCGTTTCGATACGGCGCTGCAGCAGGTTGATGGCCAGCAGCAGGATGAAGGAGACCACCAGCATCAAGACGCCGATGGCCGTGGCGCCGGTGTAGTCGTACTGGTCGAGCTTGACCATGATCAGCAGCGGCAGGATCTCGGTCTTCATCGGCATATTGCCGGCGATGAAAATCACCGAGCCGTACTCGCCCACGCCACGGGCAAAGGCCAGGGCGAAGCCGGTCAGCCAGGCCGGCAGCAGGGCCGGCAGCAGCACATGGCGGGCGACCTGCAGCGGCTTGGCGCCCAGGCAGGCGGCGGCCTCTTCGACCTCGCGGGGGATGTCCGCCAGCACCGGCTGCACCGTGCGCACCACAAAGGGCAGGGTGACGAAGGTCAGCGCCAGGGTGATGCCCAGCGGGGTGTAGGCGATCTTCAGACCGATGTCGGCGGCGAGGCTGCCGATCAGGCCCTTGGGCGCATACAGCGCGGTGAGGGCGATGCCGGCCACGGCGGTGGGCAAGGCGAACGGCAGGTCGATCATGGCGTCGATGATCTTGCGGCCGGGGAAGGTGTAGCGCACCAGCACCCAGGCCAGCAGGGTGCCGATCACGCCATTGATCAGTGCAGCGAAGAAGGCCGTACTGAAGGAAAGTTTGAGCGCGGCGAGTACGCGCGGGGCACTGATCACCTGGATGAACTGCGCCCAGGTCAGGTCAGTGGTTTTGAGAAAAAGCGCACCCAGGGGAATCAGCACCAACAGGCTGAGGTACACCAGGGTGTAGCCCAGCGTCAGCCCGAAGCCGGGTATGACGGGGGAGATACGGCGAGACATGGTTTTGGCCTTGGCAGGTTTTGCGACGGAGGAATGACGCGTGACGAGCGAAGGTCAGACAAGGCGAAAGCCGGCGAGGGCAGCGGAGTTTACGGGCTGTAAATGAGCATGCCCGAGCCGGCTTTCAACACAGTATGACCGAGCGCAGTAGCGTCATTGGGCCTGGTAGATCTGGTCGAAGACGCCGCCATCGTTGAAGAACTTCGGCTGAGCGGTTTTCCAGCCGCCGAAATCCTTGTCGATGGTCACCAGCTTCAGGTTGGGGAACTGCTGGGCGAACTCGGCAGCCACCTTCTCGTTACGCGGGCGGTAGAAATTCTTCGCCGCGATGCGCTGACCTTCCTCGCTGTACAGGTACTGCAGGTAGGCTTCGGCGACCTTGCGGGTACCGTGCTTGTCGACGTTCTTGTCGACCACCGATACCGGCGGCTCGGCGAGGATCGACAGGGACGGCGCCACGATCTCGAACTGATCACCACCCTGTTCCTTGAGGGCCAGGAAGGCTTCGTTTTCCCAGGCCAGCAGCACGTCGCCGATCTGGTTGTTGACGAAGGTGATGGTCGAGGCGCGGGCGCCGGTGTCCAGTACCGGGACGTGCTGGTACAGCGCCTTCACGTATTCCTGGGCCTTGGCTTCGCTGCCGTAGTGCTGCTGAGCCCAGGCCCAGGCGGCGAGGAAGTTCCAGCGTGCACCGCCGGAGGTTTTCGGGTTCGGGGTGATGACTTCAACGCCGTCCTTGGTCAGGTCGCCCCAGTCCTTGATGTTCTTCGGGTTGCCCTTGCGGACCAGGAACACGATGGTCGAGGTGTAGGGCGTGCTGGCCTGCGGCAGGCGCTCCTGCCAGTTTTCCGGGATCAGCTTGCCCAGCTTGTGCAGTTCATCGATGTCACCGGCCAGGGCCAGGGTCACCACGTCGGCCTTGAGGCCATCGATCACGGCGCGGGCCTGCTTGCCGGAGCCACCGTGGGACTGCTGAACGGTCACGGCTTCATTGCCCTGAGCGGTCCAGTGCTTGTTGAAGGCCTTGTTGTATTCGACATACAGCTCACGGGTCGGGTCGTAGGACACGTTGAGCAGGGTGGTCTGCGCCAGCGCCGGGGCGGCGAACAGAGCGGAAGCGATCAGGCTGAGGCTGAGGGTGCGAATGGACATGGCTATCTCCTGCGTGCGGCTCTTGGCGGCACGACTCATCTGTAATTGGGGTGTTGCGGTAATGCGTTGGCGAGGGCGTCTAGCGACACATTCGCTGGCAACAGCGACACAGATGCGGAGCGGTCTTGAGGTGCGTGTGCATGGTCGTGCTCTTCTTGTCAGTGGCTCGGTTCATGTCACGCCCTCTGGTGGTCCAGTCGGGCGGGAGGGATCGGTGATCCCGGGTCAGGCCTGGCGGCTGCTGGCCGCTTGCAGGCGGATTTTCTCTTTACGTTCGATCTGAACGATCTGGCTGTTGTGCACGGTGATCTCCACCGCGCCGAAGCGCAGGCCATCCAGGGCGCGGGCGATTTCGCGCAGGGGCTCCGGGGTTTCTGCTTCTTCTTGGGGCTGGGCGCTCATGATGTTCTCCAGGGTATTCGCCAGTCATCGCTGGCTTGGAGCGGATACTAGGGGGTGGTTTGTAATACTTAAAAATACTTTTTTCTGCTTTTTATAGAATCTGAAGGAATATGTGAGTGTGATATGCCTGTCTCGCAGGAATGTAAATATGGTTATAAATAAATAGATATTTATTCTTTTTAGGTTATTAAGGTCGCCGCCTAGACTGCGCTGCATCACGTCACAGCGGAGAGTCGCGATGACCACGACGCCCCTTCATTACCTGATTGTTCCCGGCTGGCAGGGCTCGCCAGAGGAACATTGGCAATCGCACTGGCAGCGCGTGCTGCCCTCAGCATCGCGCGTCGAACAGGCTGACTGGCTGACGCCCGAGCGCGAGGCCTGGGTCGCCGAACTCGGTCGTGCCATCGCGGCCGCGCCGGCCGAGGTGGTGCTGATTGCCCATAGCCTGGGCTGCATCACGGTCGCCCACTGGGCGGCCCAGGCCGATGCCCGCGCTCTGGCCAGGGTGCGTGGTGCGCTGCTGGTCGCACCTGCGGATGTCGAACGACCCAACTGCCCGCAGGCGCTGCAGGGCTTCGCACCGATCAGCCGGCAACTGCTGCCCTTTCCCAGTCTGTTGATTGGCTCCAGCAATGATGCGGCTGCCAGCGCCGAGCGCGCCGGCGAACTGGCGGAGCAGTGGGGCAGTGGCTGGGTGATCCTGCCGCAGGCCGGGCATATCAACGTGAAGTCAGGCCACCGCACCTGGGAACAGGGTTTTGCCTGGCTTTATCGCCTGCAGGAGCGCATCGAGTGCGCCGCGCGGCGACAGGCCTGAGGAGGGCGCATGGGTATTCCACCAACGGCCGGGCTGATCAGCTTTGCCGAGAGCGACCGCAGCCCGCTGAGCATTCGCGCCCGCGCGCTGGTGTTCATCGACCCGCGCTCGCGACGCCTGCGCGATGAAGTCGAGGCACTGGCCGAGGGCGAGCAGCCGCTGCTGATCCGTGGTGAAACCGGTACCGGCAAGGAGCTGCTGGCCCGGCATATCCATCGGCAGAGCCAGCGCTCGGGATTGTTTGTGGCGGTCAACTGCGGCGCCCTGAGCAAGAACCATGGCGCCGCCGAGCTATTCGGTCATGCCGGTGGCCGCCTGATCGGGCCGAGCAGCCGCGCCGGCTGGCTGGGCTCGGCGCAGGGCGGCACGCTATATCTGGATGAGATTGCCGACCTGTCACTGACCCTGCAACGGCGCCTGCTCAAGGTGCTGCAGCGCGGCGAGGTGCAGCGCGAGGGGAGCAATCACAGCCTGCCGGTAGAGGTGCGCCTGCTCGCGGCCAGCAGCCTGGACCTGTCGCTCGCGGTGCGTGCCGGCACTTTCGATGCCGAGTTGTTTGCCCTCTTGCAGCAGGGCGAGCTGCTGCTGCCCGCATTGCGTGAGCGGCCAGGCGATATTTTGCCGTTGGCTGAGTACTTCCTCGGCGTGTATGCCGACCGGCTCGATCTGCCGCTGCCCGAGTTGAGCGAGGCGGCCCAGGATGCGCTCCTGGCTCACCGCTGGCCGGGTAATACCCGCGAGCTGGAGAACGTGCTGCATTTCGCCTTGCTGGTCGGGAAGGGTGGGGTCATTGAGGTCAATGATCTGCAGCTGCCCGTTTGATTAGCTACATGAAAAAGCCCCGCAGTGCGGGGCTTTTTCATGCGTGGCAGCCTTACTCGGCCGCCTGCTCCACCCGCGCCTTGGGCTTGGGCGCGAAGCGCGCGGCCAGGCGCATGGTGGTCACTACCAGACGCTGGTACAGCGCTGGCAGCGAGCGCTGCATCAGGTCGGTGGCCACGGCGTCGCCGCCGATAAGGATGCGCCGCTGGTTGCGCCGCACGCCGTTGAGGATGACCTCGGCGGCCTTCTCCGGGGTGGTGCGCAGCAACTGGTCGTGGAACTGGCTGCGGGCGGTGTCAGCGTCCTGGCCGGTGACTTTGCTCAGGCTGTCGTTCATCCGCGCGGTCTTGGCGATGTTGGTCTTGATCCCGCCCGGGTGCACGCAGCTGGCCGACACGCCGCAGGCGTCCATGTCCAGTTCCTGGCGCAGCGCTTCGGTGAAGCCGCGCACGGCGAACTTGGTGGCGTTGTAGGCGCTCATGCCCGGCTGGGCGAACAGGCCGAAGATGCTGGAGATGTTGATGATATGACCGTCGCCAGTGGCTTTCAGGTACGGCAGGAAGGCCTTGGTGCCGTGCATCACGCCCCAGAAGTTGATGTTCATGATCCACTCGTACTCGGCATAGTCGCTGCCTTCGACGGTGCCGGCGTGAGCCACTCCGGCGTTGTTGAAGATCAGGTTGACCTTGCCGAACTCGCGCACCACTTCGTCGGCCCAGGCGTGCACGGCGGCGCGGTCGGCGACGTTGACCACCGTCTTCAGCACCTTCACACCCTGTTGGCGGGCCGCCTCGGCGGTTTCTTTGAGGCCGGCGGCATTCACGTCGGAGATCGCCAGATTGCAGCCCTGACCCGCCAGGTTCAGCGCCAGGGCGCGGCCGATGCCGGAGCCGGCACCGGTAATGGCCGCCACTTTGTTGATAAAGGAATTCATGCCAGAGCCTCCTCGGCCGTTTCGACTGGTTTGGTTTGAGCGGCCTGCACCGGTGCCAGCAAGGGATTGTCAACGCGATTGAAATGATAGGCAGCCGGGTCGAAATGCTTGGTCAGCATGCGGAAGCGCCAGGTGAAGCTTGGCCACAGGCTGGTGTTGCGCCCACTGACCGGATGCAGGTACCAGCTGTTGCAGCCGCCGGCATTCCACACGCTGTGGCCCAGGCTGCTGTGCAGCTTGCCGTTGAAGGCGTCCTGCGCTTCGCGCTTGGGCTCCAGCGAGTCGAGGTTGCGTTCATTGAGCAGGTCGAGGGCGCCGAGGATGTACTGGATCTGCGATTCGATCATGTACACCATCGAGTTGTGGCCGAGGCCGGTGTTCGGGCCCATCAGGAAGAACAGGTTGGGGAAGCCGGCGGTCATGGTGCCTTTGTAGGCTTCCGGGCCGTGCGGCCAGCTGTCGACCAGATCGAGGCCGTTGCGGCCGTGGATGGCTCCGCGCGGAATCGGATCGGTCGGGGTGAAGCCGGTGCCGAAGATAATGGCGTCGACTTCACGCTCGCTGCCGTCGCTGGCCAGGATGCTGCCGGCGCGGATTTCGCTGACACCGTCGGTGATCACGTCGACGTTGGCCTGGGCCAGTGCCGGGTAGTAGTTGTTGGAGATCAGCACGCGCTTGCAGCCCATGATGTAGTCCGGGGTGACCTTGGCGCGCAGGACCGGGTCCTTGATCGAGCGGCCGATATGCCACTTGGCTACCAGCGAGGCCAGCTTCATCACTTTGGGTGCCCAGGCAAAGCCCAGCACGCGGCTTTCCAGTACGGTGTAGATGCCACCGCGCCAGAGTTTTTGCAGCAGCGGGAAGCGCTTGAAGCGCTCGCGCTCGGATTCTTTGATCAGGCGGTCCGGCTTGGGCATGATCCACGGCGCGGTGCGCTGGTACAGGTCGAGGCGGGCCACGTCCTTCTGCAGCTCGGGGACGAACTGGATGGCCGAGGCGCCGGTGCCGATCACCGCCACGCGCTTGCCCTTGAGGTCATAGTCGTGGTCCCACTGCTGGGAGTGGAAGACCTTGCCCTTGAACTTCTCCAGGCCCTTGAGCTTGGGAATCGAGGGGATGGACAGGGCGCCCATGCCGGAGACGACGAACTGCGCACTGTAGTGGTTGCCGGCTGCGTCCTGGATGCGCCACAGCTCGGCGCGTTCATCCCACTGCAGCTGGGTGACGGTGGTATTGAGCAGGGTCTTGTCCTGCAGGCGGAAGTTTTCCCAGCAGCCTTCCAGGTAGCGCTTGATCTCCGGCTGCGGGGCGAACATGCGCGTCCAGTTCGGGTTGGGCGCGAAGGAGAAGGAGTACAGGTGCGATTGCACGTCGCAGGCGCAGCCCGGGTAATGGTTGACGCGCCAGGTGCCGCCAACGCCGGCTTCCTTTTCAAAGATCAGGAAGTCCTGCTCGCCTTTCTGTTTCAGGCGGATGGCCATGCCGAGGCCGGAAAAACCACTGCCGAGGATGGCGATCTTACAATGGCGGGCAGCAAGCTGAGGTGAAGCGGGCGCGTTCATAACCAGTCTCCTGTTATCGTTATGGCTGGTGTATACAAGTGTCTACACGGTAGACGTGTGTATACTTGCCAGCAAGCCCCATTGCCACAAGCCAACCTAAGGTAGGGATATGGATGTAGAGGTCACGGCACAGCCACTGGCTGTCGAAAAAACCAGCGAGGCGCCCGGCAAGCGTCTGCTGATGGAGGCGGCATTGCGCCTGACCTCCACCAGTCGCAGCCTAAGCAGCCTGGGCTTGCGCGAACTGGCGCGGGAGGCGGGGCTCAATCCCAATACCTTCTACCGGCACTTTCGTGACGTCGATGATCTGGGCCTGGCGGTTATTCGTGACATTTCTACCCAGCTGCGCGAGCCCCTGCGGGCCCTGCGTCGGGAGGCCGCGGCGCGCGCCGATCAGCGGCAGAAACTACGCCTGCCGAAACTGTTCGGCATCGACCTGGGCCGTGGCCGGCGGGTGACCCACGAGACGGTGCAGCTGTTCTTCGACTTCGTTGATCAGCATCCGGCGGCGTTTCTGATCGGGGTGCGCGAGCTGCACGGGGCGTCGCCGGTGATGCGCGAGGCGCTGTCGGCGGTGATGGCCGAGTTTGCCCAGGACATGGTCGAGGACATTCAGGACTTCAAGCTGCTGCCGAGCATCCTGGCCGAACATGAAGTGCGTCAGGTCACGCAGCTGGTCAGTCAGACGCTGTTCCAGCAGTCGCTGGATTACCTCGGCCAGTCTGAGCGGCGCCAAGCCATCAGGCTGCTGGCCGAGGAGCAGATCATGCTGCAGTTCGCCGGCGCCGCCGTGCTGAAGAGCCTGGGGCAGCTCAATCTGCCGGCGGTGTGATAGCCCGTAATGTGCCCGTCAAAATCTCATCCCCCAATTGATCGTTTAGCCGCTGCAGGGAGTTGCCATGACCGTGCCGTATCAGGAACAGGCTGATCGCGAACAACGTTTTGTCTGGCTGGAGGATCAGGGTACCGATTTCCCCTTCTATGCGGGGCAACCGGCCGGGCTTGCTGTTTGGCAGTGGTGCCTGCTGATACTGGCGGTGTCCGGCGGCTTTGCCGCCCTGATACTGCCTGTCAGTTGGCCAGGCGGTGCATTGGGTGCGTTCATCCCGGCCTTGCTGTTGTCTGCGATCCCTCTTGGCGCACTGGCGCAGATGTGCCCGCAGCACTGGCGCAAACTGTTTGGCCCAGTAGGCTGGCGTGAGTTCCGGCTGATGTGCGGCTTTGCTCTGCTCAACCTTGTGGTGAGTATGACGGCCGGTCTGCTGCTCAAGTCCATGGTCGGGGTCGAGAGCAACCAGGGGATTGCCGGTTTGACCGATCTGGAGGCACCGGCGCGGGTGTTGTTCTTTGCCCGAACGGCGTTGCAGTTGCTGGGCGAGGAAGTCATGACCATCCTGCCCTTTCTGGCGCTACTGGCTCTCTGTACGCGCGGCTTGGGCATGGGGCGCCGATCAGCCATGGTAGTAGCGTGGCTGCTGTCGGCCGTGCTGTTTGGTCTGGCCCACTTGCCAGCCTATGGCTGGAATCTGCTGCAGTGCCTGGTTGTGATCGGCAGTGCTCGTCTGGTACTGACCCTGCCGTGGATCATGACCAAGAATCTCTGGGTATCGACTGGCGCGCATGTCATCAACGACTGGCTGCTGTTCGGCATGGGCATGCTGGCGGCCACCTTGGCCAAGACAGGGTAAGCGGTCGTCGCCCATGCAGTCCGGGGGGGCGGTTACTGCGTGATGGAACGCCAGTGAGTTGCATCACGCAGGCATCCGCCGACTGTCGTTATGCCCAGTCTGTTCAGCGAGGCACGCACTTCATCTCGGGGGCTTCGTAGCCCCAGACTACGGTGGTGACGTCCTGTCCCTCAGTCAGCGTTTCGTTGCGGCCGAGGTATTGCGAGCCGTTGCCTGAGGGCTGCAGGAACATCAGCGAGCTGCTGTCGCCGAACTCGACCAGAACGGTCTTGGGTTCGGTGGGGTAGAAGGTGGCGATGACTTCCTTGGCCGGGCTGCCATCGCATGCGTAGTGAACCGGCCCCTTGCCAGCAATCAGCTGATAGCGCGCCTGCAGCTCGGCGGTGCGCTGGCGATAACTGTCGGCCACACAGGCATTCCTGTCCTCACTCTTCCAGCACTCATCGCGGCCTTTGATCCAGCCACGCTGCTCGGCCTTGAGCAGGTTCGGGTGCTGGTTGACGGCCTTCTTGCTGGCGGCCTTGTAGGCATCGGCCAGCTTGAGATCCAGGTCGGTCAGTTCCGGGCTCTGGCAGACCAGTTCCTCGGTGCTGCCTTTGTCGACCTTACTGCAGTCGAAGGAAGGGCTGGCGGCCAGTACCGGCAAGCCAGGCAGCAGGGCGGCACAAAGCAGGGCAAAGTGCAGGTGGGATTTACTCATCTAGGAATGCCTCTTGAGTGACAAGAACATGTCTTTGCAGACTGCCCGAAGATGCCTTGCGCGTCACTGTGATTGCGCCAACCTGGCATGGTCGCAGATCAATAAAGAAACTGATGGCTGAGCTAATATGCCGACCTCAGTGCATGTGTTCCTCGCTGGCTGATGCCTCTGGAGTCGATGGTGAATCTCGTCAAACCCCGCAGCTTTTTACTGGTGCTGTTGATCGGTGCGTTGGCCTGGGGAGCGACACAGGTGATGGAGCAGACGCCAGAGTCACCGGCTGTCGCTGAACCGGCTACCGAGCCAGTCGAGTCAGGCTTGCTCACCATCGACCCGGCCGAGGTGCAGAAACCCTGGCAGGGTGATCTCGACGGCATGGTCGAGCGCCGGATGATTCGCGTGCTGACGGTCAACAGCAAGACCTTTTATTTCATGGACAAGGGCACTCAGCGTGGCTCCGCGGTGGATTTCTTCCGGGCCTTCGAGGAACAGCTGAACAAGCAGCTGGCCGCGCAGAACAAGCTCAAGCACAAGCACCTCAAGGTGCGGGTGGTGTTTGTGCCAGTCAGCCGCGATCAACTCCTGCCGGCGCTGGCCGAAGGGCGTGGCGATGTGGTGGCCGCCAACCTCACCATCACGCCGGAACGCCAGCAGCTGGTGGATTTCACCGAAGCCGGCATGAGCAATGTCAGCGAGGTGCTGGTCAGCGGGCCGTCTTCGCCGGCGGTCAGCAGCGTCGATGACCTGTCAGGCAAGCAGGTCTTCGTGCGCAAGTCATCCAGCTACTACCAGAGCCTGCTGGCCCTCAATCAGCGCCTGAAATCCGCAGGGAAGGCTTCGGTGCAAATCAAGGAAGCACCGGAGGTGCTTGAAGACGAGGACCTGCTGGAGATGCTCAATGCCGGCCTGGTTACCCTGCTGGTAGTCGACAATCACAAGGCGCGCTTCTGGAAGCAGATATTCCCGGCACTGACTGTCCATGAGGATATCGTCCTGCGCTCCGGCGGCCAGGTGGCCTGGGCGCTGCGTAAGAACAGCCCGCAGCTCAAGGCGGTGCTGGATGATTTCGTCAGGCAGAACAAGATCGGCTCCTCACTGGGCAATCAGGTGCTGACCCGCTACCTGAAAAACACCCGCTATGTGAAGAATGCCGCTTCCGAGGCTGAACGGCAGAAGTTCCTCAACCTGATCCAGTATTTCCAGAAGTACGGTGACCAGTACAACGTCGACTGGCTGCTGATGGGCGCCCAGGGCTATCAGGAGTCGCAGCTCGATCAGAATGCCAAGAGTGCCGTCGGCGCCATCGGCGTGATGCAGCTGATGCCGGCCACCGGCAAGGACATGCAGGTCGGCGATATCCGTCAGACCGAGGTCAACATCCATGCCGGTATCAAGTACATGCGCTGGATGATCGATCACTACTACGACAAGGAACCCATGACCGCGTTGGACAAGGCGCTGTTCGCCTTCGCCAGCTACAACGCCGGGCCGGCGCGGGTCGCTTCGCTGCGCAAGGAAGCGGCCAGGCGTGGCCTGGACCCCAATGTCTGGTTCCACAATGTCGAATACGTGGCGGCGGAAAAGGTCGGCCAGGAAACAGTCACCTACGTCAGCAATATCTACAAGTACTACATCGCCTATCACCTGATGATGGAAAACCGGCAGGCGCAGCGTGAGGCGCGCGAGGCCTTGCAGCGACCGAAGCCTTGAACCGGCGCGCTGCAGCTAACGCTTAAGCGAGAAAGAGCCGGTACACGGCAATCGGGTATGCCGTGCTGCACTCAAACACCCTATCTGTCGCCGGACTGGGGCCATCCGTTCAAGGATGGCCGGTCAAAACCCCGGCCAGAGGCCTTAGTGGCTGCCGGCGGGCTTTTTCTTGATGGTCTTGACCAGGTCTTCCGGGGTGATGAAGCCAACCATGCTGGCGTTGCTGCCCGGCTGCGGCTGATGGAGGATGTGGCCCTTCATCTTGCCGATGATGTGCATCTCGCAGGGCTTGCAGTCGAACTTCAGGGTCAGCACCTCATCCTGGTGGATCAGCTGCATGTCCGCCACCTTGGTACGCACACCGGTAACGCCCTTGGCCTGCTTGGGGCAGAGGTTGAAGGAGAAACGCAGGCAGTGCTTGGTGATCATCACCGGTACTTCGCCGCTTTCCTCGTGGGCCTCGTAGGCCGCGTCGATCAGCTGCACGCCGAAGCGCTGGTAGAAGGCGCGGGCTTTTTCGTTGTAGACGTTAGCGAGGAAGGTCAGGTGCGACTCCGGATACACCGGCGGCGGCATGCTGACCGGCTTGCGGCTGCCGCGTGGGTGCGAGGCCACGCGGGCTGTGGTGAGTGCCTCGATGGCCTCGCGGCGCAGGGCCTTGAGCTGCGAGTTGGGCACGAACAGCGCATGCGGCGCGTCGATCTGCACGTCGCCGGTGTAGTAGATAGTGGTGCCCAGCTTGCTCAGGGTGTCGGCCAGCTGGCTACGAGCTTGTTCGGCATCCTTGGCCGGGCCGAACGGGCCGGACTGGCTGACCGATGCCGTGCTGCCGTCCTCGCTGGTGACCCTCAGGCGCAGTTCGGCTTCGCCTAATTCGATCTGCCAGCTCACCGCCACGCGGCGCTCGGAGGAAGTCTTGAGCAGCGCCTGCTGCCAGTTGTGGTCGAGGTTGCGGTTGAGCACCTGATGCGGGCGCAGCTGTTTAAGCTCGGCCGGCATCTCGTTGGGCACCACGCGGTACTGCCACTGCGTGCTGCCTTCTTCCTTGACCTGGGCCAGCTGCTCCACGGTGTTGGCGCGGAAACCCACCACCTCACGCTTGATCAGCACGTTGAGGCCGTCGCCGTTATTCAGCTTCTCGCTGGTCTGCACGGTCAGGTCGTGTTTGCCGACCTTGAGCACCTCGCCCACCGGCAGACCGACGAACTTGGGCGACTCGAAGGCGCCGATGTCGATCTTGCGGTCGGTGACGAAGTAGTCGGTGCTGCCGCGGTGGAAGGTCTTTTCCGTGTCCGGGGTGAAGAAGTGCTCGGTGCGGCCGCTGGAGCTGCGCGCCAGTTCCGGGCGCTGGGTGAGGATGGCGTCCAGTTCCTGGCGGTAATGAGCGGTGATGTTCTTCACGTAGCTCATGTCCTTGTAGCGGCCCTCGATCTTGAACGAGCGCACGCCGGCATCGACCAGATGGATCAGGTTGGCGGTCTGGTTGTTGTCCTTCATAGACAGCAGGTGCTTGTCATAGGCCACCACGCGGCCCTGGTCGTCCTTGAGGGTGTAGGGCAGGCGGCAGGCCTGGGAGCAGTCGCCGCGATTGGCACTGCGCCCGGTCTGCGCGTGGGAGATGTTGCACTGCCCGGAAAACGCCACACACAGGGCACCATGGATGAAGAACTCGACGGCGACATCGACGCTGTCGCTGATGGCGCGGATCTGCTCCAGGTTCAGCTCGCGGGCCAGGACGATCTGCGAGAAGCCAGCCTGGGAGAGGAACTTGGCCTTGTCCAGGGTGCGGATATCGCACTGGGTGCTGGCATGCAGCTCGATCGGCGGGATGTCCATTTCCATCACGCCCATGTCCTGCACGATCAGCGCATCGACGCCGGCGTCGTAGAGCTGGTGGATCAGCTGGCGCGCCGGTTCCACTTCGTCGTCATGCAGAATGGTGTTGATGGTGACGAACACCTTGGCGTGGAACAGGCGGGCAAATTCCACCAGACCGGCAATGTCCGCCACACTGTTGCTGGCGTTGTGTCGCGCACCGAAGCTTGGCCCACCGATATACACGGCATCGGCGCCATGCAGGATGGCTTCCTTGGCGATGGCGGCATCGCGTGCAGGGCTGAGCAGTTCGAGGTGGTGCTTGGGCAGGGACATGGTTTCAGGCTTCGGCTGGGGATCGGTGAACAGCCGGGCATTTTAGCGTGAAAGCGGGCGCTGTCTGCGCCTAAAACAGGTCGTTGAGCGGGTGCTCGTCGGTCCGGGCTGGGCGTGGCTTGGGATGAGAGCGGTGCTGCGGGAAAAAAGCCGGCTGGGTCCTGCATCCCTGCGCGTTGGCACAGAGATGAAGGACCCAGCCGGTAGAAGTTCGCTCCGGGGAGCGCGTCGGGAACACAGGGGGAGGCTGGCCGCAGAGGCGGCCAGCCGAAGCGCTTAGTTGGTGAAGCCGAGCTTGGCGCGCCAGGTTTTTTCCAGGGTGCGGGTGTCCTGCTGGGCCGGGTGGAATCCAGGCTTGTAGTACTGCAGGTAAGGCTTGATCAGGCCGGTGATGTAGCCGTTGCGAGGGCCGAACAGGGTTTTCAGGCCGTACTTCCAGCTCTTCCAGTTGAACAGTTGGCCGTCCTTGCGCAGCAGGTCGACCTGGAACCAGGCGATCACACCGAGGAACAGGATGGTGGTCAGCAGCATGGTGCTGGTGCGCAGCCAGTAGCCGCCGCCGATGGCCTGGTAGACGTCATAGGCCACCGATTTGTGTTCGTTCTCTTCGATGGCATGCCACATCCACAGCTTGTACATGCGCGGATCGGTCATCTGCATGTTGATGTCTTCGCGGATCAGCAACTGCTCGGCCATGGTCGCGGTGAAGTGCTCAAGGGCGCAGGTGGCGGCCACGCGCATCTTCTTGGTGGTGATCTTGGTCACCCACTCCATCAGCACCTTGATGCGCAGCTCAAGGGTATGCAGGTCAATGTTGTAGGCCTCGGCATACTCGTTGTAGGTGGCGTGCTCCTTGGAGTGCATCGCTTCCTGACCGATGAAGGCGCTAATATCCTTTTGCAGCTGCGGGTCCTTGATCTCCTCGCGTACGCCGCGAACGCTGTCGACGAAGAACTTCTCGCCGTAGGGGAACAGCGAGGACAGGTTGTTCATGAACTGGGTCATGAACGGGTTGCCGCTCCACCAGTACTTGCCGGTGTCGGCGAAACTGAAGTCCATGCGGCGCACCGGGAAGTTGGCGCGGATCTGTACGCTCGGGGCGGCGGTTTCGGCAGTCATGGGGGCGAGCTCCTCTGTTCTGAGCCTGCAGCGTGGCAGGTGCATTCTTGTATGGGCACTTCGCCAAGACACGGATGACTGTGTCATTGGTTGATGTAATTGTCATAAAAGATGCGACCGTCCGCCGCCAACTTAGGGTGGGCGGTGGGCTCTGTGTGAGCGACTGGGTGTTACCGAGGCGCGTGGTGCGAGGGTCAGGCTTCGTCGAGGGCGAAGGCGGTCAGGCAGAAGGTGGGGATACCGGCGTCCTGCAACAGGGTGGAGCCACCCAGTTCCGGCAGGTCGATGATGGCGGCGGCCTCGAACACCTGGGCACCCAGACGGCGTACCAGGCGGGCGGCGGCGAGCAGGGTGCCGCCGGTGGCGATCAGGTCATCGAAGATCAGTACCTTGTCGCCGTCGCACAGGCTGTCGGCATGCACTTCCAGCAGGGCCTGGCCGTACTCGGTCTGGTAGGCCTCGCCAATCACGTCTGCCGGCAGCTTGCCCTGCTTGCGGAACAGCACCAGCGGGCGGTTGAGTTCGTAGGCGATGATCGAGCCGATGATGAAGCCGCGCGCATCCATGGCGCCAACATGGCTGAAGTCGGCTTCCACATAGCGCTGGATGAAACTGTCCGCGACCATGCGCAAGGCGCGGGGCGACTGGAACAGGGGGGTGATGTCGCGAAACACTACGCCCGGCTTGGGGAAGTCCGGCACCGGCCGGATCAGCGACTTGATGTCACATTCGTCGAAAATCATCGGTGCCAGCCTCCCGCTCAATGCTCGGCGTTGCCACCTGCCAGGGCGCACAGCTCGATCGGGTCGAGGATGTGCACTTCCTTGCCTTCGGCTTCGAGCAGGCCGTTCTGCTGGAAGCGGGTGAAGACGCGGGAGACGGTTTCCACGGCAAGGCCGAGGTAGTTGCCGATCTCGTTGCGCGACATCGACAGGCGGAACTGGTTGGCCGAGAAGCCGCGGGCAC
Organism: Pseudomonas fluvialis; assembly: GCF_014207935.1. Classification (GTDB taxonomy): domain Bacteria; phylum Pseudomonadota; class Gammaproteobacteria; order Pseudomonadales; family Pseudomonadaceae; genus Aquipseudomonas; species Aquipseudomonas fluvialis_A. The sequence continues at coordinate 113,989 of NZ_JACHLL010000002.1, read as the reverse complement.
GGAAGCGTGCCGACAGGTTGACCAGAAAGGTGGCGATGCGCTCGTCGGCGGTCTTCTTCGACAGCAGCAGCATCATCTGCTGATCTTCGCGGATCTCGCGGCTCATGATGCGCATCAGTTGACGGCGCAGTTGCGGCAACTGGGCGGAGAGTTCTTCCAGACGATCGAAGGGGATCTCGCACACCGAGGTAGTTTCCAGGGCCATGGCCGACACCGGGTAGTGGTCAGTGTCCATGCCGGACAGGCCGACCAGCTCGCTGGGCAGGTGGAAACCGGTGATCTGTTCTTCGCCACCGTCGGTGACGCTGAAGGTCTTGAGCGCGCCGGCACGCACGGCGAACACCGAATTGAAGGTTTCACCCTGGCGGAACAGGAACTCGCCCTTCTTCAGCGGGCGGCCACGCTTGACGATCTCGTCGAGGGCGTCCATGTCCTGCATTTCCAGAGAGATGGGCAGGCACAGCGGAGCCAGGCTGCAGTCCTTGCAGTGCGCGTGGTTGTGTGAGCGAGCCTTGATGCTTTCCGGCATGGTCGAGTTCCTTGATCCAAGTCAACTTCGGCAAGGTTACCGTAGCCGTGTTGTTGTGTGCCAGTCGTCCATGGTCGCATTTGACCGTTCGTTCAGCTTGTTGCCGGCTTGGCCGCAGGCCTGGCGTGGAGGCCTGCGGCCAAAGGTCGCTTACCAGAGCGGCAGGATGTAGCTGACGATGAAACGGTTCTCGTCCAGATCATTGCCGAAATTCGAACGTACGGTGGCATTGCGCCACTTGAAGCCGACATTCTTCAGCGGCCCGTCCTGGATCACGTAGGCGATATCGGTGTTGCGTTCCCACTCCTTGCCTTCGCTGGCACCGACTACACCCTGATCGATGTTGTCGCCGTTGACGTAGCGGGTCATGAAGGTCAGGCCGGGAATGCCCAGGCCAGCGAAGTTGTAGTCATAGCGGGCCTGCCAGGACTTCTCGTCCTTGAAGGCGAAATCGCCGATCTGCACGAAGTTGGTGAGGAAGGCGTCGGTGCCGTTGATATAGGCAAAGCCGGTGTCGCCACTCATTTTCTGGTAACCCAGGCCAAGGCTGTGGAAGCCCAGTGCGTAGGTGAACATGGCGCCGAGGTTTGTGTTGTCGACGTTGGTCTGGCCGTCGTCGGTGGAGCGGGCATAGCGCAGATCGGTCTTCAGGCTTTGCTTGTCGGCCAGTGGAAGCACATGTACGGCATTGAGGTAGTGCTGGTTGTAGTACTGGTCGAGGTTGCCGTAGTGGTAGCTGGTGGTCAGCTGGTCGTTCCACTTGTAGCTGGCGCCGGCGAAGTTGAACTCGTCACTGCCCAGGCCGGTGCCCGGCAAGCCGGTAAAGCCGCGGGCCTTGGCGCTGCCGTTGGTAATGGTCATGACCTCGTGGTCCGAGGAGTCGCGCTGGTTGACCCGGCTTAGCTGACCGGCGTCGATCGTCATGCCGGCGATATCCAGCGAGTTGATCTGGCCGCCCTGGAAGCTTTGCGGCAGCAGGCGCGAGTCGTTGGACATCACCACCGGCAGCTTGGGCATCAGGGTACCGGCCTTGAGTACGGTCTGCGACACACGCAGCTTGGCCGTGGCTCCGAGGTCGCCATAGCTGTCCTGGGCTTCCCCCGTTTCCCGGTCGACCTGCAGCAGGCCGGTGCCGCTTTCGCCACGGCCGGAGTCGAGCTTGACGCCCAGGGTGCCGATGGCATCCACACCGACGCCAACCGTGCCTTCGGTGAAGCCGGATTCATAGCGCAGCAGGAAGCCCTGGGCCCACTCCTCGGACTTGCTGCGGTACTCGGTTGGCGTCTTGCCGGTCACTTTCGGCAGGGTCGGATCGCCGTCCTGACGGAAGTCGCGGTTCATGTAGAAATTGCGCAGCTCCAGGCTGGCCTTGCTGTCCTTGATGAACTCGGCCTGAGCAAGTGTCGGCAGGGTCAGGCAGGTGCTGGCGGTGGCAAAAGCTACGGCACGGGCGAGTGGGGTTGGGATCATTTGTTGTTGTCTCCACGCGGGCAGGTGAGGCGGCAGAGCCGCAGTTGATGCTGCCCGCGGACTACAACATGACGAAACAATTACAGCCTTTAGACCTTGGTCGAGTTACTCGATCCAGTGTGGGAAGTAGCCCAGAGTGCGCTGGACCCGTTCATCGTGAGCCGGGATCACCCGCAGCTCGGGTTCTGCGGCCATCAGCTCATGGACCTTGCGCAGCTGCGCGGTGGTTTGTGCCGGGTCGTTGTCGACCATGGCGCGGCTGATCCAGAACTTTTCCTTCGGTCCGGTGAAGCCCTCCAGGCGCCAGCTGGTATCACCAGTGAAGAAGAAGCGCCGGCCGTCTTCGAGGGTCAGGAATACACCCATGCCGCCCGGGGTATGACCGGGCATGGGCACCAGCACCACAGCGCTATCGCCGAACAGATCCAGGCTCTCTTCGAACCCCAGGAAAGGGGTCGGTTCGTATACCACCGGGCGCCAGCGTGGCTTGTGGCGGAACTGGCTGGGCAGTACCGCCGGCGGCGTGGCGATCTGGCTGAACTCGATCTCGGCGTAGGGCGCCCACACTGGCACTTCGGCAAAGTCGGGCAGGCCCGAGGCATGATCCCAGTGGCTGTGGGTCAGCAGAATGCGGTCCAGGCGAAGGCCGGCGCGTTCGAGCTGGTCACGCACCGGGTCGACCTTGCCGTACTGCAGCAGGGGCTTGTCCCACCAGGGCATTTCACTGTTGAACTGGCTGTCTACCTGGCGGCCCAGGCTGGTATCGATCAGCAGGGTGGCGGCATGGTGTTCGACCAGCACGGCGACATGGTTGGCAATGGCCTTTTCGGTCCACTGGCCACCTTCTACGGTGAAGGCATCGAGGGTCTCGGTCTCGGCGGTCCTGACCAGGCTGAAACGCAATCCCGCAGCCAGGCTGTGGGCACTGGGTAGCGCCAGGGCAAGGGCGAGCAGGATGCTCAGGCGGGTGTTGCTGCGGTGGCGTTTGGCGCGGTTCATGATCCGTCTCCTTGTGGATGCCTGGATAATAGACAGACCAGTCTGTATAGTTCAAGGCGCTGGCCGATGACCGGCGTTTCGATCGAGGAGGGGATGATGGCCACAAGCAAGCGCGAGCAACTGCTGGATACGGCCTTGCAGCTGTTTTATCGCGAGGGTTATCACGCCACTGGCATCGAGCGCATTCTGGCCGAGTCCGGGGTGGCCAAGATGACTCTGTACAAGCACTTTGCCTCCAAGGACGAGCTGATGCTGGCGGCACTGCAGCGACGTCACGAACAGCTGGCGACTCTGCTGCAGGCCGTGTTCGCGCAGCCGCCGGCGCAAGCTCTACAGGCCTGTTTCGAAGGGCTGCAGCAGTGGATCGCGGCGGCGGACTTCTGCGGTTGTCCCTTCAGCCATGCGGCGGCGGAATTCCAGCAGGCCGAACACCCGCTGCACCAGCAGGCGCGGCGGCACAAAGTGCTGCTGGCCGAGCTGTTCAATGGTGCGCTGGTGCAGCTGGGCGTGGCGCAGCCGGCGCTGCTGGCCCAGCAGTTGCTGCTGTTGTTTGAGGGCGCGCTGAGTCTGGCCCATGTGCAGGGACCGGCCGAGCAGGGGCGTCAGGCCGCTGCGGCGGCCAGCGTGCTGCTGGTCGCCGCCGGGGTTCAGCTGCCGCCGAGCAGGTAGCTTTCTGCTGCTTCCACGGCGCCGAGTGTGCCGCTGAGCAGCAGCGTGTCGCCTTCCTGCAACGTCAGGTGCTCCAGAGACAGATCCTGGCCATCACGCCTTACGCCCTGCAGTTCCACTTCCAGCGCTGCCAGTGACAGGTCGTCCAGCGGTTTGCCGCAGGCATGGGCTTGAGCGCTGAGGGTGACGGCATGCAGCAGACGTCGTGGTCTGCCGTGGGCATCCAGCAGGTCGACCTGGCCGCCGTGGTAGAAGCCCTGCAGCAGGCGATAACGGTTATGCCGTACCTCGTCGGTGTGCTTCTGCACCCGATGACGCGGCACGCCGAGCATGGTCAGCGTGTGCGCGGCGAGCATCAGACTGGATTCGAGAATTTCCGGCACCACCTCGCTGGCGCCCAGGCTCTGCAGCTCGGCCAGGCTACTGTCGTCGCGGGTGCGCACCAGAATCGGGATGTCGGCGCGCAGCACACGGGCCTGCTCGACGATGCGCCGGGTCGCGCCGATGTCGTCCACCGCCACCACCAGCAGGCGCGCCTTGGCGATGTTCATCGCCTGCAGCAGATCGCTGCGCCTCGAGTCGCCGTAGTGAACCTTCTCCTCGCCGGCCGAGGCTTCCTGCACCCGTACCGGGTCATCATCCAGGGCAATGAAGGGAATCTGCTCGCGCCGCAGGAAGCGGCCAATCGACTGGCCGACGCGGCCGTAGCCGCAGATCAGTACATGCCCGCTGAGTTCTGCGCTGCTGGTCTGGATTTCCTCCAGCGGCGAATGGCCCTTGCCCCGGCGGTGCCAGCGCGCCGCCAACCGCGGCGCGGCACGTAGCAGCAGCGGGGTGACGGCCATGGAACAGAAGGTCGAGGCCACCAGCACATTGGCTGCGCTGTTGTGCACCGCGCCCAGGTTCTGCAACTGGGCCAGCAGGGCGAAGAAGAATTCGCCGCCCTGGGCCAGTGCCAGGCCGGAACGCCAGGCGGTTTCCGTGCTGGCGCCGCGCCATTTGACCAGCAGCGCCACGATCAGTCCCTTGCTGCCCAGCAGCAGCAGGGTCAGGGCGAGAATCTTCGGTCCCTCGCTGAAGAACAGCGACAGATCGATCAGCATGCCGACACTGACGAAGAACAGGCCCAGGAGAATGTCGCGGAAGGGCCGGATATCTGCCTCGATCTGGTGGCGGTAGTGGCTCTCGCCCAGCAGCATGCCGGCGAGGAAAGCGCCGAGGGCCATGGACAGGCCGAGCAGATGGGTCAGCCAGGCCGTCAGCAGCACAATGACCAGCGCCAGCATGACGAACAGTTCCGGCGAACGGGCGCTGGCCACTTCATGGAACAGCGGCGGCAACAGCCAGCGGCTGACCACCATCAGGCCGACGAACAGCAGCACGGCTTTGCCCAGAGTTAGCGGCAGTTCGATCTGCCACTGGCTGTCGCCCTGGCCGGCGAACACCGGTACCAGGGTCAGCAGGAATACGGCGACCAGATCCTGGAACAGCAGGACGCCGATGGCGTTCTGGCCGTGGGGGCTGAAAATTTCGCCGAGGCTGGTCAGCTCCTTGCTGACGATGGCGGTGGAGGACAGCGACAGGCCGGCACCCAGCAGAAAGGCCGTGCTGGGGGGCACCCCAAGGGCATAGAACAGCCCCGCCAGCGGCAGGCTGCAGGCAATCACCTGCAGGCTGCCGAGGCCGAATACGGTTTTGCGCAGCGCTAGCATGCGCGGCAGGGAGAACTCCAGGCCCAGGCTGAAGAGCAGGAACACCACGCCCATCTCGCCGAGCAGGTTGGCGTCGTGGCCGAGCTTGTCGATCCAGCCGAACGCTGCCGGGCCGCTGATCAGTCCGACGCACAGGTAGCCCAGCACCGGCGGCAGGTTGATGCGGCGGAACAGGGCAATCACCACCAGCGAGGCGGCCAGAAGGATCAGCAGATTATTGAACAAGGGGAAATCTCCTTAGCTTTCAGCAGCATGCCGGGCTTGCCGGCAGGCGTCCAGCCTGTCGGCCATGGGTCCTGATCTGCATCAAGGGCAGGCAGCGGCCGTCTGTCGGATGCCGTGATGAGTGCCTCAAGTTTTCCGGCCAAAGGCCGCCAAACGGACAGATACCCCGTTCCGGTACACCGCCATGAACAGCCTTGCCGCCTTGCCCTTTGCCGCACAACGCCCGACCACCTTCGATGCCGCGCAGGCCCGGCGCCAGAATGTCGATCAGCAGGGCGTGCTGGCCAATCGCCTGGCTGAGCGCTTGGGGCTGAAGCCGGAAGCGTTGAAGGGCAATGTCGGCGATTACACGCCGGCCAAGGTGGCCGACCGTGTACTCGGTTTTATCGAGCAGCGACTGAGCACTGAAGCAGCGGCGGGCGCCGATCCGCAAAAGCTGCAGGGCCTGTTGGCTCAGGCGCGTCAGGGTGTTGAGCAGGGCTTTGCCGAGGCGCGCAAGATTCTCGATGGCATGGGGCTGCTGCAGGGGCAGGTTGCCAGCGATCTCGACGATACCTACCAGCGTATTCAGCAGGGCCTGAACGAACTGGCGCCCAGCACGGCGCCCGAGGTGGCTCCGGAGTTGGCGTCGCAGCCGGCCAGCCTGGCGCTGGCCAGTTACCGTGAACGTTTTGCCGCCGTGGCCGAGACCTTCGACCTGGCTGTGACCACCCGCGATGGCGACCGCCTGCGCATCTCCGTGGCCCAGGCTTCGGCAAGCTACAGCGAGCAGGGCATGCTCGCCGCCAGCGATGGCCAGAACAGTGGCGTGCTGGCCTACCAGCGGTCCTCCAGCGTGCAGATCGGGGCCTTCCAGATCAGCGTCGAGGGTGAACTGGATCAGGAGGAAATGACCGCGCTGAGCGATCTGCTCAAGCAGGTCGAGGGGCTTTCCGGCAGCTTCTACAGTGGCGACATGGTCGGCGCCTTCGACCGCGCCATGAGTCTGCAGATGGATGGCGAGCAGTTGGCGTCGATGTCCCTGCAGCTGACCCAGACTCGCGTGCGTCAGGCCACCGATGCCTATGCCGCCGTGGCGGGCAACTCGGCGCAACCGGCCAGTGCCGGCAATGCGGCGCTGGGCGACTATGCCCGCGGCCTGCTGGAGGCGCTGAATCAGGTCAATGAGCTGGCCGAGCAGGGCCGTGGTCTGCTGGAGCAACTGCTCGACGGCGGCTTTGCCCTCGATCCGCGCCTCAATGATGCGCAGCTGGAAAAGGCCGGCTGGCTCAACCGTAGCCTGCTCGATGGCTTTGCCGCGCTGCAGCAAGGGGCGCAATCCGGCCTGGCGTCACAGCCGCAGGCAGCCTGATAAACTGCGCACCTGATCTTCTGCGAGGTGCGCATGATGTTTCCCGAATGCCAATTGTTCGGCACCCTTGGCTGTCATCTGTGTGAGGTGGCCGAGGCGTTGCTGATGCCTTTTGTCGAGCGCGGTCTGCTGGTCGAGTTGATCGATATCGCCGAGCAGGAGAGCTGGGTCGAGGCCTATGGCCTGCGCATTCCGGTGCTGCGTCGTATGGACAGCGGCGCGGAACTCAACTGGCCGTTCGAGGCCGAGCAGTTGGTGAGCTTCCTACGCTGAGAACCTGTTTACGATCTGCTGCGCGTCGGCGATACGGCGTTAAAAACAGCCTCAGCAGGCCGCTTGTGGCCAACGCACTTTAGTGCGGCCCCGAAGGGGCGAGCGTAGCGAGTCATGCTCATTTGCCACTCGTAAACTGCACTTCTTCGGCTGTTTCTGCCTTGTCTCGCTCTAGCTCGCAAGATCGTAAACGGGTTCTACGGTCGCGCAGGGCACTTTTGCGCAGGCAATAAAAAACCGGCCATTTAGGCCGGTTTTTCGGGATTTTGGTCGGAGCGACAGGATTCGAACCTGCGACCTTCTCGTCCCGAACGAGACGCGCTACCAAGCTGCGCTACGCTCCGTTGTTGGCGCGCATTTTACCGAAAAAGTTTTGGTGCACAAGGGGTTAGCGGAAAGTTTTTGCGCGCTTCTAGTGCTGTCGCGCCGCCGCCAGCAATTGCGGGGTGTTGAGATTGGCCAGCCGCGGATCGTCTGTCGGGCAGTCGACGGCTACAGGCTCCAGGCCTCTCAGCAGTCGTTGCGGGCTGCGCTCGCCGGCGTCCCAGGCTGTTTCAAGGGCGGGCGCCATGGCGGTGGGCCAGACGCTGAACAGCGGCTCCCAGAAACCATTGCGGCGCACCGCTACCGGCTGCGTACCGGCCTTTGCCAGCAAGGCCTCAAGCAGCGCCAGGTCGACCAACGGGGCATCGCAGGGCAGGACCAGCAGCTGCTCATGTCGGGCGACGGCAAGGCCGGCGCGAATGCCGGCCAGCGGCCCGGCGAAATCCTGGTTGCCATCGCCGACCAACTGGTCGGCGAACGCCGCGTAGCGATCCTGATTGCGGTTGCAGGAGATGATCAGGTCATCGGTCAGGCCACGCACGGTCTGCTGTAGCCAGCTGATCAGCGGTTGGCCGTGCCAGTCGAGCAGGCCTTTGTCCTCACCGCCGACGCGCTGGCCACGGCCGCCGGCCAGCAGCAGGATCGAGCAGGGAAATACTGGGGAATCAGGCATGCAAGGCTCTGCCAAGGGCTGTGCGGGGCTGTGATATAACACCGGCCACGTCACTCCCACAACAGGAAGCCTGCCATGAGCCACAAGGCTGAAACCGCATTTGTTCCGCTTGCCATTGCCGTGTTGACCGTCAGCGATACCCGCAACCTGGATACCGACACCTCCGGCCAGCTGCTGGTTGATCGCCTGCAGGCGGCTGGGCATCAGTTAGCGGCGCGGGTGCTGCTCAAGGACGATCTGTACCGCATTCGCGCCCAGGTGGCGCAGTGGATCGCCGAGGACAGCGTGCAGGTGGTGATCATCACCGGCGGCACCGGCTTCACTGGCCGCGACAGCACGCCGGAGGCGGTGCGCTGCCTGCTGGACAAACAGGTCGATGGCTTTGGCGAGCTGTTCCGGCAGATTTCCGTGGCCGACATTGGCACCTCCACCATTCAGTCCCGTGCGCTGGCCGGTCTGGCCAATGGCACCCTGGTGTGCTGCCTGCCGGGCTCGACCAATGCCTGCCGCACAGCCTGGGACGGCATTCTCGGCGAGCAGCTGGATGCCCGGCACCGGCCGTGCAACTTCGTGCCGCACCTCAAGGCCGTGGCCGCCTGCGAGAGCCGTGGATGAGTCTGCTCAGCGTCGAGGCGGCGCTGGAGCGCCTGCTGCGGCAGGCCGGGGCTGCGCCGATCGAGGGTGTCGAGCAGGTGGCATTGGCGGACGCCGATGGCCGGGTGCTGGCCGAAGCGCTGGTGGCCGGGCTGGACCTGCCGCCCTGGGACAACAGCGCCATGGATGGTTATGCGCTGAATCTGGCCGACTGGCAGGGTGAGCCGCTGGCGGTCAGCCAGCAGATTTTTGCAGGACAAGCCCCCGCCGCTTTGCAGTCCGGCAGCTGTGCGCGCATTTTCACCGGAGCCCCTGTGCCGGCCGGTGCCGACTGCGTGGAAATGCAGGAGAACTGCGAGGTGCTGAGTGACGGGCGGGTGCGCTTCCTGCAGCCGCTCAGGGCGCGCCAGAACATTCGCCCGCAGGGCCAGGAAACCCGCGTCGGCGAGGACGTGCTGGCGTCCGGCACACGACTGACGCCGATCGAGCTGGGCCTGGCCGCTTCACTGGGTCTTGCCGAGCTGCCAGTGCGCCGGCGACCACGGGTGGCGGTACTGTCCACAGGTGATGAGCTGGTCGCGCCGGGGCAGGCGCTCGGTCCTGGGCAGATCTACAACAGCAACCGCAGCCTCTTGCTGGCCTGGCTGCAACGGCTGGGCTGCGACGCACTGGATGCCGGCATTCTGCCCGATGATCTGGGCAGGACCCGCGCTGCTCTGGCCGAGCTGGACGATGTGGACCTGATCCTGTCGACCGGCGGGGTGTCGGTGGGCGAGGCCGATTTTCTCGGCCAGGTGCTGCGCGAAGGCGGTGAACTGGCCTTGTGGAAACTGGCGATCAAACCCGGCAAACCCCTGACCTGCGGGCAGTATCAGGGCGTTCCGGTGATCGGCCTGCCCGGCAATCCAGCTTCCACGCTGGTCACCTTCGGCCTGCTGGCGCGGCCCTACCTGCTGCGGCGCCTGGGTGTGGCCGAGGTGGCACCGCTGGGCTTTGCCGTGCCGGCGGCCTTCGCCTGGAACAAGCCCGGCAGTCGCCGTGAATACCTGCGGGCACGGCTGGAACAGGGGCGGGCGGTGCTGTATCCAAATCAGAGTTCCGGTGTGCTGCGCAGTGCCAGTTGGGCGGATGGCCTGGTCGAGGTGCTGGAGCACACGACCCTGGCCGAGGGCGACAGCCTGCGCTTTATCCCGTTCAGCGAGCTGCTGGGCTGAGTTCTTTGCAATAGCCCGTCAGGCGTTATCGGCATGGCGCTGGCGGTATTCGCCGGGCGTCATGCCGGTCCAGCCCTTGAAGCTGCGATGGAACGAGCGGGACTCGGTAAAGCCCAGGTAGCTGGCGATGTCCTGGATCGGCAAGTCGCTGCGCAGCAGGTAGTGCTCGGCCAGTTCCTGGCGCAGGGCGTCGAGAATTTCCTGGTAGCTGGTGCCAGCCAGCTGCAGGTGGCGCTGCAGGGTGCGCACCGTCATGTTGAACTTTTCTGCCACCCGCTCCTTGCGTGGCAAACCGTCCTTGAGCAGCAGGCGCAGCGCGTTCTTCACCCGCACGGGAAGCGGCTCGTCCTGATCGAGACCGGCCATCAGAGTCAGGGCGTGTTCTTCCAGGGTGCGCAGCAGGTTGGCGTCGGCCTGGCGCAGCGGCACGGCAAGGTAGGCCAGCGGCACCAGCAGTGCGCTGCAGGGCTGTTCAAACAGCACGGGACAGCCGAACACCGTCTCGTATTCGGCAAGCGAGGTGTCAGCCGGCTGCGCATGCTCGAACCAGACCGCCTGGGGCGAGCGGTCCATGTCGGCAATCCAGCGTGCGTAGAGCAGCCAGGATGCCAGCACGTTCTCCACCATGTGCCGGCGGATCAGCGGTTTTTCGTGGCGGCAGGTCCAGATCAGGCGGACATGGTCGGCCAGCGCTTCGATGGAACTAACGCCCATGTCGCCCACCAGTTTCTCGTAGGGCGCGATGCGGCTCATGGCTTCGCCCAGGTTGGCGCAGTTCATGGTGATGTAGCCGAGCACGCTCCAGGAACCGGGCTGGACGTAGCGCGCCGCGTGCAGGCCGAACAGCGGGTCACCGGAGACCTCGATGAAGTGGGCGATCAGCCGCTCATGCACTTCGCTGGGGATGCGCTGGCTGTTGTCGGCCAGCAGGGACTGGCTGATGCCGGCCGCCTGCAGCGCAGCGTCGATATCCAGGCCCAGGGCTTCACCCTGGCGGATGTACTTGAGCAATGCGGGAACCGAGGTGTAGCCGAGTGAGGTGGTCATTCTTGTTGTTCTGGGTGTCTTGATTGGCGACAGCGGCTGTCCCGATTCGACAGTGACGGCAGACCGCGGCCGGCTAGTATAGGCAGCCATTACTGGTGACCGGAATAGGCGGAATCAAGCATGCGACGTTGGAACGGATGGGGCGACGAGGCAACCGTGGTGGAGCTGCCGGCCCATGGCCAGGGTTTTCTTGAATCCCGCATCGGTGCCGGCCAGGTACTGGTCGATGCCAGCCTGGAACAGGTGCTGGCCAAGGTGCTGGCTTCGCGTCTGCCTGCGCATCCGCTGGTATCGGTCGAGGCTGAGGTGCGCGTGCGCCATGCCCGTGGGCAGAGCCTGCCGGACTGGCTGGCCATGCGTTCCGGCGAGTTTGGCGTGTTCCCCGACGGCGTGGCCCTGCCGGAAACCGCAGCGCAGATCCGCGAGCTGCTGGTCTGGGCGCAGCAGCATGATGTGGTCGTGATTCCCTATGGTGGCGGCACCTCGGTGGCCGGCCATATCAACCCTCGCGATGGACTGCGTCCGGTGCTGACCCTGTCGCTTGCGCGCATGAGCCAGTTGCTGGAAATCGACGAGCAAAGCCTGATCGCCACCTTCGGTCCCGGTGCCAATGGTCCGCAGGTGGAAGCGCAGCTGCGCGCCAAGGGTTACACCCTGGGGCATTTTCCGCAGTCCTGGGAACTGTCGACCCTGGGCGGCTGGGTGGCCAGCCGTTCCAGTGGCCAGCAGTCGCTGCGCTACGGGCGTATCGAGCAGCTGTTCGCCGGCGGCAAGATCGAGACCTTCGCCGGCACCCTGGAGATTCCGACCTTTCCGGCATCGGCGGCCGGCCCCGATCTGCGCGAGATGATTCTCGGCAGCGAAGGGCGTTTCGGCATCATTTCCGAGGTCAAGGTGCGCATCACCCGCCTGGCCGAGGAAGAGAAGTTCTACGCCGTCTTTCTGCCCAGCTGGTCGCAGGCGCTAGCGGCTATCCGCAGCCTGGTGCAGGCACGGGTGCCGCTGTCGATGCTGCGCCTATCCAATGCCATCGAGACTGAAACCCAGCTGGCGCTGGCGGGACATCCTGAACAGATCGCCCTGCTGGAGAAGTATCTGGCCTTTCGCGGCGCCCGTGCCGGCAAGTGCATGCTGACCTTTGGGGTGACCGGCAATCGCCAGCAGAATGCACTGTCGATCAAACAGGCCAAGCGGCTGCTCAAGGGCTTCGGCGGCGTATTTACCGGCACCCTGCTGGGCAAGAAATGGGCGGAGAACCGCTTCCGTTTTCCTTACCTGCGTCATGGCCTGTGGGAGGCCGGCTACGCAGTGGATACCCTGGAGACCGCCACCGACTGGGCCAATGTTGATCACCTGCTCAATCAGGTCGAGGACAGCCTGCGCAACGCGCTGAGCGCCGAGGGCGAGCAGGTGCATGTGTTCACCCACCTGTCGCATGTCTACGGCGAGGGTTCGAGCATCTACACCAGCTATGTGTTCCGCCCGGCTGCCAGCTATGCGCAAACCCTGGCACGCTGGAGCAAGCTCAAGCACGCGGCCAGCCTGGCCATCGTCAACAACCGCGGCACCATCAGCCATCAGCACGGTGTTGGTCGCGACCACGCGCCCTATCTGCCGGTGGAAAAAGGCGAGCAGGGCATAGCGGCACTCAAGGCCCTGTCGCGTCATTTCGACCCGGATCAGCGCCTGGCGCCCGGCGTGCTGTTGGAAGACTGAGCATGAGCCAGCACGAGGCGTGGAATGCCGCCTGGCGCCAGCGCGCACTGCCGCAACTGGCAGCGCAGCCCTGGGACCTGATTGTGGTCGGTGGCGGTATCAGCGGTGCCGGCATCCTGCGCGAAGCGGTACGCCGGGGCTGGCGCTGCTTGTTGCTCGAACAGCGCGATTTTGCCTGGGGCACTTCCAGCCGCTCGTCGAAGATGGTGCACGGCGGTCTGCGCTACATCGCCAAGGGCCAGCTGGGCCTGACCCGCGACTCGGTACGCGAGCGCCAGCGCCTGCTGGATGAGGCGCCGGGGCTGGTTGATCCGCTGAGTTTCCTGTTCCCCCACTATCAGGGCCAGTTTCCCGGGCCGCGGGTATTCGGCGGGCTGCTGGCGCTGTACGACGCCCTGGCCGGCAAGCGCAATCACCTGTACTACCCGTTGCAGCAACTGCGCTTCCTGCAGCCGGGGCTGAAGGAAGAGGGCCTGGCCGGTGCCACGTGCTTTCAGGACGCGGTGACCGACGATGCTCGCCTGGTCATGCGCGTGCTCGGCGAGGCGCGCGCCGAGGGTGGCGAGGCGCTCAATGGCCTGCGTGTGGTCGAGTTGCGCCGCGAGGGGGGGAGGGTGGTCGGACTGCTGGCCGAGGACAGCCTGACGGGCGAGCGCTTCAGTTTCACGGCCGGCGTGGTAGCCCAGGCCACTGGCGCCTGGGCCGATGCCCTGCGCCGGCGTGACACCGCCGAGCACATCCGTCCGTTGCGCGGCAGTCATCTGTTGCTGCCCGCCTGGCGCCTGCCGGTGGCGCATGCGCTGAGCTTCATGCACGCCGAGGATGGCCGGCCGGTATTCGTCTTCCCCTGGGAAGGCGCCACGGTGATCGGCACCACCGACCTCGATCATGCCGGGTCGCTGGATCAGGATGCGAGCATCAGCCCTGCAGAGGTGGATTACCTCCTGGCCGCCTGTGCCCAGCAGTTTCCCGGCGCAGCCATCGGCCGTGACGATGTGCTGTCTACCTGGGCCGGGGTGCGCCCGGTGGTCAGCGACGGTGCGCAGAGCAAGAATCCGTCGGATGAGAAACGCGAGCATGCGCTGTGGCAGGAGCCCGGCTGCGTGACCCTGGCCGGCGGCAAGCTGACTACCTTCCGCCTGCTGGCGCTGGAAGTGCTGCGTGCCTGCGCTGGCATGCTCGGCAAGCCGCTGGACGATCAGGGGCAGGCGGTGTTCCGCTTCCAGCCAGAGTATGCCTTGTCCGGGCTTACGCCCGCCGCGCAGCGCCGCCTGCGTGGTCGTTACGGGCGAGAGCTGCCTGCCGTTGCCGATTGTGTGGCGCAGGTGGGTACTGAGTGCGTCGGGGCGACCCAGACGCTGTGGGCCGAGCTGGCCCATGCCGCCAGCCATGAGCTGGTGTTGTCGCTGGATGATCTGCTGTTGCGCCGAACCCGTCTGGGTCTGTTGCTGGCACAGGGTGGTGCTGCCGAATTGCCACGCGTGCGTGAGCTGTGCCAGGCCCGGCTGGGCTGGAGCGATGCGCAGTGGGACGAACAACAACAACGCTATCTGCAGTTGTGGCAGCAGTGCTACAGCCTGCCTGCACCGGCCGGGAGCCCATCGTGACGGAACAACGCTACCTCTTGGCCATCGACAACGGCACCCAGAGCGTACGGGCCTTGCTGTTCGACCTGGCCGGCAATCTGCTGGGCAAGGGCAAGGTCGAGCTGGAACCTTATTACTCCGAGCATCCCGGCTGGGCCGAACAGGATCCGGAATACTACTGGCGCAGCCTCGGCGATGCCTGCGCGCAGCTGTGGGCCAGCGTCGACATCGACCGCCGGCAGATCGCCGGGGTGTCGCTGACTACCCAGCGCGGCACGCTGATCAACGTCGATGAGCAGGGCCAGCCGCTGCGTCCGGCCATGCTCTGGCTGGACCAGCGCCGCGCCGAGGTCGAGGGCAAGATCAAGGGACCGTGGGGCTGGCTGTTCAGGCTGATCCGCGAAGAGGAAACCATCGACTACTTCCGCGCCCAGGCCGAGGCCAACTGGATTGCCCAGCAGCAGCCGGATATCTGGGCGCGTACCCACAAGTTCCTGTTGCTGTCGGGCTTTCTGACCCATCGACTGTGCGGGCGCTTCGTCGATTCGGTGGGCAGTTGCGTGGCCTATCTGCCGTTCGATTACAAGCGCCTGTGCTGGGCCAAACCCAGCGACTGGAAGTGGCAGGCCATGCCGGTCGAGCCTTCGATGCTGCCCGAGCTGGTCAAGCCAGGCGAGCAGTTGGGCTGCATCACCGCCGAAGCCAGCCGGCACACCGGCATCCCGCAGGGCCTGCCACTCATAGCCGCTGCCTCGGACAAGGCCTGCGAAGTGATCGGTGCCGGTGGTGTCGATCCCAGTGTGGCCTGTCTGTCCTATGGCACCACGGCGACCATCAACACCACCCGTGCCCAGTACCTGGAAACCATTCCGCTGATTCCGCCTTACCCGGCGGCGATCCCCGATCACTACAACACCGAAGTCATGATCTTCCGGGGCTTCTGGATGGTCAGCTGGTTCAAGGAGCAGTTCGGCTATGCCGAGCGCCAGCGTGGTCTGGAGCTGGGCGTGGCGGCGGAAACCCTGTTCGACGAACTAGTCAACAGCGTGCCGCCCGGCTCGATGGGGCTGATGCTGCAGCCCTACTGGTCGCCGGGTATCCGTGAGCCGGGGCTGGAAGCCAAGGGCTCGATCATCGGTTTCGGGGATGTGCACACCCGTGCCCACCTCTATCGCGCCATCCTCGAGGGCCTTGCATACGCTCTGCGTCAGGGTAAGGAAAAGATCGAGAAGCGCTCGGGCACACCGATCCGACGTTTGCGCGTTTCCGGTGGCGGCTCGCAGAGCGATGCGGCGATGCAGCTAACGGCGGATATCTTCGGCCTGCCGGCCGAGCGTCCGCATCTTTACGAGACGTCCGGGCTTGGTGCGGCCATCGACTGCGCGGTGGGACTGGGTCTGCATGCCGATTTCCCCACGGCGATTGCCGCCATGACCCGAGTGGGACGGGTCTTCGAGCCCAATCCGCAGGCGCAACAGGTGTATGAGCGTCTGTATCACGAGGTCTACCAGCGCATGTACCAGCAGCTCAAGCCGCTTTACAGCAGTATTCGCGAGATCACCGGCTACCCGGCCTGAGGGCGGATTTTCCGTTGCCAGCTACACTGGACTAATAAGCTGCGCGCGGTGCTTAAGCTGCGCCTGTGCCAGCCGATAACTTGGTCAATCTATTTGGTCAATCTGCAGTAGCGTGACTCGTGAGGAGCCCTCAATGGCTGGCATTCTGGATACTGTCGATCAGCGAACCCAACTGGTCGGCGAGAATCGCCTGGAAATCCTGATGTTCCGCCTCAGCGGGCGGCAGCTCTTCGCCATCAACGTGTTCAAGGTGCAGGAAGTGCTGCACCTGCCCAAGCTGACCCTGATTCCCCAGCGCAATCCGGTGGTCTGCGGGGTGGTCAACCTGCGTGGCCAGACGCTGCCGGTGATCGACCTGTCCCAGGCGATCGGCATGCGTCCGCTGACCCCCAGCGACAAGAGCACCATCATCGTCACCGAGTACAACCGCTCGGTGCAGGCCTTCCTGGTCGGCGGTGTGGACCGCATCCTCAACCTCAACTGGGAATCCATCCTGCCGCCGCCCGGTGGTGCCGGCCGTGCGCATTACCTGACGGCGATCACCAAGGTCGACGATCAGATCGTCGAGATCATCGATGTCGAGAAGGTGCTCTCGGAAATCGTGCCGATGAGCAGCAAGGTGTCGGCCAGCAAGCTGGAAGACCCGTTGCTGGCCAAGGCGCGCGGGCGCGAGGTGCTGCTAGTGGATGACTCGGGCGTGGCCATGAACCAGCTGCGCGAGACCATGGCCCAGCTGGATATCCGTACTCATTCGGCCGGCGACGGGCTCAAGGCACTGAAACTGCTGAAGCTGTGGGCCGACTCGAATGCCGATGTACCGAACAAGCTGCTGATGGTGATCACCGATGCCGAAATGCCGGAGATGGACGGTTATCGCCTGACCACCGAGATTCGCAACGACCCGCGTCTGCAGGATCTGTATGTGGTGCTGCATACCTCGCTATCGGGCAGCTTCAACGAGGCCATGGTGAAGAAGGTCGGCTGCGATGATTTCCTCTCCAAGTTCCAGCCCGACAAGCTGGTGGATACCGTGCGCAAACGTCTGCAGATGCTGGAAGATCAGGGCAAGATCTGAACATCAGGCTTGAGCCAGAGACAAAGGCGCTTTATAAGCGCCTTTTGTCATTCTGGAGCCAGCCATGCTGAGCCTTGCTGCGCTGTACCGTTACCCGCTCAAGTCGGCGGCTGCCGAAGTGCTGTCGCAAAGCTTTGTCGGTGCCCAGGGCCTGATCGGCGACCGACGCTGGATGCTGGTGGATGTCGCCAGCGGCCGTTTCCTCACGCAGCGGGCGTTGCCGGCCATCGGTCGGATCAGTGCCCTGTGGCAGGTCGACGGCTCGCTGCGCCTGCAGGCGCCCGGGTTGGCCGAGCTGCTGGTCACGGTGCCCGGCAGCGAGGCGGTGCGGCGCACAGTGACGGTCTGGCGCGACAGCCTTGAGGTGCCGGATGCCGGTGATGAGGCCGCGCAGTGGTTGCAGCAGGTAATCGGTCAGCCCTGTCGTCTGGTGCAGGTGCCCGAGGCGCTGGCGCGGCAGGTCGACCAGCAGTATGCGCAGCCCGCCGATCGGGTGGGCTTTGCCGATGGCTTTCCCTTGCTGCTGATCAGTCAGGCCTCGCTGGGCGATCTGTCCACACGCGTGGGGCGGCCTTTGGAGATGTTGCGCTTTCGCCCTAATCTGGTGGTGACGGGCTGTGAGCCCTATGCCGAGGACCAGTGGCGGCGCATCCGTATCGGCGGTCTTGAGTTCGAGCTGGTCAAGGGCTGCTCGCGCTGCATTCTCACCACCCTGGACCCGCACACCGGCGAGCGCAGCGCCGACCGTGAGCCGCTGACGACGCTCAAGACCTACCGCGAGCGCGAAGGCGAGGTGTACTTCGGCCAGAACGTGCTGCCGCGTGGTTGCGGTGAGCTGCGCCTGGGACAGGCCGTCGAGATTCTCGACTGAAACAGAATGAACAAGGGCGCCGGATGGCGCCCTTGTTCATTGGTTCATTGGCTCATTGCGCGTCGAAGAAACGCTCGTGCCAGTCCACCAGCGGTTGCGGCGCATTGAGCTTCTTACCGTAGATCACCGCGTAGGACAGCACGTTCTGCACGTACTGGCGTGTCTCGTCGAAGGGGATGGTTTCCACCCAGACGTCGAAGGACAGGTGCTTGGCGTCCTTCAGCCACTGTCGCACGCGGCCGGGGCCGGCGTTGTAGGCGGCCGAGGCGAGCACGCGGTTGCCGTTGAACTGGCCGAGCACCTGGTTGAGGTAGGCGGCACCGAGCTGGATGTTGATGTCCGGCTGGTAGGCCAGCTGCGGGTTGGCCAGCGGAATGCCGTAGCGCTTGGCGGTTTCCTTGGCGGTGGCCGGCATCAGCTGCATCAGGCCCATGGCGCCGACGCCGGAGCGGGCATCGTTCATGAACGCGCTTTCCTGACGGGTGATGGCGAACACCCAGCTCGAATGCAGGCCACGCAGGCGGGCCTCGCGAACCATGCTGTCGCGGTGGGCCATGGGGAAACGGATATCCAGGTCGTCCCAGTACTGCGCCTGGCTGATGGTGCGGATGGCCGGGAAGTACCACTGCATGTCATAGGCGAGCTTGGCCTGAGCGACCATCTCGTCGCGACTGAACAGACGGCTGACGTGGTACCACTCGCGGCGGCCATCGGCGATCAGGCCTCGGTTGTGAAATTCCATGGCGCGGCGGATGCCGGCGGTGTTGCGCACCTTCTGCAGCAGGCGCGGGTCCAGTGGCAGTGGTTTGTGGTTGAGGCTGTAGGGCGCCTGGATACGGTCGGCGGCGAGGAATCCGTAGTAGTCGCGTTCCCGCGCCAGCGGCTGGTAGCCCAGCAGCGGTTGCTGGCTCTGTGGCTGGGCCAGTTGCAGGCTGCGGGCCTGCCAGTAGCGCCAGCGTGTTGTGTTGGCCAGGTCTTCCGGCAACTGACGGGTCAGCTGGTAGGCCTCGTCCCAGCGGCCGAGGCGCAGCAGCAGACGGGTACGCCATTCGGTGACGGTGTTGTCGCGTAGCTCCGGATCGTACTGGGCCATGACCTTGAGGGCACGGGCGTCGAAGCGGCGCGCCAGGGTCAGGCCGATTTCGCGGGCGATGGCGACTTTCTCGTCACTGGAGAAGGCCATCTGCCGGGCATACAGGTCGAGCAGACCGAGGGCTTTTTCCGGGTCCTGGCGGGCCAGGCGACGCAGGCCCAGGCCAACGGCGTCGGCCATGGCGCGGTCGGCCGGAACGAAGCGTGAGGGCTGACTGAGCAGGTTGGGGTTCTGCGCTGCCTGCAGGAGCATCTCGCCCTGCTTGCCGAGAGTCGGCAGGCCCTTGACGAGGAAGCTGGCCAGGCCGTAATTGCGTGCTTCGGCGGCCAGCTTGGCGCGTTGCCAGCGCTGCTGTTCATTGACTCCGCCGTGTTCGCGCCACAGGCCGAACAGGACGTCGCAGGCTTCTGGCTGGGACTTGCCGACCAGGTAGAGTTTCTCCGCCTGGGCCTGGCCTTCCTTGAGCATGCCGTGCTTGAACAGGTACTGCCCGTAGAGGCAGTCCAGCTCGGTGAAGTTGAGCTTGGGATCGTAATAGTTGATGAAGGTCTGCCAGTCACCGCGTTCGGCCAGCCAGCGCAGCCAGCGCAGTTTCATCCAGCCGATCTGCGGCAGATCGCCGTGGTCGGCGATAAATGTTTCGATCTCGTCGTTGCTGGCCCACTTCAACCGGTGGGTCAGCTCGTCGTAGGCCAGGTAGGGCTCCAGCGGATAGTCCTGCAGGGCGCTGGCGTAACGCTGGTAAGGGCCGGCATCGCCCTTGCTCAGGGCGCGTTTGGCTTCGTCGTAGTACAGCCGTTGCTGTTGCAGACTGGCCGCTTGGGCATTGAGGGCCAGCAGGGGGCAGAGTAGGCCGCAGAGCAGGGAAAGCAGGGGACCGCGCATCACTCATCCATAAAAAGGTCAGGGGAGGTGCTCGGCACCCCGCAAAAGGCGCCTAGCTTAACGGTTTGCCGGGCTTGCGTGAACGCGCTCGCAGATGTGCCAGCATATGATGAAAAAAGGCCAGCATTGACCCAGTGGCAACCGTTAGAATGCGCGCCCTGCGACTGGAGGCACCTCATGACCCTGCTCAAATTCAGCGATGTATCCCTGGCCTATGGCAGTACGCCGCTGCTGGATGGGGTGTCCTGGCAGATCGCCCGGGGCGAGCGGGTGTGCATCATCGGGCGTAACGGTACTGGTAAGTCGAGCATGCTCAAGCTGGTGCGCGGTACCCAGGCGCTGGACGACGGCGAAATCTGGCGGGCGCCCGGCCTGAAAATCGGCGAGCTGCCCCAGGAGCTGCCGCGTGCCGACGAGCGCACGGTGTTCGATGTGGTCGCCGAGGGCCTGGCCGAGGTGGGGGCGCTGCTGGCCGAATACCATCACCTGGTTCAGCACGATCTGGGCGACGCCGAGCTGGAGCGCCTGACCCAGGTCCAGCAGGCGCTGGAAGCCCGTGACGGCTGGCGCTTGCAGCAGTTGGTGGACAGCACCATCAGTCGCCTGCAACTGCCGGCCGACAAGACCCTGGCCGAGCTGTCCGGTGGCTGGCGCCGCCGGGTGCTGCTGGCGCAGGCCCTGGTGGCCGAGCCGGATCTGCTGCTGCTGGACGAACCGACCAACCACCTGGATATCGGCGCCATTGCCTGGCTGGAAGAAGCGCTGCTGGGATTCAACGGTGCCGTACTGTTCATCACCCACGACCGTGCCTTCCTGCAGAATCTGGCGACGCGTATTCTCGAGCTCGATCGTGGCCATCTGATCGACTGGAACGGTGATTACGCAAGTTTCCTGGTGCACAAGGAAGAGCAACTGGCGGCGGAAGAAACCGCCAATGCGCTGTTCGACAAGCGCCTGGCCCAGGAAGAAGTGTGGATTCGTCAGGGCATCAAGGCCCGCCGTACCCGCAACGAAGGTCGCGTGCGCGCCCTCAAGGCCATGCGCGCCGAGCGTGCCGAGCGCCGCGAGCGTCAGGGCAAGGCCAGCTTCCAGCTGGAAACAGCGGACAAGTCCGGCAAACAGGTCATAGTCGCCGAGCACATCAGCTTCGCCCATGCCGGTGGCGCGGTACTGCTCAAGGATTTCTCCATGGTCCTGCAGCGTGGCGATCGTATCGGCCTGCTCGGCGCCAACGGCAGTGGCAAGACGACCCTGCTCAAGCTTCTGCTGGGTGATCTGCAGCCGACCTCGGGCAGGATCGAGATCGGCACCAAGCTGGAAGTGGCGTATTTCGACCAGTTGCGTCACCAGCTGGAGCTGGACAAGACGGTGATCGACAACCTTTCCGAGGGTCGCGACTTCATCACCATCGATGGCCAGAATCGCCATGTACTGAGCTACCTGGGCGACTTCCTGTTCAGCCCACAGCGCGCCCGCACACCGGTCTCGGCATTGTCCGGTGGCGAGCGGGCACGTCTATTGCTGGCCAAGCTGTTCAGCAAGCCGGCCAACCTGCTGGTACTGGATGAACCGACCAACGACCTGGATGTGGAAACCCTCGAATTGCTGGAAGAAGTGCTCGATGGCTTCCCTGGCACCGTGCTGATCGTCAGTCACGACCGGGCCTTCCTCGACAATGTGGTGACCAGTACCCTGGTCTTCGAGGGGCAGGGTGTGGTGCGCGAGTTCGTCGGCGGCTACCAGGACTGGTTGCGCCAGGGCGGCTCTCTGAAAACCCTGGGTGTGGGTGGCGACGATTCCCGTGCTCCGGCGGCTGCGGCCAAGGTCGATGTGACGCCTGTCAGCAAAACGCCGCAGGAGGCGCCGCCGCGCAAGAAACTGAGCTACAAGGAACAGCGCGAGCTGGAGGCCCTGCCCGCGCAGATCGAAGCCCTGGAGGTCGAGCTGGCGGCGCTGCAGAGCGAAGTCGCCGAACCGAATTTCTATCAGCGCCCGGCCGAATACAGCCGTATCGCGCTGGAACGTTTGTCCACCCTGCAGCAGGAGCTGGATGCCTTGCTGGAGCGCTGGACCGAGTTGGAAGCCTGACAACAATAACCCCAGCCTAAGCCGGAGATGCCATGGCGATTGAGTACCGGATCATTGTCGATGACAGCCACCAGTTCGATTATCAGATCGAGCTGGATCGTGGCTATGACACCGCACGGGCCGAGCAGGCCCCGAAGTGGACGCGCCTGGAGTTCAACCAGTGCAGCAACTGTCCGCTGAAGAAGGAAACTTGCAGCCACTGCCCTGCGGCGGTTGATCTGTTCCAGGTGATCGAGGACTTCCGCGGCCTGCCAGCCGTGCAGAAAGCCGATATCACCGTGCTCACACCCGAACGCCAGTATTACAAGCGGGTGGGACTGGAAGAGGGCTTGCGTTCCCTGCTTGGTGTGATCATGGCCACCAGTGCCTGCCCGCTGCTGGGGCGTCTGCGGCCGATGGCGCAGCAGCATCTGCCGTTCGCCAGCCAGTCGGAGTTCATTCAGCGGGCGGTATCGCAGTACCTGACCAGGCAGTACTTCAACTACCGCGAAGGCCGCTTGGCCGACTGGGATCTCAAGGGGCTGGTGCGTCTGTATCAGCAGCTGCAGCTGGTCAATCAGGCCTTCTGGCAGCGCATCCTCGATACCTGTGAAGGCGACTCCAACCTCAAGGCCTTCCTCAGCTTCTTTTCCATGGCCTCGAGCCTGAGCTACTCGCTGGAAACCCAGCTGCAGAAGATCAGGCCGATGGTCATGAGTGCCGGTGATTCGCTGGAGTTTGGCGCCTAAGCCGGTATCAGGCCGGCTTTTTCAGGCGCACCGCCAGTACGTCGCAGGGAGCGCCATGCAGCAGGTCGTTGGCGGTTGAGCCCAGCAGCAGGGCCAGACCGTGACGGCCATGGCTGCCGACGACGATCAGGTCGCACTGCTGTTCGCTGGCCAACTGATGGATTTCCTGGCGTGGCTGTCCAAAGCCCAGGTGGCAGTTGTCCGGCGTCAGTTGTGGGTACTGCCGGGCAAAGTTGTCCAGGCGCTGCTGGGCCTGCTGTTGCTGCTGTTGCTGGAGTATCGATAGATCCATCGGGACATCGCCGCCAAAGGCCATGGCCATGGGCTCGATCACATGGATCAGGGAAACTCGGGCGCCATCGCGACTGGCCAGCTCGATGGCGCGTTGCAGCACCGGGTGGCATTCCTCGCTGAGATCGACGGCAATCAGTACGTGCTGGTAGACCATGACAAACTCCTGTTCCGTTTAGCCATTATTTGAGTATGGCGCTTGTTTGAGAGGTTCTGTCCATGAATGCATGGATTGTCGTGCTGTTGCTGGCCGCGGCCTTCAGTCCGCTGGTGTGGATTGTGCCGTCCCGGCGTCAACGTGGACAGATGGATGTGCGCCTGGCCGCGCGGCGCATGGGACTGGGCATGCAGATGGCGCGGCCGGAGTGGCCGCACTGGATGCAACCGGAGCCGCCAGCAGCCTGTCCGCAATATCACCGCCAGCGCCTGGCCAGTCGTGGCGACTGGAGCTTCTGGCAGGTGGCCCCGGGGGAGTGGCATAACCGCTGGCGTGAGCCCTGTGCAGAAGAACCCTTGCTGCAGCTGTTGCGGCGCTTGCCGGCGGATGTCTATCAGGTCGACGCGAACAAGCAGATGCTGGCGCTGTACTGGGGGGAGCGGGGCGGCGAGGAGGAGCTGAAGGCGGTGGTGGAAGTCATGCAGCAGTTGGCACGCCTATGAGCGGCGGACGCCGCAGTGGCGTCCGCGCTGTAGGGTTTAAAGCTTACCGGCAGCGTAAAGCTCGGAAGTTTTTTCCAGGCCGCTGATGATCTGTTCGGAATACTTGCTGATCAGGAAGGGCACGCTGTTTTCGTTGTAGTTCTTCAGCGATTTCTCGATGTAGTTCCACTTGGTCTGCACGCTTTGCAGGCTCGCCTTGATTTCCGCTGTATTGCGTGGCGAGGCTTTGAGCTCAGAGAGGCGCTTCTGGAAGTCATTGGCCAGTTCATCAATCGGTTTTTCATCCTCACCGCCACTGCCACCAATAAATGTGCCGCCGACCGATGCGTTGCGTGAGGCATAGTTGACCGAGATGGACTGCATCAACAGTCCCAGCTCGCGGCTGCGTTCGGTCAGTGGCGGTACGCTGGTGCTGCTTTCCTGTTGGATCTTGCCGTACAGCTCTCCGCTCAAGACCAGGAGCTGCTGGTTCCGTTTTGCCAAGTCGGCGATCGGCTGCAGGTCGGTAAAGCCTTCGGTTTCCAGGGCTGTGATCAGGGCTTTTAGTTCTTCCTGATAAGCCTGCCATTGTTGTTGCAGCTGGTTGTGCAGGGCTTTAGAGCCTTCGCCGGAAAGATCCTGAAGTTGTTGAAGCGCCACACTTACCTGTTCTTCCGATGCTTTGATCTGTTTGGCGTAACGCTGGTCGCCCTCCATGCCGTTGAACATGAAGAAGTCGCTGAGGGTCTTCTGAGCAGCCAGGCGCAGGTGATGAAGGGTGATCAGGTCCTGGCTGGGCTCGCCGGCGTGGGCGCTAAAGGAAAGGGGAAGCATCAGCAGGCTGCTGAGCAGAAGGGAGGTCAGACGGCTAGACATGTACAGCTCCGGTGCCCGGTCGGGCTTGCTTTTGTTTTTGTAGCGAGCCGCTCGGAACGGCTCTTTGCCGGGAATTTACCTGCCATACCATCTTTTGGCTAGCGGATTGCGAGTACGTTTGTGCAATCTTTGCCAGTCCCTGAATCACCATTCATCTGTTTTGTGAATTTTTGTCAGCGGAAAAAGGCAATCAGCCTGGAAGGCCCTATCTGGCTGGTTGCAGGGATTAAGCGGTGGTTGCCTGGCTAATTGACAATTACTGGCTTTTGCACGATGGTGTGCGCACCCAAATCAAACGGGCGTATGAATCAGGCGTTTGCCTGTTCCTCACGTTCCCGAATATCGCGTCGGCGGGTGTGCTGGCTGGTTTTGGGGCTATCCTAGACGGCTTGCGCCGTGAGGAAGCCTCCTCCGGCGTCCGATGTGTACAGTTCAGCTTCCATTGCGTGGAGATCAGTTGATGATTTACGAAGGTAAAGCCATCACGGTTAAGGCTCTTGAGAGCGGTATCGTCGAACTGAAGTTCGACCTCAAGGGTGAGTCCGTCAACAAGTTCAACCGCCTCACCCTCAACGAGCTGCGCCAGGCTGTCGATGCCGTCAAGGCCGATGCTTCTGTCAAGGGCGTGATCGTGACCAGCGGCAAAGACGTGTTCATCGTCGGCGCCGACATCACCGAATTCGTCGACAACTTCAAACTGTCCGACGAAGAGTTGATCGCTGGCAACCTCGAAGCCAACAAGATCTTCAGTGACTTCGAAGACCTGTCCGTTCCGACCGTGGTCGCCATCAACGGCATCGCGCTGGGCGGCGGTTTTGAAATGTGCCTGGCCGGTGACTATCGCGTAATGAGCGAAACCGCCAAGGTAGGCCTGCCGGAAGTCAAGCTGGGTATCTACCCGGGCTTCGGCGGCACCGTGCGTCTGCCGCGCGTCATCGGTAACGATAACGCCATCGAGTGGATCTGCGGCGGCAAGGAAAACAAGGCTGTCGACGCACTGAAAGTTGGTGCTGTCGATGCAGTCGTGGCTCCGGCCAAACTGCAGGAAGCAGCCCTGGATCTGGTCAAGCGCGCCATCTCCGGTGAGCTGGACTACAAGGCCAAGCGTCAGCCGAAACTGGAAAAGCTCAAGCTCAATGCCATCGAGCAGATGATGAGCTTCGAGACTGCCAAGGGCTTCGTTGCTGGCCAGGCCGGCCCGAACTACCCGGCGCCGGTTGAAGCCATCAAGACCATCCAGAAAGCCTCCAACTTCGGTCGCGACAAGGCGCTGGAAGTGGAAGCCGCTGGTTTCGTCAAGCTGGCCAAGACCTCGGTTGCTGCCAGTCTGATCGGTCTGTTCCTGAATGACCAGGAACTGAAGAAGAAGGCCAAAGGCTTCGACGAAGTGGCCAAGGACGTGAAACTGGCTGCCGTACTGGGCGCCGGCATCATGGGTGGCGGTATCGCCTACCAGTCCGCGTCCAAGGGCACTCCGATCCTGATGAAGGATATCCGCGAAGAGGGTATCCAGATGGGTCTGAACGAGGCTTCCAAGCTGCTCGGCAACCGCGTTGCCAAGGGCCGCATGGCTCCGGCCAAGATGGCCGAAGCGCTGAACGCCATTCGTCCGACCATGTCCTACGGTGATTTCGGTAACGTCGACATCGTCGTCGAGGCCGTGGTCGAGAATCCGAAGGTCAAGCAGATCGTTCTGGCTGAAGTTGAAGGTGTGGTGCGTGAGGATGCGATCCTCGCTTCCAACACCTCGACCATCTCCATCAACTTGCTGGCCCAGGCGCTCAAGCGTCCGGAAAACTTCGTCGGCATGCACTTCTTCAACCCGGTACACATGATGCCGCTGGTTGAGGTCATCCGTGGCGAGAAGTCCAGCGAAGTGGCCGTTGCCACCACTGTTGCCTACGCCAAGAAGATGGGCAAGACCCCGGTTGTGGTCAACGACTGCCCGGGCTTCCTGGTCAATCGCGTACTGTTCCCGTACTTCGGTGGCTTCGCCAAGCTGGTCAGCGCCGGTGTCGACTTTGTTCGCATCGACAAGGTGATGGAGAAGTTCGGCTGGCCGATGGGCCCGGCTTACCTGATGGACGTTGTCGGCATCGACACCGGCCACCATGGCCGTGACGTGATGGCCGATGGCTTCCCTGATCGCATGAAGGACGACCGTCGCTCCGCCGTTGACGCTCTGTACGAAGCCAATCGCCTCGGTCAGAAGAACGGCAAGGGCTTCTACGCCTACGAGATGGACAAGCGCGGCAAGCCGAAGAAAGTCGTCGATGCCAGCGTTCAGGAAGTCCTCGCGCCGATCGTGTACGAACAGCGTGAAGTCACCGACGAAGACATCATCAACTGGATGATGATCCCGCTGTGCCTGGAAACCGTTCGTTGCCTGGAAGATGGCATCGTCGAAACCGCAGCTGAGGCCGACATGGGCCTGATCTACGGCATCGGCTTCCCTCCCTTCCGTGGTGGTGCACTGCGTTACATCGATTCTATCGGTGTGGCCGAGTTCGTTGCCCTGGCCGACAAGTATGCCGACCTGGGCGCGCTGTACACCCCGACCGAGAAGCTGCGTGAGATGGCCAAAAACGGCCAGAAGTTCTTCGGTTAATCGCGAACGATTTAGAGCGAGAGTGAATTTATGAGCCTGAATCCGAGAGATGCAGTCATTGTCGACTTCGGTCGTACCCCGATGGGTCGTTCCAAGGGTGGCATGCACCGTAATACCCGTGCCGAGAACATGTCGGCACACCTGATCAGCGGCCTGCTGGCGCGCAACCCGAAGATCGACCCGGCGGAAGTCGAGGACGTGATCTGGGGCTGTGTGAACCAGACTCTGGAGCAGGGCTGGAACATCGCGCGCATGGCGTCGCTGATGACCCAGATCCCGCACACCAGTGCCGGCCAGACCGTGAGCCGCCTGTGCGGTTCCTCCATGTCCGCTCTGCACACTGCCGTGCAGGCGATCCAGACCGGCAACGGTGACGTGTTCGTCATCGGCGGTGTGGAGCACATGGGCCACGTCAGCATGATGCACGGCGTCGATCCGAACCCGCACATGTCCCTGTACGCCGCCAAGGCGTCGGGCATGATGGGTCTGACCGCTGAAATGCTCGGCAAAATGCACGGCATCAGCCGTGAGCAGCAGGATGCCTTCGGTGAGCGTTCTCACCGTCTGGCACACAAGGCTACCGTCGAAGGCAAGTTCAAGGATGAAATCATCCCGATGCAAGGCTACGACGAGAATGGCTTCCTGAAGGTGTTCGATTTCGACGAAACCATTCGTCCGGAAACCACCCTGGAAAGCCTGGCTGCCCTGAAGCCGGCGTTCAACCCGAAAGGCGGCACCGTGACTGCAGGTACTTCCTCGCAGATCACCGACGGTGCTTCCTGCATGATCGTCATGTCCGCGCAGCGCGCCAAGGACCTCGGTATCGAGCCGCTGGGCGTGGTACGTGCCATGGCTCTGGCCGGTGTCGATCCGGCGATCATGGGTTACGGTCCGGTACCGTCCACTCAGAAAGCCCTCAAGCGTGCTGGCCTGACCATCGACGACATCGACTTCGTTGAACTCAACGAAGCCTTTGCCGCTCAGGCTCTGCCGGTGCTGAAAGACCTGAAACTCCTCGACAAGATGGAGCAGAAGGTCAACCTGCACGGCGGCGCGATCGCCCTGGGCCACCCGTTCGGTTGCTCCGGTGCGCGTATCTCCGGCACCCTGTTGAACGTGATGAAGCAGAATGGCGGCACCCTGGGTGTCTCCACCATGTGTATTGGTCTCGGCCAAGGCATCACTACCGTCTTCGAACGCGTCTAAGCGATCCGAGATGAAAAAGCCGGGGCTATGCCCCGGCTTTTTGTTTTTCTAGTGAACAGATTTTTGCGGAGTGCAGATGAACATTCAGCCCGGGCTCTATCGTCACTATAAAGGTCAGCAGTATCGGGTGTTCGGTACAGCGCGGCATTCGGAGACCGAGGAAGAGCTGGTGGTTTACCAGGCGCTGTACGGCGACTATGGTCTGTGGGTTCGCCCGTTGAGCATGTTCTGCGAAACCGTGCTGGTCGATGGCGAGCAGATTGTCCGCTTCGCCTTGCTGACTGCCGAGTCATCGCCTCTGCTTGGCCAGAGCGGCGCAAGCGCAAAGCAGTAGCGCGCTTGACCTGTCGATACTGGCCACTATATATAGCGGTGCCGCTGTAGACGGCTCCCGCCTTCTTTCTTTTTACTGCATTCAGGAATTTTCCGATCCATGGGCAAATCGCTGGTCATCGTGGAATCCCCGGCCAAGGCCAAGACGATCAACAAGTACCTGGGCAACCAGTACGTGGTGAAGTCGAGCATCGGCCATATCCGTGACCTGCCCACCAGTGGTGGCGCCAAGGAGCCGGTCAAGCGTGGCAAGGCCGCGGCGGCCGAGGCACCGGCGCTGTCGCCCAAGGAGAAAGCCAAGCGCCAGCTGGTTTCGCGCATGGGTGTCGATCCGGAGCATGGCTGGAAGGCCAAGTACGAAATCCTTCCCGGCAAGGAAAAGGTGATCGAGGAGCTGCGCCGTCTGGCCAAGGATGCCGACACCATCTACCTCGCAACCGACTTGGATCGCGAGGGGGAGGCCATCGCCTGGCACCTGCGCGAAGCCATCGGTGGTGATGACAGCCGCTACAAGCGCGTGGTGTTCAACGAAATTACCAAGAAGGCCATCCAGGAGGCCTTCTCCAAGCCCGGCGAGCTGGATATCAACCGGGTCAATGCCCAGCAAGCACGCCGCTTCCTCGACCGCGTGGTGGGCTATATGGTCTCGCCGCTGCTGTGGCAGAAGATCGCCCGTGGCCTGTCCGCCGGCCGTGTGCAGTCGGTGGCGGTGAAGCTGGTGGTCGAGCGCGAGAAGGAAATCCGTGCCTTCGTTCCGGAAGAATACTGGGAAGTGCATGCCGACCTAGGTACCGCCAAGAACGCCAATGTGCGCTTCGAAGTGGTCCGCGAGAAGGGCGAAGCCTTCAAACCGGTCAACGAAGCTCAGGCCATGGCCGCGCTGGAACAGCTCAAGGCGTCCGCCTACAGCATCGCCAAGCGTGAAGATCGGCCGACCAGCAGCAAGCCGTCGGCGCCCTACATCACATCGACCCTGCAGCAGGCGGCGAGCAATCGTCTCGGCTTCGGCGTAAAGAAGACCATGATGATGGCCCAGCGTCTCTACGAGGCCGGCTACATCACCTATATGCGTACAGACTCGACCAACCTCTCGGCCGATGCCGTGGAGATGGTGCGTGGTTTCATCGAGAGTGAGTACGGCAAGAAGTACCTGCCGGCCAAGCCGAATGTCTATTCGAGCAAGGAGGGCGCCCAAGAGGCGCACGAAGCGATTCGCCCGTCCGATGTCAACCTGCGGCCGACCCAGATTTCCGGCATGGAACGCGATGCCGAGCGCCTCTATGAGCTGATCTGGCGTCAGTTTGTCGCCTGCCAGATGCCGCCAGCCGAATACCTGTCGACCAGCGTCACCGTGGCGGCCGGAAGCTTCGAGCTGCGCGCCAAGGGCCGCATCCTCAAGTTCGATGGTTACACCAAGGCGCAGCCGCAGCAGAGCAAACCCGGCGAAGACGACGTGCTGCCGGATATGAGCGAAGGCGAGACGCTCAAGCTGATCAAGCTCGACCCCAGTCAGCACTTCACCAAGCCGCCGGCACGTTTCTCCGAAGCCAGCCTGGTCAAGGAGTTGGAAAAGCGGGGTATCGGTCGTCCGTCGACCTATGCGGCCATCATCTCGACCATCCAGGATCGTGGCTACGTAGCGGTACAGAACCGCCGCTTCTACGCCGAGAAGATGGGCGACATCGTCACCGAACGTCTCAACGAAAGCTTCGCCAATCTGATGGACTACGGCTTTACCGCCGGCATGGAAGAGCATCTGGACGACGTGGCTCAGGGCCAACGCGACTGGAAGCACTTGCTCGATGAATTCTACGGCGACTTCAAGAAGAAGCTGGAAGTGGCGGAAGTGGCTGACAGTGGCATGCGTGCCAATCAGCCGACGCTGACCGACATTGCCTGTCGTGACTGCGGTCGACCGATGATGATCCGCACCGCTTCTACCGGCGTTTTCCTTGGCTGCTCCGGCTACGCCCTGCCGCCGAAGGAGCGTTGCAAGGCCACTATCAACCTGATCCCCGGCGGCGAGATTGCTGCCGATGACGAGGGTGAGTCCGAGTCGCTGGTGCTGCTGAACAAACATCGCTGTCCGATCTGCTCGACTGCCATGGATGCCTATCTGCTGGATGAAACCCGCAAGCTGCATATCTGTGGCAACAATCCGGATTGTTCGGGCTACGAGATTGAGCAGGGGCAGTACCGCATCAAGGGCTACGAAGGTCCGAGCCTGGAGTGCGACAAGTGCGGCAGCGAGATGCAGCTGAAAACCGGCCGCTTCGGCAAGTTCTTCGGTTGTACCAATGCCGACTGCAAGAACACCCGCAAGCTGTTGCGCAGTGGTGAAGCGGCGCCGCCCAAGTGCGACCCGATCAAGATGCCGGAGCTGCGTTGCGAGAAGGTGGATGACGTCTATGTGCTGCGCGATGGCGCTTCCGGTCTGTTCCTCGCCGCCAGCCAGTTCCCCAAGAATCGCGAGACACGAGCGCCGTTGGTGCTGGAGTTGTTGCCACACGCCGATGAACTGGATCCCAAGTACCAATTCCTGCTCAAAGCGCCACAAAAGGACCCGGATGGTCGCCCCGCGGTGATTCGCTTCAGTCGCAAGAGCAAGGAGCAGTACGTGCAGTCGGAGATTGATGGCAAGCCAAGCGGCTGGCGCGCATTCTATGCCGACGGCAAGTGGCAGGTTGAAGACAAACGCTGAGTCAGTGCCGAGGTAAGGCAGGAGGTTTGGTCATGGCCAATGAGCGTTACACCCGCACCAACCAGAAGCTGTATTTTGCAGGCGTTGCCCTGGATTTCTGGCGCAAGGCGGAGGCGGGGCGAGCCATGAACTGGCAGGCGCAAGTGCAGGCTGAGCGAGAGGCCTGCCTGTTCCATCTGTACGGTGCGCTGCTGGGCTTGTGCCACGAGATCGCAGGCTATTATCGCCTGCCTCAGGCTGACGCCAGTGTGGTGGAGCAGTTGCTCAGCGCTGAGCGTCTGGCGGCATCGCCCAGCCCGGAGATGGCTGAGCTGGTAGAGCTTGCGCAGCATGCCGAGACCTGGCTGGCCAAGTTGCTGAATGCTTATCACGCGTTGTTTCAGCCACCGCGTGAGGTCGTGCCGGCCAAGCAGGATGTGACCATGCCCTTGATTTCGGCGGTGACCTTGGAAGACGAGGCGCTGCCGGTTTCGGCCGATGAGCTTGAGTTCTGCCGGCAACAGCTCAAGGAGCTTGCCCTGCGCTTCCGTGGCTCGCTGAGCGAGTGGTGATCGTTCCGTCTCAGGGTTAGGGACTGCTGTGTGGTTGCGGCTGTGACGAAGCGACAGCCGACCCTAGGGCTGTCTGCATGTCGGCTGTTACAATGGCAGACTTGCTTGGAGACACTTTAATGCCCACTTCCTTTCTTGAAATCGTCGAACTGCCCGATGGGCGCATCATTCTGCGTCGTGCGGATGATGAAGAAGCCCTGGTAACGCTCGATTTCTCTGCAGACGCCCGCGCCTTCATGCAGGGCCATCATGTCGAAGTGGCCAAGGCCATGCTCAATATCGGCGTGCAAATGGCCGGTCGCCTGGCAGACGGTGAGTTGGATCGTGATGATCACGACAGCAGCTCACGAGTTCTGCACTGAATTTCAGACGCAGCGGATATTCAGCAGTTGCGTATGACCTTGGCTTGATGCCGCTTCCAGTGCTTCACGGGTCAAGTTGCCGATATCGTTCAGCCAGCAGATCACGGTGTGGCTATGACCAAGACTGAGGACCTGACAGGTCAGCTCCAGTGCGCTTTGCGCACCTCTTGGCTGCAGTACGATGATACGTTCGCGGTTGAGCCGGGCCTGGCGTAGCCATTCCTGATTGAGGCTGTCAGGTGGGGCGACCAGGGTGATCCAGCGATTGCCGCTATTGGTGCTGAGCTCTCGCAGAATGGGGGCCAGTAACAGTTGGTAGTTGCTGGCGGAGGCGTTCAGTTGCAGTTCGCTGATGTGCTGGGTGCCGACGGAGTTGCTTTGCGCAGTAACTGGTTCAGCCAGGGTCTCTGCTACGTTCGAGCCGAACAGCGCCTCCTGAAACAATGACAGTTGCGGGCGGTGGGTCAGCGATTGCGAGTACTGCATACAGCCTCCATTAGCGGCGAATGACGCCGACACTCAAGCCTTCAATGATCAGTTCCTGCTCTTCGAGATTGATCTCGATAGGGGCGAACTCAGGGTTCTCGGCGATCAGCCAGACCTGATTGCCTTCGCGCTTGAAGCGTTTGACCGTGACTTCTTCATCAATTCGTGCCACGACGATCTGCCCATTGCGGGCTTCTCGGGTGGTGTGCACCGCGAGCAGGTCGCCATCGAGGATGCCGATGTCTTTCATGCTCATGCCGCGTACACGCAGCAAATAGTCGGCTTTTGGGTGGAAAAAATCCGGGTTGATGCGGCACGATTCCTCGACGTTCTGTTGGGCCAGGATCGGGGCGCCGGCCGCTACGCGACCAATGACGGGAAGCCCATCTTCTTCCTGGCTGTTCGGCTCGAAGCCAGGAATACGAATGCCGCGTGATGCACCGGGGGTCATTTCAATCGCGCCCTTGCGTGCCAGAGCCTTGAGGTGCTCTTCGGCGGCATTGGGGGACTTGAATCCGAGCTGTTGCGCAATTTCCGCGCGAGTCGGTGGAAAACCGTTGTCTTCCAGGCATTGCTTGATGAAGTCGAGGATTTCGGACTGGCGTGGTGTGAGCTTCAGCATGGCTGTCTCTGTTTTTTTATACAGTTGCTGTGAATATATACAGTGATTTTCGGGTTGGCAACAGCTGTTTTCTTTCCGCTTAAGCGTGTTGCTTTTGGCCCGTGCTAGTCTGCTGATCGTGCGAAAGTGACCGTTGCGTCATTTATTTCGGGTGCGACTTGACAGAGTCTCGGGCTGAAACGTATGTTTCAAACAAGTGTTTGTCAGGTGAGTGACCCATGGCGCAGTCGGAAACAGTCGAACGGATTCTTGATGCGGCAGAACAGTTGTTTGCCGAGAAGGGTTTTGCCGAAACCTCGCTGCGTCTGATCACCAGCAAGGCTGGGGTCAACCTGGCTGCTGTCAATTATCACTTCGGCTCCAAGAAAGCGCTGATTCAAGCAGTCTTTTCGCGCTTCCTCGGGCCTTTCTGCCAGAGCCTTGAGCGTGAACTGGATCGTCGCCAAGGCAAGCCTGAACAAGCGGCCAATCTGGAAGAACTGCTTGAGTTGCTGGTGGCTCAGGCGCTGGCGGTCAAACCGCGCAGTGGCAATGATCTTGCCATCTTCATGCGTTTGCTCGGGCTGGCCTTCAGCCAGAGCCAGGGTCACCTGCGCAAGTATCTGGAAGAAGTCTACGGCAAGGTGTTCCGCCGCTACATGCTGCTGGTCAACGAGGCTGCACCGAAGGTGCCGCCGCTTGAACTGTTCTGGCGCGTGCATTTCATGCTGGGTGCCGCGGCATTCAGCATGTCTGGGATCAAGGCCCTGCGGGCCATGGCAGAAGCCGACTTTGGCGTGAATACCTCTATCGAGCAGGTGATGCGTCTCATGGTGCCGTTCCTGGCTGCCGGTATGCGCGCCGAAACCGGATTGAATGAGCCGTCGCTGATCAGTGCGCAGCTGCGCCCGCGGCCCAAGGCGCCAGCCAAGCCCTGATCCTCGCTGCAGGGCATTGGCGGTTGCGTTAAGCTAGCGCCCCATGCAGATCCCCGACCTTCTCTTGATCAGCCTCGCTGAACAGTGCTTGTACGTCTATAGCGGCAAGCAACTGCTGCATTCCTATGCCATTTCTTCTGCCAAGAATGGTCCCGGCGAGACTTCCGGTTCCGG
The DNA here is from genome assembly GCF_014207935.1 of Pseudomonas fluvialis. Lineage (GTDB taxonomy): Bacteria > Pseudomonadota > Gammaproteobacteria > Pseudomonadales > Pseudomonadaceae > Aquipseudomonas > Aquipseudomonas fluvialis_A. The sequence goes on along the minus strand of NZ_JACHLL010000002.1, from coordinate 79,524 downwards.
CTGTACGCCCCGAGGCTGGCATCAGGTGCGCGCGAAGATCGGCGCCGGGCTTGCTCTGGGGGCTGTCCTACGTGGCCGGCGCTGGACTGGTGAGGTCTGGACTGCGGAGCTGCACGAACAGTTTCCTGGGCGTGACTGGATACTCACCCGCATTCTCTGGTTGTCAGGGCTTGAGCCGGGACGTAACCGGCTGGGCTCTTGTGACACTTTCCAGCGTTATATCTACATCCATGGCACACCGGATTGCGAGCCGATGTCGCAGCCTGAGTCGCATGGCTGTATCCGCATGCGCAATGCCGATGTCCTTGAGCTTTTTGAGCAGGTTCCCGTGCATTGCCGGGTTTTGATCGGCGAGGCTCGGCAGGCCGAACTCGCCTCCATGTTTTGACAGGAATGATGGAATGCATGGTTCGCTGATGCTGGATATTGCCGGCACCTGCCTGACGGCTGAGGATCGCCAGTTGTTGCGTGCCCCGCAGGTGGGCGGTCTGATTCTGTTTGGACGTAACGTCGAGCATCCGCGTCAGGTGCGCGAGTTGTGTACGGCGGTACGCCGTGTGCGTCCGGATCTGCTGCTGGCTATCGATCAGGAAGGCGGTCGCGTGCAGCGACTGCGTCGTGGCGTGGTTCGCCTGCCGGCCATGCGCGATCTTGGTCGTTGTGCCGAGGCCGTTTCGCTGGCGCGTGAATGTGCCTGGCTGATGGCGACCGAGATGCTGGCCTGTGGTCTGGACCTGAGTTTTGCTCCGGTGCTGGACGTCGACTACGGTCGCAATACGGTGATTGCATCGCGGGCCTTTGCCGACAATGCGGCGCAGATCGCGTTGCTGGCCGCTGCCTTCATCGATGGCCTACATGAGGCTGGGATGGCCGCCTGTGGCAAGCACTTCCCCGGTCATGGCTGGGCAGATGCCGATTCCCATGTGGCCATACCGCGTGACGAGCGAAGCCTGGAGGCAATCCGTCAGGCGGATATGAAGGCGTTTGCGCTGTTGAGCGACAAGCTGGATGCGGTTATGCCGGCGCATGTCATCTACCCGCAGGTCGATGAGCAACCGGCCGGTTTCTCCTCCCGCTGGTTGCAGGGTGAGCTGCGTGGCCAGCTGGGTTTTCGCGGCGTGATCTTCAGTGACGACCTGTCCATGGCCGGTGCCCATGTTGCCGGTGATGCAGCCGCGCGCATTGAGGCGGCGCTGGCGGCTGGCTGCGACATGGGCCTGGTATGCAATGACCGTACAGCGGCCGAGCTGGCCCTGGTGCGCCTGCAGCAGCTCAAGGTGACGCCGGTTGCGGCTCTGGCGAGCATGCGCCGCCGGCAGTTTCCGGGAATCGACTATCAACAATCACCACGCTGGCAGGCTGCAGTGGCTGCCCTGCGTGGCGCGCAGCTGCTGAATTGAGGGAATGTCGGTGATCGCACTGATTGGTGGTTCGGGATTGACCGAGCTGGATGGGTTGGAGCTCAGTGAGTCGCTTGTGGTGCCGACGCCTTATGGCGACTCTTCGGCACCGTTGCTGAAAGGCCGATATGCCGGCCGCGACGTGCTGTTTCTAGCGCGTCATGGGCATCCGCACCGGATTCCTCCGCACCAGGTGAATTACCGGGCCAATCTGTGGGCCCTGCGCGAGGCCGGTGCCTGCGCGGTGATTGCCGTCAATGCGGTGGGGGGAATTCATCCGGCCATGGGCTCGGGGCATCTGTGCGTGCCCCACCAGTTGATCGATTACACCTGGGGGCGGGCCAGTACCTTTTTCGATGGCGAACTGGAGCATGTCACGCATATCGATTTCAGCCACCCCTATGACGAGTCCTTGCGAGAGCGGCTCTGTCAGGCGTTGCATCAGTGTGGTCAGACCTTCTCCGCGCGCGGCGTGTATGCCTGTACCCAGGGGCCGCGACTGGAAACGGCGGCGGAGATTATCCGTCTGGAGCGCGATGGCTGTGACATCGTCGGCATGACCGGCATGCCCGAGGCTGCTCTGGCGCGGGAGCTGGAACTGCCCTATGCCTGCCTGGCGCTGGTGGTTAATCCTGCGGCGGGTAAATCCACTCAGTTGATCAGCATGGCGGATATCGAGTCCGAGCTGGGGCGTGGCATGGGGCGGGTGCGCAGTGTTCTGGCTGCGTTGCTGGCAGCGCTCTAGAACGGGAGTTCTAGGCAGAAGGGATGCTTGATTGGCAATGTACAACCAAGGTTGCAGTTGTTGCGCCTTGCTTGTCCTAACTTTGGGCCGCTTAGCTGAAACGGTAATTTTTATTATCGGCATTAATTAGTTAGGGTGGCCCCCCTGAGTTCAGCATGGAGGAGAACTTGGATGGGCATTAATGTTTCAGCGCCGTTCAATACGCAATTACCCGCAGACCTTGTGCTGCTCAGTGGCAACGAGCTGTTGGCTCAGTTGTTTCATCACTACATCGAGCAGCAACCCGCTCTGGCCCTGCGCATTGGTGGTGCGCAGGAGTCGTCCAGAGGTTCGCTGTGGTTGCTGGATGTGCAGAGTTTCGCGGACGACGAGTTACCTCGGCTGTTTGCCGATCTCAATGGCAAAGGACCGGTGGCGCTGGTCAATGTCACGCAGGAGCAGGCAGAGCCACTGGTCGAGCAGTATCCATGGATCAACGGGGTGTTTGTCAGCAGTTGCCCGCGTGAGCAGTTTCTTCGCGGGGTCGACACCCTGCTGCATGGTGGTGACTGGTTGCCGCGTGGCCTGACCGAGCAGTTGCTGCGGCAGTTGCGCAGGCTGCACCAGCCCGCCGAGATCAAGGTTCGCCTGACCTCGCGTGAGCGGGAAATTCTTGAGCTTGTGCGCAAGGGGCTGCCCAATTCACAGATTGCCGAGCACCTGTGCTTGAGCCCGCATACCATCAAGAGTCACGTTCACAACCTGCTGCGCAAGGTCGGCGCGACCAATCGCGGCGAGGCGGCATTCCTGGTGCTGGGTGGCGGTCTGGCTTGACGTGTCAGGCGCCGCCGGTCTGGGTGGTGGTGCAAGAATGAACCATTCGACAGTTTGCACGGAAACTGCAGGCTGCCGGCGCGGCTTTGGCTATGATGCGCCCCCGCCAGCAGGACGGGAGTGAGAGGAGGCTGAAGCGCAATGGATGATTCAAGGACGACTCTTTCAAGAACGACTGGTTCAGGAGCGGGTGATTCGAGCGCGGATAGCTCCAGGGCGCTTTTCGTTATCGCTCCCCGTGATCCCGCCACCGCAGAGCTGCACGATTTCCTCTCGGTCAATGGCTACGCGCTGCGTGGCGAGGCCGATGCGATCCTCTCCGATATGTCCGCCGATAGCCTGGGACTGCTTGATCTGCGCGTGCTTGAGCAGGGCCATGCCCTGCCTTTGCCGGCCGAGTGCCTGCTGGGGCGCGGACGCTGGCTGTTGATCAATGCCCAGGAACCCTTTCGCGATGACTTCCTGCTGCTCAATGCCGGCGTCTGTGGTGTGCTTTCGTTCCGGGAGGCACCCGCTCGCGTGCTGCAGGCATTGGAGCTGATTGCGCAGGGCGAACTGTGGATTCCGCGGGCGATCCTGGCCGAGGCCTTCCAGCGTCAGCGTGCCCGCCATACGCCGCAGCCGGCTGCGCTTCCAGCCCTGACTCGCCGCGAGTGGCAGGTGCTGCGCGGGTTGCTGGTGGCCGAGAACAATCGCGAGATCGCCGCGCGCCTGGGGGTGGAGGAGAGCACCGTCAAGCGCCACCTGTATAACCTGTTCCGCAAGGTGGGTGTGCGCAATCGCCTCGAAGCGCTCAACTGGGCGCGGACGGCTGGCTTGCAGGCCGGGCAGGAGTTCCGGCCGGCTAACAGGGCCTGTTAAAGCGGGCTGACGCGCAGCAGCACGCCCAGGCTGCGGTGATCCAGATAGGTCAGCGTGCCTTCCTTGAGACGTGTGCTCTGCTGCAGGTGCTCGCTGGCGGTCAGCAAGCCATCGGCGTCGAACTGGTTGGCCCAGAAGCTGGCATCCAGGTTGAGCACTTCATTCTGCTGCAGTGTCAGGGTGCCCTCGACCGGGTAGTGGCCCAGTTGCGGCTCGCCGTTGCTCAGCGCCACGCGGCTGGGGTTGACGCCGACGTTCTGGCTCCAGCTCTTATGCAGTAGCACTTCATAGCCATTGGCTGGCGTCAGCTTGGCGGCTTCGACCTGCAGGGCCAGTGGTTGCGGGGCAAAACCGTCGATGTTCTGGCTTTTGGCCGCCCAGTCATCCGGAGCCAGCTGGCTGGCGGGCAGTGGCTCGCCGGCCTGGCGGAAGACAATTACCTCGACCTGATACAGGCGATCAGCCCAGGCCAGGGGGGCAAGCAGGCTGAGCAGCAGGGCGGCGAGAAAACGGTTGCGACGCATGGGGCAGTCCTTTACTGAGAGGGAGTCAGGCGCTCGAACAACGCCTCCAGGGTATTGAATCGTTCTTCCGGGCGCTCCATTGGCACCTGGAATTTGAAGACGGTGGCACCTTCGAATTTGTAACGGTTGGGCTGGCTCTGGATCAGCTTGATCAGGGTCAGCGGATCGACGCAGGTGTTGCCGGCAAATTCGATGCGGCCGCCTTGCGGGCCGGCGTCGACCTTGCGGATGCCGAGCTTTTCCGCCTGCAGCTTGAGCAGGGTTAGGCGCACCAGATTCTTGGTGGCATCGGGCAGCAGGCCGAAACGGTCGATCATCTCCACCTGCAGCTCCTTCAGGCCGTCCTCGTCGATGGCTGAGGCAATGCGCTTGTAGAGGATCAGGCGAGCATGCACGTCGGGCAGGTAGTCGTCGGGGATCAGTGCCGGTACGCGCAGGTTGACCTCCGGGCCGCCGCCCAGTGGCTGTTCCAGGTTCGGTTGCTCGCCCTTGCGGATGGCTTTGACCGCGCGTTCGAGCATCTCCATGTAGAGGGTGAAGCCGACCGCCTGGATCTGCCCGCTCTGGCCGTCGCCTAGCAGTTCGCCGGCGCCGCGGATTTCCAGGTCGTGGGTGGCCAGAACGAAGCCGGCTCCGAGGTCCTGGGCGTTGGCGATGGCTTCGAGACGCTTCTGCGCATCTTCGGTCATCTGCTTGCGCGGCGGGGTCAGCAGGTAGGCGTAGGCCTGGTGGTGGCTGCGGCCCACGCGGCCGCGCAGCTGGTGCAGCTGGGCCAGGCCGAACTTGTCGGCGCGCTCGATGATGATGGTGTTGGCGCTCGGCACGTCGATACCGGTTTCGATGATGGTCGAGGCGATCAGTACGTTGAAGCGCTTGTGGTAGAAGTCGCTCATCACCCGTTCCAGGTCGCGCTCGTTCATCTGCCCGTGGCCGATGGCGATGCGTGCTTCCGGCACCAGTGCTGCCAGGTCGGCGGCGCACTTTTCGATGGTCTTCACATCGTTGTGCAGGTAGTACACCTGGCCGCCGCGCAGCAGCTCGCGCAGCAGCGCTTCCTTGATGGTCGGCTCGTTCTGCTCCATGACGAAGGTGCGTACCGACAGCCGGCGTGCCGGCGGCGTGGCGATGATCGACAGGTCACGCATGCCCGACACCGCCATGTTCAGCGTTCTCGGGATCGGCGTGGCCGTGAGCGTGAGGATATCCACTTCGCTGCGCAGCGCCTTGAGCTGTTCCTTCTGACGAACGCCAAAACGGTGCTCTTCGTCGATGATCACCAGTCCGAGGTTGTGGAACTTCACGTCGTCCTGCAGCAGTTTGTGGGTGCCGATGACGATATCGACCTTGCCCTCGGCCAGTTTGGCCACAGCTTCGTTGACTTCCTTGGCCGACTTGAAGCGACTCATCACCTCGACCGTCACCGGCCAGTCGGCGAAACGGTCGCGGAAACTGTTGTAGTGCTGCTGGGCGAGCAGGGTGGTGGGTACCAGTACGGCGACCTGGCGACCGCTGTGCACGGCGATAAAGGCGGCGCGCATGGCCACTTCGGTCTTGCCGAAACCCACGTCGCCGCAGACCAGGCGGTCCATCGGCTTGGCGGCGAGCATGTCGGCCAATACGGCGTCGATGGCGCTCTGCTGGTCCGGCGTTTCCTCGAAGGGGAAGCCGGCGCTGAAGGTGGCGTAGTCGGCGGCCGGGTCCTTGAATGCATAGCCTTCGCGGGCGGCGCGGCGGGCGTAGATGTCAAGCAGCTCGGCGGCGACATCGCGCACCTGCTCGGCAGCCTTGCGCTTGGCCTTCTGCCAGGTTTCCGAGCCCAGGCGGTGCAGCGGGGCCAGGGCGTCGTCGCTGCCGGTGTAGCGGGCGATCAGGTGCAGGCTGGAAACCGGTACATAGAGCTTGGCTTCCTCGGCATACATCAGGGCGAGGAATTCGGCGGCCTGGCCGTCGAACTCCATGGTCACCAGCCCCAGATAGCGGCCGACGCCGTGGTCGATATGCACCACCGGTGCGCCTTCACGCAGCTCGGTGAGGTTCTTGATCACATTGTCGCCGGCGTCGCGTGATTTCTCACGGCGCCGGCGCTGCATCACGCGCTGGCCGAACAGCGGGCTTTCGGCGATCAGGGCGATGTCGTCGAGCAGCAGGCCTTCGTCCAGTGGTGCGATGGTGATGGCCAAGCGTTCGCCGCAGGCGCTGAATTCAGGCCAGCCGCCGACTTCCACGGGTTTCAGCTTGAGACGGGCGAGCAGCTCCAGCAGCACCTCGCGGCGTCCGGCGGATTCAGCGCAGAACAGTACGCGGCCCGGATAGCCTTCGATAAAGCGGCGCAGGGCCGCCAGCGGCTCGCTGGCCTTGGCCTGGATCGCCAGCTCCGGCAGCGCCTGGGCGTTGAAACGTTCGCGGCCGACGCCGACTTCCACGTCCTCCTGGCTGACCACCACGCGCGGCCAGTGCTTCAGGCGTGCAAAGCAGTCCTCGACCGGCAGGAAGATATCGGCCGGCGGTAGCAGTGGGCGCTCGGGGTCGTAGCGGCGGTCTTCATAGCGGTTGCGCGCATCGTTCCAGAAGTGCTCGGCGGCCTGCTCGATGCCGGGCAGAGAGAACACCTGGGTATCCCCCGGCAGGTAGTCGAACAGGGTGGCACTTTGCTCGAAGAACAGCGGCAGGTAGTACTCGATACCGGCCGGGGTGATACCCGAGGCAAGGTCCTGATAGATCGGACAGCGGCGGAAGTCGACATCGAAGCGCTCGCGGAAGCGCCCGCGGAAATCGGTGACGGCCTTCTTTTCCAGCGGGAATTCGCGTGCCGGCAGCAGGCGGATCGACTCCACCTTGTCCACTGAGCGCTGGGTCTCCGGGTCGAAGGTACGTAGGGTTTCGATCTCGTCGTCGAACAGGTCGATGCGGTAGGGCGTCTCGCTGCCCATCGGGAACAGGTCGATCAGCGCACCGCGCACGGCGAACTCGCCATGTTCATAAACGGTGTCCACGCAGCGGTAGCCGGCCGCCTCCAGGCGGGCGCGCATTTCCTCGACATCGAGTTTCTGGCCGACATCCAGCACCAGGCCGGAACCGAGCAGGAAGCGGGTCGGCGCCAGGCGGTGCAGAGCGGTGGCGATGGGCACGACCAAAACGCCGTGCTTGATCTCCGGCAGGCGGTAGAGGGTGGCGATGCGCTGGGAAATGATGTCCTGGTGCGGCGAGAACTGGTCGTAGGGCAGGGTTTCCCAGTCCGGGAAGTGCAGCACAGGCAGTTCCGGGGCAAAGAACGACAGTTCTTCCTGCAGGCGCTCGGCGCTCTGGCTGTCGGCAGTCAGCAGCAGGGTGAAACGGCGGGCCGCGCTGGCGGCCTCGGCGATGGCCAGCGCCTGGGCGGCTCCCGGCAGGTTGCCCCAGAGCTGTTTGCCGGCGGCAGCCGGTAGTTTCGGCAAGTGCAGTACGGACACAGGCATCGGCCCCAAAATGACAAGGCGCCGATTGTAGCGAGGTGGGCAGGCGGGAGGCGAGCGTGAAAGCCAGCAGGCACGCAGCGACAGTCGTGCATTGCTCCGGCAGGGCGAGGCCGGCATAATGTAGCCCCTTTTTTCAGCCCCTACATATCGGAAGGTATTGCCCGTGACTCAGAAGCCCGACCAGTGTCTCGGTGAATGGATCGATCGTGAAGCCCTCGCTGAGGCCATGATTCCTCTGATCGGTCAGCTCTACCGCAACAACAATGTGGTGACCTCGATCTACGGCCGTGGCCTGATCAACCGTTCGGTGATCTCCATCCTCAAGGCCCATCGTTTCGCCCGTCACCGCATCGAAGGCGAGGCCGAACTGTCGGTCCACGATACCTTCCCGATCCTCAAGGCCATGAGCGAGCTCAAGCTGGGCGCCGCTTCCGTGGACCTGGGCAAGATGGCCAGCAAGTTCAAGGCCGAAGGCAATGGCCGCAGCGTCGAGCAGTTCGTCAAGGACGAGCTGGCGACCGTAGCCGGTCAGCAGGGCGTCAATCAGCGCAAGGGTACTGACGTGGTGCTCTACGGTTTCGGTCGTATCGGCCGTCTGCTGGCGCGCATCCTGATCGAGAAAACCGGTGGTGGCGACGGCCTGCGCCTGCGCGCCATCGTTGTGCGCAAGGGTGCCAGCAATGACCTGGTCAAGCGCGCCAGCCTGCTGCGTCGCGACTCGGTGCATGGCCCGTTCGATGGCACCATCACCATCGACGAGGAAAACAACACCCTGACCGCCAACGGCAACCTGATCCAGGTGATCTACGCCAAGGACCCGAAGGAAATCGATTACACCCAGTACGGCATCAACAATGCTCTGCTGGTCGACAACACCGGTGTCTGGCGTGATGCCGAGGGCCTGGGTCAGCACCTGACCTGCCCGGGTATCGATCGCGTGGTGCTGACCGCACCGGGCAAGGGCGCGCTGAAGAACATCGTGCATGGCATCAACCATGGCGACATCAGCGCCGACGACAAGATCATCTCCGCCGCTTCCTGCACCACCAACGCCATCGTGCCGGTGCTCAAAGCCGTGAATGACCAGTACGGCATCGTCAACGGCCACGTCGAAACCGTTCACTCGTACACCAACGACCAGAACCTGATCGACAACTTCCACAAAGGCAGCCGTCGTGGCCGCAGCGCCGCGCTGAACATGGTGATCACCGAAACTGGTGCCGCCACTGCAGCCGCCAAGGCCCTGCCGGTACTGAAGGGCAAGCTGACCGGTAACGCCATTCGCGTACCGACGCCGAACGTCTCCATGGCCATCCTCAACCTGAACCTGGAGAAGGCCACCACCCGCGAAGAGATCAACGAGTACCTGCGCCAGATGGCCATGCACTCGGACCTGCAGAAGCAGATCGACTTCGTCAACTCGCAGGAAGTGGTCTCCACCGACTTCGTCGGCTCGCGCCACGCCGGTGTGGTCGATGCCGAAGCCACCATCAGCAACGACAATCGTGTCGTGCTGTACGTGTGGTATGACAACGAGTTCGGCTACAGCTGCCAGGTGGTTCGCGTGATGGAAGACATGGCCGGGGTCAACCCGCCGGCTTTCCCGCGCTAAGCTAGGCGAGAAGAGAAACGGGAGCTTCGGCTCCCGTTTTTCGTTCATGGCTGGTGTGCGGCGATCCCGTGCAGCGGCCATTTCAGCGTTGGCGAATGAAGCCTGACGCAATGGTTTTAGAGACTGCTCAAAGGCTCGCGAGCTAGAGGCATGCAAGGCAAAAGCAGGTGAGGAAGCGGAGTTTACGAATGGTAAATGAGCATTTCGAACCTGCTTTTAACGCAGCAGGCCCGGCGCGCAGCAGGCTTTGAGCCGACTCCTACAGGAGCTACCCATGCACACGGGCGAACTCAAACGTGGTCTGCAAAACCGTCATATCCAGCTGATCGCCCTTGGTGGCGCGATCGGCACCGGCCTGTTCCTCGGCTCTGCCGGGGTGCTGAAATCGGCCGGTCCTTCGATGATTCTCGGCTACGCGATTGCCGGCTTCATTGCCTTTCTGATCATGCGCCAGCTGGGCGAAATGATCGTCGAAGAGCCGGTGGCCGGCTCCTTCAGCCACTTTGCACACCGGTACTGGGGCGGTTACGCCGGTTTTCTTTCCGGCTGGAACTACTGGGTGCTCTATGTGCTGGTCGGCATGGCCGAGCTCACGGCGGTGGGCAAGTACATCCAGTTCTGGTGGCCGGATGTGCCGACCTGGGCGACCGCAGCGGCTTTCTTCGTGCTGATCAATGCCATCAACCTGTTCAACGTCAAAGTCTTCGGTGAGACCGAGTTCTGGTTTGCGCTGATCAAGGTGGTGGCGATCATCGGCATGATCCTGCTTGGCCTGTACCTGCTGGTTTCCGGCGGCGGAGGCGAGCAGGCGGCGGTGAGCAACCTGTGGGCCCATGGCGGCTTCTTCCCAAACGGTCTCTCGGGGCTGGTGATGGTGCTGGCGATCATCATGTTCAGCTTCGGTGGCCTGGAGCTGGTTGGCATTACCGCGGCCGAGGCCGAGGAGCCGAAGAAGGTGATTCCCAAGGCCATCAACCAGGTGATCTGGCGGATTCTGATCTTCTACATCGGCGCCCTGAGCGTGCTGCTGATGCTCTATCCCTGGGACAAGCTGCTGGAGACTCTCAATGCAGCGGGCGATCCGTACAGTGGCAGTCCGTTCGTGCAGATCTTCTCGCTGATCGGCAGTGACACGGCGGCGCATATCCTCAACTTCGTGGTGCTGACCGCGGCGCTGTCGGTTTACAACAGCGGCGTGTACTGCAACAGCCGCATGCTCTTCGGCCTGGCCGAGCAGGGGGATGCGCCCAAGGTGCTGATGACCGTGAACAAGCGCGGTGTGCCCGTGCTGGCCATCGGCGTGTCGGCACTGATCACGCTGCTGTGTGTACTGGTCAACTACCTGGCGCCGCAGCAGGCGCTGGAAATGCTCATGGCGCTGGTAGTGGCCAGCCTGGTGATCAACTGGGCAATGATCAGCCTGTCGCACCTCAAGTTCCGTCAGAGCCTGCTGGCGCGGGGCATTGAGCCTGGCTTCAAGTCGCTGTGGTACCCGTTCTCCAACTACCTGTGCCTGGCCTTTGTCGGCCTGATCCTGGTGGTCATGCTGCAGATTCCGGGGATCAACCTGTCGGTCTATGCCATCCCGCTGTGGCTGGCGTTTATCGGCCTGTGCTACTGGCTCAAGCGCCGCGCAGCGAGCTAAGGGGTTTCAGCGTTCGGCGAGCAGCGCATCGCGCAGCTCGTCGGACAGTCCTTCGGGGGCCAGCCAGATGCCGAAATACAGCTGAGCCAGGCGGGCATCCCCGCTGTGGAAAATCACTTCGCCATTGCGCAGCAGACGCAGGCCTGTTGCCTGGCTGTAGTCCAGTCCATAGCGGTCGCCGGGGCGGATGTCGTTAAAGCTCGCATGCAGCCGGTCGAGTTCGCCTCGCAAGGGCTCAAGGACTTGCGGGCTATGCTGACGCTCCAGCGTGACCCAGGCGGCTTTGATCACGTCGTCTCGACTGATCTCACGGAAGTAATACAGCTCCAGGTGACGGTCGCGTTGTTCGCGCAGCGCGCGCTGTGGGCTTACCTGGGCTTCGCTGTAGAACGCTGCGGCATACACATCGACCCAAAGATAACGCAGCAGGCTCTGGTTCTTGCGTAGCAGAACCGTTTGCTGGTGCTGCAATTGAGGCGCAAAGGCTGCCTGCTGCAGGCGGCTGGCCTCATCGGCGGCCACTGGCAGGCTCAGCAAACTCAGGATCAGTAGCCAGCGATGCATGGTGCTCGGTCCTCGCAAGGGGATGGGTGCTTTATTTCTCAGCGGCGTTGCTGGGTCAATCCGGGCTTTATTGCCAGGTGTTGCCTGTCGCGTTTGTGGATGGTGGTCAGGGTGCCGGCATCCCTATAATTGACCGGTTGTTCAAACAGGGGACTGCAGGTCTGGCATTCTGGTCCGAATCTGCAGTGGGGGAGTGGAAATGATAAGAATCAAGCGTGGGCTGGATTTGCCCATCAGTGGCCAGCCCGCGCCGCTCATCGAGCTGGCGCCGGCTGTCTCCAGTGTCGCCTTGCTCGGCGGCGACTATCACGGTCTGCGTCCGACCATGGCGGTGCAGGTGGGGGAGCGGGTCCGGCTCGGCCAGGTGCTGTTTGCCGACAAGAAGAATCCGGGTGTGGTGTTCACCGCACCGGCAGCCGGCGTGGTCAGTGCCATTCATCGCGGCGAGCAGCGTGTGCTGCAGTCGCTGGTGATCGACGTCGAGGGTGATGAGTCCGTCGAGTTTTCCCGCTTTGACGCCGCCGAGCTGGCTGCACTCGACCCGCAGCAGGTGCGCGACAACCTGCAGCAGTCCGGATTGTGGACGGCGCTGCGTACCCGGCCGTTCAGCAAGGTGCCGGCCATTGATGCCGTTCCCAGCTCGATCTTCGTCACGGCCATCGATACCCACCCGCTGGCGGCTGATCCGTCGCCGATCATTGCCGAGCGCTCGGCCGACTTCGCCAATGGCCTGAGCGTGCTGGCCCGTCTGGCCAGGGTGTTCCTGTGCAGGGCTGCCGGCCAGGCTCTGCCGGGCGAGGTGCAGGCCAATGTCGAGGTTGCCGAGTTTTCCGGCCCGCATCCGGCCGGTCTGCCAGGCACCCATATGCATTTCCTCGATCCTGTGTCTGCCGGCAAGACGGCCTGGCACATCGGCTACCAGGATGTGCTGGCCATCGGCGCGCTTTTCACCACGGGGCAGTTGAACTCTGAGCGCGTCATTGCCCTGGGTGGCCCGGCGGTCAAGCGCCCGCGTCTGCTGCGCACCCGTCTTGGTGCCAGCCTGGACGCTCTGGCCAGCGGCGAATTGCAGGAGGGGCGCAACCGCCTGATTTCCGGATCGGTGCTCGGCGGGCGTCATGCGCGCGGGCCGTTTGCCTACCTGGGACGTTATCACCAGCAGTTGTCCTGCCTGCACGAGGGCGATGAGCGCGAGTTTCTTCACTACCTGCGCGCCGGGGTCAACAAGCATTCGGTGCTCAACGTGTTCGTCTCCCGGCTGCTCGGCAACAAGCGCTTTGCCTTCGATACGAGCACCAACGGCAGCCCGCGCGCCATGGTGCCGGTGGGCAGCTACGAGGCGGTGATGCCGCTGGATATCCTGCCGACCCAGTTGCTGCGCTACCTGATCGTCGGGGATACCGAGATGGCCCAGAAGCTCGGCTGCCTTGAGCTGGATGAGGAAGACCTGGCGCTGTGCACCTACGTCTGTCCTGGCAAATATGAATACGGCCCGATCCTGCGGGACAACCTGGCTCGCATCGAGAAGGAGGGCTGATCCATGTCTCTACGCAAATTCCTCGACAAGATCGAACACCACTTCGAGAAGGGCGGCCGCTATGAAAAGTGGTACGCCCTCTATGAGGCCTTCGATACCTTCTTCTATCGCCCCGGCAGTGTGACCAGAAGCACTGCCCATGTGCGCGATGGTATCGACCTCAAGCGCATCATGATCACCGTGTGGTTGTGTACCTTCCCGGCCATGTTGTTCGGCATGTGGAACATCGGCTACCAGGCCAACAGTCTCTTCGCTGGCAACGCCGCGCTCCTGGCGGCCCAGGATGGTTGGCGCTTCGGCCTGATCGGCGCGCTGGCGGGCTTCGATCCAGGCAGCATCTGGGACAACTTTATCCAGGGCGCGGCCTTCTTTATTCCGGTCTATGCGGTCACCTTTATCGTTGGTGGCTTTTGGGAGGTGCTGTTTGCCTCCATCCGTCGCCATGAGGTCAACGAAGGCTTCTTCGTAACCTCGGTGCTGTTTGCCCTGACCCTGCCGCCGAGCATTCCGCTGTGGCAGGTGGCACTGGGTATCAGCTTCGGCGTGGTGATCGGCAAGGAAGTCTTCGGCGGCACCGGCAAGAACTTCCTCAACCCGGCACTGGTCGGTCGTGCCTTCCTGTTCTTCGCCTACCCGGCGCAGATGTCGGGAGATGCGGTGTGGACGGCAGTGGATGGCTTTGCCGGCGCGACCACGCTGTCGGTAGCAGCGGCGGGTGGTATCGAGCAGGTGACGGCGCAAGGTCTGTCCTGGTGGGATGCCTTTCTCGGTTTTGAGCAGGGCTCGATGGGGGAAACCAGCACCCTGGCCATTTTCATCGGGGGCGCCGTGCTGCTGCTGACCCGAATCGCCTCCTGGCGCATCGTCGGCGGGGTGATGCTGGGCATGGTTGCGACCAGCCTGCTGCTCAACAGCATTGGTTCGAGTAGCAACCCCATGTTTGCCATGCCCTGGTACTGGCATCTGGTGGCGGGCGGCTTCGCCTTCGGCATGATCTTCATGGCCACCGATCCGGTATCGGCATCCATGACCAATACCGGCAAGTGGATCTTTGGTGCCCTGATCGGCCTGATGGTCGTGCTGATCCGCGTGGTCAATCCGGCGTTCCCCGAGGGCATGATGCTGGCGATTCTGTTCGCCAACCTCTGCGCGCCACTGATCGATCATTTCGTCGTGCAGGCCAACATCAAGCGGAGGATCGCGCGTGGCTAAGCAAGAATCGACTCTGCGCACCCTGACAGTGGCGATGCTGGTGTGCCTGGTGTGCTCCATTTTCGTTGCCGGCGGCGCGGTGATGCTGAAACCGACCCAGGTAGAGAACCGCCAGCTGGACAAACAGCGCAGTATCCTGACGATTGCCGGGCTGGGCGGGGAAGGCCTCAGTGCCAAACAGGTCAAGGCGCTCTATGCCGAGCGAATCAGAGCCCGTGTGGTGGACCTGCAGACGGGGCAGTTCAGCGAAGCCCAGGACGCCGCCAGCTTCGACCCGCTCAAGGCAGCCAAGGATCCGCAGTTGTCCGATGCCCTGCCGCGTGAGCAGGACATCGCTTCGATCAAGCGTCGTGAGCGTTTCTCCACCGTCTACCTGGTCGAGCGTGATGGCCAGCTGGAGAGCCTGATTCTGCCGGTGCGCGGTTATGGCCTGTGGTCGACCCTGTACGGTTTTATTGCGGTGAAAGGGGACCTGAACACGGTGGTGGGCTTTGGCTTCTACCAGCACGGCGAAACGCCGGGCCTCGGTGGTGAGGTGGATAACCCGAAATGGAAGGCACTGTGGACCGGCAAGAGCCTGTTCGATGAGCAGGGCACGTTGGCCGTGGAAGTGATCAAGGGCAGCGTCGATCCGCAGTCGACCAAGGCTGCGCATCAGGTCGACGGCCTGGCCGGCGCCACACTGACCAGCAAGGGCGTCAACAACCTGCTGCATTTCTGGCTCGGCGAAAACGGCTTCGGGCCGCTGCTGGCCAATCTCAAGCTCCTTACCCAGAAAGCAGGGGAGGCATAAGCATGTCGCAACCCACCTACAAGAGCGTGCTGCTCGATCCCATCCTGCACAACAACCCCATCGGTCTGCAGATCCTCGGTATCTGCTCGGCGCTGGCGGTGACCTCCAACCTGAAGACGGCACTGGTCATGTCGATTGCCCTGACCCTGGTGACGGCCTTCTCCAACCTGTTCATCTCGATGATCCGCAGCCAGATTCCGAGCAGCATCCGCATGATCGTGCAGATGGTGATCATTGCGTCCCTGGTGATAGTGGTCGATCAGGTGCTCAAGGCCTTCGCCTACTCACTGTCCAAGCAGCTGTCGGTATTCGTCGGCCTGATCATCACCAACTGCATCGTGATGGGCCGCGCCGAGGCCTTTGCCATGCAGAACCCGCCACTGCTGGCGTTCTGCGACGGCATCGGCAACGGCCTGGGCTACAGCGCCATGCTGGTCGTGCTGGGTGTGGTGCGGGAACTGTTCGGTTCGGGAAAGTTGCTGGGCTACAGCATCCTGCCGACCGTCAATGATGGCGGTTGGTATCAGCCCAATGGTCTGCTGTTGCTGCCGCCTTCGGCGTTCTTCCTGATCGGCCTGATCATCTGGGCGCTGCGCAGCTGGAAGCCGGAGCAGAAGGAGGCACCGGCGTTCCGCCTGGCGCCGCAGGTTTCGGACAAGGAGGCCTGCTGATGGAGCACTACCTCAGTCTGTTCGTGAAGTCCGTGTTCATCGAGAACATGGCCTTGGCCTTCTTCCTCGGCATGTGCAGCTTCATTGCCATTTCCAAGAAGGTCGAGACGGCCATCGGTCTCGGCATTGCCGTGGTGGTGGTACAGGCCATCACCGTGCCGGCCAACAACCTGCTGTATACCTGGCTGCTCAAGGAAGGCGCGCTGGCCTGGGCCGGCTTGCCGGAAGTCGACCTGTCGTTCCTCGGCCTGCTCAGCTACATCGGCGTGATCGCGGCCATCGTGCAGATCCTCGAGATGCTGCTCGATAAGTACATGCCGGCGCTGTACAACGCCCTCGGTGTGTTCCTGCCGCTGATTACGGTGAACTGCGTGATCATGGCCGGCTCGCTGTTCATGGTCGAGCGCGACTACAACCTCGGCGAGAGCGTGGTTTACGGCTTTGGTTCGGGGATTTCCTGGGCGCTGGCCATCGCCCTGCTGGCCGGCATTCGCGAGAAACTCAAGTACAGCGATGTGCCGGAGGGCTTGCAGGGGCTGGGCATCACCTTCATCACCATCGGCCTCATGTCGTTGGGCTTCATGTCCTTCTCCGGCATCCAGTTGTAAGGAGTGGCCATGCTGAGTTTCGAGTTTTTTCTGGCGGTGGGCATGTTTGCCGGCATCGTCCTGGCGCTGGTCCTGCTGATCCTGCTGGCTCGCGCCAAACTGGTGTCCAGCGGCGACGTGAGCATCGTTATCAACGGTGAGCGTACTCTCACTGTGCAGGCCGGCGGCAAGCTGCTGCAGACCCTGGCGGCGAACAACGTGTTCCTGTCCTCGGCCTGTGGTGGCGGCGGCACCTGCGCGCAGTGCAAGTGCATCGTCGAAAGCGGCGGCGGCGAGATGCTGCCGACCGAGGAGTCGCACTTCACCAAGCGCGAGGCCAAGGCGGGCTGGCGCCTGTCCTGCCAGACTCCGGTCAAGCAGGACATGCACATCGAGGTGGAGGAGTCGGTGTTCGGCGTGAAGAAGTGGGAATGCACGGTGGAGTCCAACCCCAACGTCGCTACCTTCATCAAGGAGCTGACCCTGCGCCTGCCAGAAGGCGAGAGCGTGGACTTCCGCGCCGGCGGCTATGTGCAGCTGGAATGCCCGCCGCACGTGGTCAACTACAAGGACTTCGACATCCAGCCCGAGTACCGGGGTGACTGGGACAAGTTCAACCAGTGGAAGTATGTGTCCAAGGTCGACGAGCCGGTGATCCGCGCCTACTCCATGGCCAACTACCCGGACGAGAAGGGCATCGTCAAATTCAATATCCGCATCGCCTCGCCGCCACCGGGCAAGGACCATCTGCCGCCGGGCCAGATGTCGTCCTGGGTGTTCAACTTGAAGCCGGGCGACAAGGTCACCGTGTACGGGCCGTTCGGCGAGTTCTTCGCCAAGGACACCGACGCTGAGATGATCTTCATCGGTGGTGGTGCCGGCATGGCGCCGATGCGCTCGCACATCTTCGACCAGCTCAAGCGCCTCAAGTCCAAGCGCAAGATCAGCTTCTGGTACGGCGCTCGCTCGCTGCGTGAAGCCTTCTACGTCGAGGAGTACGACCAGCTCGCTGCGGAGAACCCCAACTTCGAGTGGCACCTGGCGCTGTCCGATCCACAGCCGGAAGACAATTGGCAGGGATTGAAAGGCTTTATCCATAACGTGCTGTTCGAGCAGTATCTCAAGGACCATCCGGCTCCCGAGGATTGCGAGTTCTACATGTGCGGTCCGCCCATGATGAACGCCGCGGTGATCAAGATGCTGCTGGACTTGGGCGTCGAGCGCGAGAACATACTGCTGGACGACTTCGGTGGCTAAAACTCGGCCTGATTGGCTACTGCGCTTGCGTCTTGTGCCACAGGCAGTGCTCGGAATCCGCTGTTCGTACACTGCGGTTCCTGCGCGCTGGCTGCGACCCAATACGCTGCGCTCGCTACGCCACTCAAGCCAAGTTTGTCCCGCGTTATGCCTGCTGCTGGCCAGCGCCCTGCTGGCCGGTTGCGGCGAGAAGATCGAGGAGTTCGGCGGCCCGACAATGGGCAGCCACTACTCGCTCAAATATGTGCCGGGCGAGACCACGCCTGAGCCCGCCGCGATCAAGGCTGATGTCGAGGCTCTGCTGGCCGAGGTGGACCAGCAGATGTCCACCTGGCGCGCCGATTCCGACCTATCCGAGTTCAACCGCCTGCCGGCCGGCAGCTGCCGCGCGATGCCGGCCCCCGTGCTGGAGCTGGTGCGTTTCGGCGAGCAATTGTCAGTAGGCAGTGATGGCGCCTTCGACCTGACCCTGGAACCGCTGCTCGATCTCTGGGGATTCGGCCCGCATTCGCGCGGCGAGCGCGTACCGACGGCGGAGGAGATCGCCGAAGTGCGTCAGCGTACCGGTCACCATCACCTGCGTATCGACGGCGACCAGCTGTGCAAGGACGCCGCCGTGCAGCTCGACCTCAACAGCATTGCTGCCGGCTACACGGTAGACCGTATTGCCGCACGACTGGTCGAGCAGGGTGTGCACAGTTACCTGCTGGATATCACCGGCGAGATCAAGGCCGCAGGCCACAAGCCAGACGGCACGCCCTGGCGCATCGCCATCGAGGCGCCGCGCGATGACCAGCAGGTGGCACAGAAGGTTATCGCCCTGGACGGCCTGGGCGTGTCGACCTCCGGTGACTACCGCAATTACTTCGAGCAGGACGGCCGGCGCTACTCGCATACTCTGGATCCACAGACCGGCAGGCCCATCAGTCATCGCCTGGCCTCGGTCACGGTTATCGATCCGCAGGCTCTGCGTGCCGACGGGCTTTCGACCCTGCTGATGGTGCTGGGGCCGGAGCGCGGCATGGCCTATGCCGAGCGCGAGCAGATTGCCGCTTTTTTCGTGACGCGCGAGGGCGATGGTTTCGTCACCCACAGTAGCCCGGCATTCGCCCGGCAGTTCGATGGAGATCAGCCATGACCTGGTTAATCGTTTTTCTCACCATGCTGCTGGTGGTTCTGGCGATGGCCGTCGGTGTGATGTTTGGCCGAAAGCCGATTGCCGGCTCCTGTGGGGGTATTGCCGCGCTGGGCATCGAGAAGGAGTGCTCGATCTGCGGCGGCAACCGGCAGAAGTGCGAGGAAGTGAATCGCGACAAGGATGTAGTGAAGACAAATCTCGCCTACGACGCGACCAAGCGCTAATGTGCAGGCCGAATTCAGCTAGCTAGGCTTATGTCTTTGATATGAGCCGCGTGGCAGAGGTGCCGGCAGGGCGCCTTGATGCAGTGCAAGGAGTGAATATGACGGTTTACAACTATGACGTGGTGATTCTGGGCACGGGCCCGGCGGGCGAGGGTGCGGCGATGAATGCCGTGCGCCAGGGCAAGCGTGTGGCGGTGGTCGACAAGCGCAAGGTGGTCGGCGGCAACTGCATGCACCTGGGCACCATCCCGTCCAAGGCACTGCGTCATTCGGTGCGGCAGATCATGCAGTACAACACCAATCCGCTGTTCCGCCAGATCGGCGAGCCACGCTGGTTCTCCTTCCCGGACGTGCTGAAAAGCGCCGAGAACGTGATCTCCAAGCAGGTCGCCGCCCACACCGTGTACTACTCGCGCAACCGTATCGACATGTTCTGCGGCACTGCCAGCTTCCTCGATGAGCGCACTGTCGAGGTGGTGACACCGGGTGGCACGGTCGAGCGTCTGATCGCTGATCAGTTCGTCATCGCCACCGGCTCGCGTCCTTACCGTCCGCTGGATATCGACTTCAGCCACCCGCGCGTCTATGACAGCGACACCATCCTCAGCCTGACCCACACCCCGCGCCGCCTGATCATCTACGGCGCCGGCGTGATCGGTTGCGAATACGCCTCGATCTTCAGCGGCCTTGGCGTGCTGGTCGACCTGATCGACACCCGTGACCAGTTGCTCAGCTTCCTCGACGACGAGATTTCCGATGCATTGAGCTATCACCTGAGCAACAACAACGTGCTGATCCGCCACAACGAGGAGTACGAGCGCGTCGAAGGCCTCGAGCACGGCGTAGTCCTGCACCTCAAGTCCGGCAAGAAGATCAAGGCCGATGCCCTGCTGTGGTGTAACGGCCGTACCGGCAACACCGACAAGCTGGCTCTGGAAAACGTCGGCATCAAGGTCAACAGCCGCGGTCAGGTCGATGTCGATCAGCGCTACCGCACCTCGGTGCCGAATATCTATGCCGCTGGCGATGTGATCGGCTGGCCGAGCCTGGCCAGTGCCGCCTACGACCAGGGCCGTTCGGCCTCGGGCAGCATGGCGGAAAACGACAGCTCGCGTTTTGTCGACGACGTGCCGACCGGCATCTACACCATTCCGGAGATCAGCTCGATCGGCAAGAACGAGCAGGAGCTGACCCAGGCGAAGATTCCCTACGAAGTCGGCAAGGCCTTCTTCAAGGGCATGGCGCGAGCACAGATTTCCAACGAGCCGGTGGGCATGCTGAAGATACTGTTCCATCGCGACACCCTGGAAATCCTCGGCGTGCACTGCTTCGGCTACCAGGCTTCGGAGATCGTCCACATCGGCCAGGCGGTGATGAACCAGAAGGGTGAGGCCAACAGCCTCAAGTACTTTGTCAATACCACCTTCAACTACCCGACCATGGCCGAGGCCTATCGTGTGGCTGCTTTTGACGGCCTCAACCGGCTTTTTTGAGCGGCTCCGACCGCTGGCCTGAAGCGGGGGGAGCGTGCTTGAGCGACGGCCAGTGCTGGCACTGGCCCAACCGCGAGAGCTTCTGAACAGGCAATAAAAAACCGGCCATCAGGGCCGGTTTTTTATTGCCTGTTGTGCGGCCTCAGGACTTGAGGGTGACAGTCGCCAGGCCGGGAAAATCGGTGATGATGCTGTCGGCGCCAAAGTCGGCCAGGCGCCGCATCAGGGCAGGCTCGTTCACCGTCCAGACCGACACGTGCAGCCCTGCCTTCTGCGCCTTGAGCAGGCGCTCCGGGGTGCATAGCGTCCAGTTCAGCGCCAGCAGGTGGCAACCGTGATGGCGGGCGACCTTGATCGGGTCGAGCCAGGCGTATTCGGCGACCAGGCCGCGCTTGAGGTTGGGTGTCAGGCGGTTGAGGGCACGCAGTACCTCGCGCGAGCTAGAGGTGACGGTGACCTTGTCCAGCAGGTTGTAGCGGCTGGCCAGGGCCTCGATGGCCTGCACCGTGCGGGCGGCGCGCACCCGCGAAGCGCTTTTCACTTCCAGCTGCCAGTGTTCGAACGGGCAACGCTGGAACAGTTCTTCCAGGCGCGGAATAGGGCAGGGCTGCAGCCAGGGCGGGCAACCCAGGCGGGCATCATGCTGCATCAGCTCTTCGGCGCTGTGCTGGCTGACCTTGCCGCGATGGCCGGTGGTGCGCTTGAGGGTGGCGTCGTGGATGACCATCAGTTCACCGTCGCGCGACAGGTGCAGGTCCAGCTCGCAGCGGGTGACGCCGTGTTCCAGGCAGCGCTGAAAGCTCGCCAGGGTGTTTTCCGGAGCTTCGCCTTTGGCGCCGCGGTGTCCGTAGATGACCGTCATGGTTGTTCCTTCAGGTACTGGGGACGGTGGTGGCGAACGCTGTTCACCACGTGGTCGTATTCGAAATACACACTGAATTCGCGGTAGTCCCAGCGGGTAATGGGCGGCTGACCGACGGGGGCATGCTCCTCATCGGCCAGGCCGAAGCGCTCCAGCACGCTACGCCGGGATTCACCGGTTTGCGGCAGCTGGGTCAGCTGCGGATCGCCTTGCTCACCGAGCGGGATTTCCAAGGTCTGCGCCTGGATCGACAGCGTCGTGACCAGCAACAGGGCGAGTCCAAGGGTTCTCATGGTTGCTCGTGGTCCTGTTCGCGGGCCTGGCGCCGCTCCAGCGCCTGCTTCTGCAGAATGTGCCGGGCCAGCAACTGGCGCTGGGTATCGGTCAGTGCCTCGAACTCGGCGCCGATCTCGTAACTGCCATCCTCGCGAAGTCGGCAGTGGGCAATCTGCGCGCGCAGCAGCAGGCCGAGGGCCTGCGGCATCAGGACCATCTTCAGGGCGACATGGCTGCCGATCTCGGCGCTCTGGCTGCTGGGAAAACTGATGCCACCCTCGGACAGGCTGACCCTGCGCGGGGCGCCGATCTCGCGCAGCAGGCCCTGGGCCATGGCCTGGCCGAGCAGGTCGATGCGCTTGTTGATGATTTTCAGGTAGTCGGCCAGGGTGCGGTCACGGCCGCTGATCTGCCGTTGCAGGTGCTGCGACTCGTAATCCAGCAGGTGCAGTTCGCTGAGCAGATTGAACAGCGGCGACGGGTCGTGCAGCACATCCTGAGCCAGTGCCTCGGGGCCGCTCAGGGGGTGAAATTCCAGTGCGATCGTATCTTCGATACGGTAGTATTCGCGGCGGTCATCCGCGTCTGGTGTCGACATGGCGAACCCCGACTGGTAGCGATGGTCTGAGTGTAAACGCTGCCAGCCAAGCCCCGCCACAAGGACGTTTTCCCCTCCGTATTTCAGGCCGACATGTTCAGACCCTTTCCCGTTTTCATCGGCAGCCGCTATACCCGTGCCCGCCGTCGCAGCCACTTCATATCCTTCATCTCGCTGACCTCGATCATCGGCCTCGCCCTGGGCGTGCTGGTGATGATTCTGGTGCTGTCGGTGATGAACGGCTTCGACCGTGAAATGCAGCAGAAGGTGCTCGGCATGGTGCCGCACGCCACTCTGGAGGCCTATCAGCCGCTGGGCAACTGGCATGAACTCAGCGACGAACTGAGCGCCCGTCCGGAAGTCGCCGCAGTAGCCCCGTTCATTCAGTTGCGTGGCCTGCTGAGCAATAACGGCGTGGTGCAGAAGGTGCTGCTCAATGGTGTGCAGCCCGAGCTGGAAGACCGCGTGTCGATCATCTCGCGCTTCTTTCTGCCCGAGCAGGGCCGCTTGGCCAGCCTGCAGCCCGGTGAGTTCGGCATCGTCATCGGCGACAAGGCGGCCAACAACCTGGGCGTGAAGATCGGCGACAAGGTCACCTTCATCGCGCCGGATGTGGCGGTGACACCTGCCGGCGTCTTCCCGCGGATGAAGCGCTTCACCGTGGTCGGGCTGTTCCACGTGGGCGCCGGCGAGCTGGATGGCTATCTCGGTCTGGTGCATATAGCCGATGCTGGCCGCCTGCACCGCTGGAAGCCTGATCATGTGCAGGGCCTGCGCCTGAAGCTGCACGACCTGTTCCAGGCCCCGCAGCTGGCCTGGGAGCTGGTGCGGGATCGCTCGAACAAGGATTACGACTATTACGCCAGTGACTGGACGCGCAGCCACGGCAATCTGTACCAGGCCATCCGCATGGAGAAGTCGATGATCGGCATGTTGCTGCTGCTGATCATTGCGGTGGCAGCCTTCAACATCATTTCCACGCTGATCATGGTGGTCAACGACAAACGTTCGGACATCGCCATTCTGCGCACCCTGGGCGCCACGCCGCGGCAGATCCTCGCCATCTTCATGGTCCAGGGCACGGTGATCGGCGTGATCGGCACTGCCATCGGCTGCGTGCTGGGCATTCTCGCGGCGCTGAATGTGAGTGCCGCCGTGCGCTGGCTGGAAGGCGCGCTGGGCCACCAGTTTCTCAATTCCGACGTTTATTTCATCGATTATCTGCCGTCCCAGGTGATGGCTCAGGATGTGCTGCTGATCTGTGGCGCGGCACTGCTGCTGAGTTTCCTGGCGACCCTGTATCCGGCCTGGCGTGCCTCGCGCACGCAGCCTGCGGAGGCTTTGCGTTATGAGTGATAAGGCGGTTCTGAGCTGTCGCAACCTGGGCAAGTCCTACGAGGAAGGCCCGCAGTCGGTACAGGTGCTGGCCGGGGTCGAGCTGGAGCTGCATGCCGGCGAGCGCGTGGCCATCGTCGGCTCGTCCGGTTCGGGGAAAAGTACCCTGCTGAACATGCTCGGCGGCCTCGACGTGCCCAGTGAGGGCAGTGTCTGGCTGGCCGGCGAGGAGCTTTCGGCGCTCAGCGAAACGGCGCGCGGCATGCTGCGCAACCGTGCGCTGGGCTTCGTCTACCAGTTCCACCACCTGCTGCCGGAGTTCAGTGCTCTGGAAAACGTCTGCATGCCGCTGCTGATCGGCCGCACGCCGATCGCCGAGGCCCGTCAGCGCGCCACGGCCTTGCTGGAGCGGGTCGGCCTGGGCCATCGCCTGTCGCACAAGCCGGCCGAACTCTCCGGTGGCGAACGCCAGCGCGTGGCGATTGCCCGCGCTCTGGTCAATCAGCCGCAACTGGTGCTGCTCGATGAGCCGACCGGCAACCTCGATCAGCACACGGCTCAGGGCATTCAGGAGCTGATGCACGAGCTGGCTCAGTCGCTGCGCACAGCCTTTCTGGTGGTGACCCACGACATGAACCTGGCGCGGCAGATGGATCGTGTCCTGCGCCTGGAGGAGGGTCGCCTGGTGGCGGCCTGATCAGACCATGTTCAGACCCCTGGCGATCTATATCGGTCTGCGCTACACCCGGGCCAAGCGGCGCAACCAGTTCATCTCCTTCATTTCGCTGACGTCGATGATCGGCCTGTCGCTCGGCGTGCTGGCGATGATCCTGGTGCTGTCGGTGATGAACGGTTTCCAGAAGGAAATGAGTTCGCGCATCCTCGGCATGGTGCCGCATGCCAGCCTCAACGGCGTGCAGCCGCTGGATGACTGGCGGGCGGTGGCGGCGACTGCCGCGCAGCACCCGCAGGTGATCGGCGTGGCGCCGCTGACCCAGCTGGACGGCATGCTGTCGTTCCGCGGCATGATGCAGCCGGTGCAGATCGATGGCGTGCTGCCGGCCGAAGAGGCCAAGGTCTCGATCGTCGCCCGTCATCTGGTGCGCGGCAAACTCGAGAACCTGGTGGCCGGTGAGCAGGGCATCGTCATTGGCGACCTGACCGCGCGGCGCTTTCGCGTTTCGGTGGGTGACAACCTGACCCTGATCGTACCGGAGGCGTCCACGGGCGCCGCCGGCATCACGCCGAGGCTGCAGCGCTTCACCGTGGTCGGCATATTCAAGGTCGGTGCCGAGCTGGATGGCAGCCTCGCGATGATCCATGTCGCCGATGCCGCCAGCCTGCAGCGCTGGCAGCCCGAGCAGGTGCGTGGCGTTCGTCTGCAGCTGCGCGATCTGTATCAGGCACCGCAGGTTTCCCAGCAGTTGGCGGCGCAGCTGGGCCTGGGCTTCAAGGCGGACGACTGGACCCACACCCAGGGTGGCCTGTTCAGCGCCATGAAGATGGAGAAGACCATGATCGGCCTGCTCCTGCTGCTGATCATCGCGGTGGCGGCCTTCAACATCATTGCCACCCTGATCATGGTGGTGACCGACAAACGCACTGATATCGCCATTTTGCGCACGCTGGGCGCCACGCCGCGGCAGATCATGGCGGTGTTCATGGTGCAGGGTTCGGTGATCGGCGTGATCGGCACACTGATTGGCGGTGTGCTCGGCGTGATCGGTGCACTGAACATCAGCCAGTGGGTGCTCAAGTTCGAGCAGTTGCTGGGCAGCCATGTGTTCACGTCGGATGCTTATTACGTCAGCTCACTGCCCTCCGACCTGCAGACTGGCGATGTGCTGCTGATCTGCAGCGCGGCGCTGCTGATGAGTTTTCTCGCGACCCTCTACCCGGCGCTGCGGGCCTCACGTACCCAGCCAGCCGAAGCGCTGCGTTACGAATGAGCCTGTCGGGGTAAGAAAAAAGCCAGCTACTGCTGGCTTTTTTCATGCTGCTGACGCCGCTGCGCGCAGCGTTTGCGCCAGCTGTGCGCCACATGCAGGTGCCACAGCCAGTGGGTGAGGAAAAAGCACACAGCGGCGCTGACAAGTCCTGTGATCACCGAGCCCAGCAGGAAGGGTTGCCACAGGGTACTCAGTTCATCGGTGATCCAGGCCCAGGTTAGCTCGTCCGGCAGGCTGCGCGGCGCAACGTCCATCAGCCAGGCCCCTAACTGGTAGGTGCAGTAGAAGATCGGCGGCATGGTGATGGGGTTGGTCAGCCATACCAGACCCACGGCGATCGGCAGGTTGCCGCGTAGCCAGACGGCGAGGAAGGCGGCCAGCAGCATCTGCATGGGCATGGGGATGAAAGCCGCGAACAGGCCGGCGGCCATTGCGCGGGCTACCGAGTGGCGGTTGAGGTGCCAGAGGTTGGGGTCATGCAGCAGGGGGGCCGAGAAAGCGCAGCGACTTGTGTTCGCGGATGCTGTCCGGGTTGGGCATATAGCGTTTGATCAGGTGACGGGGCATGGCCGGGCTCGTGGCGAAAACCGCCGGCTATTATGCATGCAGGTCATGACGCTGGCTGTCACAAGGTGTGACAGGGCGCAGGCCTGACTGGCCACAGGGATGATTGCCGATGCGCACAGGGATGCTGGCGCTGATTGCCGGTTTGCTCAGCCTGCGCGGCTTGGGCGAACTGCCGCCACTGGGTTGGCTGCTGCCGCTGCTGGTCGTGGCGCTCATGCTGCTGCCTTACCGACTGTACTGGCTGGGGCTTTTTATTCTTGGGTTCTGCTGGTCGGTGCTGCTAGCCCATGGGGTATTGGCCGACCGCCTGGACCCGGCGCTGGATGGCCGCACTCTGTGGGTGGAGGGGCAGGTCAGCGGTCTGCCTGAACGACGCGAGGGTCTGCTCAGTTTTCAGCTGGAAAACGCCACAACCCGCCGTGCCTCGCTGCCGACCACCCTGCGCCTGAGTTGGCGCGATGCCCCCGAGGTGCGTGCGGGTGAGCGCTGGCGGCTGGCGGTGAAGCTACGTCGGCCGGTGGGCATGAGCAATCCTCAGGGGTTTGACTACGAGGCCTGGCTGACCGCCCAAGGCATAGGCGCGCTGGGCTCGGTCAAGGCCGGACAACGCCTGTCCGCTGTGCCGCTGGCAGGCTGGCGCGAACAGCTGCGTCAGAGCCTGCTCAGTCACGCCGCTACGGGCCGGGAGGGCGCGGTAGCGGCGCTGGTGCTGGGCGATGACAGTGGCCTGAGTGAGGCCGACTGGCAGGTGCTCCAGGCGACCGGTACGGTGCATCTGCTGGTGATTTCCGGTCAGCATGTGATGCTGCTGGCGGCGTTGGTGTATGCCCTGATCGCCGGGCTGGCGCGTCTTGGCTGGTGGCCGACGGGTTGGCCCTGGCTCGGGCTGGCCTGTCTCTGTGCCTGGCTGGCGGCCCTGGGGTATGGCGTCCTCGCGGGCCTGGAAGTGCCGGTGCAGCGTGCCCTGGTGATGCTGGCGCTGATCCTGCTGTGGCGCTGGCGCTTTCGCCAGTTGCGGGTCTGGGATGGCTGGCTGCTGGCGATGCTGCTGGTACTGCTCTGGCAGCCGCTGGCCAGTTTGCAGGCCGGCTTTTGGCTGTCGTTCGGCGCGGTGGGCTGGCTGATCTGGGGGTTGGCCGGCCGACTGGGCGGTTATTCGTTCTGGCAGCTGCTCTGGCGTCCACAGTGGCTGCTGACCCTGGGCCTGTTGCCGGTCCTGCTGGTGCTAGGGCTGCCGCAAAGCTTGAGTGCGCCGCTGGCCAATCTGCTGGCGGTGCCCTGGGTCAGTTTTGTCAGTGTGCCTCTGGCGCTGCTGGGAACGCTCTGTCTGCCGGTTCCGCTGCTCGGCGAGGGATTGCTGTGGCTGGCCGGGGCCTCGCTGCACGGTCTGTTCTGGCTGCTGCAGGTCATCTCCGGCTGGATTGCACCCTGGTACGCCCCCTCCGTTTCGGGCTGGGCGGTACTGCTGGCGCTGCTCGGCGTCGCCTGTGTGTCGCTGCCTGGCGGCTTGCCTGTGCGGTTGCCCGGTGCGCTCCTCTGCCTGCCGCTGCTTTGGCCGCCGACAACGCTGTCTCCGGTGGGACAGGCACAGGTCTGGCTGCTGGATGTCGGCCAGGGGCTGGCCGTGCTGGTGCGCACCCGCGAACATGCGCTGCTGTATGACGCCGGGCCCGCCGTGCCGGGCTTCGACAGTGGGGCGCGGATTGTGCTGCCCAGCCTGCGTTATCTGGGGGTGCGCCAGTTCGATCAGCTGCTGCTCAGTCATGCCGACCGCGACCATATCGGCGGTGCGCAGGCACTGCTGGATGCTTTTCCGGTTAAGAAGGTGGTCAGCGGCGAGCCCAGCCAGTTGCCAGTCAGCTGGGGCGCACAGCGCTGTCAGACGCGTCAGTGGCGCTGGGATGCCGTGCAGTTCAGTCAGTGGCAGTGGGCGGCGGGAGAGGGCAACAGTGCCTCCTGTGTCCTGCTCATCGAGGCCGCCGGTGAACGTCTGCTGCTGACCGGTGACATGGATAGCGCGGCTGAACAGCAGTGGCTCAAGGTTCACCCAGGTATCCGCGTGGACTGGCTGCTGGCGCCGCATCATGGCAGTCGCACTTCCTCTTCCCCTGCATTTGTGGCGGCGACACGACCGCGTCATGTCCTAGTGGCCCGAGGCCGCTACAACCCCTTCGACCATCCCCATGCCGAGGTGCTGGCGCGTTATCGGGAGGCCGGTGCAAAGGTGCACGACACCGCGCAGCAAGGCGCCATACGTATTGAACTGGGTGCGCAGCGGCCGGCGCTGCATTGGCGGCAGCAGGGTGGCTTCTGGCAGGAAAAATGAGAACGAAGGCCGTCGGCGCGCCAAGGGCTCTGTGATAGTCTCTCTGCCCAGATCGCGCGCTGTCGCTGAGGCTTGTGGCCGCCGGTCATCCAATAAAAAACGTTGTGCTTGATCTAGGGGAATTCACACCGTGTGGGAGCTGGTTAAAGCTGGTGGCTGGATGATGCTGCCGATCATCCTGTGTTCGATCGCCGCAGCCGGCATCATTGCCGAACGTCTGTGGACCTTGCGCCCGGCGCGCATTACCCCCAGCCACCTGCTCGGTCAGGTGTGGTTGTGGATCAAGGACAAACAGCTCAACAGCCAGAAACTCAAGGAGCTGCGTGCCAGCTCGCCGCTGGGCGAGATCCTCGCGGCCGGTCTGGCCAACTCCAAGCATGGTCGCGAGATCATGAAAGAGTGCATCGAAGAGGCTGCGGCTCGTGTGGTGCATGAGCTGGAGCGCTACCTCAATGCACTCGGCACCATCGCCGGTATCGCACCGCTGCTCGGTCTGCTGGGTACGGTGCTGGGCATGATTGACATCTTCAGTGCCTTCATGGGCAGCAACATGGCCAATGCCTCGGTGCTGGCCGGTGGTATTGCCAAAGCGCTGATCACCACGGCAGCCGGTCTTTTCGTTGCCATTCCGGCACTGTTCTTCCACCGTTTCCTGCAGCGCCGCGTCGATGAACTGGTGGTCGGTATGGAGCAGGAAGCGATCAAGCTGGTGGAAGTGCTGCAAGGTGATCGCGACGTCGACATGGGCGAGAGCTCAGAGGCGGCGAAGAAGGACAAGAAAGAGGGCAAGAAGGCGTGAAGTTCCGGCGCAAGGCGCGGGAGAACGTCGAGATCAACCTGGCGTCGTTGATCGACGTGGTGTTCATCCTGCTGCTGTTCTTCGTGGTCACCACCACCTTTACCCGCGAGACCCAGCTCAAGGTCGATCTGCCCGAGGCGGCCAGCGGTACGCCGCCGCAGCCCAGTGAGCTGAAAACCCTGGAAGTGCTGATTGGTGTGGATGGCGGTTACTCGCTCAATGGTCAGACTCTGCTGAAAAGCGATCTGCCCAGCCTGATGAGCGCGCTGCAGAAAGAGTCCGAGGGCGACAACAGCCTGCCGGTGGTGATCTCGGCCGATGCCAAGACCCCGCACCAGGCGGTGATTACCGCCATGGATGCGGCCGGCAAGCTGGGCTTTGCTCACCTGCGCATCACCACGGTCGAGGCGCAGGCGGAACAGCCCTGACATGGCCGTTGCCGATCGCCTGCTGGCGGCCTGGTACAACGGCCATCCGGCACTGTGTGTGCTCAGACCCTTGTCGGCGCTGTACCGGCGGGTAGTGCTTGGCAAGCGCGCGGCCTTCATCAGTGGTCGCAAGCCGGCTTACCGCGCACCGGTACCGGTCATTGTGGTCGGCAATATCACCGTCGGCGGTACCGGCAAGACACCGCTGATTCTCTGGTTGATCGAGCATTGTCGCGGCCTTGGCCTCAAGGTTGGCGTGGTTAGCCGCGGCTATGGCGCGCGGCCACCGAGCTATCCCTGGCGGGTACGCGCCGAGCAGCCGGCCAGCCAGGCGGGCGATGAGCCGCTGCTGATCGTGCAGCGCAGCGGCGTTGCGCTGATGATCGACCCGGACCGCAGTGCGGCCGTGCGTGCGCTGCTGGCGGAAGAAGACCTCGACCTCATTCTCTGTGACGACGGCCTACAGCATTACCGTCTGGCCCGTGATCTGGAACTGGTGCTGATCGATGCCGCCCGCGGCCTGGGCAATGGGCGCTGCCTGCCAGAGGGGCCGCTGCGTGAGCCGGTCGAGCGTCTGCAGAGCGTCGATGCCTGTCTGTTCAACGGCGCCTCGGCTGACTCGGCGGCGGGCTTTGCCTTTTGTCTCAATCCCACCGAACTGGTCAACCTGGGCAATGGTGAACGCGCTTCGCTCAGCCATTTCCCGCCCGGTCAGGCGCTGCATGCGGTCGCCGGGATTGGCAATCCGCAGCGTTTCTTCACCACCCTCAAGGGGTTAAACTGGCAGCCTGTCGAGCATCCGTTCGCCGATCATGCGCCACTGAGTGCCGAGCTGCTGCGTTTTGCGCCGCCGCTGCCACTGGTGATGACCGAGAAAGATGCCGTGAAATGCCGCCACTTTGCCGCCCCTGACTGGTGGTACCTGGCGGTGCAGGCGCAGCCATCGGCTGCCTTTATCGCCTGGCTGGACGGGGAGCTGCAGCGCCTGCTGCCCGGACGCCTGTAACCGTACCCGCCGTCTTCATTCAAGGAACCGCCCGATGGATCCCAAACTGCTCGATATCCTCGCCTGTCCGGTCTGCAAGGGCCCGCTGCAACTGTCCGAAGACAAGACCGAGCTGATCAGCAAGGGCGCCGGCCTGGCCTATCCGATCCGCGACGGGATTCCGGTGATGCTGGAAAGCGAAGCCCGCACCCTGAGTACCGACGAGCGCCTGGACAAGTAAGCATGAGCATCGCCTTTACCGTCGTCATTCCGGCCCGCTATGCGTCCAGCCGCCTGCCCGGCAAGCCGCTGCAGGACATCGCCGGCAAGCCCATGGTCCAGCATGTCTGGGAGCAGGCGAAGAAAAGTGCCGCCAGCCGCGTGGTCATCGCCACCGACGATGCGCGCATTGTCGAGGCCTGTCAGGCCTTTGGTGCGGAGGTTCTGCTGACCGATCCTGGGCACAACTCCGGCACCGATCGCCTGGCCGAGGTGGCCACTCAGCTGCAACTGGCCTCTGACGCCATTGTGGTCAACGTACAGGGCGATGAGCCGCTGATCCCACCGGCCATTATCGATCAGGTCGCTGCCAATCTGGCGGCGCATCCCGAGGCGGGCATTGCCACCCTGGCCGAACCGATCGACAGCATCGAGACGCTGTTTAATCCGAACGCGGTCAAGGTCTCCTGCGACATCAATGGCCTGGCCCTGACTTTCAGCCGTGCGCCGCTGCCCTGGGCGCGTGATGCCCTGGCCCGCAGCCGTGATGAACTGCCGGCCGGCGTGCCGTACCGTCGGCACATCGGCATCTATGCCTACCGCGCGGGCTTCCTCCACAATTTCGTGGCCTGGGGGCCGTGCCTGCTGGAGGACACCGAGTGTCTGGAACAGCTGCGTGCGCTCTGGCATGGCGTGCGTATCCACGTCGCCGATGCCCTGCAATCGCCGCCAGCCGGGGTGGACACTCCCGAGGACCTGGAGCGGGTACGCCGCTTGCTGGCCTGACTTGGTCGGTCGCCCACGCGGTGAACGACCATTTTCACCCGGGTTGTGCCACAAGCTCTCCGGGGTGAGCCGGGCAACAGACCGGCTAACGAGCTGATTGAGGTACCTTGATGCACGTGCTGTTTGTTTGCCTGGGCAATATCTGTCGGTCGCCCACAGCCGAAGGCGTTCTGCGCCACAAATTGGCGGAGCAGGGGCTGAGCGACCAAGTGCTGGTGGACTCGGCCGGCACCGGCGACTGGCACGTGGGCAAGGCCCCCGATCCGCGTACCCGCGAGGCGGCCGCCCAGCGAGGTTATGATCTCTCGTCCCTGCGTGGCCGTCAGGTAACAGCAGGCGACTTTGCCCGCTTCGACCTGATTCTCGCCATGGATGCCCACAACCTGGCGCATCTGCAGGGCCTGCGCCCGTCGCAGCCGCGAGCGGAACTGGATCTGTTCCTGCGCCGCTATGATTCGTCTCTCGATGAAGTTCCCGACCCCTATTACGGTGGTGCGCAAGGCTTCGAGCAGGTGCTCGATCTGATCGAAGACGCTTGTGATGGCCTGATCCGTGAAATCCGGGGGCGCCTGTGAGTCTGATAGTGCGGGAAAACCAGTCGCTGAAAGCCTTCAACACCTTCGGTATCGAGGCGGCGGCGCGTTATTTCGCCGAGGCGCAGAGCGACACCGAGGTGCGCGAAGCGTTGCAGCGTGCGCAGCAGCTGGGGGTGCCGCTGCTGGTCATCGGTGGCGGTAGCAACCTGCTGCTGACCGCCGATGTGCCGGCGCTGGTGCTGCGCATGGCTAGCTGTGGGCGGCGCGTGCTGCCGGGTGATGGCGAGCAGATCATCGTCGAGGCTGAAGCGGGCGAGCCCTGGCATGAGTTTGTGCAATGGACGCTGGGGCAGGGTTTGCAGGGCCTTGAAAACCTAAGCCTGATTCCGGGCACGGTGGGTGCCGCGCCCATGCAGAATGTCGGCGCCTACGGGGTCGAGATCAAGGACGTGTTTGCCGGCCTGACGGCGCTGGACCGGCAAACCGGTGAGCTTCGTGACTTCACCCTGGAAGAATGTGCCTTTGCCTACCGTGACAGCCTGTTCAAGCGAGAGCAGGGACGCTGGCTGATCCTGCGCGTACGTTTTGCCCTGCGCCAGGCGGGCAGCTTGCACCTGGACTACGGCCCGGTGCGTCAGCGTCTGCTGGAAATGGGTATCGAACAGCCGACGGCGACGGATGTCGGCGCGGCGATCTGTGCCATTCGCCGGGAAAAACTCCCCGATCCGGCCGAACTGGGCAATGCCGGCAGCTTCTTCAAAAATCCCGTAGTTCCACAGGCGCTGGCGGAGCGGATACGTGCCGAGCATGCCGATCTGGTGGCTTATCCGGCAGGCGAGGGGATGGTCAAACTGGCGGCCGGCTGGCTGATCGACAAGGCCGGCTGGAAGGGCTTTCGCGAAGGTGATGCCGGTGTGCATCGCCAGCAGGCACTGGTGCTGGTCAACTACGGTCAGGCCAGCGGTTGCCAGATTCACCAGCTGGCCCAGCGCATTCAGGCCGATATCCAGGCACGTTTTGGTGTGACCCTGGAGATGGAGCCGAATCTGCTCTGAGGCGGGCATTCGGCTAGGCTTGTCAGGGTTCAGGCCTTGCTTCAGGAGACGCTATGCCGGAGGAGTTTCCCCGTGGCCTGAGCCAGGCAGAGGCCGCGGCGCGCCTGGCCGCTGAAGGCGGCAATCAGTGGCAGCAGGAAGCGACCCGCGGCTGGCCGGTGCTGCTTGGCCAGTTGCTGCGCGAACCGATGTTTGTCCTCCTGCTGGCCGCCGGCGGCCTCTACCTGATGATGGGCGACAGCCGGGAAGCGCTGATCCTGCTCGGCTTCGTGGTCATCATCATGTCGATCACCCTGTTGCAGGAACGCCGCACCGAGCGTGTGCTGGAGGCGCTGCGTGATTTGTCCAGCCCACGTGCGCTGGTGGTTCGTGATGGCCAACCGCGGCGCATCCCGGCACCGGAGTTGGTGCGCGACGATATCCTGCTGCTGGCCGAGGGCGATCGCGTGCCGGCCGATGGCTTGCTGCTGCAGGCCCATGAGCTGGCGTGTGACGAATCCATGCTCAGCGGCGAGTCGGTCCCGGTGGCCAAGTTTGCCGATGGCGCCTGCGCCTATGCCGGCACGCTGGTGGTGCGGGGGCAGGGCGTGCTGCAGGTGACCGCCACGGGCAAACACACGGAACTGGGGCGGATTGGCCAGTCGCTGCAGGCGATCGAGGTCAGCGATTCACCGCTGCGCCAGGAAATGGCCCGCCTGACCCGGCGCCTGACCGTATTGGCTGGCCTGCTGTGCCTGGGCCTGGCTTTGCTGCACTGGTGGTTGAGCAGCGGCTGGCTGGCCGGTTTGCTCAGTGGCATCACCCTGGCCATGGGCATCCTGCCGCAGGAGTTCGCGGTCATCCTCATTGTGTTCATGGCCTTGGGCGCGCGCCGTCTGGCGCAGCATCAGGTGCTGACGCGGCAGTTGAACAGTATCGAGACGCTGGGGCAGACCACCGTGCTGTGTGTCGACAAGACCGGTACGTTGACCCATAACCGCATGCGGGTGGCGGCGCTGCAGGTCGCCGACGGTTACCTGGATGTTCAGGCCTGGCAGGATCAGGCGCTGCCGGAGGCTTATCACGAGTTGCTCGAATACGCCGTACTGGCCAGCGAGACCGTTCCGCAGGATCCGATGGAGCTGGCATTCCAGCGTTTTGCCGATGACTTTCTCAGTGGTACCGAGCACCTGCATGCCGACTGGGCGCTGGTGCGCGAGTACGAGCTGTCGGCGCAGCAGCTTGCCATGTCGCATCTGTGGCAGGCGCAACCCCACGAGCCTTTGTTCGTGGCCTGCAAAGGCGCGCCAGAGGCGATTGTCGATCTGTGCCATTTGGGCGCCGAGGAGCAGGCCAAGGTCCTGCGGCAGGCGGCGCAGATGGCCGAGGCCGGCCTGCGCGTGCTGGCGGTGGCCAAGGCCAGGCATCAGCAGGCGCTGGGTTGGCCAGAGTGTCAGCATGACTTCGAGTTCAGTCTGGTCGGACTGATCGGTCTGCTCGATCCGCTGCGCGATGAAGTGCCGGCGGCCATTGCCGAGTGTCAGCAGGCGGGTATCCGCGTGCTGATGATTACCGGTGATCATCCCCGTACCGCGCGTGCTATTGCCCAGACAGCCGGCATTCAGACGGGAGAAGTGCATAGCGGGGCGGAGCTGGCCGCCATGTCGGCCTCGCAGCTGGCGGATTGCGTGGCGCGCAGTGCGGTGTTCGCCCGGGTCTCGCCGGCGCAGAAACTGGCCATCGTCGAGGCGCTCAAGGGTAATGGCGAAGTGGTGGCCATGACCGGTGACGGAGTCAACGACGCGCCGGCACTGAAGGCGGCGCATATCGGTATCGCCATGGGCAAACGCGGCACCGATGTTGCCCGCGAAGCGGCGGCGCTGATCCTGCTGGAGGATGACTTCACCGCCATTGTCCGAGCGGTGGCGCTGGGTCGACGCATCTTCGCCAATCTGCGCCAGGCGCTGATCTATACCCTGGCGGTGCATGTTCCGATCATTCTGCTGGCACTCCTGCCGCTGCTGTTTGGCTGGCCGCTGTTACTGGCACCGATGCACATTGCCTTTCTCGAACTGGTCATCGATCCGGCCTGTTCGATCGTGTTCGAGGCCGAATCGGGCTCGCGGCAGTTGATGAAACAGCGTCCGCGTCCGCTGACAGAACCTTTGGTCAGTCGAGCGCATGTGCTGATGAGTCTGTTACAGGGCGCCGGTGTCGGTCTGGCGGTGGCTGTGCTGTATGGCTACAGCCTACGGCAGGGCGTGGCGGTCGAGGTCGCGCGTGGCATGGCGTTCAGTACGCTGGTGCTTAGCAATGCTCTGCTGATCTTTGCCTGTCGCTCGGCGCAATCCGGCTGGCGGGCGATGTTCGGCGGTTTGTCGCGCACCAGTTTCTGGGTGCTTTCGGTGACGCTGGCCGGCGTGCTGCTGGTGTGTGGCGTGCCGGCAGTGGCGCCGCTGTTCGCCTTTCAACCGCCCAGTGCATTGCAGTGGCTACTGGTCGTGCTGGTGGCGCTGTCACTACTGGGCTATTTCAGCCTGCTCAAGTGGCTGCTGGCAGGGACTCAGCTCCAGCCGAGCGTCAGAGCGCAGAGCAGCAGATAGCGGCCGGCCTTGGCCAGGCTGACCAGCATGAGAAAACGCCACAGCGGTTCGCGCAGGGTGCCGGCGATCAGTGTCAGGGGGTCGCCAATGATCGGCATCCAGCTCAGCAGCAGGCTCCAGTGGCCATACCGGCCATACCACTGTTGTGCCCGCAGCAGTTGCGCGGGGTTGAGCGGAAACCAGCGGCGGTCGCGCAGATGCAGGAGATAGCGTCCCAACCACCAGTTCACTAGGGAGCCCAGTATATTGCCCAGGCTGGCGACCGTCAGCAGCAGCCAGAGTGCTGACGGCCGGTCGAGCAGCAGGGCGACCAGCAGCGCTTCCGACTGCAGTGGCAGCAGGGTGGCGGCGCCGAAGGCACTGAGAAACAGCATGAGCAGCTGACTGAGTAAACTCATGAGGGTTGTGCAGGTTTAATGGGTAAGGGGTTGCCAGTGGAGCGGCAGATATAAAAAAGGGGATGCTTGTGGCATCCCCCTTTTTTAATTACGCGGGCGATTAGACCTGCGGTTTTTCCACTTCGGCGTCATCGGCACTGAGCGCAACGGATTGCGGCTCGGCACTGACTTCTTCGTCAGCGGTAGGCGCTTGCTCGACAGCAGCTTTCGGCGCTTCGGCTGCGGCTTGCTGCTCGCTGCTCTCGGTGCTTTCCGCGACAGCCTCAACCGCTTCGGCGACGACCACTTCGGCGATAACAGCAGCGGCTACCGGCGCAGCCTTGGCGGCTTCGGCAGCTTCACGGGCCAGGCGCTCGGCTTCCAGGCGCTGACGACGACGCTCGCGCGGGTCGTTGAGGGCGCGTCCGGTCTCGGCAGCGATAGCCGCAGCGCTGGCTTCGGTGGTGACCTCAGCAGCCACAGCCGGTGCCGCTTCGATAACGGTTTCGACCGATGCAGGTGTTACGGCCTCAACGGCGACTTCGACAACGGGCTGAGCAACAACGGGTGCCGCTTCACTGCTGGTCTCGCTCTGTGCCGGGACTGGTTCCGGCTCAGCTGCAGCGACCGCTTGAGCCGGGCTGGCCGGTTCTTCGCTGGCAGTGCTGGCTTCGACGGTAGCCGGGCTGGCTTCAACGCTGCTGGCAGTCTGAGCTTCTGCAGCGGCTTCGACGACTTCGCTAATAGCGGCGACGACGCTGGCAGCCACTACGCTGTTGTCGGCAGGCGCGGCACTGGTGTTTTCGCTGTCGTCTTCAGCGACGTCGATACCGGCTTCGCGCTGACGGTCACGGCGGTTGCTGCGGCGACGCTGGCCACGCGAGCGGCGGCGAGGACGATCACCTTCGCTGCCGTCGTTACCTTCGGCGCCTTCGATACTCTCATCCTGCAGCAGCTCTTCGTTGCTTGGCAGTTCTTCTTCGACTACCGGTGCGGCATCCAGGGTTGGACGCAGCTGGCGCTCTTCACGCGGCTGGCGGCCTTCGCGCGGCTGACGCTCCTCGCGAGGAGCACGCTCAGCGCGCTCTTCGCGTGGCTGGCGTTCTTCACGCGGAGCACGCTCTTCACGGGGTTGACGCTCTTCGCGAGGTGCGCGCTCGGCACGCTCTTCGCGCGGCTGACGCTCCTCGCGTGGGGCGCGTTCGCGGCGGGCTTCCTGACCTTCACGCGGCTGACGCTCTTCACGCGGAGCGCGCTCACGACGGGCTTCCTGGCCTTCGCGCGGCTGACGCTCTTCACGCGGCTGGCGTTCGCCACGCTCTTCGCGGTTGCCGCGTTCTTCACGTGGTTTGCGCTCTTCATCGCGGCGACCATCACGGCGGCGATTCTGGCTGCGGCCGTCGCGGCGCTCATTGCGCTGCGGCTGACGCGGGGTCGGTTCAGCCGGAGCAGCAACTACTGGTTGCTCTTCCTTGCTGGCGAACAGGCTGACCAGCGACTTGACCAGGCCCTTGAACAGGCTCGGCTCGGGGGTCGGCTGCGGAGCCAGGGCGGCCGGAGCCGGCGCCGGGGTGGCTGCGGCCGGAGCCGGCTGGCTCGGGGCTACGGTTTTCACCGCGGCCTCCTGGCGTACCAAGGTGCGGGTGGCGCTGACCGGTTGAGCATCTTCCGCTTCGCTCGGGGCCATTTCGTAGCTCGACAGACCAGCCATGACTTCCGGGCTGTCATCGCGCAGACGCTGCACTTCGAAGTGCGGCGTTTCGAGATGGTCGTTCGGCAGAATGATGATGCGCGCGCGGGTGCGCAGCTCGATCTTGGTGATGGCGTTGCGCTTCTCGTTGAGCAGGAAGGCGGCAACCGGGATTGGCACTTGGGCGCGAACCTCGGCAGTACGATCCTTCAGAGCTTCTTCTTCGATCAGGCGCAGGATGGCCAGCGATAGCGATTCAACGTCGCGGATGATGCCCTGGCCGTTGCAGCGCGGGCAGACGATGCCGCTGGTCTCGCCCAGGGACGGACGCAGGCGCTGACGGGACATTTCCAGCAGGCCGAAGCGCGAAATCCGGCCGACCTGGACGCGAGCGCGGTCGGCTTCCAGAGCTTCGCGAACTTTCTCTTCCACGGCGCGCTGGTTCTTGGCCGGAGTCATGTCGATGAAGTCGATGACGATCAGGCCGCCGATGTCACGCAGGCGCAGCTGGCGGGCAATTTCTTCAGCCGCTTCCAGGTTGGTCTGCAGGGCAGTTTCTTCGATGTCGCCGCCTTTGGTCGCACGCGCCGAGTTGATGTCGATGGACACCAGGGCTTCGGTCGGGTCTATCACGATGGAGCCACCGGACGGCAGCTTCACTTCGCGCTGGAAGGCGGTTTCGATCTGGCTTTCGATCTGGAAACGGTTGAACAGCGGCACGCTGTCTTCGTACAACTTGATCTTGCTGGCGTACTGCGGCATGACCTGCTGGATGAAGGACAGGGCTTCTTCCTGGGCCTCGACGCTGTCGACCAGAACTTCACCGATGTCCTGGCGCAGGTAGTCGCGGATGGCGCGGATGATGACGTTGGATTCCTGATAGATCAGGAACGGCGCGCTTTTCTCGCCCGAGGCGTCCTTGATGGCGCTCCACAGTTGCAGCAGGTAATCGAGGTCCCACTGCAGTTCTTCGCTGGAGCGGCCGAGGCCGGCGGTGCGCACGATCAGGCCCATGTCGGCCGGTGCATTGAGGCCGTTCAGGGCTTCGCGCAGTTCGTTACGCTCTTCGCCTTCGATGCGGCGCGAGATGCCACCGGCACGCGGGTTGTTCGGCATCAGTACCAGGTAGCGGCCGGCCAGGCTGATAAAGGTGGTCAGGGCGGCGCCTTTGTTGCCGCGCTCTTCCTTCTCGACCTGGACGATGACTTCCTGGCCTTCCTTCAATACTTCCTTGATGTTGACGCGGCCTTCGGGAGCCTTGCTGAAGTATTCGCGGGAGATTTCTTTCAGCGGCAGGAAGCCGTGGCGCTCGGCGCCGAAGTCGACGAAGGCAGCTTCGAGGCTGGGTTCGACGCGAGTAATGCGGCCCTTGTAGATGTTGGCCTTCTTCTGCTCGCGAGCGCCGGATTCGATATCCAGGTCATAGAGCTTCTGGCCATCTACCAGAGCAACACGCAACTCTTCGGGTTGAGTTGCGTTAATCAGCATTCTTTTCATGTAGTACCGTTCGGTCTCCGGGCTATCCGGAAGCGGCGGTCGGCACACACGACTCTCTTGGTCGGTGTTCAGGTGCGCTGCAGGGGAGGCGGGCCTTCCCTGTGTCCAGCAAATGCAGCCTGTGGCTACATTGCGACAGCGTCTCCTGCTTGCTGTAACGACAGGAAGCAATCAATCAGGAGGAGGAATCAATCGGGGGCAGCGGACAAACTAGCGCATCATCTCGATGCGGGGTCACTTGCTGCAGGCCGGTTGTGCGTCTCCACCCTACACATCAATCCAGAAAATCGGGTGCCGCTCACTGAATCCGGAAGCGGGTTTCACATTGGGCAAATCATCAACGCGATTTGCTCGTTCTCATGTCCAGTACGCGGTTTACGAATGGTGCACGTTGTTGGGGCAGTCATTCGAAGGACGGTCTGGCGTCCTCTTATTGGGTCGCAGGCGGCGCATACGGGGCATTTCCCCTCGCGGCACGGCCAGGCCGCTTTGGACGGCTTCGCGACTATAGCAGCAACCATTAAGTGCTTCAATTGCATAAAAAATTGTTATCATTCACCGATGACAACTCCTTCTTCTCCAACTGCTGGCGTGCAAATGCTGGAAGTTGCGCCGGAATATGCCGGTCAGCGTATCGATAACTTTCTCCGCACCCAGCTCAAGGGTGTGCCCAAGACCCTGATCTATCGCATTCTGCGTAAGGGTGAAGTGCGGGTGAACAAGGGGCGCATCAAACCCGAGTACAAACTGCAGGCTGGCGATGTGGTGCGCGTGCCGCCGCTACGGCTGGCTGAACGGGATGAGCCGGCGCCGCTGGCGCAGGGTCTGCTGGAGCGCCTCGAAGCGGCCATTGTCTACGAGGACAAGGCGCTGATCGTGCTGAACAAGCCGGCCGGTATTGCTGTGCACGGCGGCAGTGGCCTCAATTACGGGGTGATCGAAGCATTCCGCCAGCTGCGTCCGGATGCTAAGGATATCGAGCTGGTCCATCGCCTGGATCGCGATACCTCGGGCCTGCTGATGATTGCCAAGAAGCGCAGCATGTTGCGGCATCTGCATGAGGCGCTGCGCGGTGATGGCGTCGATAAGCGCTATCTGGCACTGGTTCGCGGCAGCTGGCCGACCGCGAAGAAAAAAATCAGTGCTCCGCTTTTAAAGAACAATCTGCGTTCCGGCGAGCGCATGGTCGAGGTCAATCCCGAGGGAAAAGAGGCGCTCACGGTGTTCCGTGTGGTGCGGCGTTTCGGTGAGTTTGCCACCCTGGTCGAGGCCAGTCCGATTACCGGGCGCACTCATCAGATCCGTGTGCATGCCAGGCATGCCGGGCATGCCATTGCTGGCGATCCCAAATACGGCGATGAGGATTTCAGTCGCGAGATTCGCGAGCTGGGTGGTAAGCGGCTGTTCCTGCATTCCCATGCGTTGCGTGTAACTCTGCCAGATGGGCAGGAGCTGAGCCTGGAAGCGCCAGTGGACGCCATGTGGGCGAGCACCCTGGAACGTCTCGGTGGCTAGGTATCAGGCGCTGATTTTCGATTGGGACGGCACGCTGGTCGACTCCATCGGTCGCATCGTCGAGTCACTGCGCGAGGCGGCCGAGGTGTGCGCGCTGCCGCAACTGTCGGATGCTGCCTTGCGCGGCATCATCGGGTTGGGCTTGCCTGAGGCGGTGCGGGCGCTGTATCCCGATGTGCTTGATCCGGCGCAGGTGCAGCGGTTTCGTCAGGCCTACAGTGAGCATTACCTGCATCTGGAGTCCGAGCCTTCGCGACTGTTTCCCGGTGTTGCCGAGGCCTTGGAGGCTTTTCGTGATCAGGGCTATCGTTTGGCGGTTGCGACCGGCAAGAGTCGCCATGGTTTGCAGAGAGTGCTCGAGGGGCGGGGTTGGGCGAATTATTTCGATATCACCCGCTGCGCTGACGAAACAGCCAGCAAGCCGCATCCGCGCATGCTGGAGGAGATTCTGGAGTATTTCGCGTTGCCCGCCGCTGCGGCTGTCATGGTGGGGGATTCTTCCTTCGATCTGCAGATGGCCAGTAATGCGGGTATGGATTCGGTGGCGGTCGGTTATGGTGCGCAGTCGCTCGAGGGATTGCGCGCGCATGGGCCGGTACTCGCTGTTGAGCATTTTGATCAGTTGCGTCACTGGCTGGAGTCAGGGGTGGCGTCGAGGGTAAAGGAAGAGACCTATGTCGGATGATCTGAAGTCGAGTGATGAGCGCAGCTGGAAACTGCTGGAGAAAACCCTGCTGGCCGGCGTGCAGGAGCAAAAGCGCGCGCGTCGCTGGGGTATCTTTTTCAAGTTGCTGACGTTCGTTTATCTGTTCGGTGCTCTGGCGCTGTTTGCTCCGCAGATGAATCTGCAGGAGGCTGCGGTGCGCGGCAAGCCGCATACCGCTGTGGTGGAAGTGCGCGGAATGATCGCCGATCAGGAAGCGGCCAGCGCTGACAATGTCGTGGGCAGCTTGCGGGCGGCCTTCAAGGATCCGAATACCAAGGGTGTAGTGCTGCGCATCAATAGCCCTGGGGGCAGCCCGGTTCAATCCGGCTATATCTACGATGAGATCCGTCGCCTGCGTGCTGAGCACAAGGGCATCAAGGTCTATGCGGTGATTACCGATCTGGGGGCTTCCGGTGCTTACTACATTGCCAGTGCCGCCGATGCGATATATGCCGATAAGGCCAGCCTGGTGGGTTCGATTGGGGTGACGGCATCCGGCTTCGGCTTTGTCGGGGTGATGGATAAGCTGGGTGTTGATCGGCGTATCTACACCGCCGGTGAGCACAAGGCATTTCTGGATCCGTTCCAGCCGCCGAAGGCTGATGAAACGGCGTTCTGGAAGTCGGTGCTGGATACCACGCACAAACAGTTCATTGCCAGCGTCAAGCAGGGGCGCGGCGAGCGGCTCAAGGACAAGGATCATCCTGAGCTGTTCAGTGGTCTGATCTGGTCCGGTGAGCAGGCGCTACAGCTTGGTCTGATCGATGGTCTGGGTAATAGCAGCTATGTGGCGCGCGAAGTGATCGGAGCCAAAGAGTTGGTGGATTACACGCGTCAGGACACGCCGCTGGATCGCTTTGCCAAGAAGCTGGGTGCCAGCGTGGCTGAGCATGTGGCGATCTGGGCTGGTTTTTCCGGGCCGCAGCTGCGTTGAATGTTGCTGTTCGGACGGAAAGCCCGGCATGTGCCGGGCTTTTTGTTTCAGGGCAGGGTAATTCCTTCCTTTATTAGCATGTCGACCAGGCGGATCAGTGGAAGGCCGATCAGGCTGGTACTGTCGATGCCCTCGGTGCTGGCGAACAGGCTGATGCCCAGACCTTCTGACTTGAAGCTGCCGGCGCAGTCGTAGGGTTGCTCGGCTTGCAGATAGCGCTCGATCTGGGCGTCGCTCAACTGGCGAAAATGTACTGTAAAGGGCGCGCAGGTGACTTGGCAGTGATTGCTCTGGCTGTTGTAGAGGCATAGGCCGGTCAGGAATGTCACGCTGCGGCCGCTGGCGGCCTGCAGTTGTGCTTTGGCGTTGGCGAAGGTGTGGGGTTTGCCGATGATCTGTCCGTCCAGTGTAGCTACCTGGTCGGAGCCAATGATCAGGTGCGTCGGGTGGCTGCTTTGGAGTGCGCGGGCCTTGGCTTCGGCCAGTCGGCAAACCAGTTGTTCGGGGGGCTCGCCGGGTAGCGGAGTCTCGTCGGTCTCTGGTGGGGCGGTGCTGAAAGGCAGGTGCAGGCGCTCCAGTAGCTCGCGGCGGTAGCGGGAGGTCGAGGCCAGGACCAGCGGCAGCATGGCGAAATTCCAATCTGAACAAGGAATTGCGATTTTAGCGGGCGATCAGGGGAAAGGCTGAATTTTCTTTGACAGCGCCTGGGGGCATCCCTAGAATGTCGCGCCTATGTTGAATGCACCGATTCCACCTCATGTCGATCCCCGTAAGCTGGTTGATCGCGGTATAACCCTTGAGGGGGTTGTGCCGGTGAAAAGCCTGCCGCGGTTGTGCGAGCAGTTGACCGATGACCTCGGTGAAGTGCAAGTGCGTCTCACATTCGAGCGTGACGAGCAGCGTATTCCGGTTATCCGGGGCTCGCTCGATGTTGAGGTCAGGATGATTTGCCAGCGTTGTCTGGAACCGGCGGCTTTGCCGGTTCATGGCGAATACATCTATGCCATGGTCAGAGAGGGCGATTCAGATCGTTCTCTGCCCAAGGGCTACGATGCGCTGGAAGTGGGTGAAGAGCCCTTGGATGTGCTGACAATGGTTGAAGACGAGCTTCTGCTCTCTTTGCCTATTGTTCCGCTCCATGATGCAAAAGTTTGCCAGCAGCCGGCGGGCCAAGATGAGCCAGAGCCGAATGAGAACGAGGTTTCGCGGTCCAACCCGTTCAGCGTACTGGCTCAGTTAAAGCGTGACCCAAACGTTTAGGAGTTAATCAGTTATGGCTGTTCAGCAGAACAAAAAATCCCGTTCCGCTCGTGACATGCGTCGTTCGCATGACGCTCTCGAGGCCAGCACCCTGTCCGTCGAGAAGAGCACCGGTGAAGTCCACCTGCGTCACCACGTAACTCCGGAAGGCGTTTACCGTGGCCGCAAAGTCATCGACAAGGACGCTGCTGAGTAATCTTGTCAGCATCTGTTGTTGCGATTGACGCAATGGGCGGGGACTTCGGTCCCCGTTGCATTGTTCCGGCCTGCCTTTCGGCAATGGCCGAAAATCCCTCGCTCGAACTGATCCTCGTCGGTCAGGCACCAGTTCTCGAAGAAATTCTGTCCCGCCAGTCTGGTGTTGATCGCGCACGCCTGCGCGTCGAGCATGCCAGTGAAATCATTGCCATGGATGAGCGTCCCGCTCAGGCCCTGCGCAACAAGCCCGACTCCTCCATGCGTCAGGCGCTGGAACTGGTTCGTCAGGGGCAGGCACAGGCTTGTGTCAGTGCCGGCAATACCGGTGCTCTGATGGCTCTGGCGCGTTATGTCCTGAAAACCCTTCCCGGCATTGATCGTCCGGCGATGGTGACGGGTATTCCTACTCAGGCTGGGCGTACGCTGCTGCTCGATCTGGGGGCGAATGTCGACTGCAGTGCAGAGCACCTCTATCAGTTTGCCGTGATGGGCGCCGTGGCGGCGGAGGTGCAGGGCACGATCAGGCCTCGCATTGCCCTGCTCAATGTCGGCACCGAGGACATCAAGGGCAATCAGCAGGTGAAGCTGGCTGCGAGCTTGTTGCAGCAGGCGGATGAGCTGAACTACTGCGGCTTCATCGAAGGTGATGGTCTCTACCGTGGTGAAGCGGATGTCGTGGTTTGTGACGGCTTCGTCGGCAACATCCTGCTTAAGTCCAGTGAAGGCCTGGTGACCATGTTGTCGGCGCGGATTGCCTCGTTGTTCAAGGAAAGTCTGGGTTCG
This sequence comes from Pseudomonas fluvialis, assembly GCF_014207935.1. Lineage (GTDB taxonomy): Bacteria > Pseudomonadota > Gammaproteobacteria > Pseudomonadales > Pseudomonadaceae > Aquipseudomonas > Aquipseudomonas fluvialis_A. The sequence goes on along the minus strand of NZ_JACHLL010000002.1, from coordinate 34,730 downwards.
CGTCTGGTTGGTTCGCTGGCCATGCCGCTGCTGCGGCGCCTGCAGGATGAGTTGGCTCCGGCCCAGCACAATGGCGCGAGCTTTCTCGGATTGCAGGGGATTGTCGTGAAAAGTCACGGCGGTGCCGATGAGGAAGCCTTCAAGGTGGCGATTGCGCGTGCAGTGGTCGAGGTGCGCGAGAATCTGCCGCAGCGTCTGCACAGTCGACTGGGGAATCTGCTGCTGTAGGATGTGACCCTGTACGTCAGGTGGTCATCCAACTGTCAGTTTGTTATGGCTGGCTAGGCCAGACGTCATTCTCCTGTTCTCTGTAGAAGGTTGCCTCGATGTCCGCATCTCTCGCGTTCGTCTTTCCCGGTCAGGGCTCGCAATCGGTTGGCATGCTGGCCGAATTGGCGCAGCAACAACCCCTGATCCAGCACACTTTTAGCGAAGCCTCCGACGCGCTTGGCTATGACCTGTGGGCGCTGACCCAGCAGGGGCCTGAAGAGTCGCTCAATCAGACTGACAAAACCCAGCCGGCTATCCTCACTGCCTCCGTTGCCTTGTGGCGCCTGTGGCAAGCCGAGGCAGCCGTGCAGCCGGCTTTCGTGGCTGGTCACAGTCTGGGTGAGTACTCGGCGCTGGTGGCTGCCGGTAGCCTGACGTTGGCGGATGCCGTGCGTCTGGTCGAGCGCCGTGGGCAGTTGATGCAGCAGGCGGTTCCGGCTGGTCAGGGTGGTATGGCGGCGATCCTGGGTCTGGAGGATGCCGATGTCCTGGCGGCCTGCGCTGAAGCGGAGCAGGGCGAGGTGGTCAGTGCGGTCAATTTCAATGCGCCGGGTCAGGTCGTGATTGCCGGTGCGGCCAGTGCGGTGGCGCGTGCCATCGAGGCCTGCAGAGCGCGCGGCGCCAAGCGTGCCATGGCGTTGCCGGTGAGCGTGCCGTCGCACTGCGCACTGATGCGTCCGGCCGCCGAGCAGTTTGCGGCGTCCATCGAGGCACTCAACTGGCAAATGCCGTCCATCGCGCTGGTACAGAATGTCAGTGCGGCCGTGCCGGCCGATCTTGAAGGTCTCAAACGTGATTTGCTGGCGCAGCTGTACAGCCCCGTGCGTTGGGTCGAGACGGTGCAGTGTCTGGCCGGGCAGGGTGTGACCGAGCTGGTTGAGTGTGGCCCTGGCAAGGTGTTGTCCGGCCTCAACAAGCGCTGCGTCAAAGGCGTGAATACCCATAATTTGGAAACCCCGGATGCCTTCGCGGCAGCTCGGGCGGCTTTGCTCTGAGAGGGAGTGACGATATGCGATTGCAAGGAAAAGTAGCTCTGGTCACTGGCGCCAGCCGTGGCATTGGTCAGGCGATTGCTCTGGAGTTGGGTCGTCAGGGTGCTGTGGTGATCGGTACAGCAACGACGCCCAATGGCGCCGAACGTATTGCTGAAACGCTCAAGGCCAATGGCGTCGAAGGTGCGGGCCTGGTACTGGATGTATCCAATGACGAGTCCGTGGCCACTACGCTGGAACATATCCAGCAGCACCTCGGGCAGCCGCTGATTCTGGTCAACAATGCTGGCATCACACGCGACAATCTGATGTTGCGGATGAAGGATGACGAGTGGTTCGATGTCATCAACACCAACCTGAACAGCCTTTATCGCCTGTCCAAGGGTGTGCTGCGCGGCATGACCAAGGCACGCTGGGGCCGCATCATCAATATCGGCTCGGTGGTCGGCGCGATGGGCAATGCCGGGCAGGTGAATTACGCGGCGGCCAAGGCTGGTCTCGAGGGCTTTACCCGTGCCCTGGCGCGGGAAGTTGGTTCGCGGGCGATCACGGTCAATGCCGTGGCTCCCGGTTTTATCGATACCGACATGACCCGTGAGCTCACTGATGCTCAGCGTGAGGCCATGCTGACGCAGATTCCACTGGGTCGCCTGGGGCAGGCCGAAGAGATCGCCGGGGTAGTGAGTTTTCTCGCTTCCGACGCCGCTGCCTATATCACTGGCGCGACATTGCCGGTGAATGGCGGCATGTACATGAGCTAAATGTGACTCGGCCCTGCGCGAAACTGTCATACAGGCTGTCTAAAATCGGTTATAAAACTGCCACGCGGTTTGCCGGCCGATGGGCAAGCCCGAGCAAGGGGCTGCGGTCTTTGGCTTGAAAGTTAGAAAACCCTTTCTATACACTGCAGCCCGAGCTGCACGGAATTTTTCCATAGGAGTGAAAATACGGTATGAGCACCATCGAAGAACGCGTCAAGAAAATCGTCGCCGAGCAACTGGGCGTTAAGGAAGAAGAAGTCACCAACAGCGCTTCCTTCGTTGAAGACCTGGGCGCCGACTCCCTTGACACCGTTGAGCTGGTGATGGCTCTGGAAGAGGAATTCGAGACCGAGATTCCGGACGAGCAAGCCGAGAAGATCACCACCGTTCAGGAAGCCATCGACTACGTTACTGCGCACAGCAAGTAATTTGTAATCGCTGTTTGCTGATCCGAAGAACCGCACAGCCCGCAAGGCGTGCGGTTTTTCTTTAGGTGCGCCGCTGGGGCGCTACAGGTAGAGGATTTCGCTGTGTCGCGTAGACGCGTTGTGGTCACCGGGATGGGCATGCTTTCTCCACTGGGCGTGGATGTCGCCAGCAGCTGGCAAGGCATTCTGGCCGCCCAGAGTGGTATCGGCCTCATCGAACATATGGACCTTTCCGCCTATACCACCCGTTTTGGTGGTTCGGTGAAGGGTTTCGACGTCGAGCAGTATCTGTCGGCCAAAGAGGCGCGCAAGCTGGATCTGTTCATTCAGTACGGCCTTGCAGCCAGTTTCCAGGCCGTGCGCGACTCGGGGCTGGAAGTCACCGATGCCAATCGCGAACGCATTGGCGTGGCGATGGGGTCGGGTATCGGCGGTCTGACCAATATCGAGAACAACTGCAAGTCCTTGATCGAGCAGGGGCCGCGGCGCATTTCGCCGTTCTTCGTGCCTGGCTCGATCATCAACATGATTTCCGGATTCCTTTCCATTCATCTCGGTGCGCAAGGGCCCAACTACGCCATCGCCACCGCCTGCACCACCGGCACTCATTGCATCGGCATGGCCGCTCGCAACATCGCCTACGGTGAAGCCGACGTGATGATTGCCGGCGGTGCGGAAATGGCTGCCTGTGGTTTGGGTATCGGCGGCTTTGCGGCCGCGCGGGCTTTGTCGACGCGCAATGACGATCCGCAGCGTGCCAGTCGCCCGTGGGACAAGGATCGCGATGGTTTTGTCCTTTCCGATGGTGCCGGCGCCCTGGTGCTGGAGGAGCTGGAACATGCCAAGGCGCGTGGCGCGCAGATCTATGCCGAACTGGTCGGCTTTGGCATGAGTGGCGATGCCTATCACATGACTTCACCACCGGAAGATGGCGCGGGGGCGGCACGCTGCATGCGCAACGCGCTGCAGGATGCGCGACTGAATCCGGATCAGGTGCAGTACATCAATGCCCATGGCACCTCCACCTCGGCCGGCGACAAGGCCGAAGCCAGCGCGGTCAAGGCGGTTTTCGGCGAGCACGCCTATCGCCTGGCGGTGAGCTCGACCAAGTCGATGACCGGTCACTTGCTGGGCGCCGCGGGTGCGGTGGAGGCGATCTTCAGCGTCCTGGCCATCCGCGATCAGGTTGCACCGCCGACGATCAACCTCGACAACCCCGACGAAGGCTGTGATCTCGACTTCGTTCCGCACCAGGCGCGCGCCATGGCCATCGATACGGTGCTTTCGAACTCCTTCGGCTTTGGCGGGACCAACGGTTCGCTGCTGTTCCGGCGCTTCAACGGCTGATGCTCAGTTGGGTGGATGGGCAGCCGGCCAGTCAGCTGCCGCTGAGTGATCGCGGTCTGGCTTATGGCGATGGTCTGTTTGAAACCCTGCGTGTCAGTGGCGGTAGAATTCCGCTGCTGACGCTGCATCTGCAGCGCCTTGCCGCTGCTTGCCAGCGTTTGGCCATTGGGCTCGACCTGGCACAGGTGGAAGAGGAGCTGCGCACCTTTGCCGCACTGCTGGGGCAGGGTGTTGCCAAGCTGATCATCACTCGTGGTGATGGCTTGCGAGGCTATGCGCCGCCGGCCGAATCGCGGCCGCGGCGCATTCTGTTGGCCAGTGCCTTGCCGGAGTGGCCGGATCAGCATGCCGAGCAGGGTGTGCGGCTGTTTCCTTGCCAGACTCGCCTGGCCGAGCAGCCGCTGCTGGCAGGCCTCAAGCACCTCAATCGTCTGGAGCAGGTACTGGCGCGTGCCGAGTGGCAGGATCCCGTTTATGCCGAAGGGCTGCTGTGCGACACCTCAGGGCGCATCATTGAAGGAGTGTTCAGCAATCTTCTGCTGGTCAAGGATGGCGTCTTGCTGCTGCCTGACCTGCAGCGCTGCGGTGTTGCCGGGGTGATGCGCGCCGCCTTGTTGCAGGTTGCTGGCGAGCAGGGCATCGAGTCGCGTATTGGCGATCTGTCAGTAGATGATCTGCTGCAGGCCGATGAGGTTCTGCTGTGCAACAGCCTGTACGGGGTTTGGCCGGTCTGTGGCTACCTGCAGCGCCACTGGCCGGTCGGCCCGCTCACCCGTAAACTGCAGGCCATTGCCCATATTCTGCTGGAAGGCTGATCCTTGATACGCAAACTGCTGCTCCTGCTGCAAGGTGCCGTCGTGCTGGCCGCGCTGCTGATCGGCTGGGCGTTCTGGTCGCAGCAGCAGGCGCTGCAGCAGACACTCAATCTCCATCAGGAGCGCCTGCTGGAGGTGCCGGCAGGTTCCTCGCCCAGCTTGATGCTCAATCGCCTGGAGCAGGATGGTGTGCTGTCCGGGGCGTTGTGGTTGCGTCTGTACTGGCGTTTTAACCTGAAACAACCGCTGCACAGTGGTGAATACCGGCTGCAGCCGGGCATGCGTGCGGAGGAGCTGATGGGGCTGTGGCAGCGTGGTGAGGTGGTGCAGTACAGCCTCACCCTGGTCGAGGGCTGGAACTTTCGCCAGGTGCGTGCTCATCTGGCGGCTCAGGAGCGTCTGCAGCAGACGCTCACTGCCCTGAGTGATGCCGAGATCATGGCCAAGCTGGGCCAGCCGGGCATGCATCCTGAAGGTCGTTTCTTTCCAGATACCTACCGCTATATCCGTGGCATGCGTGATATCGAGCTGTTGCGTCAGGCGCTGCAGCGCCAGGAGCAGGTGCTGGCCGAGGAGTGGGCCAAGCGTGCCGATAATCTGCCGTATCGCGAGCCTTACCAGGCGCTGATCATGGCGTCCCTGGTGGAAAAGGAAACCGGTGTGGCCAGCGAGCGCCCGCAGATCGCCGGCGTGTTCGTGCGCCGTCTGCGCCTGGGCATGCTGCTGCAAACCGATCCGACGGTCATTTACGGCCTGGGCGAGCGCTATCAGGGTAATCTGACACGGGCGCATCTGCGTCAGCCAACCCCTTACAACACCTATGTGATCAAGGGGCTGCCGCCGACGCCGATTGCTCTGGTCGGGCGCGAGGCGATCCATGCAGCACTGCATCCGGCCGATGGCCAGAGTCTTTACTTCGTGGCGCGTGGCGATGGCAGCCATGTTTTTTCCGATTCGCTGGCGGTGCATAACCGCGCCGTGCGTGAATACCAGTTGCAACGTCGGGCGGATTATCGCTCTAGCCCGGCTCCCGCGCAGAAGGACACACCGTGAGCGGACTGTTCATTACCCTGGAAGGGCCCGAGGGTGCTGGCAAGAGCACTAACCGGGAATATCTGGCCGAGCTGCTGATGCAGGCTGGTATCGAAGTGGTGCTGACCCGCGAGCCGGGCGGCACACCACTTGCCGAGCGCATTCGCGAGCTGTTGCTGGCCCCGGACAGTGAGGTTATGGCGGTCGATACCGAGCTGCTGCTGATGTTCGCTGCCCGTGCCCAGCACCTGGCCGGTGTGATTCGACCGGCACTGGCGCGTGGTGCGGTGGTGCTGTGCGACCGCTTTACCGACGCCACCTATGCCTACCAGGGTGGTGGGCGGGGTGTGGCGTATGAGCGTATCGCCATTCTCGAACAGTTTGTCCAGGGCGATTTGCGTCCTGACCTGACACTGGTGTTCGATCTGCCGGTCGAGGTAGGTCTGGCCAGGGCGGCGGCGCGCGGCAAGCTCGACCGTTTCGAGCAGGAGCAACAGTCGTTTTTCGAGGCGGTGCGGCAGACCTATCTGGCGCGCGCGGCTCAGGCCCCGGAACGCTACCGCGTACTGGATGCGGCGCAGCCGCTGAGTCAGGTGCAGGCTGATCTCGCGGCGCTCTGCCCTACATTGCTGGGGCGAGTTCGTGGCTGATCTGCTGCCCTGGCAGGCGCACTTGTGGACGCAGCTCTCCGAGCGCCGCCAGCATGCCCATGCCTATCTGCTGCATGGCCCGGCCGGCATTGGCAAGCGCCAGCTGGCCGAGCATTTGCGCGCGCGTCTGCTCTGTCAGTCGCCACAGGCGGGCTTTGCCTGTGGTCAGTGCAAGGGCTGCCTATTGCTCGCGGCTGGCACTCATCCGGACACCTTTACCCTGGAGCCGGAAGAGGCCGACAAGGCCATCAAGGTGGATCAGGTGCGCGAGCTGGTCGATTTCGTTGTGCAGACCGCTCAGCTCGGTGGGCGCAAGGTGATTCTCCTGGAACCGGCCGAAGCGATGAATATCAACGCCGCCAACGCCTTGCTCAAAAGCCTGGAGGAGCCCAGCGGCGATACCGTGCTGCTGCTGATCAGTCACCAGCCCAGCCGCTTGCTTCCGACCATCAAGAGTCGTTGCGTGCAGCAGGCCTGCCCGTTTCCCAGCGAGGTGCAAAGCCTGGCCTGGCTGGCGCAGAACCTGCCGGCCCTGAATGTGGATGAGCATCGCGAGTTGCTGGAGTTGGCGGCGGGCTCTCCGCTGTCAGCGCAACGGCTGCAGGAACAGGGTGTGCGCGAAGCCCGGGCACTGGTGGTGGAGGGGGTAAAGAAGCTGCTTAAGCAGCAGGCCTCGGCATCGCAGTTGGCCGAAGGCTGGAATGCCGTGTCGCTGATTCTGCTGTTCGACTGGTTCAGCCAGTGGGCGCACCTGCTCCTGCGTTACCAGTTGAGCGGTGATGAGCAGGCGCTGGGTTTGCCGGACATGCACAAGGTTTTGCAGTACCTGGGCGACAAGAGTACCCAGGCCAAGGTGCTCGATCTGCAGCAGTGGTTGCTCGAACAGCGGCAAAAGGTCCTGAATAAAGCCAACCTGAACCGCGTATTGCTTCTCGAAGCCTTGCTGGTAAGGTGGGCAAGCCTGCCTGGGCCGGGCTAGAATCGGTCATCGGATATTTCGCTAGGAACGCTGCATGAGCTTGCCACCCAATCTGGGCCCGCGTAACGGCATTCTGTCCCTGACCATCAAGGACAAGTCGGTGCTGTATGCCGCCTACATGCCCTTCATCCGAAATGGCGGATTGTTCATTCCGACCAACAAGAGCTACAAGCTGGGCGATGAAGTGTTCATGCTGCTCAACCTGATGGACGAGCCGGAAAAGATTCCGGTGGCCGGCAAGGTGGTCTGGATTACCCCGAAGGGTGCCCAGGGCAACCGCGCGGCTGGTGTTGGCGTGCAGTTCAATGATGGCGACGCCACAGCACGGAACAAGATCGAGACCTACTTGGCCGGTGCGCTGAAGTCCGATCGTCCTACCCACACCATGTAATTGATACGGCGTGCTGCCCGGCGCAGTGCGCCGCCGGGCTATGAACATGCTGGTTGATTCCCACTGTCACCTTGATCGACTCGACCTGAGTGCCTGCGGCGGTTCGCTGCAGGCGGCTCTGGATGCGGCGCGCGCGCGCGGCGTCGGACATTTCCTTTGCATCGGCGTCAGTGCCGCCAACGCCTCAGCGGTCAAGCAGGTCGCCGAGCAATATCCTGATGTTCATTGCTCGGTTGGCGTGCATCCGCTGGACCTTGAGCCTGGCGCGGCGCCTGCCCTGGACTGGTTGCTTAGCGAGCTGGCGCATCCGCGGGTCGTGGCCATTGGCGAGACCGGTCTCGATTACCACTATGAGCCGGAGGCAGCGGCCTTGCAGCAGGCGTCGTTCGCCTTGCATCTGCAGGCGGCAAAGATCACTGGCAAGCCGGTGATCGTGCATACCCGAGAAGCGCGGGCCGATACTCTGGCGCTGCTACGCGAAGCCGCCTTGCCGCAGGCCGGCGTGCTGCATTGCTTTACCGAGGATTGGGAGATGGCGCGGGCTGCGCTGGATCTCGGTTTTTATATTTCTCTTTCCGGCATCGTCACCTTCCGCAATGCCGAGGCGCTACGTGATGTGGCCAGGCAGATTCCGAGCGACCGGCTGCTGGTGGAAACCGATGCGCCCTACTTGGCGCCGGTTCCGCATCGCGGCAAGCCGAATCTGCCGCAGTATGTACGCGAGGTCGCCGAGTATCTGGCGGTGCTGCGAGGCGTGAGTTATGAAACCCTGGTCGAGCAGACGGGTGAGAATTTCTTCCGTCTGTTTCCTTTGGCTCGGGGCTAAATCGCGGATAAAAAAAACCCGGGTTCTGGGGGATGAATCCGGGTCAAGACCATTAGGAGTAAAACAAGGTACGCGGTCCACGGTACCTCGACCGGCGGGGCAGTTAGGGGGGGAGTTGCCGCGCACCGGTAGTTACGAGTATTGGTCAGACTTGCTCGAAGTCCAGTGGCCCTGGCTGCTTTTTTTAAACGCTTTTGGAATACCAGAAGAAGCGCTTGGCAGTGACTGATTGGTTCTGTGCCAGGCGAAGCGCTTTTGGCCTCGCAGCTGAGAACTCGACGAAAGTGGGGGTTGTGGCAGCGATGTTCCGTGCATTTTCAATGCGGATAGGCATAATACGCGCCTTCGTTTTTTGACCCGATTTGATCAGTCAGTCCATTTATGCAAAAAGAACCCAGAAAAGTCCGTGAATTTCGCCGTCGTGAACAGGAGATCCTGGACACCGCGCTGAAGCTGTTTCTTGAACAGGGTGAGGATAGCGTTACGGTCGAAATGATCGCGGATGCTGTCGGGATCGGCAAAGGCACCATCTACAAGCACTTCAAGTCCAAGGCGGAGATCTACCTGCGCCTCATGCTCGATTACGAGCGGGATCTGAATGCGCTGCTGCATTCCGAGGACGTCGCGCGCGACAAAGAGGCGCTGTCACGCGCCTACTTCGAGTTCCGCATGCGCGACCCGCAGCGCTACCGCCTGTTTGACCGCCTGGAAGAAAAGGTGGTCAAGGGCAATCAGGTGCCAGAGATGGTCGAGGAGCTGCACACCATTCGCACCTCCAACTTCGAACACCTGACCCAGCTGATCAAGGAGCGCATCGCCGACGGCAAACTGGAAGATGTGCCGCCGTACTTCCACTACTGTGCTGCCTGGGCGCTGGTACATGGCGCGGTAGCGCTGTACCACTCGCCGTTCTGGAGTGGTGTGCTGGAGGATCAGGATGGCTTCTTCCAGTTCCTCATGGATATCGGCGTGCGCATGGGCAACAAGCGCAAGCGAGACGGCGAGCAGCCGGCTGCCTGATGGGGCATCGGGGGGGGCGCCAGCATCCTCTCCGCGGATGCTGTGAGCCTCCACGGATCAAACCGTGAGGCAGTCTTGCGGGCCGTTGCAGAGGCCATTTACTGTTTACAGACAAGGGCGCGCTTGATGCGCGGGCGCGTTTTGCTGGTTCCTTCATGGGTGTTATCAACATGTCGCCTGCCGCTTTCCCCATTCAGTACATCGAACCGGTCTTCCGTCCGCCGAGCGAAGCGCACTCGCTGATTCTGCCGGTCACCAACGGTTGTTCGTGGAACAGCTGCACCTTCTGTGAGATGTACACCGCGCCGCAGAAGAAGTTCCGCGCCCGTGACGAGGCGCAGGTGCTGGACGAGATCCGGCGTGCCGGCGAACAGTTGATCGTGCAGCGCATCTTCCTGGCCGATGGCGATGCTCTGGTGCTGCCGACCCGGCGGCTGCTCAATATCCTCACCGCCATCCGCGAATACATGCCCGATGTGCAGCGGGTTTCCAGTTACTGCCTGCCGCGCAATCTGCGCAAGAAGTCGGTGGAGGAACTCAAGGAACTGGCCGATGCCGGGTTGCGCATGGCTTATGTCGGTGCCGAGTCCGGGGATGATCAGGTGCTGGAGCTGATCAACAAGGGCGAGACCTACGAGTCGACCTTGAGTGCTCTGGACAAGCTGGGGCAGGCCGGTATTACCCGCTCGGTGATGATTCTCAACGGTCTGGGTGGTCAGCGCTACAGCGAGCAGCATGCGCTGAACTCGGCGCGTCTGATGAACGATGCTCAGCCGGAATATCTGTCGACCCTGGTGGTGAGCTTTCCGCTGGGTGACGAGCGTGTGCGCTCCCGTTTTCCTGATTTCACGCCTTTGACCCAGCAGGAGCTGTTCCTGGAGGTCGAGCGGCTGCTGCAAACCCTCGAGCTGCGCGATACGGTTTTCCGTAGTGATCATGCCTCCAACTATCTGGTGCTCAAGGGCAACCTGGGCGCGGACAAGGCGCGCATGCTGGCACAGGTACGCATGGCCATCGAGCAGCCGCAACAGATTCGCCTGCGTCAGGAGTGGCAGCGCGGTCTGTAGCACAGTCTGGCGCAAAATCTGCAGAGGGTCCTGGGTGCGGCATCGTCTTGCCGCAAGGGAGAGATGCAATGCCTAATCTGTTGCTTGCGCTGTTGCTGGTCATGCTGGCTGGTTGCATGAAGGTCAGTGACATGGCCGCCGGTACCGAGTATCAGCTGCGCGATGCTGGTGTGCTGGATCACAGCGACATTCGGCGAGCTTATAACTGGCGCCTGCAGCCGGACTCTTTCATCTATATCGCCCAGGGCACTTTTGCACCGCAGGGTAATGGCGTTGTGCGGCCGAACGTGGTCGCGGATGAGGCGTTCGAAGGATTTGTCGAGTATTTCCCCTTGGTGCGGCGGGCCAGCGGACCGCTTGGGCTGGAAAAGGCCATGGCAGAAACCCGCATGGCCGGAGCGCATTACCTGCTGTATTGTCGTTTTGCCAGTGTCGATGATCGTATCGGCACCTATGACGAGTGGGCGGATCAGGAGGCGGTCGATCGCCTCGGTACTGATCGCGGGGTGATTCAGATTATGTTGATCGAGGCCAATACCCGGCAGTTGGTTGATACGGCGCGGATTCGTAATCGTGGTGGTCTGTTCTCCTGGTACGACAGTAACCCGGAGGATTTCCTCGGGCCGCCGTTGCAGGAATATGCCCGGCGTCTGCTGGGGCTTAACGATCAATAACGGAGTCAGACATGGTGGGCGTGGGCAAGGCGGGCGATCTGTTGAGTCAGGTGACTGCCGCCGCCGGCAAGGGTTTGCCGCCGGTGCATCTGTGGAATCCACCGTTCTGTGGCGATATCGACATGCGCATTGCCCGCGACGGTACCTGGTTTTACCAGGGCACACCGATCGGGCGTAAGCCGATGGTCAAGCTGTTCTCCAGCATCATTCGTCGCGATGGCGACGACTACGTGCTGGTTACGCCAGTCGAGAAGGTTGGTATCCAGGTCGACGATGCGCCCTTTGTCGCGGTGGAATTGCGTGTGGAGGGCGAGGATGAGCAGCAGTGCCTGCGCTTTATCACCAATGTCGAGGATGAGGTGGTGGCCGATGCAGATCATCCACTGCGCGTCGTGCTGGATGAGCAGTCTGGTGAGCCGTCCCCCTACCTGCTGGTGCGTAGCAACCTGGAGGCACTGATCCATCGCAATGTGTTCTACCAACTGGTGGAGATGGCGGTAGAGCGCGAGATCGAGGGACAGCAATGGCTGGGGGTGTGGAGCGCGGGGCAGTTTTTCCCGATCGGGCTGTTACCGGCCTAGAAGGCAAACGCGGAAATAAAAAAGGCTCCCTAGGGAGCCTTTTTTACTGGTCTTACATGTTGGGGTAGTTCGGGCCGCCGGTGCCTTCCGGAGCCACCCAGGTGATGTTCTGCGAAGGATCCTTGATGTCACAGGTCTTGCAGTGTACGCAGTTCTGCGCGTTGATCTGGAAGCGCTGATTGCCGTCTTCCTGGGTGACGATTTCGTACACGCCGGCCGGGCAGTAGCGCTGTGCCGGTTCATCGTACAGCGGCAGGTTCTTGCCCAGCGGGATGCTCGGATCGGTCAGCTTCAGGTGGCAGGGTTGTTCCTCTTCATGATTGGTGTTGGAGAGGAATACCGAGGAGAGCTTGTCGAAGCTGATCTTGCCGTCCGGCTTCGGATAGCTGATCTTCTGGCACTCTGCGGCCGGCTTCAGGCAGGCGTAGTCCGGCTTGTTGTCGTGCAGGGTGAACGGAATCTTGCCACCGAAGATGTTCTGATCGATGAAGTTGAAGGCGCCACCGACGATGGCGCCGAACTTGTGGATCGCAGCGCCGAAGTTGCGGCTGCAGAACAGCTCTTCATACAGCCAGCTGGACTTGAAGTTGTCGACGTAGTTGGTCAGTTCGTCGCCGCCTTCCTTGCCGCCGAGCAGGGCTTCGGCCACGGATTCGGCGGCCAGCATGCCAGACTTCATGGCGGTGTGGCTGCCCTTGATCTTGGCGAAGTTCAGGGTGCCCAGGTCGCAACCGATCAGCGCGCCGCCCGGGAATACCATCTTCGGCAGGGAGTTGAGGCCGCCCTTACAGATGGCGCGAGCACCGTAGGCGACGCGCTTGCCGCCTTCCAGGTACTGCTTGATCACCGGGTGGTGCTTGTAGCGCTGGAACTCGTCGAACGGTGACAGGTGCGGATTGCCGTAGGACAGGTCGACGATCAGGCCGACCACCACCTGGTTGTTTTCCAGGTGATAGAGGAAGGAGCCGCCTGGGTTCTCGTCGGACAGTGGCCAGCCGGCGGTATGCACCACCAGGCCCTGCTCATGCTTGGCCGGATCGATATCCCAGATTTCCTTGATGCCGATGCCGTAATGCTGGGCATCGGCTTCACTGTCGAGGTTGTACTTCTTGATCAGTTGCTTGCCGATGTGGCCACGGCAGCCTTCGGCGAACAGGGTGTATTTGGCGCGCAGTTCCATGCCCGGGGTGTAGTAGCCTTCCTTCGGATGGCCTTCACGGTCGACGCCCAGGTCGCCGGTGATGATGCCGCGCACCACACCGTTCTCGTCGATCAGGGCTTCCTGGGCGGCGAAGCCCGGGTAGATCTCAACGCCCAGGCCTTCGGCCTGCTGAGCCAGCCAGCGGCACAGGTTGCCCAGGGAGATGATGTAGTTGCCTTCGTTGTGCATGGTCTTAGGCACAAAGAAGTTCGGGACCTTGACGCCTTTCTCTTCGCTCTTGAGCAGATAGATGTCGTCGCGCTTGACTTCGGTATTCAGCGGTGCGCCCAGTTCCTTCCAGTCAGGGAACAGTTCATTCAGGGCGCGGGGCTCAAATACTGCGCCGGAGAGAATGTGGGCGCCGACTTCGGAACCTTTCTCGACCACGCAAACGCTGATCTCTTGACCGGCTTCGGCGGCCTTCTGCTTCAGTCGGCAGGCGGCGGACAGGCCGGAGGGGCCGGCGCCGACGATGACGACGTCGAATTCCATGTATTCGCGTTCCACAGTCAATCTCCTACTCAAGGCTAATCTGTGCTTTTCTTAGGGTGAGCCCTGGCGTTCCCTAGCCCGAGCCGCAGCATTATATCTATAGGCAAGTCTAGGTCCAATACAAACGTTTGTTTGAATTTTTTCCGAGGCTGGTAATATGCCCGCGCGGACGCTTGCCTGCGGGCGTCTTCGTATTGACCGTAACCCCTGTTACGGTCAAGATACGGGCGGTTTTGCGCTCCCTATTTTTGAGCTCGTCGGTCCCGGCCGACATGCATCACCGGCCAGGTTCGCCTAGGCGACACCCTTATATTCACCGGAGAGTAACGAGGAATCCATGAAGGTTCTTGTAGCTGTCAAACGAGTGGTCGACTACAACGTCAAGGTTCGCGTCAAGGCGGACAACTCCGGCGTCGACCTCGCCAACGTCAAGATGTCGATGAACCCCTTCTGCGAAATCGCCGTGGAAGAAGCAGTTCGTCTGAAGGAAAAGGGTGTTGCGACTGAGATCGTCGTGGTTTCCATCGGCCCGAACACTGCCCAGGAGCAACTGCGTACCGCGCTGGCTCTGGGTGCTGACCGCGCTATCCTGGTCGAGTCGAACGAGGAGCTGAACTCCCTCGCCGTGGCCAAGCTGCTCAAGGCCGTTGTCGATAAAGAGCAACCGCAACTGGTTGTGATGGGCAAGCAAGCCATCGACAGCGATAACAATCAGACTGGTCAGATGCTCGGTGCGCTGACCGGCATGCCGCAAGGCACTTTCGCCTCCAAGGTGGAAGTGGCTGGCGACAAGGTTAACGTGACCCGTGAAATCGACGGCGGTCTGCAGACTGTTGCCCTGAGCCTGCCGGCAATCGTCACCACCGACCTGCGTTTGAACGAGCCGCGCTACGCATCTCTGCCGAACATCATGAAAGCCAAGAAGAAGCCGCTGGATGTGGTTACCCCGGACGCTCTGGGTGTTTCCACCGCTTCTTCCGTCAAGACCCTGAAAGTGGAAGCTCCGGCTGCCCGCAGCGCCGGCATCAAGGTCAAGTCCGTGGCTGAACTGGTCGAGAAACTGAAGAACGAGGCGAAGGTAATCTGATGGCTATCCTGGTTGTTGCTGAACACAATAACGCTACCCTGGGCGCTGCCACCCTCAACACCGTGACCGCAGCCCAGAAAATCGGTGGCGACATCCACGTTCTGGTGGTCGGTACTGGTTGCGGCGCAGTTGCCGAAGCTGCTGCCAAGGTAGCCGGCGTATCCAAGGTTCTGGTTGCTGACAACGCTGCCTACGCCAACCAACTGCCGGAGAACGTTGCTCCCCTGGTTGCCGAACTGGGCAAGGGTTACAGCCACGTACTGGCTGCTGCCACCACCAATGGCAAGAACTTCCTGCCGCGCGTTGCTGCACTGCTGGACGTTGACCAGATCTCCGAAATCATTGCTGTAGAAAGCGCTGACACCTTCAAGCGTCCGATCTATGCCGGTAACGCCATCGCTACCGTGCAGTCCTCGGCTGCGGTCAAGGTCATCACCGTTCGTGGCACCGGCTTTGACGCCGCTGCTGCTGAAGGTGGTTCGGCTGCTGTTGAGCAGGTTTCCGGTGCTGGCGATGCCGGCAAGTCGGCTTTCGTTGGCGAAGAGCTGGCCAAGTCCGACCGTCCGGAACTGACTGCTGCCAAGATCGTCGTTTCCGGCGGCCGTGGCATGCAGAATGGCGACAACTTCAAGCTGCTGTACAGCCTGGCCGACAAGCTCGGTGCTGCTGTTGGTGCTTCCCGTGCCGCCGTCGACGCCGGTTTCGTACCGAACGACATGCAGGTTGGTCAGACCGGTAAGATCGTTGCTCCGCAGCTCTACGTGGCTGTGGGCATCTCCGGTGCCATCCAGCACCTGGCCGGTATGAAAGACTCCAAGGTCATCGTTGCTATCAACAAGGACGAAGAAGCCCCGATCTTCCAGGTGGCTGATTACGGCCTGGTGGCTGACCTGTTCGAAGCCGTACCGGAGCTGGAAAACCTGGTCTGATCCAGCGTTTCCATTCCAGCAAAAAGCCCGCTCTCTGAGCGGGCTTTTTGTTTACGACTTCAATCGAAGCGCAGGATGTCCATGGCTAGGGCGCCATAGCTGAAACCCTGATGCACGGGATGCATGGCACCGCCGGCGCCGTAGGCGAAGAATAGTGGTAGCAGGTGTTCGTCGGTAGGATGGTTGCGCACGGCGTGCGGCGCCAGGCGGCGATAGTCTTGCAGTGCCCCGCTGTCGTTGCTCTCAAGCCGGGCAAGCAGCCATTGGCAGAAACTGGCTGCCCAGTCGGCCACATTATCCTTTCCGGCCTGCCAGTCCAGTTCCGCCAGATTGTGGGTCAGGCTACCTGAGCCAATCACTAATACGCCCTTGGTGCGCAGGTCTTTGAGCGCCAGTCCGAGCCCGATCAGCCACTCCGGTGTGGCGGAATAGGGGAGTGACAGTTGCAGGACCGGAATATCCGCCTGTGGGTACATCAGCAGCATGGGCACCCAGACGCCATGATCACGTGGCTGCTGTGCATTGAGCTGAGTGGGGTATCCCGCATTGCCCAGGTGTTCGGCGATTACGCGGGCCTGCCCTGGAGCGCCTGGCGCCGGGTAGCGCAGTTGGTAGAGGGGCTGGGGGAAACCATAAAAGTCATGCCAGGTGTCAGGCTGCGCGGCGCTGCTGATTTGCAATGCCTGGCTCTGCCAATGTGCCGACACGATCAGGATCAGTTCTGGGCGTGGCAGACTGTCTGCGAGTTGACGCAGTGCCGGTCCAGTGGCTTCGGGTTGCAGGGCAAGCAGCGGTGCACCGTGGGAAATGAACAGGCTGGGTAGCATGATGGCCTCCTTCGCGTTGAGGCTATTGTCGTGCCGTTGGTATCGTTTTAATAACGGCATTTTTGCGCCGGATTAATCGCTTTATTCGATGTTTTCAGGCAGGTGGGTGGTTCAAGAGGAGGTGCGTGTTGCACGAGGACTTCTGGCAGGCGCGCTGGGCGCGCGATGAAATCGGTTTTCACCTGTATGAGGTGAATCCCTACCTGCTGCGCTACTGGCCACAGTTGTCAGTGCAGCCTGGCGAGCGGGTGTTGGTGCCGCTGTGTGGCAAGACTCTCGATCTGCGCTGGCTAGCGGCTCAGGAGCTGCAGGTGCTGGGTGTTGAGCTGTCACGCAAGGCGATTGAGGACTTCTTTGCAGAGCAGGGATTGCAGCCGCAGATTGAAGAGCAGGGTGCTTTCGTGCGTTTTCGTGCGGATGCCATTGAACTCTGGTGCGGCGACTTCTTTGCCCTGACGGCCGCCGATGTAGCGCAATGCCATCTGTTCTACGATCGGGCGGCACTGATCGCACTGCCACTGGACATGCGTCAGCGCTATGCGGCTCATTTGCAGGCGATTTTGCCGCAGGTCTGTCGTGGCCTGCTGGTGACGCTGGATTATCCGCAGGAGCAGATGAATGGGCCGCCCTTTGCGGTGCCTGCTGAGCAAGTGCAGGCGTTTTATGCTGATGGCTGGGATGTGCATCTGCTGGCGCGGGAGGATGTGCTGGGCGAGAACTGGAGATTTCTCCAGCGCGGGCTGACGCGTCTGGATGAGTCGGTTTTCAGCCTTTCCCGCCGCGAAAAGAAAAGCCGCCTTTAAAGGCGGCTTTTGCTTGTTGCCGATTGGCTTATGCCAGGCGGCGCAGTGCTTCGATGCGGTCTTCCAGCGGCGGGTGGGTCATCAGCAGGCCGGCCAGGCCGTTCTTCAGACCGCCATTGATGCCGAAGGCAGTCATGCTGCTGGGCATATTCACCGGTACGCCTTGCTCGGCACGCAGGCGTTGCAGAGCGCCGATCATCGAGGCGGTGCTTGCCAGGCGGGCGCCCGCTTCGTCGGCCTTGAATTCGCGCTTACGCGAGAACCACATGACGATGATGCTGGCCAGGATGCCCAGTACCAGTTCGGCGAAGATGGTTGCGACGAAGTAGCCAATGCCCGGGCCTTCCTCGTTCTTCAGGATGACCTTGTCGACGAAGTTGCCGAAGATGCGTGCGAAGAACATGACAAAGGTGTTCACCACCCCCTGAATCAGGGCCAGGGTGACCATGTCGCCATTGGCTACGTGGCCGATTTCGTGGGCCAGTACGGCTTTCACTTCGTCGGGCGAGAAGCGCTCCAGCAGGCCCTGGCTGACGGCTACCAGGGCATCGTTCTTGTTCCAGCCAGTAGCGAAGGCGTTGGCCTCGTAGGCAGGGAAGATACCCACTTCAGGCATCTTGATGCCGGCATCGCGGGCCAGTTCTTCGACGGTCTGCAGCAACCACTGCTCGTGGCGGGTGCGTGGCTGGCTGATGATTTCGGTGCCGGTGCTCATCTTCGCCATCCACTTGGAGATGAACAGCGAAATCAGCGAGCCGGCAAAGCCGAACACGGCGCAGTAAACCAGCAGGCTGCCGTAGTTCTGGCCGGTGAACCGATCAACGCCGAGTAGCTTGAGCGTGAGGCTGGCGATCAACAGAACCGCCAGGTTGGTGCCGATGAACAGGGCGATGCGCATCATGGTTGGGTCGAACTCCTAACTGCAGAAAACGGAATAGTCATGGGCGTGTATATAAGGGCGGCAACGCCAACGCTTCAAGCGCAGACTATTTCAAGCTATGTCGCTGGCGGGGCTGCGCTGATCCAGTACCAGGCGGGTCAGGCGTGCGACCTGTTCGCTGTCGCGGTTGTGCAGGGCTTGGCGCAGGTGGTGGGCGAGAGTGCCCTGCTGGCGGCGAATACTTGGCGTGAGGCAGGCATCACTGACCAGGGTGGGGATGTAACGGGTCAGGCGGACGAAGCCTTTTTCGGTCAGTGTAGCCTGGTCCAGGGCTTCGTAATGGATGGTGCTCTCGTAGCGCAGATAACCTTCATCGGCCAGCCACAGCAGGGCGCCCAGGCAACTCTGATGGCGCTTGCTGGGCAGGCCGAACTCGTCAGGCTCCTCGCGGCCGATCAGGTCCTCGATGTACAGCGCTACCTTGCGCGGGAAGGCCAGGTACAGGTTGAGCAGCCCGGCCGCGCAATCGTGGTAGAAGTCATCAATCTGCAGGTCCATCGCGGCAGTACTCAAAAACGGGCCAGCCAGGCGCTGGGCAGATAAGGCAGCAGGCGTCCGAGCAGGGCCCAGGGCCAGCCGGGCACATAGGCGCTGCGACTGCGGCGATCGATATGCCTGGCAATCAGCTGGGCGCCGCGCTCGACGCTTATCAGGAAGGGGCGCTTAGCCATGTCTTCGTTCAGCGGCGTATCGATGAACCCTGGTAGCAGCAGGGTAGTGTCGATCGGCTTGCCGTGGAATTCGGCGGCCAGCGATTCCATGTAGGCGATCAGTCCGGCTTTGCTCGCCGAATAGCCCAGGCTACGCGGCAGGCCGCGCTTGCCTGCCACCGAAGCAATGCCAACCAAGTGACCGTGGCCCTGCTGGCGGAACAGCACGGCGGCGGCCTCCAGGCAGGCGATGGCCCCCAGCAGATTGGTTTCCAGGGTCAGGCGAATGCGTTCGAAATGCCCGCCGCCCGCTTTGCCGGCAAGGGCGATACCGGCATTGGCAATGATGCCGTCGAGGCCGCCGAGGGCATTGGCAGCTAGGCCGACGACATCGGCGCAGGCGTCGTAGTCGGTGACGTCCAGCGGCAGTACCACCACCTTGCGGCCATGGCGTGACTGCAGTTCGCTGGCCAATGCCTGCAGGCTGTCGGTACGACGCGCCGCCAGAGCCAGGTCATAGCCCTGGCTGGCCAGCTCGCGAGCCAGTTGCGCGCCGATGCCCGAGCTGGCGCCGGTCAGCAGGTAACGCTTGGCCCTGTCCATGGCGATGGCCTCTTATTGGCGGTAGGACTTGAGGAAGTTGCCGATGCGGCCGATGGCCTGCTCCAGATCATCCACGCGGGGCAGGGTGACGACGCGGAAGTGATCAGGCCATGGCCAGTTGAAGGCCGTTCCCTGGACGATCAGCAGCTTCTCGGAGAGCAGCAGATCGAGCACGAATTTTTCGTCGTTGTGGATCGGGCAGACCTTGGGGTCGATCTTGGGGAAGGCGTACAGTGCGCCCATGGGCTTGACGCAGCTGACCCCGGGGATGTCGTTGAGCAGCTCCCAAGTGCGGTTGCGCTGCTCCAGCAGGCGCCCATTGGGCAGCACCAGATCGTTGATGCTCTGGTAGCCGCCCAGCGCGGTCTGGATGGCGTGCTGGCTCGGTACGTTGGCGCACAGGCGCATGTTGGCCAGGATATCCAGTCCTTCGATGTAGCTCTGCGCCTTGTGCTTGGGCCCGGAAATGGCCACCCAGCCAGAGCGGAAACCCGCCACGCGGTAGGACTTGGACAGGCCGTTGAAGGTCAGGCACAGCACGTCCGGGGCCAGCGAGGCGGTGCAGATGTGCACGGCGTCGTCGTAGAGGATCTTGTCGTAGATCTCGTCGGAGAACAGCACCAGATTGTGCTGGCGTGCCAGCTCGACGATATCCAACAGCACTTCCTTGGAATACACCGCGCCGGTGGGGTTGTTCGGGTTGATCAGCACCAGTGCCTTGGTGTTCGGTGTGATCTTGGCGCGCATGTCGGCGATATCCGGGAACCAGCCAGCCTGCTCGTCGCACAGGTAATGCACCGGCTTGCCGCCGGCCAGGGCCACGGAGGCGGTCCACAGCGGGTAATCAGGTGCGGGGATCAGCACTTCATCGCCGTTGTTGAGCAGCGCCTGCAGGGCCATGACGATCAGCTCGGACACGCCGTTGCCGAGGTAGATGTCCTCGATGCCAACGCCTTCCACCTGCTTCTGCTGGTAGTACTGCATCACCGCCTTGCGTGCGCTGAACAGACCTTTGGAGTCGCTGTAGCCCTGGGCGGTGGGCAGGTTGCGGATCACGTCCTGGAGAATCTCCTCCGGGGCTTCGAAACCGAACGGCGCTGGGTTGCCGATATTCAGCTTGAGGATGCGTTGGCCTTCCTCTTCCAGGCGTTTGGCGTGCTTGAGCACCGGCCCGCGAATGTCATAGCAGACGTTGGCGAGCTTGTTCGATTTGCTGACCTGCATGATCCTGTATATCCCAAGGTGAGCCGCCAGTAATTTCGGCGAACTGCATGAATCCATGCACCCTGGCTGCCCCGTTTGCAGCAACCAGACGGGCGGTGAAAAAGAGCCCGCATGATACGTGCGGGGGCAGGCAGGGAAAAGGTACGCGGTGGCATTTTTCGGCAGTGGAGGTGTGATTGTGGACAAACTGGACAAACCGCTGGAGAGCTGGCGCGAGGAGCTGTCGCCCACGCAGTTTCAGGTCTGCCGGCTGAAAGGCACCGAGCACCCGTTCAGTGGCGAGTATTACGCCACCAAGACGCCGGGCACCTATCACTGTGCCTGCTGCGGCGCAGCCTTGTTCGATTCGGATGCCAAGTACGATTCAGGCAGTGGCTGGCCGAGCTATTTCCAGCCGGTCAGTGCGGCGGCGATCAGCGAGAAAGAGGACAGCAGCCACGGCATGCAGCGCGTCGAGGTGCTCTGTGCCCGCTGCGATGCCCATCTCGGGCATGTCTTTCCCGATGGGCCGCGGCCGACCGGCTTGCGCTACTGCATCAACTCGGTGGCACTTAAGCTGCGCCCGCGCGATCAGGCGTCGTGAGGTGTTATTGAGTGTGTGATTTTAGGAAATTAGATTGCGCGCAATCTAATTGGGCATTAAAGTCGCGCCAACATTTATCCGCATACCGAGGATTTCACCGTGACCGACCAACTGCTCGACATCCCCTGCACCACCATCAAGGGTGAACAGAAGACCCTTGCCGACTTCGGTGGCAAGGCCGTGCTGGTGGTCAATACCGCCAGCAAATGCGGCTTTACCCCGCAGTACAAGGGCCTTGAAACCCTGTGGCAGGACTACAAGGACAAGGGGCTGGTGGTGCTGGGCTTTCCTTGCAACCAGTTTGGTAAGCAGGAGCCCGGCAACGAAGGGGCCATTTCCGAGTTCTGCGAGCTGAACTTCGGCGTCAGCTTTCCGCTGTTCAAGAAGGTCGACGTCAATGGCAGCGATGCCCATCCGCTGTTTGTCCAGCTGAAACAGCGCGCTCCGGGCCTGCTCGGTAGTCAGGGCATCAAGTGGAACTTCACCAAGTTCCTGATCGGCGCCGATGGCAAGGTGGTCAAGCGGTTTGCGCCCACCACCAAGCCGGAAGAGCTGACTGCCGAGATTGAAGCACTGCTCAAATGAACCAGGGGCTGGATCCTCAGCTGCAGCTGGATCACCAGCTGTGCTTCAAGCTGTATGCCGCCTCGCGGGCGATCATCCGTGGCTACCGGCCGATGCTCGATGCGCTCGGCCTGACCTATCCGCAGTACCTGGCCATGCTGGTGCTGTGGGAGTGGCAGCAGCAGCCACCGGCGCAGGCGACGGTCAAGGCGTTGGGCGAGCGTCTGATGCTCGACTCCGGCACGTTGACCCCATTGCTCAAGCGTCTGCAGCAGCAGGGGTTGCTGCTGCGCCAGCGCTCGCAGGTCGATGAACGTGAAGTCTGTCTGCAGTTAACACCCGCTGGGGTGCAGTTGCGCGAGCGGGTATTGCCGCTGCGCCAGCAACTGATCGGGGGCGCCGGGCTGGATGGCGAGGAGCCATCCGCCCTGCGCCAGCAGCTCGATCAACTGCTTGGGCAGTTTCTCCGGCTCACGCCTGGTTGCCGCTAGTTGGCGGCAACCAGCGCCGCAGTGTGCTGATCAGGTCCTCGCGGCGAAACGGCTTGGCCAGGTAGTCGTTCATGCCAAGTTGCAGGCAGCGCTCGCGCTCATCGGCGAGGGCGTTCGCTGTGAGTGCGATGATCGGCAGATCGGCCCAGCGGCTATCTTGGCGAATGCGCAGGGTGGCCTCGTAGCCATCCATGATCGGCATGTTGCAGTCCATCAGGATCAGGTCGGGGCGCTGCTGGGCCAGCTGCTGCAGGGCTTCTTCGCCGTTCTCTGCCAGGCTCACGCGGCAGCCGAGCTTGAGCAGCATGCCCTTGGCCACCATCTGGTTCACCGGATTGTCTTCGACGAGCAGGATGTCGGCGTGCTGCAGCGGCGCCTGCTGCTCATTGACCACCTGCAGCCTGGGCTGATGTAGCACGTGTTCACGCAGCTGACTGAGCAGCGTCTGCCGGGTTAGCGGCTGGGCGATCTGCTGCAGCGGGGCAAGGGTACTGCTGGCCGTTTGGCTGAGGAAGTGACCATAGCTGCTGACCAGGATCAGTGGCGTACTGGTTTTTTCGCGCAGTGCGACAAGCTGTTCGGGGGTGTTGCAGATCAGCAGATCGCAGTCCGGCATCGACTCGGGCAGGTGGGCGCTGTGCTCATAGCGCAGGCCAAGGGCTGGCAGCCACAGGCTCAGCTGACGCTGCAGGCCACTGCTGTCAGGGCACAGGGCGAATACGCTGCCTTGCAGTTGCGGCAATGCGGCGGCTGGTGTGTGCACCGGGAGGGGTAAGCGCGCGCAGAAGCGGCTGCCCTGATGCAGGGTCGATTGCACCAGCAGTTCGCCATGCATGGCTTCACACAGGCGGCGGGTCAGCGCCAGGCCAAGGCCGGTGCCGCCATATTGGCGGGTGATGCCGGGGGCCGCCTGGACGAAGGGTTGGAAGATGCGCTGCATGGCGTCCTCGGCAATGCCGATGCCGGTGTCGCACAGCTCGATCTCGACCTGCCGGGCATTCATGCGCAGCTCCAGGGTCACCTGCCCTTGGCGGGTGAACTTCAGGGCATTGGACAGCAGGTTGTTGATGATCTGGCGAACCCGCGTCGGATCGCCCAGCAGTTGTGTCGGTAGCTGTGGGCTGATCAGACAGCTGAGCTCTACACCGCTGGCGGCATTCTGCGAGAGCAGGGTGGCGCACTCCTCGCCAAGGCTGGCCAGGTCGAAGGGAATGTTTTCGAGCTGCAGCTCGCCGGCCTCGAACTTGGACAGGTCGAGGATGTCGTTGAGCAGGTCCATCAGGACCTTGCCCGACTCGCGGGCCACGCTCAGCTGTTCACGCTGTTCATCGTTGAGCGGGCCGTCACTGGCCAGGGCGACCATTCCCAGCAGGCCGTTGAGCGGAGTACGGATTTCATGGCTCATGTTGGCCAGGAAGGCCGAGCGCAGCTGGGCCGTATGCAGGGCCTGCTCGCGGGCCTGGTCAAGGTCGGCGTTGGATTGCAGCAGGCGGTTGTTGGCGGCCTTGAGCTCAGCGGTGCGCGCCGAGACGATGTTTTCCAGCTCGCCAAGGTACTCGGTCAGGCGGTTCTCAGCCTCGCGGCGCTGATCGACTTCCTTGCTGACGCTTTCCAGCTGATGGTTGGTGACCGTCACCAGCACGCCGATCTCATCTTTCTCGTGGCCACTGGGGCAGGCGACCGGCGTGCGCTTGCTGCTTTTCTCGTCGCGTTCGCTGAGGGCATGAATCAGGCTGACCAGGGGTTTGGTCAGGGTGTAATAGAACAGCACCAGCAGCAGGATTGACAGCAGCAGGCTGCGCACGAAGCCTGAAACCATAGTCAGCGCCGCGCGGCTGAGGAAGGTTGCGCCATAGGGGTAGGTGTCGACCTCCAGACGCAATACGCCAAGGGGCTCGTCGGGAGCATGGCTGACAAAAAGCGGATCTTCGAAGATGCGGCTGTCACGAAACAGGAAGTCGCTGAATACCCGGTAGCGGCTGTCGATGCGTGGGCGGCTGACCGAGGCCAGGGTGCCGCCGGAACTGTCAATGATCTCGGCGCGGATCACCGAAGGCGATTGCAGCAAGCCAAGCAGCAGTTCCTGAGCCAGTTCGCTGTCGATGTTGTAGGCGATGCGTGCGGCGGGGTTGTGGCTGATCTGCTGCAGGGCGTGGATTTCGCGATTGATCGAGGCATCTTCGTTGGCATAATCGATGCTGACCTGTACCAGGCTCAGCAGCGTGCCGAGAATGAAGGCCACCACCACGGTCAGGCGTGCCTGTTTGTAGGACAGACGATTACTTAAAGGAATGACCATCGGCACGGTGCCTTGAGAGAATGCTGCTAAAGCATAGCCGATCGTTGCCGCTGAACGGCAGCGAGTCTGTCACGCCATGTAGTGAGAGAGAGTGAAATGGACGAATCATTGGGCCCGCTGCTGACACGTGCCGAAGGTTTGCTGGCGCGCCTTGAAAACTGGCTGCCGTCGCCGGCTGCCAGTATCGACTGGCAGCAGTGCCTGGCGGCGCGCTGGCAGAGGGATGGGCGTCAGGGGCGCCTGCAGGCGCTGCAGGTCAATTTGCAGTTGCGCATCAGTGATCTGTGTGGGGTGGAACGTCAGGTCGCACAGCTGGCTGGGAATACCCGGCAGTTCCTGCAGGGGCTGCCGGCCAACCATGCCTTGCTCTGGGGCGCGCGTGGCACCGGCAAGTCATCGCTGGTGCGGGCCTTGCTGGCCGAGTATGCCGGACAGGGCCTGCGCCTGATCGAGATCGAGCGTGATCATTTGGCCGATCTGCCGCGGATAGTGGAGGGTCTGGCCGGGTTGTCGCAGCGCTTCGTGCTGTTCTGTGATGATCTGTCGTTCGAGGCGGGCGAGGGGGACTACCGCCAGCTCAAGAGTGTGTTGGATGGCTCGCTGGAACAGGCACCGGACAACGTGCTGCTGTATGCCACCTCAAATCGCCGGCACCTTTTGCCAGAGCGGCAGAGTGACAATCAGCACTGGCAGACCGTGGAGGGCGAAGTGCACCCCAGTGAGGCGGTAGAGGACAAGGTGGCCCTGTCGGATCGCTTTGGGCTGTGGCTGTCCTTCTATCCCTTTACTCAGGATCAGTACCTGGCGGTGGTTCGCCATTGGCTGCAGCATTATGCGGCCGCAGCCGGTCTGGCTTGGGAGTGGGGGCGTGCGCTGGAGTTGGAAGCCATCCGCTGGGCTGGTGGCCGCGGCAACCGCAACGGCCGTTGCGCCAGTCAGTTCGCCAGAAGCTGGGTAGGGCGGGCGCTGCTGGATCGGTAGTGAAGCGGGTTGACGGGGGCTTTCGTCCCCGTTGAATCACGCCTGACCACAGAGCTTGGCGACGGTGCGTTGCTCGCCTGGCAGCACGCTTTGCAGGCTCGTGCGGGCCTTCATGCGCGCGTAATGCGCAGCCAGAGCCGGCCAGCGGTTAGCGTCGAGCTGCTCGCCGCCATGTTCCATGTTGACCAGTTGGCAGGCCAGGGCCAGGTCGGCCATGCTCAGCTGCCCGTCGACGAAGTACTCCTTGTTACCCAGTTGCTGCTCCAGGTAGTCGAAGTGGGGTGGCAGCTTGTCGTTGAGCGCCATTGCAATGCTGGCTTCGTCACTGCTCTTGCCCATGGTTGGCTTGAGCACGCGGTTGCGAAAGACCGTGAAGGTGCACAGTGGCGCCAGTTCGTAGTCGGCATATTTTTCCAGCCAGCGAATCTGAGCGCTGTGGGCCGGTTCACTGCCATACAGGGCGGCCTGCTCCGGGTGCTTGTCTTCCAGGTACTGGCAGATCACGCTGGAGTCAGCCAGGGTCAACTCACCGTCACGCAGAGCCGGGATGCGGCCCAGTGGGTTGATCTCGCGGTACCAGTCGGGCTGGCCGAAGGGCGTGACGATCTCCAGCTGATAGGGCAGGTCCTTTTCCAGCAGGCACAGGCGCACCTTGCGCACGAACGGCGAGAGTGGGGCTCCGTAGACGATCAGGCTCATGCAGATTTCCTTGGCGACGGTCAGTCGTAGATGTTCTTCTTTTTCCAGGTGTCTTCTTCGTCCAGCGTCTTCAGGCCTTCACCCAGTTCGCTCGGCTCATCCGCGACCGGTTGCGCGGTCTCGAGCACCATGGCGTTGGCGCGAGCCAGTTGGGTTTCCAGCTGCTTGAGCTGCTGCTCGTAGCGCTTGATATCCGGTTGTTTGCGCAGGTATTGCACGCCACGCTCGAAGGCCAGTCGAGCCTGGCGTGCCTGGCCTTGTTGCAGGTTCTGCTGGCCCTGGTTGTTGAAGAACTCGCAATGCAGCATGACCAGCATGTGACGGATCTCGCCGGCCCACTGCTTGGCTTCCTGTGGCGGTAGCAGTGCTTCCTGCTGTGCGTGACTGAGAATGGCGTGCAGTGCTTCCAGCTGGAAGCGCACTTCCTTGGCCTGGGCTTCGTTCTGTACCGGCTGGGCGGGATTGCGAATCGGCACCGCCTCGCCCATGGCGATCTGCGTGCGCAGGTCCTGAATCCGTCCGCTCAGTTGTGGGTTGCTGCGGTCGACCTTGTTCAGGTTGATCGATAGCTGCATTTCTAGACGGTTGAGCAGTTGCTTGAGGGGCGGGGTCATGAACTGTCCGGGCATGCTTTCGGACAAGTTGCTGCAGCGACGGATGCGGTCGGTCAGCTCGGCCTTCTGCCGGGCGCGCTCCAGCTTGCCGGCTTCCAGGCTGTGATTGATAAAGGCAATCAGGCCGAGGACAACAATGCCGGCAACGATGAGTACGGTTATCAGAAGTGGTGACACCAGGCTTGCTCCCGCGCTTTTATGTTTCTTCGGAGTGTAGTGTGTTGTCTTTCTGGCTCATAGGCCCGCCTTGATAAACGTTGGAAGTCGTTGATTTAAAAAAATTTTAGATTAGGGGTTGACGACCTTTTGAGGCATCCATAGAATGCGCGCCACTCCCGCAGCGAACTTCACGAAGCCAGCTGAGGGAGCCGGAAAAGCTGTTGTAAGTTCCGGGCCGCGTCCCCTTCGTCTAGTGGCCTAGGACACCGCCCTTTCACGGCGGTAACAGGGGTTCGAGTCCCCTAGGGGACGCCAGTTTGCGGGAATAGCTCAGTTGGTAGAGCACGACCTTGCCAAGGTCGGGGTCGCGAGTTCGAGTCTCGTTTCCCGCTCCAAATTCACAAAAACGCCGCTCATTGAGCGGCGTTTTTGTTTGTCCGTAAAAACCAGACCTAAAAAAGCCCGCGGGTGCGGGCTCTTGGGTAGCGGCTGGTCAGTGCTTGGGGCTCTGCTCCGGTAGGGCCAGCAATTGCTTCTCCTGCGCCCAGTCGAAGGGCTCGCCGGCTTCGGCGGCGGCATAGCGGCGCTCGTCCAGTTGCTGGTACAGCTCGATTTCCTCGTCCGGCATGAAGTGCAGGCAGTCGCCACCAAAGAACCACAGCAGGTCACGCGGTACCAGGTGGGCGATCTGCGGGTAGCGGTGGAAAATCTGGCGAATCAGGTCCTGGCCCAGGTAAAGGCTGTTTTCCATGTCGCGCGGCAGTTCGCTGAGCAGCTCGTCATAGCGCTCGAGAAACAGGGCATGGGTATCGTCGGCGACCTGTTCAGCTTCGCCCAGGGCTTGCAGGATGCCACGCAGGTGGGCGAGCAGGGCCAGGTGGTAATTGAGGTGGGCGTTGACCATGACGGGGCTCCGGGCTGAAAACGGTGGCGGAGTATACCTGCCATCTGGCCGGTATGCCTGCTGGTCTGGCCGCCTCCTCGGCATAGACTGACGACACGGAGGACGCCTGCATGCATGACTATCTGCAACCCGCCAGCTTCATCGACAGTGATCACCCGGCGGTCGTCGCCTTTGCCGAGCGTTGGCGTGGCACGGGTAGTCCGCGCGAGCAGGCGGTCGCCCTGTACCTCGCGGTGCGTGATCAGATTCGCTACAACCCTTACAGCTTCAGTGCCGAGCGCGAAACGCTGAAGGCCAGCCACGCGCTGCAGGCTGGAGAGAGCTATTGCGTGCCCAAGGCGCTGCTGCTTGCCGCTTGCGCTCGTCACTGTGGCATCCCGGCGCGCATCGGGCTGGCCGATGTGCGTAATCACCTGTCGTCGCCGCGCCTGCTGGAACTGCTACGCAGCGAAGTGTTCGCCATGCATGGCTATACCGAACTGTATCTGGACGGACGCTGGGTCAAGGCCACGCCGGCGTTCAACGCTGCGCTGTGCAAGGCTTTCAAGGTGGCACCGCTGGAATTCGATGGCCGCCAGGACAGCGTCTTTCATCCTTATAACGCCAGCGGCGAACGCTACATGGAGTACCTGTGTGACCACGGCCAGTTCGCCGATTTGCCGGTAGACCTGTTCTTTGCGCATCTGGCCAAGGTCTATCCGCATCTGTTCAGTGAGGGAGCGGCCCTCCTGAGCGGGGATTTGCAGGCCGAGGTGGCGCTTGGCTGAGGGGGCGGCCTTGCAATTGGCGGGGACTGGCCTTATCTAGGCCTATCTCCCTGCCAGCCAAGTAGTCCTGTATGAGCGCCGCCCTCAGTATTCGTCAGCTGACCAAAACCTACGCCAATGGCTTCAAGGCCCTCGATGGCATCGATCTGGAAGTGGCCGAGGGCGATTTCTTTGCGCTGCTCGGCCCCAACGGTGCCGGCAAGTCCACCACCATCGGCATCATTTCCACACTGGTCAACAAGAGCAGCGGCTCGGTCAGCGTGTTCGGCCATGATCTCGACCGGGACCCCTATGCCCTCAAGCGCTGCCTCGGCGTGGTGCCGCAGGAGTTCAATTTCAGCCAGTTCGAGAAGGTCTTCGACATTGTCGTGACCCAGGCCGGCTACTACGGCATTCCCCTCAAGCTGGCGCGCCAGCGCGCCGAGCAATACTTGCAGCAGCTGGGCCTGTGGGACAAGCGCGATGTGCCGGCACGGATGCTCTCCGGCGGCATGAAGCGCCGCCTGATGATCGCCCGGGCGCTGATCCACGAGCCGCGCCTGCTGATTCTCGACGAGCCCACCGCCGGCGTGGACATCGAGCTGCGCCGCTCGATGTGGAGCTTTCTCAGCGAGCTCAACGACAAGGGCATCACCATCATTCTCACCACCCATTACCTGGAAGAGGCCGAGCAGCTCTGCCGCAATATCGGCATCATCGATCACGGCCGCATCGTCGAGAACACCAGCATGAAGGCGCTGCTCAAGACCCTGCATGTGGAGACCTTTCTGCTGGACCTCAAGGAGGCGCAACTGGTGGCGCCGCAGCTCAATGGCTACCCGAGCCAGCTGGTCGATGCGCAGACCCTGGAAGTGCAGGTCGAGAAGAGCCTGGGCATTACCGAGCTGTTCCGCCAACTGGCGGCGCAGAAGGTCGAGGTGCTGAGCCTGCGCAACAAGAGCAACCGCCTGGAGGAACTGTTCGTTTCCCTGGTCGAGAAAAACCTGGCCAAGGTGGCGAAATGAGTCCCGAGCTGCGTTCCAACCTGATTGCCCTGCAAACCATCGTGATCCGCGAGGTGCGCCGTTTCACCCGCATCTGGCCGCAGACGCTGCTGCCCCCGGCGATCACCATGGCGTTGTATTTCGTCATCTTCGGCCGGCTGATCGGCAGCCAGGTCGGTGGTGTCGGCCAGTTCAGCTATATGGAGTTCATCGTGCCGGGGCTGATCATGATGTCGGTGATCACCAACTCCTACGGCAACGTGGTGTCGAGCTTCTACAGCAGCAAGTTCCAGCGCAATATCGAGGAGCTGCTGGTGTCTCCGGTGTCGCCGCATACCATTCTGGTGGGCTATCTGGTGGGTGGCGTGCTGCGCGGCCTGGCGGTGGCGTTCATCGTCACGCTGCTGTCGCTGTTCTTCACCAAGTTGCAGGTGCATCACCTGGGCGTGACCGTGCTGGTGATGCTGCTGACGGCGACCATCTTCTCCATGGGCGGTTTCATCAACGCGGTGTTCGCCCGCAGCTTCGACGATATCTCGATCATCCCGACCTTCGTGCTGACGCCGCTGACCTACCTGGGCGGGGTGTTCTACTCGATCACGCTGCTGCCCGAGTTCTGGCAGAAGGTGTCGATGGCCAACCCCATCCTGCACATGGTCAATGCTTTCCGTTACGGCATTCTCGGGTTTTCCGATATCAATATCGGCTGGGCGATGGCGTCCATGCTGGTGGCGGCGGCACTGCTCTACGGTGTGTGTATCAACCTGCTGAAAAGCGGGCGGGGCATGCGTCAGTAATACACCGGGTTACATCTCCGATGGTCGGCGGCGGGCCCGACTGGCGGTAGACTTGCCGGTCTGCCCTGTGCCGAGGTTTACCCATGTCCGTCTGCCGCTCCGTCATTCTGCTGCTGCTCTTTTTGCTGGCACCGTTCAGTTCTGCTCAGGCCGAACTGGCGCCACTGGTCGAGGTGGTGCAGCCCGAGCAGCGGCTGGTGCGTGACGAACTGGTGACCTTTGGCTCGCTGCGCTCGGATGAGTCGACCCTGATTCGCCCGGAGGTTGAAGGGCGGGTGGCGGCCCTGCACTTTCAGGAGGGCATGGCGGTCAAGGGCGGCGCCTTGCTGGTCAGCCTGGATGATTCGATTGCCCGTGCCGAGTTGGCGCAGGCGCGGGCTAACCTCGATCTGGCGGAAAAGAGCTTCCAGCGCGCCCAGCTGCTGTTCAAGCGCGGAGCCAGTAATGCTCAGGCTCTCGATGAGGCGCAGTCGCAGCAGCAGGCCGCTCGCGCCAGCCTGGCCCTGGCTCAGGCGCGCCTGGACAAGACCCTGATCCGCGCGCCCTATGACGGTGTGCTGGGCTTGCGCCAGGTCAGCGTCGGCGATTACCTGAGCGCCGGTGACAATATCGTCAACCTGGAAGTGCTGGACCCGCTCAAGGTCGACTTCCGCGTGCCGCAGAAGGCAGTCAGCCAGGTGCGCCTGCAGCAGCGTATCGAGTTGAGCCTGGATGCCTACCCCAATGAGCGCTTCCAAGGCGAGATCATTGCCCTCAATCCTCGGCTGGATGAAGTGGGCCGCAGCCAGGCGATTCGCGCCCAGGTGGCCAACCGCGATCAGCGGCTTAAGCCCGGCCAGTTCGTCAAGGTCTCGGTCATTCTTGCTGAACGTCCCCAGGCTCTGCTGATCCCCGAGGAGGCGATCATGCCCATGGGCCAGCAACTGATGATCAATCTGCTGGTGGCAGGCAAGGTCGAGCGGCGGGTGATCCGCATCGGCCAGCGTCTGAACGGCTGGGCCGAGGTGGTCGAGGGCCTTCAGGGTGGTGAAACGGTGATCAGTGCCGGCTGGCAGAAGGTCGTGCCCGGACGCGAGGTGCGCAGCGTGCCGCGGGGGCAGGGCGCATGACCCTGTCGGATATCTGCATCCGTCGTCCGGTCTTTGCCAGTGTCCTGTCGCTGATCATCGTCCTGCTCGGCCTTCTGGCCTACCAGCGCCTGACCGTGCGCGAGTACCCCAACATCGACGTGCCGATCGTCACGGTTAACGTCATCTACCCCGGCGCCAGCCCGGAAATCATGGAGTCCCAGGTCGCCCAGCCAATCGAGGATGTGCTGTCGGGCATCGAAGGCCTGGATTTCGTCAGTTCTATCAGCCGGGCGGAAAACACCCAGATCACGGCCCAGTTCCGCTTGGACACCAATGCCGACGAAGCCGCCAACGACGTGCGTGACCGCCTCGGTCGCGTGCGTGCGCTGTTGCCGGAAGAAATCCGCGAACCGCTGGTGCAGAAGGTCGAGGCCGATGCGCAGCCGGTGATCTGGCTGGCCTTCTACAGCGAGCAGCTGTCGGCCATGGCCATTACCGATGTGCTCGAACGGGTGGTGCAGGATCGCCTGCAGACCATTCCCGGCGTGTCCGAGGTGCAGATCCGTGGCGCGCGCACCTATGCCATGCGCATCTGGCTGGATCCGGAAAAGCTGGCCGCCCATGACCTGACCGTGCAGGACATCGAAGCCGCGCTGCGCCGGCAGAACGTAGAGATTCCGGCCGGGCGTATCGAGTCGCAGCAGCGCGAATTTTCCGTGCTGTCGGAAACCGATCTGCAGACTGCCGAGCAGTTCAACCAGCTGATCCTCGACGATTCGCGCGGCTACCTGCTGCGACTGGCCGATGTCGGCTACGCCGAGCTGGGCGCCGCCGACGAGCGCACCCTGGTGCGCTTCAAGGGCCGTTCGGCGGTGGCGGTGGGGCTGGTCAAGCAGGCCACCGCGAACCCGCTGGATATTTCCGCCGGTCTTGAGGCGGCGTTGCCGGAAATCCGCAGCCTGCTGCCGGACGGCATGCAGATGGCCGTGGCCAACGACAACTCGCTGTTCATCCGCGAGTCGATCGGCAACGTTTACAGCACCATCTGGGAAGCGGTGTTGCTGGTGGTGCTGATCATCTTCCTGTTCCTCCGTTCGCTGCGCGCCACCCTGATTCCGCTGGTGACCATACCGGTGTCGCTGATCGGTGCCTGCGCGCTGATGGCGCTGATGGGCTTTTCCATCAACAACCTGACACTGCTGGCCATGGTCCTGGCCATCGGCCTGGTGGTGGATGACGCCATCGTCGTGCTGGAAAACATCCACCGTCATATCGAGCGCGGCATGGCGCCGCTGCAGGCAGCCTTCACCGGCAGCCGCGAGATCGCCTTCGCGGTGATCGCCATGACCCTGACCCTGGCCGCGGTGTATGCGCCAATCGGCTTCATGCAGGGCACCTCGGGCAAACTGTTCACCGAATTCGCCTGGACCCTGGCCGGTGCGGTGCTGGTTTCCGGCTTTGTCGCCCTGACGCTGTCGCCGATGATGTGCGCCTATCTGCTCAAACCCCACCGCGCCGCGGCCAGCCATGGGCGGGCCTATGTGGCCATTGAGCAGGTGCTCGAACGCCTGACCCTGGCCTATGGCCGTATGCTGCGACGCGTGCTGCAGGCCTGGTGGCTGGTGCTGGCGCTGTTGGCGGGAATTCTCGTGCTGTGCGCCGTGCTGTTTGCCAACCTGCGCAGCGAACTGGCGCCGACCGAGGATACCGGCACCATCGTCGGCTCCATCAACGGCCCGGATGGCGCCACCCTGGCGTACACCAGCCGTTATGCCGAGCAACTGGAAGCGGCCTATGCGGCGATTCCGGAAACCAACCGCTACATGGTCATCGTCGGTTTCCCCACGGTGGCCCAGGGCCTGTCGTTCATGAAGCTGGAGGACTGGGACAAGCGCGAGCGCAGCCAGTTCGAGATCCGCGACGAGCTGCTGCCCAAACTGCAGGACATTCCCGGCGTGCGCGCTTTTCCCATCAACCGTCCGCCGCTGGGGCAGAGTGCCCGTAGCCAGCCGGTGAACTTCGTCATCCGCTCCTCGCTGGAATATGCCGAGCTGCAACAGTACGTCGACAAGCTGCTGGCCGAGGTGCGCGGCTATCCGGGGCTGGAGAGCCTGGATACCGACCTCAAGCTGAATACGCCGCAGCTCAAGATCAGCGTCAACCGCGAGCAGGCGGTGGTGGTGGGCAGCGATGTCGCCACCATCGGTCGCAGTCTGGAGAGCCTGTTCGGCAGCCGTCAGGTGACGCGCTTCAAGCAGAATGGCGAGCAGTACGACGTGCTGGTGCAGCTGGCCGGGGTCGATCGCAGCAACCCGCAGGACCTCAACCGCATCTACGTGCGCGGGCGCGATGACAGCATGGTGCAGCTGTCGAACCTGATCGAGGTGCGCGAAACCGTGGCGCCCCGCGAGCTCAACCACTTCAACCAGCTGCGCGCGGTGACGGTGACCGCCAACGTCGGCTCCGGCTACACCCTCGGCGAAGCGCTGGAGCATCTGGAAGACAAGGCGCGTGCGATCTTCCCGGCCGACACCCAGTTCGATTACACCGGCATCTCGCGGGACTTCAAGGATTCCGGCAGTGGCGTGGCGCTGATCTTCGCCCTTGCCCTGGTGTTCATCTTCCTGGTGCTGGCCGCGCAGTTCGAGAGCTTCCTCGATCCGCTGATCATCCTCTTCAGCGTCCCGCTGTCGATGGCTGGCGCTCTACTGGCACTGCAGTTGTTCGGTGGCACGCTGAACATCTATTCGCAGGTCGGCCTGGTGACCCTGATCGGCCTGATCACCAAGCACGGCATCCTCATCGTCGAGTTCGCCAATCACCTGCTGCGCGAAGGCAAGGCGCTGCAGGAGGCGGTGCTGGAGGCTTCCCTGCAACGCCTGCGCCCGATCCTGATGACCACCGGCGCCATGGTGCTCGGCTCGCTGCCGCTGGCCATCGCCACTGGCGCGGGCGCGGAGAGCCGCCAGCAGATCGGCATGGTGATCGTCGGCGGCCTGCTGCTCGGCACCTTCTTCACCCTGTTCGTGGTGCCGACGCTCTACAGCCTGCTGCGGCGCTGGAAACCGATCAAAGTGGAGCAGGGCGAGGTGGGGTTGAGTTAGGTCGTTTGAGGGCTGTACCTGGGGCGGCTAGCGGCCCAGGCTGTGTAAAAACGCTGGCATCGACCTTGCTGTGATTTGATGGATTCAAATCAGTGGGGAATGCCGATGAAGCGTTTTATCCAGGGA
>NZ_JACHLL010000001.1 GCF_014207935.1 Pseudomonas fluvialis | reverse complement strand
AGCCATGATCAAACTCTTCAGTTCAATACTGCTTGGGTTTTGAGAAAACCCTAAACTTGGCTCAGCAATCGCAAATAAACTCATGAATTCACGAGTGTTACTTGTGTTGCTGATAATCTTTCAATCATCAGTCTTACTATCACAAGCACCCACACGAATTGCTTGATTCAACTTGTTAAAGAGCGTTTGGTTAAGTCTTTCGTCTCAACCGAGGCGCGCATTCTACAGCACCTCTTCAACCTGTCAAGCTCTTTTTCGAAAATTTCTTTCTACTTCAGTCACTTGCCGCTTCGCGATTTCTACTTCGCTTCAGCGAGGCGCGCATTCTACAGCGAACCTGGTTGCTGTCAAATGTGATTTAGAAAATTTCTTTCTATTTCAATCACTTGCCGCATCTGCTTACCTAGGTACGCGTCAGCGAGGGGCGCATTCTACAGATATCAATAACCCTGTAAACCCCCTACAGCGAAAAAGTCGAATATTCTCTGTTACTTCTATATAGCCGCCTGCTGCTCAGCTCGCCAGGCTCGCGGTGGATAGCCGGTGAGGCGGCGGAAGGTGCGGGTGAAATTGGAGACATCGGCAAAGCCGAGCTGCCAGGCCACTTCGCTAATAGACAGATGGCGACTTTCCAGCAAGCGACAGCAGCGCTGGCGCAATTCGGCATCCAGCAGCAGGCGATAGCTCACCCCCTGCTCCTGGAGACGACGCTTCAAGGTGCGCGGTGACAGGTGCACACGCAGCGCCATCTCCTCGAGGGTTGGCAGCGCCTGCGCTGCATCACTCATGCGCAAGTGCTCCTCGACTTGCTGACGCACGCTGCTGCGCAGCGCCACCAACTGCCGGTATTCCTGCTCACACTGCTCCCGGGCAAAACCTGCGGCAACGGGATCGGCCAGACGCGGCCGCGCCTCGGACAGACTCACCGGCAATAGCAGCGCCCACTCTCCCGACTCGTACCGGATCGGCGCCGGCAGGCTCGCCCGGAACTGCGCCCAGTAAGCAGGCTGACGGCCAGGCATATGGATGCGCCCACCCTGCAGCGGCTGACCCAGCAGCTGCTCCGCCACATAAGCCAACCCCACCAGCACGGCCTCCATTACAAACACCTCTGGCTCACCCAACGCTACGCGGGGGCTGAAGACGATCCGCCACTGGGTACTACCACGCAGCAACTCTGCACGCAGGAAAGGCACGCGCAGGGCCATAAAGCGCATGGCAGCCTGCAGTGCCTCGCCAATATTGGGGCTGGCCAGTGCAAGCATGCCAAGCGAGCCGTGCATGGTGACATTCATGGCCCGCGCATAGATCAGCCCCAAACCCTGATCGCCAGCCAAGGCCACGGCACGCTGCGCCGCCTGAAAGCCGGTGAGCAGGGATATGCGACTATCCGGCTGCAGCAGGCCGGCGCGCGTCACCCCCAACCCCTCGATCACCTGCTGCTCATCATGTCCGAGACGCCGGACCACATCGCACAGCAGCAATAGATAGATGCCCGGCACACCCTGAAAGGCTTCCTGCACCGGCATCTGGCCCGTTTCCACCAAAGTTAGACCTCCTCCGACCAGACAGCCCATACAAGGCGCGCCACACTGCAGCGCACAAAGCACTCCCCAACGCTTCGGGGGCAGACAGATATAAGCAGCAGCAGCGCGGCCGCTCACCGGCCGAAAGGAGAGTCCGTAGATGGCCCGTAATCACCAGAAGCCTGCCCAGGTCGATATCAGCGTACGGCGCATGGACTTCGCGTTCACCGATATCCCCCGCTACTGGGCGTTGAACGACCCGGTGTGCACTCACTTCCTCAATGCCCTGTCGCTGACCTTCCCGGATGGCGAGCGCTTCTTCGTCGACTCGGTGCGCGCCCTGCGCGATCGCGTCGAGGACAAGGTCCGGCAGAAGGAAATCTCCGGCTTCATCGGCCAGGAGGCAATGCACTCCAAGGAGCACGAGACCTTCAATCAGATGCTCGAAGGCCAGGGCTATGGCCCGGTGATAGAGCCTGCGCTGAAGCTGACCCGCTTCCTCCTCACCCGCGCCCGCACGATGCTCACGCCCAAGCAGATGCTGGGCGCCACCGCGGGCCTGGAGCACATCACCGCCATCCTCGCCCAGCGCATGCTGCGCGACCCCAGGTTGATCGAAGGCCTGGATCCATCGGTACGCGCGCTGTGGGTCTGGCATGCCATCGAGGAGATCGAGCACAAGGCTGTGGCCTTCGACCTTTATCAGGACGTGGTCGGCAGCTACTGGGGGCGAGTGCGCCTGCTGCTGGCCGGCTCCACCGGCCTGCTCGGCTACTGCGTGCGCTACACCTGGGCTTTCCTCAAGGCCGACGGCCTGCATACCAACCCGAAGGTGCTGGCCCGTGGCCTGTGGCGCCTGTTCGGCTGGAACGGCATCGTCAGCGGGGTGATTCCGGACTACCTGCAGTACTTCCGTCCGGGCTTTCACCCCTGGCAGGAAGACAACAGCTCGATGATCGCGCGCTGGAAGGAAATCCTGCCGCAACCGAGCAATGCGGCAGCGAGCGCGACGGCTTGAAAAAGGAAACGGGGCGAACCGTGCTGGCGCAAGCCATTGTGCAGCACGATCCGCCCCGTTTGACTCGTCGAATCAGATCACGCCCTGCTCACGCAACTGAGCCTGAGCGGCGCTATCCAGCCCCAGCAGGCGCTGCAGCACCTCGGCGGTATGCTCGCCCAGGGTCGGTGGCGCGTTGCGGTATTGCACCGGCGTCGCCGACAGGCGCAGCGGACTGGCCACCTGCGGGGTGACGCCGCCGTAGCTGTTGGGCATGTCCACGCGCAGGCCACGGGCCTGCACCTGGGGGTCGGCGAAGACCTGGGCCAGGTCGTTGATCGGCCCGCAGGGCACGCCGGCCGCCTCCAGCAGTTGCACCCACTCGGCGGTGGTCTTGAACACCGTGGCCTGGCGGATCAGCGGGATCAGCTCGTCGCGGTTGGCCACGCGAGCCTTGTTGGTGGAAAAGCGCGAGTCACCGGCCAAAGCCGTAAGGCCGGCAACCTCGCAAAACTTGCCGAACTGACTGTCGTTGCCCACCGCCAGGATGAAATCGCCATCGGCGCTGGGGAAATCCTGGTAGGGCACGATGTTCGGGTGGGCATTGCCCAGGCGCTTGGGCGAGCGTCCGGTGCACAGGTAATTCATGGCCTGGTTGGCCAGGCAGGCCACCTGCACGTCGAGCAGGGCCACATCGATATGCTGGCCCAGACCCGACTGTTCGCGCTGGTTGAGCGCGGCCAGCACCCCGACCGTGGCGTATAGCCCGGTGAGGATATCGGTGAGCGCCACGCCGACCTTCATGGGGCCGGCGCCCGCTTCACCTTCCGGGCGCCCGGTGAGGCTCATCAAGCCTCCGAGACCCTGGATCATGAAGTCGTAGCCTGCTCGCTTGGCGTAGGGCCCGTCCTGCCCGAAGCCGGTGATGGAGCAGTAGATCAGTCGCGGGTTCACCGCTTTCAGCGATTCGTAATCGAGACCGTAGGCCTTGAGGCCACCGACCTTGAAGTTCTCCAGCACCACGTCGCACCGCGCCGCCAGCTCGCGGATCAGGCGCTGACCCTCGGCCTGGGTGAAGTCCACGGTCAGCGACTGCTTGTTGCGGTTGGCGCTCTGGAAGTAGGCCGCCTCGCGGGTGTCGTTACCCTGCGCGTCTTTCACGTAGGGCGGACCCCAGTGGCGGGTATCGTCGCCGCTGCCGGGACGCTCGACCTTGATCACCTCGGCGCCGAGATCGGCCAGGGTCTGCCCGGCCCAGGGGCCAGCCAGCACGCGGGACAAATCGAGGACGCGGATATGCGAGAGCGCACCGGACATGACGGAACCTCCATTAAACAAGGCAGCGGGATAACAACGGGCGGGGCCGGACGACCCCGCCGCAGGCAGGCTTAGTAGAAAGCCTGCAGGCCGGTCTGGGCGCGACCGAGGATCAGCGCGTGGACGTCGTGGGTACCCTCGTAGGTATTGACCACTTCCAGGTTGACCAGGTGGCGGGCCACGCCGTACTCGTCGCTGATACCGTTGCCACCGAGCATGTCACGCGCCATGCGGGCGATCTCCAGGGACTTGCCGCAGCTGTTGCGCTTCATGATGGAGGTGATTTCCACCGCGGCAGTGCCTTCGTCCTTCATGCGGCCCAGACGCAGGCAGCCTTGCAGGGCCAGGGTGATTTCGGTCTGCATGTCGGCCAGCTTCTTCTGGATCAGCTGGGTCTGCGCCAGCGGGCGGCCAAACTGCTTGCGGTCCAGGGTGTACTGGCGGGCGGTGTGCCAGCAATCCTCGGCGGCGCCCAGGGCACCCCAGCTGATGCCATAGCGGGCGGAGTTCAGGCAGGTGAACGGTCCTTTCAGGCCGCGCACGTCCGGGAAGGCGTTTTCTTCCGGACAGAACACGTTGTCCATGACGATTTCGCCGGTGATCGAGGCGCGCAGGCCGACCTTGCCGTGAATGGCCGGGGCGGACAGGCCTTCCCAGCCTTTCTCCAGCACGAAGCCGCGGATTTCGCCGGCGTCATCCTTGGCCCAGACCACGAACACGTCAGCGATTGGGCTGTTGGTGATCCACATCTTGGCGCCGGTCAGGCGATAGCCGCCCTCGACCTTCTTGGCGCGGGTGATCATCGAACCCGGATCGGAGCCGTGGTCCGGCTCGGTCAGACCGAAGCAGCCGATGTATTCGCCGCTGGCCAGCTTGGGCAGGTACTTCTGCTTGGTGGCTTCGTTGCCGAATTCGTTGATCGGCACCATCACCAGGGAGGACTGTACGCTCATCATCGAGCGGTAGCCGGAGTCGATGCGCTCCACTTCGCGGGCGATCAGGCCGTAGCACACATAGTTCAGGCCGCTGCCGCCGTAGATTTCCGGGATGGTCGCGCCGAGCAGGCCGGTCTCGCCCATTTCGCGGAAGATCTTCGGATCGGTCTGCTCGTTGCGGAAGGCCAGCTGCACGCGCGGCTTCAACTTGTCGGCAGCGAACTGCTGGGCGCTGTCACGCACCATGCGCTCTTCTTCAGTGAGTTGCTGATCGAGCAGCAGCGGGTCTTCCCAGTTGAATTGTGCTTTGCCGGCCATGAAGAAATCCTCGGTGTGGGTTGCGACAGGAGCAGTGTCGATCTGCTCTCGGTTGGCGTGGGATTGATCCTAGGCCCGCTTTGCCCATCCGGCAAACGAGTTATTCGCACTCACTTGTGCAAATAACTCACTTCGAAATAGCCTATATGGCGATAATTTATAAATTAATGTGAGCACAGTGCACTTATGCGCCGAAAGATCCCCAGCACCGCCGCGCTGATTGCCTTCGAGTCGGCGGCCCGCCACCAGAGCTTCACCCGCGCGGCCGATGAACTGCTGCTGACCCAGAGCGCCATCTGCCGGCAGATCGCCAGCCTCGAGGAGTTTCTCGGCGTCGAGCTGTTCCGCCGCTCGCGGCGCGGAGTCAAGCTCACCGAGGCCGGCCTGGCCTACAGCCGGCGTGTGGCCCTGCAGCTGGATGCGGTGGAGCGCGACACCCTGGCGGTGATGGGCCAGCAGAGTGCGCAGACCCTGGAGCTGGCGGTGGTGCCGACCTTCGGCACCCAGTGGCTGCTGCCGCGCCTGGGCGAGTTCCAGCGCCAGCACCCCGGTGTGACGGTCAACCTGTCCAGCCGCACCCGCCCCTTCCTCTTCGCCGAGACCGACTTCGACGCCGCCATCTATTACGGTGATGCCGACTGGCCCGGCAGTCAGGCGCATTTTCTGATGGCCGAGAATGCCCAGCCGGTGTGCAGCCCGGCCCTGCTGCAGGGCCGCAGCACGCTGACCGCCGCCGAACTGGCGCAACTACCGCTGCTGCAACAGAGCACCCGCCCCTATGCCTGGCGCCAGTGGTTCGCCAGCCAGGGCCTGAATGTCGGCCACGACCTGAACGGCCCGCGCCTGGAGCTCTTTTCCATGCTGGCCATGGCCGCCGGCGAGGGCATGGGCGCGGCGCTCATTCCGCCCTTCATGATCGAGCGCGAGCTGGCCGAAGGCCGGCTGGTCTGCCCGCTGCCGGTCAGCGCCGAGAACGACAAGGGCTATTACCTGGTGATTCCCGAGCGCAAGGCCGAATCCGCCGCCCTGCGCGCCTTCCGCGACTGGCTGCTGAATACCGCCGAGCGCTACCGCGCCGCTAGCGGGCCTCAAGCAAGGTCTTGAGATTGCTCAGCGCCACAGGCGACAGCACGCGCTGACGCCGCCGCAACAGCGGCATCATCAGCCGGGTGATACCACCGACATCGAAGGTCAGGGTGCGCGTCAGGCGGGTACCGACCACCGAGGGCTGCAGCTGGTAACGAATCTCCAGCCAGCCGTCGCGCATCTGCCCACGGCACAGCCAGTGCTGCCCCGGCGCGGCGGCCAGCACCTGATAGTGCGTTTCACGGTGCAGACTCGGCGGCAGAGGCGCCAGCGGCTGCACAACAATCTCTTCGTCGAAGCTGTCCCCCACCGCCAGCTCACTGACCTGCGCCTTGGCCGAGCGCGAGCTGGGGTGCCAGTGGTGCCAGTGCCACGGCTGAGTGATGAAGGCATAGACCTCGGCCGGGCTACGGGCGATATCGATGCTGTGCTGCATCTGTGCAGGCATGGTGATTCCTTATTCTTCTTATTGGATTGGGACGCGCTCGACCGGCGGCAACTGCAGGGCCGCCACCTCTTGCTGCAGATAATCGCGCAAGACATGAAAGCGTTCCTGGCCACGCCGGGCCTTCGGCCAGACCAGATAGTAGCTGCAACCACTGAATACCGCGCTGGGCCAGGGCAGGCCAAGGCGTCCCGCGCCAACATCCTCGGCCACAAGCGCCAGATCGCCGATCGACACCCCGTAGCCGCGTGCGGCGGCAACGATGCCCAGTTCCAGCATGTCGAACACCTGACCGGCCTTGAGCGGCACCTGCTCGGCGAGGCCCATGGCCGCCAGCCACTGGCGCCAATCGCGGCGGTCCGGCGTCGGGTGCAACTGTTCGGCCTGCTGCAGACGCGCCAGATCCCACGGGCCGGTCGCCGCATCCTCCGGCGCACAAACCGGAATCAGCCACTCCTCGAACAGCTTGCACACCTCCCAGTCCGGCGGAAACTGCCCGTCATTGAGCAGTACCGCGCAGTCGAAGGGCTCACGCTCGAAGTCGACCTTGTCGACATCCATCCACGCCGCGGTCAGCTGCACCTCGAAATCCGGCTGCTGCAGACGCAGGCGCGACAACCGGGCGAGCAGCCAGCGCATGGTCAGGGTCGAGGGCGCCTTCAGGCGCAACACCCCCTCCTCGCTGCGCAGGCTGGCACAGGCGCTTTCCAACGCGGCAAAGCCCTGCTGCAAACCGGGCAACAGCAGCCGGCCGGGCTCGGTCAGGCGCAGACCGCGCCCTTCGCGCTCGAACAGGCGACAGCCGAAGTCGGCCTCCAGGGTGCGGATATGCCGGCTGACCGCGCTCTGGGTAATGGCCAGCTCGGCAGCTGCACGGGTAAAGGACAGGTGCCGCGCCGCCGCCTCGAAGGCGCGCAACGCATAAAGCGGCGGCAGGCGTTCGCTCATGTTTCAAATCCATGAGTTTTAGTCATACCAGACATCAGTTCTTTCCTTTTGTGCAGCCTGCTCAGGCGCCAGGAGAATAGAGTCATTCTCGGTCAATGCTGACCGTATCGCCAATTTGCTTTCCCGAGTCTGACTCATGCCACAAGCGACCCGCGCCGAACTCTTCGCCCTGCTGCGCCTGGCCGGCCCACTGATCGCCGCGCAGCTGGCCCACGTACTGATGGTGTTCACCGACACCGTGATGATGGGCAAGCTCGGCCCCGAGGCGCTGGCCGCCGGGGGCCTGGGCGCGGCGGCCTACAACCTGGTATCGATCTTCTGCGTCGGCGTCACCGCCGCAGTGGGCAACCTGGTTGCCATCCGCCATGGCGCCGGCGATGCGCAAGGCGTGCGGCTGATGACCCAGGCCGGCATCTGGGTGGCACTGGCGCTGGCCCTGCTGTCGATGCTGCTGCTGTGGAACGCGGCGCCCTTTCTGCGTCTGGCCGGGCAGGACGAGGCCAATATCGTCGGCGCCATGCAGTTCCTGCAGACCCTGGGATTCGCCCTGCCCGGCTACCTGCTGTTCATGAGCCTGCGCGGCTTCACCAGTGCGCTGGGCAAGCCGGGGCCGGTGCTGGCCATCAGCCTGGGCGGCGCGGCGGCCAACTTCGTCCTCAACTATGTGCTGATTCACGGCCTGTTCGGCCTGCCGAAGATCGGTCTGGCCGGCATCGGTCTGGTCACCGCGCTGGTGCAGACGGCCATGGCGCTGCTGCTGGCTTTGTACCTGCGCCGGCAGCCATTCTACCGGCCCTGGCCGCTGCTGCCCGGCCTGTTCGCCGTACGCTGGACAGATATCCGCGAGAACCTGCGCCTGGGCCTGCCGATCGGCGGCACCTACATCGTCGAGTCCGGTTTGTTCTTCGTCGCCGCGCTGTGCATGGGCGCCCTGGGCAGCACGGAACTGGCGGCGCACCAGATCGCCATCCAGGCGGTGTATGTGGCCTTCATGGTGCCGGTCGGCATTTCCTACGCGGCGAGCTTTCGCATCGGCCAGCACTATGGCGCCGGCCGCTGGCAGGAGGCACGCCAGACCGGGCGGCTGGCCATCGGCCTGGGCGCGCTGTGCATGCTCGGCTTCGCCCTGCTGTTCTGGCTGGCGCCGCACTGGGTGATCGAACTATTCCTCGATGCCGAGGATGCCCAGCACCGTGCGGTGATCGAGCTGGCGGTCAGCCTGCTGGCCATCGCCGCCTGGTTCGAGCTGTTCGATGGCCTGCAGACCATTGCCATGGGCGCCATCCGCGGCCTCAAGGACGCACGCACCACCTTCTACGTGGGCCTGCTCTGCTACTGGGGCATCGGCGCCCCGACCGCCTGGATCCTGGCCATGCCGCTGGACTGGGGCGCCGCCGGGGTGTGGTGGGGGCTGGCCATCGGTCTGGCCTGCGCGGCCTGCGGCCTGATCGCCGCCTTCGAGTGGCGCACCGGGCGCCACCTGCAACCCTTACCGGTGACTCAGCGGGTATGCCTGGGCGGCGAGGATTAACTGCAGTTAATCAGCCAGCAATGCCTGACGCTGGCCAAAGACCAGAAAGCGCGCCAGTTCGGTGAGCGGTAACGGCTTGCTGATCAGGTAGCCCTGCACCTGGTCGCAGCCGAACTCGCGCAGCTGGCGCAATTGCTCCGGCTCTTCGACCCCTTCGGCCACCACTTCGAGGTGAAGGTTGTGCGCCATGTTGACCATGGCCTTGACCAGTTGCGGGCCATCGCCGCGCTGGTGCATCTCGGCAACGAAGCTCTTGTCGATCTTCAGAAGGGTGATCGGCAGGCTGGACAGATGCACGAAGGACGAGAACCCGGTGCCAAAATCGTCCAGGGAGAAGCGCACGCCCAGTTCGCTCAGGGCATCCATGGTCAGACGCACCTGATCGCTGCGGCGCATCACCGCGGTTTCGGTCAGCTCGAACTCCAGCCAGTGACCGTCCACGCCGCGTTCGTCGATCAGGCGCTGCAGGGTCGCCAACAGCTGGCTGTCCTGGAACTGGCGGAACGACAGGTTCACCGCCATGTGCAGGTCCGGCAGACC
Organism: Pseudomonas fluvialis; assembly: GCF_014207935.1. Classification (GTDB taxonomy): domain Bacteria; phylum Pseudomonadota; class Gammaproteobacteria; order Pseudomonadales; family Pseudomonadaceae; genus Aquipseudomonas; species Aquipseudomonas fluvialis_A. The sequence goes on along the minus strand of NZ_JACHLL010000001.1, from coordinate 1,066,365 downwards.
GCGACCGCGCAGCCACTGCATGTCGCGCAGGGCACGGCTGATCACCCAGTAGCCAAGCGGCACGATCAGCCCGCTTTCTTCGGCCAGCGGCACGAATTCGTTGGGCGTGAGCAGCCCGCGCTCGCGGTGATTCCAGCGCACCAGCGCTTCCAGCCCGACGATCTCGCCGGTCTTGAGGCTCAGCCGCGGCTGGTAGTGCAGCTCAAGCTCGTCGCGACGCAGGGCACGGCGCAGCTCGCTTTCCAGATCGGCCAGGCAGCGTGCACTGCGGTTGATACGTTCGTCGTAGACATGGAAGGTGCAGCCCTGCTGGCTCTTGGCCTGCTGCATGGCGATGTGCGCGTGCCACAGCAGCGGATCGGCGTCATCGCCGCTGCGCGCATGGGCCAGGCCCAGGCTGCAGCCGAGCAGCAGGCTTTCGCCATCCACCCAATAGGGCTCGGCCAGCACTTCGGTGATGCGCTCGGCCAGTTTTTCCGCCCGCGAACTGTCGCGGCGGGTATCCAGCAGCAGGGCAAATTCGTCGCTGCCCAGACGCGCAAGAATATCGCCGCCCTCCAACTGGCCGCGCAGGCGCGCCACCACCTGCAGGATCAGGCGATCGCCGCCCTGATGGCCGAGGGCGTCGTTGACGTGCTTGAAGTTGTCCAGATCGAGGTGACCGAGGGCCAGACCATGACCGGCAAACTCGGCCAGGCGTGCGGCCAGCAGGGTCTGGAAGCCCTGGCGATTGGCGATACCGGTCAGCGCATCCTGCTCGGCCAGACGCTGCACGGCACCCTGCAGGGCGGCATAGTCGGTGGCATGGCGCAGGGTGCGGCGCAGCATGGCCGGGCTCAGCTCGGTGCGGCTGAGCCAGTCGCTGACACCTTCGGGGCGTTGTTCGGGTTCGTCTTCCAGCAGCAGGATCAGCGGGAAGGGACAGCAGCCCGGCGCCGGCAGGCAGCCAGGCGTGGCCAGTACCAGCGTGCCGGGCTGTTCATCGAACAGGCCGCTGGCGGCGGACCAGGAGGGCGCGGTGATCAGGGCTGCAGCGGCGTCCAGCTGCTCCAGACGCTCACGCAGCAGCTCGGCCCAGGTGGGCGAATCTGCCAGCAACAACAAGCGCATGGGTTCGAAAAACGCGCGCAAATGACCTCCCCGGCCAACCTCTACACGGCATTGAGCCGCGACTGCTAAAGCCCTCCAGGCGTTATACGTGCACTTATCCCTGTGGGTCCTGCCTGACACGTCGCCGACTCTGCAGCCCACGCTCTCGTCAGACAATGACCGATCGTCAGCTAAGGGTACTGATTTATTGTGACTTGCCAAGCCAAGTGCATCGCACTCTGCATTTGGTCACATCCACAGTAATGCGCCGGCACAACACTCAGGCCCTGCTAAAATGCCGCTCCGTTTCCTTGCAGCCCATGTCCATGTCCCGTCTCAACCCCCGCCAGCAGGAAGCCGTGAACTACATCGGCGGCCCCATGCTGGTGCTCGCCGGCGCCGGCTCCGGCAAGACCAGCGTGATCACCCGCAAGATCGCCTACCTGATCCAGCAGTGCGGTATCCGGGCGCAGAACATCGTCGCGGTGACCTTCACCAACAAGGCCGCGCGGGAGATGAAGGAACGCGTCAGCAGCCTGCTGCGGGGCAGCGAGGGCAAGGGCCTGACGGTGTCGACCTTCCACAACCTGGGCCTGAACATCATCCGCAAGGAACATGCGCGCCTCGGCTACAAGCCCGGTTTCTCGATCTTCGACGAGGGCGACATCAAATCGCTGCTCACCGACATCATGCAGAAGGAATATTCCGGCGATGACGGTGTGGACGAGATCAAGAACTACATCGGCGGCTGGAAGAACGATCTGATCCTGCCCGACGAGGCGCTGGCCAAGGCGCGCAACCCCAAGGAGCAGACCGCCGCCATCGTCTACCTGCACTACCAGCGCACGCTCAAGGCGTACAACGCGGTAGATTTCGACGACCTGATCCTGCTGCCGGTGAAGCTGTTCCAGGAGCACCCGGACATCCTGGAAAAATGGCAGTTCCGCGTGCGCTACATGCTGGTCGACGAATACCAGGACACCAACGCCAGCCAGTACCTGCTGGTGAAGATGCTGGTGCAGGACCGCGCCCAGTTCACCGTGGTCGGCGACGACGACCAGTCGATCTACGCCTGGCGCGGCGCACGCCCGGAAAACCTGATGCAGTTGAAGGAGGACTTCCCCTCGCTGAAGGTGGTGATGCTGGAGCAGAACTACCGCTCCACCAGCCGCATCCTCAAGTGCGCCAACATCCTCATCGCCAACAACCCGCACGTGTTCGAGAAACAGCTGTGGTCGGAGATGGGCCACGGCGACCCGATCCGCATCATCCGCTGCCGCAACGAGGAAGCCGAGGCCGAACGCATCGCCCTGGAAATCCTCACCCTGCACCTGCGCACCCAGCGCCCGTACAGCGAGTTCGCCATCCTCTACCGCGGCAACTACCAGGCCAAGCTGATGGAGCTGAAACTGCAGCACCACCAGATTCCCTATCGCCTGTCCGGCGGCACCAGCTTCTTCGCCCGTCAGGAGGTGAAGGACCTGATGAGCTACTTCCGCCTGCTGGTCAACCCGGACGACGACAACGCCTTCCTTCGCGTGATCAACGTGCCGCGCCGGGAGATTGGCTCGACCACCCTGGAAAAACTCGGCAACTATGCCACCGAGCGCAAGATCAGCATGTACGCCGCCTGCGACGAGCTGGGCCTGTCCGAGCATCTGGACAACCGCTATACCGAGCGTCTGTCGCGCTTCAAACGCTACATGGACAACCTGCGTCAGCAGTGCGCGCAGAACGACCCGATCGCCGCGCTGCGCAGCATGGTGATGGACATCGACTACGAGAACTGGATCCGCACCAACAGCTCCAGCGACAAGGCCGCGGACTTCCGCATGGGCAACGTCTGGTTCCTCATCGATGCGCTGAAGAACACCCTGGAGAAGGACGAGGACGGCGGCATGACCGTCGAGGACGCCATCGGCAAGCTGGTGCTGCGCGACATGCTGGAGCGCCAGCAGGAAGAAGAGGACGGCGCCGAGGGCGTGCAGATGATGACCCTGCATGCCAGCAAGGGCCTGGAGTTCCCCTACGTGTTCATCATGGGCATGGAGGAAGAAATCCTCCCGCACCGCTCCAGCATCGAGGCCGATACGGTCGAGGAAGAACGCCGCCTGGCCTATGTGGGCATCACCCGCGCGCGGCAGAACCTGGCCATCACCTTCGCCGCCAAGCGCAAGCAATATGGCGAGATCATCGAGTGCACGCCCAGCCGCTTCCTCGACGAGCTGCCGCCCGAAGACCTGCAGTGGGAAAACCTCGAGGACGCCCCCCAGGAGGTCAAGGCCGCCACCGGCAAGTCGGCGCTGGCTGATATCCGCGCGATGCTGAAAAAATAGCAGGCATAAGAAATGGTCTGGAGCCATTTCTGACGTCGCCTCCGGGCGACGGCCCGAAGGGCGGCCGTCAGGGATGGTCGGCCACAAAAAAGCCGCCCGTAGGCGGCTTTTAAGCGAAGAGCGATCTTACAGACCGGACATCTTCTTGATGGCGCCCTTCAGCTCGTCGTCCGAGCAGGTGGCGCAGGTGCCTTTCGGCGGCATGGCATTGAGACCGGCGATGGCCGATTTCAGCAGGCCGTCGACACCGCCCTTGGCACTGGCACGGGCTTTCCAGGCCGCGGCATCGCCAATTTTCGGTGCGCCCAGCACGCCAGGCGTATGGCAGGCACCACAGTGGGCAGCGATCACGTCGTCCGGAGACTTGGCACCACCGCCGGCGGCAGCGGCAACAGCGCCAACGCCCTTGCACTCTTCGCCCTGCACACAGACTTGGCCAACCGGCTTCAGACGCTCGGCAATTACCGCCGCATCGTTATCGGCCTGGGCGTTAACAGCCCACAGGGCCAACACGGCAGCATTGGCTGCCAGCATTTTTTTAATCAGGTTCACGCTTACACCCTCATCGTGGCTGGTCACGCCCGCGACCACGGGTCTCGCGAGCGGGCGTCAGTATAGCGGCAAGCCTGCGGCACCGAAATAACCCAAGGTGTCGCAGGGGCTTAGACCATTGAATCTGCAGCTTAGAAGTTCGCCGGCGTGGTGGCGCTGATCAGTCGCGCCGGTTTGTCGCCCGGGTTACGGAAGCGATGCGGCTTACCACTGTCGAAGTAGTAGCTGTCGCCCGGCTCCAGGAGAAACACCTCGCTGCCCACGGTCAGCTCCAGGCTGCCCTCGATCAGCATGCCGGCTTCCTCACCCTCGTGACTGTACATGTCCTCACCGGTATCGGCGCCCGGCGGGTAGGTTTCGTCGAGGAAGGCCAGGGCCCGGTTGGGATGGGCCTTGCCGACCAGCTTGAAGGCCACTTCGCCGCTGCTCATGCTGAGCAGTTCGTCGGCCTTGTACACCACCTGGGTGGTGTTCTCTTCTTCCATATCGAGGGAGAAGAATTCCACCAGGGACATCGGGATGCCGGAAAGCACCTTTTTCAGCGAGCTGATCGAGGGGCTCACGCTGTTCTTCTCGATCATGGAGATGGTGCTGTTGGTCACGCCTGCCCGCTTGGCGAGCTCACGCTGAGAAAGACCTTTGAGTTTGCGAATGCCTTGCAAACGAACGCCGACGTCCAATGCGGGTGTCCTCCTTAATGGGGAGCGGTTTGTTGTCGGCGTAGTTTGGCAACGGCGTTCAGAATTTACAACACTTTGTTTTCCCAAACGCCTCAAACGCCCGTTTCACGGGCCTGGGCTCATGAACCCAGGTATTCCCGGGGCACACGCTTGAGGTTGCAGAAGATCTGATAAGGGATGGTGTCGGCCTGCTGCGCCACCGTGCTGGCCAGTACCTGCCGCCCCCACAGCTCTACCCGACTGCCTAGCCCGGCCTGCGGCAGGTCGGTCAGATCGACCGTCAGCATGTCCATCGACACCCGGCCGATGATGCGCGTGAGCTGCCCATCCACCGCCACCGGCGTGCCGGTCGGCGCATGCCGTGGATAGCCGTCGGCGTAGCCCATGGCGACCACGCCGACGCGAGTCGGGCGTTCGGCGACGAAACGCGCGGCATAACCCACCGGCTCACCGGCCGGCAGTTCGCGCACGCTGATGATCTTTGACTCCAGGGTCATCACCGGCTGCAGCTGCGCGGCCAGCGGATGTTCCTCGGCAAAGGGCGTGGCGCCGTAGAGCATGATGCCGGGCCGCACCCAGTCGCTGGGAATGGAAGGCCAGCCGAGAATCGCCGGCGAGTTGCGCAGGCTGACCTCGGCCTGCAGCTCGCCACGCGCCGCCTGGAACACCGCCACCTGCTCGGCACTGCGTGGGCAGTCCAGCTCGTCGGCACGGGCAAAGTGGCTCATCAGCACGATCTTACCGACCCGTCCGCTGGCCAGCAGACGGCGATAGGCCGCCTGGTATTCCGCCGGATGCAGACCGACCCGGTGCATGCCGGAGTCCATCTTCAGCCACAGGGTCAGCGGCGTTTTCAGCACGGCGCGCTCGATGGCCTCGATCTGCCAGGCCGAATGCACCACGCACCACAGTTGGTGCTGCTCGATCAGCGCCAGCTCCGCCGCCTCGAAAAAGCCTTCGAGCAGCAGGATCGGCCCCTGCACGCCGGCCGCGCGCAACTCCAGGGCCTCCTCGATACAGGCCACCGCATAGCCATCGGCCAGATCGGCCAGGGCCTCGGCGCAACGCACCGCGCCATGGCCATAGGCATCGGCCTTGATCACCGCCAGCGCACGGGCGCCGGTAGCCTCTCGGGCCAGTTGGTAGTTGTGCCGCAGGGCGGCGAGATCGATCAGGGCACGGGCGGGACGCATGATGAGCACTTCTTGGCGGCGGTTAAAAAAAAGCCCGGCTAGCGCCGGGCAAAACAAGGGTGTGTTCTGCCAAACACCCACCTGCATACTTCAAATGGTTAGCGCTGCGACGCTCAGAGTGCGGCAATCACCGACATCTCCACCCGCACCTGCGCGTCATACAACTTGGCCTCAACGGTGGCGCGGGCCGGCGTGGCGCCCGGCACCACCCAGGCATCCCACTCGGCATTCATGCCGGCGTAGTCGGCCATGTCCTTGAGGTAAATGGTCACCGACAGGATCTTCGACTTGTCGGTGCCAGCCTCGGCCAGAAAGCGATCAATGCTGGCCAGGGTCTCGCGGGTCTGCTGCCGAATATCGCCGCGGTAGTCATCCGCCAGTTGGCCGGCCAGGTAGACCGTGCCGTTGTGGATGACGATTTCGCTGTAGCGCGACTCAGTGTGCAGGCGCTGGATGGACATGCTTGTGACTCTCCTTGGTCGGACGGTAGCGGGAAATATCCAGGCCTTCCGGGCTGATCTGCGGACGCTTCTTCGCCATCAGGTCGGCGAGCAGGCGACCGGAGCCGCAGGCCATGGTCCAGCCAAGGGTACCGTGTCCGGTATTGAGGAACAGGTTGCGATAGGCGGTGGCGCCCACGATCGGCGTGCCATCCGGGGTGGCCGGGCGCAGGCCGGTCCAGAATTCGGCCTGCTTGAGGTCACCACCCTGCGGGTACAGGTCGCCGGTGATCATCTCCAGCGTTTCACGCCGCCGCGGGTTGAGCGACAGATCGAAACCGGCGATCTCGGCCATACCGCCAACGCGAATACGGTTGTCGAAGCGGGTGATGGCGACCTTGTAGGTCTCGTCGAGAATGGTCGAGGTCGGCGCCATCGCCGCGTTGGTAATCGGCACGGTCAGCGAGTAACCCTTGAGCGGGTAGACCGGCGCCTTGATGCCCAGCGGCTTGAGCAGTTGCGGGCTGTAGCTGCCCAGCGCCAGCACGTAGTGGTCGGCGGTTTCCAGCTTGCCGTCGATCCACACGCCATTGATGCGATCACCCACGGCATCGATGCGCTGGATGTCCTGGCCGAAGCGGAACTCCACACCCAGCTGTTTGGCCATCTCGGCCAGCTTGGTGGTGAACATCTGGCAGTCGCCGGTCTGGTCGTTGGGCAGGCGCAAGGCGCCAGCCAGCTTGTCGGTGACACCAGCCAGGGCCGGCTCTACGCGGGCGATACCAGCACGGTCCAGCACCTCGAACGGCACCCCGGACTGTTCCAGCACGGCAATATCCTTGGCCGCGCCGTCCAGCTGGGCCTGGGTGCGGAACAGCTGGGTGGTGCCCAGCTGACGACCTTCGTAGCTGATGCCGGTTTCGGCGCGCAGCTCGTCCAGGCAGTCGCGGCTGTATTCGGACAGGCGCACCATGCGCTCCTTGTTCACCGCATAGCGGGCGGCGGTGCAGTTGCGCAGCATCTGCAGCATCCAGAAATACTGGTCGGCGTCGCCGGTGAGCTTGATGGCCAGCGGCGCATGACGCTGCAGCAGCCACTTCATGGCTTTCAGCGGGATGCCCGGCGCCGCCCAGGGCGAGGCGTAGCCTGGCGAGACCTGGCCGGCGTTGGCAAAGCTGGTTTCCAGGGCGGGACCGTTCTGCCGGTCGACCACCACTACCTCGAAACCGGCCCGCGCCAGGTAATAGGCACTGGCCGTACCAATCACACCGCTGCCAAGGACCAGAACACGCATTGCCGCCTCCCACATCTGGCCTGGCCAGACGTTTGTTATTTTGATCAGAGTTGCGGCAGAGTATAGGCAGGCAAATGCAGTGTTTTTCACTGTTTGCAAAGCTATATTTGGCGATAAATCACGGCACAAGCCGCTCCAGCAAAGGCGTATCCCCCATGAGAACCCAGCATCAGAGCCGGCGCGAGCTGGATAAAATCGATCGGAATATCTTACGTATCCTGCAAGAAGAAGGACGCATATCGTTCACCGAACTGGGCGACCGCGTCGGCCTTTCCACCACGCCCTGCACCGAGCGCGTGCGCCGGCTGGAGCGCGAAGGCTTTATCCAGGGCTATCACGCCCGGCTCAACCCGCAGTTCCTCAAGGCCGGCCTGCTGGTGTTCGTCGAGATCAGCCTGGCGGCCAAGTCCGGCGACATCTTCGACGAGTTCCGCCGCGCCGTACTCAAGCTGCCGCACGTGCTGGAGTGCCACCTGGTGTCCGGCGACTTCGATTACCTGGTCAAGGCGCGCATCTCGGAGATGGCCAGCTACCGCAAGCTGCTCGGCGACATCCTCCTGCGCCTGCCCCATGTGCGCGAATCGAAGAGCTACATCGTGATGGAAGAGGTCAAGGAAACCCTCAGCCTGCCCATCGCCGACTGAATCAGACCAGGCGCTGGCGGGTACTGGCGATCAGCTGGTGCACCTGGCGCTCGACCCGTTCATCGATCGGCACCTCCGGGCCCTGGCCGCGCGGGCAGGGCAGCCGCGGCGTGGTGCCGAACAGACGGCAGATCAGCGGCCGCTGGTCATACACCTGGCACCCCTGCGGCCCCAGGTGCACGCAGCTCAGTTCGGCCAGCGCGGCGTCATGCTCGGCGGCACTCTTGACCGGCAGGCGCAGCAGCTCCTCGGACGACGCGGTGACCGGCCCGCAGCAGTCATGGCAGCCGGGCACACAGGCAAAGCGCGGGATCTGCCGACGCAGGTCATCGATCTTGTCGTCGTTACAACTCATCAGGGTTAAAACTCATCTGGCACGACTCAGGGAGGTCAGGGTAAGGCCTGACGCCGGCAAAGTCCGATCTGGGCGATAAAAGAGCAACTGTCTGGCGATTTTTTCGCCATTACCCCCCTTGGCGGACAGCAGCGGCCGCGCTTATTCTGCCGTTGCTTTTTTCACACACAACAATCAGGAAATCACACATGAACGCCCGCGTTCACCCCCCGGTGCACAGCGCCAACCACGCCCCGTCCTACTACGCCGCCAGCGCCAACCGCCAGCTGCAATACCCGCCTCTGGGAGGTGAGGTAAAGGTCGATGTGTGCGTGGTCGGCGGCGGGTTCTCGGGTCTGAACACCGCTATCGAGCTGGCTGAACGTGGTCTTTCCGTTGCACTGCTGGAAGCCCACCAGATTGGCTGGGGCGCCAGCGGACGTAACGGCGGCCAGCTGATCCGCGGCGTTGGCCATGGCGTGGAGCAGTTCGAGCCGATCATCGGCCAGGACGGCGTACGCGAACTCAAGCTGATGGGCCTGGAAGCGGTGGAACTGGTGCGCCGCCGGGTCGCCAAGTACAACATCGACTGCGACCTGACCTGGGGCTACTGCGATCTGGCCAACAAGCCCGCGCACTTTGCCGGCTTCCAGGAAGACATGGCCGAACTGCAAAGCCTGGGCTACCAGCATGAACTGCGCCTGGTGCAGCCGGACCGCATGCACGAAGTGGTCGGCTCCAGCCGCTACTGCGGCGGCATGATCGACATGGGCTCGGGCCACCTGCACCCGCTAAACCTGGCCCTCGGCGAAGCCGCCGCCGCACAGGCACTGGGTGTCCAGCTGTTCGAGCACTCGGCGGTCACACGCATCGACTACGGCCCGCAGGTCAAGGTCCACACCGCTGGCGGTCATGTACTGGCCAGCACTCTGGTGCTGGGCTGCAACGCCTACCTGAACAACCTCAACCCTAGCCTGGGTGGCAAAGTGCTCCCGGCCGGCAGCTATGTGATCGCCACCGAACCGCTGGGCGAGGAGCGCGCCCGTGCGCTGATCCCGCAGAACATGGCGCTGTGCGACCAGCGCGTGGCCCTGGACTACTACCGCCTGTCCGCTGACAACCGCCTGCTGTTCGGCGGCGCCTGCCACTACTCCGGGCGTGACCCGGCGGACATTGCCGCCTACATGCGGCCGAAGATGCTCGAAGTGTTCCCCGAACTGGCAGATGTGCGCATCGACTACCAGTGGGGGGGCATGATCGGCATCGGCGCCAACCGCCTGCCGCAGATCGGCAAGCTCAAGGACCAGCCCAACGTGTTCTACGCCCAGGCCTACTCCGGCCACGGCGTGAATGCCACCCACCTGGCCGGCAAGCTGCTCGGCGAAGCCATCGCCCTGCGCGAGAGCCGCGGCTTCGAACTGTTCGCCCAGGTGCCGCACATGACTTTCCCGGGCGGCCGTTACTTCCGTTCGCCGCTGCTGGCCCTGGGCATGGGCTGGTATCGCCTGAAGGAAGCGGTCGGCCTGGTCTGACCCGAAACCGTCCGCACTGGCGGATGGGTTACTGTCCTGGCACTGCCGTCTCCGACGGCAGTTGCTCCTCTTCACCGAAGGCCGCACGACGCCAGGCCAGCGCGACAAAACCGGCAGCTCCCAGCGCCATCAGGATGGGCAGCGCATGGCCGGTCAGCCACTGGCTGGCGGCACCGGTCGACAGCGGCCCGAGCAGGCAGCCGATTCCCCAGAGCAACGCGATCTGCGCATTGGCGCGCACCAGCGCATCGTCCCGGTAACGCTGGCCGACCAGGATCAGCGACAGGGTGTACAGGCCTCCGGCCGAAGCCCCGAACAGCACCAGCAATGGCCAGATGAAAGGCGTGTGCAACAACAGGGGAATCACCACGCTACTCAGCAGCAGGACCACCCCGCACAGACGAAACAAGGTGTGCCGCGGCATGCGGTCGGCAAGCAGGCCGATTGGCAGCTGCAACACGGCATCGCCAACCACCACCACGCTGGCCATGCGCAGCGCCATGCCCTGATCGAAACCTTCGCGCAGCAGGTAGACCGGCAGCAGCGTCAGCACCATCGCCTCGAAGGCGGCAAACAGCACCACCGCCCAGGCAATCGCCGGCGCCCGCCGACAGAACGCCAGCAACCCGCGTCCCGCCGCGCTCTGCGCATCCACCTGCGGCATACCGGAATGGCCCAGCAACAGCAGGCTGCCCATGATCAGCAGCCCTGCGGAGAACCAGAAGGCCCGGTCATCCGCCGTCCCCAACCAGGCCAGCAGCAAAGGGCCGGACAGCTGACTGAGGGCAAAGCCGGTGCCATACAGCGCCACCAGACGGCCACGCAAGTGATCGGCGACCAGCTGGTTGATCCAGCTCTCTCCGAGCACGAAAACCACCGTCAGGGAAATACCGATCAGCAGACGCAGCAGCAGCCACAGCGGGTAATAGGGCAGCAGCGCGAGCAGGGCCACCGACAGGGCGCTAGCCAGCAGGCACAGGCGCAATGCCGCGGAAACGCCCAGCCAGGCCGCCAGCCGGCCGGTCAGGCGAGCACCGAGCAGCACACCGACGGCCGGCATGGCCGCCATCACCCCGATGGCGAAGGTGTCATAGCCCCAGCCTTCCAGACGCAGCGACACCAGCGGCAGGGTCAGCCCCAGCGAAAGCCCCACCGCGATCACCGCACCACAGACGGCGAAATAGGTTCCCCAACGCATAGCCATTCCCTCCCTTTTCTGGCCGTGCCGAAATGCAAAACGGCCGGGTTTCCTAGGAAACCCGGCCGCAGGTATGGCTCACCAGGAGCCGGCCCTTCTCAAGAAGGGCGGACCTTTATAGCGCCGCTATTCGGCCTTACCTCGACCGAGTACCGCACTGGAAAAGATCTTCTGGGCTAAGGCCAGACAAGGCGCCCCGGAGCTTTTAAGCGCAGCGTACTGCGGTACGTGAGCATTAAAGCGAGGACGCAACGCAGCATGGCCGACGACCCGGAGGTCGCCCCGACAGGTTATAGCTTGATCCAGGTGGCCTTGAGCTCGGTGTACTTGTCGAAGGCATGCAGCGACTTGTCGCGGCCGTTACCGGACTGCTTGAAACCACCGAACGGCGCGGTCATGTCGCCGCCGTCGTACTGGTTCACCCACATGCTGCCCACACGCAGAGCCTTGGCCGCCAGGTGCGCCTTGGACAGGTTGCTGGTCCAGATCGCCGCCGCAAGGCCGTAGATGCTGTCGTTGGCGATCGCGATAGCTTCTTCAGTGGTGTCGAACGGAATCACGGTCAGCACCGGGCCGAAGATTTCTTCCTTGGCGATGCGCATGTCGTTATGCGCGTCGTCGAAGATGGTCGGCTCGACATACACGCCGCCGGTTTCTTCCAGAACGCGCTTGCCGCCGCAGAGCAGCTTGGCCTTATCGGCATGGCCGGCTTCGATATAGGACAGCACGGTGTTGAGGTGGCCGCCATCGACCAGGGCGCCAACCTTGGTGGCCGGTTCCAGAGCGTAACCGGCTTTCCAGCCCTTCATGGCTTCCAGCACCATCGGCATGAACTGGTCCTTGATCGAACGCTCGACCAGCAGACGCGAACCGGCGGTGCACATCTCGCCCTGGTTGAAGCAGATGGCCGCTGCCGCGGCTTCGGCGGCGTCCTGCAGGTTCGGCGCATCGGCGAAGACGATGTTGGCGCTCTTGCCACCGGCTTCCAGCCAGACGCGTTTCATGTTGGATTCGCCGGCATAGATCATCAGCTGCTTGGCGATCTTGGTCGAACCGGTAAACACCAGGGTGTCGACATCCATGTGCAGGGCCAGGGCCTTGCCCACGGTGTGACCAAAGCCCGGCAGGATGTTCAGCACGCCGGCCGGGATGCCGGCTTCCAGCGCAAGCTGGGCCATGCGGATGGCGGTCAGCGGCGACTTCTCGGAGGGTTTGACGATCACCGAGTTACCGGTCGCCAGCGCCGGGCCGAGCTTCCAGCAGGTCATGATCATCGGGAAGTTCCACGGCACGATGGCGGCAACCACACCGACCGGCTCGCGGGTGACCAGGCCCAGCTCGTTGTGCGGGGTAGCGGCCACTTCGTCGTAGATCTTGTCGATCGCCTCACCGCTCCAGCGGATGGCCCGCGAAGCGCCCGGCACGTCGACGCCCAGGGCATCGCTGATCGGCTTGCCCATGTCGAGGGTTTCCAGCAGGGCGAGCTCCTCGGCATGCGCATCCATCAGGTCGGCAAAGCGAATCATGATTTTCTTGCGTTCGACCGGGGTCATGCGCGACCACACACCGGATTCGAAGGTGGCGCGGGCATCACGCACGGCGAGCTCGGCATCGGCCGCATCACAGCTGGCCACCGTTGTCAGGAAACGCCCATCGACCGGGCTGATGCAGTCGAAGGTCTCGCCGCTGACGGCATCGCAATGCTCGCCATGGATCAGGGCCCGGCCTTCGATCTTCAGGGCCTTGGCGCGGGCTTCCCAGTCAGCGCGGGTCAGGGTGCTCATGGAGGTTTCCTCTTATTTTGCTGTGGTGGCCGCGCGTGGCGTGCCTGTCAAATATTCTGCAAGCCCATGTCGGGCCAATGCTGGCTGCCACCCTAAACCAGAGGCAGGAGGCATTTCAATATTTTTTACAGAATAAGGATTGAGCGGTTGTCACGTTCGTTTTATTAAACATAGACTGCCCAACGCCCTGTCGTTCGCACGCCCCCGCAGGCAAGAACGCCGGGCACCCGCACAGAACAATCCATAGTTGCGCGCACCGCGCCGCACCCAACCGACGGGAAGCCCCATGAGCATCGACAGCATCATCGATTTCGCCAACAGCAGCGCCACCCCGGAGCACTACCGCCCGGCCCCGGAGAAAGTCCTCAAGGGCGACCCGGCGCAAAGCGTGACCAACCACTACAGCAGCCCCTGCAGCCAGTTCCATGCCGGTGTCTGGGAAGGCGAGCCCGGCCAATGGACCATCCGCTACACCGAGCACGAGTACTGCGAGATCCTCCAGGGCGTGTCGGTGATCCGTGACGAGCAGGGCAACGCCAAGACCGTGCGCGCCGGCGACCGCTTCGTCATCCCGGCCGGCCTGGTCGGCACCTGGGAAGTGCTGGAAACCTGCCGCAAGGTCTACGTGATGTTCGAGCAGAAGTAAGCCGTCATCACGCAAAAAGGCCCGCTCAGCAGCGGGCCTTTTTCATGGGCAAGAAAAAACCCGCCGAAGCGGGTTCTTTCACAAGGGCCGGATCAATTACTTGATCTTGGCTTCCTTGTAGATCACGTGCTTGCGGACGACCGGATCGTATTTCTTGATCTCGATCTTGTCCGGGGTGGTGCGCTTGTTCTTGTCGGTGGTGTAGAAATGGCCGGTACCGGCACTGGACACCAGACGGATCAGGTCACGCATGATGGACTCCTTAGAACTTTTCGCCGCGAGCACGCAGCTCGGACAGCACTACATCAATACCACGCTTGTCGATGACACGCATGCCCTTGGCAGAAACGCGCAGACGCACGAAACGCTTCTCGGATTCAACCCAGAAACGATGGTACTGCAGGTTCGGCAGAAAACGACGACGGGTTTTGTTGTTCGCGTGGGAGATGTTGTTCCCCACAGCCGGACCCTTACCGGTCACTTGACAGACTCTCGACATACCTCAGCCCTCTAAACCACATGCCCAACCCGGCATGGGTTGGCCGCTTGAACTTTCTCGAAGTTTGGCGCAGCGCGCCGATCTTGTCGGGGTCTTACCGGGCATCTCTGCCACTGCAGGAACCGGGCCCCCAGAAAAGAGCGCTGCTTTATACCAGAACACCCCAGGCGTCGCAAGGACGACAGCCACTTACCCACAGCCCCGTAACGCCCGAGCGCCTGTACAGCGAGGCACAGCCCATCCAACCACTCGTCGGGTCACAGCCAGCCGTGCTCTGCCAGCGACAACGGCTCGCCATCGCCGACGATGAAATGATCGAGCACACGTACCTCGACCAAGGCCAGCGCCGACTTCAACTGCTGGGTCAGCAGCCGGTCCGCCTGACTGGGTTCGGCCACCCCGGAAGGATGGTTGTGGGTGAGGATCAGCGCAGCGGCGTTATGGGCCAAGGCGCGCTTGACCACCTGACGCGGATACACCGAGGCACCATCGATACTGCCGTGAAACAGGCTCTCATAGGCCAGCACCCGGTGCTTGCTGTCGAGGAACAGGCAGCCGAACACCTCATGCGGCTCGTGACGCAGGCGCGCTTTGAGGTAATCGCGCACCGCCTGCGGGCTTTCCAGCGCCGACTCGCGCCGCAGCGTCTCAGCCAGATGGCGGCGCCCCATCTCCAGCACCGCCTGCAGTTGCGCATACTTGGCCGGCCCCAGCCCGAGGCGCGCCGAGAACCCGGGAAGATCGGCCTCCAGCAGGGGCCGCAGCCCACCAAAATCACTCAGCAACTGCCGAGCCAGATCGACCGCCGACAGGCCGGCCACCCCGGTACGCAGAAAGATCGCCAGCAACTCGGCATCCGACAGCGCCAAAGCGCCCTGTTCCAGCAGTTTTTCCCGCGGCCTCTCGGCCGCTGGCCAATCACGAATACTCATGCACCTCTCCCTGGTGAGTCGGGCTGCAAGCCCCGCCGCCGCTGTTCCCGGGCGGCCTCTGTGATATCGTAGCCAAACTTTTGCGCGGCACTTGGCCTGGGGAGGCGAGCGGTGCCCGGCGCAAGCTCCGTTATTCAAATAAGGCAGGCCTATGCAGCGGCTGTTTGGTAAACGCATTGTGCTCGGCGTCGGCGGCGGCATTGCAGCCTATAAGAGTGCCGAACTGGTTCGGCGCTTGCGCGATCAGGGTGCCGAAGTCCATGTGGTGATGACCCGCGGCGGTCGTGAGTTCATCACGCCGCTGACCCTGCAGGCCCTCTCCGGCAACCCCGTGCACCTCGATCTGCTCGACCCCGCCGCCGAAGCGGCCATGGGCCATATCGAACTGGCCAAGTGGGCCGATCTGGTGCTGATTGCGCCAGCGACTGCCGACCTGATGGCGCGCCTGGCACAGGGCGTGGCCGATGACCTGCTCACCGCTCTGGTACTGGCCACAGACGCTCCCGTAGCACTGGCTCCGGCCATGAACCAGGCCATGTGGCGCGACCCAGCCACCCAGGCCAACGCCGAGCTGCTCGCCAGCCGCGGCTTCCGCCTGTTCGGTCCTGCCGCCGGCAGCCAGGCCTGCGGCGACGTCGGTTTAGGGCGCATGCTCGAAGCCGAAGAGCTGGCCCAGCGCGCCGCCGACTGCTTCGAGTTCAGGAGCCTGACCGGCCTGCGCGTGCTGATCACCGCCGGCCCGACCCAGGAAAACATCGACCCAGTGCGCTACATCACCAACCACAGCTCGGGGAAGATGGGCTTCGCCCTGGCCGAGGCCGCGGCAGAAGCCGGCGCCCAGGTGACGCTGGTCAGCGGGCCGGTGCACCTGCGCACTCCGGAGCGCGTGCAGCGCATCAACGTCACCAGCGCCCGCGACATGCTTGCCGCCTGTGAGGCCGCAATGCCCTGCGACGTGCTGATCGCCGCCGCCGCCGTGGCCGACTACCGCCCCGAAGTAGTGGCCGAACACAAGATGAAGAAAGACCCGACCAGTGGCGATGGCCTGCTGCTGCAGCTGGTGCGTAACCCGGACATCCTCGCCACGCTCGCCAGCCGCGTTGATCGCCCGTTCAGCGTCGGTTTCGCCGCCGAAACGCAGAACCTGCTGGACTACGCCGCACGCAAGCTCAAAGACAAGAACCTCGACCTGATCGTCGCCAATGACGTGGCCAACCCGAGCATCGGTTTCAACAGCGAGGAAAATGCCATCACCATCATTGACCGCGAGCTGCAACCCACCAGTTTCGCCCAGAGCAGCAAGGGCAAGATTGCCCGCCAGCTGATTGCCTTTATTGCCGACCGAGTGAAGCGCGCCTGACCATGCACAGCCTGCAAGCCAAGATTCTCGACGCCCGCCTGGGTACTGAATTCCCCCTGCCGACCTACGCCACACCGGGCTCCGCCGGCCTTGATCTGCGTGCCATGCTGCAGCAGGCAATCACCCTGGAGCCGGGCCAGACCATCCTGATCCCAACCGGCCTGGCCATCCATGTCGCCGACCCAGGGCTGGCCGCGCTGATCCTGCCGCGCTCGGGCCTCGGTCACAAGCACGGCATCGTCCTCGGCAATCTGGTCGGACTGATCGACTCGGACTACCAGGGTGAGCTGATGGTGTCCTGCTGGAACCGTGGACAGACCCCTTTCACCATCGAGATCGGCGAGCGCATCGCCCAACTGGTACTGGTTCCGGTGGTGCAGGCGCACTTCGAACTGGTCGACGAGTTCCACGCCAGCGAACGCGGCGCGGGCGGTTTCGGCCATACCGGCAGTCACTGAGCGGCACCCCTTCAGCCAGGAGAGGCTTGATGAAACTGTTGAAGCGCAAGACCAGCGAGACCGCCGAGCAGTTACCGGAAATTACCGCCAGCCAGCCCATCAGCAAGGGCTCGGCCAGCCAACTCGTGCCCTCCCTCGGCCTGGCCATTGCCGGCCTGCTGCTGGGCGGCGCCCTGCTGTGGTTCAGCCAGCAGAGTGCCGATCAGAAGAACACCGCCCAGCTGGCCGAGCTGATTGGCCAGAATCAGGCTGCAGCCCTGCGTCAGGCCCTGGCCGAGATTCAGGCCGACACCCGGCGGGCCGCCGAAAATCCGGCACTGCTGGCCGCGGTGCAGAGTCAGGATCCGCAGCGCATCCGCGAAGCCGAAGCCAGCCTCGGCTACTGGGCCGGCGTGGTCGATGCCCACCTCAATCTGCCCGGCCAGGCCCAGCAGAACAGCCAGCGTGCCGCACCGATGAACTTCGCCGCCCTCGACCTGATACGGCGCATGGAAAGCGGCCAGAACCCACCGCCGGAAGCCTACAAGGTAGAAGGCCGCTGGCTGCTCTACAGCCCGGCACTGCTGCGCCTGTCCGCCAAGGACCTGGGCAGTGGCAGCCTGCTGCTGGCCTTCGACCTGCAGCGCCTGCTGGCCGCCCTGCCGCCGCTACCGGCCGGTAACGGCCAACTGCAGCTCAGCCAACGCTTCGGCAGTACCCCGGCGCAAGTCCTGTTCAACAAGGGCAGCAGCGACGGGCAGGAGAGCCGCAGCTTCGAGGTTGGCAACCCCAACTGGAGCCTGACCCTGACCGGCGGCCCCACGCCGGCCGGCAGCCCGGATCCCCTGCTGCTGGCCCTGGCCGGCGTGCTGACCCTGCTCGGCAGCCTGATCGGCTTGTACCTGCTGCAAACCCGCCTGCAGAGCCGCCTGCATGCCGATGTTTCGCAACTCGGGCAGATGATCCAGGAGATCGCCGCGGGCAAGGCCGTGAAGTCCTTCACCCTCAGTCTGGCGCCACTGGATGCCCTGGCCCAGGCCCTGACCCGCCTGCCCAAGCGCAAAAGCGACAACGTGGCCAGTAATGCCACGCCCAAGGCTGCGCCCGCCGCACCCAGCATGCAGGTGGACGAAGGCCATGAACCCTTGTTCCAGGATGCCGACATCCTGGACATCGATGTACTCGACGAAGACCAGGACCCCTTCGGTCTCAACACTCAGGAGCAACACCCCGCGATGAGCCGCACGCAACAGGCCCCACAACTGCCCGCCAGCATCTTCCGCGCCTACGACATCCGTGGCGTGGTGGGCGACACCCTGACCACCGACTATGCCTACTGGATCGGTCGCGCCATCGGCTCGGAGAGCCTGGCCCGCGGCGAGTCCGGCGTGGTGGTGGGCCGCGATGGTCGCCTGTCCGGCCCGGAGCTGGCCGGCGCACTGATCCAGGGCCTGCTCGACTGCGGCTGCCAGGTCACCGACGTAGGCATGGTGCCGACCCCGGTGCTGTACTACGCCACCAACGTGCTGGAAGCCAGCTCCGGAGTCATGGTCACCGGCAGCCACAACCCGCCGGACTATAACGGCTTCAAGATCGTCGTCGCCGGCGACACCCTGTCCAACGAGCGCATCACCGCCCTGCTCACCCGCCTGCAGCAGAACGACCTGGCCAGCGGCGTTGGCAGTGTCGAACAGGTAGAAATCCTCGACCGCTACTTCCAGCGCATCCGTGACGACATCGCCCTCGCCAAGCCGATGCGCGTGGTGGTCGACTGCGGCAACGGCGTAGCCGGCGTAATCGCCCCGAAACTGGTGGAAGCCCTGGGCTGCAGCGTGATTCCGCTGTTCTGCGACGTGGATGGCACCTTCCCCAACCACCACCCCGATCCGGGCAAGCCGGAAAACCTGGTCGACCTGATCGCCAAGGTCAAGGCGGAGAAGGCAGACCTGGGCCTGGCCTTCGACGGCGACGGCGACCGCGTCGGCGTGGTGACCAACGCCGGGCACATGATCTACCCGGACCGCCTGATGATGCTGTTCGCCAAGGACGTGGTGTCGCGCAACCCGGGCGCCGACATCATCTTCGACGTCAAGTGCACCCGCCGCCTGCCGGCGCTGATCAGCGGCTACGGCGGTCGCCCGGTGATGTGGAAGACCGGCCACTCGCTGATCAAGGCCAAAATGAAGGAAACCGGCGCCCTGCTGGCCGGTGAGATGAGCGGCCATATCTTCTTCAAGGAACGCTGGTACGGTTTCGACGACGGCATCTACAGCGCCGTGCGCCTGCTGGAAATCCTCAGCCTGGAAGAGCGCGATGCCGAACATGTGTTCGCCGCCTTCCCGACCAGCCTGTCGACCCCGGAGATCAACATCCAGGTCACCGACGAGCGCAAGTTCCAGCTAATCGACAGCCTGCAGCGCGACGCCCAGTGGGGCGAGGCCAACCTCACCACCCTGGATGGCGTGCGGGTCGACTACGCCAAGGGCTGGGGCCTGATCCGCGCCTCCAACACCACCCCGGTACTGGTGCTGCGCTTCGAAGCGGACACCGAGGACGAACTGGCGCGTATCCAAGACGTCTTCCGCGGCCAGCTGAATGCCATCGCCCCTGACCTGAAACTGCCCTTTTGAGAGATGGCGCTCCCCCGGGAGCGCCCCCGTTACTGGAGTTCCGCATGACCCTCAGCCGTGACGCTGCCGTCCAAGTCGCCCAGGTACTGTCCGAAGCACTGCCCTACATCCGCCGCTTCGTCGGCAAGACCCTGGTGATCAAATACGGCGGCAACGCCATGGAAAGCGATGAGCTGAAGGAAGGCTTCGCCCGCGACATCGTGCTGATGAAGGCGGTGGGCATCAACCCGGTGGTGGTGCACGGCGGCGGCCCGCAGATCGGCGATCTGCTCAAGCGCCTGTCCATCGAAAGTCACTTCATCGACGGCATGCGCGTGACCGACACCGCCACCATGGATGTGGTGGAGATGGTCCTCGGCGGCCAGGTCAACAAGAGCATCGTCAATCTGATCAACCAGCATGGCGGTAGTGCCATCGGCCTGACCGGCAAGGACGCCGGGCTGATCCGCGCCAAGAAGCTCACCGTGACCCGCCAGACCCCGGAGATGACCCAGCCGGAGATCATCGATATCGGTCATGTCGGCGAAGTGACCGCCGTCAACACCGACCTGCTCAACATGCTGGTGCAAGGCGACTTCATCCCGGTGATTGCGCCGATCGGCGTCGGTGAAGGCGGCGAGTCCTACAACATCAACGCCGACCTGGTGGCCGGCAAGGTGGCCGAGGCCCTGAAGGCCGAGAAGCTGATGCTGCTGACCAACATCGCCGGCCTGATGGATAAGCAAGGCAATGTGCTCACCGGCCTGACCACCGAACAGGTCGACGGCCTGATCGCCGACGGCACCATCTACGGCGGCATGCTGCCGAAAATCCGCTGTGCCCTGGAAGCCGTACAGGCCGGCGTGACCAGCTCGCACATCATCGACGGTCGCGTGCCGAATGCCGTGCTGCTGGAAATCTTCACCGACAGCGGTGTCGGCACCCTGATCAGCAACAGCAAGCCCCGCTGATTCCGACCTGAACAAAAAAGCCCGCAATCGCGGGCTTTTTTGTGGGCAGGGCTATTCTGCGCCAGGTCATTACTGCTGGCGTTCGAGCAGGTACTTCATGCGCTGCTTGTCAGCCTGGAAGGACGCATCGATCTGCTTGCGCATCTCGGCATAGCGCTGGATTTCCTTGTCCAGGTTGGCCTGTTCGGCCCGCAGGTTGTCGATCTGCACCAGCAGGTGCTCCGGCACCTGGCGACCCGCCCGTTCGATATCGGCAGCCTGGGCCTGAAAGGCCGCCTGCTGGGTACGCAACGACTGCTGGTTGGCCTTGGCCACGCTGGTCTGCCCGTCGATTTCCTCGAGCTTGCGCGCACGCGCGCGCTCGACGTCGTCCGGCGTGCTGTACAGGCGCAGCAATTGGGCATCGGAGTCCGCCTTCTCCTTTTCTTCCGCCAGCCGCTGACGCTCGGCTTCACTGGGCGCCGGCGGCACCACCTTGACCACCCGCCCCTGCTCGTTGAGCACCTCATAACCCTTGCTGATGAACTGCGGCGGCACGCCGAGTCGATCGAGCACGGTTACACCCCTGTCGTTGACATAGCGATACAGCTCGGCAGCGCCGGCCAGAGAAGGCACAGCACTCAACAACAGCAACAACGGCAGAGCGGAGAGTCGGGTCATGTAAAACCTGTCCTTGGGTCAGATACCGTACTGCGCGCGGTAGGCCTCCACCGCCGGCAGGTGTTGTTTCAGTTCAGCATCACCGGCCAGATATTCCAGCACCTGCTCAAGCGACACAATACTGATCACCGGCATGGCGAAGTCGCGTTCAACCTCCTGGATCGCCGACAGCTCGCCCTGGCCGCGCTCCTGGCGGTTCAAGGCGATCAGTACCCCGGCCGCCTGGGCACCCTGGGCCTGGATGATCTGCATGACCTCACGAATCGCAGTGCCGGCGGTGATCACGTCATCGACGATCAGCACGCGGCCGGTCAGCGGCGCACCGACCAAGGTGCCGCCCTCGCCATGGTCCTTGGCCTCCTTACGATTGAAGCACCAGGGCAAGTCGCGCTGATGCTGCTCGGCCAGGGCTACGGCGGTGGTCGCCGCCAGTGGGATGCCCTTGTAGGCCGGGCCGAACAGCACGTCGAAATCGACGCCGCTGTCGACGATGGCCGAAGCATAGAACCTGCCCAGCTGAGCCAGAGCCAGGCCGCTGTTGAACAGACCGGCATTGAAGAAGTACGGACTGGTGCGCCCGGACTTGAGTTTGAATTCACCGAAACGCAGCACGCCGCGTTCGATGGCAAAACGGATGAAATCGCGCTGATAAGCCTGCATGTAAAAAGCCCTGAAAGGCACGGATTTAGCTAATTGGAATGAGCTCGGGTATCATACACGCACGCTTTTTTGGGGGCCATTTATGCGGATCATCAGTGTGAACGTGAATGGTATTCAGGCTGCAGTCGAGCGCGGGTTGTTCGCCTGGCTGCAAGCCCAGAATGCCGACGTGATCTGCCTGCAGGATACCCGCGCCTCCGTTTTCGAGATGGACGACCCCGCCTTCCAGCTGGATGGCTACTTCCTTTACTGCTGTGATGCCGAAGTCCCCAGCCAGGGGGGCGTAGCCCTCTATTCGCGCCAACAACCCAAAGCCGTGATCAGCGGCCTTGGCTTCGAGAGCGCTGATCGTTACGGACGCTACCTGCAGGCCGACTTCGACAAGGTCAGCATCGCCAGCCTGCTGCTGCCCAGCGGGATGAAGGGCGACGAGGACCTGAACCAGAAGTTCAAGTTCATCGACGACTTTACCCACTACCTGAACAAGCAGCGCCGCAAGCGTCGCGAGTACATCTACTGCGGCTCGCTGTACGTTGCCCAGCAGAAGCTGGACGTGAAGAACTGGCGCGACTGCCAGCAGGCACCGGGCTTCCTCGCCCCGGAACGGGCCTGGCTGGATGAAGTGTTCGGCAACCTGGGCTATGTCGACGCGCTGCGCGAAGTCAGCCGCGAAGGCGAGCAGTTCAGCTGGTGGCCGGACAGCGAGCAGGCCGAACTGCTCAACCTCGGCTACCGCTTCGACTACCAGATCCTCACTCCGGGCATGCGCCGCTCGGTACGCAGCGCCCGCCTGGTGCGCCAGCCGCGTTTCTCCCAGCATGCGCCGCTGCTGGTCGATTATGACTGGACCCTGAGCATCTAAGCCGCGATGCGCAGCCCCTTGCGCCGCACGCCGCGCCGCGCCCGTCCGCCCATGCGGGCGACGCAGTTGCCACGCATCCGCAAGCGCATCTATGTCGCCTGGCTCCTGCTGCTGCTCATGCAGCTGCTCGGAACCATCGGCTTCTACATCATGGATAACGCACCCGCCAGCCTGTCGGATGCGTTCTACATGACCCTGATCACCATCACCACCGTCGGCTATGGCGAAGCAGTAGAACTCAAGAGCATCGGCGAGCGACTGTTCGCCGGTCTGATCGCCATTGCCGGCTTCGGCACCCTGACCTTCCTCTTCACCAGCCTGGCGGCCTTCTTCCTCGAAGCCGACCTGGACTACACCCTGCGCAGGCGACGTATGGAAAAGGCAATCAAGAAACTCAAGGGCCACTACATCCTCTGCGGCTTCGGCCGGGTGGGACGCAACGTCGCCCACGAACTGGTGCACACCAAGCGCCAGTTCGTCGCCATCGACATGGACGAGCACCAGTTGCTGGCCCAGCTCGAACACTTCCCCGAGCTGCTTTACCTCAATGGCGATGCCAGCGATGACGACCTGCTGCTGGCCGCCGACATTGCCGACGCCGCCGGCGTGTTCGCCGTGACCGGCGACGACAGCCGTAACCTGATGATCACTATCACCGCCCGCCAGCTGAACCCGGATATCCGCATCGTCGCCCGCTGCCATGAAATTCGTAACGTGGCCAAGGTCAAGAAGGCCGGCGCCGACGTGGTGATTTCACCGGACTTCACCGGTGGCATGCGCATCGCTTCATCGATGATCCGTCCGCACGTGGTCAACTTCCTCGACGAAATGCTGCGCTCGGAACAGAAGATCCGCCTGGAAGAGTTGCGTCTGGAAGAGCAGCACCAGCTGTGCAGCATCGGCGAGCTGCGCGCGCGCTGCCCCGGCTGCGTGATCGTGGCACTGAAGAGTGGCGAGGATTTTCAGTTCAACCCCGGCGACGAGCTCATGCTGAGCCCGGGCCAGGTGTTGATCGTGATGCTGCCGCCACAGGGACGCAGCGAGCTGCAGGCCGCGCTCAGCTGACTACTTGAGCAGACGCCAGCTGAACGGATAGCGGTAAGCCTGGCCTTCGTTGGCCTTGATGCCGGCGATGATGGTCAGCACCAGAGCGCCGATGGACACCAGCGCCAGCAGCGGGAAGCCGATCACCACTACCATCAGCAGGACACACAGAATCGCCGCCAGGCTGACGCTGATCTGAAAGTTCAGCGCTTCCTTGCCCTGCTCGTCGACGAAGGGATCCAGCTCCTTCTTGATCTGCCAGACGATCAACGGCCCCAGCAGGTTGCCGAAGGGGAAAACCAGCCCCAGAAAGGCGGCGAAGTGGCAGAACATTGCCCACTGGCGGACTTCCTGACTGGGAACATTGTTCTGCTCACTCATGGTGCTCTCCTGATCAATCAGCCAGCGCGGCGCGCTGCAGCTCGAACAGCTCATCCAGACCCTGACGTGCCAGCAACAGCATGGCATTGAGCTCTTCCGGCTGGAACGGCGCGCCCTCGGCGGTGCCCTGCACCTCGATGAAGCCACCGGCACTGGTCATCACCACGTTCAGATCGGTCTCGGCGGCCGAGTCTTCCGGGTAGTCCAGGTCCAGCACCGGCACGCCTTCGTAGATGCCCACGGAAACCGCAGCGACCATCTGCTTGAGCGGCTCGCCCTTGAGCGCGCCACGCTTCTTCAGCACCTTCAGCGCATCGACCAGGGCCACCATGGCGCCAGTGATCGAGGCGGTGCGGGTACCGCCGTCGGCCTGGATCACGTCACAGTCGACGTACAGGGTGTTCTCGCCCAGCTTGGTCATGTCCAGCGCGGCGCGCAGCGAGCGGCCGATCAGGCGCTGGATTTCCAGGGTACGACCGCCCTGCTTGCCACGGCTGGCTTCGCGCTGGGTGCGATCCCCGGTGGCACGCGGCAGCATGCCGTATTCGGCGGTCAGCCAGCCCTGGCCCTGGCCCTTGAGGAAACGCGGCACGCCGGCCTCGGCGCTGACGGTGCAGATCACCTTGGTGTCGCCAAACTCCACCAGCACCGAGCCTTCGGCGTGTTTGGTGTAGTTGCGGGTGATACGGATCGGGCGCAGCTGATCGGCGGCGCGGCCACTGGGACGCTTCATGGGGTGTTCCTGTACGGCAGGTTTATGTCCTCGGCATTATAGGGCCATCCGGCCGGGCCGACAGAGCCAGATTGGGCCAGCCGCCGGGCTGCGCTACAATTGCCCGCTTTTCGCCCACTCTTTGCGAGGACACCTGCATGGTGCACAGCATGACCGCCTTCGCCCGCGTCGAGCGCAGCGGCCCCTACGGCACCCTCAGCTGGGAGCTACGCTCGGTCAATTCGCGCTACCTCGAACCGCACCTGCGCCTGCCGGAAACCTTCCGTGACCTCGAAGGAGCGGTACGCGAGGCGCTGCGCCAGGGCCTGTCGCGCGGCAAGCTGGAATGCACCCTGCGCCTGACCGAAGACAGCAGCGGCAAGCCGCTGCAGGTTGACCGCGAACGCGCCGCCCAGCTGATTGCCGCCGCCGAAAGCGTGGCAGCCCTGATCCAGCAGCCGGCGCCACTCAATCCGCTGGAAGTGCTGGCCTGGCCGGGCGTACTGGTGGCCGATGCCGCCGACCCGCAGGCGCTGAATGCCGCGGCGGTGGCGCTGTTCAATGAAGGGCTGAGTGAGCTGAAGAACGGCCGCGCCCGCGAAGGCGCCGAACTGGCCCGCCTGCTCAACGAACGCCTCGATGCCATGCAGGATGAAGTGCTGCAGCTGCGCGAACTGATTCCGCAGATGCTGGCCAACCAGCGGCAGAAGATCGAAACGCGCTGCGCCGAGATGAAGGTCGAGCTGGAGCCGCAGCGCCTGGAGCAGGAGCTTGTGCTGCTGGCGCAGAAGAGCGATGTGGCCGAGGAGCTGGATCGCCTCGCCACCCATATCAGCGAAGTACGCCGCGTACTCAAGGCCGGCGGTGCCGCCGGACGGCGTCTGGACTTCCTGATGCAGGAACTCAACCGGGAAGCCAACACACTCGGCTCCAAGGCCTTCGATCCGCGCTCGACCCAGGCGGCGGTCAACCTCAAGGTGTTGATCGAGCAGATGCGCGAACAAGTGCAGAACATTGAATAAGCGGCTCGCCGCCCGACTCCGCAGGAACAGCCATGAGCATCGGTAATCTCTACATCGTTTCCGCCCCCTCCGGCGCCGGCAAGACCAGCCTGGTCAAGGCTCTGCTGGAAGCCGAGCCGCGGGTGCGCGTCTCCGTCTCGCACACCACCCGCGCCATGCGCCCGGGCGAGGTCGACGGGGTCAACTACCACTTCGTCTCCCGCGAGCAGTTCACTGCCATGCTCGAACAGGACGCATTTCTCGAACATGCCCAGGTGTTCGACAACTTCTACGGCACCTCGCAGCACTGGGTGGAGCAGACCCTGGCCGAAGGTTACGACCTGATCCTCGAGATCGACTGGCAGGGCGCCCAGCAGGTACGCCGCCTGCTGCCGCAGGCCAAGTCGATCTTCATCCTGCCGCCGACTCAGGAAGCCTTGCGTCACCGCCTGACCAACCGTGGCCAGGACAGCGGCGAGATCATCGAGCGACGCATGCGCGATGCGGTCAGCGAGATGAGCCACTACGTCGAATTCGATTATCTGGTGATCAACGACGACTTCGGCCATGCGCTGGAAGACCTCAAGGCGATCTTCCGCGCCAACCAGTTGCTGCAGGCGCCCCAGCAAATGCGCCATGGCGGGCTGCTCAGCGAGCTGCTCGCCTGAAAACAATGCTTCCCTTAGGGCTGGTGATTTTTTAGACTATCCAGTCCGCTTGCCCGCCCGGGCACACCGTCAAGAGTTAGAGGAACACCATGGCCCGCGTCACCGTTGAAGATTGCCTGGACAACGTCGATAACCGCTTCGAGCTGGTCATGCTGGCCACCAAGCGCGCCCGTCAACTGGCCACCGGCGGCAAAGAGCCGAAAGTAGCCTGGGAAAACGACAAGCCGACCGTGGTGGCCCTGCGTGAAATCGCCAGCGGCCTGGTGAACTACGACGTCATCGCCGAAGAAGAGCTGGTTGAAGAAGAGCCGCTGTTCGCTGCCTTCGAGGAAGGGTCCGCCGAGGACCTGTAAGCGATGACGGGCCGAAGTCTGGCGCTGTCACGCGACGAGCAGGGAGGCCTCCCATGCCGAGCATAGACAGCCTCGCCGAACGACTTTCGACCTACCTCGGCCCGGACCAGGTCAACCTGGTCCGCCGGGCGTTCTACTACGCCGAACAGGCGCACGACGGGCAACGCCGCCGCAGCGGTGAGCCCTACGTGACCCACCCGCTGGCCGTGGCCAGCATCCTCGCCGACATGCACATGGACCATCAGAGCCTGATGGCCGCGATGCTTCACGACGTCATCGAGGACACCGGTATTCCCAAGGAAGCCCTCGCCGGGCAGTTCGGTGAAACCGTCGCCGAACTGGTCGACGGCGTCAGCAAGCTGACCCAGATGGACTTCCAGACCAAGGCCGAAGCGCAAGCCGAGAACTTCCAGAAGATGGCCATGGCCATGGCCCGCGATATCCGCGTGATCCTGGTCAAGCTGGCCGACCGCCTGCACAACATGCGCACCCTGGAAGTGCTGGCCGGCGAGAAGCGCCGGCGCATCGCCAAGGAAACCCTGGAAATCTACGCCCCCATCGCCAACCGGCTGGGCATGCACAGCATGTACGTGGAATTCGAGGACCTTGGCTTCAAGGCCATGCACCCGATGCGCTCCGAACGCATCCGTGGCGCAGTGCGCAAGGCGCGCGGCAACCGCAAGGAAATCCTGAACAAGTTGCAGGAATCGCTGGTCAACTGCCTCGAACGTGAAGGCATGCACGGCGAAATCAGCGGTCGCGAGAAGCACCTGTACAGCATCTACCAGAAGATGCGCGGCAAGCGCCGGGCGTTCAACGAGATCATGGACGTCTACGCCTTCCGCATCGTGGTCGACAAGGTCGACACCTGCTACCGCGTGCTGGGCGCCGTGCACAATCTGTACAAGCCGCTGCCCGGCCGCTTCAAGGACTACATCGCGATTCCAAAGGCCAACGGCTACCAGTCGCTGCACACCACGCTGTTCGGCATGCATGGGGTGCCCATCGAGATCCAGATCCGCACCCGCGAGATGGAAGAGCTGGCCAACCACGGCATCGCCGCGCACTGGCTGTACAAGTCGGCCGAAGACGACCAGCCCAAGGGCAGCCACGCCCGCGCGCGCCAGTGGGTCAAGGGCATCCTCGAACTGCAGCAGCGCGCCGGCAACTCGCTGGAATTCATTGAAAGCGTGAAGATCGACCTGTTCCCGGACGAGGTCTACGTGTTCACGCCCAAGGGCCGCATCATGGAGTTGCCCAAAGGCTCCACTGCGGTCGATTTCGCCTACGCCGTGCACACCGATGTCGGCAACAGCTGCATCGCCTGCCGCATCAACCGCCGCCTGGCGCCGCTGTCCGAACCGCTGCAGAGCGGCTCCACCGTGGAAATCGTCAGCGCGCCGGGCGCCCGGCCCAATCCGGCCTGGCTCAACTTCGTGGTCACCGGCAAGGCCCGCACGCACATCCGCCATGCCCTCAAGCTGCAGCGCCGCTCGGAATCGATCAGCCTCGGCGAGCGCATGCTGAACAAGGTGCTGGCCGGCTTCGACAGCCATCTGGACAAGATTTCCGAAGAGCGCATCCAGCAGATCCTCACCGAGTACCAGCTGGAGCTGCGCGAAGACCTGCTCGAAGAGATCGGTCTGGGCAACCGCATGGCCTTCGTCGTGGCCCGCCGCCTGCACAGCGAGGGCGGCGAGAGTCGTGCGCAAAGCGACGGTCCGCTGGCCATCCGTGGAACCGAAGGACTGGTGCTGAACTACGCCAAGTGCTGCACGCCGATCCCCGGCGACCCCATCGTCGGCCATCTGTCGGCGGGCAAAGGCATGGTGGTGCACCTGGAAAGCTGCAAGAACATCAGCGACATCCGCCACAACCCGGAAAAGTGCATCGCCCTGTCCTGGGCCAAGGATGTCACCGGCGAGTTCAATGTCGAACTGCGCGTCGAACTGGAACACCAGCGCGGCCTGATCGCCACCCTGGCCGGCAGCGTGGCCGCCGCCGACGGCAACATCGAAAAGATCGGCATGGATGAGCGCGACGGCCGCATCAGCGTCGTGCAATTGCTGGTCAGCGTGCATGACCGCGCGCACCTGGCGCGCGTCATCAAGAAGTTGCGCACACTCAAGGGCGTGATCCACATCACCCGCGTGCGCGCCTGACAGCCGCTCGCCAAACCTTGAGCCGGCCCTACACTGATTTGATTCCGCTGCGTCCACGCAGCCCTAGAAGGAGCATTGCATGAGCAAGACCGTCATCACCTCGCCAAACGCCCCAGCCGCCATTGGCACCTACTCCCAGGCGATCAAGGCGGGCAACACCGTCTACCTGTCCGGGCAGATTCCGCTGGACCCCAAGACCATGGAACTGGTGGAAGGTTTCGAGGAACAGACCGTACAGGTCTTCGAAAACCTCAAGGCCGTGATCGAAGCCGCCGGCGGCAGCTTCCAGGACGTGGTCAAGCTCAACATCTTCCTCACCGACCTCAGCCACTTCGCCAAGGTCAACGAAGTCATGGGCCGTTACTTCCAGCAGCCGTACCCAGCCCGCGCCGCCATCGGCGTCGCCGCGCTGCCGCGTGGCGCCATGGTCGAAATGGACGGCATCCTGGTTCTGTCCTGATGCTTGCGCGGGCGCCCCAGGGCGCCCGCTGCGTTTACGAGGTGCCGATCATGCGCATAGCCCTCAGCCTGCTCGCCCTCGGCCTGCTCCTCGGCGGCTGCAGCCAGTCCCGCTCGCCCGACGGCATCTGGATCAACCAGGACGCCATCAACGCGGCAAAGCAAAGCGGAAAGCTGCGCGAAGCCATCCTCGCCTACGGCCCCAACCTGGAATGGCAGCTGGACAGCCCGCTCAACCGGGCGCGCTTCGGCAACGGCTTCGAGATCGGAGAAGGCGCACTGCGCCAGGCCCAGGACGGTATCTGGCGTTTCGACCTGAGCGAAGAACAGCACCAGTACCTGTACCAGCGCGGCGAGCAACTGGAGCAGGGCGCCAGCGACTTCTTCCCCAAACAGATGTTTGCGCGCCCGACCATCAAGGTCGAGCCTGCCGCCCCACTGGGCAGCAGCTTCGAACAGAGCCTGTATGCCGCGCTCCTCGGTGGCCAGTGGCAGATCATCGAAGGGCCAGGGCAGGGTGGCCTGGTGCACTTCCACCCCGACGGTCAGGTCGAGGGCCTACCCGGCAGCGAGCGCTATGCCCTGTGCCTTGCAGGCGACTGCGCCGACATGGCCGGCGAACACGACAGCCTGTGGCTGCAACTGGGCGAGCAGGGCCGCGAGTGGCTGTTCAGTCTGGATGGCGATCAGCTCAGTCTGTTCGAGGCGATCAACTTCGCCGCGCCCGACGAGAAGCCCAACTACCGTCCCGGTGCCCGACGCTGGCTGCTGGAACGCGATTGAGGCCAGGCGGTCGAACCGACCATCACTGCCGCGAGAACCCCTTCATGCGCCTGTCCCTACTGTGCTGCCTGCTGCTCGGCTTCGCTGTCCACGCCGAGCAACGCCATTACGATGACAGCGGGCGCTACCTGGGCCGCACCGATGATGACGGGCGCTCCTACGACAGCAGCGGGCGTTATGTCGGGCGCGAGGACGACGACGGCCGTCGCTATGACGACAGCGGACGCTATGTGGGCCGCGAAGACCAGGACGGCCGCCAGTACGATGCCAGCGGTCGCTACACCGGGCGCGCGGACGACGATGGCCGGCGCTATGACAGCAGCGGGCGCTACCTCGGCCGGGAAGACGTTGATGGCCGCCACTACGACGACAGTGGCCGCTACACCGGGCGCAGCGACGACTGAGCCAGCAACGGACGCTTCACCCTATAACGAACAAGGGCCGCAATCGCGGCCCTTGTTTTACCTTCGCACCGCGTTAAGCGGCAGGTTTGTCGTGGCTGATGGCCTCGGCCTCACCCCGGGTCTTGTGCAGCGACAGCAGTACGCCACCAATCAGCAGGCCGATCGTCACGCTCAGCGACACCACAGCCGGGATCTTGCCGATGATGCCCACCAGGAAGATCTTCGAGCCGACGAACACCAGAATCAGCGCCAGGGCGTACTTCAGGTAGGCGAAGCGGTGGATCAGCGCGGCCAGGGCAAAATACAGCGCGCGCAGGCCCAGGATCGCAAAGATGTTCGAGGTGTAGACAATGAACGGGTCCTGGGTGATGGCGAAGATCGCCGGCACGCTGTCGACCGCGAAGACCAGGTCGGCGCACTCGATCAGGATCAACGCCAGGAACAGCGGGGTTATCCACAGCACGGTCTTGCCCGAGGCATCCGGCTGACGCACGAAGAAGCGCTGCTCATGCAGGCGATCGGTCACCCGCAGGTGGCCTCGCAGCCATTTCACCAGCCAGTTGTTCTCCAGATCCGGATGATCGTCCACCTTGGAGAACAGCATCTTCACACCGGTCAGCACCAGGAAGGCACCGAACACGTAGAGAATCCAGCTGAACTCGTGGATCAGCGCGGCACCCAGGCCGATCATCAGGGCGCGCAACACGATCACACCCATGATTCCCCAGAACAGCACCTTGTGCTGGTACTGCCGAGGGATGGCCAGGAAGCTGAAGATCAGCGCCATGACGAAGACGTTGTCCATGGACAACGATTTTTCGATCAGGAAACCGGTGAGGTAATCCATGCTGGCGTCACCGCCCTTCTGGTAGAACACCCAGACGGCGAACAACAGACCCGCTGAGATATAACCCGCCGAAAGCAGCAGGCTTTCCTTGATGCCGATCTCATGGTTGTCGCGGTGAAGGACACCCAGATCGAAGGCCAGCAGGGTAATCACTACCCCGAGGAAGACCAGCCACAACCAGGTGGCAGTGCCGAGGAAGTCGGCGAAGAGAAACGTTTCTAGGGCAGTCATGGAGCCCCTCCTTACAGTCGAAGTTGTACAGACTGTGACTCCGACATCGCGGTGTTAACCGCCAGAGGGGCCCGGTGTCACAAGCGACACCTTATTAATACTGAGCAAAACGCTCAAGCAAACAGGTTTTGCAAAGTATTGCTCGCCTCAGGCATAGGCGCGCAGACCAACCAGCCGCCAGGCCGCCAAACTGAATAGCAGCGTCAGGCTGACGCCACACAGCAGCAGGCCGGTGCTGGCTGGCAGCAGTTCCAGCAGCAGCCCGGCGCCGAGTCCGCCGGCGGCCGGAATCACCTGACTGGTCACGGTATACAGGCTCAGCAGACGGCCACGCAGGGCCGGCTCGCTTTCGTGCTGCAGCAGCGCGACGATCAGGCTGACCGCCAGCCCCGCGCCCATGCCGTTGGCGCCGAGACAGAGCAGGGCACCCAGCAGACTCTCCTGCAGGCCGAGCAGGCTCAGGGCCACGCCGCTGAGCACGGCGGCCACGAGCAGACTGCGGCCCTGGCCGAAGCGCCGCGCCAGCGGCAGGGCCAGCGCGCCGCCGAGCAGCAGCGCCAGCGCCAGGGCACCGAGGAACAGGCCACGGCCCATCTCGGAGAGCATCAACGTCTGCTGGGCAAAGCGCGGCAGCATCACCTGAATCGGCCCCATGGCCAGATAAATCAGCACCGCCGTGAGCAACGCCTGGGCCAGCAGCGGCGTGCCCAGGGCATAGGCGAAGCCCTGGCGGATGCGCTCCAGCACATGGCCCTCGCCACCCAGCGCCGGCACCTTGAGCCCCAGCAACAGCACGCTGGCGAGCATGAACAGCGCCAGGCCGCTGGCCTGCACCGCCGGCCAGCCGCCCTGGGTGCGGGCCAGTGCCAGCAGCAACGGCGCCAGGCCGAAACCGAGCATTACCAGGGCATTGAACAGCACCGCCAGCTTGGCCTGGCGCTCACCGGCCAAACGACCGAGCAGGGCCATGCGCGCCGGAGCGAGCAGCGCCCAGCCGATGCCGGCGCAGGTGGCGCCGAGCAGGTAGAAGGTCACCCCCCAGTGCTCGCTGCGGCTGGCCGCCGCCAGCCAGAGCAGGGCGGCGAGAAAGGCGCCATGGGCGATCTGCGCGATTCGCTGCGGCGAATGCTGGTCGCACCAGGCGCCGGCCGGCCAGCCGAGCAGCAGCGGCACGCCGAAGCACAGGGCAAAGCCGGCGCCGGCCAGCGCATCGCGGCCCCAGACATCCTGGGCGTAAAGGATCACTGTGTAATTGGTCAGGTGACCGGCGAGAAAACCGGCCAGACAGGCCACGAAGAAACGAATCAAATCCCAGCGGCTGTAGGGGGATGCGGACAAGACAGGTACTCCGGAAAGCGGCGGCCCGTAGCAGGCCGCCGCGAAGGCATCACTGGCCCGGCTTGAGCTCGATCAGAGTCGGCTGGCCGTCCTCGATCTGCCAGCTGGGGAAGGCGCCGTTGCTGGTGAACACGCTGCCGTCGGCGGCAATCTCGATGTCGCGGGTGAAGGTCACCTTGCGCGACATGGGGAAGGTGCGCCACTGGCCGCTGGCGATATCCAGGCGCATCAGGCTGTCCGAGGCGGTGCCGGTGACCCAGACCTGCTGGCGGGCACGGTCGACATTGAGCGAGTAGGGGGTCTCGGCACCGTTCAGCGCGGTGGGCAGCGGGTAGTCGCTGAAGCTGCCGTCGGCCGGGTGGTAGCGGACGATCTTGGCCTCGGGGAAGGCGGCGATCCAGATATCGCCCACGGCGTCGGCGCGCAGGCGGCGCGGGCCCTGGAACGGCGTGTCGATCACCTGCACGCTGTCGGTCTTGGGGTCGATCACGCCGATGGAGTCGGCATGCAGGCGGGCAAACCACACCCGGCCATCCGGTGCCACGTCGATGCCATAGGGCAGCGGCATACCGGTCACGCGCTTGTCCACCGGCAACCAGTGCATCGGCATGCCCCAGTTCATCAGCTTGCGCACCACACCATTGAGCGCCAGGCCCACTTCTTCCTTGGTGCTGCGCGCCGGCAGACCGTAGGTGCGGAAGCTCTTGGTCTGGCGGTCGAAACGGCCCACCTGGTTGGACAGCGCCAGGGTGAACCAGACGTTGTCCTGGGCATCGATGCGTACGGTGTGCGGGTACAGACCGTCGTCGAAATAGTGGGTGGTGAAAACCTTGCTCACCGGATCGAACTCGAACAGGCGCTGCTGCAGCGATGGGGTGATGAAGATGTGACCATCCTTCGGCGACTCGGCGAAGGAGTGGATGCCGGCGGTGGTCTCCAGCTTGGGGTAGGTCTTCAGGCGGCCGCTGAACAGCCCGCCGATTTCGTCACCCTCGTCCACCGGGGTCTTGTAGACCAGGGTCTGGCCGGTTTTCGGATCGATTTCCCACAGGCGGTCCTGCAGGTTGTCGCCCACATAGACCTTGCCGTTGCTGTGCAGCAGCAGGTCGTGCATCTGCGAGAAGGGGTCGCCGATCGGCCACTCGCGCACCTGTGCGCCGGCCAGATGGGTTTCCCAGGGTTTGGCGCGCAGGACTTTTTCCGGGTGCTGGCGCAGGTCGGTGTAACCCTTCTGGAACACCTCGATCAGCTTGGGCTGGTGCTCGCTGGAGGGGCGCGCGCCATAGCCGATCATGCGCTCCATCACCTGCTGCCACTCTTCTTCCGATCGTTCCCGGCGCATAAAGAAGCTGCCCTGCTGGTGGCAGAAGCTGCACTGCTCCATGGCGGTTTTCTTCAGCTCGGCATCACCGCCGAAATCCAGCGCGGCGAACCAGGCGTTGGCCGGCTGCTGAGCGGCCAGCGCGGCCGGATCGGTCTCGGCGGTTAGACGCAGTTCCAGAGTGGCATCGGCGCTGACGCCGGTCTGGGCCAGGTCCTGATAGCCCGGCACACGCACGCGCAGATTCAGCGGAACGGCTTCCGGGTAGTCAATCTGCACGCGGCCATCCGGGCCGGCGAAAGCGGTGATTTCCGGGCTGATGCGTTGCTCGGTGCGCTCACGCGGATAGCCGTTGTCGTCACCGGCGGCGCGCAGCGGGCGCTCGGCCTTCAGCGTGACCATGGCCAGCGGCAGAGGCGCACCCGCGGCATCCCGGATACTTACCTGCAGGGCCTGCGCAGGCAGGGCCGCGGCAGTGAGGGCGAGGGCAACAACGGCATTACGCATGCGGAACTCCCTGGGCATCGAGAAAGGCGATGAAGGCTTCGCGGCTGGTGTAGCGCGGGGTGTAACCGAATTCTTCCTTGAGCCGGCGGTTGGCCAGCACCGGGCGGTAGCGCAGGAAGTCGACCTGTTCCGGGCCGTACTGCGACAGGCGCAGTGGCTTGAGCACGCGCAGCACACCCTGCACCAGCCCGGCAGGCAGCGGCCGGTAGGGCTTGCGCAGGATCTCGGCGATCTCGCGCAGGCTCAGGGCGCCGTCGCCGGCCAGGTTGTAGATGCCGCTGGCGCCCTTCTCCAGGCCCTTGCGGATGATGCTCACCACGTCCTGGTCCCAGATAAATACGAAGCGGCTGTCACTGCCCTGAATGCCCAGCACCGCGCGTTTCTTGAACATGTCGGTGATCTGGTTGTTGACCCTTCTGCCGAGGATGGTGCCCGGGCGCAGGATCAGCTGGCGCAGCTCGGGGTGATTGACCCGCACGCGTACCAGCAGCTCCTCGACCTCGCGCTTGTGCTTGGCATAGGCAAAGCGGGCGTGACCACGCAGCGGGTCGTGCTCGTCGATCCACTCGGCGTTCTCCGGGTAGTAGCCGTAGGCCGCGCCGGAACTGGTGACAATCAACTGTCCAACGCCGTTGGCCACGGCCGCCTCGACAATCGCCAGGGTACCGCCCACATCAATGGCGTGCAGGGTTTCCTCGCTCATGCCCGGTGGCGGGCTGACGACCGAGGCCAGGTGGACGATGGCGTCCGGCCGGCACTGGGCGACCACCTTGTGCACTTCGTTGCGGTTGCTGATGTCCAGATGCAGCGGGTGAATGTTGTCACGCGCCGCAATCTCGCGAATGTCGGCGGCAAACAGCTGCCAGTTGGGTTGCTGCACGGCCAGGTCATTGAGGACCTGCTGGCCGATGAAACCGGCGGCGCCGGTAATCAGGACGCGCATGGCTGTTCCTCCTTGGCGGTACTCAGGTGGGGCGGATTACGGCGCCACAGGGCGACCAGCAGCAGACCGGAGACGATATGCCAGGTGCCCCACAGGGCGGCGATCAGTGCCATGTCCGGCTGGGCGCCGAACTGGGTGAAGATCAGCCCCAGCGCCAGTCCGGAGTTCTGCATGCCGACCTCGATGGTCAGCGCGCGGCGGTCGAAATCCACCAGCCCGAAGGCCCGCGCCGTGCCCCAGCCCATCAGCAGAGCGCTGGCGTTGTGCAGCACCACGATCAGCAGCAGCGGGCCGAGGCTGTCGAGCAGCAGGTGACGGTTGCCGATCACCGCCACCAGCAGGAAGCCGATGAAGGCGATCATGGTGAAACGCTTGAACCCCGGCAGGATGCGCGCGGTAAAGCGCGGCGCCAGGTTGCCCAGCAACATGCCCACCAGCAGCGGCGCCACCAGCATCAGCAACAGCCCCTGCACGATGCCACTGGCATCGACCTGCAGGGTGCTCATCTGACCGCTGAGAAAGGCCGCCGTCTCCGGGTTAAGGCTGGAGGTCAGAGCGAAGTTGAAGGGCAGGGTGATGATCGCCAGCAGACTGGAAACGCTGGTGACACTCACCGACAGGGCCGTGTTGCCCCGCGCCAGGTGAGTGATGACATTGGACAGGTTACCGCCGGGGCAGCAGGCCACCAGCAGCAGGCCCAGCTCGATACCGGGCTTGAGATCGAGCAGCAGCGTGGCCAGCAGTGTCGCCCAGGGCAGCAGCAGACACTGCGCCAACAGGCCGGTGAACACCGGCAGCGGCCGCCGCAGGACATAAGAGAAATGGCTCAGGCGCAGCTCCAGCGCCACACCAAACATCAGGCTGGCCAGCACCAGACCCAACCAGATCTGCTGGCTTTCGTCGTAATTCATCAGCTGAATATCCAGGGACATGAAGACATGTAGCAGAGCCTAGGCCAGTCGCGCCGTGGCCGCACTGGCAAGAACGGCCAGCGGATGTGGCGATTACCGCCAGGGGTGCGACATCCTGCCCTGGGGTCGCGCTTGGGGTTTGCCATGAGTCGTAATACCCTTACCAGAATTAAGCCTTTGGTCATTCCCCCACTCAGCCGTCATGACCAGTCTCATCCCTCCCCTGCAACTGCTTTGCCTGGATGCTCCGCAGGCCTGTCGCGCGCACGGCCTGCTCGATGACGCCGGCATCGACTGCCAGATTCTCAGCAGTCCCGACGCCTGCCTGCTGGCAGCGCATTGCCGAGCCATCGAGCCAGCCGACACGCAGCGCCTGAACCATCTGCAACAGGCCCTGCACGACACCGTGGCGACCCTGGAAAAGACCCGCCACGCCTTCAAGTCCCGCGACCTGGCCGAGCTGCGCAAACGCCTCGAAGAGCTGCTGCATAACTTGTCGGACACGGCAGCTTCAGGTAAAACGCCCGTACAAGGTTCCGCCCCGCTCTGACGGCGGCGGAAGCCGGCTTTGCCGGGCAGGACGCACGGGCCTGTAAGACAGAGCGCTAGCGACAACCGTTGGATCATCACGGACTGTCGCTAGCGCTTTTTTATTGCCCGCAGAAAAGTACGAGGAACAGGATGGGCAGCCCCGAAGACATTCAAGCGCTGTTGCGCAGCATCGGTCTGGATCGCCAGGAGGTGCTCACACGTCTGGAGTTCCTGCAATGGAGCACGGCCGACGGTGCACGCCTGCAGCAGGCCGTCGACCGGCTTGGCCAGGCCCATGAGGATTTCGTCGACCAGCTGTACAACCATCTCGGCAGCTTCCCCACGCCGGCCGGTCTGCTCCAGCATCCCGGCGTACTGCAACGCCTAAAGGCCAGCCAGAAGGCCTATTACCAGCGCCTGTGGCGTGGCCCGCACGATGCCGACTACGTTCGCGAGCGGCTGCGCGTGGGCTGGGTACACGAACGTGTCGGCCTGGAACTGAAGTGGTACCTGGGCGCCTACCGTCTGTACCTCGACCAGATGCTCACCAGCCTGTTCGACGGTCACCCCCAGCATGAACTGTTTGCCAGCCTGCTCAAGGCAGTGTTCTTCGACATGAGCCTGGCCGTGGACGCCTACAGCGCCACCCAGCGCCAGGCCCTGGAAAGCAGCGATGCTCGCTATGCCCGGGCCCTGCGCGGCGCCAACGACGGCATCTGGGACTGGCACATCGACCGCGACCAGCTGTACCTGTCCGAACGCTGGGCCAGCATGCTCGGCCTGGCCCGCGACGAACTGGGCGAGGGCAGCGCCGGCTGGTTCGCCCGCGTCCACCCCGAGGACCTGCCGGGCCTGCGCCTGGCCGTGCAGCAGCACCTGGGCGGCAGCAGCCCCTCGCTGCAGCACCAGTACCGCATCCGCCACCGCGAAGGCCATTACCTGTGGGTCCTGCTGCGGGGCGTGCTCAGCAGCGACGAGCGCGGTGGCCAGCGCCTGGCCGGCTCGCAGAGCGACATCAGCCAGCACAAGGCCGCCGAACAGAACCTGCAGCATGCCGCCCGGCATGACCCACTGACCGGCCTGGCCAACCGTACCCGTCTGCAGGAGCTGCTCGGTCAGGCCCAGGAGCGCCGCCAGCGGCCAGGCGCCCGGCACGCGGCGCTGCTGTTCATCGACCTCGACCGCTTCAAGCTGATCAACGACAGCCTCGGCCACAGCAGCGGCGACCTGGTGCTGGTGGAAGTGGCCCAGCGGCTCAAGCGATGCCTGCGCCCCGGCGACCATCTGGCGCGCTTCGGCGGCGACGAGTTCGTCGTCCTGCTGGATGACCTGGCCCAGCTGGAGGACGCCGAACGCGTGGCCCAGCGCATGCTCGACGAACTGCACCTGCCGCTGCAGCTGGACGAACGTCAGCTCAGCGTGAGCGCCAGCATCGGCATTGCCGGCCTCGGCGAAGCGGATATCGGCGACGACGTGCTGCGCGCCGCGGACCTCGCCATGTACCGCGCCAAGGATGCCGGCAAGGCGCGCTTCGCCCGCTACAGCGCCGAGCTGCAGGAGCGCGCGGCGCGGCGCCTGCAGCTGGAAAGCGCCCTGGCCCAGGCGCTGGAGCGCGGCGAGTTCAACCTGCATTTCCAGCCCATCTGCCGCCTGGAACGAGGCCACAACCGCGTGGTTGGGGTCGAGGCCCTGCTGCGCTGGCAGCATGAAGATCGCTGGGTATCACCGGAGGAATTCATCCCGATCCTGGAAGAGTCCGGCGACATCCTCGCGGTCGGCGAGTGGGCGCTGTTCCATGCCGCCTGGCAATGCATGTGCTGGCAGCGCGTGCAGCCGGGGCTGTACTGCGCGGTCAACCTGTCCAGCCAGCAGCTCAAGGTCAGTGACTTCGCCCGCCGCGTGGCCCGCATCCTCAGCGAAACCGGGCTGCCGGCCAGCTGCCTGATCCTGGAAATCACCGAGAGCCAGTTGATGGAAGACAGCGCACAGACCCTGGCCTGCCTGCGCGAGCTAGCCAGCCTCGGCGTGCGCCTGGCGCTGGATGACTTCGGCACCGGCTACTCCTCGCTCGGCTACCTCAAGCGCTTCCCCCTGCACATCCTCAAGGTGGACAGGAGCTTCATCGGCGGTACCAGCCATGACGAAGACCTGGCCACCATCAGCCGCGCCATCATCAAGCTCGGCCAGGGCCTGAACATGGCCGTGGTGGCCGAGGGCGTGGAGCAGAGCAGCCACCTGGACTTCCTCCGCGCCGAAGGCTGTGACTACGCCCAGGGTTACCTGCTCAGCCAGCCGCAACCGGCCTGGCAGCTCGACCCGCTGCTGCGGCAGCAACCCGCCTACCTGCACCAGAGCCGCGTCGCGACGCCGGCTGACTACTGCATCTGAACGAAGAGCTGGAACAATGAAAATAAACCTGCCCGTCAGCGGTCGCGCCATCCCCGTCAGCCCCACCGCCAACATTCTCTCCACCACCAATCTCAAGGGTGCGGTGAGCTATGTGAATGCCGATTTCATCGCCATCAGCGGCTTCACCGAGGAGGAACTGCTGGGGGTCAACCACAACATCGTGCGTCACCCGGACATGCCGCCGGCCGCCTTTGCCCACCTGTGGCAAACCCTGAAAGCCGGCAAGAGCTGGATGGGCCTGGTGAAGAACCGCAGCAAGAATGGCGACCATTACTGGGTCAGCGCCTATGCCACGCCGGTACGGCGCAACGGCGAGGTGGTCGAATACCAGTCGGTGCGCACCGCCGCGACGCCGGAACAGACGGCCGCCGCCGAACAGCTCTACGCCCGGCTGCGCGCCGGGCAGGCACAGGACTGCCTGCAACCGGCTCGCCTGAGTTACAACGCGCGCCTGCTGCTGACCGGCAGCCTGGCCTGGCCGTTGCTGCTCGGCGCGGGCGTGGCCCTCGGCGGCGTCAGCGCCATGGCCGGCGGCGGCCTGGCCCTCGCCGGGATGGGCCTGAGCGCCGCGCTGCTGGCCTGGCAGCTGACGCCGCTGCGCCGTCTCGCGGCCAGGGCACGCTCGATCGGCGACAACCCGCTGAGCCAGACCCTGTACTGCGGTCGCCGCGACGAACTGGGGCAGATCGACTTTGCCCTGCGCATGAACGAAGCCGAAGCCGGCGCGGTGATCGGCCGCATCGGTGATGCCGCCGAGCAACTGGCCGGGCATACCGAGGAGCTGGCCGAGCAACTGGCCGTCAGTCAGGCCAGTAACCAGCGCCAGCAGGGCGAAACAGACCAGGTCGCCACCGCCGTCAACCAGATGGCCGCCAGCGTGCAGGAAGTCGCCAACAGCGCCCAGCTCAGCGCCGTGGCTGCCGGATGTGCCGATCAGGAAACCGTGCAGGGCCAGCAACTGGTCAACCAGACCAGCGCCACCATCAGCCGCCTGGCCGACGAGGTGCAGCAGGCCGCCGGCGTCATCCATCAGCTGGAACAGCACAGCAGCGAGATTTCCAGCGTACTGGAAGTGATCCGCGGCATTGCCGAGCAGACCAACCTGCTCGCCCTGAATGCCGCCATCGAAGCGGCGCGCGCCGGCGAACAGGGGCGCGGCTTTGCCGTGGTCGCCGACGAGGTACGCGGCCTGGCCTCCCGCACCCAGCAGTCCACCGCCGAGATCCAGCGCATGATCAGCTCTCTGCAGGACGGCGCCCATGCCGCCGTGGCGGTCATGCAGCGCAGCCGCGAGCAGGCCGGGCACAGCGTGCAGCAGGCCAGTGAGGCGGCCCAGGCGCTGCTCGGCATCGGCTCGCGGGTCAACCAGATCACCGACATGAGCGTGCAGATCGCCGCCGCGGTGGAGCAGCAGAGCGCCGTCAGCGAAGAGATCAACCGCAACATCACGCGCATTCGCCAGGCCGCCGACAGCAACGTGGTAGCCGCCGAACAGAGCCAGATCGCCGCCCATCAGGTGGCCGGTCTGGCCCAGTCGCTGCGTCTGCTCGCCGAGCAGTTCTGGCACCGCCGGTAGGCCTGACGCAACACCTTAGGGAAAGCGGTTCTCAGGACACGGAGGGGCCAGTATCCTGCACGCTTTTGCCCAGGCCCCTGCGTCGTGACCGCTCTGAAACAACGGCTGTTTGCCCTGCTCGAACTGATCCAGCGCCATCCACGGGCCATGGCGCTGTTCGGCTTCTGCTCCGGCGTGCTCAGTTTCTTCCTGGTCGACCGGCAGATCCGCGTGGCCAAGGTGGTGGCCGTGCTGATGCTGGTCAGCTGGCTCTGGTTGATGCTGGAAAACCTGCTGCGCAGCCAGCTGCAGCGCTGGTTCAACTGGCACCTGCCGGCCGGCCTGCTGCGTTACCTGACGCAGATGATCCACCAGGAAAGCCTGTTCTTCGTCCTGCCCTTTGCCTTCATCACCACCAGCTGGAACAGCAGCCAGGCGCTGTTCACCGGCCTGCTCGGCGCCTGTGCGCTGATCACCATCATCGATCCGCTGTACAACCAGCAACTGGCCCCCCGACGCTGGCTGTACCTGATTTTCCACAGCCTGACCCTGTTCGCCCTGCTGCTCACGGCGCTGCCGATCCTGTTCCACCTGTCCACCGCGCAGAGCTACCCGCTGGCCCTCGGCGTGGCCATGCTGCTGTCGTTCGCCAGCCTGGTGGTGGTCCTGCGCGAGCAGCGCTGGAGGCAGCGCGTCGGCCTGCTGGCCCTGACCCTGGCCCTGGGCGTGGGTGGCTGGTATGGCCGTGCCGTAGTGCCGCCGGCCAGCCTGTGGCTGACCGAGGTGGCGGTCAGCAGCGACCGTCAGGGCCGCCAGGCCGCCGGCAAGCTCAAGCAGATCAGTCAGGTCGAACTCAGACGCACCGGCCTGTACGCCTTCACCGCGATCAATGCGCCACGCGGGCTGAAGGAGCGCATCTTCCACGTCTGGCTGCACGAAGGCCGCGAGGTCGACCGCATCGCCCTCAACATCAACGGCGGCCGCGAGGCCGGCTACCGCGCCTGGACCCGCAAACAGCGCTTCCCGACGGACGCCGTCGGCCGCTGGCAGGTCAAGGTGCTGACCGAATCGGGACAGTTGCTTGGCACGCTGAGATTCAGGGTTACCGAATAGGCAGGTAAATCACCACAGCGGTAATGCCATGCCCTTACGGGGCATCAACTGCACTTGCCCATTTGGGCAAGTGCAGTTGATAGCTTCATGCTCAAGCCAGCTATTGGCGCGGCCTGAAATCTCCGGTTTCGCCCTCCCGGGCGACCTTCTTTTGCCAGTCGCGGCAAAAGAAGGCAAAACCGCTTGCCCCTCCATACGGCCCCGGCTGCGCCGGGGTTCGCTCGCTCCATCATTGCTCCGAGGGTCGGCGTACAAGGCCCATCCCTAGACCTTTACGCCTCTCGCGGCCATCCGGGCCGCTCACCCCTCTACACAACGATTCCGCTCGCCCTTCTGGCAAGGGGCGTTTGGCGCGCGTGCACCCTCCCAGCGAAGGCAAGGCTTTGAGCTGTCTGATTCGGACTGTCAGGCAGCACTCAGGCGCCCCTTTCGTCCGACTGAGTGCAGTCGTTGTGTAGAGGGGTAAGCCGCAGGGAGCGGCGCAAGCGGCGATGGGCCAGGGATGGCCCTTCGCCGAGGCCCCTCGGAGCAATGACGGAACGAAGGCACCCGGAGCGCAGCGCAGGGTCGGATGACGGGGCTAGACCTTTTGGTTTCTTTTGGGGCAATGCCAAAAGAAACTCGCCCAGCAGGGCGAAACCGGCCGATCCAGCCACTTCGAAAAGAAGCCCTGCCAACCCTCGGCCAATAAAAACGCCGCGATCCCGAAGGGGAAACGCGGCGTTCTCTCACGCGGCAGATGTCGCCTACAACAAACCGCCGGCTACAGGCGGAAGCGCGACACCATCTGGCTCAGCTGCCCGGCCAGACGCGCCAGTTCGTCGCTGGCGGTGGAGGTCTGGCTGGCGCCGTCGGCGCTCTGTTCGGAGATATCGCGGATGGCCACCAGATTGCGGTCGACCTCGCGGGCCACCTGGGCCTGCTCCTCGGCGGCGCTGGCAATCACCAGGTTCATCTCGTTGATCTGGCTGATGCGCTCGGCGATCTGCGCCAGAGCAGTGTCCGCCTCGCTGGCCAGCTCCTGGCTGCGGTTGGCAAATTCGCTGCTCTGCTGCATGGCGCCCACCGACTCCTGGCTGGCGCTCTGGATGGCGCTGATCATGCGCTCGATCTCCTGGGTCGAACTCTGCGTGCGCTGGGCCAGGGCGCGCACCTCGTCCGCCACCACGGCAAAGCCACGACCCTGGTCGCCGGCGCGGGCGGCCTCGATCGCGGCGTTAAGCGCCAGAAGGTTGGTCTGCTCGGCGATGGTACGGATCACTTCCAGCACCTGGCCGATGGCGATGGCTTCCTGAGCCAGGCGGCTGATGGTGGCCGAGGTGCCGTCCAGCTTGTTGGTCAGCTGCACGATGGTGTCGCGGGTAACGCCGACCTGCTTGCGCCCGGCCTGAGCCGTCTGCTCGGCATCCCGCGAGGAGTCGGAGGTGTGGTTGGCGTTGCGCGCCACCTCGTCCACGGCGGCCGACATCTCGGTGACGGCGGTGGCCGCCATCTGGATTTCCTCGTTCTGCTGGTGGATGCCGCGCGAGGTCTGCTCGGTGATCGCGTGCATTTCCTCGGCGGCCGATGCCAGCTGGGTGGCCGAGCCCTGGATGGCGTGCAGGGTATCGCGCAGGCTGCCCTGCATCTGCTCCAGGGAGCGCTGCACATCGGTGATTTCGTCACTGCCTTCACAGCGCACGGCCTGGCTCAGGTCGCCCCCGGCAATGCGCGCGGCCACAGCCTTCAATTCTTCCAATGGCTGGGTGATGCTGCGGCTGAGCAGCCAGGCCGTGAACAGGGTCAGCAGCAGGCCCACCACCAGCAGCACGGTGAAGACCACTTCTGCCTGATCGGCACTCGCCTCGGCATGCTGACCCGCCGTCAGCGCACCCTGGCGGTTGAGTTCGACCAGCTCG
The DNA here is from genome assembly GCF_014207935.1 of Pseudomonas fluvialis. GTDB lineage: Bacteria > Pseudomonadota > Gammaproteobacteria > Pseudomonadales > Pseudomonadaceae > Aquipseudomonas > Aquipseudomonas fluvialis_A. Next base: position 1,022,082 of record NZ_JACHLL010000001.1, on the reverse strand, counting down.
TCGAGGGCGATGATCATCTCGCGGTAGCTGGTCTGGCTGGCACCGATGCTGCCCAGGTCCGGGTTGCCGCTGCGCAGGCTGGCCAGCACGTCCTGCAGGGCACGCTCGTAGGTCTGGCTGCGCTGGCGGTAGGTATCGAACAGGCGACGGTCCGCATCGGTGGTGATGGTGGTCTCGTAGTTGCTGTCATACTTGTCGAGATCCGCCTTGAGGGTGCGAATCTCCTCGCTGAAGGTGTCGATCTGGTCCGGCATGGTCATCGCCAGGCTTTCCTGCAGGCGGATGTTCAGCCGGTCGGCCTTGATCTGACCCATGAAGTCGAGGCCCTGCATCCACACATCGCGGATCTCCAGGGCATTTTCGCGCAGGCTGTTGATCTGCTTCAGGGCGGCCAGGCCGACCACCAGCAGGATCAGACCGAGCAGACCGAAGCCGATCAGGTTGCGCGCACGCACGGTGAGGTTACGAAGGGACATCGCGAACTCCAGCAATTCGATCAAACGTATGGGGTTAACGTCAGTGTTGCCCGGAAGTTGAGACGCTGCCGGAAATTCTTCTGTCAATGGCCAGATATGACTTGCCCTCGATCAGCCAAAGAACCAGTAGCACACGCCGATGGCCGCCAGTACGCCGGCCAGCTCCGCCGCCAGGGCACAGCCGACCGCATGGCGGGCGCGCTGGATACCCACCGCGCCGAAGTACACGGCAAGCACGTAGAAGGTGGTCTCGGTACTGCCCTGCACGGTGGCGGCCACCAATGCCGGGAAGCTGTCGACGCCATGGGTCTGCATGGTTTCGATCAGCATGGCGCGCGCCGCACTGCCGGAGAACGGCTTGACCAGCGCGGTGGGCAGCGCCTCGACAAAGCGGGTGTCCCAGCCCAGGCCCTCGACACACCAGCGGATGCCGTCGAGCAGTACCTCCAGCGCGCCGGAGCTGCGCAGCACACCGACAGCGCAGAGCATCGCCACCAGGTAGGGCAGCAGGTTTTTGGCCACCTCGAAACCTTCCCTGGCGCCATCGACGAAGGTTTCGTAGACCGGCACCTTCTTCAGCGACCCCAGCAGCAGAAACAGCAGGATCAGGCTGAACAGCGTGAGGTTGCCGAGCAGCGAGGACAGGGACGCCAGCGCCGTAGCACTGAGCCCGGCCAGTAGTGCCATAAAGCCGCCCAACAGCAAGGCTCCGGGAATCAGGTAGGCCAGCACCACCGGGTCCCACAGTTTCAGGCGCTGCACCAGAGCCACGCTGAGCAGGCCAACCAGGGTCGAGGCGCTGGTGGCAAGCAGGATGGGCAGGAACACCAGGGTCGGGTCGGCCGCCCCCTGTTGGGCGCGGTACATGAAGATCGACACCGGCAGCAAAGTCAGCGAGGAGGCGTTGAGCACCAGAAACAGGATCTGCGCATTGCTCGCCGTGTGCGGTAGCGGATTGAGTTCCTGCAGCGCCTTCATGGCCTTGAGGCCGATGGGGGTGGCGGCGTTATCCAGGCCCAGGCCATTGGCGGCGAAGTTGAGGGTGATCAGGCCTAGGGCCGGATGGCCGCGCGGCACCTCCGGCATCAGGCGGGCAAACAGCGGTGCCAGGGCTCGTCCCAGGGCATCGACCAGACCGGCCCTCTCGGCGATGCGCAACAGGCCGAGCCACAGGGTGAGGGTGCCGAACAGCAGGATCATCACCTCGACCGACAGCTTGGCCATGGCGAACAGGCTTTCCACCATGGCCGCCCAGACGCCAGGGTCGCCACCGATCCAGCGGGTCACCCCGGCAATTGCCGCCACCACGAAAAAGCCCAGCCACAAGCCGTTGAGCATTACCCATCTCCCTCAATCCGAGCGGCGATCATAGCGAGACTCGACGCATTCTCAAGCGCCATGGCCATTACCTGCGCACTGGCGTGCCCCTGTGGAGGGCAAGCAACCGCTGGGTGGCAATCTGATTCAGAAACGGCAGGATTTGCCGAGCAGTCTGGTCTGGCGAGGACAGCCCATCAACGCCCTGAATACGGCTTGTCTGAGCAGCGGGTACAGCACAGGATGTATTCCCCATCCTGCTAGGAGTTTGCCATGTCCAGCTTGAACCCCAGCCGCGAACAACTGGCCAACTTTACCCGGGACATGCCCGATGAAGGCCCCATCCTCATGCTCAACCTGCTGCGCTATCGCGACGCGGCAGCCTATCCGGACGATTGTGGTCATAGTCCCTGCACCGGCCGAGAGGCCTACAAACGTTACAGCCGCACCGCGCTGAATAAAGTGCAGGGCGTGGGTGGCCGGGTCGAGCTGATGGCGCCAGCCAGGGCGATGCTGATTGCGCCTGAGGAAGAGCAGTGGGATGAGCTGTTGCTGGTGCGCTATCCGTCCAAGAGCGCCTTTCTCGGCATGTTGGCCGACCCGGAGTACCGGGCGGCCACCGTGCACCGTACTGCGGCGCTGGCCGACTCGCGCCTGGTGGGCTGCCTGCCGAGCAACTGAATCAGTGCTGCTCGACAAATGCCCGGAACGACTGGGCATCCAGCGGCTTGGCAAACAGCCAGCCCTGACCGATCTGCGCCCCCAGCTCAGCCAGTAGCACGGCCTGGCGTTCATGCTCGACCCCTTCGGCAATCACCTTGAGGCCGAGATCGCGGGCCATCTCGATCACGTGCGGCGCCACCGGGCTGCTGGCGGCCTCAGTGCCCAGCGCATCGACAAAACTCTTGTCGATCTTCAGCACATCCACCGGCAGTTGTTGCAGGTAGGAAAGGCTGGAGTAGCCGGTGCCGAAATCGTCGATGGCGATGCGGTGGCCATCGGCACGCAACTGCCCCAGCAGGCGGGTGGCCAGTTCGACATCCACCAGGCCGCGCTCGGTGACTTCCCAGACCAGCTGTGCCGGGGCCACGCCGGCCTCGCGCAGCAGACGGCGGGCCGGCTCGACAAAGGCCGCTCCGGCGATATCAGCGGCGGCCAGATTGACCGAGACGTACAGCTGCGGGTGCGTCCGCAACAACTCACCCACCTCGGCGACGACCAGCTCGATTACCCGCTGGGTAATGGCGCAGATCTGCCCGCTGTCCTCGGCCTGGGGGATGAACAGGTCGGGACGCACACGCTGACCATCGGCACGCCGCCAGCGCACCAGCGCTTCGGCGCCCACGCAGCGACGCGTCTGCAAATCCACCAGCGGCTGGTAATCGACTTCCAGCTCACCGCGGCGCAAGGCCAGACTCAGCGCCTTCTCAAGGGACTGCTCATGGCGGATCAGCAATGCCGCCAGCCAGCCCGTCAGGACGGAGAACAGCAGCGCACCCACACTGAACAGGCGCTGGTAGTAACGGGTAGCCTCCTGCAAACGGCTGTCATCGGCCACCAGCAACAGGCGCATACCGTTCTTGTCACCAGGCCCGCGCAGATAAACATGCTGCCCGGCGACGGACAGCGGCTGCGGCGAGTGCGCCGCTGCCTGCTCGGCAGCCGTGGTGGCCGAGCGAAGTCCACTGTAATCGAGCATGCGCTGCCCCTGGGCATCGGTCAGCAACGCCTGATAACCCTCTGGCAAGGCAATCACATCCTGGAAATAGCGCAGGCTGCTGGCCACCTGTACACGCTCCGACTGCAGCATCAGCGAGGGCTCACTGGATGCGTTCAATTGCTGCGGGTTCCACCACAGGCGCACCGAATCAAACTGCCAGGCCTTATAGGCCTGCAAACTCTGCTCGTCCGGCAGCGGCAGGCTCTGGCACCATTGCCCATCGGCCATACGTACCGCTACCGCCTGGACATACAACATGCCGCGCCGCAGTGTACGCAGCTGTTGCCGGGCGTTTTCGTCGCAGTGCTCGATCCGCTGCTGACCCAACGCCTGCAGGTGGCCAGCCAGCCCACTGAACAGGCCAGAGGTGCGCCGGACCACCTCCGCATGCAACGCGCCAAGACGCTGCTGCTCGGCCTGCCGAGCCTGCCAGGAACCCAGGTGCCAGGCTCCGCTCAGCAGCAGCAGGCCACTCAGCACAGCCACCAGCAAGCCCAGTGGCCAGGGTCGATAGCACCAGCGCCAGAATCGAGTCCACTGATCGTTCATGCCAAGCTCCTTGCGTGATTCATGTCATTGCTGCGTCAGGCTGGCCAGCAACGCGGCTGTTTCACTGTCGACCTGGCCATCGTAGCGCACTGGCCGGTACTTCATCTGGAAGGCCGCCAGCACGTTGCGCGTCTGCTCGTCGAACTCGCCGCTAAAGGCAATGCTGTAGCCCACTTCAGCCAGCTGCTGCTGGAACCACAGGGCATCGGGCAGGCGCTGAGCGAACCCGGGTTGCAGGGCGGCCACCTGGTGGGCGTCCGGCCAGCGGATCAGACCAGCATCGGCCAGACGCTTCCACGGAAACAGCGGACCGGGATCGACCTTGCGCTGCGGGGCAATGTCGCTGTGGCCGATGATGCTGTCGATAGGCAGATGATGGCGCAGCACGATGTCCTTGAGCAGAGCAATCAGCGCACTGATCTGCGCCTCGCTGTAGGGCTGCCACTGGCGCCCATCAGCCCCGTCGCGATAACCCTCGTTGACCAGTTCGATGCCGATGCTGCTGGCGTTCAGCCAGGTGCGCCCGCGCCACTGACTGTCACCGGCATGCCAGGCGCGGCGGTCTTCGTCCACCAGTTGGTAGACGGTGGCCGGTGCCGCATCGATCAGGTAATGGCTGCTGACGCTGCCCTGGGTGAGCAGCTGCAGCGAGCGCTCGACACCCGTTGAGGTGTAGTGCACCACCACATACTGCACGCGGCTGCTGTGATTGGCGGAAGGGTGCTCGCGATTGATCTTCAGGCCGCCGGCACAACCGGCCAGCAGCAGGCACAGACTCAGGGACAGCAGGAAACGGCTCATGGGGTGATATGCAGGATGCTCTGTAGGTTATCCAGCAGCATATCGACACTGAGCATGATCAGCAGCATCCCGGTCAGGCGCTCCACCGCATTCAGCCCGCGCGCGCCCAGCCATTTGTGCAGACGGGTGGCCTGCGAGAGGATCAGCGCCGTGCCGGCCCAGGCCAGCAGGACCGCCGCATACAGCTCCCACAGCGGGCCGTCGTGGGTATTGCGCAGGGTCATCAGCAGCGCCAGCGCCGAAGGGCCGGCCACCGCCGGAGTGGCCAGCGGCACCAGCAGCGGCTCACCGTCTGGCACCTCGCCGAGCAGCCCCTGGGGCGAGGGAAAGATCAGGCGCAGGGCAATGATGAAGAGGATGATGCCGCCGGCGATGGCGATCGACTCGCGCGACAAACCCAGGCCCTTGAGCAGCCATTCGCCGAAGGTGAGAAACAGCAGGAGCAAGCCGAGGGCGAACAGCAGTTCGCGCAGCGCCACGCGCAGGCGGCGCTCGGGCGCCACCCCTTTGAGTGCGGCGAGGAAGATGGCGATGTTGCCGAAGGGGTCGGTGACCAGAAAGATCAGTACGGCGATGCCGAGAATATCCATGGTGCGGTTCCTGAAGAGCGCAGCGTCTGAAGCGCAATGACTGCAGTGTAGGGCCTCGGGCAAACGTGACGAAACGCCGATTTCCGACCTAAACCACCGGCAAATGCGACCAACGGCCAGCGCCGGGTGCCCGCGGACCTTTCGCCCCGGCCTGGTCAGTTTATGCTCAAGGTATCGCTACCCCGCCGAGGGTCTGGTCATGCTCCGTTCGCTGCTGTGGTTCAAACAGGATTTGCGCCTTGATGATCACCCGGCGCTGCAGGCCGCCGAGGCGGCCGACGAGCTGCTCGCCGTGTATGTCCTCGACCCGCAGCTGTTCGAGGCCAGCGCCCTGGGCCCACGCCGCCTCGGCGTGCACCGCACGCGCTTTCTCCTCGAGTCGCTGACCACCCTCGACCATGGTCTACGTCAGCTCGGCTCGCGCCTGCTGGTGCTCCAGGGGCAGGCCGAGCAGCTGATCCCCGAACTGGTCCAGCGCCTGCAGCTCGACGAGGTGCTGACCCTTGAGGAAATTGCCCCGGAAGAGCGCCAGCAGGTCCAGCGTGTGCGTCAGCAGCTGGGGCAGGTCAGCCTGCGCGAGCTGCCCGGCAACCACCTGCTCAGCCGCGAGCAGCTGCCCTGCCTGGTCGCCCAGTTGCCCTCGATGTTCAGCCAGTTCCGCCAGTTGCTGGAAGAACGCGTGCTGGTGTTCCAGCCCCGGCCGCTGCCTGCCCGCCTGCCGATGCCACCCCAGGGCAGCGCCCAGCTTTTCGGGCCCTTGCCGACACTCAACCAGCTCGGCCTCGGCGAGCCAGTACCGGTTGCCAACAGCGCCTTTCCCTTTGCCGGTGGCGAAAGTGCGGCGCAGGCACGCCTGCGCGACTACCTGTGGGTCAGCCAGAATGTGCGTACTTATCAGGAGACGCGCAACGGCCTGATCGGCAGCGAATACTCCAGCAAGCTGTCGCCCTGGCTGGCCAATGGCAGTCTGTCGCCACGTCGGGTGATGGCCGAGCTGCGCCGCCACGAGAGCCGCTATGGGCGCAACGAGTCGACCCTGGCGCTGACCGATGAGCTGTACTGGCGTGAGTTTTTCCGCTGGACGCTGGTGCGCCATGGCAGCGCCCTGTTCCAGGCGGGCGGGCTGAAAGCCACCGTTCTGGCACCGCAACAGGTCGACCAGCGCTACCAGCAATGGTGCCAGGGGCGTACGGGGATGCCGCTGGTGGATGCCAACATGCGCGAGCTGGCGGCCACCGGCTTCATGTCCAACCGCGGGCGTCAGATCGTCGCCAGCTACCTGATCAACGATCTGCAGCAGGACTGGCGACATGGTGCCGCCTGGTTCGAGGAACACCTGCTGGATTACGACCCGGCCAGCAACTGGGGCAACTGGGCCTACCTGGCCGGTGTCGGTAGCGACCCACGTCGCCAGCGCCTGTTCAACGCCTTGCGTCAGGCCCGCCAGTACGACCCGCAGGCCGACTACATCAGTCTGTGGCTACCGGAGCTGCGCAGCGTACCGCAGCACCTGCGGCACACGCCCTTCCTGCTCTCCGGACTGCAACTGGATGCCCTGCGCTACCCGCGCCTGGAGCAGGTGCCGGACAGCTGGAAACCCTATCTGCCGGTCGCCGCCTGAGTCTTAGCCAGCGGCGCGAATGATGCGATTGCGGCCGCTGCCCTTGGCCTGGTACAGCGCCTGATCGGCGCGTTCGAAGGCCTGCTCCAGGCTGTCGCCACTGGTAAATCCGGTCAGGCCGCCGGAGAGGGTGATGACCAGACGCTCACCCTTGAAGTGGAACGGACAGGCCTCAATGGCCGCACGCAGGGTTTCCAGCAACTGCTCCGCGCCCTCCAGGGGGGTGGCCGGCAGCAGCACGACGAATTCCTCGCCCCCGAAACGGGCAATGAAGTCGGTCTTGCGCAGGCGCTTGGCCAGCTCCTGCGCGATGATTTTCAGCACCCGATCGCCGGCCAGGTGACCGTAGTTGTCGTTGATGCGCTTGAACAGGTCGACATCCAGCACCGCCAGTTGCAGCTCGCCGCCATAACGCTGCCAGCGCGCGACCTCCAGTGCCGAGCGCTCGTTCCAGGCGGCGCGGTTGGGCAGGCCGGTCAGCGGGTCGACCAGAGCTTTCTGGCGCTGCTCCTCGATGCTGTCGCGGAAGCTCTGCGCTTCCTGCTCCATCTCGTTGACCCGCGCCACCAGCGTCTGCAGGCGATCGACCATTTCCTGTTCGCGACTGTCGCGCTGCTCTTGGAAAGCGCTGACCGTACTCAGCAGGCCCTCCAGGCGACTGTCCACAGTGCGCTTGAGGCTCTCCAGATCGGTCGCTTCCTGCACACTGGTCTGCAGACCGCTGACCTGCTGGCGTAGCTCGTCGCTAAAGGCCTTGGCGCTGTCCAGCGACTCCTGGTAGCCGGTGTGGGTTTCACTGATGCTGCCGATGAAGGCGGCCAGGCGCTCATTGAGCTGCTTGAGGTAATGGGCAAACTCCTTCTGCCCGCTATTGCTGGCCGCCAGCACCAGCACGGCCAGGTCATCCAGTACGGGCACCAGCTCGTACCAGTTGAGCCCGCTCTGCAGGCGCTCGCGCAGCTGATCGCCCTGCTCGGTATGCGCCGGTGGCAACTCCAGCTCACCGAGTAGGCTGAGCAGACTGGCGGCGATATGCTCGGCCACCTGGCTGTAGCCGGGCTCATCGGCCACCGGCAGGGCATATTCATCACCCGCTGCGATCACCGGCGCCATTTCTGTTGACCGCGCTGCCATCGACTCAGGCAACGGCGCGGCCGGCTCGGGCAGTGCATCCTCTGTCCGAGTCTCCGCCACAGCCATTGCATCAGCCCGTATCGGTACATTCGGTGCAGCTGGCGCCTCGCCGGATTCACCGCGCCCGCCAAACAGGCGCTGCAACAGACCCGGGCGCTCACTCTCGGAGGATCCCAGTACGCTCAGAGCCTGCTGCTGCAGGCGGCTCAGCTCACCCAGCAGCGCCGGCAACTCACGTGGGTTGCCGGCACGTTCCTCGATCTGCTTGCTGAATTTTTTCAGGGGTTTACGCACTTCGCCCGGCAACTCGAGCTTCAGCAGTTGCTGGGTCAACCCCTCGATGGCATTGGCGTTCTGCTCAACGCGCTCCTGGCGGCGCTGCTCGGAATCCAGCACGGCTTTTTCCAAACGCGGAATCAGCGCCGAAAGCCCTGCATCGATATCGTCGCGACGAAGGATCTCGCGCAGCTCGACCATGCACTGGTCCACCGCCTTGTCCACGCCTTCAGCCGCCAGGGAGCTGCGCACCAGGCCGCGGCGCAGCAGGTCGAGGCGGGCATCCCAACGGCGCTCGAGCTTTTCCTGCTGTTCCAGGCTTTCCAGGTACTTGGCTTTCCAGCGTTGCTCGTCGCTCATACCGCCACTCCGCGCTATCTCAGCCCTTGAGCATAGTCGGCAAGCACTCGACCAGGCCAGTCGGCAGACGTATGTCCACGGCCACGGGCAGGTGGTCGGAGATCGCCTGATCGAGCACTTCGACCCGTTCCAGAGTCAGGCCGGAGCTCAGCAGGATGTGATCCAGGCAGCGCTGCGGCTGCCAGCTGGGAAAGGTCGCCTCGACCTGCGGAGCGATCAGGCCGAGTTCGCGCAGCGGCGAATGCTCCAGCAGGTCACCGGCATGGGTGTTCATGTCGCCCATCAGCACCAGATGCCGATAATCCTGCAAATGCTCGCGGATGTAGGCCAGCTGCCGGGTGCGCGTGCGCGCGCCAAGGGCCAGGTGCATGACCACCACCACCAGTGCCTCGGGACCTTCGCCGAACCGCACGAAGATCGCCCCGCGACCGCGCGGGCCAGGCAATGGATGGTCTTCCAGAACGGTTGGGCAGAGGCGGCTGAGCACGCCATTGCTGTGCTGGGCCAGGCGCCCGAGGTTGCGGTTGAGCTGCTGATACCAGTAGGGAAAGTCACCGAGCTGGGCCAGGTGCTCGACCTGATTGATGTAGCCGGAGCGCAGACTGCCACCGTCGGCTTCCTGCAGGGCCACCAGGTCGAAGCCCTGCAGCAACTCGCCGATACGCTGCAGGTTGCCGGCACGCCCGGCATGCGGCAGCAGGTGCTGCCAGCTGCGGGTCAGGTAGTGGTGATAGCGCTGTGTGCTGATCCCGACCTGAATATTGAAGCTAAGCAGGCGCAAGCGCCCATCCGCGGGCAGCTCGCCACCACGCCAGCCCGAATTGACCTGCGTCTGGCAGGTTCCGGCCTGGCGTGGTGACGACCAACGGCGCAGCATGGCGACTTACTGCGCCGCACGTTCCTTGGCAATCAGGTGATCGGCCACTTCCAGAGCCTTCTCCGGGCCGCCCGAGGAGCCGATGTCGAAGCGGTATTTGCCGTTGACGATCAGCACCGGCACACCGGTGATCTGGTAAGCCATGGCCAGCTTCTTGGCTTTCTCGACCTGGCCCTTCACGCCGAAGGAGTTGTAGGTCTTGAGGAATGCGGCCTTGTCCACACCCTGAGTGGCGACAAAGTCGGCCATCTCTTCCGGGGTTGCCAGTTTCTTGCCTTCCTTGTGGATGGCATCGAACACGGCGCTGTGCACCTTGTGCTCGACCTTCATGGCCTCAAGGGTAATGAACATCTGCCCATGGATGTCCCATACACGGCCGAACATGGCCGGTACACGGACGAAATTCACATCTTCCGGCAGCTTGTCAGCCCAGGGATTGAGGGTCGATTCGAACTGATAGCAATGCGGGCAGCCGTACCAGAACAGCTCCACCACTTCGATCTTGCCAGGCTTGGCCACCGGGACCGGGGTGGACAGCTCGACATATTGCTTGCCGGCTTCAATACCCTCGGCCTGAGCAGCAGGGCTGAGCAGGGCAGTGGCAGCGAGCAGGGCAGAGAACATCAGGTTACGCATGCTTGACTCCTTGGCAGATGGTCCGCGACGCGGCGGCAGGGGTTCGACCGGCGGATGCGACGCAGGTTCCGGCATTCTAGCCGGGGCACAAATGAAAAAGGGTGGCCGAAGCCACCCTTTTCCGCAACAACAGTAGCAAGGATCAGTGCAGACCCTGGATGTAGCTGGAGATCGCCTGGATGTCCTTGTTGGACAGTTTGGCGGCTACCGAGCGCATCATCATGCTGTCGCCGTCGTTGGTACGGTTGCCTTCGCGGAAGTCGGTCAGCTGCTTGGCCACATACTGGGCATGCTGGCCACCCAGCTGCGGGAAGCCGGCAGCGTCGTTGCCGGCGCCATTCGGCGAGTGGCAACCGGTACAGGCCGGCATGCCTTCGGCCAGCTTGCCACCGCGGTACAGGGCCTCACCGGCCTTGACCAGTGCCGGATCGGCAGCACCCACACCCATGTTCTGGCTGGCGAAGTAGGCGGCGATATCGGCCATGTCCTGCTCGCTCATGTTGGTCAGCAGACCAGTCATTTCCAGCACGTTGCGGTTGCCGCTCTTGATGTCGTTCATCTGCTTGAGCAGGTAACGCTCACCCTGGCCAGCCAGTTTCGGGAAGTTCGGCGCGGCGCTGTTGCCGTCCGCACCGTGGCAGGCACCACACATGGCGGCTTTGGCCTGGCCAGCTTTGGCATCGCCGGCGGCCTGAGCCAGACCGGTGATACCCAGGGTCAACAGCAGAGTCACGAGTACTTTGTTCATCAGCTAATCCAACTAACGGCTAAGAGTAATAGGGGGTCAGTTTAGTTGCTCATCGACCGGATGACGCTCACGTTCTGACTGGCATAGAAGGCGGCAATATCCGCCAAATCCTGGTCGCTCAACTTGTCGAGCAAACCGGTCATTTCCACCGTTTTGCGCTTGCCGCTCCGCATGTCGGTCAGCTGCTTGAGCAGGTAAGCCTCGCTCTGGCCGGCCAGCGTGGGGAAGGTCGGCGCAGCGGTTTCACCATCCGGGCCATGGCAGGCGGCACACACCGCCGTCTTGGCCAGACCGGCCTTTGCATCACCTTCGGCGTGAACCACGCCGAAGGTGCCCAAGGTCAACAGCAGACTCACAAGCAGTTTGCTCATCGGCATGATCCAGTCCCTCGGAAGCTTGGGTTCGCGCGGATTACTTGCTCATCCACTCGATGGTGGCCTTGTAATCCTCGGCAGTGCAATCCATGCACATGCCACGCGGCGGCATGGCATTGAAGCCGTTGGTCACGTGCTGCACCAGAGTATCCATGCCCTGTTTCAGGCGCGGTTCCCAGGCAGCGGCGTCACCCTTCTTCGGTGCCATCGGCAGTTGACCGTTGTGGCAAACGCCACAGGCGCGGTTGAACACCGCTTCAGGATCCTGCGCGGCCTGAACACCAGCGGACAGCACGAGCATGCTTGCAGCGATAAGCAATTTCTTCATGGTGAAACCTCATCAGAGAGGAAGGGAACGTTCCGCCATTCTAGTCGAGCGGGCTATCTACATCGCTCCCGTGGACACTCAACCCTGCGGGATAAAGCGCACACTAAATCTGCGGCATTATATACTGGCGGGACATAAACGGAAACGAAACCGCCCCCTGCGACTGCGTGTCGCACCAGTGGAAACCCCATGTCCCCGAAGAATCCGATTCTCGGCCTGTGCCAACAGGCCCGCTTTCTCATCAGTGCCGCCAAGGTCGATCAGTGCCCGCCCGACGAGGGCTATGAAGTTGCTTTTGCCGGTCGCTCCAACGCCGGCAAATCCAGTGCGCTGAACACCCTGACCCACGCCAGCCTGGCGCGCACCTCGAAGACCCCGGGGCGCACCCAGCTGCTCAACTTCTTTACCCTCGATGAAGAACGACGCCTGGTCGACCTGCCGGGCTACGGCTACGCCAAGGTGCCGATTCCGCTCAAACAGCACTGGCAACGCCACCTGGAAGCCTACCTGGGCAGCCGCGAAAGCCTGGTCGGCCTGGTGCTGATGATGGACATTCGGCACCCGCTGACCGACTTCGACCGCCTGATGCTCGACTGGGCCCAGGTCAGTCGCCTGCCCGTGCACGTTCTGCTGACCAAGGCCGACAAGTTGGCCTACGGCGCCGCCAAGAATGCTCTGCTCAAGGTACGCCAGGAGGTGCATCAGGGCTGGGGTGATGTCGCCAGCCTGCAGCTGTTCTCGGCTCCCAAGCGCCTTGGCGTGGAGGAAGCCCAGCATGTGCTGGCCAGCTGGCTGGGCCTGCTGGATGAGGAAGAGGAGAGCGAGGAGGCCTGAAGTGGCAAAACGCGTGCCCTAGAGGGCCCGGCAGGTTTTCTGCGGACAAAAAAAACCCCGAGCTTCGGATGGGGAGGGAGAAGTTCGGGGTCTAACTCCGGACCTGATGAGTGGGTCCAGATTCTGCCAACACAATGAGCACAAACTCAGGAGCAATGAAGGTTTCACCAACCATTCACGTACTCTGACCCGGTGTTCAGAAAGATAGTTCCGCTGGCAGAAAATCTCTTTGCGATAACCGCGTAACCACTTATTACCGAAGACGTCTGACCGACCGGAAGCCGGCCAGACCCTGGCGCATCAGTGGGCCTCATCCCAGTTATCGCCCACCCCCGCCTCGACCAGCAGCGGTACGTCCAGTGCCGCGGCGCCGCTCATCAGCGGCAGCAGGCCGGCCTTGAGCGCCTCGACCTGATCCTCGCGCACCTCCAGCACCAGTTCGTCGTGAACCTGCAGGATCACCTTGGCATCCAGCCCACAGGTGCCCAGCCAGCTGTCCACGGCAACCATCGCCCGCTTCATGATGTCGGCCGCAGTCCCCTGCATCGGCGCGTTGATCGCGGTGCGCTCGGCGCCTTTGCGCAGCGCCGGGTTCTTCGCCTGAATATCCGGCAGGTACAGGCGGCGGCCGAAAAGGGTCTCGACATAGCCCTGCTGCGCGGCCTGCTCGCGGGTGCGCTCCATGTAGGCCAGCACGCCGGGATAACGGTGGAAATACACGTCGATGTAAGCCTGCGCCTGCTTGCGGTCGCAGCCGATCTGCTTGGCCAGGCCAAAGGCGCTCATGCCGTAGATCAGGCCGAAGTTGATCGCCTTGGCGCTGCGGCGCTGATCACTGGTCACCTCGTCCTGGGCGACGCCAAACACCTCGGCGGCGGTTGCCTTGTGCACGTCGCGGCCGTGGCGGAAGGCGTCCAGCAGCCCCTCGTCCTGAGCCAGGTGCGCCATGATGCGCAGCTCGATCTGCGAGTAGTCGGCCGCCACCAGCTTGTAGCCCCTGGGCGCGACGAAGGCCTGACGGATGCGCCGGCCTTCGGCGGTGCGGATCGGGATGTTCTGCAGGTTCGGGTCGGACGAGGACAGGCGCCCGGTGGCGGTGACCGCCTGGTGGTAGCTGGTGTGAATGCGTCCGGTGCGCGGATTGATCTGCTCCGGCAGGCGGTCGGTGTAGGTGCTTTTCAGCTTGCTCAGGGAGCGGTACTGCATCAGCACCTTGGGCAGCTCGTAGTCCTGCTCGGCCAGTTCGGCCAGCACCGCTTCGGCGGTCGAGGCCTGGCCGGTGGCAGTCTTGCTGATGATCGGCAAGCCGAGCTTCTCGTAGAGGATCGCGCCGAGCTGTTTGGGCGAACCCAGGTTGAACTCCTCGCCGGCGATGGCGAAGGCCTGGCGCTCCAGTTCGACCAGGCGCTCACCCAGCTCGACACTGTGCTGGCCGAGCAGCTTGGCATCGACCAGCGCGCCCTGGCGTTCGATGCGCGCCAGTACCGGCACCAGCGGCATTTCAATCTCCTGCAGCACCTTGGCCAGCACCGGGGTCTGCTTCAGCTTGGCCCACAGCGTCTGGTGCAGACGCAGGGTCACATCGGCGTCTTCCGCCGCGTAGGGACCGGCCTGCTCCAGGGCGATCTGATCGAAGGTCAGCTGCTTGGCACCCTTGCCGGCGATGTCTTCGAAACGGATGGTGCTGTGATCGAGGTACTTCAGCGCCAGACTGTCCATATCGTGGCGCGTTGCCGTCGAGTCGAGCACATAGGATTCGAGCATGGTGTCAAAGGCCACGCCCTGGACACTGATCGGCGTCGAGGCATTGGCCAGTACGTTGATGTCGTACTTGGCGTGCTGGCCGACCTTGGCCTTGGCCGGGTCTTCGAGAATCGGCTTGAGCGCGCGCAGCACCGCATCGCGATCCAGCTGTGCCGGCACGCCCATGTAGCTGTGCGCGAGCGGCACATAGACGGCCTCGCCAGCGGTGACAGCGAAGGACACGCCAACCACCTGGGCCTGCTGCGGGTCGAGGCTGGTGGTTTCGGTGTCAAAGGCGATCAGCTCGGCCTGCTCCAGCTTCTTCAGCCAGGCATCGAACTGCGCCTGCTCCAGCACGGTTTCGTAGCGGTTTTCCGTCACGGCCACGGGCTCAGCGGCGATTTCAGTCGCGGCCTCAACCATGGCCTCGCCCGACGCAGCGGCAAACAGATCCCCGGCCGGCTGTGGCGCACTCGGCGCCGCAACGGTTCTGCTTTCGCGCGGCAGAGCATCCAGCCAGCTGCGGAACTCCAGCGTGCGGTACAGCTCGGCCAGGGCCGGCGTGTCCTGCTCGCCAGGGTGCAGGCTGTCGATCACGATATTCAGCGCCACATCGGTCTTGATGGTGGCCAGCTCGTAGGACAGGTAGGCCATCTCCTTGTGCTCGGCGAGCTTGGCGCCGAGGGTCTTGGCGCCGCGAATCGGCAGCTCGGCGACCTTGTCGAGGTTGGCATAGAGCACGTCGAGACCGCCGCCCAAACCAACCAGCAGGCCCAGCGCGGTCTTCTCGCCGACGCCTGGCACGCCGGGGATGTTGTCGACCTTGTCGCCCATCAGCGCCAGGTAGTCGATGATCAGTTCCGGGCCGACCCCGAATTTGGCCTTGACCCCTTCGATGTCGTAGACACTGCCGGTCATGGTGTTGACCAAGGTGACGTGCGGGCAGACCAGCTGGGCCATGTCCTTGTCACCGGTGGAAATCACCACATCGCGGCGCTCGCCGGCAGCCTGGCGGGCGAGGGTACCGATCACGTCATCGGCCTCGACACCCTCCACGCACAGCAGCGGATAACCCAGCGCCCTGACTGCCGCATGCAGCGGCTCGATCTGCAGGCGCAGCTCGTCCGGCATCGGCGGGCGGTTGGCCTTGTACTGCTCGAACATGGCATCGCGGAAGGTCGGCCCCTTGGCATCGAAGACCACCGCGAACGGGCTCTTCGGGTACTGCTTGCGCAGGCTTTTCAGCATGTTCAGCACACCCTTCACCGCACCGGTCGGCAGACCGGTGGAGGTGTTCAGCGGCGGCAGGGCGTGGAAGGCGCGGTACAGGTAGGACGAACCGTCGACCAGGACCAGGGGTGCATTTGACATGCTCGGAATCAACCTTTTGCCAGGGGCGGGCGCTAGAATGAACCCACCAACCAGAGAAAGGGACAAGGTTACCATGCGCACACTTCCCCGCCTGATGCTCGCCAGCCTGCTGGCCCTCAGCCCACTGCCCCTGCTGGCCGAGGATGCGCCCAGCGCCGAGCCGGACGTGACCATCCGTCAGGAGGGCGACAAGACCATCCAGGAATACCGGGTGAATGGTTTCCTCTATGCCATCAAGGTGGTGCCCAAGGTCGGCAAGCCGTACTTCCTGGTGCGCTCCGACGGCGCCGACCACTGGATGCGTTCGGACAAGCCGGACATGCTGATTCCTTCCTGGGAAATCTACAGCTGGTAAACGGCCATGTCGGTGTTCACTCCGCTTGAGCGCGCCGAACTGGAGGCCTTCCTCGCTCCCTACGGACTGGGACGCCTGCTGGATTTCCAGGGCATCGCTGCGGGCGTGGAAAACAGCAACTACTTCATCAGCCTGGAGCAGGGCGAGTTCGTCCTGACCCTGATCGAGCGTGGCCCGTTGGCCGACCTGCCGTTCTTCCTGCAACTGCTTGAGCGCCTGCACCAGGCGCAGTTGCCGGTGCCCTTCGCCATCGCCACCGCGCAAGGGGAAACCCTGCGCCAGCTGGCGGAAAAACCGGCCCTGCTGCAGCCGCGCCTGCCCGGCAAGCACGTGGTGCAGCCCAACGCCCAGCACTGCGCAGAGATCGGCCGCTGGCTGGCGCGCCTGCACACGACGACCCAACGCGAGCCGCTGGAGCGGGCCAGTGATCGTGGCCTGGCGTGGATGCTGGAAGAAGGCCCGCTGCAGGCCATGCAGCTGGAAGGCGAGGCGCTGCAGTTACTGCGCCTGGCCCTGGAAGATGCCCGAGAGCTGAGCGCTCATCTGCCGCAGCTGCCACGCGCCAACCTGCATGCCGATCTGTTCCGTGACAACGCGCTGTTCGATGGCAATCACCTGTCTGGAGTGATCGACTTCTACAACGCCTGCTCCGGTCCGATGCTCTACGACCTGGCCATTGCCCTGAATGACTGGTGCCTGGATGAACAGGACGGCCTCGACCCGCACCTGACCCAGGCCCTGCTAGGCGCCTACGCGGCGCTGAGGCCGTTCACCCGCGCCGAGGCCAATGCCTGGCCCCTGATGCTGCGCGTGGCCTGCCTACGCTTCTGGCTGTCGCGACTGATCGCCGCCAGCCAACCGGCGCAACCCGGCGTGCGGATCAAACCGCCGACCGAGTTTCAGCTGCGCCTGCAGCTGCGCCGCGAACAGCCTGCGCCGTCACTGCCACTGGCGCTGTAAATCAGCTCTCCATCTGCCCGGCCGGCGGCAGAGGCGGTGCGTCCTTGGCAGGGGCTTCAGGGGCCTGTTGCGTTTCCGGTTTGAGCAACTCATTGGCCGACTGCTGCGCCTCATCGACGCTCTGGTTGAGCTGCTCGACGGTTTCACTCAGGACTTCACGGGCCTTTTCCTTGGCGACTTCCTCGGTTTGCTCAAGCAGTTGCTGCGCCGACTGCTCAAGCTGGTCGCAGCCACTCAGGGTCAGCAACAGCCCTGCACCAGCGGCGAAGGCCATGAATGATGGGATAGTCCGCATGCTCTGTACTCCGACGATGTTTAACGTGGCGTACATGATCAGCGCAGGTGAAAACGCTGCCTAGCGACAATCTATGAGCAGTTTTTTCAGACGTCAGGGCGCAGGCTGCACGCCGTAATGCCAGCGCGCCCCGGCCGCTTCGGGCGCCGGCCGCAGTTCGGGAAACTCGGCCTTGTCGATCAGCACTTCCAGACGCGCCTGAGCGTTGTACTCGCAGAAGCGCACCCGCAGCAGGGTATCGGCGGGAATGTGCACGCCACGCGCGTCGGTGAGTGCGATGCGCGTGCGATAGTCCTCGAAATCACCGGCACACAGCACATCCAGCGCACCACTCTGCCAGCGCGCCAACCCATACCCCAGCAGCGCCGTGGCGGAGCAGAGCCCCAGCACGACGAAGCCCTTGAGCCATCCCTTGCCCGTCATCATGCGTCCTCAGTCGACTTGCAGACAGCTGGCCAATGTCTCGGCCAGCCCCTCGAGCAACTGCTCGTAACCTTGCGGCCCCGGCGCCACCTCACTGCCCAGTGCATCCAGCTCCGCCAGCTGTACCGGCAGACCTTCGCTGAGGGTCTGCGCCAAGCGTGGTTGCAACGGTGGTTCGCTGAACACGCAACTGGGCCCGGCCGCCTTGAGCTGTTCGCGCATATCCGCCACATGCCGTGCACCCGGCTGGACCTCGCTGCCCAGGCTGAACACACCGGCATGGCGCAGCCCGTAGGCCTGCTCGAAGTAGTCGTAGGTTTCGTGGAAGACGAAGAACGGCTTGCCGGCGAGCGGCGCCAGGCGCTTTTGCAGGCGCTGATCAAGCTGCTTCAGCCGCGCCTCGAACGCTGTCAGGTTGGCCTGGTAGCGCGCCGCATTGGCCGGGTCGATGGCCGCCAGGTCGCTGGCCATGCGCGCGGCAATCAGGCGGGCATTGGCCGGCAGCAGCCACAGGTGCACATCAATGCTGCCGGGGCGGTGATCGTGGTCATGCTCGGCAGGATGCTCATGTTCATCGGCGTGAGCGGCATGCTCCTCGGCGCTTTCGCCGAAGTGCCGCAGAGTCAGTCCCGGCAGGCTCTGCAGCGCCAGGCTCCGGCCTTCGCGGGCGGCCAGTGGCTTGCCCAGAAAACCCTCCAGATCAGGCCCGACCCAATAGAACAGGCTGGCCTCGCGCAGCCGGCGTATGTCCGACGGACGCAGGGCAAAGCGGTGCGGCGAAGCCCCCGGCGGCAGCAGCACGGCGGGCTGACCGACACCCTCCTGCACCGCCGCAGCGATCAGCTGCAGGGGCTTGATGCTGGTGAGCAGCTGAACCTCGGCACGGGCCAGCTGGGAAAGAACGAGACTGCTGCACAGCGCCAGCAGGAGCGCAACGGAACGCATCACGGAGAAGACCACGGCTTGAGCGGAAAAGTAATATAATAACGTTCTGTCACTGTTTCGTCCCGCGCCGTGCACCGCGCAGAGAGAATCCCCATGCTCAAACCCTTTACCGGCAAGGCACCGCTGGCCTGCCGCCCGCATGATCATTCGCACTGTGTCAGCCAGGCACTGGGCACTGCGGAGAATCTTTGCCTGGCCCAGGGCGTGCGCCTGACCGCCCTGCGCAAGCGCGTGCTGGAGTTGGTCTGGCAGAGCCACAAGCCGCTGGGGGCCTACGACATCCTTGCCGTGCTGAGCGAGGAAGATGGCCGCAAGGCCGCGCCGCCCACGGTCTACCGTGCCCTCGATTTCCTCCTCGAACAGGGTCTGGTGCACCGCATCGCCTCGCTCAACGCCTTTATCGGCTGCAACCAT
Organism: Pseudomonas fluvialis; assembly: GCF_014207935.1. Classification (GTDB taxonomy): domain Bacteria; phylum Pseudomonadota; class Gammaproteobacteria; order Pseudomonadales; family Pseudomonadaceae; genus Aquipseudomonas; species Aquipseudomonas fluvialis_A. The sequence continues at coordinate 1,002,935 of NZ_JACHLL010000001.1, read as the reverse complement.
CCCGGCGAAGTCCACCAGGGCCAGTTCCTCATCTGCCGCCAGTGTCATGCCGCCGTGGAACTGGAACACAGCGCCATCGACGCCGCAGTCCAGGCCAGCGCCAGCAGCCTCGGCTTCATCGTCGAGGCGCAGACCGTGGAAGTGCTCGGCCTCTGCGCCCAGTGCCGGGAGGCGGCATGAGCGAGCCTCTGATTCGTCTGCAGCAGGTCAGCGTCGGCTTCCGCCAGGAAAGCGTGCTGGAGAATGTGCAGCTGACGGTGAACGCCGGGGAAATCGTCACCCTGATCGGCCCCAATGGTGCCGGCAAGACCACCCTGGTGCGCGCCGTGCTCGGCCTGCTCAAGCCCGACAGCGGCTCGGTCTGGCGCAAGCCCAGGCTGCGCATTGGCTACATGCCGCAGAAGCTGACGGTTGATCCGACCCTGCCGCTGTCGGTACTGCGCTTCCTCCGCCTGGTGCCCGGCGTTGACCGCGCCGCAGCCCTGGCGGCGCTGGCCGAAGTCGGTGCCGAGCAGGTCATCGACAGCCCGCTGCAGAACATCTCCGGAGGGGAACTGCAGCGCGTGCTGCTGGCCCGGGCGCTGCTGCGCGAGCCGGAACTGCTGGTGCTGGACGAACCCGTACAGGGCGTCGATGTGGCCGGCCAGGCCGAGCTGTACCGCCTGATCACCCAGCTGCGCGACCGACATGGCTGCGGCGTACTGATGGTCTCCCACGACCTGCACCTGGTGATGAGCACCACCGACCAGGTGGTGTGCCTGAACCGCCATGTCTGCTGCTCCGGCCATCCCGAGCAGGTCAGTGGCGATCCGGCCTTCGTCGAATTGTTCGGTCAGGACGCCCAGAGCCTGGCGATCTACCACCACCATCATGACCACAGCCACGACCTGCACGGCGCGGTGATCAGCCCTGGCGGGCTGACCATCCACGGCCCGGCGCATGTCCACGGCCCCGACTGCAAACACTGACCATGCCTGATTTTCTGCTCCACGCCCTGCTCGCCGGCCTGGCCCTGGCGCTGGTCGCCGGCCCCCTCGGCTCCTTCGTGGTCTGGCGACGCATGGCCTACTTCGGCGATACCCTGTCGCACTCGGCGCTGCTCGGCGTGGCCCTCGGCCTGCTGCTGGATATCAGCCCGACCCTGGCGGTCACCCTCGGCTGCGTGCTGCTGGCCGTGCTGCTGGTGACCCTGCAACAGCGCCAGCCGCTGGCGTCCGACACCCTGCTGGGTATCCTCGCGCACAGCTCGCTGTCCCTCGGCCTGGTGACCCTGAGCTTCATGCCGGAAGTGCGCATCGACCTGATGAGCTACCTGTTCGGCGACCTGCTGGCGGTCAGCCGCAGCGACCTGTACTGGATTCTTGCCGGCAGCGCCGCCGTACTGGTGGCCCTCGGCCTGCTCTGGCGGCCGCTGCTGGCCATCACCGTGCATGAGGAACTGGCCCGGGTCGAAGGCCTGCCGGTAGCCGCCATCCGTCTCGGCCTGATGCTGCTGATAGCCGTTGTCATCGCCGTGGCCATGAAGATCGTCGGCGTGCTGCTGATCACCTCGCTGCTGATCATTCCGGCCGCCGCGGCGCAGCGCCATGCGCGCACCCCGGAGCAGATGGCCGGCGGCGCCAGCGCCCTCGGCCTGCTGGCGGTGTGTGGCGGACTGTCGCTGTCCTGGTACGAGGACACGCCGGCCGGGCCGTCCATCGTGGTCTGCGCGGCGGCGCTGTTTCTTCTCAGTTTTGTGCTGCCCAAACGGTCAGGTTAAAGTACGCGGCTCGCGCCAGATGCCGGCCGTCTCAGCCAATAATTCAGGCCGTTCACGCCCAATCGCCCCATTCGCCTTATTGCACAGGTTTGTTTCGCCATGCTGTCGCCGCGTCTCCGTCTTCTTGCTCTCGCCCTGGCTAGCCTGCTCGGTCCCGTCAACGGTCTGGCGGACGACTACCCGGAAGCCAACCTGCCGGTCGACCCCGATGTGCAGGCGCTCAAGCAGCTGGAACAGAGCCTGACCCAGGGCCAGATGAGCCAGGCGGAAAGCCAGCTCAATGCGCTCAAGCAGCGCCTGGCCGGCGACACCCGCCTGGAGCAGGCGCAGCGCCAGCTCAGCGACGGTTACCTGAAACAGGGCGAGCAGGCCGCCCGCCAGGGTGATCTGGCCGCCGCTCAACAGGCCGCCCAGCAGGCCCAGCGCCTGTTGCCGAACAACCCCAAGACTGCCGCCCTGCAACAGTCCATCGAGCAGGCCAAGGCCAAACAGGCTGCCCAGCTCGCGGCTGAGCGTCAGGCCGCCGAACAGAAGGCTATCGCCGCTCGCGCCGAACAGGCCCGCCAACAGCAACTGGCCGCCCAGCGTCAGGCTGCCGCCAAGGCCGCGGCCAAGCCACAGGCCCAGCTGATCGACCCCAAGGCCAGCCAGACCCAGATTGCCCTGCCGATGCTCGACACCCAGGACCGCGATGCCCTGCGCGCCCTCATGGACAAGGCCGCCGCCGACGTGGTGACCTTCCGCTGCGCCGTGCAGGTCCAGGTGCGCCAGGCCAAGGACTACCCCTTCGTCGCCGCCCTGCTGTCGGCGCGGGTGAAGAAGCTTGATCCGGCCTTCAAGCTGCAGATCAGCCAGCAACTGGCCGCCGAACAGGAGCCCAGCCTGCAGCTGAGCCCGCAGCCGAAGTCCTGACGCCCATCCAGTCAGGCACAAGACCGGGTCATGCCCGGTCTTGTGCTTTCTGCGGCTAAACTGGAGCAGGTGGTCAGGATTCCGGCCTTTGGTTATAACCATAGAGCCACAAAGTTTTTTCCGACCTAAAGCACCGCAGGTAAACTGCCGCCCGCGCCCAACCGGCGCGTGTACTGCCTGCGCGCAGTGGGTTCCGGCCAATCCCGCCGTCACCTGAAACCCAGACCCAAAAGGTTGATCCGTGATCGAATTCCACCAGGTGCACAAGGCCTATCCGGTGCAGGGCCACACCATCACCGCCCTGCACCCCAGCGACCTGCGCATCGAAACCGGCCAGGTGTTCGGCCTGATCGGCCACTCCGGCGCCGGCAAAAGCACGCTGCTGCGCCTGATCAATCGCCTCGAAGAGCCCAGCGGCGGCCGTATCGTCATCGATGGCGAAGACATCACCGCCCTCGACGCCCAGGGCCTGCGGCGCTTTCGCCAGCAGGTCGGGATGATCTTCCAGCACTTCAACCTGCTCGCCTCGAAAACCGTGGCCGCCAACGTGGCGCTACCGCTGCAGCTGGCCGGTGAACTCGGCAGCAGCGAGATCGCCAGCCGGGTCAGCCAGTTGCTGCAACGCGTGGGTCTCGCCGAGCACGCCCACAAGTACCCGGCGCAACTGTCAGGCGGGCAGAAGCAGCGTGTCGGCATCGCTCGTGCCCTGGCCACCGAACCGAAGATCCTGCTGTGCGACGAAGCCACCAGCGCCCTCGACCCGCAGACCACCGGCCAGGTTCTGCAACTGCTGGCCGAGATCAACCGCGAACTGGGCCTGAGCATCGTGCTGATCACCCACGAGATGGACGTGATCCGCCGTGTCTGCGATCAGGTGGCGGTGATGGATGCCGGCGTCATCGTCGAGCAGGGGCCGGTGGCCCAGGTCTTCCTCCATCCGCAGCATGCGACTACCCAGCGCTTCGTCCGCGAATCCGAGCACGTCGACGAGGGCGAACAGCACGATGATTTTGCCCATGTGAGCGGACGCATCCTGCGCCTGACCTTCCAGGGAGAGGCCACCTACGCCCCGCTGCTGGGCACGGTCGCCCGCGAGACGGGGGTGGACTACAGCATCCTCGCCGGGCGCATCGACCGCATCAAGGACAACCCCTACGGCCAGCTGACCCTGGCCCTTACCGGCGGTGACATCGACGCTGCGCTGGCGCGCTTCCGGGCGGCCGACGTGCATCTGGAGGTGCTGCGATGAGCGAATCCCTGCTCGCCACCTGGCTGCCCAATGTCGACTGGCAGGAGATCGGCTACGCCAGTCTCGACACCCTCAACATGCTCGGCGGTTCGCTGCTGTTCACCGTGCTGCTCGGCCTGCCGCTGGGCGTGCTGCTGTTCCTCACCGGGCCACGCCAGCTGTTTGAACAGAAAGCGCTGTACGGCCTGCTGTCGCTGCTAGTCAACGTGCTGCGCTCGGTGCCGTTCGTGATCCTGCTGATCCTGATGATCCCGCTGACCGTACTGATCACCGGCACCTCGCTGGGCGTGGCCGGTGCCATTCCACCGCTGGTGGTCGGCGCCACGCCATTCTTCGCCCGGCTGGTGGAAACCGCCCTGCGCGAGGTCGACCGCGGCATCATCGAGGCGCTGCAGGCCATGGGCGCCAGCACCCTGCAGATCATCACCCGTGCACTGCTGCCCGAAGCCCTGCCGGGGCTGATTGCTGCCATCACCGTCACCGCCATCACCCTGGTGTCCTACACCGCCATGAGCGGCCTGATCGGCGGCGGCGGCCTCGGCGACCTGGCCGTGCGCTACGGCTACCAGCGCTACCAGCCGGATGTCATGGCCGTGACCGTGATTCTCCTGCTGGTCCTGGTGCAGGTCCTGCAAACCGCCGGCGACAAGCTGGTGGTGCACTTTTCCCGCAAGTAATCCCGAGAACAGCGGGCAACCGGCTACCCGCCGGACCCCGCGCCAAAATCCCACAAGGAGTTGAACCATGAAGAAACTGCTGACTGCCCTCGCCACCGCGGCGGCCCTGACCAGTGCTGCCGCCCAGGCCGCCGATAGCCTCAGCGTGGCGGCCACCGCCGTACCGCACGCGGAAATCCTCGAATTCGTCAAACCGGCTCTGGCCAAGGAAGGGGTCGAGCTGAAGATCAAGGTCTTCACCGATTACGTGCAGCCCAACGTGCAGGTGGCCGAAGAGCGCCTGGACGCCAACTTCTTCCAGCACCAGCCGTACCTGGATGAGTTCAACAAGAGCCGCGGCACCGAGCTGGTAAGCATCGCCGGCGTACACGTCGAGCCCTTCGGCGCCTATTCGAGCAAGATCAAGAACCTCAGCGAGCTGAGCGAAGGCGCCCAGGTGGTGATTCCCAACGACGCCACCAACGGCGGCCGCGCCCTGCTCCTGCTGCAGAAGACCGGCCTGATCAGCCTCAAGCCGGAAGCCGGCATCACCGCCACGGTGAAGGACATTGCCGACAACCCGAAGAACCTGAAGATTCGCGAGCTGGAAGCAGCCACCCTGCCGCGCGTGCTGGATCAGGTCGACCTGGCCCTGATCAACACCAACTATGCGCTGGAAGCCAAGCTCAACCCGACCAAGGACGCCCTGGCCATCGAAGGCAGCGACTCGCCCTACGTCAACATCCTGGTGGTACGCGCCGACCGCAAGGACGACGCCGCCCTGCAAAAACTGGCCAAGGCCCTCAACAGCGCCGAGGTGAAGACCTTCATCACCGAGAAGTACCAGGGCGCCGTGGTTCCGGCGTTCTGATCGCCGCCCGGACGCAACGGAAAAGCCCGCTCAATGAGCGGGCTTTTTCATTCCGGATGACGCCACAGCCAGACCGCCAGCCAGAGGAACCAGAGCAGGGCGAACAGCGAAGCCGGCATGCTCCAGTTCATGGCCCGCTCGGAGAAGCCGTCGTGCCCCTGCAGCAACGCGGCCAGCAGATTGGTGCCACCCGCCAGCAACACACCGAGTGCCAGGCCGCGCGGCGCCAGGCGGCTCAACCACAGCGCCGGGGCATACAGCAGCAGACTGATGGAGAAGCTCAGCGCGAACAGTGCAGCCAGGCCCGCCTCGATCTGGCGTACCCCATAGGTGGCAGCAAACAGCTGAGCCCTGAGCGGTTCCTCGGCCCCGGCCCACTGGTCGACCATCAGCTTGAGCGCCACGCCATCCACCGCTTGCAGGGCGAAGGCCAGGGTCATACTGGCGACGGCACAGGCGGCACCAAACAGGGCCCAGACCCCGGCCTTGCCGTCCCGCAGGCGCCAGGCCAGCGCCAGCAGGGCGAGCACGCCCAGCAGCACGCCCAGCAGCTGGACCAGGTGGCTGGTCAGCCAGTGATGATCGGCGGCGTATTCCGCGAAGGCCGCGGCAGCATCCCAGGGCGGCGCCTGCATCGGATGCAGCAAAGTACCCAGCATCAGCAACAGGGCGCCGAGCAGGGCGGCGCTGGCCCCCAGGCGCGAGCAGTATCGCGTGTCGAGCATCCGTGCCTCAGCCTCCACTCTGCAGCAGCGTCGGCAGCTGCGTTTTGAGCTTCTCGTTGTTCAGTGGCGCGCGGATGAAGCCGCGCTGACGCCCGTCAGGCCCCAGCAGCACGAGGTTGCCACTGTGATCGACGGTGTAGTTTTCCTTGCTGGTATCGCCCGGAATGAAAGGGATGCTCACGGCATTGGCCAGGGTCTGGATATCCGCCAGCGGCCCGGTCAGGCCCAGGTAGGCCGGGTCGAAAAAGCCCAGGTACTGCTTGAGCTTCTCCGGGGTATCGCGGTGCGGGTCGAGGCTGACCATGAGGATCTGCAGCTGGCTGCGCGCCTCGGCCGGTAGCAGACCGTTGAGCTGACGCAGCTGGGCCAGGGTGGTCGGGCAGATATCCGGGCAGAAGGTGTAGCCGAAGAACACCAGAGTCCACTTGCCCTTGAGACTGGCCAGCGCCTGCGGCTGGCCGTCGACGTTACTCAGGGTCAGCTCCGGCAGCTCACGGCTCTGCGGCAGGAGAATGATGCCGGCATCCAGCAGGGCTGCCTTGTCCAGGCCGTCGCCCTTGCTGCCAAGGACTTTGTGCACGGTGAGACCGAGGACGATGGCCACCAGGGCCGCGAGAACAACAACGGTTTTCTGAATTGAGGTCATAGGTTCAGCAGCAGGTAGTGATCGGCAAGCAGCGCGATGAACAACAGGAACAGGTACCAGATACTGTACTTGAAGGTGTTGATCGCCGCGTGCGGTTGGCTGTCACGGTACAGCACCCAGGCCCAGTGCAGGAAGCGCCCGCCGAGCACGAGCGCACAGCCGAGATAGAGCGCCCCGCTCATGTGGATGGCATAGGGCAGCAGCGTCACCGCAAACATGATCAGGGTGTACAGCAGGATGTGCACCTTGGTGTAGTGCTCACCATGGGTCACCGGCAGCATGGGGATATCGGCCTTGGCGTATTCGGCCTTGCGATGGATGGCCAGCGCCCAGAAATGCGGCGGCGTCCAGGCGAAGATGATCAGCACCAGCAGCAGCGGCTCGGCGCTGATATGCCCGGTGACCGCCACCCACCCAAGCAGTGGCGGGGCGGCGCCGGCCAGACCGCCGATAACGATGTTCTGCGGCGTGGCGCGCTTGAGAAAGCCGGTATAGAGCACCGCATAGCCGAGCAGGGATGCCAGGGTCAGCCAGGCGGCCAGCTCGTTGGTGAAGGTCAGCAGCAGGATCAACCCCATTAGCGCCAGCACCGCCGCAAAGAGCAGAGCGGCGACCGGTGAAACCCGCCCGGCGGTGACCGGGCGCTTGTAGGTGCGCGCCATGATCGAGTCGATGCGCCGGTCCACCACATGGTTGACTGCCGCCGCCCCTCCGGCACACAGGCCGATGCCGAGGTTGCCGAACAGCAGCACCGTCCAGGGCACACCGGCGCGGGTTGCGAGGAACATGCCGACCAGGGAGGTGATCAGCATCAGCAGCACCACGCGCGGCTTGGTCAGTTCCAGATAGTCGCGCCAGCTTGCGGGCTCCTGACGGGTTTGCAGCAGAGTAGCCATGTGGGTCTCTCCTTATCGTTATTTGCCGGTCTGGACCAGGCCGGCGGCAACCGGGACGTCGGCGGATTCGCGAGCAGCGCTCGCGAACGCGGCAACGCCACGCAGGCGGTAATTGATCAGCACCAGCACCAGCAGCAGGACAGCGCCGCCGCCGTTGTGTGCCACCGCCACGGCCAGCGGCAGATGCAGCAGCACATTGCTGATGCCCAGACTGACCTGGGTAGCCAGAGCCAGCACCAGCACAGCGGCCAGCCGGCCCTGGCCGGCAGCCCGCAGGCGCCAGGCCAGCACCAGCACCAGCAGCGTGACCAGCAGGGCGCCAAGCCGGTGGCTCATGTGGATGGCGGTGCGTGCCTCGCTGTCGAGCTGGCCACCGAGGTAGTTGGGGCCGATGTGCTGGGTCAGGTGGAAGCCGTTGGCAAAGTCCATCGCCGGAAGCCACTCGCCATGGCAGGTGGGCAGGTCGACGCAGGCCACCGCCGCGTAGTTGGAGCTGACCCAGCCGCCCAGGGCGATCTGCCCGATCACCAGGGCCAGTGCCAGCGCCGCCAGCCCGCACAGGCGCCGGGGAATGCCGGGCAGCACCGGCAGCGCGCCGGACAGGCGCAGGGTGAGAAGGAAGAGCAGCGAAAGGGTGGTAAAGCCACCCAGCAGGTGCGCGGTGACCACCTGCGGCCACAGCTTGAGCGTCACAGTCCACATGCCGAAAGCGGCCTGGGCAATGACCACGCCGAGCAGCAGCAGCGGCAGTTTCAACGGCTGTCCGGGTTCGCCCCGGCGGCGTAGCGCCTGCACCGCCAGGCCTAGAATGACTAGGCCGAGACTGCCGGCAAAATAGCGGTGGACCATCTCGTTCCAGCCCTTTTCCACCTCAACGGGCGCCTCGGGGAAGCGTGCCTCAGCCAGGCTCTGCTTGTGCTCGCTCATCGGCACGCCGATGAAACCGTAGCAGCCCGGCCAGTCCGGACAGCCGAGGCCGGCGTGGGTCAGGCGGGTGTAGGCGCCCAGCAGCACCACCACGGCCGCCAGCAGCGTGGCAAACAGGGCCAGGCGGAATCCCGGTTTGGCCATGGCGGACTCCTCAGCCGATGTTGGAGAGCTTGAGCAGCAGGCGCAGGTCGGTCAGCACCTGTTTGCCATTGGCATCGGCGTCATAGCGCAGCACCAGGTTGCCGTGGGGATCGACGATCCACAGCTGGGCCGCCTGGCCCCGCTCGGCCGGATAGCGGTCCGCCGCCAGGGTGAAGCGCTGCAGTTGCGGGTATTCCCGCGCCAGCTGGGCGGCGAAATCCTCCGGGGTACTCCCGGTCGCCAGTGCATGAGCGCCCCGCGCCGCTTCACGACCCAGACCGATATGGATCTGCCGCGCCAGGTAGACCAGCTGCTGGCAATCTGCCGCGCACTCGCCCGGCGCCGTGACCAGCAGCTGCCAGCGGCTTTCCTCCAGCACCGGCAGGCCGAGATCGGCCCGACTCAGGGCGCCGCCGATCAGCTCGCCGTGGTAGCTGCGCCCTTCCGGCACCCAGAAGCGCCAGTGGTACATGGCCGAGGCCAGCAGCATCGGGCCGATTACCACCGCCAGGATCAGCAGCAACTGCAAACGCCCGCGGCCCACCCGCGGCGAGGAGGATTCAGACAGCGTCAGACTGTGCGACATGGGCAAGCTCCTGCGCTCGGCGCCAGCCGAGGTAGCTATAGAGAAGGATGAGTGCCAGGCCCAGGGCAAACCACTGCACGGCATAGCCGAGGTGTTTTTCCGGGCCCATGGCCACGATGGGCCAGTCCACTGCATAAGCAGCCGGACCGGGATTCAGACGCAGTTCATAGGGCCAGCCGGCGCGCCCCAATTCGCTCCACAGGGCGCGAGCCTCGACCCGGTTGATCAGCCGGGGCCAGTCACGCGAGGGCGTGGCCGACAGTTGCAGCGGCTCGCCCGGGGAACGGTAGACCCAGGCGGTCAGGTCCAGCTCCTGATCGGGGGTGCTGAACTGCACCGTCTGGCGGCGATCGGGCCAGGGCAGCCAGCCGCGGTTGACCAGCAGCCACAGGCCGCTGGCCTGGTCATAGAAGGGTTGCAGCAGCTCGACACCTACCTGACCGTGGCGAATGCGGCTGTCCAGCAACAGGGCATGCCGGTCGTCGAAGCGGCCGTGCAGGCGTACCTGGCGAAACGCGGGATCGGCCAGCTCTTCCAACTGACTCAGCGGCTGAGCCGGGGCCTCGCGCTGAAGCGCCTCGGCGGCGAGCAACTGGCGCTTTTCCTCGGCACGCTGCAGTTGCCACACACCCAGACCGATCAGCAGCGGCAGCATCAACAGCACCAGCACGGTCGGCGCCAGACCGGGACGAAAGCCGTTCATGCCCGCCCCCCTGGCTGCTGCGTGCCACTGCCTATACTGCCGTTTACCCGCATGTCCTTCCCCCGGAGTCACCACCATGCTCAAGCTGGCGATTGTCCTGATGCTGCTGGCCACCGTGATCAGCCTGTTCAGTGGCCTGGTGTTTCTGGTTCGCGATGCCGGCCAGGGCTCCCGGCTGGTCAATGCCCTGACGGTGCGGGTGTGTCTCACTGCCATCACCCTGGCGCTGATCGCCTGGGGCTTCTACAGCGGCCAACTGGTCAGCCACGCCACCTGGTGAGCCCCCCCGCTCAGAGCACATAGACAAAAACGAACAGGCCCAACCAGACCACATCGACGAAGTGCCAGTACCAACTGGCCGCCTCGAAACCGAAGTGCTGATCCGCCGTGAAATGCCCCTTGAGCACGCGGATCAGCATCACCGTGAGGATGATCGCGCCGAGCGTTACGTGGGCACCGTGAAAGCCGGTGAGCATGAAGAAGGTGGCGCCGTAGATGCCCGAGCCGAGGGTCAGGCCCAGCTCGGTGTAGGCGTGCACATACTCCTCGACCTGCAGCACCAGGAACGACGCGCCCAGCAGCACGGTCAGCGCCAGCCAGGCCTTGAGCGCCGTGCGGTGGTTCTTCTTCAGCGCGTGGTGGGCGAAGGTCACCGTGAAGCTGGAGGTGACCAGCAGGATGGTGTTGATCAGCGGCAGATGCCACGGATCGATGATGCCCTTGGGTGCCGGATACAGCTTGGGGTCGGGGGTATTGAGCAGCGGCCAGGTGTAATCGAAGTTCGGCCAGAGCATCTCGGCGATGCCCTTGGCACCCTCACCACCCAGCCAAGGCCCGGCGAAGGTGCGCACGTAGAACAGGGCGCCGAAGAAGGCGGCAAAGAACATCACCTCGGAGAAGATGAACCAGCTCATGCCCCAGCGGAACGAGCGGTCCATCTGCGCGCTGTACAGGCCACCACGGCTCTCGCGGATCACGTTGCCGAACCAGCCGAACAGCATGTAGGCGAGGAACAGACCGCCGATGAAGAAGATCAGCGGGCCGTTGGATTCGGCTCGGTCGGCCTTGAGGTCGTTGAACCAGGTGCCCAGGCCGTAGACGGAAAACAGCATGCCCAGGGTGGCGATGATCGGCCACTTGCTCTGGGCGGGAACGTAGTACTGCTCGTGAGTCGACATAGCATGCTTCTCCTTATCGTCCTGCCACGGGGACAGGCGGTTTCCGCGCAGTGATATCGAACAGGGTGTAGGCCAGCGTCAGGTGGCGTACATCCGCGGGCAGGTCGCGGTCGACGATGAAACGCACCGGCATCTCGATGCGCTCGCCCGGCTGCAGCACCTGCTGGGTAAAGCAGAAACATTCGGTCTTGTGGAAAAAGGCCGCGGCCTTGGACGGCGCCACGCTGGGAATGGCCTGGGCAGTCATCGGCTTGTCGGTGGGGTTGAAGGCGACAAACCGCATCTCGCTCACCGCCCCCGGATGCACCGCGACCTCATCGGCCAGTGGCTGAAACTCCCAGACCATGTCGGCGGCATTGGTGGCGAGGAACTGCACCCGCACCTGGCGCGCCTCGTCCACCGTCTGCTCGCCCTGATAGGCGCCGGCGGTCTTGCCGTTGATGCCGAAGGCCTGGCACATGACCTCGTAGATCGGCACCAGGGCAAAGCCGAAACCGAACATCACCAGCACCAGCAGCAACAGGCGCTGGATCAGTTGGCGGGTGCTCATGCCCTGGGCCATGGCCGCGCCTCCCTACTTCACATCCGGCGGTGTGCTGAAGGTGTGGTAAGGCGCCGGCGAAGGCACTGTCCACTCCAGCCCTTCGGCGCCATCCCAGGGCTTGGCCGGGGCGGGCTTGCCGCCACGGATGCACTTGATGACGATGAACAGGAAGAGGAACTGGGTCGCCCCGAAAGTGAAGGCGCCCACCGACGACACCATGTTGAAGTCGGCGAACTGCAGGTTGTAGTCGGGGATGCGCCGCGGCATGCCGGCCAGGCCGACGAAGTGCATCGGGAAGAACGCCAGGTTCATGCCGATGAAGCTCATCCAGAAATGCAGCTTGGCCAGAGTCTCGTCGTACATGTGCCCGGTCCACTTGGGCAGCCAGTAGTAGGCCGAGGCGAAGATGCCGAAAATCGCGCCGGGCACCAGCACGTAGTGGAAGTGCGCGACCACGAAGTAGGTGTCGTGGTACTGGAAGTCCGCCGGGGCGATGGCCAGCATCAGCCCGGAGAAGCCGCCGATGGTGAACAGGATGACGAAGGCCACGGCAAACAGCATGGGCGCCTCGAAGGTCATCGAGCCCTGCCACATGGTCGACACCCAGTTGAACACCTTCACCCCGGTCGGCACGGCGATCAGCATGGTGGCGTACATGAAGAACAGCTCGCCGGTGAGAGGAATACCCACGGTGAACATGTGGTGCGCCCAGACGATGAACGACAGGAAGGCGATGCTCGCCGTCGCATAGACCATCGAGGTGTAGCCGAACAGCGGCTTGCGCGCGAAGGCCGGTATGATCGAGCTGACGGCGCCGAAGGCCGGCAGGATCATGATGTACACCTCGGGGTGGCCGAAGAACCAGAACACATGCTGGAACAGCACCGGATCGCCACCGCCGGCCGCACTGAAGAAGCTGGTGCCGAAGTGGATGTCCATCAGCATCATGGTCACGCAACCTGCCAGCACCGGCATCACCGCGATCAGCAGGAAGGCGGTGATCAGCCAGGTCCAGACGAACAGCGGCATCTTCATCAGGGTCATGCCGGGGGCACGCAGGTTGAGGATGGTGGCGACCACGTTGATCGCCCCCATGATCGAGCTGATGCCCATCAGGTGCACGGCGAAGATGAAGAAGGTCACCGACTCCGGCGCATAGGTGGTCGACAGCGGCGCGTAGAAGGTCCAGCCGAAGTTGGGCCCGCCGCCTTCACTGAACAGAGTGCTGACCAGCATGCCGAAGGCGGCCGGCAGCAACCAGAAGCTGAAGTTGTTCATCCGCGGCAGGGCCATGTCCGGCGCGCCAATCATCAGCGGAATCATCCAGTTGGCCAGGCCGACGAAGGCCGGCATCACCGCGCCGAAGACCATGATCAGGCCGTGCATGGTGGTCATCTGGTTGAAGAATTCCGGCTGCACGATCTGCAGGCCGGGCTGGAACAGCTCGGCGCGGATCACCATGGCCATGGACCCGCCAAGCAGGAACATGGCAAAGCTGAACCACAGGTACATCGTGCCGATGTCCTTGTGATTGGTGGTCAGCACCCAGCGCATAAGGCCCTTGGCCGGGCCATGGGCGTGGTCAGTATGACCGTGGTCGATCACTGCACTCATGTCCGTTACTCCTGAGCCTTTTTGAACGCGACAATGTCCTTGGGCGTGACCATGTCACCCACCTTGTTGCCCCAGGCGTTGCGTTCGTAGGTGATGATCGCGGCGATATCGACTTCCGACAGCTGCTTGCCGAAAGCCGCCATGGCCGTGCCCGCCTTGCCGTTGACGACGATGCCGATATGCCCGGCCGCCGGGCCGGTGGCGATCTTCGAACCCTTGAGTGGCGGGAACATCGGTGGCAGGCCTTCGCCGGTCGGCTGGTGGCAGGAGGCACAGTTGGTCTGGTAGGCCTTTTCGCCACGCGCCACCAGCTCGTCCAGAGTCCAGACCTTGCTGGTCAGCTCCTTCTCGGCCAGGGCAGCCTGCTTGCGCTCGGCCAGCCACTTGGAAAAGTCTTCCTTCGACTTGACCTCGACCACCACCGGCATGAAGCCGTGGTCCTTGCCGCACAGCTCGGTGCACTGGCCGCGGTAGATGCCGGGCGTGTCGATGCGTGTCCAGGACTCGTTGACGAAGCCGGGAATGGCGTCCTTCTTCACCGCTAGCGCCGGCACCCACCAGGAATGGATCACATCGGCAGCGGTGACCAGAAAGCGCACCTTGGTGCCCACCGGAATCACCAGCGGCTGGTCGACCTCCAGCAGGTAGTGCTCATCCTTGGCTGTTTTGTTGTGGATCTGCGCACTGGGCGTGGCCAGATTGCTGAAAAACTCCACGTCCTGACCCAGGTACTTGTAGTGCCACTTCCACTGGTAACCGGTGATCTGGATATCCAGTTCTGATTCGCTGGTGTCGTAGATGTCTATCAGGGTCTTGGTCGCCGGTATCGCCATCACCACCAGAATCACCAGCGGCACGATGGTCCAGAGGATCTCCACCGTGGTGCTTTCATGGAAGTGGGCCGGCTGCTGGCCGCTGGCGCGACGGTGGATCAGCATCGACCAGAACATGACGCCGAACACCACCACACCGATGACCACACAGATCCAGAAGATGGTCATGTGCAGATCGAAGACGGAGCGACTGACTTCGGTGGCCCCGGGAGACATGTTTACTGCCCATTCTGCATGGGCAGGTGCAAACACAAGGCATAGCAGTGAAGCCATCCATACACGTGGATGTCGCATCATCGCGAGTTCCCCATTGTTCTTGTTTTATCGCCGACTTGAGTCGCGCGCGGGAACGGCAGCCCATACCACTGACCAGAATCGCCGTACTCTCACGGAGCACTCAATCGGGGTTCCAGGTAAAGCCCATCGAGGGGGAGTATAGACAGGCCCTGCGACAGGGCGCCGCAGTAAGCAACTTTTTTCCTGAAACAGGTAACAGAATGGCTGTAAGCCACGCCGCACTAAGCACGGCCAATTTATGGCCAAGCGTGAAGCAGCTCGCCTTTGGAAAAACTTCTGTCTTATGAAGATTAATTCTTGGTCTTAAATGGAGAGCGACTAAGGTCTTCTTGTTTTCTTCATTTATCCGTCATGTCCTTGTGCAGGAGCCGTCATGAATACCGCTGCTCTCCGTTCCCTGATCCAGCACGCTCACCAGCACGAAGCCGCCAACGGCCTCCTGCGGCAACAGCTGGAAGCCCAGCTGGAGCGCCTGCATCCGGCCATTCAGCTACCGGACGTGGATGCCCTGACGGTAATGGCGCGCTTCGTCGCGGCCTATATCGATCAGGTTCCGGAGATGCTCGAAGCCGCCGCCAGCGTGGCCGAGGAGGCCGGCATCCATGAGCAGATCCTGCCGGTGCTGAAAGTGGCGGAAACCTTCTTCATCCAGCCACCCGCTCTGCTCGAAGGCCATCAGGGTCTGAATGCCCTGCTCGATGAGGCCTACCTCGCCCATCGCCTGGTCGAGGAGGTCAACGACCGCTACATCAGCCATCTCGGTCAGGTGCTGATTCCGCTGGACACCACCATGGCCAATCTGATTGCCCACCAGCTGATCGGCGAGCCCTTTGCCAACCAGCTCGATGAAGCCGTGCACCATGCCGTCGACGGCCTGCTCAACGAGGCCATCTTCCAGCGCGCTTCGGTGCAGGCCTACCGCGAGCGCCTGGCCAACCCGCACACCGTGTCGGCGTGGAAGCGCTGGCCCTGCCTGTCACGCGAGCTGGGCGTCGAACTGCAGCTCAATCGCCAGCGGGCCTGATCCACACCGTTCAGAGCAGCGACAACTGACCGCCCGGCGGCGCGAAAGCGCTGCAGTCCAGCTCCGGCTCCGGGCGGCGGTTGAGGCCCAGCCGTTTGCAGGCCACGGCAAAGCGCTGCTGCAGCAGTTCGGCAAACACACCTTCGCCGGTGAAACGTGCGCCAAAGCGGCTGTCATACAACTCGCCGCCACGGCTCTGGCGGATCAGGCTGAGCACATGGGCCGCGCGTTGCGGGTAATGGGCCTGCAGCCATTCCTCGAACAGCGGCGCCACCTCGCGCGGCAGACGCAGCAGCATGTAGCGCGCCGATCGGGCACCCGCGCCCTTGGCGGACTCCAGCAGGCTCTCCAGCTCGCAGTCGTTGATCTGCGGAATCATCGGCGAACAGAGCACGCCCACCGGCACCCCGGCGCCGCGCAGCACGCGGATCGTGCGAAGACGCGCGCTGGGGGCGGCGGCGCGCGGTTCGAGGATGCGCTTCAACTCATCGTCCAACGTGGTCAGGCTGATATAGACCCGCAGCAAGTGACGCTCGGCCAGCTCGCTCAAGAGGTCGAGGTCTCGCAGGATCAGCGCGCCCTTGGTGACGATGGTGACGGGATGGCGGTAGCGCAGCAGCACCTCCAGGCAGCGCCGGGTCAGCTGCTGCTGGCGCTCGATGGGCTGGTAGGGGTCGGTGTTGGCCCCCAGGTTGATCGGCGCCGGCACGTAGCCGGGCTTGCTTAGCTGCTGTTCGAGCACGGCGGCCGCGTTGGTCTTGGCGATCAGCCGGGTCTCGAAATCCAGCCCCGGCGACAGGTCCCAGTAGGCGTGGCTGGGCCGCGCATAGCAGTAGATGCAGCCATGCTCACAGCCCCTGTAGGGATTGAGCGAGCGGTCGAAAGGCAGGTCCGGCGACTGGTTGCGGGTAATGATGGTCTTGGCCGTCTCCGCCCGCACCTCGGTAGCGCGACTGGGCGGCACTTCCTGATACCAGCCGTCATCGCTGGCGATGATACGCTGGGCGGCAAAGCGGTTGTGCGGGTTGCTGGCGGTACCGCGACCGCGCGGCGGCAGAGAAACGGACATGGGCAGCCCTCGAAAAAATACTGTTTAAATATACAGTTATTTATCGAGAACGACAGCCCATCGCCGAATCAACAAGCCAGCGGTGGACGACGTTAAAAATAGCTCCCTGCTATTTTTTCAGTTTGGGATTGGGGAAGAACTGCACGGTCTGACCCTTGGGTGCCGCCGGCTTGGCCGCCACCTTGTTGACCCGGGTCGGCACCTCGCGCGGCACCGAGTTGCCCTGGGCATCCAGGGTGTCGGAGAAGCCACAGGCCACGCATTCGCGGTGTGGCACACCGTCCACGTCCCACATCTGGATCTTGTCCATCTCGCTGCAGGCCGGGCACACGGCGCCGGCGATGAAGCGCTTCTTCGGCTGGCTCATGCCGCCTCCTCACTCAGACCGCTGTGGCGCAGCAGCGCATCAATGGACGGCTCGCGGCCACGGAAGTCAACGAACAGGCGCATGGCTTCCTGCGAGCCGCCACGGGCCAGAATAGCCTCGCGGAAGGCACGGCCGGTTTCGGGGTTGAGCACACCCTGCTCCTCGAACAGCGAGAAGGCATCGGCGGAGAGCACCTCGGCCCACTTGTAGCTGTAGTAACCGGCCGCGTAACCGCCGGCGAAGATGTGCGCGAAGCTGTTGGCGAAGCGGTTGAAGGCCGGCGGGCGGATCACCGCCACTTCATCGCGGATGCCATCCAGCACGTCCAGCACGCTGCGACCGTCGCCGTGGGTGGCGTGCAGCTCGAAGTCGAACAGCGAGAACTCCAGCTGGCGCACCATCATCAGGCCGGACTGGAAGTTCTTCGCCGCCAGCATCTTGTCCAGCAGGTCCTTGGGCAGTGGCTCGCCGCTCTCGAAATTGCCGGAGATCAGCGCCAGACCTTCCGGCTCCCAGCACCAGTTCTCCATGAACTGGCTGGGCAGCTCGACCGCATCCCAGGCCACGCCGTTGATGCCGGACACGCCGGCATGCTCGATGCGGGTCAGCAGGTGGTGCAGGCCGTGGCCGAACTCGTGGAACAGGGTGGTGACCTCGTCGTGGGTCAGCAGTGCCGGCTGGCCTTCCACTGCGGGAGTGAAGTTGCACACCAGATTGGCTACCGGGCTGATCAGCTCGCCGGCAGCCGAGCGGCGCTTGTCGCGCGCGCCGTCCATCCAGGCGCCGCCGCGCTTGTTGGCCCGGGCGTAGAGGTCGAAGAAGAAGCGCCCGACATGCTGGCCGTTCTCACGGATCTCGAACAGGCGCACATCCGGATGCCAGCTGTCGAAGCCGGACAGCTCCGCGATCTCGATGCCGTAGAGCTTTTGCACGATGGCGAACAGGCCGGACAGCACCTTGTCGATCGGGAACCAGGCGCGCACCTGCTCTTGGGAGATGCTGTAGCGCTGCTGGCGCAACTTCTCGCTGTAGTAGCCGACATCCCAGCTCTGCAGATCGGCGCAGCCCTGCTCCGCAGCAAAGGCTTTCAGTTCCTGCAGATCGCGCTGGGCAAACGGCTTGCTGCGCACGGCCAGATCACGCAGGAAGTGCAGCACCTGCTCGGTATTCTCGGCCATCTTGCTGGCTAGGCTCAGCTCGCTGTAGTGGGCAAAGCCGAGCAGGCGGGCCAACTCCTGGCGCAGGTCGAGGATCTGCTCCATCAGCGGGCCGTTGTCGAACTGACCGGCATTCGGCCCCTGATCGGAGGCGCGGGTGCAGTAGGCGGCGTACAGCTCCTCGCGCAGGGCACGGTCGTCGGCGTAGGTCATCACCGCGTAGTAGCTGGGGAATTCCAGGCTGATCAGCCAGCCGTCCAGCTCCTTGGCCTTGGCGGCCTGGGCCATCTGCGCCTTGGCCGAATCCGGCAGGCCGGCGAGCTGGGATTGGTCGGTGATGTGCTTGGTCCAGGCCTGCGTCGCGTCGAGCAACTGGTTGGAGAAGCGGCTGGTCAGCTCGGACAGCTTCATCTGGATCTCGCCGTAGCGTTGCTGCTCGGCCGGCGGCAGGTCGATACCGGACAGGCGGAAGTCGCGCAGGGCGTGTTCGAGGATGGTCTTCTGCGCCACTTCGAAACCTTCGGCGGCCGGGCTCTTGGCCAGCGCCTCATAGGCCTCGAACAGCGGCTTGTTCTGCCCCATCTCGGTCCAGAACTCGGACAGCTTGGGCAGGCAGGCCTCGTACGCGGCGCGCAGTTCGGCGCTGTTGCACACGGCATTGAGGTGGCTGACCGGGCTCCAGGCACGGCCCAGGCGCGCATTCAGCTCATCCAGCGCCAGCACCAGACCGCTCCAGCTCGGGTTGTTCTGCTGGGTTTCCAGCAGCGCAGAGATGGCGGCACGGTTGTCGGCGAGGATCTGGTCGATCGCCGGCTCGACATGCTCGGGCTTGATCAGGGAGTAGGGCGGCAGGTCGAAGTCTTGCAGCAGCGGATTGATCGCAGTCACGATGGCACCTTGTACGGATGGGCGCGGCAGCGCCGGATGCGCGCATCTTATTACAATCAGCCGCCTACCTTCCTTTGGAGATCGCTATCGTGGCCATTAGACCTTTTCAGGACATGACACCCAGCCTCGGCGAGCGGGTGTTCATCGACGACTCGGCCGTGGTCATCGGCGATGTCAGCCTTGGCGACGACAGCTCGGTGTGGCCGCTGGCGGTAATCCGCGGCGATATGCACCGGATCCGAATTGGTCAGCGCAGCAGTGTGCAGGATGGCAGCGTGCTGCACATCACTCACGCCGGCCCCTTCAATGCCGACGGCTGGCCACTGACCATCGGCGATGACGTGACCATCGGCCACAAGGCGCTGCTGCACGGCTGCCGTGTAGGCAACCGGGTGCTGATCGGCATGGGCGCCATCGTCATGGACGGCGCGGTGATCGAGGACGATGTGGTGCTCGGCGCCGGCAGCCTGGTGCCGCCGGGCAAGACTCTGTACAGCGGCTACCTGTATGTCGGCAGTCCGGTGAAGCAGGCGCGGGCGCTGAGCGACAAGGAAAAGGCCTTCTTCACCTACAGCGCGGCCAACTACGTGCGCCTCAAGGACAGCTACCTGGCCGAGAGCTGATCACCGGCGCACACGCCTGACTGGGCAAACAGGATTCTTGTTCTACGCTTGCAGCATATCCGTCGCGGTTGCAGCGCAGCCCTTGGCGCGCGCGGCCTGGACGCTCTTCGCACCCTCACCGCGGAGCAAGGAAGAACCATGTCAGGCATCGACTTGTGGGATGACGACCTCGGCGCAGACAGCACCACGGTCGAAGTGGCGCCACTACACATCCATCTGATTGCCGCCAGCGAGCATGAGGCTTTCTGGCGGCTCGGCCTGGAGGATCACGGCGTACGCCTGGGTGACGCCGACGCGGCCGAATGCCAGCTGATCCTGGTCGATGAGCGCTGCCCGGACTACGAACAGCGCCTGGCCCAACTGCCGAAGCGCGATGGCAGTGCCCGCCCGCCGATCTTCTTCCTGGTCAGCAACGGCACCGAGCCGGACTGCATGCGCGCCTTTTCCTGTGGCGCCGATGATTATGTGCACCTGCCGATCAGCCCAGAAGCCCTGGCCGTTCGCCTCAAGCGGGTCGAGAGCCAGCTGCGCGACAACTCGGCCATGCGCTTGCAGCTCAGCCAGTCCTCGCAGATCGCCTTCCAGTCGATGACCCTGAACGCCGAACTGGGCCGCATCCTGCAGTACATGGAATATGGTTTTGCCTGCGAGGATTTCGCCGCACTGGCTGCGCTGACGCTGCGCACATTCAATGAATTCGGCCTGCACGCCAGCATGGGTATTTTCCACGACCGCGGCATGGCCTTCTTCTTCGACGACAACCTGCGCCGACCCATCGAGCAGGAAGTGCTGGAGAACTCCCGACATCTGGGGCGCATTTCCGATTTCGGCTCGCGCACCATCCTCAACTACGCCCATGTCGCCGTGCTGATCCGCAACATGCCGGTCGACGATCCGATGCGCTACGGCATCCTCAAGGACCATATCTGCTACATCGCCAACGGCCTGGAAGCCCGCACCCTGGCGATGATCAACGAGCTGCGTTCTCTGGAGCGGGCCATCCGCATCCAGACCACGGCCAGCGTGCTGCAGCAGATGATCGCCGAGATGGAGCAGGCCAAGCTGGAGGTGACCAAACGCAGCACCGAGGAGCTGCAGGCCATGCTCGACACCCTCAACCTGGAGTTCTCCCAGCTGTGCCTGACCGGCAACGAGGAGCAGCGCCTGATGACCCTGCTGGCCGACTCCAGCGACCGCATCCATACCCTGTTCCGCGGCGCCGCCGAGCAGGACCAGCTATTCCAACAACTGCTCAGCAGCGTGGCCCAGACCCTCGAACGTTAGGGCTCAATCAGCACTAATAGCTGTGCCTGACGCTCTGCCGCCGGCTGCTTGGCCAGTCGTGCGACAGCTGCATAAAAGCGCGGCCAGTCACCATCACTCTGCGCAAACAGCCTGGCAAAGGCCGGCAGCCACTGTTCGTAAAGACCCACGGGCAACAGGCGGGCATTGTTCAGTGGCGCGTTGATCCAGGCATCGAAGCGGCGGTCGCCCTGCCACTGCTGGTCACGTAGCTGACGGTAGTCGTGGCGCAGCCGGGCAAACTCGGCCTGCTTGGCCTGTCGCATGGCGGGTGCCGACAACGTCTGCGCATAGAGGGTCTCCAGGCGCCCACGACTGGCCAGCAGCAGCGCGGTGAACTGCTCGCGCTGACGCTCCAGGCGACCGTCGGCGGCAGGCAGACCGCGCTGCTCACGCCACTGGCGCAGCCCCTCCAGTTCGACGAAGCGGGCAAAGGATTCGTTGAAGGCCGTATCGCCGGGCAGGTAGAACTGCTGATGCGCCAGCTCGTGGAATATCAGCCCGGCCAGCTCGGCGTCGCTGCGGCGGAGCATGCTGCTGAGCAGCGGGTCGTCGAACCAGCCCAGGGTGGAATAGGCCTCGATACCGACCACCGCGGTATCCCAGCCCTGCTGTCGGAGCAGCGCCGCCGCCCCCCGCGCCCGGCCCGGCGCAAAGTAGCCACGGTAGGCCACGCAACCGGCCAGCGGGAAGCAGTGGGTCAGCGGCTGCAGGGAAAACTCCGGGCTGGCGAACAGATTCCACACCACATAGGGCCGGCCCAGTTCGACATAACTGCGGTAGCTGCCATTGTCCGGCAGGGCCAGCCGCCGACTGGCGAAATCCCGGGCGAGCGCCGCCTCGCGCAAACGCGCCTTGAGCGCAGCGGGCTGTGCCGGGTCGGCGAGCAGGTTGGGCACAGCCTGACGCTCATGCAACAGCTGCCACTGCCCGGCCGCCAGATGCGGCAGATCGCGCAGCTGACTACAGGCCGTGAGCAGCAACAGACTGAACAGGAGTAGGGCAGTTTTCATCGGCAGCACTACAGAAGGGCGCTTTAGCGTTAGGCTAGATCGTAATCCTTGGAGGCTAGCACCATGCGCGCTGTGATTGTTTCTCTCCTGCTACTGACCGGCTGTGCCACGCCACTGCCGGCCGTCGATCCGCAGCAGGTCTGGATCGACCTGCGGCCAGAACCTGGTCAGGTGCTGATGGCCGATGAGCTGGACCGCCGCGACCTGCGCGATGGCCGCTATTTCCAGATGGCGCCCGGCGCCCACGAACTGCTCCTGCGCTATCAGTTCGAGCGCCCGGGAGGCGGCGGCCTGAGCGACCCAGGCGGCGGGCCGGAGTGGATCACCTGCCAGCTGCGCGTGACCTATGAGCACTTTGCCGCCGGCCAGCGCTACCGTATCGACGCCCGCCCCATCGCCGGCTACCGCGCCCAGGCCTGGTTGCGCGATGCGCAGGGTCAGGTGCTGGGCCGTGCCCAGGTGCTGCGCTGCGGCAGCTACTGAAACGACAAAGGCCGGAACAGGTCCGGCCTTTGTCATGTCTACAGGGCGTTACTGGCGCTGGTAGACAATCTCCTTGCTACCGGCCTCGCAGCTGCCGACCACGGTCTTGTCGGTCACGCTGCCCTTGGCCACGATCTCCAGGCTGTAGGCGGCAACGCCCTTGTCCTTGAGCTTGGCTTCGATTTCAGCCTTGAGTTCCTCGCAGGGCTTGGGCGCCGCCAGTGCCTGACCGGCCACCATCATCAACCCCACAGCCCAGAATGCCTGTTTCATGCGTACGCTCCTTCGTTGCGTGAATGCTGCCGCGACAGGCGGCAGTGCCAGTCTAGCTCGCCTGAGATGACCGCCTGATGGCCGGCCATCGACAACAGCCGACCACTCGGCCGGCCAATCAGCTGTCGGCGATGCGGAAACCGATCTTCAGGCCGACCTGATAGTGCGCCACCTTGCCGTTGACGATATGCCCACGGGTTTCGGTGACCTCGAACCAGTCCATGTTGCGCACGGACTTGGCGCACTCGGCCAGGGCGTTGTTGATGGCATCCTCGATGCTGACGGTGGAAGAGCCGACGACTTCGATTTTCTTGTAGGTGCGATGGTCCGACATGAGCGTTCTCCGTTGCGGGGTGTACCCGCAAGCCTAGTCGAGAAGCATCATCTCAGCCGGTCAGTCACGCAGCTCGCGGGCCAGCCAGGCGGCCAGTTGCTCGGCTCGGCGATCGCTGCGGCGGCCCGGCACCCACAGCGCCAGGCGCCCGCCGGTGGCGGTGAAACCCCAGGGTGCCAGCAGACGACCAGCCGCCAGGTCATCGGCCACCAGCTGCTGCGGGGCAATCGCCACGCCAAGCCCGGCCATCGCCGCCTCCAGCAGGTAATAGAGATGCTCGAAGCCCTGCCCCAGCTGTAACGGCCCCCCCCCCAACCCCTGGCTGACCGCCCACTGCGGCCAGGCCTGCGGGCGCGACACGGTGTGCAGCAACGCTTCGCCCAGCAGGGCACTGGCTGGCGCCTGAACCAGCTCGGTAGCCCGCGCATGACGCGGACTGAACACCGGGCCGATGCGCTCGGCCGCCAGCTCGTACACCTGCAAGTCCGCCGGCCACGGCGGGCTGGCAAAGCACAGGGTGGCATCCACCCCAGGGCGACGCGGGTCCAGCTCGCCCTCGCTGGCCGAGAGCTGCAGACGCAGCTCCGGCAACTCGCGGTTGAGGCGATCCAGCCGCGGAATGAACCAGCGCGCCAGCAGACTGCCGGGGCAGGCCAGCACGAAGGGGGCATCTTCGCTCTGCCGGCGCAGGTCGGCACAGGTACTGCGCAGACGCTCGAAGGCATCGAAGGCGGCATCGCGCAGGCGCAGGCCGGCATCGGTGAGTTTTACGCCACGACCCTCCTTGACGAACAAGGCCAGGCCAAGCTGTTCCTCCAGCGCACGTATCTGTCGGCTCACGGCGCCATGGGTGACGCTCAGTTCCTCCGCGGCCTGACTGACACTCTGCAGGCGGGCAGCGGCTTCAAAGGCGCGCAGGGCATTCAGCGGGGGCAGTTCTCGGCTCATGCTATTGGTGAGTTTTCCTGACAGGTCAGCGCAATCTAATCGCTTTTCAGGGCAGCGGCCAGGGGTAGAATGGCGCCATTGTCCACCCACCCTCTCTGCCGATGCGGGGAGGACAGCACGCCTGGGAGCACCCTCATGACTTCATTGCGCAATGGCCCTGACGCCAAGGGCCTGTTTGGCCACTTCGGCGGTCAGTACGTCGCCGAAACCCTGATGCCGCTGATCCACGACCTGGCCCACGAGTACGAAGCGGCCAAGGCCGACCCAGCCTTCATCGAGGAGCTGGCGTACTTCCAGCGCGACTACGTCGGCCGGCCCAACCCGCTGTATTTCGCCGAGCGCCTGACCGAGTACTGCGGCGGCGCGAAGATCTACTTCAAGCGTGAAGAGCTGAACCACACCGGCGCGCACAAGATCAACAACTGCATCGGCCAGATCCTGCTGGCCAAACGCATGGGCAAGAAACGCATCATCGCCGAGACCGGCGCCGGCATGCACGGCGTGGCCACCGCCACCGTGGCCGCGCGCTTCGGCATGGAATGCGTGATCTTCATGGGCACCACCGACATCGACCGCCAGCAGGCCAACGTGTTCCGCATGAAGCTGCTGGGCGCCACCGTGATCCCGGTCGTCGCCGGCACCGGCACCCTGAAGGACGCCATGAACGAAGCCCTGCGCGACTGGGTGACCAACGTCGACAGCACCTTCTACATGATCGGCACCGTAGCCGGCCCGCATCCGTACCCGGCGATGGTGCGCGACTTCCAGGCCATCATCGGCAAGGAAACCCGCGAGCAACTGTTCGAGAAGGAAGGTCGTCTGCCCGACAGCCTGGTGGCCTGCATCGGCGGTGGCTCCAATGCCATGGGCCTGTTCCACCCGTTCCTGGATGAAGCCAGCGTGCAGATGGTCGGCGTCGAAGCGGCCGGTCACGGCATCGCCACCGGCAAGCACGCCGCCAGCCTGAACGGCGGTGTACCGGGCGTGCTGCACGGCAACCGCACCTTTCTGCTGCAGGACGACGATGGCCAGATCATCGACGCCCACTCGATTTCCGCCGGCCTCGACTACCCTGGCATCGGCCCGGAACACGCCTGGTTGTATGAAATCGGCCGCGTCGAGTACTGCTCGGTCAAGGACGACGAAGCCCTGGAAGCCTTCCACAAGTGCTGCCGCCTGGAAGGCATCATCCCCGCCTTGGAAAGCGCCCACGCCCTGGCCGAAGTGTTCAAGCGCGCACCGACCCTGCCCAAGGATCACCTGATGGTGGTCAACCTGTCCGGGCGTGGCGACAAAGACATGCAAACCGTCATGCACTACATGCAAGCAGAACAGCAACAAGCCGAGCAGGAGCAACACGCATGAGCCGCCTACAGAGCCGCTTCGCCGCGTTGAAACAACAGAACCGCGCCGCCCTGGTCACCTTCGTCACCGCTGGCGATCCGGACTACGCCACGTCTTTATCCATCCTGAAAGGACTGCCGGTCGCCGGTGCCGACGTGATCGAACTGGGCATGCCGTTCACCGACCCGATGGCCGACGGCCCGGCCATTCAGCTGGCCAACATCCGCGCCCTTGGCGGCCACCAGGACATGATCAAGACCCTGCAGATGGTCCGCGAATTCCGCGCCGGCAACAGCGAGACCCCGTTGGTGCTGATGGGCTACTTCAACCCGATCCACCACTACGGCGTGCCACGCTTTATCGAAGAAGCCAAGGCCGCTGGCGTCGATGGCCTGATCGTCGTCGACCTGCCGCCGGAGCACAACGAAGACCTTTGCGACCCGGCTCAGGCCGCCGGTCTGGACTTCATCCGCCTGACCACGCCGACCACCGACGATGCGCGCCTGCCGGTCGTGCTCAACGGCAGCTCGGGCTTCGTCTACTACGTCTCGGTGGCCGGCGTGACCGGTGCCGGCGCGGCGACCATGGACCACGTCGAGCAGGCCGTCGCCCGCCTGCGTCGCCATACCGACCTGCCACTGTGCATCGGTTTCGGCATCCGCACCCCCGAGCACGCCGCCGACGTGGCGCGCCGCGCCGATGGCGTGGTGGTTGGCTCGGCGCTGGTCGATCAGGTCGCCAAGGCCGAGTCGCCGGCCCAGGCCATCGACGGCGTACTCAGCCTGTGCCGCGAACTGGCAGAAGGCGTGCGCAACGCCCGCCAGTAAGCAGCACCCAGGCGTGACCGAAAAGGCCAATCCTATGATTGGCCTTTTTTGTTTTGGCTCGGCGTAGCAAAGAGCCAGTGGCACGAAGCCACTGGTCGGCACCGCCACCCAGGCAGACCAACGGCCTGGCGGCCAGGCACCGGGCGAACTAGCGTGAACGAATAGCCCGACGTGATGCCCTGCTGCACACCTGCGGCAGGCGTCGGAGTCTTGGGAGATCTGTCATGCCCCTCGACACCGTTCCACCCAGCGCCAAAGCCGTGTTCGAAGCCCGCGAGCTCAGCCGTCCAACCAGCGTCTATCAGGTCGACGGCCGCAGCAAAAGCGATCGCCGGCAGACGCCGGATCGCCGCGAGATGATCCGCTTCCAGGAAGACCGCCGTAGCGGTAAGGACCGAAGGCCGGTCAGTGGCTGGAGTCGTAGCTACGACCTGTAGCGGCCACACAGATCTGACTTGCTAAGCGCGCCCCAATAGCCGGACGCGCGTCGACCACGCTTGCGATGGATGCGCTTTTGTTGCTTCATCTCGCCTCGTTCCCAGACGAGAAGACGCATGTCAGCTCTTGCAGCAGCCACCATAGTCGCCAAGCGCCATCTGGCACTGGCTCGCGTAATCAGTCACTCCTTCCGTCAACATCATCCTGGCGTACCTTTTTTCGTCCTGCTTGCCGATGAGCCAAACGAGCTACTCGACTCAAACACCGAAGACTTTGAACTACTGACCCTGGATACGCTCGGCAAGGAAGACCTTTTGCCCTGGTGCCTGCGCTACGAGCAGCTGCCCCTGAGCTACGCCCTGACACCCGTGTTGCTCCAGCACCTGCTGGGGCGTTTCCAACGAGTGATATTCATCAAACAGGAAAGCCTGGTACTCGGGCGACTGGACTCGTTGCTCCAGGCCCTGGAAAAAGCCAGCCTGGTACTTACCCCCCACCTGCTTGAGCCGCTGCGAGGGGAAAACCACCTGCAACGCGAACTGGCTATTCTGCAGGCCGGCACCTACAACGGCGGTATCCTCGGCCTGCGCGATTGCCGCAGCACCCATGACTTCCTGGCCTGGTGGCGACAGCGAGTGGAACTGAGTTGTCGCCATGATGTAGCCGCTGGATTGCATTACGAGCAACGCTGGCTGGATCTGGCACCCTGGCTTTTCGAAAACGTAGAGGTGTTACGCGATCCGGGCTGCAATGTTGGCCACTGGCACCTGCCGGAACGGAAGGTGTGCTGGTCGGGCACACAGCCATTGGTCGACGGCGTTCCCTGCAGCCTGTTCCGCTTCAGCGGCTTCGACGGCGCGGCGCCGAATCAGGCCACCCGCTACTTCGACCGATTGACACTGGACCAATTGAGCGACGCAGGCCGGGTATTCCAGCACTACAAGGAAGAGTTGCTAGCAGCCGGGCATGAACGCTGCCGGCAATGGCCCTATGCCTGGGATCGCTTCGCCAACGGCATGGCGATTCCACCGATCGTCCGCGAACTCTATCTTGGTATGGGCAAGGATATCGTGCAGTTCGGTAACCCCTTTGCATGCGGCATCAACAGCTTCTTCGCCTGGCTGCGCCAGCCTCAGCGGACCGATCGCCCGGCACTGACGCGCCTGTGGTTCGCGCTCTACCAGCGTCGCGAGGATGTGATGGCTGCCTATCCCGATCCGTTCGGCGCTGACCATGCAGGCCTTATCGGCTGGATTCGCAATACCGGCTGGCGCGAATTCGCCCTGGATCGAGCGTGGCTGCCGGAGTCAGAGGCATGACGCTCATTGCCAGCATTGCCGCAAAGAATTACCTGCCACGAGTACGCGTTCTAGCCAACTCGCTGCGCCAGCAGCATCCCGAGTTGCGACTGCAGGTGCTGCTGGCAGACGAACTCGCTGGAGAACTGGACCCGGCCACCGAACCGTACGACCTGCTGCCCTTTGCCCGACTCGGTATAACGGAGCAACGTCTGTTCTGCTTTCGTTACGACATCAAGCAGCGTGCCGCCGCGCTCAAGCCCTTCCTGCTGGAGTATCTACTCGACCAAGGGCATCAGCATGTCCTGTTCCTTGATCCGGACATGCTGGTTACCGCGCCACTGAGCCCACTGCTGGAAGCGCTACAGCAACAGGCCGTATTGCTCACACCGCATTTGCTCCAGCCTGCCAGCGGCCCAATGGCCACAGAGCGCGAACTGGAAATACTCAGGGCGGGACAGTTCAACGGCGGGGTAATCGGCGTCAGCGACGAACCCCAGGGCCGCGCCTTCCTCGCCTGGTGGCAGGAACGCCTGGTCCAGCACGCGCAGAACTCGGTGGCCGAAGGTATGTATTACGACCAACGCTGGCTGGATCTGGCACCTGCCCTGTTCGAGCGCCTAGGAGTGCTTCGAAATTCCGGGTGCAATCTGGCCCACTGGAACCTTGCCGAGAATCCGTTGAGCCAGGACGAGGAGGCCCTGTACTGCGGCGACCAGCTCTGCCGCCTGGTGCATTTCAGTGGCTTCGACCCACTGCGTCCCGAGCTCTTGAGCGGGCATGCCGAATGGCTGGACCCCAGAGGCAACTCAACGCTGCTGGAGTTGATGCACAGCTACAGCAGGCGCCTGCTTGACGCTGGTCACGAGCAAGCGCTGGGCTGGTGCAGCTCTTGGGAGCATTTTGCCAATGGCCAACCGATCACCGCAGAAATGCGCAGCCTGTACCGCCGAACCGCCAAAGCCTGGCCGCTTGAAGATCCATTCGCCTGCGGCCCTGGAAGCTTTCTAGACTGGCTGAACCACCATCACCCGCAGGACAGACATTAGGCGCTCAAGCCGATTGGACAAGCAACCCACGGCCACCGTCCTGACACTTTCGGCTCTGCTCACTCGTCACTCACAAACGTGTCACGAACTCAGGTGCCGTGCACTGCTCATTCAGTTCCCCGGCTGGTTCCTGTTCATGCCACCTCTGTCGCTCAAGCTCCAGGCTGTACGCATACTGTTCCGCCAGCTCAGCCCGGCATATGGTCGACTCGAGCGCCTCATGCAGACGGAGGTGCTCGTCCGCTTGTCGCTGCAGGGCCACATGCAGATCCAGCGCATAGTGCTGAGCGGCCTGCGCGCTGTCCTTCCAGTGGTCGACACTGGCCTGAAGCTCGAGCCAGTCCGCCAACCGGCGCTCAAGTTCCAGACTGTGCGCATACTGCTCCGCCAGCTCGGCCCGGCGAATGGTCGACTCGAGCGTCTCATGCAGGCGGCGGCGCTCGTCCGCCTGTCGCTGCAGGGCCATATGCAAGTCCTGCACATAGTGCTGAGCAGCCTGCGCGCTATCCTGCCAATAGTCGACACTGGCCTGAAGCTCAAGCTCCCTGGCCTGTACCTGGTGTGCCTGAGCCGTCCCGCTCAGCAGATGGGCCAGAGCAGCCAATCGCCCATCATCGACATAGCCTGGTGCCGGCGTGGGCAATCCCTGCTGCCGCCGCTCCAGCCAGTCCGCCAACCGTCGTTCGCGCTCTCGGATATGCCCATCCAAGCGAACCTGCCAAGCCGGCACAGGCTGCACCGGACAACGGCAACGCTGGATGATCACCTGCGCCAAGCCGTCCCAGCGACGCGCGCGCATCACCAGCAACTCTGAGTCCAGGCCGGCATGGGCCAACGCGCCCTGCAGCTTGATCAGCGTGTAGGAGTCGCAGGCTAACCCCAGACACGGGCAGCTCTCGGCCAAGGCGAAGATCAACGGGTGATAGCGAGAACTCACCACCAGATCGGCCTGGCGGGTGAGCCAGGCCGTCTGAGCAGCATCCTGCACTGGCAGAACATGAAGGGCGGAGGGCCGCTGCAAGCGCTCGCGCAAGGCCAGCCCCACGCTACGATCCCCTTCGTCCTGGCCATCCTTCCAATCACTGCAATGGGGAATGAACAAAAGACGCGCATCCAGCTCGGCCACGACCCTATCCAGCTCAATAGTCAGGGCGTCGAGCCAACAGGCACGTGTCTCGCCCAAGAACTGCGGATGCAAGGTCAAAGCAATCAACGGACCTTGCTTGCGAGCCGCAGGCCAGGCGCTTTGCAGCAAATCGCAGGGTGTGGAAAGCAACCCCATGGCATCGTCGAGCTGAAAGTCGATGCGTGACGGCTCAAGCCCAAGTTCAACAGCCAAGGCAAGCGAAGGCGCTTCGCGCACGCCAACCCAGGCGGCTGAGTCGAGAATTTCTGCCACCAGCTCACGATCAACCGCAGTCAGATTGGGGCCCAGGGTCTGACCGAAAATCAATACTGGAATTCTTCGCTGCCGGGCAATGCGCACCAGCGCCAGACGGTCCAGAATGTGCTCGGGCCAAGAGCTGGACAGGTTACCGCCACCCGAGATGATCAGCAGATCGGCCTCAAGTAATGCCTGCAGCGACGCCGGCAAGTGCTCGGGGGAAACCTCGGCCTGTTGCTGCCAAGTATCGATCCGACCTAGTTCGAGTCGCCGATCGGCAGAAACCTCGGCAAAACCAGGGGGGCACAGCGCGTCTGCAGCATAACGTGTGGCGCTAGCCGAAGGATCGCGCGAAAGCAGTGTGAAACGGGCATTCGGCAACAGCCTGCGCAGCATCGACAGATTGCACGCCAGCATCGCCTCGTCGCCAACATGAAACTGGGCCGGCCCAGCCAGATCGCCGACCATTAGCACGTGCCGGATGGATTCAACCTGCTCTGCCGCCACCGGCCGGCGCATCAATGCGCTCCATCTCCGCGCAACCGCGCCAGCCATCCCCGCCGCGGTGCTGCGCTTGCCTGAAGCGGCACCGTTGAATCCTGCAACAGCCGGGCAGCGCGTTCCTGCTCCAGACTCCGCGCATAGCTCTCGGCCTCGCCGAGCTTGGCGCGCAGACGCTCGACCTCAGCCTCGAGATCATGGGCATAGTGCTCGGCAGTACCATGAGCATGCCGAAGAGCGGCGAGATCGACATGCAACTGGCGGACATAGTGGTGCGGCGCCGGATCGAGACGGCCAAATATCACTGGAAAGTGATTACCGGTCAGCACGCCACGGGTACGGCCATCCAGATAGCAGGCGGTGAATGCCCGGCGAGGCTGACTGGACGGATTGATGCCCGAGCGATGCAACAGCCAGTTATGTAGCAGCAGTCCATGACCCGCTTCCAGCTCTAGCGACAACACTCGGTCGGCAGGGCAGTGACGCTCTGCGTCCTCCGTACTCAAGGTGCTGCCCCGCTCGCTGAGCAGACCTAGGCGGTGAGAACCCGGGATCACCTCAAGGCAGCCATTGGCACGAGTAGCCGGATCAAGTGCCACCCAGACCGTCACCAGCGGATCGCGATCCAGCGCCCAGACATCCCCGCCATCCTGATGCCAGGGCAGGTAAGTGCCCTGGCCCGCAGGCTTGTTCATGATCATCGCGCGAAACAGGGAAACGGGAGCGTGCGGACCGTATAGACGAGCGCAGATACCCTCAAACACCGGGTGTCTGACCAGCGGCAGGAACAGCTCGTCATGCTCCAGCCCCTGCACCTTGCGGTACAGCCGAGTACCTTCGGTCAGTTGGCTAACCACCCCTGGCAAGGCGTCATAATCACCGCCTGTATCCAGCTGCAGCTGGATCTGGGGATTGACGAGCGTTCCGCTGGCCAGTTCATCGGCCCGCCGCGCGAACTCGACAATGGATTCCGGTTCCAGCAACTGGCCCAGACGAACGAAACCATTCTCGTCAAAGTCGCGCCACTGTTGCTCACTTAGCCTGTCCATATCGCCTGACTCCCTCCGACATTCCCCAAAAGGTACGAATCCATCTTTCTCGCTACGCTCGAACAGCGCACTTCCGCCTGGCCGGTTAGCGCAATTACTGCGCCGCCTGTACCAAACGGGCGCGCTGGGCCATCTTCTGCTGCTTGTAAGCCAGCGCCGCCGGCGCCACCGGGGTGATCTTGCCGGTTTCGATCCACTTCTTCAGGCGGTTGGCGTCGGCCATGTGCGTCAGCTTGCCGAAGGAGTCGAGCACCACGAAGGCCACCGGCTTGCCGGCCATCTGCGTGCGCATCACCAGGCAGTGACCGGCGGCGTTGGTGAAGCCGGTCTTGGTCAGCTGGATGCTCCAGTTGGGCTTGTGCACCAGACTGTTGGTGTTGCGAAAACCCAGGGTGTAGTTTGGCTTGCGGAAGGCCTGGGTCTTCTCGCGGGTGGTGCTGAACTGGCTGATCAGCGGGTACTGCTGGCTGGCTCTGAGCAGCTTGACCAGATCATTGGCGGTGGAGACATTGCCCTCGGACAGCCCGGTCGGATCACGGTAGCGCGTGTGGCTCATGCCCAGCGCCTTGGCCTTGGCGTTCATCGCCGCGATGAACGCCGGCACACCGCCCGGGTAATGGTGCGCCAGGCTGGCGGCCGCGCGGTTCTCGGAACTCATCAGGGTCAGTTGCAGCATGTCACGGCGACTCAGTTCGCTGCCCAGGCGCACGCGCGAATAGATGCCGCGCATTTCCGGCACATCCTTGATCACCACCGGCAGCTGCTGATCCAGCGGCAGCTTGGCGTCGAGGGTGACCATGGCGGTCATCAGCTTGGTCACCGAGGCGATCGGCGCCTGCAGGTCGGGGTTGCTGGAATAGAGCACCTGATTGGTCTTCAGGTCGACCAGCAGGGCGCTGCCGGAGGCCAGCTCCTGCACCGCAGGAGCCTTGTTGGCAGCGACGGCCAGCGGGGAGAGCAGGGCGCTGCCGAGCAGCAGGCCGATAAGGGTTTGGCGAATCTTCACGGACATCTCTACCGGGAAATGAAAAAAGGACGGCGCAGTATAACCGCGCCGCCCGCTCGGACTGATCTGTGAAAGACGACTTACAGCAGCGGCACATCCGCCACGTGCTCGCCGCGCTCGTAGACCACATTGGCGCGGCCGACGATCAACGGGTCGAGAGCGCCGATGGCCTTCAGGTCCTTGCCGGCATACGGCAGCTTGTGTAGCACGTAGCGCATGGCATTCAGACGTGCGCGCTTCTTGCAGTTGGACTTGATCACCGTCCACGGCGCATCGGCAGTATCGGTGTAGAAGAACATCGCTTCCTTGGCCTTGGTGTAATCGTCCCACTTGTCCAGCGAAGCCAGGTCGATGGGGCTGAGTTTCCACTGCTTGAGCGGGTGTTTTTCGCGCTCCTTGAAACGCCGGCGCTGCTCTTCGCGGCTGACCGAGAACCAGAACTTGATCAGGTGGATGTTGTTGCGCGCCAGCATGCGTTCGAACTCCGGCGCCTGACGCATGAACTCCAGGTACTCCTCGTCCGAGCAGAAGCCCATGACCCGCTCGACCCCGGCGCGGTTGTACCAGCTGCGGTCGAACATGACGATTTCGCCTGCGGTCGGCAGGTGCTGCACGTAACGCTGGAAGTACCACTGGCCGCGCTCGGCCTCGCTGGGTTTTTCCAGGGCGACGATGTGCGCGCCGCGCGGGTTGAGGTGTTCCATGAAGCGCTTGATCGACCCCCCCTTGCCGGCGGCATCACGGCCCTCGAAGAGGATCACCACCTTCTGCCCGGTCTCCTTGACCCAGGCCTGCAGCTTGAGCAGCTCGACCTGCAGGCGGTACTTCTCGCGCTCGTAATTGCGCCGCGACATCAGGTTCTTGTACGGGTAGCCGCCGTGGCGCCAGTCCTTGGCCAGCTCGTCGTCCGGGTGCACCGGCTGCTTGTTGAACGGCAGTGCGTTCTCCTGGCTGAGCAGGGCATTGCGCAGCGCCAGCGCATCATCGGCGGAGAGGCCGGTCATGAAGGTTTCCAGGGTTTTCAGCTGCGTATCAGTATCGCCCGGCGGAATCTGCGCGAGGATGTCCTTGAGCGCCGCGCTGGTGGCCTGCTGCGCCGCGTCGGTCTTTTCCTGCACGGCGTGGCGCTCAAGTTGCCGGGGCTGCAGCGAGGGCGCGGTATCACCGGCCTGGGCACGGCGCGGCCGCGGGCTGCGGGGCGGGCTCTTCTTGGCCGGAGAGGTCGTCAGGGCGGGGGCAGGTGTGGTGTTGGGGGTATCGGTCATGGGGTTCCTTCCGGGAGCAGAAGCGCGAGTTCGCACAGGGTGATCGTTTCAGTTATACGCCCGGGGTCATGTGGCATATAGACGCAGATCAATGCCGCGCGGCCCTGCCGGCCGACGCCAGCAGGGCTGTCCGGAAAGCTTAGTCGGCGGGTGCCTGAGGCGCCGGGCCACTGGGCAGCAACTGAGGCGCCTGCTGCTGCAGCTGACTTTGCAGCTGCTCCAGCTGGACCAGCGCGGCACGCGCTTCATCCAGCTCGGCGTTGCTGCGATCCCCCGCCTGCTCGGCCTGGGCAATGCGCTCGCGAATCGCCGGAATCTGCTCGACGCCGCGGGTCCAGGCCTGCACCTGGCTGCGCGTCTGCTCATCCTCGAAGGCCGCATAAGCCTGCGGATCGGCCAGTTGCTCCGCCGAGGCAGGCTGCCGCGGCTTGAGCCCGCCCTTGGCCGGCATGCGCGGATCACCCTGCTCGGCCATCAGCTGCATCAGCACCTGCGCCTCGACCGGAGAAAGCGTTGGCGCCGCAACCTCCGCCGGCGCCTCCGCGGCGGCTGGCAATGCTTCGACCGTGAATACCACCGGGTCTGGCTGCAAGGGCGCTACCTGACGTGCTGGCGCTGCAACAGTTACCGGCGGGGCAGTCATAGGCTCCGCCGCCGGTGGCAACGAGCCAAACCAGACCACGCTGGCCGCTACTGCGGCTGCAGCCAGCACGCTGCCTCCCAGCAGCCAGCGCCTCACAGCCCCTGCACCTTGGCGCTGGCCAGCAGCGCATCCAGGCGCGCCTGAAACTGGCCGGAGAGCTGCTGACGGGCCACCGCCTGATTGACCTCGAAGCGCACGCTGGGATCACTCAGCGGCAGCTGGCGATCCTCACGCTGGCGCACCTGGATGATCTCGAAGGCGCCGTCGATCAGCATCGGCTGCGAGACAGTGCCGGCCTTCTGGATCAGCGCCGTCTTGCGCAGGAAATCCAGACCTGGATCGTTATGGCGGATCAGGCCGAGATCACCGGGTACGGCCCGCTGCTTGTCCTCTGCCAGCGAGTAGCGGCGCACCGCCTCGGCAAACGGCAAGCCCTGCTGGATCTCGTTGTAGACCCGGTCGGCACTGGCCTGATCGGCCAGTCGCAGGTGAGCCGCCTGCACGCTGCCGACATTGCGGTACTGGGCCAGATTGGCCTGGTAATAACGCTCGGCGTCGGCATCGCTGACCCGCGCGGCCAGCGCCTTGAGGCTGGGGGTTTCATGGTGGAAGTCGTTGTACAGGCCGATCTGGTGCAGGTACTTGTGACGCACCAGCTTGTCGCGCACCAGACGGCGGATGCCGTCCTGCTCCGCCTGGCTATAGCCCATCCGGCCGAGCTGGTACCACAGGTAGTCACGCTGGGCGTACTCGCGCACCAGCTCGCCCATGAAGCGCAGATTGCCCTGTTGCAGCTCGACCTGCGCCTGCACGCTGCCGGCCTGGTACAGCTGCAGCAGGTTCAGCCGTTGCCGCGGTTGCCCGGGAAACTGCCAGCCGATCAGCTCGACCGTCGCCGCCTCGGCCTGTTGCGCCTCGCTCAGCCACAGACTGTTGAGCACCAGCCCCTGCGCCCGGGGTGCCAGCACCTGTTGCAGGCGCTGGGCACTGAGCGCCTTGGGCTCCTGCAGGTAAGGGCGGATGTCATGGTCGAAGCGCCGGCCGTACACCTGATCGATCAGCTTGGCCGCTTCGCTCTCCACCAGCGCATCGAGATCCTGACGGTTGGCCGGGGTCAGCTCCACCTCGACCTCGCGGGCCAGCAGGTGGTTTTCCACCAGACCCTTGCGCAGACTGGCCGGGTCGGTATTGAACTTGATGAGGGTCAGCGCCTGCTGCAGCAAGGCAATGCTGCGGGCCGGCAGCACCTCGCCATTGATGCGCAATTCCGGCGAAGCGCTGGCTGCCAGGCCAAAGCCTGCCAGCCAGAGCCCGCACAACGCGCTGCGCCAACTGCACCGCAGCGAAACGGCCACCTTACAGACCACCCTGGCCGTAGAAGTGATTGGCACCCTTGGTCAGCACGCTGACGGTCAGGGCAATCGACTGCGGAATCAGCTCCTTGGCCACCCGCAGGCGGGTGTCATAGCTACTGTCATACAGCGGTTCAGGATGCTGATAGGCCACCTGCGCGGTCTGGGTCAGAAGATCGCGCACCGGCTTGCGCGCATCGTACTGGCTGACCAGGTTGGCCACGGCCACCGGGTTGTTCAGCTGTTCGCTGGCATAGTGATCGTCGACCCAGCCTTCCCAGCTGGAGTGACCATTGGCCGAGGTGATCCAGGTGTGGTGCGGCTGCGCCACGTCGCCGGTGGCATGCAGGGCAAAGCCGATGGTCTGCAGCGAAGGCGCGGCCTTGAACTGGTCGAACCAGTACTTGGCCAGGTTGTCGATGGGCTGGAAGGCCGCCACCTGGAAGTCGCCATAATGCTCATCCCAGTTCGAACGGCTGCCCTGCCTGTAGTGCGCCTCGGTGCTGTTGTAGTCCTCGGTCTTCAGGCCACGGTTGTACAGGTAGACCATGGCGTACCAGTCGACATCGCTGATGCCACCGTCGACCTTGTGGTAGCGGTAGTCGTAGCCGCCGCGATCGTTGCCGTGGCTGTCGCCCTGGCGGCCCATGTTGATGAAGTGCCAGTAGGACGTGTAGTTGACCAGCGACGCCGCGGCATTCCATACCGGGGCGTATTCGTAGCCGACCCACCAGCCACCCAGACGGGTGTCCTTGAAGTCATCCACATCGTAGGCGGCCTGGCCGAGAATCTCCCCGGCCCTGGCCTCGGAGCCGGCCGCGCCGACATAGAACTGGTAGGCCCGGCGCATCTCGGCGCTGGCATTGGCCGAGTTCATGAAGGCGAGGGCATCCTTGACGATGTTCTTGTGCGTGGGTTGCGACCAGGCGGCAGCCTGACCGGCCGAAAAGGCCAGGCCTAGACCAGCCGCTAACAGCGACAGTTTTTTCATGGTGAGGCGCTCTTTTGTTGTTGGAGTGGCGCAGGATGATCAACCTGAAAGACAAGACCATGACGGTTCTTTTTCAGGTTGAGCGCCGAGTAGAGCGCGGTATTAAGGATTAAGCCCAGCCAACCAAATGCTGGGCTAGACCAGAATCATGTTTCGCTGAGTAACAACCGCAGGTGACGCAGTACGGGAGCCGAGTCGGGACGCACACCGCGCCACAGGAAGAAGGCTTCGGCGGCCTGCTCGACCAGCATGCCCAGACCATCGATCACCCGCGCAGCGCCCTGCTCGGTCGCCCAGCGGTTGAAGGCGGTGAGCTCCTTGCCGTACATCATGTCGTAGCAGACGGTATGCCCGGCCTGGATCAGGCTCGGTGCAATCGCCGGCAGCTCACCGGCCAGGCTGGCCGAGGTACCGTTGATGATCAGGTCGACCGGTTCGTCCAGCCAGTCGAAGCCGGCAGCCAGCACCGGGCCCAGATCGGCAAACTCCCGGGCCAGTTGCTCGGCCTTGGCCACCGTGCGGTTGGCGATTACCAGAGCTGCCGGGCGCTGTGCCAGCAGCGGCTCAAGCACGCCGCGCACAGCGCCGCCGGCACCCAGCAAAAGGATGCGCTGGCCCGTCAGGGTAAGCCCGGCATTGACCGTGAGATCACGCACCAGACCGGCGCCGTCGGTGTTGTCGCCCAGCAGGCGGCCATCGTCGAGCTTCTTCAGGGTGTTCACCGCACCGGCACGGCGGGCTCGCTCGCTCAGGCTGTCGGCCAGACGGAAGGCTTCTTCCTTGAACGGGACGGTGACATTGGCGCCACGGCCTTCGGCAAAGAAGGCCCGGGCAAAGCCGGCAAAATCGTCCAGCGGCGCCAGGAGCGCCTCGTAGCTGAGCGCCTGGCCGGTTTGCTCGGCAAACAGACGGTGGATCAGCGGCGACTTGCTGTGGCCGATGGGATTGCCGAATACGCCGTAGCGGTCCATCAGGCTTCCTCTTGCAGATTGGCGATTTCGATCAGGTTCCGATCAGGGTCGCGGATATAGACGGACAGCAGCGCCCCGGTGGCGCCGGTGCGCGGCACAGGGCCTTCTTCGATGGCGACGTCACAGCGCTGCAGATGCGCAATCACTTCCACCAGCGGGGTACTGACGATCAGGCACAGGTCGGCGGAACCGGGCGTGGGGCGCAGGGCCTTGGGCTCGAACTCGGCGCCGTGGCGGTGCAGGTTGATCTTCTGCTGGCCAAAGGCGAGCGCCTGGCGGCCCTGGCCGAAGGTGACCACCTGCATCCCCAGCACGCGCTGGTAGAAGGCACAGCTGGCGTCGATATCCGCCACGGTCAGCACCAGATGATCAAGGCGCTCGACACGCACGGGCTCAGACCTCCAGCTGCAACCAGTCTCGATCCTGCAGGAAGTACTCGGTCAGGCGCGCTTCCTCGCTGCCCGGCGCCGGTTTCCAGTCGTAACCCCAGCGCACATGCGGCGGCAGCGACATGAGGATCGACTCGGTGCGCCCGCCCGATTGCAGGCCGAACAGGGTGCCGCGGTCGAAGACCAGATTGAACTCCACATAGCGGCCCCGGCGGTAGGCCTGGAATTCGCGCTGAGCTTCGGTGAACGGCATGGACTTGCGCTTCTGCACGATGGGCAGGTAGGCGGTGATGTAGGCATCACCGATGGCGCGCATGAAGGCGAAGCAGGTGTCGAAATCCCACTCGTTGAGATCGTCGAAGAACAGGCCGCCAATGCCACGCGGCTCGCCGCGGTGCTTGAGGTGGAAGTAGCGGTCACACCAGGCCTTGTACTTGGGATACACGTCGGCACCGAAAGGCTCACAGGCTTGCTGGGCGACGCGGTGCCAGTGCACGCAGTCTTCCTCGTTGCCGTAGTAGGGCGTCAGGTCGAAGCCACCACCGAACCACCAGACCGGCGTCTCGCCTTCCTTCTCGGCAATAAAGAAACGCACGTTGGCGTGAGAGGTCGGCACCTGCGGGCTTTCCGGGTGGATCACCAGCGACACGCCGAGGGCCTGGAAGGTGCGCCCGGCCAGTTCGGGACGGTGGGCGCTGGCCGAGGGAGGCAGGTTGTCGCCGAACACCTGGGAGAAGTTGACTCCGCCCTTCTCGATCACCGCACCGTTCTCGATCACCCGGGTACGGCCACCACCACCCGCCGGCCGCTGCCAGCTGTCTTCGAAGAAGCGGGCCTTGCCGTCTTCGGCTTCCAGGGCAGCGCAGATGCGGTCTTGCAGGTCGAGCAGGTAAGCCTTGACGGCGTCGATGGCAGCAGCGGTGTTCATCAGCAGGTCTCAATAGGCTGGAAGGCGGCGGGCGTCAGCCCGGCCGGACGATATCGCCAGTAATCAGGTCGCGAATGATACTGGGGTTGCGCCGCCCACCCAAAGCACCACCGCACACGGCATCGAGCTGGTCATGGAAGTACTGCTCGACGCGCAGGCGCGTGCGCGCCGCAGGGCGGCCGCCGGGATTGGCCGAGGTGGAGACCAGTGGGCCATAGAGCGAGCACAGCTCGCGCACCACCGGGTGATCGGACACGCGCAGGGCAACGCTCTCGTGCTGGCCGGTAATCCACTGAGGCAGGCGGCCCTGGTGCGGCACCAGCCAGGTATGCGGACCCGGCCAGGTGCTGCTCAGGCGATCCTGCCAGCGCTGCGGCAGGTCCTCAAGCAGGAAGTCGAACTGTTCGATACCCGCCGCCACCAGGATCAACCCTTTGGCCATGGGGCGGTCTTTGAGTTCGAGCAAACGCAATACCGCGGCCTCATTCCACGGATCACAACCCAGCCCCCAGACCGCTTCAGTGGGATAGGCAATCACACCGCCAGCACGCAGCACACGCGCCAGCTGCAAGGTTTTCCAATGACTCACAGACACCTCCCGGAAAGAGGCGCCAGTGTAGCCTGCACCAGTGCCGAAACGGGAACAAACCCTAGCGGCAGGCCAGCCAGAGATTACCCTCCCGAGCGATCAGGCCGTCCAGCTCCAGCTCGGTCAACTGCGCCAGCACCTCCGGCAGCGCCTGCCGACTGCTGAGGGCCAGACTTTCGCTGCTGGCCGGCGCGGCGCGCAACAACGCCAGCAGGGGATGATCCGTCGCGGAAGCAACTTCTTCGACACTGGCCAGCGGCATCTGCCAACCCTGCAGGCTCTCCAGAATATGCGCTACCGACTCCACCAGCTGCGCCCCCTCACGGATCAGCTGGTGGCAGCCATGGGCACCGGGATGATGAATCGAGCCGGGCAAGGCCCAGACCTCGCGCCCCTGCTCGGCGGCCAGGCGGGCCGTAATCAGCGAGCCGCTGGAAGGGGACGCCTCAACCACCAGCACGCCAAGCGACAGCCCGCTGATCAGGCGATTACGCCGCGGAAAGTTGGCCGCCTGCGGCGGACAGTCCAGCGGCAGTTCGGAAACCAGCGCCCCGCCAGCGGCCACGATGTCATCCGCCAGCCCGGCATGCCGCTGCGGATACAGGCACTGCAGGCCGGTGCCGAGTACCGCAACCGTCCGGCCACCCGCCAGAGCGCCGCGATGAGCCGCACCATCGATGCCCAGTGCCAGACCGCTGGTGACCACGAAACCGCTCTGCGCCAGACAGCGGGCAAAAGCCTCTGCACTCTGCAGGCCCGGTTTGGAAGCGCGACGACTACCGACCATAGCAATCTGCGGACGCTCCAGCAGTGCCGGATCGCCCCGTACGAACAGCAGCGGCGGGGCATCCGTAAGCTCTGCCAGCAGAGCAGGGTAATCCGAGTCGTGCAGACAGAGCAGGTGATGATTCGCCTGTTCCAGCCAGGCCAGGGCGCTGGCGGCGCTGTCCCGGGTAGAGGGGCTGCGTCGCTGTTCGGCCGCCTCGGCCGGCAAGCCCAGCGAGCGCCAGGCGGAGGCGGGAGCACTGAGTGCCGCACTGGCACTGCCAAACACCTCAAGCAGACGGGACATGCGCCGCGGACCAATGGCTGGCAGGGCATGCAGACGGAGACGGGCTTCCAGCTCAGCCGGAGAGAGTGCGGCCATATCGATCATCCTTGATCGGCCACCTGCCAGAGCAGGCGTTGTTGCAGGGGTACGGAAGAAAGAAAAACCCCCGCACTTGGCGGGGGTTGGTCGATCAGGGGTTGCGCACCTTGTCCTGCAGCTCCAGCTGCCGGGTGGCCACTAGGACCAGCCCGTAGCTGAGCTTGTCATAGGTACGGAACACCATCATCAGCCCGGCGCGCTCGTCCGGCACCTTGACCATTTCACCGGTTACGCGGTCGCGCACGGTTTCACCGGTCTTGTACACCGCCAGGACATTGCCCTCGGCCAGACCGTCGCGAGCGCCCTTGTTGATGGTGACCACGTCATATTGGCCAATCTGGGTGACGCCACGCGGTACGTCGAGAATCACGCCACTAACTTCCTGAGCCGGAGCACTGGGCATGAAGGTGGAGGTGATGCCACGCTCTTCGGTGGGCAGCAGGCGGTCAGCGAGGCGGGTTTCCTGGGTGGTGCGCAGCAGGTTGAGGGTGGCAATGTCGCCCTCGGTCGCAACCACTTCGACACTACCGATATCGTCGGCGTTGATACCGAGGAATTCGTTGGTTTCCGGATCGATGTAGGTCTTGCCCTGGCGGAAGATGCCGAACACCGACTGATCCGGCGCGAAAGCACCGCGGGCGTAAATGCGGTCACCGGCACCACTCACCACACGCTCGGCATTGCCCGCAACAATATAGGGAGCGCTACTGAATTCGGCATCCGAATCGACGATGCGATTGCTCAGCAGGAAGCTGTTGATCTTCTCCAGCGGAATGGTCGGAATCGCTTCGGCCATTGGCGTGCTGCGCACTTGCGGCGACAGCTTGATGGTGCCGCGGGAGGCGCCGCGATTAAGCATCAGACGCGGCTGGCCGTCGATGTACACCAGGTTCAGCGTGTCGCCCGGGTAGATGAGATGGGGATTCTCCACCTGTGGGTTGGCGTGCCAGATTTCCGGCCACTTCCACGGCTGGCTGAGGAATTTGCCGGAAATGTCCCAGAGGGTGTCACCGCGAACCACGGTATAACGCTCCGGATGACCTTCTTTGAGCTGCACCTGAGCCTGAGCCAGGCCGCCAGCGGCGAGGAGCAGCAGGGCGAGTAGTGATTTCCTCATGCGGTGAATCCCTTTATTATGTTGGTGCGCCCGAAAGCCGCGAAGAATGCGGCTTGAAGCCCATTTTCAATGCTGTTCATCATCTTAGCAGCGGATTTTGACTTTATTCCACAAGTGCATCACAAACGCATATGGCTATCCTCACCATCCTCGAGTTTCCTGACCCGCGTCTGCGGACCATTGCCAAACCGGTCGAGGTGGTGGACGACGCCCTGCGCCAGCTGATCGACGACATGTTCGAGACCATGTATGCCGCCCCCGGCATCGGTCTGGCCGCTACTCAGGTCAACGTACACAAGCGTCTGGTGGTGATGGATCTGTCCGAGGACAAGTCCGAGCCCATGGTGTTCATCAACCCGGAATTCGAACCGCTGACCGAGCAGATGGACCAGTACCAGGAAGGCTGCCTGTCGGTGCCGGGCTTCTACGAGAACGTCGACCGTCCGCAACAGGTGCGGATCAAGGCGCTGGACCGCAATGGTGAGCCTTTCGAGCTGGTGGCCGAGGGCCTACTGGCCGTGTGCATCCAGCACGAGTGTGATCACCTCAATGGCAAGCTGTTCGTCGACTACCTGTCCAGTCTCAAGCGTGACCGGATCAAGAAGAAGCTGGAAAAACAGCACCGTCAGCAAGCTTGATCCCAGAACCCCAAAGGCTTGCTCCGGCAAGCCTTTTTCTTTTCCTGTAGCGAGTCATTCCATGCGCATCGTCTTTGCTGGTACCCCGGAGTTCGCCGCCGAACACCTCAAGGCCCTGCTCGGCACCCAGCATCAGGTCATCGCCGTCTACACCCAGCCGGATCGCCCGGCCGGCCGCGGCCACAAGCTGATGCCCAGCCCGGTCAAGCAGTTGGCCATTGAGCACGGCATTCCGGTGTATCAACCCGCCACCCTGCGGGCGCCGGAAGCGCAGGCCGAACTGGCCGCGCTGCAACCGGACCTGATGGTCGTGGTGGCGTACGGCCTGATCCTGCCCCAGGTAGTGCTGGACACCCCGCGCCTGGGCTGTATCAACAGCCATGCCTCGCTGCTGCCGCGCTGGCGCGGTGCCGCACCGATCCAACGCGCCGTGCAGGCGGGCGACGGTGAAAGCGGCGTCACCGTGATGCAGATGGAAGCAGGGCTGGATACCGGGCCGATGCTGCTCAAGGTGAGTACGCCCATTGCACCCTCCGATACCGGTGGCAGCCTGCATGACCGTCTCGCCGCCCTGGGTTCGCAGGCCGTGATCCAGGCCGTCGACGCACTGGCGGCCGGCACCCTCAAGGGCGAAGTGCAGGACGACAGACTGGCCAATTACGCGCACAAGCTGAACAAGGACGAAGCGCGCCTCGACTGGAGTCGCCCGGCCGACGAACTGGAGCGTCTGGTACGCGCCTTCAACCCCTGGCCGATCTGCCACAGCACGCTGAACGGCGAGCCGCTGAAAGTGCTGGCCGCTACCCTAGGCGAGGGCAGCGGCCAGCCCGGACAGATTCTCGCCGCCAGCAAAGATGGCCTGACCGTCGCCTGCGGTGAAGGCGCCCTGCGCCTAACTCGCCTGCAGTTGCCCGGCGGCAAGCCGCTGAACTTTTCCGACCTGTACAACAGCCGTCGCGAGCAGTTCGCTCCCGGCCTGGTGCTGTTGTAATGAGGGGGCGTCAATGAATCCCCGCCTGGCCGCCGCCCGCGCCCTGGCCGCCGTACTCAACGGCAAGGCCTCACTGGGCAGCAGCCTGCCGCCGCTGCTGGACAGGGTCGAGCCGCGTGATCGCGGCCTGGCCCAGGACCTGGCCTTTGGCACCGCCCGCTGGCAGCCACGCCTGGCGCTGCTGATGGACAAGCTGCTGCAGAAGCCATTCAAGGCCGCCGACCGCGACGTCGAGGCGCTGCTGCTGGTCGGGCTGTATCAACTGCTGCACACCCGTATCCCGCCGCATGCCGCCATCGGCGAGACGGTGGCCTGTGTCGACAAACTGAAGAAAAGCTCGCTCAAGGGCCTGCTCAATGCCGTACTGCGCAACGCCCAGCGTGACCACGAAGCCTTGCTGGCCGAACTGGATCGCGATCCGGTGCTGCACACGGCCCATCCGCGCTGGCTGCAGAAGCGCCTGAAGGCCGACTGGCCCGAAAAGTGGCAGGCCAT
This sequence comes from Pseudomonas fluvialis, assembly GCF_014207935.1. GTDB lineage: Bacteria > Pseudomonadota > Gammaproteobacteria > Pseudomonadales > Pseudomonadaceae > Aquipseudomonas > Aquipseudomonas fluvialis_A. The sequence goes on along the minus strand of NZ_JACHLL010000001.1, from coordinate 958,499 downwards.
CTGCGCGTCCAACAATCAGCATCCGCCGCTGCTGCTGCGGATCAATCGCCGCCAGGGCAGCCGCGAAGCGTATCTGGCCAAGCTACAGGCCGCCGGTATTGGCGCCGAACCCTGCGCCTTCAGCCGCGATGGCATTCGCCTGCTCGAAGCCTGCGATGTGAAGACCCTGCCCGGTTTCATGGAGGGCCATGTCAGCGTGCAGGATGAAGCCGCCCAGCTGGCCGCCGACCTGCTAGACCTGGCACCCGGCCAGCGCGTGCTGGATGCCTGCGCGGCACCCGGCGGCAAGACCTGCCACCTGCTGGAGGCAGAGCCAGGCCTCAGCCATGTCACCGCCATTGATCTGGAACAAAGCCGCCTGGCACGGGTGCGCGAGAATCTCGACCGTCTCGGCCTGGATGCCGAGCTGATTGCCGCCGACGGTCGCGCGACCAAGGTCTGGTGGGACGGCAAGCCTTTCCAGCGCATTCTGCTGGATGCACCGTGCTCGGCCACCGGCGTGATCCGCCGCCACCCGGACATCAAGCTGACCCGCCAGGAGGCCGACATCGCCGCCCTGGCCCAGCTGCAAGGCGAGCTGCTGGATGCCCTGTGGCCGACCCTGGAAGTGGGCGGCATCCTGCTGTACGCCACCTGCTCGGTGCTGCCGCAGGAGAACTCGGACAACATCGGTGCCTTTCTCGCCCGCACCCCAGGGGCGCGCGAGCTGGACATCACCGGGCCCTTTGGCCTGAAACAGGCGCATGGTCGTCAGTTGCTGCCGCAGGACGGCGGCCACGACGGCTTCTACTATGCCAAGCTGATCAAGATTGCCGCGTCACCACGCGGCTGATGGAGTGACTGCGTGAAGATCATCATTCTCGGCGCCGGCCAGGTCGGTGGAACCCTGGCCGAACACCTGGCCAGCGAAGCCAACGACATCACGGTGGTCGACACCGATACCGAGCGCCTGCGCAATCTCAGCGACCGCCTGGATATCCGTACGGTCGCCGGTCGCGGCTCATTTCCCACCGTACTGCGCCAGGCCGGCGCCGATGACGCCGACATGCTGGTGGCGGTGACCAACAGCGACGAAGTCAACATGATCGCCTGCCAGGTTGCCTACACCCTGTTCAGCACCCCGACCAAGATTGCCCGGGTGCGCGAAGCGGCCTACCTGACCCGCAGCGGTCTGTTCGACAACGAGGCCATTCCGGTCGACGTGCTGATCAGCCCGGAACAGGTGGTGACCAACTACATCAAGCGCCTGATCGAATACCCAGGCGCCCTGCAGGTACTCGACTTCGCCGAGGGCAAGGCCCAGCTGGTGGGCGTGCGCGCCTACTACGGCGGCCCGCTGGTGGGCCACGAACTACGCCAGCTGCGCCAGCACATGCCCAACGTCGATACCCGCGTGGCCGCCATCTACCGTCGCGGTCGGGCCATCATCCCCCAGGGCGATACCGTGATCGAGGCCGATGATGAAGTGTTCTTCATCGCCGCCAAGGCCCACATCCGCGCGGTAATGAGCGAGCTGCGGCGCATGGAAGACAGCTACAAGCGCATCGTCATCGCTGGCGGCGGCAACATCGGCGAGCGCCTGGCTGAGGCCATCGAAAGCCGCTATCAGGTGAAGATCATCGAGATGAACCCGGCACGCTGCCGCTACCTCTCGGAAAGCCTGGAAAGCACCATCGTCCTGCAGGGCAGCGCTTCCGACCGCGACCTGCTGGTGGAAGAGAACATCAACGAGGCAGACATCTTCCTCTCGCTGACCAACGATGATGAAGCCAACATCATGTCGTCCCTGCTGGCCAAGCGTCTGGGCGCGCGCAAGGTGATGACGCTGATCAACAACCCGGCCTACGTCGACCTGGTGCAGGGCGGCGAGATCGACATTGCCATCAGCCCGCAGCTGGCCACCATCGGCACCCTGCTGACCCATGTGCGCCGCGGCGATATCGTCAGCGTGCACTCGCTGCGCCGTGGTGCTGCCGAGGCCATCGAGGCCATTGCCCACGGCGATGCCAAGTCGAGCAAGGTGGTCGGTCGCAGCGTGGAAAACATTGCCCTGCCGCCCGGTACTACCATCGGCGCGATCATCCGCGACGAAGAAGTGCTGATCGCCCACGACGACACCCGGATCGAGTCGGGCGACCATGTGATCCTGTTCCTGGTCGACAAGAAGTACATTCGCGATGTCGAGCGCCTGTTCCAGGTCGGCCTGGCGTTCTTCTGACGAGCACGATCATTCGGGAGCAAGCATGCGCGAAGGACTGGAAAAGATGCTGGCGCGCGGCGTGGACAACTCGCTGCTGCGCTTCGGCCTGGGCAAGGCCTGCCTCGATGAGGGCGATGCCGAGCAGGCCATGCAGCATCTGCAGAAGTGCCTGAGTTTCGATCCGGCCTATTCGGCGGCGTGGAAACTGCTCGGCCAGGCCTGCCTCAAGCAGGGCCTGGAGGCCGAAGCGCGCCTGGCCTGGGAGAACGGTCTGGAAATCGCCCGCCAGCGTGGCGACAAGCAGACCGAAAAGGAAATGCTGGTGTTCCTGCGCCGACTGGACAAGAGCGCCGGCGCGTCCTAATCACTCGCCGAGAAAGCGCAGGCCAACGCCGAGCGTTTCGACCCGAATCACTTCCATGCGCAGGATGGGCGCCTCCATCGGCAGCCCCTGCACCTGACCCTGGACCTGTTCACCCACTTTTAGCAGTGAGTGCGCCTGATCCAGCAGGATATAGACCCCGCAATCGGAGATATCCCGAGTGGTCACCATCATCTCGCCATGCAGTGGGTGCTCCAGCTTGAGCTTGACCTTCAAAGGGGTCCGCGGATTGCCACGTTGGTTTGTCATGCGCCTCCGGCTCTGGCCTGGAACTACGGGTTAATTCATTAAAGCAGGTTTCGTTAGTACCACTTCTTCTCGCCATCGGGGCGTTTCTTGAAGCGCTTCATGCTCCACATGTACTGGCTGGGCGCCTGCCGCACCTGCTTCTCGATGCCCTGATTGAGCGCCGTCACGGCCAGCTCGACGTCATTGCCATACAGCGCTTCGGGCGCAGCCTCGATGATCACGCGGTAACCGCTGCCATCATCCAGGCGCAGCGCATGGATAAATACCGCTACCGCCTTGTGCCCGTGCACCAATGACGGCACGAACTTGCTGGTCAGCGTCGGCACGCCGAAGAACGGCACGAACACGCCACTGGTGCGGCTGGGTTCCGGGTCGGCGGCGATACCAGCAATGCCGCCACTGCGCACGCGCTTGACCAGGCTGACGATGCCTTCGCGCGTCGAGGGCGCCAGCTCGTTGCCCAGTTGCGTGCGCTGACGTACCAGCAGTTCATCCACGGCCTTGAGCTTGGGCGGACGATAGAGAATGCTCGGCTGGCACAGAGAACAGACGTACTGCAGGAGCATTTCCCAGTTACCCAGGTGGCTGCTGATCAGCACCACACCCTTGCCCGACTGCAGCGCCTGCTGCAGCACGTCCATGCCCTCGACTTGGCGAATCAGGCCCAGCGATTTCTGCGCCGGCCAGATCCAGGCACAGGCGCTTTCGGTCAGGGTCTTGCCGATGTCCTTGAGCGTTTGCCCGACCAGCGCCTCGCGCGCATCGGCAGCCATATCCGGGAAGCATTTGCCCAGATTGACCCGCACCACCTGGCGCGAACTATTCGGCAGCTTCCACATCAACCAGCCAATTGCACTGCCCACGGCCTGTACGGCGCGCCAGGGCAGCAGGGCAAACAGACGGAGGAAGCCAACCACCAGGCGGCCTTTCAGATCATCCACAGCGGACTCCAGGCAAAACGGCAAAGGCGGCCATTGTAACCGTCTGCCAGTCGCTGTCAGCGCCTGGCCTGCAGTTCGGCATAACGATCACAATCGGTGGTGTGATCCATGACCATGCCAGCGGCCTGCATGTAGGCATAGCAGATGGTCGGGCCGACGAAGCTGAAGCCAAGCTTCTTCAGCGCCTTGCTCATGGCCTCGGCCTCTGGCGTGACGGCCGGAACCTCGGCGCGTCCGGCGAAATGGTTGATCTTCGGCACGCCACCGACAAACGACCAGAGCAGCATCACCGGGTCCTCCAGCTTCAGCCAGGCTCGCGCGTTCTGCCGCGCGGCCTGCAGCTTGAGGCGATTGCGAATGATGCCGGGGTCCTGCAGGCGATCCTCGATCTCGCCATCGCTCATCCGCGCCAGGCGCTCGACATCGAAGCCCCACAACACCTGCCGATAGCGATCGCGCTTCTTCAGCACGGTGATCCACGACAGCCCGGCCTGGAAGCCTTCCAGCAACAGCAGTTCGAAAAGACGCTGCGGATCGCGCAGCGGCACTCCCCATTCCTCATCGTGATAGGCGATGTACAGCGGGTCGTTGGTGCACCAGAAGCAGCGTGGCATAAGGCGTTCCATGCGGATTGCGCAGAATTGATCGGGTATACTGCGGCGTTTTACGACATCGTCTCGATACCGGTGAAATTCGTGAGCCAGACTACGCCTGACGTCAGCACCTTCCAAGGATTGATCCTCGCCCTGCAAAGCTACTGGGCCGAGCAGGGCTGCGTGATCCTGCAGCCCTACGACATGGAAATGGGGGCCGGCACCTTCCATACCGCCACCTTCCTGCGCGCCATCGGTCCTGAGACCTGGAACGCCGCCTACGTACAGCCGTCCCGCCGCCCGGCCGACGGCCGCTACGGCGAGAACCCCAACCGCCTGCAGCACTACTACCAGTTTCAGGTAGTGCTCAAGCCGAACCCGGAGAACATCCAGGACCTGTACCTGGAGTCGCTGCGCCGCATCGGCGTCGACACCCTGGTGCACGACATCCGCTTCGTCGAGGACAACTGGGAATCGCCAACCCTCGGCGCCTGGGGTCTGGGCTGGGAAGTCTGGCTCAACGGCATGGAAGTCACCCAGTTCACCTACTTCCAGCAGGTCGGCGGCGTCGAGTGCTACCCGGTCACCGGCGAGATCACCTACGGTCTGGAACGCCTAGCCATGTACCTGCAGGGTGTCGACTCGGTATATGACCTGGTCTACTCCGACGGCCCGTTCGGCAAGGTCACCTACGGCGACGTGTTCCACCAGAACGAAGTGGAGCAGTCCACCTTCAACTTCGAACACGCCAACGTCGACAAGCTGTTCGACCTGTTCGACTTCTATGAATCCGAAGCCAACCGCCTGATGGAACTGCAGCTGCCGCTGCCGGCCTATGAAATGGTGATCAAGGCCTCGCACAGCTTCAACCTGCTGGATGCTCGCCGTGCCATCTCGGTGACCGCGCGTCAGCAGTACATCCTGCGCGTGCGCACGCTGGCACGGAACATCGCCCAGAGCTACCTGCTGGCCCGCGCCAAACTCGGCTTCCCGATGGCCACCCCCGAACTGCGTGACGAAGTACTGGCGAAGCTGGAGATTGCAGAATGAGTGCACATGATTTCCTGGTCGAACTGGGCACCGAAGAGCTGCCACCCAAGGCCCTGAAAAGCCTCGGCGAAGCCTTCCTGGCCGGCGTCGAGAAGGGCCTCAAGGCCGCCGGCCTGAGCTATCAGAGCGCCCGCTACTACGCCGCCCCGCGCCGCCTGGCCGTGCTGGTCGAAGCGCTGGCCAGCCAGCAGCCGGACCGCACCGTCAACCTCGACGGCCCGCCCGTGCAGGCGGCCTTCGACAAGGACGGTAACCCGACCCAGGCCGCACTGGGCTTCGCCAAGAAGTGTGGCGTCGAACTGAGCCAGATCGATCAGAGCGGGCCCAAGCTGAAGTTCAGCCAGTCCATCGCAGGGCAGAACACCGCTAGCCTGCTGCCGGGTATCGTCGAGGCCTCCCTGGCCGACCTGCCAATCCCGAAGCGCATGCGTTGGGCTGCGCGCAAGGAAGAGTTCGTCCGTCCGACCCAGTGGCTGGTGATGCTGTTCGGTCACCATGTGGTCGACTGCGAAATCCTCGCGCAGAAGGCAGGGCGCCTGTCCCGTGGCCATCGCTTCCACGCCAACTACGAGGTGGTGATCGAGAGCCCGGCCAGCTACTCCCACGACCTGCGCGGCGCCTTCGTGGTTGCCGACTTCGCCAAGCGCCGCGAGCAGATCGCCCAACGCGTCGAGGAACTGGCCAAGGCCGAGAACGGCACTGCCATCGTGCCGCCGGCGCTGCTGGATGAAGTGGCTGCCCTGGTCGAATGGCCTGTGCCGCTGGTCTGTTCGTTCGAGGAGCGTTTCCTCAAGGTGCCGCAGGAAGCCCTGATCACTACCATGCAGGACAACCAGAAGTACTTCTGCCTGCTGGACGGCAACGGCAAGCTGCTACCGCGCTTCATCACCGTGGCCAACATCGAGTCGAAGGACCCGGCGCAGATCGTTGCCGGCAACGAGAAAGTCGTGCGCCCGCGCCTGACCGACGCCGAGTTCTTCTTCAAGCAGGACAAACGCCAGCCGCTTGAAAAGCGCAACGAGCGCCTGGCCAACGTGGTGTTCCAGGCTCAGCTGGGCAGCGTGTTCAACAAGGCCGAGCGGGTTTCCGCCCTGGCCGGCTTTATCGCCGAGCGCATTGGCGGCGACGCCACTCGTGCCGCCCGCGCCGGCATCCTGTCCAAGTGCGACCTGGCCAGCGAGATGGTCGGCGAGTTCCCGGAAATGCAGGGCATCGCCGGCTACTACTACGCCAAGCACGACGGCGAAGCCGAGGACGTGGCCCAGGCCCTGAACGAGCAATACATGCCGCGCGGGGCAGGGGCAGAATTGCCGAGCACCCTCACCGGTGCTGCCGTGGCCGTGGCCGACAAGCTCGATACCCTGGTCGGTATCTTCGGTATCGGCATGCTGCCGACTGGCTCCAAGGACCCCTACGCCCTGCGCCGCGCCGCGCTCGGCGTGCTGCGTATCCTCATTGAGAAGCAGCTGGATCTGGACCTGGTGGAAGCCGTGACCTTCGCCATCGGCCAATACGGTGACAAGGTCAAAGCCGAAGGCCTGGCCCAGCAGGTGCTGGACTTCATCTTCGACCGCCTGCGCGCTCGTTATGAAGATGAAGGCATCGACGTGGCCGTCTACCAAGCGGTGCGCGCCCTGAGCCCGGCGGCGCCGCTGGACTTCGACCAGCGCGTACAGGCCGTGCAGGCCTTCCGCCAGTTGCCGGAAGCTGCTGCTCTGGCTGCCGCCAACAAGCGCGTGTCGAACATCCTGGCCAAGGCCGAAGGCCAGCTGCCTGCTGCGGTGGACGCCAAGCTGCTGGAAGCCGGCGCCGAACAGGCCCTGGCTCAGGCCGTGGCTGCCGCCGCCCAGGCCGTGACGCCGATGGCCGCCGCCCGTTGCTACCGTGAAGCGCTGACCCAGCTGGCCAGCCTGCGCGAGCCAGTGGATGCCTTCTTCGAAGCGGTTCTGGTCAATGCAGATGACGCTGCCGTGCGGGCCAATCGCCTGGCCTTGCTCAACCAGCTGCGCGGCCTGTTCCTCGGCGTCGCCGATATCTCCCTGCTTGGCTGACGGGTGACCGGGCGGAGCCATACCGCCCGGTCGCTTCGGTAACTGCATGAAACTGCTGATCCTCGATCGCGACGGCGTCATCAACGAAGACTCCGACGCCTATATCAAATCTCTCGACGAGTGGATTCCGATCCCCGGTTCGGTCGCGGCTATCGCCCGCCTGAGCCAGGCAGGCTGGACCGTGGCTGTGGCAACCAACCAGTCGGGGCTGGCTCGCGGTTATTACGACGAAGCTACCCTCGAGTCCATGCACACCCGTCTGCGCCAACTGGTGGCGGAGCAGGGCGGCGAGGTTGGCCTGATCGTCCATTGCCCGCACGGGCCGGATGACGGCTGTAGCTGCCGCAAACCACTGCCTGGCATGCTCGAACAGATAGCCGCCTACTATGGCGTCGATCTGAGCGGCCAGTGGTTTGTCGGTGACAGCCGTGGTGACCTTGATGCGGCCCTGGCCGTCCATTGTCAGCCGGTTCTGGTAAAAACCGGCAAAGGCCTGCGCACCCTGGCCAAAGGCCTGCCGGAGCGCACATTGGTATTCGATGATCTGGCGGCGGTTGCCGCTCACTTGCTCGACTAAGGACGCACCATGACAGCATTGCAGGCGATACGGACCTTCCTCTTCTACCTGCTGCTGTCGTCCAGCTCTCTGATCTGGTGCACGCTGTGCTTCTTCATCGCGCCGTTCCTGCCGTTCCGCGCGCGCTATCGCCTGATCAACCAGGCCTGGTGCCACTGCGCCGTGTGGCTGAGCAAGGTCATCGTCGGTATTCGCTACGAAGTCAGCGGCCTGGAAAACATCCCACCGCAACCCTGTGTGATCCTGGCCAAACACCAGAGCACCTGGGAAACCTTCTACCTTTCTGCCCTGTTTGAACCGCTGTCGCAGGTGGTCAAGCGCGAACTGCTCTACGTCCCTTTCTTCGGCTGGGCCATGGCCATGCTCAAGCCGATCGCCATTGATCGCAGTAATCCCAAAGCGGCCCTCAAACAGGTCGCTCAGCGCGGCCATGAATGCCTGCAGCAGGGGGCCTGGGTGCTGATTTTTCCCGAGGGCACCCGCGTGCCGGTGGGGCAGATGGGCAAGTTCTCCCGCAGTGGTGCAGCACTGGCCGTGAACGCCAGCCTGCCGGTATTGCCGATTGCCCACAATGCCGGTCGCTTCTGGCCCAAACAGGGCTGGGGGAAAACACCGGGAACCGTGCAGGTGGTCATAGGCCCACTGATGCACGCCAGTGGTACAGGTCCACGCGCCATTGCCGAACTCAACGACCGCGCCCAGCAATGGGTAGCAGAGCAGCAGCAACGCATCGACGGCTATCAGCCGCTGAGCACACCCGAGCGGGAAGAGGTTGCCGACAGCGTTTGATCGGTTCTGTGGATAAGCTGTGCAGGAAAAAACAGCAAAGTGCTATCACCTTAAGCAAGACACTGACTTTAAAAGCTTTTTATTCAAACGTCTGAAACAGTTGAAAAGTGCATAAGTCTTTTCTGGAATAAAAAAACCGGCCCTTCAAGGCCGGTTTTTTATTTACAGCGATAACCCATCAGACATCGAGGTTGGACACCGCCAGGGCGTTGCTCTCGATGAAGTCACGGCGGGGTTCTACGGCATCGCCCATCAGGGTGTTGAAGATCTGGTCCGCTGCAATCGCGTCTTCGATGGTCACCTTGAGCATACGGCGCACGTTCGGATCCATGGTGGTTTCCCACAGCTGTTCCGGGTTCATCTCACCGAGACCCTTATAGCGCTGAATGTTGTGGCGCTTGGTGCTTTCCGTCATCAGCCAGTTGAGCGCTTCCTTGAAGGTCGTGACCGGCTTCTTGCGCTCACCGCGCTGCACATAGGCACCGTCCTCGAGGAGGTTGTTCAGCTGCTCGCCCAGAGTGGTAACGGTCTTGTAATCGTTACTAGCAAAGAAGTCGCGATTGAAGGTGACGTAGTTGGACAGGCCGTGGGCGATCAGCTCCACCTCTGGCAACCACAGGTGACGCTCGCGGTCTTCACGCAGGCTCACGTTGTAGTTCAGACCGGAACGCTCGACGTTCTTCAGGCGGGCGCTGAAGCCATCCAGCCACCCCTGCATGGCGGCTTGGTCACCCAACTGCTCGACGCTGACGCGCGGCAGATAGACCATGTGCTCGGTCAGATCCTGCGGGTACAGGCGTGAAAGGCGCTTGAGGGTGCGCATCACCGCACGGTAATCGTTGACCAAGCGCTCCAGCGCAGCACCGGACAGGCCCGGGGCGCTTTCGTTGACGTGCAGGCTGGCGTCTTCCAGGGCCGACTGGGTCATGTATTCATCCATGGCCTCGTCGTCCTTGATGTACTGCTCCTGCTTGCCCTTCTTGACCTTATACAGCGGAGGCTGGGCGATGTAGATGTAGCCACGCTCGATCAGTTCCGGCAGCTGACGGAAGAAGAAGGTCAGCAGCAGGGTACGGATGTGCGAACCGTCGACGTCGGCGTCGGTCATGATGATGATGTTGTGGTAACGCAGTTTCTCGATGTTGTACTCCTCGCGCCCGATACCACAGCCGAGGGCGGTGATCAGCGTGCCGACTTCCTGGGAGGAGAGCATCTTGTCGAAACGGGCTTTTTCCACGTTGAGGATCTTGCCCTTGAGCGGCAGGATCGCCTGGGTCTTGCGGTTACGCCCCTGCTTGGCAGAGCCGCCCGCGGAGTCCCCTTCCACGATGTACAGTTCGGACAGCGCCGGGTCTTTTTCCTGGCAGTCAGCCAGTTTGCCAGGCAGGCCGGCAATATCCAGAGCGCCCTTGCGACGGGTCATCTCGCGGGCCTTGCGCGCGGCTTCACGAGCACGGGCGGCATCGATCATCTTGCCGACCACGGCCTTGGCTTCGTTGGGGTTTTCCAGCAGGAAGTCGGCGAAATACTTGCCCATTTCCTGTTCGACCGCGGTTTTCACTTCGCTGGAAACCAGCTTGTCCTTGGTCTGCGAGCTGAACTTCGGATCCGGCACCTTGACCGAGATGATGGCGGTCAGACCTTCACGGGCGTCATCACCGGTCGTGGCAATCTTGAACTTCTTCGCCAGACCTTCGGCCTCGATGTAGTTGTTCAGGTGACGGGTGAGGGCAGAGCGGAAGCCCGCCAGGTGGGTGCCACCATCGCGCTGCGGAATGTTGTTGGTGAAGCAGAGGATGTTCTCGTTGAAGCTGTCGTTCCACTGCAGCGCCACCTCGACACCCACGCCATCTTCCTCGCGCTGGATATTGAAGTGGAACACCTGGTTGACGATGGTCTTGTTGGTGTTGAGATATTCAACGAATGCCTTCAGACCACCCTCGTACTTGAACAGCTCTTCCTTGCCGCTGCGCTCATCCTTGAGGACGATGCCAACGCCGGAGTTGAGGAAGGACAGTTCGCGCAGACGCTTGGCCAGGATGTCCCAGCTGAAGTGAATATTCTTGAAGGTCTCGTCCGACGGTTTGAAGTGAATCTGCGTGCCGGTACCCTCGCTATCGCCAACCGGGCCGAGCGGAGCTTGCGGTACACCATGGACGTAGGTCTGTTCCCAGATCTTGCCGCTGCGACGAATAGTCAGGATCAGCTCTTTGGAGAGCGCGTTGACCACCGAGACGCCCACGCCGTGGAGGCCACCGGAGACCTTGTAGCTGTTGTCGTCGAACTTACCGCCAGCGTGCAGGACGGTCATGATGACCTCTGCTGCCGAGACACCTTCTTCCTTGTGCATGTCCACCGGGATACCGCGACCGTTATCGCGGACAGTGATGGACTCGTCGGTATGAATGGTGATGCTGATTTCGGAGCAGTGCCCGGCCAGCGCTTCGTCGATGGAGTTATCCACCACTTCGAACACCATGTGGTGCAGGCCGGTGCCATCGTCGGTATCACCGATGTACATGCCCGGGCGTTTGCGTACGGCATCCAGACCTTTGAGCACCTTGATGCTTGTCGAGTCGTACGTGTTGTTTTCGCTCATGCCTACACTCCCACTGGTGTAATTCGACCTTGTTCCACGTGGAACATGGCGACCGGCGTATCCGTGCGCCAGCCATCCTGTAATAGTTCTTGGTCAACGCAGGTGATGAATACCTGACATTGCAAATCTTCCAGCAAGCGACACAACGCTTGGCGGTGCTGATCGTCGAGTTCCGAAGGAAGATCGTCGACCAGATAAACACAACGGCCCTTCTTGGCCTGATTGAGCAGATGCCCCTGGGCAATGCGCAGCGCACAGACCACCAGCTTTTGCTGACCACGCGAGAGAATATCTGCCGCGCTATGACTACCAAGACGCAGACGCAAGTCGGCACGTTGAGGCCCGGCCTGGGTATGGCCCAAGTGCTGGTCCCGTTGCAGGCTGGCAGACAGAACATCCTGCAGATCCCGCTCCTTATCCCAGCCCCGGTAGTAACTCAGGGTCAGTTCCGGCAGCTCGATCAACTGAGCCAGCGTTGCCTCAAACTCCGGTTTGAGTGCCTGGATATAACTGCGCCGATAACCATCTAGCTCGTCGCTGGCAGCACAGAGTTCACGGTCCCAGGCTGCCTGCGCAACGGCGTCCAGTTTACCATGCCGCAGCCACGAGTTCCGCTGGCGCAGGGCTTTCTGCAGGCGCTGCCAGGCCTGAAGAAAACGTGGTTCCACGTGGAACACACCCCAGTCGAGAAACTGCCGACGCACCTTTGGCGAGCCTTCCAGCAAACGGAAGCTGTCGGGGTTGATCAACTGGATCGGCAGGATCTCGGCCAGTTGCGCCGCACTGCGCGCATTCTGCCCGTCGATACGAATCTGAAACTCCCCCTCACGCTCACGCGCAACGCCCAGATTGCTCAGACGACCATCTTCCTGGTACACCTGACCGAACACGGTACAGCCAACCTGCTCGTGCTGGATAACCGGTTGCAAGCGGGTGCTGCGAAAGGAGCGGGCCAGCCCGAGCAAATGCACAGCCTCAAGCAGACTGGTCTTGCCACTGCCATTGGCGCCAAAGAGGATGTTGATGCGGGGGGAGGGGGAGATCGTCACCGGGTGCAGATTGCGCACCGCGGTGACGGAAACACGGGTGAGGGACATTCAGTGAGGATCAGAGACGCATCGGCATGACGACATACGCGGAGTCGTCGTTGCCGGCTTCCTGTACCAGCGCACTGCTGTTGGAGTCGGACAGGGTCAGACGCACCTGATCGGTGGTCATCACGCCGAGTACATCGAGCAGGTAACTAACGTTGAAGCCGATTTCCAGATTGCCGCCGCTGTAGTCGACGGCCACCTCTTCTTCAGCCTCTTCCTGCTCCGGGTTGTTGGCCTGAATTTTCAGCAGCCCGGCAGCGAGAGTAAGGCGGATGCCGCGGTACTTCTCGTTGGAGAGAATGGCCGTACGGCTGAACGCTTCACGCAGCGACTGACGCTCACCAATCACCAGCTTGTCACCGCCGCGCGGCAGTACACGCTCGTAATCCGGGAACTTGCCATCAACCAGCTTGGACGTGAAGGTGAACTCGCCCGTGGTCGCACGGATATGGTGCTGGCCGAGGACGATGCCAACTTCGGCTTCCTGTTCGGTGAGCAGGCGGGCCAGCTCGAGAATACCCTTGCGTGGCACGATGACCTGGTGACGGCCTTCATGTTCGATCTCGGCCTGCATCGAGCACATGGCCAGGCGGTGACCGTCGGTGGCGACCGCACGCAGTACACCGGTACTGACTTCAAGCAACATGCCGTTGAGGTAGTAACGAACATCCTGCTGAGCCATGGCAAAGCTGGTGCGTTCGATCAGGCGACGTACCTTGGCCTGCGGCAGGTTCAGGGTAAACGAACCCGGGCCTTCTTCGACGGTGGGGAAATCATTGGCCGGCAGCGTCGACAGGGTGAATCGGCTGCGACCGGCCTTCACCAGCAGCTTCTGCTCGTCGATGCGGATATCAATCAGCGCATCACTCGGCAAGCTCTTGCAGATGTCCATCAGCTTGCGCGCCGGCACGGTGATCTCGCCAGCTTCGGCAGGCTCTTCCAGAGTGACCCGACCCACCAGCTCGACTTCCAGGTCAGTACCGGTCAGTGACAGCTGCTGGCCTTCGACCACCAGCAGCACATTGGACAGCACCGGCAGGGTCTGCCGGCGTTCCACGACGCCCGCGACCAGTTGCAGGGGTTTCAACAGGGCCTCGCGTTGAATGGTGAAGTGCATGGTCTAGTCCCTTGCCTCAAGGCGTAAGTGTTGGAATCAGGTAGTCAGGGTTCGCAACAGATTCTTGTAGTCTTCACAGATGTCCGCGTCAGATTCCCTCAGCTCGGCAATCTTACGACAGGCATGCAGCACTGTGGTGTGGTCGCGTCCACCAAAGGCATCGCCAATTTCCGGCAGGCTATGGTTGGTCAGTTCCTTGGACAAAGCCATGGCGACCTGACGCGGACGTGCCACCGAGCGCGAACGACGCTTGGACAGCAGATCGGAAATCTTGATCTTGTAGTACTCGGCCGTGGTGCGCTGGATATTGTCGATACTGACCAATTTATCCTGCAGCGCCAACAGGTCCTTGAGCGACTCGCGAATCAGTTCGATGGTGATCGGCCGTCCCATGAAATGCGAGTGAGCGATTACCCGCTTGAGAGCACCTTCCAGCTCACGCACGTTGGAACGAATGCGCTGGGCGATGAAGAAAGCTGCATCGTGGGGCAGATCGACCTTGGCCTGGTCGGCCTTCTTCATCAGGATCGCCACGCGGGTTTCAAGCTCGGGCGGTTCGACCGCCACCGTCAGCCCCCAACCGAAACGCGATTTCAGCCGCTCTTCAAGGCCTTCGATTTCCTTCGGGTAGCGGTCGCTGGTGAGAATCACCTGCTGGCCGCCTTCGAGCAGGGCGTTAAAGGTATGGAAGAACTCTTCCTGAGACCGCTCTTTCTTGGCGAAGAATTGAATGTCGTCGATCAGCAGCGCATCGACCGAACGGTAGAAGCGCTTGAACTCGTTGATCGCGTTGAGCTGCAGGGCCTTGACCATGTCAGCCACAAAACGCTCGGAATGCAGGTAGACCACCTTGGCATTCGGGTTCTTCTTCAGCAGGTGGTTACCCACGGCATGCATCAGGTGGGTCTTGCCCAGGCCGACGCCCCCATAAAGGAACAGCGGGTTGTAACCGTGCTTGGGATTGTCCGCCACCTGCCAGGCCGCGGCACGGGCCAACTGGTTGGATTTACCCTCGACAAAATTCTCGAAGGTAAAGGTACGATTAAGGTAGCTGGTGTGCTTGAGCGCACCTTCAACCTGAACTTCACGCTCACTGCGCACCGGCTGCTTGGGCGCAGCCTGCAGCGGATCCTCGCCACGCGCGGCAGCTTCATCGGCACCCGGCGTCTCGCCACGCACCACGGTCACAGTGGGCTGCACATTGGTAGAGGCTGGCGTAACCGGCGTTTCATTATTAGGAAGCGCTACTGCTGCCACCTTGGGAGCCGCCGCACGTTTGCTGCCGATCAGCAACGACAAGGCCGGCACACTGCCGTTACCGCGCTCGCCCAGTAGCTCCAGCAGACGCCCCAGGTACTTCTCGTTGACCCAGTCGAGCACGAAGCGGTTAGGTGCAAACACGCGCAACTCATCCGGCGCGGCTTCTACCTGCAAAGGACGGATCCAGGTGTTGAATTGCTGGGCCGGCAGTTCGTCGCGCAAAAGCTCGATGCACTGCTGCCAAAGTTCCACAGACACGGACCATCCCCCAGGACAAGGCAAAAAACAGCCGCCATTGTAGCCCTGCGCAGGGGTAGTTATCCACACCCGAATGGGCGGCAACGCCAAGTAAAATCAAGGCTTTATTCAGGAAATCAATAAGTAATGAAGGCTGTGGATAAGGCCGCCTGAGCTCCCCCTGAAAAGCTGTGCAAAAAAAGCCGCCAAAACCGCCTGTAGATAAAACGGCCTTTCATCCCCAGCTTTCCAGCAGGCTCGGCACAGCCCATGCTCAGCTTTAACACCCTTTTATCCTGCTCTGAAAACCAGTAATCATGGGCTCTTGGGTGACTTACCCACAGAAACTGCGATCACCATTAAGCTCTATAACATCAAGCTCTTTTTCAAAGAGAAAAACCTTTTATCTATTAATCAAAGCCAAAGCGGATGAGAAATTGACCTTGCCGGCACATTTCTCTAGAATCGCGTGCTCTTTGAACCGGGGGCCCACTGGCCACCAGTGAACTTTCAGGTAAATCAACATGAAACGCACTTTCCAACCCAGCACTCTGAAGCGCGCTCGCGTTCACGGTTTCCGCGCACGCATGGCCACCAAGAACGGTCGTGCCGTCCTGTCGCGTCGTCGCGCCAAGGGCCGCAAGCGCCTGACCGTCTGATAGTCCGGAACGGGTGGTGAATCGGGGCTTCGGCCGGGAAAAGCGCCTGCTGACTCCTCGGCAATTCAAGGCAGTCTTCGATTCACCCACCGGCAAGGTTCCCGGTAAGAACCTGCTGATCCTCGCTCGCGACAACGGTCTCGATCATCCCCGTCTGGGTCTGGTGATCGGCAAGAAGAGCGTCAAGCTCTCCGTTGAACGCAATCGCATCAAGCGCCAGATTCGTGAATCACTTCGTCTGAACCAGGACCAGTTGTCCGGTTTTGATATTGTCGTGGTTGCTCGCAAGGGCCTGGCTGACGCGGAAAACGCCGAACTCAGCCAACACTTCAGCAAACTCTGGAAGCGCTTGTCGCGAAGCCGCAGCAAACCGGAAAACCCTGCCGTTGCCCGTCAGGCTGGATCTGACCATGCGTAAACTGGCGATTGCCCCGATCCAGTTCTATCGCTATGCCATCAGCCCGTTGATGGCCAGTCACTGTCGTTTCTATCCCAGTTGTTCCTGCTACGCCCAAGAAGCCATCGAGACTCATGGTTTCCTGCGTGGCAGCTGGCTCGCCGTGCGTCGCCTCGGCCGCTGCCACCCCTGGAATCCGGGCGGTTATGATCCGGTTCCAGCCGCACCCACTTCCCGATCCTCTTCGATGGCCGAGTAATCATGGATATCCAACGCTCGATCCTGATCGTCGCCCTGGCAGTCGTGTCCTACCTGATGGTTCTCCAGTGGAACAAGGACTACGGCCAGCCGGTCATGCCGACTGCACAAACCACCACCAGTGCTCCGGCCAGCAATTTGCCGGACACCACCGCAGCAGGTCAGGCTTCGGCCGATGTGCCGCCGGCCAGCAACGAAGGCAGTGTGGTTCCTCAGGCCGCGGTCAGCACCAATACTGCCCTGATCAATGTGAAGACCGACGTACTCAACCTGGCCATCGATCCGCTCGGCGGTGATGTCGTGCAGCTGAGCCTGCCGAAGTTTCCGCGCAGCCTGCAGTACAAGGACGTGCCGTTCCAGCTGTTCGACAACGGTAACGAGCGTACCTACCTGGCGCAGAGCGGCCTGACCGGCGCCAATGGCCCGGATGCGCGCTCTACCGGCCGCCCGCTATACAGCAGCGAAGCCAGCAGTTACAGCCTCAATGAAGGTAAGGACCAACTGGTGGTCGATCTACGCTTCAGCGAAGCCGGGGTCAACTACATCAAGCGCTTCACCTTCAAGCGCGGGCAGTACGATTTCGCCGTTCGCTACCTGATCGACAACCAGAGCGCCCAACCCTGGACAGGCAGCCTGTTTGCCCAGATCAAGCGCGACAACAGCGCCGACCCGTCCTCGACTACCGCTACCGGCACCGCCACCTACCTGGGCGCCGCACTGTGGACAGCCGACGAGCCTTACAAGAAGGTTTCGCTGGATAACATGGACGACAAAGCGATCAAGGAAAGCGTGCAGGGCGGCTGGGTTGCCTGGCTGCAACACTACTTCGTCACTGCCTGGATTGCCGACAAGGATCAGACCAATCAGGTCATGACCCGCAAGGATGCCCAGGGCAACTACATCATCGGCTATACCGCTCCGGCCCTGAACATTCCGGCGGGTGGCAAGGCCGAAGTCGGTGCGACCCTGTATGCAGGTCCGAAGGATCAGGACAACCTGGGCAAGCTCTCTCCCGGTCTGGAGCTGACCGTCGACTACGGCTTCCTCTGGTTTATCGCCCAACCGATCTTCTGGCTGCTGGAACATATCCACAGCATCTTCGGTAACTGGGGCTGGTCGATCATTGCCCTGACCATCATCATCAAACTGGCCTTCTTCCCGCTCTCCGCCGCCAGCTACAAGTCCATGGCGCGCATGCGTGCAGTAGCGCCGAAGATGCAGGCTCTGAAAGAGCAGTACGGCGACGACCGTCAGAAAATGTCGCAAGGCATGATGGAGCTGTACAAGAAGGAGAAGATCAATCCGCTGGGTGGCTGCCTGCCGATTCTGGTGCAGATGCCGGTGTTCCTGGCCCTCTACTGGGTGCTGCTGGAAAGCGTGGAAATGCGCCAGGCCCCTTGGCTGGGCTGGATCGTCGACCTGTCGATCAAGGACCCGTTCTTCATCCTGCCGTTGATCATGGGTGCCACCATGTTCATTCAGCAGCAGCTCAACCCGACGCCGCCGGACCCGATGCAGGCCAAGGTGCTCAAGCTGATGCCGGTGATCTTCACCTTCTTCTTCCTGTGGTTCCCGGCTGGTCTGGTGCTGTACTGGGTGGTCAACAACATCCTGTCCATTGCCCAGCAGTGGTACATTACCCGGCAGATCGAACAGGCCGCGAAAACCGCCTGATTCACCAACTGCTGAAAAGACGCCCCCTCGTGGGGCGTCTTGCTATCCGCCATTCGCATTCAGGGAGCGCGCCATGAATCCCAACCAGGACACCATCGCCGCTGTCGCCACCGCTACAGGTCGTGGCGGTGTCGGCATTATCCGCGTCTCTGGCCCACGGGCCCGTGCCATGGCGATCACTCTCGGCGGGCGCGAACCCAAGCCCCGCTACGCCCATTACGGCCCGCTGTTCGCCGACAGTGGCGACGTGCTGGATGAAGGCTTGCTGCTGTTCTTCCCCGGCCCGCACTCTTTTACCGGTGAAGATGTCCTGGAGCTGCAGGGCCATGGCGGGCCTGTGGTACTCGATATGCTGCTGCGCCGCTGCCTGCAACTAGGCGCGCGCATGGCGCGTCCCGGTGAATTCAGCGAACGAGCCTTCCTCAACGACAAGCTCGACCTGGCTCAGGCCGAGGCCATTGCCGACCTGATCGAAGCCAGCTCGGAACAGGCCGCGCGCAATGCACTGCGCTCACTGCAAGGCGAGTTCTCCCGGCGCGTCCACGCCCTGACCGAAAAGCTCATCGGCTTGCGTATCTACGTCGAGGCGGCGATCGACTTTCCTGAAGAGGAAATCGATTTCCTCGCCGACGGCCATGTGCTGTCGCAGCTGGATGCCGTACGCCAGGAACTCGCCGGTGTGCTGCGTGAAGCCGGGCAGGGCGCGTTGCTGCGCGATGGCATGACCGTGGTCATCGCCGGCCGCCCGAATGCCGGTAAATCCAGCCTGCTCAATGCCCTGGCCGGACGAGAAGCCGCCATCGTCACCGATATCGCCGGCACCACCCGTGATGTCCTGCGCGAACATATCCACATCGATGGTATGCCGTTACACGTGGTGGATACAGCAGGACTGCGCGATACCAATGATCAGGTTGAACGAATCGGTGTCGAGCGGGCGCTCAAGGCCATTGGCGAGGCCGATCGTATTCTGCTGGTGGTGGATTCCACAGCCCCCGAGGCCGATGATCCCTTTGCCTTGTGGCCGGAGTTTCTCGAGCAGCGCCCCGATCCGCACAAGGTCACCCTGATCCGCAACAAGGCGGATCTCTCGGGCGAGACCGTCGATCTGGAAACCTGCACCGATGGCCATGTCACGCTGACCCTCAGCGCACGCGGACTGGAGGGGCTGGATCTGCTACGTGAGCACCTCAAGGCTTGTATGGGCTACGAGCAAACCAGCGAGGGCAGCTTCAGCGCCCGCCGTCGGCACTTGCAGGCCCTGCAGCAGGCTTCGGCGAGCATCGAACATGGCCGTGAGCAACTCACGGTCCTGGGCGCTGGCGAACTGCTGGCCGAAGACCTGCGCATGGCTCAGCAGGCATTGGGCGAGATCACGGGCGCCTTTACCCCCGACGACCTGCTCGGGCGGATCTTCTCCAGCTTCTGCATCGGCAAATAACGCCGACTGCATTCACTTCATCTGACTCAGCTGACGCTCTGCATTCTCGTGCAAGGCGTGTTTTCGCCTCTCTAATGACGGGCAAGCCCTGTGGATAAGGGACCATAAGATGGCTGGATAAGCCCGGTATGAAAAAGTGGATAAGGGTTGCTGTGCATAAGTAGCTATTCCATCCACAGGTTCAGGACGCTTTTCCCAAAGGCTCAAGGCCGGTTATACGCAGGGTTATTTCAGGATGAATCCCTTGAATGGTGAGCTCTACAGCGATCTATCCACAGAAAAGTGCCTCTAAAGAAATAAACATAAAAATAAGTCTTTAAAAGAAAAACTCTTCTTTAAATCTTTTAAGAGCACCAGCAAGAGCTGGTTGTTTTTTGTCCAGAAGGCTTCTGTCCACAGCGTGAAGTCCCTATACTGTTCGGCCTTCCCGCTTTTCAATCAAAAGCCCCCTTCAGAACAGGCACGAGGTGCGTGGTGGATTTCCCTTCCCGTTTTGATGTGATCGTGATCGGTGGCGGCCATGCCGGCACCGAAGCGGCACTGGCAGCCGCACGCATGGGTGTGAAAACCCTGCTGCTGACCCACAACGTGGAAACGCTGGGCCAGATGAGCTGCAACCCGGCGATCGGCGGGATTGGCAAGAGCCATCTGGTCAAGGAAATCGATGCTCTGGGCGGCGCCATGGCGCGCGCGACCGACAAGGGTGGCATCCAGTTCCGCGTGCTGAACAGTCGCAAGGGCCCAGCCGTACGTGCCACCCGCGCACAAGCCGACCGCGTGCTGTACAAGGCGGCTGTCCGCGAGATTCTGGAAAACCAGGCCAACCTGTGGATATTTCAGCAGGCCTGTGATGATCTGATCGTCGAACACGATCAGGTCAAAGGCGTGATTACCCAGATGGGCCTGCGCTTTCATGCCGAAAGCGTCGTGCTCACGGCCGGCACCTTCCTTGCCGGTCTGATTCATATCGGCTTGCAGAATTATTCCGGTGGCCGTGCAGGCGACCCGCCCTCGATTGCCCTGGCCAAGCGTTTACGCGAGTTGCCTCTGCGCGTGGGTCGTCTGAAGACCGGTACACCACCGCGCATCGATGGCCGCTCGGTGGATTTCTCGGTGATGACCGAGCAGCCGGGCGACACGCCGATCCCGGTCATGTCGTTCCTCGGCTCGCGTGAGGAGCATCCGCGGCAGGTCAGCTGCTGGATCACCCACACCAATGCGCGTACCCACGAGATCATTGCCAGCAACCTCGATCGCTCTCCGATGTATTCCGGGGTGATCGAGGGCATTGGCCCGCGTTATTGCCCGTCGATCGAAGACAAGATCCATCGCTTCGCCGACAAGAGCAGCCACCAGGTGTTCCTCGAGCCGGAAGGCCTGACCACCCACGAGCTGTACCCGAACGGTATATCCACTTCGCTGCCGTTCGATGTGCAGTTGGAGATCGTCCGTTCCATCCGTGGTATGGAGAACGCGCACATCGTCCGCCCAGGCTACGCGATCGAATACGACTACTTCGATCCGCGCGACCTCAAGTACAGCCTGGAGACCAAGGTCATCGGCGGGCTGTTCTTTGCCGGGCAGATCAACGGCACCACCGGTTACGAAGAAGCCGGCGCCCAGGGCCTGCTGGCCGGTACCAATGCGGCACTGCGAGCGCAGGGCAAGGAAAGCTGGTGCCCGCGGCGTGACGAGGCCTACATCGGCGTTCTCGTGGATGATCTGATCACGCTCGGCACTCAAGAGCCCTACCGCATGTTCACCTCGCGCGCTGAGTACCGTCTGATCCTGCGCGAGGACAATGCCGACCTGCGTCTGACCGAGAAGGGCCGTGAGCTCGGCCTGGTCGATGATGAACGCTGGGCCGCCTTCGAAGCCAAGCGCGAAGGCATCGTCCGTGAAGAGCAACGTCTGAAGAGCACCTGGGTACGCCCGGGCACACCGCAGGGCGATGCCATTGCCACACGTTTCGGTACGCCGCTGGCTCACGAGTACAACCTGCTCAACCTGCTGTCGCGTCCGGAAATCGATTACGCCAGCCTGGTTGAGGTAACCGGCGATGCCGAGGTGGATGCCCAGGTTGCCGAGCAGGTCGAGATCAAGACCAAGTACGCCGGCTACATCGATCGCCAGCAGGAAGAGATAGAGCGTTTGCGCGCCAGTGAAAACACCCGTCTGCCGGCTGATATCGACTATGCCGGTATCTCCGGGCTGTCCAAGGAGATTCAGCACAAGCTCGGCAATGCCCGTCCGGAAACTCTCGGTCAGGCCGGACGGATTCCAGGCGTGACCCCGGCGGCGATCTCGCTGCTGCTGATCCACCTGAAAAAACGCGGCGCCGGCCGCCAGCTGGAGCAGCGCGCCTGATGTCGGTCACCGCACAACACGCCGCCGAACTGCAGCAGGGCGCTGCCACGTTGGGTGTAACGCTCAGCGAGCGTCAGCAGGAACTGCTGCTGGCCTACCTAGCGCTACTGATCAAGTGGAACAAGGCCTACAACCTGACCGCCGTGCGCAACCCGGACGAAATGGTCTCGCGTCACCTGCTCGACAGTCTGTCGGTGGTGCCTTACGTGGCGGCCGGCGGTGACACCTGGCTGGACGTCGGCAGTGGTGGTGGCATGCCGGGCATTCCGCTGGCCATCCTGTTTCCCGAGCGGCAGTTCACCCTGCTCGACTCCAACGGCAAAAAGACCCGCTTCCTCACTCAGGTCAAACTCGAGCTCAAGCTCGACAACCTGCAGGTGGTGCATGCCCGGGTCGAAGCCTTCCAGCCGGAACAGCCTTTTGCCGGCATCTGCTCGCGGGCCTTCAGCTCTCTGGAAGACTTCAGTAACTGGACCCGTCACCTCGGCAACGGCGCTACGCAGTGGCTGGCAATGAAGGGCGTGCAACCGGATGACGAGCTGCAGGCACTGCCGCAGGACTTCCGCGTCGAGCACTGTCATGTGCTCAAGGTTCCCGGTTGCCAAGGTCAGCGCCATCTGCTGATACTGCGCCGCACGATTTAAGGGAGAAGCAGCATGGCCAAGGTGTTCGCAATCGCCAACCAGAAAGGCGGGGTGGGAAAGACCACCACTTGCATCAATCTGGCCGCTTCGCTGGTGGCGACCAAGCGCCGCGTGCTGCTGATCGACCTCGACCCGCAGGGCAATGCCACCATGGGCAGCGGCGTCGACAAGCAGGCCCTTGACCATTCGATCTACGACGTACTGATCGGCGAATGTTCGGTTGGTGATGCCATGCAGTTTTCCGAGCATGGCGGCTACCAGCTGTTGCCGGCCAACCGCGACCTTACCGCGGCGGAAGTCGCGCTGCTGGATATGCCTGGCAAGGAGCAACGTCTGCGCGAAGCGCTCAAGCCGATCCGCGACAACTACGACTTCATCCTCATCGACTGCCCGCCGGCACTATCGATGCTCACGGTCAATGCCCTGGTTGCCGCCGATGGCGTGATCATTCCCATGCAGTGCGAGTACTACGCACTCGAAGGGCTATCCGATCTGCTCAACAGCGTGCAGCGCATTGCCGAGCGTCTGAACCCGACGCTGAAGATCGAGGGCCTGCTGCGCACCATGTACGATCCGCGCATCGGCCTGACCAACGATGTCAGCGCCCAACTCAAGCAGCATTTCGCCGACCAGCTGTACGACGCGGTCATCCCGCGCAACGTGCGCCTGGCCGAAGCACCCAGCTATGGCATGCCGGCGCTGGTCTACGACAAGCAGTCGCGCGGCGCCCTTGCCTATCTGGCGCTGGCCGGCGAAGTGGTTCGCCGTCAGCGCAGCAAAGCCAACTCAGTTCCCGCTTAAGGAAAGCCATGGCCATCAAGAAACGCGGACTCGGGCGCGGGCTCGACGCGCTGCTGGGCGGTTCCAGCCCGGCGACCCTGGAAGAAGAAGCGACCAAGGTCGACAGCCGCGAGCTGCAGCACCTGCCGCTGGACCTGATTCAGCGTGGCAAATACCAGCCGCGCCGTGACATGGATCCGCAGGCACTGGAAGAGCTGGCCAACTCGATCAAGGTTCAGGGCGTGATGCAGCCGATCGTGGTGCGCCCCATTGGCGCCGGCCGCTTCGAGATCATCGCCGGTGAGCGTCGCTGGCGTGCCAGCCAGCAGGCCGGGCTGGACAAGATTCCGGCCATGGTCCGTGAAGTGCCCGATGAAGCGGCTATTGCCATGGCGCTGATCGAAAACATCCAGCGCGAGGATCTCAATCCGGTTGAGGAGGCGGTCGCCCTGCAGCGTCTGCAGCAGGAGTTCGAGCTGACCCAGCAGCAGGTCGCCGATGCAGTGGGCAAATCGCGGGCGACAGTGACCAACCTGCTGCGCCTGATCGCCCTGCCGGAAGAGATCAAGACCATGCTTTCCCACGGTGACCTGGAAATGGGCCACGCCCGTGCCCTGCTGGGTTTGCCACTGGAACAGCAGGTGGAAGGTGCGCGGCACGTTGTCGCACGTGGCCTGACTGTGCGACAGACCGAGGCGCTTGTCCGTCAGTGGCTGAACAGCAAAAGCCAGCCCGTGGAGAAGCTCAAGGCCGATCCGGACATTACCCGTCTGGAACAGCGCCTGGCCGAGAAACTGGGCTCTCCGGTGCAGATCAAGCACGGCCAGAAGGGCAAAGGGCAACTGGTCATTCGCTACAGTTCGCTGGATGAGCTGCAGGGCGTACTGGCTCACATTCGCTAACAAATGCACCAACCGGCGAATGATCGGAAATAGTGCGTCAGCAGTTGAATAGGGGGGGTTAGCCACCTATACTCTGCGCGCAATTTTGTCGGCACAAAGTATGCCAAGTTGCAGACTTAACCGGCCGACAGAGAGGACTGTGAGCACGATGGGAACCCGCAAGCCAGATAGCCTGCCCTTCCATCGATCACCAGCGATTCGCTTGTTGCTCGTCCAGTTGTGTGTGCTGCTGAGTGCAGCCTTGGCCCTGTATGGACTGCGTGGGCATGTAGCCGGTTATTCCGGCGTGGCAGGTGGCCTGATTGCGCTGCTGCCGAATGCGTACTTTGCCCACAAGGCGTTTCGTTACCGCGGAGCGCGGGCAGCCCGGGAAATCGTCCGTTCTTTCTACGCGGGTGAAGCCGGCAAACTGATTCTGACGGCAGCGTTGTTCACGCTGGCGTTTGCAGGAGTGAAACCACTGGATGTGCCGGCTCTCTTCGGTACATACCTGCTGACCCTGATGGTCAGCTGGTTCGCCCCCCTGCTGATGGGCAAACTTTCGAGACCTTAGAGCGTTTGAGGCAAACATGGCAGAACAAACCGCTTCGGGCTATATCCAGCACCACCTGCAGAACCTGACTTACGGGCAACTGCCGAATGGTGACTGGGGCTTCGCCCACACTGCAGCTGAAGCAAAGGCAATGGGCTTTTGGGCTTTTCACGTCGACACCCTGGGCTGGTCCCTGGCGCTCGGCCTGATCTTCATCCTGCTGTTCCGCATGGCCGCCAAGCGTGCCACCAGCGGCCAGCCGGGAGCCTTGCAGAACTTCGTTGAAGTTGTCGTCGAATTCGTCGATGGCAGCGTGAAAGACACCTTCCATGCGCGCAACCCGCTGATTGCACCGCTGGCCCTGACCATCTTCGTCTGGATCTTCCTGATGAACCTGATGGACCTGGTGCCGGTGGACTTCCTGCCGATGCTGGCTGCCAAGTTGACTGGTGATCCGCACCTGTTCTTCCGCGTGGTGCCGTCCACCGACCCGAACGCTACCCTGGGTCTGGCCTTCTCCGTATTTGCCCTGATCGTGTTCTACAGCATCAAGGTCAAGGGTATTGGCGGTTTCTTGGCCGAACTGACTCTGCACCCGTTCAGCAGCAAGAACATTGCCCTTCAGATCCTGCTGATCCCGGTGAACTTCCTGCTTGAGTTCGTGACTCTGGTTGCCAAGCCGATTTCGCTGGCCCTGCGTCTGTTCGGCAACATGTATGCCGGCGAACTGATCTTCATCCTGATTGCCGTGATGTTCGGCAGTGGCATGTTCCTGCTCAGCACCCTGGGTGTTGCGCTGAACTGGGCGTGGGCGGTGTTCCACATCCTGATCATCACCCTGCAGGCCTTCATCTTCATGATGCTGACCATCGTCTACCTGGCAATGGCGCACGAAGACAACCACTAAGGGGCTCCTGCCCCTTTAGGTAACAAAAAAGCTTTACCGCTTCACTTTGAAAACCCCTAACCAATACGACGTAAAAAGTCGGGAGGAAAAATGGAAACTGTAGTTGGTCTCACCGCGATTGCTGTTGCCCTGCTGATCGGTCTGGGCGCTCTGGGTACTGCCATTGGCTTCGGCCTGCTGGGCGGCAAGTTCCTGGAAGGCGCTGCTCGCCAGCCGGAAATGGTTCCGATGCTGCAAGTTAAAATGTTCATCGTGGCTGGTCTGCTCGACGCCGTGACCATGATCGGTGTGGGTATCGCCCTGTTCTTCACCTTCGCGAACCCCTTCGTTGGTCAAATCGCCGGCTAATCACTCGTTTTCGAGTGATTGGTGTGACGAACAACGAACGAGCGAGGTGTTGGCGTGAACATTAATGCAACCCTGATTGGCCAGGCCGTTGCCTTCTTCGTTTTTGTACTGTTCTGCATGAAGTTCGTATGGCCGCCGGTCATTACTGCTTTGCGCGAACGTCAAAAGAAGATCGCTGATGGCCTGGACGCTGCCAACCGTGCGGCTCGTGACCTGGAGCTGGCCCAAGAGAAAGTGGGTCAGCAACTGCGCGAAGCCAAGACACAGGCAGCCGAAATCGTTGAGCAAGCCAAGAAGCGTGCTACCCAGATCGTCGACGAAGCTCGCGATCAGGCCCGCACCGAAGGCGAGCGCCTGAAGGCGCAAGCTCAAGCCGAGATCGAACAGGAACTGAACAGCGTTAAAGACGCCCTGCGTGCCCAACTGGGTGCTCTGGCCGTCACCGGTGCTGAGAAGATCCTGGGTGCCAGTATCGATCAAAACGCGCACGCGGAGCTGGTTAACAAACTGGCCGCCGAAATTTAAGCGAGGGCGATCATGGCAGAACTGACCACGTTGGCCCGACCTTACGCTAAGGCAGCTTTTGAGCACGCCCAGGCAAATCAGCAGCTGGCCTCCTGGTCGGCCGTGCTGAGTCTGGCTGCTGCGGTTTCGCAAGACGAAACCCTGCAGCAGGTGCTCAAGGCCCCGCGTCTGACGAGCGTAGAAAAGGCCAATACCTTTAACGAGGTAGTTGGCGACAAGTTCGACGCCCAGGCACAGAATTTCATCCACGTGCTGGCCGAAAATGAGCGTCTCCTGCTGTTGCCGGAGATTGCCGCCCTGTTCGAGGTCTTCAAGGCCGAGCAGGAAAAATCGGTAGACGTGGAAGTTACCAGTGCCTTCGCATTGAGCACAGAACAGCAAGACAAACTCGCCAAGGTTCTCAGCGCACGGCTCAGCCGAGAAGTGCGTCTGCACGCTGCGGAAGACTCCACCCTTATCGGTGGTGTCATCATCCGCGCGGGCGACCTGGTTATCGATGGCTCGGTTCGCGGCAAAATCGCGAAACTGGCCGAAGCGTTGAAATCTTGAGTTTGAAGGGGCAGCAGAGCAATGCAGCAACTCAATCCTTCCGAAATTAGTGAAATCATCAAGGGACGTATCGAGAAACTCGACGTCTCTTCCCAGGCCCGTAACGAAGGCACCATCGTCAGCCTGTCTGACGGTATCGTGCGTATTCACGGTCTCGCCGATGTTATGTACGGCGAAATGATCGAGTTCCCGGGCGGCGTCTATGGCATGGCCATGAACCTTGAGCGCGACTCCGTCGGTGCTGTGGTTCTGGGTGCCTACCAGTCGCTGGCCGAAGGCATGAGCGCCAAGTGCACCGGCCGCATCCTCGAAGTTCCGGTTGGTCCGGAACTGCTGGGTCGCGTCGTTGACGCACTGGGTAACCCGATCGACGGCAAAGGCCCGCTGAACAACGTCGCTACCGACGCTGTTGAAAAGGTTGCACCGGGCGTGATCTGGCGTAAGTCGGTCGACCAGCCGGTACAGACCGGTTACAAGTCGGTCGATGCCATGATCCCGGTAGGCCGTGGCCAGCGCGAGCTGATCATCGGTGACCGTCAGATCGGTAAGACCGCTCTGGCCATCGACGCCATCATCAACCAGAAGAACAGCGGCATCCGCTGCGTCTACGTCGCCATTGGTCAGAAGCAATCGACCATCGCCAACGTGGTACGCAAGCTGGAAGAAGCTGGTGCTCTGGGCAACACCATCGTGGTTGCTGCTTCGGCTTCCGAATCGGCTGCCCTGCAGTTCATTGCACCGTACGCCGGCTGCACCATGGGCGAATACTTCCGCGACCGCGGTGAAGACGCCCTGATCGTGTACGACGACCTGTCCAAGCAGGCCGTGGCCTACCGTCAGATCTCCCTGCTGCTGCGCCGTCCGCCGGGCCGCGAAGCTTACCCGGGCGACGTGTTCTATCTCCACAGCCGTCTGCTGGAGCGCGCTTCCCGCGTTTCCGAAGAGTACGTCGAGAAGTTCACCAACGGCGCTGTGACTGGCAAAACCGGTTCCCTGACCGCTCTGCCGATCATTGAAACCCAGGCTGGTGACGTTTCCGCATTCGTTCCGACCAACGTGATCTCCATCACCGACGGTCAGATCTTCCTGGAATCGTCCATGTTCAACTCGGGTCTGCGTCCGGCGGTCAACGCCGGTATCTCGGTATCCCGCGTGGGTGGTGCTGCTCAGACCAAGATCATCAAGAAGCTCTCCGGTGGTATCCGTACCGCTCTGGCTCAGTACCGTGAACTGGCGGCTTTCGCCCAGTTCGCTTCTGACCTGGACGAAGCCACCCGTAAGCAGCTTGACCATGGTCAGCGCGTTACCGAGCTGATGAAGCAGAAGCAATACGCGCCGATGTCCATCGCTGAGATGTCTCTGTCGCTGTACGCCGCCGAGCGTGGCTTCCTGGTGGACGTCGAAGTCGCCAAGATCATCAGCTTTGAGCAGGCCCTGATCGCCTACTTCAACCGTGAGAACGCCGCTCTGATGGCGAAGATCAACGAGAAGGGCGACTTCAATGACGATATCGACGCTCAGCTGAAAGCTGGCATCGAGAAGTTCAAGGCCACCCAAACCTGGTAAGCCGCAGCGGGGGTCGCAAGATCCCCGCTTGCTAACCTGATAGGTGTCAAATGGCAGGCGCAAAAGAGATTCGCAGCAAGATTGCGAGCATCAAAAGCACGCAGAAGATCACCAGCGCCATGGAAAAGGTGGCGGTCAGCAAAATGCGCAGAGCTCAAATGCGCATGGCGTCGAGCCGTCCCTACGCGGAGCGTATCCGCCAGGTAATTGGTCATTTGGCCAACGCCAACCCGGAATACCGCCACCCGTTCATGATCGACCGTGAAATCAAGCGTGTCGGTTATATCGTGGTGAGCTCGGACCGTGGTCTGTGCGGTGGTCTGAATACCAACCTGTTCAAGGCTCTGGTCAAGGACATGTCGAGCAATCGTGAGCAAGGCGTGGAGATCGATCTCTGCGTGGTTGGCAGCAAGGGTGCGGCATTCTTCCGCAACTTTGGTGGCAACGTCGTTGCTGCGATCAGCCACCTGGGCGACGAACCGTCGATCAACGATCTGATCGGTAGCGTCAAGGTCATGCTCGATGCTTACCTCGAAGGTCGCATCGATCGTCTGTCCGTGGTCTCGAACAAGTTCATCAATACCATGACGCAAACGCCGACTGTGGAACAACTCGTTCCGCTGGTGGCGACTCCGGAAGCTGAACTCAAGCACCACTGGGACTACCTGTACGAACCCGACGCCAAACAGCTGCTCGACGGCCTGATGGTGCGTTATGTGGAGTCGCAGGTTTACCAGGCCGTGGTTGAGAACATCGCTGCTGAACAAGCGGCGCGGATGATCGCGATGAAGAACGCCACCGACAACGCTGGCGATCTGATCAAAGAGTTGCAGTTGATCTACAACAAGGCTCGTCAGGCTGCGATCACCCAGGAAATTTCGGAAATCGTCGGCGGCGCTGCCGCGGTTTAAGAACGGTTCAAATATTCAGAGGAACCAAAGATGAGTAGCGGACGTATCGTTCAAATCATCGGCGCCGTTATCGACGTGGAATTCCCGCGTGATCAAGTGCCGAATATCTATGAAGCGCTGAAAGTAGTCGGCGCCGAAACCACCCTGGAAGTTCAGCAGCAGCTGGGCGACGGTGTGGTTCGTTCCATCGCCATGGGTTCGACCGAAGGTCTGAAGCGTGGTCTGGACGTGACCAGCACTGGTAAAGCCATCTCCGTACCGGTCGGTAAAGCGACCCTGGGCCGGATCATGGACGTACTGGGCAACCCGATTGACGAAGCCGGCCCGATTGGCGAAGAAGAGCAGTGGGAAATCCACCGCGCTGCGCCGTCCTATGCCGAGCAAGCTGGCGGCAACGAGCTGCTGGAAACCGGCATCAAGGTTATCGACCTGGTTTGCCCGTTCGCCAAGGGTGGTAAGGTCGGTCTGTTCGGTGGTGCCGGTGTAGGCAAAACCGTAAACATGATGGAACTGATCCGTAACATCGCCATGGAACACAGCGGTTATTCCGTGTTCGCTGGTGTGGGTGAGCGTACTCGTGAGGGTAACGACTTCTACCACGAGATGAAGGATTCCAACGTTCTCGACAAAGTGGCCCTGGTTTACGGCCAGATGAACGAGCCGCCAGGCAACCGTCTGCGCGTGGCACTGACCGGCCTGACCATGGCCGAGAAGTTCCGTGACGAAGGCCGTGACGTTCTGCTGTTCGTCGACAACATCTACCGTTACACCCTCGCCGGTACCGAAGTATCCGCACTGCTGGGCCGTATGCCTTCCGCAGTAGGTTACCAGCCGACTCTGGCCGAAGAGATGGGCGTTCTGCAGGAGCGTATTACCTCCACCAAGAACGGCTCGATCACCTCGGTACAGGCCGTATACGTACCTGCGGACGACCTGACCGACCCGAGCCCGGCGACCACCTTCGCCCACTTGGACGCCACCGTCGTACTGTCCCGTGACATCGCTTCCCTGGGTATCTACCCGGCCGTGGATCCGCTGGACTCCACCTCCCGCCAGCTCGATCCGCTGGTTGTTGGTGTTGACCACTACGAGACCGCGCGTGGCGTGCAGTACGTGCTGCAGCGTTACAAGGAACTGAAGGACATCATCGCGATCCTGGGTATGGACGAACTGTCGGAAGCCGACAAGCAGCTCGTATCCCGTGCGCGTAAGATCCAGCGCTTCCTGTCTCAGCCGTTCTTCGTGGCCGAAGTCTTCACCGGTTCGCCAGGCAAGTACGTTTCCCTGAAGGACACCATCGCTGGTTTCAGCGGCATTCTGAAAGGTGACTACGATCACCTGCCGGAGCAGGCGTTCTACATGGTTGGCAGCATCGAAGAAGCCATCGAGAAAGCCAAGAAACTGTAATCCCCTGTGCGCCCGGCAACGGGCGCTCGTGAGGCAAGCGTATGGCCATAACAGTCCATTGCGATATCGTCAGCGCCGAAGCGGAGATGTTCTCCGGTCTGGTGGAGATGGTGGTTGCGCACGGCAATCTGGGTGATCTGGGTATCGCTCCGGGTCACGCGCCGCTGATCACTGATCTCAAGCCGGGTCCGATCCGCGTGATCAAGCAGGGCGGCGAGCAGGAGGTGTTCTACATCTCCGGTGGCTTCCTCGAAGTGCAACCGAACATGGTCAAGGTTCTTGCCGACACCGTGATTCGCGCAGCCGATCTCGATGAAGCAGCTGCCCAGCAGTCGCTGCAAGATGCCGAGAAGGCTCTGCACTCCAAGGGTGCCGAGTTCGACTACGGTTCTGCTGCGGCTCGTCTGTCGGAAGCTGCTGCTCAGCTGCGTACCGTGCGTCAGCTGCGTAACCGCTACTGATACACGGCTACAAGCGTAGTGAAGGAAAAAGGGTAGCCTTGGCTACCCTTTTTCTTGTCTGTCATTTACCCGTTCCAGGGAATTCAGGAAGTCGTCATGTCTCTCGATATCGTCATTCTCGCGGCTGGCCAGGGCACGCGCATGCGCTCGGCACTGCCCAAGGTGCTGCACCCGGTAGCAGGGAAATCCATGCTCGGCCATGTGATCGACACGGCTCGTCAGCTCTCACCGCGCAAGATCCATGTGGTGATCGGCCATGGTGCGGAACTGGTCCGTGAGCGCTTGGCGGCGGACGATGTCGACTTTGTCCTGCAGGCCGAACAACTTGGCACTGGCCACGCCGTGGCGCAGGCATTGCCGCATATCGAGGCGGACAAGGTACTGATTCTTTACGGTGATGTGCCGCTGACCCGGGTCGAGACCCTCGGCCGGCTGCTGGAACAGGCCACTGACACCCAGTTGGGCCTGCTCACCGTTCAGCTGGCCGATCCCACCGGCTATGGCCGCATCATTCGTGACCAGGCCGGCGTGGTACAGGCCATTGTCGAGCACAAGGACGCCACGGAAACCCAGCGTGCCATTCGCGAAGGCAACACCGGCATTCTCGCCGTACCGGGCAAGCGCCTGGGCGATTGGCTGGGTCGTCTGTCCAACAGCAATGCCCAGGGTGAGTACTACCTGACCGACGTGATTGCCATGGCTGTGGCCGATGGCCTGGTGGTGGCCACCGAAACCGCGCAGGAAGAAATGGAAGTACTGGGTGCCAACGACCGCATCCAGCTGGCGCAACTGGAGCGCTACTACCAGCAGCGTGCCGCCCGCCGCCTGATGACTCAGGGTGTGACCCTGCTGGACCCGGCCCGCTTCGACCTGCGTGGCGAGGTGACTGTTGGCCGCGATGTGCAGATCGACATCAACGTGATCCTCGAAGGCAAGGTCATCATCGAGGACTTTGTTTCGATCGGCCCCAACTGTGTGATCAAGGATTCCACCTTGCGCCGGGGCGCCATCGTCAAAGCCAACAGCCACCTGGATGGCGCCGAGCTGGGTGAGGGTGCTGACTGCGGTCCGTTTGCCCGTTTGCGTCCGGGCGCGAAGCTGGGTGCGAAAGCCCATGTCGGCAACTTCGTCGAATTGAAGAATGCCGTCCTGGGTGAGGGTGCCAAGGCCGGTCACCTGACTTATCTCGGCGATGCCGAGATTGGCGCGCGCACCAACATCGGTGCCGGCACCATTACCTGCAACTACGACGGTGCTAACAAGTTCAAGACGGTGATGGGCGAGGACGTTTTCATCGGCTCCAACAGCTCCCTGGTTGCGCCCGTGACCCTGGGCGATGGCGCTACCACCGGGGCCGGCTCCACCGTGACCCAGGACGTACCGGCCAAGGCTCTGGCGGTTGGCCGTGCCAAACAGCGCAATATCGAAGGCTGGAAGCGTCCGACCAAGCAGTAACAAGCAAGGCCCTAGGGGCAGGTAAAAGGCGGCTCAGGCCGCCTTTTGTCGTTTTCCGGGTTGACCTTGTCGTCAGCTTAGGTTTTGATTCGCGTCATTATCTTTCGAATCGAAACTTTTAGATGTCGAAACGCAACACGCCACAACGTCGCCATGCCATCCTTGCCTTGCTCAATGAGCAGGGCGAGGTGAGTGTCGATGCGCTGGCCAAGGCGTTTGCCACGTCGGAAGTGACCATTCGCAAGGATCTTGCCGAGCTGGAGAAAAACGGCCTGCTGCTGCGCCGCTATGGTGG
The DNA here is from genome assembly GCF_014207935.1 of Pseudomonas fluvialis. Lineage (GTDB taxonomy): Bacteria > Pseudomonadota > Gammaproteobacteria > Pseudomonadales > Pseudomonadaceae > Aquipseudomonas > Aquipseudomonas fluvialis_A. The sequence goes on along the minus strand of NZ_JACHLL010000001.1, from coordinate 925,282 downwards.
CGCGCAATCGATGCCGCAGGAACTGATTGGCGAGCCGGCGCAACCCTTGTCGCCGTACAAGCTGGCGATTGCCAAGGCGGCAGTACAGCTGATTCGCGAACACGCACGGGTGATCATCGACAGTGGCAGCACCACGGCGGCGATGATCCCGCAGCTGGGGCACAAGCCCGGTCTGGTGGTGATGACCAATTCGCTGAACGTGGCCAATGCCCTGCGCGAGCTGGAGCATGAGCCGGTGCTGCTGATGACCGGTGGCACCTGGGATCCGCACTCGGAATCCTTCCAGGGCCAGGTGGCCGAACAGGTGCTGCGTTCCTACGATTTCGATCAGCTGTTCATTGGCGCCGCCGGGCTCGATCCTGAGCGGGGCACCACCACCTTTAATGAACTGCTGGGCCTGTCACGGGTCATGGCTGAGGTGGCGCGCGAAGTCATCGTCCTGGCCGAGAGCGACAAGCTCGGGCGCAAGATGCCCAATCTGGAGCTGCCCTGGAGCAGCATCCACACCCTGATTACCGATACGCGTCTGCCCGAGGCAGCGCAGGAACAACTGGTCGCGCGAGGAATCCGGGTGATCCTCGCCAGTCCGACTGCTTAAGGAGCATTGCCTATGTGTGGCATCGTTGGCGCCATTGCCGAGCGGCAGATCAGCGCGATTCTGATCGAAGGCCTGAAACGTCTGGAATACCGTGGCTACGACAGCGCCGGTGTGGCGGTATTTACCGATAACCAGCAGCTGCAGCGATGCCGGCGTATCGGCAAGGTAGCCGAGCTGGAGCAGGCGCTGACGGCCGCGCCGCTGGTCGGTCGCCTGGGCATCGCTCACACCCGCTGGGCCACCCACGGTGCGCCGACCGAGGCCAATGCCCACCCGCATTTTTCCGCCAATGATCTTGCCGTGGTGCATAACGGCATCATCGAGAACCATGAAGAACTGCGCGCACGCCTGCAGGGCCTGGGCTATGTGTTCAGCTCTCAGACCGATACCGAAACCATCGTGCACCTGCTGCATCACCTGCAGAAAACCCATGCCGATCTGGGCGATGCACTCAAGGCGGCCGTCCAGCAGCTGCATGGCGCCTACGGCCTGGCCGTGATCAGCGCCAAGCAGCCGGATCGCATTCTCGCGGCCCGTAGCGGTAGTCCCTTGGTGATCGGTCTGGGCATTGGCGAGAACTTCCTGGCTTCCGATCCGCTGGCCCTGCGCCAGGTCACCGACCGCTTCATCTACCTGGAAGAAGGCGATATCGCCGAGATCCGCCGCGACAGCCTGCAGATCTGGGATCAGGCCGGCCAACCGGTACAGCGTGAAACGGTGCACTACAAGGAAAGCGCCGAGGCCGCCGAGAAGGGCGCCTACCGTCACTTCATGCTCAAGGAAATCCACGAGCAGCCCAAGGTCGTGCAGCGCACCCTGGAAGATCGCCTGGCCGCCGACCATGTGCTGATTCAGGCCTTCGGCCCGCAGGCCGCCGAGCTGTTCAGCCAGGTGCGCAACGTACAGATTGTCGCCTGTGGCACTAGCTACCACGCCGGCATGGTGGCGCGCTACTGGCTGGAGAGCCTGACCGGCATTCCCTGTCAGGTCGAAGTCGCCAGCGAATTCCGCTACCGCAAGGTGGCCGTGCAACCCGGTTCGCTGTTTGTCAGCATTTCCCAGTCCGGTGAAACCGCCGACACCCTGGCCGCCCTGCGCAATGCCAAGGACAGCGGCTACTTGGCCAGCCTGGCGATCTGCAACGTCGGCACCAGCTCGCTGGTGCGCGAATCCGACCTGACCCTGCTGACGCGTGCCGGCCCGGAAATCGGCGTGGCCTCGACCAAGGCCTTCACCACCCAACTGGTCGGTCTGCTGCTGCTGACCCTGGCCCTCGGGCGCGCCCGCGGCACTCTGGATGCGGCAGTCGAAGCGCAGGCGGTGCAGGCCCTGCGCGGTCTGCCGAACCTGCTGGAGCAGGCACTCGGCATGGATCGTCAGATCGAGAAGGTCGCCGAGCTGTTTGCCGAGAAGCACCACACCCTGTTCCTCGGCCGTGGCGAGCAGTACCCGGTGGCGATGGAAGGGGCGCTCAAGCTCAAGGAAATTTCCTACATCCACGCTGAAGCCTATCCGGCCGGTGAACTCAAGCATGGCCCGCTGGCCCTGGTCGACAGCGACATGCCGGTGGTCACCGTGGCGCCGAACAACGAGCTGTTGGAAAAGCTCAAATCCAACCTGCAGGAAGTCCGTGCCCGTGGCGGTCAACTGATAGTGTTTGCCGATGAAGAGGCGCGTATGGAGAACGGCGAGGGCACCCTGGTGGTGAACATGCCGCATGCCCACGAACTGCTGGCACCGATTCTCTACACCCTGCCGCTGCAGCTGCTGTCGTACCACGTCGCCGTGCTCAAGGGCACCGACGTCGACCAGCCGCGTAACCTGGCCAAGAGCGTGACTGTCGAATAAGCGCCGTGGTTACGAACCATGCGGTAGCCGGGGGCAGCTGCGATGGCTGGCTCCGTCAGTCGAAGGAGCACGACCCAGATAAGAAGTTAATGTAAATCACTCGCAATAACTTGCATCCCTTATTGCTGTAAATGATAATTAATCCTGATTGATCGGGTTTTCCGGTCGTGCCAATGGCCGTCCTGGCAGAGGCCAGGTCGTGGATTGCAGCAAGGGGGAGTGCGGGGGAAACAGGGCAAGAGTCGAGTGGTGCGGGGCGTGGCCTCGCTGTTGGCGTTAAGCGCCAGCGGCTGTCTGCAGGCGCAGCAGCAGGTGGTCGAGGAGCTTCAGCCGATCATGGTGCAGGAGCAGGAAGCCAGCGAGGCCGATAGCTACCAGGCGCAGAACAGCAGTGCGGCAACCAAGCTCAATCTGGCGCCCAAGGAAACTCCGCAGTCAGTCAGTACCATCACCCGCGCGCGGATCGATGACTTCCAGCTCAACAGCGTCAACGACGTGCTGGAGAACACCACCGGGGTCAATGTGGAAGAGGTCGAGACCGATCGCACCTACTACACCGCCCGTGGTTTCGATATCACCAACTTCCAGTTCGACGGTGTCGGCGTTCCCTTCATCTACGGCAGCCAGGCCGGCGATCTGGACACCGCGCTGTTCGAGCGCATCGAGGTGCTGCGCGGCGCCAACGGGCTGATGACCGGCATCGGCAACCCGTCTGCCACGGTGAACTTCGTGCGCAAGCGACCGACCGCCGAGACCGAGGCCCGGGTGGCCCTGACGGCCGGCTCCTGGGACATGCGCCGGCTCGACACCGATCTATCCGGCGCGCTGACCGAGTCCGGCAATGTGCGCGGCCGTGTGGTGTACGCCAACGAGAACAAGAACTCCTACCTGGACCGCTACGGCCGCGAGAAGAACGTGTTCCTCGGTGTGGTGGAGATGGACCTGACCGACACCACGCTGTTTACGCTTGGCCACTCGCTGCAGAAGAGCGATGCCGACAGCCCGCTGTGGGGTGCCCTGCCGACCGCCTACAGCGATGGCAGTGAGACCGACTACTCGCGCTCGACCAACACCTCTTCGGACTGGGCCTACTGGAACAACCAGGAGAACCGCACCTTCGCCGAACTGACCCAGCAACTGGGCGCCGACTGGGAGCTCAAGGGCGTGCTGACCCGCGCCGAGCTGAAGAACGATGGTCGCCTGTTCTACATGTACGGCAGCCCGGCTCCCGATACGGGGCTGGGACTGTTCAGCTATCCGTCGCTTTATGAAGCCAAGAACACCCAGCACATTGCCGATGTCTATGCCTCGGGCCCCTTCAGCCTGGCAGGCCGCGAGCACGAACTGGTGGTGGGCGGCAGCTGGTCGAAATCCGAACTGCAAGACCTTTCCCATTACGGTCAAGGCATTGGCACGGCGTTGCCACCGCTGGAAGAGTGGGATGGCAATTACCTGATGCCATCGTTCGATGCGCGCGTTGACGGCAGCGAGTTCACCGACAAGCAGAAGAGTGCCTACAGCGCGGCGCGCTGGAGCCTGATGGATGACCTCAAGCTGATTACCGGCGCGCGGGTCATCGATGTCGACAACCAGGGCACCAGCTACGGCAAGAGCAAGTCCACGCAGTACAACGGCAAGACCGTGCCCTATGCCGGCCTGACCTACGACCTCAGCGACGATTACACGCTGTACGCCAGCTACACCGAAATCTTCAATCCGCAGACCCAACTGGACCAAGCTGGCAATCGCTTGGAGGCGCTGCAGGGCGAGAACTACGAGGTCGGCGTCAAGGCTTCCCTGTTCGAGTCGGCGGAGCTGACCCTGGCCATGTTCCAGACCAAGCAGGACAACCTTGCCGAGCTGGTCGGCTACAACGGCGGCCAGGCCTACTACCGCGCCCTGCAGGGCATCGAGAGCCAGGGCTGGGAAGCCGAGCTGTCCGGCGAGCTGTTGCCGGGGTTGCAGGCCAGTGCCGGCTACACCTTTGTCGATATCACCGATGAGCAGAACCAGCATGCTCGCGCCTATGCGCCCAAGCACCTGCTGCGCAGTTCGGCGACCTACCGCCTGCCACAGCTGCCCAAGGCCAAGGTGGGGGCCAGCTACAACTGGCAGAGCCAGACCGAGAACGCCAGCGTCGAGCAGGATGCCTATGGCCTGCTCAACCTGATGGCCAGCTACGAAATCGATCCGAACTGGACGGTGGCCGCCAACCTGAACAACGTCACCGACGAGAAGTACTGGGCCAGCCTGTACTGGGATCAGGCCTATTACGGCGCGCCGCGCAACGCCAGCATGAGTGTCAGCTGGAACTACTGATGAGCTGAAGGCAGTCGCCGCCCTGCCGCACGCGGTCGGGCGGCGTTGTCATGAGTGGAGGAAGCCCTGCATGCGCAGCATCTGGGTCAAGTTGCACCGTTGGCTGGGCCTGTTCATGGCCCTGTTTCTGTTTGTCAGCGGCCTGACGGGCGCGCTGATTGCCTGGGATCACGAGCTGGATGAATGGCTCAACCCGCAGCTGTTCCATGCCCAGCCGTCCACTCAGCCACCGCTCAAGCCGCTGCAGCTGGCCGATCGTCTGGAGGCCGGCGACACCCGTCTGCGTGTCAGCTACCTGCCGCTGCACCTGGAGGAGGGGCATAACCTGGGGGTGGTGGTCGAGCCACGCCGGGATGCCCAGGGGCAATTGCCCAGCCTGGACTTTGACCAGGTAGCGCTGGATCCGCGCAGTGGCGAGGTGGTGGGATCACGGCTGTGGGGCGAGATCAGCCTGGCGCGGGAAAACCTCATGCCGTTTCTCTACAAGCTGCACTACACCCTGCATCTGCCGGATGGCTTTGGCGTCGAGCTGGGTGTGCTGCTGCTCGGTATCGTCGCCCTGGTCTGGGTGTTCGACTGCTTCATCGCCCTGTGGATATCCTTTCCGTCACGGCGGACCTGGCGCAAGTCGTTTGAATTTCGCTGGAAGCAGGGTGGGCACAAGCTGACCTTTGACCTGCACCGTTCCGGCGGGGTGTGGATCTGGGCCTTGCTACTGACCCTCGCGGTGACTTCGGTGTCGATGAACCTGCCGTTCCAGGTGACCCGGCCGCTGGTCAACCTGTTCTCGCCGCTGACCCCGAGCCCCTTCGAGCAGCGCACCCCGACCACCCTGGCCGAGGCCGTCGAACCCAGGCTGACGCGCGCCGAGGCGATTGCCAGGGCGCAGGCCGAGGCCCGGCAGCGTGGTATTCAGGCGCCGCCCGGTGGCATCTATTACTCGGCGGAGTTCGGCCTCTATGGCATCGGATTCTTTGCCGCCGGTGCCGATCACGGCGATGGCGGGCTGGGCAATCCCTGGCTGACCATCGACGCACAGAACGGGCAATTGCTGTCGGCCGATATCCCCGGTCGCGGCAGTGCCGGGGATGTGTTCATGCAGGCGCAGTTCCCTCTGCATTCCGGGCGCATCCTCGGCCTGCCGGGGCGCATCCTGGTGTCGCTGCTGGGCCTGGCGGTCGCCACGCTGTCGCTGACCGGCATTCTTATCTGGCTGCGCAAGCGCGCCGGGCGGGTGGCGGCGCGCCAGCGTGCCGGCAAAGCGCAGCCAGTCACGCCAGGCGACGCGTTGATGCAGTAGCCTTGTCGTCCTGCGTGTCGGCCATTCCGGGCGGCACAGGACGAGGGTGGCGGGATGGGTCAGGGAACGCTGATTGTGCTGCTCAGCGGCGTGGCACTGCTGGGTTGGGGCGTGTGGGTCTACAACCGCCTGGTGTTCAACCGCCAGCGGGTGGCCGAGGCCAGCAGCGGCGTGGATGTGCAGCTCAAGCGCCGTTCCAGCCTGATTCCGGCGCTGGTCGGTTGCGTGCGCCAGTACATGGCCCATGAGCAGGGCACGCTGCAGGCGCTGGTGAGCGAACGCAGCCGTGCGCTGGAGCTGGGCGAAGCGGCCCTGGCGGCGCGGGCGCCGGTGGAGGCACAGCTGTCCGGCAGCCTGCGCCAGCTGTTCGCCCTGGTCGAGGGCTACCCGGAGCTCAAGGCCGATGGCCAGTTCCTCGAACTGCAACAAGCCATCAGCGAGTGCGAGGAGCATATCCAGATGGCGCGCCGCTATTACAACGGCGCGGTGCGCGAGCTCAACGTGCTGGTCGAGTCGGCCCCGAGCAACCTGCTGGCGTGGCTGTTCAACTTCGCCCCGGCCGAGTACTTTGCCCTGGCGGCGCCCGAGGAAGGGCAGTCCCCCAAACTGGAGTTCTGAGATGCAAGGATGCTGGCGAGTACTGTTGCTCAGTCTGTGCCTGTGGCCGCTGGGGTTGTCGGCGGCCGAGGTGATCGAGGATTTTGCCGTCGAACTCGGCCTCGGCCGTGACGGCATGCTGACGGTGACCGAACGGATCACCGTGCAGGCCGAGGGGCGTGAGATCCGCCGGGGCATCTACCGCGATATTCCGGTGCGCTACAGCCTGCCCTGGGGACTGGTGCGGCAGACGCCGATCGACAAACTCAGCGCCACCCGCAACGGCCGGCCTGAGTCGGTCAAACGCGAGCGCCAGGGCGCCTTCCAGCGCTTCTACCTGGGCTCGCCGAACATCCTGCTGGAGCCTGGGCGTTACACCTACGAACTGCGCTACCGCGTCGACCCGCAGCTGATTGCCCGCCCGGGCGCTGACGAGCTGTACTGGAATGTCACCGGTAATGGCTGGAGTTTCCCTATCCAGCAGGCCTCCCTCGACCTGAGCCTGCCCACCGGTGCGCGCATTGCCGCGCTGGCCGGCTACACCGGTGGCAATGGCTCGCGCGGCCAGGACTACGAAGTGCTGGAGCAGAGCGACAATCGCCTGCGCCTGCGCACCACCGCGCCGCTGGAGGCCTACCAGGGGCTGACGGTGGCCGTGGCCTGGCCGGCGGGTGTGATCGAGCGGCCGGGGGCGGGTCAGCGCTTTCTGCGCGTGCTGTTCGACAACGCCGGTCTGAGCTTTGGCCTGGCTCTGTTGCTGACTACCCTGGGCTACTACTGGCAGACCTGGCGCAGGGTTGGTCGTGATCCGCACAAGGGCATCCTGATCCCGCGCTTTGTCGCGCCGAAGGGGCTGCTGCCGTCGGATGTCGCCTACCTGTGGACGCGTGGCGCTCTGGATGAAGCCAAGGCGCTGGGCATCTGTTTCACCGACTGGGCCATTCGCGGCCATGTGCGCCTGGAGGATCGGCCGCGCGCCGACGGCTTTCTGCTCAAGCCCGGCAGTCAGCCACGCGACGATCTGCAGCCGGCAGAAGTGGAGCCACTGCGCCTGCTGTTTCCCAGCGGCGCGCAGAGCAAGACGCTGACCCTGGGCAGCAGCTATGAGCCGAAGCTGGCCGAGGCGCACAAGCGCCTGTGCGATCGCCTGGATACCGAGGGGGCGCTGTGGTTCAGCCGCAATCGCGGAGCCTGGGCGCGCGGTCTGGTGCTGGCGATCATCGGCATTCTCGGCAGCGTGCTGCTGGGCGTTGCTCCAGGCGATGATCTGGGCATGGCCATCGGCGGCCTGCTGTTCACCTTCGGTTTCGGTCTGCCGGGAGGGCTGCTGGCCAAGCTGGCGATCGGCGAAAGCAGTTGGGGCACGCGGATACCACTGCTGTTCGGCGGCGGCATGTTCCTGCTGGCTGCCTGTATCGGCCTGGGTCTGCTGGTATCGGCCAGTTCGCCGTTGCTACTGGTGATACTGGCCGGTCTTCTGGCACTGGTGATCGGTTTCTTCTTCTGGCTGGAAGCGCCCACGGTCGAGGGTCGCCGTTTGCTCGACGAGGCCGAGGGCTACCGTGAATACCTCAGCCTGGCCGAGAGCGATGTGCTGGCGCGGGCGGCCGACGCGCCGGCCATGAGTATCGCCCTGTACGAGCAGCACCTGCCCTATGCCATGGCGCTAGGGGTTGAGGAGCAATGGAGTGCGCGCTTCAGTGCCGCCCTGCAAAGCGGCCTGATCGACCAGAACCAGCGTGACTATCAGCCGGACTGGTACCGCGCGCGCAGCGCCTTCAGCTCGCCGCAGGCACTTAGCACGGCGCTCTCGAGCAGTCTGGTCAGTGCCACCGCCAGTGCGGCGGCCCCGCCGGCCAGCTCATCGTCGTCCAGCGGCTCCTCGGGTGGCGGCTCATCCGGTGGTGGCAGTGGCGGCGGTGGCGGCGGTGGCTGGTAGGCCTGTTGTCGATGCACTGCACGGGCTGTCGAGGAATGCTCATCGACAGTCTTTTTCATGAAAGATGTCAGCATTTTCATGAATTTTAGCCAGAAATTATCCGCATAACCTTGGCCGCCCGGTTCGTCTGATCCGGCGCTGCCAGCGCAGATGGTAGCGGCCGTTCCACGTGAAACCCCCGTGTCATTCGACTGTTCGGCCTTCTGTTAGGCGGGCCCATCGACTGCCTGCTACCTATGCTTGGCAGCGTTGCTCAACGGTAAGCCGGAAGCGGGCGCTGGGGCCTGCAAGCCGTTGGCTGGGCTCTCCGGTGAAAGAGAATGGCGTTTTATGATTGCGGATAATGTTATGTTATAACAATAAATATCAGCCATCCCGAGAGATCAAGGCCATGCCCGCTATTCCCCCAGTGCTCGATTCACGCCTCCCCGTCACCGTGCTGTCCGGCTTTCTCGGTGCCGGCAAGAGCACCTTGCTCAACCATGTGCTGAGAAACCGCGAAGGTCTGCGCGTGGCGCTGATCGTCAACGACATGAGTGAAATCAATATCGACGGCAGCGAGGTGCAGCGCGACGTCAGCCTCAACCGCGCCGACGAGAAGCTGGTGGAGATGAGCAATGGCTGTATCTGCTGCACCCTGCGCGAAGACCTGCTGGAGGAAGTGGCGCGGTTGGCCCGCGATGGTCGCTTTGACTACCTGCTGATCGAGTCCACCGGCATCAGCGAGCCGCTGCCGGTGGCCGAGACCTTCACCTTTCGCGACAAGCAGGGCCAAAGCCTGTCCGACCTGGCGCGCCTGGACACCTTGGTGACGGTGGTCGACGGGGTGAACTTCCTGCGCGACTTCCACGCCGCCGAAAGCCTGGCCAGCCGTGGCGAGACCCTGGGTGAGGAAGACGAGCGCTCGATCACCGACCTGCTGATCGAGCAGGTGGAGTTCGCCGACGTCATCCTCATCAGCAAGACTGATCTGATCTCCGGCGCCGAGCGCGAGGAGCTGAGCGCCATTCTGCGTCGTCTGAACACCCAGGCCGAGATCGTGCCAGTAACCATGGGCCAGGCGCCGCTGGCGAAGATCCTCAACACCGGCCGCTTCGATTTTGACCGTGCTTCCCAGGCGCCCGGCTGGCTCAAGGAGCTGCGCGGCGAGCATGTGCCGGAGACCGAGGAATATGGCATCGCCTCGACCGCCTACCAGGCGCGCCGGCCCTTCCACCCCGAGCGCTTCTTCGCTTTTCTCAACCGCGAGTGGGTCAACGGCCGCCTGCTGCGCTCGAAGGGTTACTTCTGGCTGGCCAGCAAGTTCGAGGAAGCAGGCAGTTGGTCGCAGGCCGGCGGGCTGATGCGCTACGACTATGCCGGGCGCTGGTGGCGCTTCGTGCCCAGGGCGCAGTGGCCGCAGGATGACGATAGCCAGCAGGGCATCCGGCGTAAGTGGCAGGAAGGTGTCGGTGACTGCCGCCAAGAGCTGGTTTTCATCGGCCAGCACATCGACTTTGCGCGCCTGCGCGCCGAGTTGGATGCCTGCCTGCTGAATGATGTGGAAATGGCCATGGGCATCGAAGGCTGGCGGCAGCTTCGTGACCCTTTCGGTCCCTGGACTGAGCAGGTGGCCTGATCTGCCCGGCTGAGGCGGCAGCGGTGTGCGTGGCCTAGGCTTAAGGTAACGACCCGGCCACTTCGGAGTGTGTGCATGATTTACCCGCCGCTGTTTGCGTGCCGCGCTGCGCATGGCCCCCGTTTGCTCTGGTCGTGGCGATGAGGCCGTGGCTAAGGCCGCCGGTAGGCGATGAGTCATTTGAGGCGCTGCGCGAACGTCTGTTCAGCAATGTGATCAGCCTGATTGCCCTGCTGACATCCGTGGGGGTGCTGATTCTGCTGATGCGCCTTTACCTGATAGGTCTTCAGCCCTTCATGCTGGCGCAGGCGCTGGCCCTGTTCGGAGTGATCGGTCTGGCGCTTCTGGGGTCGCGGCGTTCGATACAGTGGCGGCTGGTGGGGTTGACGGCCTGCTTCCTGTTGTATGTCACAGCCTCTACTGTGCAGCTGGGGCCCGCGGCGGACTCTCGAGGTTTTCTGCTGTTTCTGGCCTTTCTCGCCGGGGTGTTCCTCAGCCCGCGCGCCGGGTTGCGGGTGACGTTGCTCCTGCTGCTGTGGGTGACGTTGATTGGCGCGCTGGCGATCTTCTGGGGCTTGCCACTGAGCCTGCGGGATTACGCCGCCTACAGCGCCCACCCCTCGACCTGGATCAGCATGGCTGCGGTACTCGGCACCTTCAGCGGCATCATCGGTTATGTTGGTGCGGTGCTGGTCCAGCAGTTGCGCCAGCAGGCCGAGGCGCTCAAGCACAGCGAGACGCGCCTGCGCGGCCTGTTCCAGCTGTCACCCATCGGCATTGCCCTCAACGATGTGGCCGACGGCAGGTTCCTGGAGGTCAATCAGGCCCTGCTGGACATGAGCGGCTACAGCCGCGAGGCCTTCCTCGCCCTAGACTATTGGCAGCTAACGCCGCACGAATATGCAACGTCGGAGCAGGACCAGCTGCGTCAGTTGCTCGAGCAGGGGCGTTTCGGGCCCTACGAGAAGGAACTGCTGTGCCGGGATGGGCAGCGTCTGCCAGTGCGGGTGCAGGGCATGTTGGTGACTGACAACGAGGGGCGGCGCCAGGTTTGGTCGATGGTTGAGGATATCCGTGCTGAACAGCGTCTGGCGCGCATGCAGCGCGAGTTCGTGTCCACCGTCAGTCATGAGTTGCGCACACCCCTGACCTCGATCAGCGGCGCACTGGGTCTGGTCGCCGGCGGTGTGCTGGGCGAGCTGCCCAGGCAGGCGGGCGAGATGGTTGGCATTGCCCTGCAGAACAGCCAGCAGCTGACCCTGCTGGTCAACGACCTGCTGGACATGGAAAAGCTGCTGGCCGGCAAGATGAGCTTTGATCTGCAGCGCCACGATCTGCTGACGCTGGTGCAGAGTGCGCTGCGTCATAACCAGAGCTATGCCGCGCAGCATGCCGTGGAGCTGCTGCTGGTCAGCCCGGCCGAGGCGTCAGTGGTGGTGGACAGCCTGCGGCTGGAGCAGGTGTTGAACAACCTGCTGTCCAATGCCGCCAAGTTCTCGCCGCCGCAGGGGCGGGTCGAGGTGGCCATCACCCAGGCTGACGGTTGGGTACGGGTCAGTGTGCGCGATCATGGCCCGGGAATTCCGCAGGTTTTCCGTGCGCGCATCTTCGAGCATTTTTCCCAGGCAGACTCCACCGATACCCGGCAGAAAGGCGGCACCGGCTTGGGTCTGGCGATCAGCCGGCAGCTGATCGAGCGGATGGGGGGACGACTGGCGTTCGACAGCCAGGAGGGCGTGGGCAGTACCTTTTACTTCGAACTGCCACTGGCGCCCGAGGTGGCCTAGCGCGCCATCCACACGCCCTTGTACTGCTGCTCGCAGGCGGGCTTGAGGTAGGCCGCATCGGTGGCCACGCCGTAGTAATGGATGTCCTGCTGGTAGGGCGTGCCGCTGACTTTGGCGCCGCGGCATACGCCGTAGCTGCTGTTTGGGCATTGCGGGGCGAAGCTGACTTCGACCTTTTGCCCTTTCAGCTGCGGAGCGCAGAAGCCGCTGCGGAACAGCTGCTGGGGGATGGTGCGGTTTTCCTGGCACAGCTTCACATCCAGCTGGTTGCTCTGGCTGTGGATGATGCAGGCCTCGGCCTGGGCCAGCAGGGGCAGGCCGGCCAGCAGGGCGGCCAGGACAATACGCATGATCAGCAATCCGCAGAAAATAAGGCGCGACTCTAGCAAGCTCGGGCTTCCGGCAAAACCCACCGCTTGAGTGGCCGGGAGGCTTGATGCCTAATCGGCGCTTTGCAGCACCCGAGAGAAGTCATGCTCAGCCATATTCCCACTCACCTGATTGCCGGCCCGCTGGGCGCGGGCAAGACCAGCCTGATCCGCCACCTACTGGCGCACAAGCCGGCGGATGAGCGCTGGGCGGTGCTGATCAACGAGTTTGGCCAGATCGGTCTGGACGCGGCGCTGCTGACCACCGGCGCGGATGGCATCGGTCTGGCCGAGATTCCTGGCGGCTGCCTGTGCTGCGTGAATGGCGTGCCGTTTCAGGTCGGGCTCGCGCGACTGTTGCGCCAGGCCCGGCCCGACCGTCTGCTGATCGAGCCGTCCGGGCTTGGCCATCCTGCCGAGCTGCTGCAGCAACTGGCCGAGGCGCCCTGGGAGGATGTGCTGGCGCTGCAGCCCAGCGTGCTGGTGCTGGATGCCCAGGCGCTGGCCAGCGGTGAACCTCTGCCCGCCAGTCAGCAGGCGGCGCTGGCCGGGGCAGGCCTGCTGGTGTTGAACAAGGCGGAGCAGCTGGACGCAGAGGCACGCTCCCGGCTGCTGGCCGACCTGCCGCCCCGTCCGCTGATCTGGACCAGCCAGGGAGCGCTGGCGTTCGATCAGTTGCCGGGTTATCAAGTGCGTGCCGCTGCCCATCGGGACGGCTTGGCGTTGCCAACCGGGACGGCGCCGCTGGCGCAGATCTGGACATCGCCCGAGCAGCCGATCTGCCAGATACAGCAGGCCGCCGAGGGCTGGAGCATCGGCTGGCGCTGGCATCCCAGTCAGCAGTTCGAGCTGCTGCATGTGCAGCAGTGGCTCGGCTCCTTGAGCTGGCGACGGGCCAAACTGGTGCTGCAGACCAATGCCGGCTGGCTGTCCGCGAACGCCCTGGACGGCGCGCCGCTGCACTGGCAGAGCAGTGAATGGCGCAAGGATTCGCGGCTGGAGCTGATCTTCGCCGAGGCCCAGGATGAGGCCGTCCTGCGGGCGGCGATGGCGGCTTGCAGGCTCTAGCACGGGCACTGGCCTGCTAAACTGCGCGCGGTTTCCCTGTCGATGGTCCGCGCCATGCACCTGCAACCCTGGTCCCACTCCTGTTCCGCCGGTTTTACCCTGCGTGGCTGGCACACGCCGCCATCGGGCAAGCCGCTGCTGCATTTCCTGCATGGCAATGGCTATTGCGGGCGGGTCTATGAGCCGCTGCTGGCGCTATTGGCCGAGGATTTCGACCTGTGGCTGTGCGATGTCCAGGGCCATGGCGACAGCGATCACGGCGGGCGTTTTCACGGCTGGAACCGCAGCGCCGAGCTGGCCGTGGAGGCCTTCGAGACGGGGCGCGGGATATTCGGCGCGGTGCCCTGTTTCGCCGTCGGCCACAGCTTTGGCGGCGTGCTGACCAGCCTGATCCTGGCGCGCCACCCCGAGCTGTTCCAGCGCGCCGTGCTGCTCGATCCGGTGCTGTTCACGCCGGCCATGATCGGGGTGATGGCGTTGTCCGATGTGGTCGGCCTGGGCCAGCGAAATACCCTGGCGCAGAAAGCCCGTGGCCGCCGCCGCGAGTGGCCGGACCGGCCGAGCGCCTGGCAGGCCCTGCACAACCGCGGCATGTTCCGTGGCTGGGATGCGGCGGCCTTCAATGCCTATATCGAGCATGCCCTGAAGGATGTGGAAGGTGGCGTGGCGCTCAAGTGCAAGCCGAGCCGCGAGGCGGAAATCTTCGGTTCTTTTCCGCGGCGCCTGTGGCCGAACCTGGCCAGGGTACAGACGCCGACTCAGGTGCTCTATGGCGAGCGCAGCTATCCCTTCGTGGCCAAGTCGGTGGCGCGCTGCTGCGCCAGCAACCCGAACTTCAGCGGCCAGGTGGTGACCGGTGGGCACTGCTTCATGCAGGAGTTTCCGGCCGCCAGTGCGGCGCGCGTGCGTGACTTCCTGCTGCGCTGAGCCGGTTACAGGCTCGGCAGTAACTGGCCGCGCAGGAGCAGAATCAGGGTTCGTACGCTCAGGTAGGCGACGATCAGGCTGACCAGCGCGACTGCCGTATAGGCCACCGCCAGCGGCCAGTGACCGCGCAGCACCACCTCGACGATCACCGAGGCCAGCGCCGCCAGCGGAAAGGAGAACGACCAGAAGCCGAAGGTGAAGGGCGTGCTGCTCCACCAGTGCCAGCGGGTCAGCACGGCCACCACCGGGCCGAGGGCCACGCCCAGGCCGATCAGCAGGTAGTCGGCCGGCAGCGCCGGCCACAGGCTGGCCACGCAGAGCGCGGTGACCGCCGCCGGCGCCATCTCGATGCCCAGGGTCGGGCGCAGGGCCAGCGGCAGCGGGCCGTCGAACAGGCGGTGGAGGATGCGCATTTCCAGGAGTGCCCAGCCGCCCAGGCTCATGCCCAGCAGGAGCATGGCAAAACCGTGCAGCTGCAGGGCGGCCAGCGCCATGGCGCCGAGCAGGCCACCGGGCACGATGGGCAGATACAGCGCCGGGGTGATCAGCTCCTCGGGCATCTGCCCGGTACTCAGCTGGCTGACGATGCGCCAGGCGATCACGCCCTGCAGGGTCAGGGCGAGCAGGCTGGCGGCGAGCAGCCAGGATGACCAGTGCGGCAGCAGCGGCGCCAGCTGACTGACCGCCAGCAGGATGGACACCGGCAGCAGTGCCAGTTGCGCACCCTGCACCGGGTGGACGAATTCGCGCTTGATCTGCGCCCAGTGGCGCGCGGCCTTGAACAGCCAGAGCAGGCTCAGCACACCGAGCACCAGCAGCCCGGCGAGCATCAGCAGCCGCGCCGGGCGCGGTTGGCCGAGGCGCGACCAGGCTCCATCCAGAGCCAGCAGGCCGAGGGCAATGGCGAACAGGCCTGGGTGCAGGCGGGCCAGCCAGGGACGGGTGGCGAGGGGTTCGTGCAAGGCCTGGTTCATGGCTGTGCGGGTTGGTTCATGCTGGTCGGATTCAACCGTCGCTGCCATCACGCCTGGGCGGCAGGCTCGGGTGGCTACGCTTCCATTCGGCGATATGCACCACGTTGGCGCTATCCTGTGCCGTGGTTTGGTGCGGGTGGGCGTCCAGCTCGATGTGTCCGAGCTGCTGGCCGAACATGCTCAGGTTGCCACGCAGGCGCTGGTCGCCGGTGACGGTGAACTCGAAATCGTACAACCGCGCCAGGCGCAGATGGCCGCGTCCGTCGCGTTGCAGGCGCAGGCCGCGCAGGGCGACATTCTCGTCGAGCAGTTCGATATCCAGCTTGGCGCAGTGCTGGCGGGCCAGGCGCAGGGCGCGCTCGCGAATGCCGTGGCCGCGCCACAGCCAGGCGCAGCAGGCGACGAAAAGCATAACCAGGGTCATATCGGCGAGGCTGAACATGCGGGCGTTCCTCAGCGGCTTGCTGTCAGCTTAAACCATGCGCTGCAGTAGCCGCAGCCGGGATGGCTGGAAACGACCATCGGCGCACCATCCTGCGTCAGCGGCGTGCCTCAATGCTGCTCGGCAATCGCCTGGTAGCGGGCTTCCAGTTCCTGACGCAGGGCACGGCGCTGCTGGGCCTGGGCGAAGCGGCGCTTGCCTTCGGCGGTCTGCGGCTGCAGTGGCGGCACAGCCACCGATTTGCCCTGTTCGTCCACGGCCACCATGGTGAAGAAGCAGCTGTTGGTGTGGCGCACCAGACGCTTGTGGATGTCTTCGGCGACCACTTTGATGCCGACTTCCATGGAGCTGCGCCCCGTGTAGTTGACCGTGGCGAGGAAGGTCACCAGGTCGCCGACATGGATCGGCTGGCGGAAGTTGACCTGATCCACCGACAAGGTCACCACGTAGCAGCCGGCATAGCGGCTGGCGCAGGCATAGGCGACCTGGTCCAGGTACTTGAGCAGGTTGCCGCCGTGCACATTGCCGGAAAAGTTGGCCATGTCCGGGGTCATCAGCACGGTCATCGAGAGTTCGGGGTTGGCAGCGTCCATCGGATACCTCGTTGCGGGGTGGGCTTGATACGCCGAGCGGCGCGTCGGGTCAAGCGTTCGGGCGTTGCCCGTATGCAAGAGTCTGACCAGACTACTCGGCTATCCCGTAGTGCCGCTGCAGTGTCGGCAGCAGCTGCGGCTGCTCGTCGAGGAAGCGATCGAAGCGTTCCAGCAGGTCGCCGCGCTGGCTGCTGGACAGGTGGTATCGAGTCACCAGTTTGGGCAGGGCCGGATCGAGACGCACGCTGTCAGCGGCCAGGCCCATCTGTTGCAGGCGCTGGCGGACCACTTCGGGGTTGGCGTAGATGGCATCGATGCGGCCGCGTTGCAGCATCTGGATCAGCGCTTTCAGATCACTGGCTTCGACCAGTTGCAGCTGCCCCCTGGCCAGTTGCGCCTGCCAGGCCTCGGGAGTGAAGCCACGCACCAGGCCGAGCAGGCGGATGGCCGCTTCGCCCAGGCCCAGGCGCGAGCTGTTGACCAGAGTGCCATCCAGTACCGGCAGGCTGTGGCGGCTGTAGTAGAGCGGCAGGCCCTGCTTGAGTGGCAGCGCCCAGTCCGGGTTGTCCGGGTAGGCCAGGTCGATACTCGGGTCGGCGCGCAGCTGGTGGTAAACCCGCTTGATTGGCAGCGGCAGGAAGCTCAGCTGATAGCCTTCGTGCTCGGCGAAGCGGCGCAGCAGTTCTGGGCCGAGGCCCGTGGCGGATTGCCCGGCGTCGACCCGGTAGTGCGGGTAGTAGTCGTGCTGATCGATCACCACGCGCAGGGTTTCCGCGGTGGCGGATAGGCTGGTCAGCAACAACAGGAGCAGGCACCACGGACGCAGCATCGGCATCGGCCTCAAGGAGATAGCTGCAGTCTAGCTTCTACTTGCCGGCCGAGAGCCCCAGGTCGATGGCCAGGTCGGCACCGGTGATGGCGCTGGCCGCCGGCTGGCAGAGGAAGTACACCAGCTCGGCCACTTCGGCGGGCTGGACGAAGCGGGCCTTGTCACCCTGCGGGTACTTGTCCAGCAGGCCGCGGTAGTAGGCCATCGGGTTGCCGTTGCCATATTGCTGGGCCTGGAAGGCCAGCATGGGCGTGTCGATATCGCCCGGCGACACCGTGTTGACCCGCACGCCATGGGGCGCCAGGTCCAGCGCCAGGGTCTTGCCGAGCAGGGTCAGGCCGCCCTTGCTGGCGCAGTAGGCGGCGGCGTTCTGGTTGCCCTGATGGCCGGCATCGCTGGAGATATTGACGATGCAGCCGCGGGTTTCCTTCAGGTGCGGGATGGCCGCCGAGCACATGAAGAAGGGCGCCTTGAGGTTGACCGCCATGACCAGATCGAAGTCTTCCTCGGAGAAGCTATCTACCGGGCCTTCGCGCCAGATGCCTGCGGCGTTGACCAGTGCATCCAGGCGGCCGACGCGGCCGAGCGTGCGCTCGACTACGTCACGGCAGGCCGCGGCGCTGCGCAGGTCGGCGGTGATGGAGCCGGCCAGCGGCATTTCGTGGCCCAGCTGGGACAGGCCGGAGGCGTTCTGGTCGGTGACCACGACGCGCCAGTTGCCCTGGTGAAAACGCTGCGCCAGGGCGCGGCCCAGGCCGCCGGCGGCGCCGGTGATCAGTACGACGGGTTGCATAGGAGCTCCTAGAGGGGGGGAGTTGTGGGGGCGAGAGGCGTCGCGAGCGATGAGCAGGCTAGGCGGAGGGCCGCTCGAAAAGCGGAGTTGGCTGATAGCCAATGAGCATTTTCGAGTGGTCCTCCAACAACGCCTGATTGAGCGCAGCAGCCTCTCAGGCGTGGGTCAGGTACCAGCGCCAATCCTGCTCACCCACTTCACCGACGAACTGGCGGAACTCTTCCCACTTGATCGCCAGGAAGATCTTCAGGAAGTCCTCGCCGAGGGCTTCCTTGGCCCAGGCCGACTGCTCCAGGGTGCGCAGCGCGGTCAGCCAGTCGGTCGGCAGGGTTTCGCGGGCCTGCTCGTAGCCGTTGCCGACGATGGCTTCGCCCGGGTCGATCTGGTGCTGGATGCCATGGTGGATGCCGGCCAGGATCGCCGCGGCGGCCAGGTAGGGGTTGGCGTCTGCACCGCAGATGCGGTGCTCCACGTGGCGGCTCTTGGCCGGGCCGCCGGGCACGCGGAACGACACGGTGCGGTTGTTCACGCCCCAGCTCTTGGCCAGCGGCGCATAGCTGTTGGCCTGGAAGCGGCGGTAGGAGTTGGCGTTGGGGCAGAAGATCGCCAGCGCGTCGTTGAGCGTGGCCATCATGCCGCCGATGGCATGGCGCAGCAGCGGAGTGCCGTGCGGGTCTTCCGAGGCCATCAGGTTGTTGCCTTCGGCATCCGCCAGGCTGACGTGCATGTGCAGGCCGCTGCCGGCCAGGTCGCCGAACGGCTTGGCCATAAAGCAGGCGATCAGTCCGTGCTTGTTGGCCACGCCTTTGACCAGACGTTTGTAGCGGATGCCTTCATCTACCGCTTGCAGGGCGTCGAAGCGGTGCTCCAGGGTCAGCTCCAGCTGGCCGGGGGCGTACTCGGAAATCGCCGTGCGCACCGGCAGACCCTGGGCCTCGCAGGCGCTGTAGAGGTCGTCGAGGAAGGCCTGCTGCTGCTCCAGCTCCAGCACGCCATACACCTGCGGCGCCTGCGGGCGCACGCCGTTGGCCTGCACGGCCGGTTGCGGGCGGCCGTTGGCATCGCGATTCTTGTCCAGCAGGTAGAACTCCAGCTCCACCGCCATCACCGGGTGGTAGCCGTCGGCCTTGAGGCGCTCGATGGCGCGCGCCAGCACATGGCGCGGATCACCGGCGGCGGCAGGCTGGCCCTGGGTCGGGTGCATGCTCACCTGCACCTGGCCGGTGGGCGTGGCGCGCCAGGTCTGCAGGGTCAGGCTGCCGGGGATCGGGTAGGTCCAGCAGTCGGCATCGGCGACTTCCCAGACCAGGCCGCTTTCCTCGACGTCCTCGCCCTGGATGGTCAGCGAGAGGATGGAGCTGGGCAGCGGGCGGCCGTTCTCGTAGATCGCCAGCAGCTCGTCGCGGTGCAGCAGCTTGCCGCGCGGGATGCCGTTGGCGTCGATCAGGATCAGCTCGATCAGGCGCACCTCGGGGTGGGCGGCGAGGAAGTCGCGGGCTTCCTGAATGTCGGCAAATTTCATCATGGTGTCCTTGCTTCTATTCCCCTCGCCCCCCTGGAGAGGGGCGAGGGGTGAGGGCGGTTCAGAGACGGGCGCCGGGAATGGCCAGCAGCTCGGTAAGGGCCTGGTCCAGCATGCTGATCAGCTTGTCCACATCCTCGGCCGAGGTGCTCGGGCAGCACAGGGTCATGTTGTGGAACGGGGTAATCAGGATGCCGCGGTTGATCAGGTACAGGTGGATGGCCATCTGCAGCTCATCGTGGAAGGCGGCCTCGGCCTCGGCACCGGTGCGTGGCGATACCGGGCAGAACTGGAATTCGCTGCGCGCGCCCAGCTCGGTCACCGACCACTTCAGGTCGTGCTTGGCGATCAGGCCACGGAAGCCGTCGGCCAGGCGTTTGGCCAGTGGCAGCATGTGGTCGTAGGCGGCCTGGGTCATCACCTGTTCCAGGTTGGCGCGCATGCAGTGCATGGCCAGGGCGTTGGCCGAGAGGGTGGTGCCCATGCCGCTGTGGCCGTGGCCATGGCTGTCTTCCTGAGCCTGCTTGCGCGAGGCGAGCATCTTCTCGGCCATCTCGGCGCTGCAGCCGAAGATGCCGCAGGGCACGCCGCCGGCGATCGGCTTGCCGACCACGAAGAAGTCCGGGTCGAGGTTCCACAGCTTGGTGCAGCCACCGATATTGGTGGAGATGGTGTGGGTCTCGTCGATGATCAGCAGGCTGCCGTACTTGCGGGTCAGCTCGCGGCACTTCTGCATGAAACCGGGATCGGGCAGGACCATGCCGATATTGGTCATGGCCGGCTCGCACAGCAGGGCGCAGACGTCGCCCTGGGCCAGCGCCGCTTCCAGCGCTTCGACATCGTTGAACGGGATGGCGCGGCTGTATTCGGTCAGGTCGTAGGCCTGGCCGACCAGGCCGGAGCGGTGCACGGTCTCGCCGTCGCGGCAGCGCACCATCACGTCGTCCACGGTGCCGTGGTAGCAGCCGTCGAACACCAGCAGGGTCTTGCGCCCCGTGACCGCACGGGCCCAGCGCAGCACGTAGCGGTTGGAGTCGGTGGCGGTGGCGGTGACCTGCCAGAACGGCAGGCCGAAGCGCGCGGCCAGCAGCTCGCCGCAGACCACGGCGTCTTCGCCCGGCAGCATGGTGGTCAGGCCGTTGTTGGCCTGCTCGGCGATGGCCTTGGCAATCGGGTCCGGCGAATGACCGAACATGGTGCCGGTGTCGCCCAGGCAGAAGTCGATGTACTCATGGCCGTCGACATCATAGAAGCGCGCACCTTTGGCGCGCTCGACGAACAGCGGGCAGGGGGTCGACCAGTCGGCCATCCAGTGCATCGGCACGCCGGCGTACAGCGAGCTGCGCGCCCGCTCGGCAAGGGCGACGGACTTCGGATTGCGTTCGAGGAAGCGGGCACGCTCACGGGCGGCGAAGGTTTCCACGGCGGCTTGGCTGATACCACTGGCAGTCATTGTTGAACACCTCGTTCGGATTTCCGCACATCCTGCATTTGTGATCACATTTATGTCAATAGGTGTGCGATGAAGGGTTTTAGGCTAGCCTATTCTCATATTTGTGATCACAAAGAGGTGGGCATGACGCAATCAGTATGGCTGGGCCGGGTCGCCCTGGTGAGCGGCGCAGGCGCCGCGGATGGTATCGGCATGGCCATCGCCCGCCGACTCGGCCAGGCTGGTGCCCGGCTGATCATCAGCGCCAGCAGCGCACGCATCCATGAGCGGGTCGCCGAGCTGCGCGCCGAGGGCTTCGAGGTGGAAGGCCGCCCGGCCGATCTCACCGACGAGGCCCAGGTGCGCGAGCTGGCGACCTGGGCAGAGAGTCTCTGGGGTCGCATCGACGTACTGGTGAACAACGCCGGCATGGCCATGCAGGGTAGTCCGGAGCCCTTCGCCGAACTGGCGGACATGGACCTGATGACCTGGAACCTGTCCCTCGCTCGCAACCTGACCAGCGCCTTCCTGCTGACCCGCGCCGTGCTGCCAGGCATGCAGGCGCGCGGCTTTGGTCGCATCGTCAACATCAGCTCCACCACCGGCACCCGTGGCAGCAATCCGGGCGAGTCGGCCTACAGCGCGGCCAAGGCGGCCATGCTCGGCATGAGCATGGGCCTGGCACTGGAGGTGGCCAAGCAGGGCATCACGGTCAACAGCGTGGCGCCGGGCTGGATCGCCACCGGTTCCAGCACCGACGAGGAACGCCATGCCGCCGAGTACACGCCGATCGGCCGCGCCGGTCGCCCGGAAGAAATTGCCGCTGCGGTGGCTTTCCTGGCGTCGCCCGAGGCCAGCTATATCACCGGCGAAGTGCTGGTGGTCGATGGCGGAAATTGCCTGATCGAAAACAAAGCCCCCTGAACGTTTCTGCGTCGGTCAGGCGTCGTTGCGCCAATGTCCGAAAATGCTCATTGGCTGCAGCCAGCTGCGCTTTTCGGTCACTTCCGCGCCTAGCCTGCCTCTAGCAGAATCGCTCAGCTGATTTTTCCATCATCTGGAGAGCACCATGCGCGATTGTTTGCTGACCCTTTCCCAACTGCCTGCTCCGCCACGGGAGCACTGACCCATGGCCGACAACCTGCAGGAGCAGCTGTACCAGAACCTTCGTGCCGCCTTGCTGGCGGGCACATTCAAGCCCGGCGAACGCCTGAAGATCCGCGACCTGGCCGCTGCCTGGGGCACCAGTCCGATGCCGGTGCGCGCGGCGTTGCAGCGTCTGGTTGCCGAGGGTGCGCTGGAGGGCGAGCAGCAGCGCTCCGTGCGCGTGCCGGCGATGACCCGCGAGCGTTTCCAGCAACTGTTCCAGGTGCGTCTGAGCCTGGAAGGCCTGGCCGCCGAGGAGGGGGCCAGGCGCCTGAGTCCCCGCGAGCGGGACATCCTGCGCGATTGCGTGGCCGAGATGGAACGTGCACTGGAGCAGCGCGACGTGCAGGGCTACCTGACGCACAACAGCCAGTTCCACCTGACCCTCTACCAGGCCTGCGCCAACCCCGTACTGCTGCGACTGATTGAGGCGCTGTGGCTGCAGGTCGGGCCCTTCTTCAACCGCCTGTTCACCGAGGCAGATCTGTCGTTGCGCCTCAACGATTTCCACGAAGACTGCCTGGCCGCCATCGAGCGGGGCGAGCCTTCCGGCGCGCGCGCGGCGATCGAGGCGGACCTGTCCTACTTCGGCAAGTTCCTCCTCAACCTGCTTGATCTGGAGGCTGGAGAACGGCCCGCCCGCTAAGGCGACCGGGCAGTTTGGCGCCGGGAAACTACACTCAGTTCTACTTTCTTCCTGTTGCACCAGGACCTACCCGATGCAGGATTACAGCCGTACCCGCTTTCTCATCGTCGATGACTTCTCCGACTTCCGCAGCTCGGTCAAGGCCATGCTGCGCGACATCGGCGCCAAGGACGTGGATACCGCCGACCGCGGCGAAGACACCCTGGTGATGTGCCGCAACAAGCGCTACGACATCATCCTGCACGACTACAACCTGGGCTCCGGCAAGAATGGCCAGCAGGTGCTGGAGGAGCTGATCGCCGGCAAGCTGATCAGCCACCAGTGCATCTTCGTCATGGTTACCGCCGAGAGCAGCCAGGCCATGGTGCTCAGCGCCCTCGAACATGAGCCGGATGCCTACCTGACCAAGCCGTTCAACCGCGCCAGCCTGCTGCAGCGCCTGGACAAGCTGGTCGAGCGCAAGACCGCGCTCAAGCCCATCCTGCAGGCGCTGGACAAGGGTGAGCATGCCGCCGTGCTGGCTGCCTGCGACGAGCTGAGTCGTCAGGACAAGCGTTACGCCCCGCTGTGCCTACGCTACAAGGCCGGCGCCCTGCGCGAGCTGAGTCGTCACGACGAACTCGAACAGCTGCTGACCCAACTGCTTGCCGACCGCCCGCTGCCATGGGCCTACATGGCCCTGGGCAGCCTGCTGCACAGCCGCAACCAGCTGCAGCGTGCCCGCGAGGTGTATGAAAAGGGCCTGCAACAGTTCGCCATGCTGCCCGGTCTGTACGATGGCCTGGCCGCCGTACTGGAGGCACTGGGCGAGGAAAAGAAGGCGCAGCACCTGCTGGAAGAGGCGATCAAGCTGTCGCCACTGGCCATTCGCCGACAGATGCACCTGGGCAAGCTGGCCATGGCCAACGAAGACTTCGAGGTGGCCTCCAAGGCCTACCGGCATGCCGTCGAACAGGGCCGCACCTCGCGCTTCAAGAACCCGGAGAATTACCTCGGCCTCAGCCAGGCGCTGACCGCCCAGGCGGGTGACGGCAGCCTGGACAAACGCGTGCAGCAGGAGATCGGCCAGACCCTCGGCGAGCTGGAAAAGACCTACAGCGACAACCCGGCGGTGCAGGTACGCGCGCGCCTGGCTCATGCCCAGAGCCTGGTGAAGTCCGGTGATGCGGCGCAGGCGAAAAAGCTCACCGAGGAGGCCATGGCGCGCATGACCGACCTGCCACAGTTTTTCTCCGCCGAGGTGGCCCTGCAGGTGGCCGGTCAGCTGCGTGACCTGGGTCAGCCGGGCGCCGGCGACGAGCTGCTGAAGAACTGCGTGGAAATCTACGGTGACGACCCGGCGGTGCTGCAGAAGGTGGCCGGGCAAACCAGCGATCCGGCCATTCTCGGCGGCGGCAAGGAGGCGGTGGAACTCAACCGCCAGGGCGTGCGCTGCTACCAGCAGGGCCAGCACGACGAGGCGCTGGCGCTGTTCCGCCGGGCTCTGCTGCTGCAGCCGAAGAACATCAGTATCGCCCTCAATACCGCCCAGTCATTGCTGCGTCTGGCTACTGGTCAGGGCAGCGAGGCATTGCTGGGCGAGTGCCGTGCCTGCCTGGATGCGGTGCGCATGATCCCCGATACGGACCCGCGCCAGGAACGCTACCAGCAACTGCGTCAGCGGGCGTTCGGTGCATGAGCGAGTCACGCGAGGGGCTGGATTTCTCCACGGTGATCGCCTCCACCGTGCACGACATGAAGAACTCCCTGGCCATGCTGACCCAGACCCACAACCAGTGGATCCGCCAGATGCCCGAGGCCCTGCTGCACACCCGTGAGCACGGCGTCATCGAATACGAGTTCGCCCGCCTCAACGGCATGCTGGTGCAGCTGCTTGGCCTGTACAAACTGGGGGTCAACCAGCTGCCGCTGCAGCCGGCCTACCTGGAGGTCGAGGACTTTCTCGAGGAACAGATCGCCCGGCATTTCGAGGTCCTGCAGAGTAGGCACATCGAGGCGCGTTGTGAGGTCGAGGAGTTCGGCCTGATGGGTGTGTTCGACCACAACCTGATCGGCTCGGTGGTGGCCAACATCATCACCAACTCGATCCGCTATGCCCGCCAGCAACTGTTGCTGCGCGCCTGGGAAGAGCAGGGCACGCTGGTGCTGTCGGTCTGCGACGACGGCGAGGGCTACCCCGAGGCCATGCTGGCCAAACAGTCCGACTATGTCCTGGGCATCAACCACAGCACCGGCAGCACCGGCCTGGGCCTGTACTTCTCCGGGCGCATCGCCGAGCTGCACGAGCGCAATGGCGTGCGCGGGCATATCGAGATCAGCAACGGCGGGCCGCTGGGCGGCGGCGAGTTTCGTATCTACCTGCCCTGAGTCTGCGCATCCTTGGTTGGGCTTCGTCGCTTTGCTCCTCAACCCAACCTACGGTTCGCTGAACGTCGCACCACGTGGTGCATTGTTCAGCCCGCGGCCGGTTCTTCACGCCGCGGCTGGGCCAGAGCGAAGTAGTAGATCACCACGCCCAGCACCATCACTCCAAGTACCCCGGCGCCAACAAACAGGCTCTGATAGCCGAACCACTTGGCCAGCAAGCCGCTGCTGGCGCCGACCAGGCCGGCGAGAATGAGCTGGGCGCTGGCCTGCAGGGTGAAGTCGGCGCCTTCGTGCTCGGCACGGCATTGGCGCATCATCACGGCAAACAGGGCGACGGTGGACATGCCGTCGGCCACTTGCTCGAACAGCGCGAGGGGGTATACCGCCCAGGCGCTGGCGCCATGGCTGGCCAGCACGGCCAGGCTGCAGATGCCGGCGGCCTGCAGGGCGCCGAACAGCAGCAGTGACTTCAGGGCGCCTAGACGCGCATAGAGCAGGCCGCCGAGCAGGGCGCCGCCGATGCCGGCGAGGCTGCTGATCAGGGTCAGCTGGCCGAGTTCGGCATTGCTCCAGCCGTGGTCCACCAGCATCGGCTTGATCATCGGCGAACCCAGCGCATCGCCGAGCTTGAAGGTCAACACCACCGCCAGCCAGGCGAGCATGCCCGGCTGCGCCAGCAGGCCGCGGTAGTGGGCCAGCAGCAGGCGCGGGCCGAAGGCCTGCTCTGCCCGGGCTGGCTGGAAGGGCAGTTGCGTGCGTTCGTCGAAACGCCAGATGGGCAGGGTGAGGGCGGCGAGGATCAGTGCCAGCAGCGCCAGGCTGAGGTTCCAGCCGAGGCCGTCGGCCACCAGCAGCAGGCCGCTGCCGCTGAGCAGCATGCCGACCTTGTAGCCGCCCACCTGCAGGCTGTTGCCCAGGCCGCGCCAGCGTTCGGGCAGCAGGCGCACGGTGAGACCGTCGGTGGCGACGTCCTGAGTGGCGGCGGCAAGGTTCACCACCAGCAGCACGCCGATCAGCAGCACGAACTGGCTGCTGAACAGCCGGTCCGGATCAAGCAGGGCCAGGCCGGCCAGACACAGCACCACCAGCCCCTGCAATGGCAGGATCCAGCCACGGTGATGACCGAGACGGGGCGAGGCCATGCGGTCGACCCAGGGCGCCCACAGCACCTTGAGCAGCCAGGGCAGGGCGAGCAGCTTGAGCAGGCCGATCCAGGCCAGGTCGACGCCCTGCTGGCGCAGCAGGCTGGGCAGCGAATGGGCGATCAGCCCGGAAGGCAGGCCCTGGGCGCAGTACAGCGCAGCCAGCAGGATCAGGGTGGCGTTGGCGGGGCGTGCGGCGTTGGGCATGGCGGGCTCGTCCGTGGCGATGGCGCGACAGTAGCCGGCGCCATCGCCACGGGCAAGACGGTTCAGCGTGGTGCGGGCAGGGCAATCTGGGCGAATGGCACAGGCAGCTTCAGCTCGCCATCGGCCGGCAGATTGGCGCGGGTGGTCCGTACCATGCCCTGGATGTCCTGCAGGCGCAGGCCCTGGGGCTGGCGCGGGTCGTTGCCGAAGAAGTCTTCCCAGTGGCCCAGAATGGCCAGGCGCGGCTGCAGGCGCTTGAGCAACACATCCGGGTAGGCCGGCACCTGCTGCCAGGAGCCGACGCAGAGGATGGCCACGTCCACCGCCTTGGTGTCATCCAGTTGTGGTGGCAGGCCCTGCGGTGGGGTGCTGGCCGAATCCTGATAGTGCAGGCGATAGACCGGACGGCCCTGTTCATCGAGCAGGTCGACCAGCCAGGACAGCGTCTGGCCCTCCTTCCATGCCCACACCGACTTGGGCAGTGCGGTCAGGTCCTGGTCATAGCTGCCGCCGAGGAACTTGATGCCGAAGATGTGCGGCGCATGCATGCTCTTGATCGGCATGGCGCGGATGCGCTTCTCCGGGGAATAGAACCACTGGCCGGGCTTGGCGCCATCGGCCATCACGCGCTCGGCATCGACAATGCGCTCGCGTGGCAGCACGGCCGCCATGATGTGGCCCATGGTCTTGGAGCCATATACCTTGGCTTTGGGCGCATGTTTTTCGAGGATGCGCGGCACGTCCATCAAGTGGTCGTAGTGGGCATGGCCGACCAGCAGCATGCTGACGTCATCGGCTTTGGGCATCAGTTCGTCGATCTTGGCGTTGTCGGCCTGTACCACCAGCGGCGGCTGGCCCAGGGTGGCGGGGTTGCTGAACGAGGGAGCAAACAGCAGGGCTTCGTCCTGCCAGCGCAGCAGATAGCCGCCCACCCCGAGGTACTGCAGGCTCGGCGGGGCAACCTGGCGCTCCTGCCACAGCGGCAGGCCGGCCGGATTTTGTGCACAGCCGGCAAGGGCGATCAGCAGGGACAGCAGCATTCCACGCAGCATGAGGAGCATTCCTTGGAAAGAGGGCAGAGGACTACGCTACTGGAATAGTCCACGTCCGTCGCCGAACCTGCGGTTGGCGCGCAATTGCCGTAAAATCGCCCACCTTCCGAGCGTCAACCGAGTAACCAGCATGTCCGCCCCGTTCAAACCCGAATTGCTTTCCCCTGCCGGCACCCTGCGCAACATGCGCTATGCCTTCGCCTATGGCGCTGACGCGGTGTATGCCGGTCAGCCGCGCTACAGTCTGCGGGTGCGCAACAACGAGTTCGACCACGCCAACCTGGCGCTGGGGATCAACGAGGCGCATGCCCAGGGCAAGCAGTTCTACGTGGTGGTCAACATCGCTCCGCACAACGCCAAGCTGAAGACCTTCATCAAGGATCTGGAGCCGGTGGTGGCGATGGGGCCGGATGCGCTGATCATGTCCGACCCGGGGCTGATCATGATGGTGCGCGAGCACTTCCCGCACATGCACATCCACCTGTCAGTGCAGGCCAACGCGGTGAACTGGGCCAGCGTCGAGTTCTGGCGCCGCCAGGGCCTGACCCGCGCCATTCTTTCGCGCGAACTGTCGCTGGAAGAGATCGGCGAGATCCGCGAAAAGGTGCCGGGCATGGAGCTGGAGGTGTTCGTCCACGGCGCGCTGTGCATGGCCTATTCCGGCCGCTGTCTGCTGTCGGGCTACATCAACAAGCGCGACCCCAACCAGGGCACCTGCACCAACGCCTGCCGCTGGGAATACAAGACCCACGAGGCCAAGGAAAACGAAGTCGGCGACATCGTGCATGTCTACGAGCCGATTGCCGTGCAGGCGGCCGAGCCGACCCTGGGCGTGGGCGCGCCGACCAAGGAAGTGTTCCTCCTCGAGGACAGCAGCCGTCCGGGCGAGTACATGTCCGCCTACGAGGACGAGCACGGCACCTACATCATGAACTCCAAGGACCTGCGTGCCGTACAGCACGTCGAGCGCCTGGTGCAGATGGGCGTGCACTCGCTGAAGATCGAGGGCCGCACCAAGAGCCACTACTACTGTGCGCGCACCGCACAGGTGTACCGCAAGGCCATCGATGATGCGGTGGCCGGCCGGCCGTTCGACATGAGCCTGATGGACACCCTCGAATCCCTGGCTCACCGTGGCTACACCGAGGGCTTCCTGCGCCGTCACGTGCACGACGAGTACCAGAATTATGAGCGCGGCAACTCCGTCTCCGAGCGCCAGCAGTTCGTCGGCGAGCTGACCGGTGAGCGTCGCGGCGCCCTGGCCGAGGTCAAGGTGAAGAACCGCTTCGCCGTGGGCGACCGCCTGGAACTGATGACCCCGCAGGGCAACGTGCATTTCACCCTTGATGCCATGGAGAAGGGCAACGGCGAGCGTACCGACCTGGCGCCGGGCGATGGCCACACCCTCTACCTGCCGCTGCCAGAGGACATCGATCTGAACTACGCCCTGCTGATGCGCCATCTGGACAACGGCAGCACCACCCGCGGCTGAAGCTGCGTTTCAGCGCCGGGGCGCGCTGCGCCCCTAGGGTTTGCGCCGAAACGGCAACAGACCCTAGCTGCCCTTCCCGTTGTTCCCTGTGCAGGCACCGGGCGCGCTGATGCGTGCGGCGAGTAGTAGTACTTGCCGGTTGCCGTCATACCCGCCTCGCTCGAAATGCGTATTTACGCGCCTTGCCGCTGACGGGCCCGGTTGCGTCGATTAGGCTCGAACCTGACCGCACGCCCCGAGTGCCCGCTCCCATAACAAGAATCCAGCCCGCCCAGGTGAGCCCGCCAGCGCATGGCCAATGGCGCGCGGCGGTGCCGATGGCGCGGGCCACGCGCGACCTCCGGGGTATGTTTTCTCATTCAGCCAGGGCAAGCAGGAAGGAATCCAGATGAAACAGCTTTCGCCGATGGACTCGCACTTCTTCTATTTCGAGACGCCCAACCAGCCGATGGTCATCGGCAGCCTCTGGCTGTGTGACCAGAATGCCGCGCCCAACGGCATTGTCCGTCACAAGGAAATCCTTCAGTACATCGGTGACCGCCTGAACACCACGCCGATGTTCCGCCGCCGCCTGGCGCAGGCCCCGCTGCGCCTGGACGATCCCTACTGGCTGGAGGACGAAAGCTTCGACCTCGAATACCACGTGCGCCATGTCGGCCTGCCGCAACCGGGAGACTGGCGCCAGTTGTGCATCTTCACCGCGCGCACCATGTCGCGGACCCTGGACATGGATCGGGCGCCCTGGGAGATCTACATCATCGAGGGGCTGAACAACGTCAAGGGCATCCCGCAGAACAGCTTCGCTGTGCTCATCCGTTTCCACCATGCCTATGCCGACGGCAAGTCCGCTCTCGAACTGAGTACCGCGCTGATGGAGGACACCCCGCAGCACGAGTTCGGCAAGCGCAGCAACGTCGAGTACGTCGAGCGCACGCCCACGCCGCTGGAAATGTGGGCGCGGACCACGCCGCGCCTGTTCAATCAGTCGCTGCGCAGCCTGAAGGCCGGCGTCAACGTGGCCCGGAAGGGGGCGCAACTGCTCGCCCACATGCGTGGCGACTCCCGCCCCGAGCAGAGGCGCGTGCCGCAGAGCATCTTCAACGCGGCCGTCACGCCGCACCGCGCCTATGGCGGGCACGTCTGGCCGCTCAAGGATCTCAAGCGCATCCGCCAGCTGCACAGGGACGTTTCGCTCAACGACATCATCATCAGCATCATCGCCGGCGGGCTGCGCCGCTACCTGATCAGCCATGGCAAGCTGCCGGCCGATGGCTCGCTGGTGTCCCTGTGCCCGGTGTCACTGCGTGCGGAAGAGGCGCGCAAGGATGGCGGTAACCTGATCTCGGCCATGTACATAGCCATCGGCACCGACATCGAAGACCCTGTCACCCGTCTGGAGGCCGTTCACCGACGCACCCTGCGCGGCATCCCGCTGGCCAAGGAAGTGCTCTACGGCCTGAGTAACTCCGCCGGCGAGCTGTTCCCACCCTACCTGCGCTCGCTGGCGACCTGGGTGCAGACCAAGACGCGCTTCTACAGCAAGATTCCGCTGATCAACACCATCATCACCAACGTGCCCGGCATCCCCGGCATGGTGCCGCGCTACTTTGCCGGCGCGCCCATTCTTTCGGTCTTTCCGGTGGTGCCGGTGGCCGACGGCATGGCCATCAGCCATGGCATCACCGGCATCTACGACAACCTCAACCTAGGCGTGCTGGCCGACCGCAGCGTGATGCCCGACATGGATCACTACATCGCCTGCATCGAGGCCTCTACCGAGCAGTACCTGGCGCTGGCGACGCAGCATGAGGCCCGGCTTGCCGAGCAGCGCGCGGCCGCTGCCTCAGCCGATCAGGCCGAGGCCGGCCCTGCAGCGGTGGCGCTCCGGCGCAGCCGCAAGGGTGCGTCAGAACAGGCCGCGGCTGAACGCGGCTGAACACACGGGGCTCAGCCCCAGGGCGGAACAGCGGAGGTACTAATGATGGTATTGGCACGCCTGCAATCCCGGCAGTTGCTCAAGAAGATGGATGCCGCGCAAAGCTACGGCGAATGGTCGGAACAGGCTGCGGCCTACGACCAGGAAAATGGCCTGGGCGACTGGAAGAGCGCGGATGCCTCGAAGAGCTACGACTACCGATCGATTCGCCAGCGTCTGGATCTGATCCGCGACCTGCGCTTTCGCCAGGATTACCAACAGCTGCTCTTCACCCTCAACGAGGGCATTCACGGCAATGTCGGCGGCATGGGCAAACCGGCCCTGTACAACAAGGCCAAGCTGGGCACCAAGAACCTCATCCACCAGTTCGTCCGCGAGGTTTGTGGGGCTCTGCACGATATCGACGAAGTCGACGAGTCGATCATTTCGCTGCAGGAGAAGGAGGATTTCTTCATCCGTGCCGGTCACTGCTTCGGACGCTCGGCCCTGATGCTCAGTGGCGGCGCCGTGCTCGGTTTCTTCCATGCCGGCGTGGTCAAGGCCCTCTTCGAACAGGGGTTGTTGCCGGACATCATCTCCGGCTCCAGCGCTGGCTCGATCATCGCCGCCACTGCCTGCACCCACACCGACGAGGAGCTGTCGCAGCGCCTGAGCATCGACAATCTGCACCATGAGGTCGAGCAGACCTCGTCGATCCGGCCACGGCTGTCGCCTTTTGTCAGCCGCAACCAGCCGATGGACGCCAGCAACCTGCGCGCCTATCTGGAGAAGATCATTCCCGATCTGACCTTTCAGGAGGCCTACGCGCTGACCGGGCGCAAGCTCAACATCACGGTCACCGGTTTGGCGCCGGAGCAGGCGCCGCGCCTGCTCAACGCCATCACCTCGCCTAATGTGCTGATCCGTCCGGCGGTCATGGCCTCCTGTGCGATCTATGGCATCTACCCGCCGGTGACCCTGCAGTGCCGCAATGCCAAGGGTGAAGCCGTGCCCTACCTGCCGGATCTGCGCTGGATCGACGGCTCCTTCGTCGACGACCTGCCTGCCAAGCGCCTGACTCGCCTGTACGGGGTCAATCACTTCATCGCCAGCATGACCAACCCGGCGGCACTGGCCATCACCCCTGATCCGGATGCGCCGGGCAATGTGCTGCGCCAGGCGTTCAACTACCAGAGCCGGATCGTCAAAAACGTCACCACCGAGATGCTCAAGATCAGCCGCGATACCCTGCGCTTCAAGTCACCGGCGCTGAACCTGATCCAGCACCTGAGTTACGGCGTGCTGGCGCAGGACTACACCGCCGACATCAACATCTTCCTGCGCAACCGCTGGAGCCATCCGCTGCGCCTGCTTGCCCCGCCATCGCGGCAGGTCATGCTGCGGTTGATCCGTGAGGGCGAGCTGGCCACCTGGGAGCGGATCGAGATGGTGCGCAACTGTACGGCCATCAGCCGAACGCTGGACGAAATCCTCCAGCGCAGGGGCTGGGAGCAGTAGCGCGGGTCGCTCTGCGCTCCCGGGAAAACAGTTGGTGGCTGACTCGGGCAGTACAGTGGCTTATTCGTGGCGACTGCTGCGCTACTGTTTCAGTCGGCTGTCTCTGCCGCGTCGCTCGCCGCGGCCCGATCATGGCACTCCATAGCCCGCGCTTTCGCGCAAGGAGATCGCCATGTCGCGCAGCCTGCCGCACACCCTGCCAGCCAGCCGCCCGTCCCTGCTTAGCCCCGGCTGGCCGCTGCGCCTGCTGGCCCGTCTGCTGCACTGGCAGCAGAACATCCGCACCCGCCGCCAACTGGCCCAGCTCGATCCTCGCCTGCTGGGCGATGCCGGCATCGACCTGGCCGCGCGTGCGGAGGAGTTGCGCAAGCCCTTCTGGCGCGACTGAGACTCAGACTTCTTCGGCGGCAAACTGCAGCTGCAGTCTTTCTGGCAGGCGTTCGCGCAGGGCTTCGCCGCTCTGCGCCAGCAGGCCCGGCAGTACGGCCTTGAGGGTGGTGGGCTTGAGCGCGGCGCAGACTTCGGCCTGGCGCTGCACGGTGAGGCCGGCCAGCACCTGCTGGGAAATCTCCGGGTTGTTGTCGCGCACGGCGGCATCGGCCAGCTTGCTGAGGAAGGCCGCGGAGAAGGTGCGCAGGCTTTCGATGATCAGTGGCAGGTTGGTGATATGGCGGGCGATCTGCAGCACATGGTCGGGTTCCAGGCCGAAGATCAGGTTGCGCAGTCGCGCCGGTGGCAGGCATTCGGCGAACTGGGCGGCCGTCTGGTAGAGGTGCTGGATGCACAGCTCGCGGGCCACGGCCAGGTGCAGGCTGTCCGGCAAGGCCAGGTAGGTATCGAGAATCCAGGCCGGTTGCAGGTGGCTGATGACCTGGGCGACAAAGGCGCTGGGCAGCTCCGGCACCAGGTCCTTGAGTTGCCCCGGCGGCATGTGCGGGGCGAGCAGGGCGGCGTTCTGCGCACCCAGTTGCTGCACCACGGCGGCCTTGACCGCCAGCGGGGCCATGCCCTGGGAAGCCAGGACAAGTTTCAGACGCAGCGGCAACGCTGGCGGTTTGGACATGACGCACTCCTCAATCGCAATGAACGAGCAGTCCGTCAGGTATCGCCGCTACAGCACCGCCACCTGCTCCTCAAGAAGCTTGGCGAAGGCGGTGGCGGTCACCGCAGGACTGATCAGGTATCCCTGCACCTCGTCGCAGCGCTGGCTTTTCAGGTACTCCAGCTGCGCTTCGGTTTCCACACCCTCGGCCACCACCTGCAGTTCCAGGCTATGGGCCATGGCGATGATCGCCCGGGTAATCGCGGCGTCTTCGCTGCCCACCGACAGGTCGCGGATGAACGACTGGTCGATCTTCACGTAGTCCACCGGGAAGCGCTTGAGGTAGCTGAGCGAGGAGTAGCCGGTGCCGAAGTCGTCGATCGACAGCTTCACGCCCAGCGTGCGCAGCTGATGGAAGGTGGTGATGACGTTCTCCACGTTATCCAGCAGTTGCGACTCGGTCAGCTCCAGCTCCAGCAGGCGGGCCGGCAGTTCGGTTTCGTCGAGCACCTGACGCACCAGACTGGTCAGGTTGCCCTGGCGTAGCTGGTGCATCGACAGGTTGACCGACACGCGGATATCCGCCTGCCCGCCTCGCTGCCACTCGCGCGCCTGGCGACAGGCCTCGCGCAGCACGAACTCGCCGATGGCGCCGATCAGTCCGGTTTCCTCGGCCAGACCGATGAAGTCCGCCGGTGGTACCAGGCCGAGCTGTGGGTGCTGCCAGCGCACCAGCGCCTCGGCGGCATTGATGCTGTCGTCAGCCAGGCACAGCTTGGGCTGGTAGTACACTTCCAGTTGCCCCTCGCCGATCGCCTTGCGCAGCTGGTTCTCCAGTTGCAGCCGCTCCAGGGTGCAGGCCTGCAGGTTATCGGTGAAGAACTGGAAGGTGTTCCCCCCCAAATGTTTGGCGTGCTGCATGGCCATGTTGGCCTGACTGATCAGTGCGCTGATTTCGCGGGCGTTGTCCGGCATCAGACTGATACCGAGGGAAGCACTGATCACCAGTTCGTGGCCGCCGACTTCCATCGGCGTGCGCAGCTTGGCCAGCAGGCGGCTGGCGATACGCGCCAGGCTGGAGAGGCTGCCGTAGTCGTCGAGCACCACGGCGAATTCGTCGGAGGACAGGCGCGCGAGGGTGTCTGCCTCGGGGATGGCCTGGGTCAGACGCCGGCTCATCTGCCGCAGCAGCTGGTCGGCCACTTCATGGCCGAGGCTGTCATTGAGCAGCTTGAAGCGGTCCAGGTCGATGTGCAGCAGGGCCAGGCTCTGCCCGTTCTGGCGCACGCGCTGGGCGGCTTCATGCAGGCGCTCCTTGAACAGGGTGCGGTTGGCCAGGCCGGTCAGCTCGTCGTAGTGCGACAGGTAGCGCAGGCGCTCCTCGGCTTCGCGGCGGGCCGAAAGGTCGGCGAAGAAACCGACGATATGGCTGATGGCCCCACGCGAGTCGCGCACCACGTCAAGGCGCAACCACTGTGGGTATAGCTCGCCGTTCTTGCGTGTTTCGATCAGTTCGCCCTGCCAGTGCGAGTGGTTTTCCAGCTCCTGGCGGATCAGTTCGTATTGGCGGCGCGCCTCGCGGCTGCTGACCAGGGTGGTCACGCTCTGCTCCAGCACTTCGTCCTGGCGGTAGCCGGTGACGCGGGTGAAGGCGTCGTTGACCGAGAGGAAGCGGTAGTCGGCGTCGAGGATGACGATGCCCTCGCTGGCGGCCTCGAATACCGTGGCGGCCAGTTGCTGCTGTTCCTGCAGGCGCTTGCGCAGGCTGATGTCGCGGCGCGTGCCGATCATGCGGATCACCGCGCCATTGGCGTCACGCTCCACCGCGCGGCCACGGTCCTCGATCCAGATCCAGCGGCCGTCGGCGTGGCGGAAGCGGTATTCCACCGCATAGCCTTCGCTGTCGCCCTTGAGGTGGGCGACCAGGGCGCGCTTGAGCAGGCCGGTATCATCCGGGTGCAGGCGCGGCTTGAGGTCGGTGAGCACGGCGCGAACCTGGTCCTGGCCGAGGCCGAACAGTTCCTGCAGATTGCTGTGGTGGACTTCGTCAGTGACCAGGTTCCAGTCCCACAGGCCCAGGTGGCTGGCCTCCAGGGCGAGGGACAGGCGTGCCTCGCTCTTGCTCAGTTCGTGGGTGGTTTCATCCAGCTCCAGGGTGCGCTCGGCCACGCGCATTTCCAGCTGGTCGTGGGCCTGGCGCAGGCCGCGTTCGGCGCGCCGGCGCTGCTCCACTTCGCGCGCCAGCTCCAGGTTCAGCCCTTCGGCCTGCTGGCGGGCGTGCTCTAGGTTGTCGATCAGCGCCTGGTTCTGGAAGCGCCGCAGCAGGCTGTGCTGCACCAGGCGGCTGATCTGCCAGGCCACCACAATCACTGCCAGGCTGAGGATCAGGCTGAGCACGCCCCAGCCACGCAGCAGCTCGGCGTCGCTGTTGAGCAGGTAGACGATCGAGGGCATCAGGCAGGGCAGGGCGAAGGCCAGGAAGGCGCGCAGGCTCACTGCATAGGCCACGCAGGCGGAGAGCACGGCGGCGGCGATCAGTCCGTAGACCAGCGCCTGCTGCAGGTAGGCCTGGCTGGGCACCAGCATGATCACGGCGAAGGCCAGGGTGGCCCCGGATACCATGGCGCCCAGGTGGAAGTTGCGGCGCCAGTGCGGTGCGGCCTGCTGCGAAGGCAGCGCGTCCTTGAACGAGGCCACCTGTACCAGGCGCAGCACGGCCAGCAGCACCAGCCACAGCAGCCAGCCGCCGAGCAGCCAGGCGTCGGCTGAATTCCACAGCAGCCAGGAACAGGCCAGGCCGTTGAGCAGCATGAACAGGGTGGGAATCTGTGAGCCCTGGTAGAGCAGGCGGGTGCGCTCAAGGGCGAGATCGGTGGCGAAATGCTCACGCACCGCTTGGGTTTCAAGCGGATTGGGCGCAGTGACTGCAGCGCTGGGTGTGGCAGACATAGGCGGTATTCTTATA
Source organism: Pseudomonas fluvialis (assembly GCF_014207935.1). GTDB lineage: Bacteria > Pseudomonadota > Gammaproteobacteria > Pseudomonadales > Pseudomonadaceae > Aquipseudomonas > Aquipseudomonas fluvialis_A. The sequence goes on along the minus strand of NZ_JACHLL010000001.1, from coordinate 888,836 downwards.
GTGGTTGCCTAGAGCGTCGACGGAGAATACCCGAGCTAGACGCGTTGCCAAAGAATTAAGTCCACCCCGTGACAAGCGATCACCCATCTTTTGATGGGCTAAAGCCTGATTGTTTTACTCAGCCGACCAGCTGCAGTTTCTTCCGCGGCAGCGCCGCGCGGCGCATCCGCGTAGAATGCCGGCCCATGCGCGACGATATCTCCTACCTGCTGAACTCTCTCAATGACGCCCAACGCCAGGCTGTGGCGGCTCCGCTCGGCCGCCAGCTGGTGCTGGCCGGCGCCGGTTCGGGCAAGACCCGTGTGCTGGTGCACCGCATCGCCTGGCTGATCCAGGTCGAGGGCGCCTCCCCGCACAGCGTGCTGTCGGTCACTTTCACCAACAAGGCCGCGGCCGAGATGCGCCAGCGCATCGAACAGATGCTCGGCATGAGCCCGCAGGGCATGTGGGTGGGCACCTTCCACGGCCTGGCCCATCGCCTGCTGCGGGCGCACTGGCAGGAAGCCAAGCTGCCGGAAAGCTTCCAGATTCTCGATTCTGACGACCAGCAGCGCCTGGTCAAGCGAGTGATCCGCGAGCTGGGCCTGGATGAGCAGCGCTGGCCGGCGCGCCAGGCTCAGTGGTTCATCAACGGGCAGAAGGACGAAGGTCTGCGCCCGCACAATATCCAGGCCTCGGGCGATCACTTCCTCGCCACCATGGTCAGCATCTACGCCGCCTACGAGGCCGCCTGCGCCCGCGCCGGTGTGGTCGATTTTGCCGAGCTGCTGCTGCGCTCGCTGGAGCTGTGGCGCGACAACCCCGGCCTGCTCGAACACTACCAGCGGCGCTTCCGCCACATCCTGGTGGACGAGTTCCAGGACACCAACGCCGTGCAGTACGCCTGGCTGAAGTTCCTCGCCACCGGTGGCGACAGCCTGATGGTGGTGGGCGACGACGACCAGTCGATCTACGGCTGGCGCGGCGCGCGGATCGAGAATATCCAGCGCTTCGCCGATGACTTCGCGCCGGTGGAAACCATCCGCCTGGAACAGAACTACCGCTCCACCGCCGGCATCCTCAAGGCCGCCAACGCGGTGATCGCCAACAACAGCGAGCGCCTGGGCAAGGAGCTGTGGACCGAGGGTGGCGACGGTGAGCCGATCGGCCTGTACGCCGCCTTCAACGAGCATGACGAAGCCCGCTACGTGGTCGAATCAATCGAGGACGCCCTGCGCAAGGACGGTCTCAAGCGCAGCGAGATCGCCATCCTCTACCGCTCCAACGCGCAATCGCGCGTGCTTGAAGAAGCGCTGCTGCGCGAGAAGATTCCCTACCGCATCTACGGTGGCCAGCGCTTCTTCGAGCGCGCCGAGATCAAGAACGCCATGGCTTACCTGCGCCTGATCCGCCTGCGCGACGACGACGCGGCGCTGGAGCGGGTGATCAACGTGCCGGCCCGTGGCATCGGCGAGAAGACAGTTGAAGGTCTGCGCGAAGCTGCCCGCGCCTCCGGCACCTCCATGTGGCGGGCGCTGCAACAACTGGTGGCGACCAAGGCCGTTTCCGGCCGTGCGGCCAGTGCCTTGGGCGCCTTCGCCGAGCTGATCGAGAATCTGGCGGCCAAGGTGCAGGACTTCCCCCTGCACCTGATGACCCAGACGGTGATCGAGCAGACCGGGCTGATCACCTTCCACAAGGAAGAGAAGGGCGAGAAGGGCCAGGCGCGGGTGGAAAACCTGCAGGAATTGGTCAGCGCCGCCCGTGCCTTCGAGTTCGATGACGATGCGGTGTCGCCGCTGGCGGCCTTCCTCGACCATGCCGCGCTGGAATCCGGCGATACCCAGGCCGAGGAGTTCGAGGACAGCGTGCAGCTGATGACCCTGCACAGCGCCAAGGGCCTGGAGTTCCCGCTGGTATTCCTGGTCGGCATGGAGGAGGGGCTGTTCCCGCACAAGATGAGCCTGGAGGAGTCCGGTCGTCTGGAGGAGGAGCGCCGTCTGGCCTACGTCGGCATCACCCGCGCCATGCACAAGCTGGTGATGACCTACGCCGAGACCCGTCGTCTGTACGGCAGCGAGACCTACAACAAGGTGTCGCGTTTCGTCCGCGAGATTCCCTCGGCGCTGATCCACGAAGTGCGTCTGTCCAACAGCCTCAGCCGTCCCTACGGCGGTGGGCGCAACATGGCTGGCAGCTCGATGTTCGCTGGCGCCGAAGTGCCGGACACCGGCTTCAGCCTCGGCCAGCGCGTGCATCACCCGCTGTTCGGCGAGGGCGTGATTCTCAACTTCGAAGGTTCCGCCGCCCAGGCGCGGGTGCAGGTCAACTTTGACGGCGAAGGCAGCAAGTGGCTGATGCTGGCCTACGCCAAGCTGGAAGCCCTGTAGCGGTCCTGCTCATCCGACTGGCGTTCGTCGACCGGGCCGGCAACACTGTGGCTCTTGAGGATTTGCGGGAGCACGGCCATGCGCTGGGAACGGGGACGACGCAGTGACAATGTGGTGGATGCCCGTGGTGGCGGCCGCTTCGGCGGCGGCAAGCGCCTGAGCCTGGGCGGCGTGGCGGTGGTCGTGGTGGTGGGTTTGCTGATGGGCCAGGACCCGCTGCAGATACTCGGCAACCTGGCCAACCAGGCGCTGCAGGCCCCGCCTTCCAGCGCGCCATCTCAGCGCCCTGCTGCAGATGATCCGCAGCGCGAGTTCGTCCGCGCCGTGCTGGGTGATACCGAGGACACCTGGCACGCTCTGTTCCAGTCCGCCGGCAAGGCCTACCAGGAACCCAAACTGGTGCTGTTCGAGGGCGGCGTGCGCTCGGCCTGCGGCTTTGCCGATGCCGCCGTAGGGCCGTTCTACTGCCCGGGCGATCGGCAGGTCTATCTCGACCTGGGCTTCTTCCGCGAACTGGAAACCCGCTTCGCCGCCGCCGGCGACTTTGCCCAGGCCTATGTGATCGCCCATGAGGTCGGCCATCACGTGCAGACGCTGCTCGGCGTCTCGGCCAGAATCAGTGCTGCCCGCCAGCGTGGCGAGCGTCTGGAAGGCGACAACGGCCTGCTGGTGCGCCAGGAGCTGCAGGCCGACTGCCTGGCCGGGGTCTGGGCGCACCACGCCCAGCGGCGTCTGCAGTGGCTGGAACCGGGTGATCTGGAGGAGGCGCTGAACGCCGCCAATGCCATCGGCGATGACCACCTGCAACGCCAGGCCCGTGGTCAGGTGCGGCCGGACGCCTTTACCCACGGCACCTCGGCGCAACGGGTGCGCTGGTTCCGCAGCGGTTTCGACTCGGGTCTGCCCGGCCGCTGCGATACCTTCAAGGCGCGCCAGCTGTAAGGGCATAAATCCGGAAACATTCTCTTGCTGGCCCTGACGGTCCCCGACCGGCATCATGCGCGCGTGGATTTCCTATCAAGAGTGCCGACCATGCAACGCTTTCTCAGCCTCGCCCTGGCCCTGTGCCTGGGTCTGACCCTCAGCCTCGATGCCAGCGCCAAGCGCCTGGGCGGCGGCAAGAGCTTCGGCAGTGCGCCGAGCCACCAGACCACCCAGATGAACAAGCAGCAGGCCGCCCCGGCGCCAGCTGCTGGCACTGCAGCCGCTGCTGCCCGTCCGGCCAGTGGCGCTTCGCGCTGGCTCGGCCCGCTGGCCGGTATCGCCGCTGGTGGCCTGCTCGCCTCGATGTTCATGGGTGATGGCTTCGAAGGCATGCAGATCTTCGACATCCTGATCTTCGGCCTGATCGCCTTCGTCATCTTCAAGCTGATCGCTTCCCGTCGCCGCCAGGCCCAGCCGGCCATGGCTGGTGGTGCGCCTTATGCCCGCGAAAGTGCCCCGGGCGCGCCGATCTTCGGCGGCGCCAGCGTGGCGCGTGCGCCGCTGCAAACGCCGGCCTGGTTCAATCAGGCGCGTTTCATCGAGCAGGGCCGCGAGCACTTCCTCGCCCTGCAGCAGCACTGGGACGCCAACGAGATGGACAAGATCGCCGAGTTCTTCACCCCGCAGATGACCGCCTTCCTGACCCAGGAGCGCGCCAATCTGGGTGACGGCTTCCAGTCCACCTATATCGATAACCTGGACGTGCAGCTGGACGGTCTGGACGATCAGGCCGACAAGACCATCGCCACCCTGACCTTCAGCGGTTTGGCCAAGACCTCGCGTTTCGACCAGGGCGAAGCGTTCAGCGAAAGCTGGCGTCTGGAACGCGCTCAGGGCGACAATCAGCCATGGCTTGTAGCCGGTATTCGCCAGAACGGCTGAGAACCTGCCTACGACTGCTGCGCGTCGGCGATACCGCGTTAAAAACAGCCTCAGAATGCTCATTTACCACACGTAAACTGCGCTTCTTCGGATGTTTTTGCCTTGTCTCGCTCTAGCTCGCGAGATCGTGAACAGGTTCTACGTTTGACTCCCCCACGAAGAACCCGGGCTTGTCCCGGGTTTTTCGTTTCTGCTCTCTGCTAGAGTCAAACGCTCTGCCACTCCACCACACGAGGACTGCACGATGATCGGATACGCAATGGTCGGCACCGCCGATCTGGACAAGGCCAAGGCGTTCTACGGCGCACTGTTCGCCGAGATGGGCGGCAAGCTGGTGATGGATGTCGGCCGCGCCGCGTTCTACGGCACCGGTATGGGCCAGCCGATGTTCGGCGTGTGCACGCCGTACGACAAGCAGGCGCCCAGTGCCGGCAACGGCAACATGATCGCCCTGGTCGGCGGCTCCCGCGAGGGCGTGGACAAGCTCTACGCCAAGGCCATCAGCCTGGGCGCCAGCGATGAGGGCGCGCCGGGCGAGCGCATGCCGGGCTTCTACGCCGGTTACTTCCGCGATCTGGATGGCAACAAGCTGGCCTTCTTCCACATGGGCTAACCCACGTTGGGTGGGTGCCTGAGTGTGCACGCCCGCCTTCTCCGGATGCCCATGCGCAGACTGTTTCTCGATACCGAATTTACCTCCCTCAGCCGGCACCGGCGCCTGATCAGTCTGGCGCTGGTCGACCCGTCGGGCCCCGAGTGCTACGTGGAACTCGGTGAAGGCTGGGCGCTGGAGGATTGCTCCGAGTTTGTCGTGCAGATCGTCCTGCCGCAGCTCGATCTGCCTGCTCGCGGGATGTCGCGGGAAGAGGCGCGCACCGCGTTGCTGCGCTTTCTCGATGGCGATGCCGAGGTGGAAATCATCAGCGATGCCCTGGCCTGGGACTGGCCGCTGCTGCTGGAGCTGCTCGCCCCGGCGCCGCTGCCGCCCGGCATCGTCAGCCGTGAAATTCGCGGCCTGCTGGCCGGGCTGGAGGAATCGCAGGTTCCCCACCATGCGCTGCTTGACGCGCGGCTGATGGCTGAGCAATACGCCCTGCGTGGCTGATCCCCTGTAAGGCCCACTCTGCAAACAAAGCGTCACCAAGTCGTCGCTTTCGCCCGTTAGCGTCAAGGTTCCTGCAACCCACCTTCTGCAAGGAGCCAACCGTGTCCCATGATGAGAACAACGCCGTGCTGTTCGGCAGCGGCGACGAAGCACCGAGCAACCACTCGCACAATCCGCACTTCAACGAGCTGGTCGACGCCCGTCGTCGGCAGATCCTCGCCGGTGGCGCCGCGCTCGGCGTGCTGGGTTTTCTCGGCGTCGGCCTGCCGGGCGAGAGCCAGGCCGGTGAGCGCCATCTGCCACCGTTCGGTCGTCGCAACCGCCTGCCGTTCACTGCCGTGGCGGTCGGCCGCGCAGACGGTATCAGCGTGCCGGCCGGTTACCGTGCCACGCCGTTCATTCCATGGGGCACACCGATTACCGGTGGCTACCCGGCGTTCCTCGAGGATGCCAGCAACAGCGCTCAGGATCAGGCCGAGCAGATCGGCATGCACCATGACGGCATGCACTTCTTCCCCATCGATGCCCAATACGGCGCCGGCCTGAACTCACGGCACGGCCTGCTGGTGCTCAACCACGAGTACATCGATGCGCCGCTGCTGCACCCCAACGGCCCGACTGTGGTCGACGGCAAGCGGGTGAGTGCCGAGCAAGTGCGCAAGGAGATCAATGCCCATGGCGTGTCCGTGGTCGAGATCCGCCGCGATGTGCGCGGCGAATGGCAGGTGCAGCCCAGCGCCCGCAACCGCCGCATCACCGCCGCCACGCCGATGCAGATGAGCGGCCCGGCACGCGGTCACGCGCTGCTGCGCACCCGCTACAGCCCGGAAGGCACCGCCAGCCGTGGCACGCAGAACAACTGCGCCAGCGGCTTCACACCCTGGGGTACCTACGTGACCTGCGAGGAAAACTGGGCCGGTTACTTCGCCAGCCGCGACAGCGACCTGCCGCGCGAACTCAAGCGCTATGGCCTGCGCAGCAGCAGCCGCTTCGGCTGGGACACCCTGAGCGGCGACGAATTCGAGCGCTTCGATGCCACGCGCAAGGGGGCCGATGCCCGCGCCGACTACCGCAACGAGCCCAACCATTTCGGCTGGATCGTCGAGATCGACCCGTTCGATCCGGACTCGGTGCCGGTCAAGCGCAGCGCCCTCGGCCGCTTCGCCCACGAAGGCCTGGTGTTTGCCAAGCCGCGCGCCGGCAAACCGGTGGTCTGCTATTCCGGCGACGATGCGCAGAACGAATACATCTACAAATACGTCAGCCGGGGCAAATACCGTCCCGGCCGCAGCGATGGCCGCCTGCTGGACGACGGCGTGCTCTACGCGGCGCGGTTCAATGCCGATGGCAGCGGCGACTGGCTGGCGCTGGACCTGCAGGATGCGGCGTTCCAGCAGGCCTGTGCGGCCGCCGGGGTCAGCTTCGCCGATCAGGGCGAGGTGCTGATCAACACCCGTCTGGCCGCCGACATTGCCGGTGCAACCAAGATGGACCGCCCGGAGTGGGGCGCGGTGCACCCGGACAGCAACGAGGTGTACTTCACCCTGACCAACAACAGCGCGCGGACCACGGCCGATGCCGCCAACCCGCGGGTGAAGAATGCCTACGGCCATATCATCCGCTGGCGTGAAGAGCGCCGCGACAACAGCGGTGTGCGTTTTGCCTGGGACCTGTTCCTGCTGGCCGGCCCGGAGAGCGACAGCCGTGGGCCGAATGGCCAGGCGCTGGGCGCCGACAACATGCTCGCCAGCCCGGATGGTCTGTGGTTCGACGAGGATGGCCGGCTGTGGATTCAGACCGACATGAGTGGCAGTCAGCTGGCCAGTGGCCCGTTCGGCAACAACCAGATGCTGGTGGCCGACCCGCATACGGGAGATATGAAACGCTTCCTGGTCGGCCCGCTGGGCGCCGAGATCACCGGCATTACCGCCACCCCGGACTTCCGCACGCTGTTCATCAACGTGCAGCACCCCGGTGAAGGATCGACGGCCAACAACCTGCTCAGCACCTGGCCGGACGGCCCGGGCAAGCGCCCGCGTTCGGCCACGGTGATCATCACCCGCGAAGACCGCAAACGCCTGCTGTAAGAGTCTGTTCAGCGGCCGTCTGCGGTTATCCCCGGGAGCACTGGATGGCTCTGTGGATAAGCGCTGGACAGCTGGCTACACCCCAGACGCCCCGCGGCTTCCCGCGGGGCGTTTGTTTTTTGAGCAATATCAGAGGGTTAGCCTGTGAGTTAAACACAGCAGCTGTGCGCCAGCCTGTGCATAAGCTTGGGGTAGTTGTGCACAGGCCACGGTTGGCGGGGCGTGCAGAAGGTTGCACAAAAAACGCTCAGCGGGGTTTCACCTGCTCCAGTCCGTTGAGCAGTGTCTGGCTGTGTCGGAACCAGTTGAGCAGGTAGTCCACCAGCGCCTCGGCCCGCCGTGGCAGGCGACCCTGCCAGGGATGCACCAGAAAAACCGGTGTCTGCTGTGTCCGGTAGTCGCGCAGCAACCAGACCAGCTCTCCGGCGGCCAGCTCCTGATGCAGCATGTAGGAGGGCAGGCGGGCGATGCCGGCGTGGTTGAGCGTGGCCTTCTTCAACAGGCTGTAGTGGTTGCTGGCCAGATGGCCGTTGACCCGGATGCGCTCTACGTCGTGTTGCCGGTGGTATAGCCACTCCTCATAGCCACTGTAATGGCTGTTGAGCAGGCAGTTGTGGCCGGCCAGCGCCTGCGGATCGGCCGGCTCACCGTGTTGCGCCAGGTAGGTTGGCGTCGCGCAGGTGATTTCCTCCATGGAAAACAGCGGGCGGGCCACCAGGCGCTCATCCAGATTGCGCCCCGAGCGGATCGCCAGATCGAAACCGTCACGCAGCAGGTCACGGTAGCCGTTGAACAGATCCAGTTCGATGCGGATTCCCGGGTACTGCCGGCAGAACTCCAGCAGCAGGCCGTCGAAAAAGGTTTCCCCAAGCGACACCGGCACACTCAGGCGCAGGGTGCCGCTGGGCTGATCCTGCACCTCGGCAATGCGCTGCAGGGCGAGCTGCCCCTGACGGGCCAGCGCCTGAGCCTCGGGCAGCAGCGCCTGCCCTGCGGCGGTCAGATGCAGCCGGCGTGTGGTGCGGTGCAGCAGGCGCGTGCCGAGCTGTTGCTCAAGCGAGCTGATGCGCTTGGATAACTGGCCCTTGCTGCAGCCCAACCCTTCGGCGGCAGCGGTAAAGCTGCCAACTTCGATCAGGCGGGCAAAGGCGACGAGGTCATCGAGGCTGGGCATGATTGTTTCCATATGGAAACCAAAGGTTCGTGATTGGCTGGATTATCTGTGCAAAGCCCGACTCTACACTGGCCTTGTCAGTCCTCACCAGCGTACGGAGTCAGTGTCATGAAGATTGTTCTTATCGGTGCCAGCGGCACCCTGGGCCAGGCCATCGATGCGGCATTGAGCGAGCGTCACCAGATCATCCGGGTTGGCCGGCAGAGCGGCGACCTGCATGTCGATATTACCGACAGCGGCTCGATTCGTCGGCTGTTCGAGCAGGTTGGGCAGTTTGATGCGCTGGTCAGTGCGGCCGGCAATCTGCACTTCGGGGCGCTCGCGGAAATGAGCGAGGCGGAGTATCTGATCGGGCTGCGCGACAAGCTGATGGGCCAGGTCAATCTGGTGCTGATCGGCCGTGAGTTCATCACGGACGGAGGCTCCTTCACCCTGACCTCGGGCATCCTCAGCGACGATCCAATTCGTTTTGGCAGCTCGGCCAGCATGGTCAATGCGGCGATTGACGGCTTTGTCCGTGGGGCGGCCATCGAGTTGCCGCGGGGTCTGCGCGTGAACAGTGTCAGCCCGACCGTGGTCACTGAGTCGATGCCGGGCTATGCCCCGTATTTCCGTGGCTTCAAGCCGATTCCGGCGGCCGAGGCGGCGCTGGGTTATGTGCGCAGTGTGGAAGGTGCGCAGACCGGGCAGGTTTACCCAATGCGCTGATGCCGAGTGTTACCCCCAGCAGGCGTGGATGGCCCTGTGGATAAGCTGTCCATGCCTGTGGCCAGCCCAGAGGTGCCGCAGGGTCCCGTCGTCTGTTGTTTTTTTGAACGATTTCAGCAGCTTGCCGAATAGTTAAACACACTGGCTGTGCAGTGCCTTGTGGATAAGCTGTGCGGCCTGGGCTACAGCCCAGTCCAGGCGCAGGCTCTGGCCGTCTGGCTGTTAATTAACCAATTCACCAGGGCGCAGCTATCATTGGTTTGTTGGCACGTTCGTTCAGGCTGACCTTTACTGGCAGGGTCCATCTGACGCCGGAGGTTCCATGCAGACACGTGTGTATCTGATGCTGGGCACAGTGAGCGCCGCCCTGGCGGTTGGCGCCAGTCTGTGGTTCACCGCCACTCCTCCGGCCACGCCGAGCGTGCCATCGACTGCCACGGTTGCCGGGGGGCAGACCACTGCAACGCCTCAGTCTTCTGCGGCGGAACCGGCGGATACTGCGCCGCTAGCCGGTCTGCCTGATCCGGCAGCGGTCAGGGCCTATGAGGCCCGGCAGGTCTTTCATGAGCAGTACCGGCAGTTCATGGCGACGGCAGATCAACTGCTCGCGTCCCAGCGCGACGAGCAGGCCCAGGCGCTGGCGCTGGCCATCGATGAGCGTGAGGCGCAGGGCGAGCTGGCGCTCAGTGAGGCCTTGTTGTTGCAGCTGGGCCTGATCAAGGCCACCAACCCGGATGAGACGGCGCAGAAGGCCGCCGCCGAAGCGTTGGTGGCCCGTTACCAGGCGCGCAGTGCCGCGCGTGAAGCTCAGCGCCCGGTGCAGGCGGATCAGCGCTTTGTGGCCTACAAGGAGCGGGAAAAGGCCATCGTCAGCGAAGTGCTGGCGCTGCAGAGCATTCCGGGTGGGTTGAGCCGGGATGAGTATCTGCGCCAGCGCCTTCAGGAGGCCCGCGAGCAGAGTTATCAGTAGTGGTATGACACAAGAGAAGGGGGCCTCAAGGCCCCCTTCTTGTTGGCTGACCGGCTGTCAGAGCAGCTGGTCGAGTGTGTAGTAGAGCAGGTTGAACGGTTTGTTGCGGTCGGCGACGTCGCTGGACTCCGAGGCGTCCATGACCGGGCCGCTGCCTTCCATGACGTTGTTGATGAAGTGATCGAGCTGCAGGTTCTGCTCCTGAATATCCGAGTTGGCGAACTCGATGATGCTGGTGCAGTGGCTCTCGTTCACGGCCCGGTACTGCGGCAGATAGCTGCCCACATTCGGCAGGTTGGCCAGCTCGTTGCGCAGGCGCTGGGTATCCACACCCCACTTGGCATGGATCAGCGCCTCCTTGGCAGCCTGGGTCGGTGCGTTGGCGATTTCCGGGTAGAACCGCTCATAGGAGTAGGACGAGTAGTTGAGGTCCTGCCAGAAGTGCGTGTGCCCCATGCGGTCTCCCGGCAGCGTGGCGGAGAGCGCCGGGTACAGGGTGCCCAGATTCTGCGGGTCCACACCCGGCACGCGTGCCTGCAGGTACTGCAGCGGGCCGTTGTCCAGGCCCCAGGCACTGCGGATCAGGTTCTGCAGCGGCAGTGACGGGTAGCTGGCACTGTCGCCGTTGCGGGGCGCGGTGAACACCGGACCGGAGTCGTTGATCATGTAGCTGCGGGTGGGCGCAATGTCCTGGCGCAGGGCCGCGTAGTTGGTCAGGCTGCCGGCGCCGCCGGCGCTGCAGCCGGTGGTCAGCATCTGTCCGGGACGTGGCAGGTTGTCCTTCATCCAGCCGACGATTGCCCGCATGTTGCGCAGACCGTTGTGGTGCCATACCAGCGGTGGTTTCTGGTTCTGCGGGTCGTTGTACACCGCTACCTTGTCGCCGGAGTAGATATCACCGGTGCAGTAAGGCACGTAGACCATGTTCCAGTTCTGGCTCTTGGTGCGGGTCCAGGGGTGCAGGCGTACCACGAACGGACTGGCCAGACTGGCGCCGGGATTGAGCAGGCTCATGTAATCGTCCGGAATGCCATTGGGGTTGCGTGCGCCGCGGATGCCCGTGAGGCCGCTGCAGCTCTCGTAGTCCCAGCAGGCGCCGCCGCCCTCCAGGTAAAAAATGGTGTTGCTGGTGTTGGGCACGCGGTTGACGAAGAACTTGTAGGGCGAGCCATCGCCGCACACGGCACCGGTTTGCGGCGCCAGCTCAACCTTCTGCCAGGCGTAATAGTTAGCGGGCTTGAAGCCGCTGTTGAAACCCGAGGGATTGCCCAGCAGGGGGTAGGGGCCAACGCGCTGTTCAGCGCTGACCGGGTTATCCGCCGATGGTGGGGAGCTGAGGTTGAGCAGGGTTTTCCAGAAGCTGTAGTCACCGGTTTCCGCATGGGCCAGTGGGGCGCCCAGCGTGGCAGAGCTGATGCAGCAGGCCAGTAGCAATCGTTGCATGGTGAAGCCCTCATCTTGTTATTGTCTGCAGGGTTGGCTGAAGGCAGGACGGCCGACCCTGTGCTGTACCGCTTCATGTGCGGCGCATCTGGCACGCTAGTGCATGATTTGGACTATGCCAGTGCGCTGGCCGGAACCCGACTTTGGATCGGCCTGCTGACCGCGCCGGCAACCGACGAGGGCGCTGCAGTCATTGCCAGCGACCGATCCAGCCCGCAGGATGCGCGCCTGCTCGGGGTGAGGAGGTAGGTCGGTGAATCTGCTGGTTCGACTGTTTTGGTTGGCGTTGCGCGTCTGGTGTCGCGTGCCGCGGGATGTGCACGCGGTTTCGCGGCTGCACTTTCGGGTCTGGCTGCACGACCTGGGCTGGCGCGACCATTTGCCCAATTACCGTTTCATGAGCTTCTTCGAGCTGGGTCGCTTCGACTTCTGGCATGCCAGCCGTTTGCCATTTCGGCGGCGCTACCGCACGCGGCTGATAGCGGCTCAGGAGGTGGTTTACCTGCGTCCGATTGCCCCTTTGGCGCGCTTTTCCTGCAGCACTCGGTTATTGGGGTGGGATGAGAAGTACTGCTACTTCCTGCATCAGGTGCACTGCGGGGAGACGCTGATGGCCGTGGGCCTGGTCAAGGAGGTCTGTCTTTGGGGAGGGCGTGTGGTGTCGCCCGCACAGGTGTTGCAGTTACCCGCTCAGGATGTGCCGGTGATGCAGCAGTGGCAGCGCCTGCAGGATGAGCTGAAGACGCTGTGCTGAGGTGTCAGGGTGTTGCCGGTGTCTGTGCCTGTGGTGCCAATGGCGTCGGCCGTGCAGGCAACTCGCCCTTGGCTTCCAGTGACCATTTCTGCAGCTCGGTGACGCGCTTGCGGCTGCTGACCTGAGCCTGGTCGATGGCTTCGCTGTAATCGCTCAGCCAGCTGCGCGAGCCCGGCAGCATATTGGCCAGATCGCGCATGCCGTTTTTCAGGCCATCCATGACTTGCTGGTAATCCTTTTCCTGCGCCTGCAGCACCAGTGATACGCGGCCAACGCTGCTCTTGTCGTCAATCGGCGCATGCAGGCCGGTGAACTGGTTGGCTTTGAGGCTGGCCAGCTGTTCGTCCTGCATGGCCACCAGTCGCTCCAGGCGTTCGACGCTCTTTTCCAGCGTCGCCACGCGCTGTTCCATGGCCTGAACGTTATCCACAGAGAGCACTTCGCTTTCGACACCCAGGCTGCTGATCAGGCTCATCACCAGCCAGACCAGCAAGGCAAAGCCACCCACCAGGCTGACTACCCACAGCCAGATGCGGTCGGACTTTTCCTCATGTTCGAGCAGCTCGATGCGCTCTTCTTCACTGAGGCTGCTGTCGCTGGCTTCTTCCTGCTCTTTCATGGCTCGCTCCGGGCCTTGGCAAAATGGCGGCGCCTTTTAATTGACGATAGCAGAGTTATCCACCGGCCCCGTCGCGAGCTCGCCTGCGCTAGGGTATAAAGCCATCCCCCAGCAGAGGAGCCATATCGTGGAAGAAGTCATCGAACAGCTGCGCGAACTCAATGAGCCGGTGCCGGTTGCGCTGGAGCTGCCGGACGAGGAAACCCTGGTGGAAATCCAGGAAGAAATCCTTATCCACCTGCCGTTCGAGCTGCGCGAGTTTCTGCTCAAGGTCAGTGATGTGGTCTATGGCCGCCTGGAGCCGGTGACCGCCAGCGATCCGCAGTCGCACACCTACCTGCCGGAAGTCGCCTCGGTGGCCTGGGATCGTGGCCTGCCGCGCGATCTGGTTCCGCTGTGTCAGGACGGTCGTGACTACTACGCCGTGGACGTCGAGGGCCAGGTCTGGCTGTGGGACGGCAGCGAGGGCGAGCTGACCGACGAGAGCTGGGATTCGGTCTGGCACTGGTGTCGGGATGTCTGGCTGGAAAGCTGACCGACGCTGAACAGGGAGCGTGAATCATGGATGAATCGACCGTACCGCGTTGGCTGCGCGTATGGGCCCAGTTGCCGCGCGAGGTGCGTGGCCAGCTGAGCAAGCTGCTCTTGGTCTGCTTGCTGTTCGGCGTCCTGTTGCTGATGTATGCCTCGGTCATGCTTTTTGCCGGAGGGATGCGGCTGGTGGAGTGGCTGCAGGAGCAGCCCTCACCCTATGCCGTGATGGATGACCGCTACTTCACCTACTGCCTCGGTCAGGTGGAAGCGCTGCGCCAGGCGGCGGTCGAGCTGCAACGCCGCGAGAGCACCCCGGGCGTAGCCAGCGACAGCGCCTATGCCAGCTGGCACTCGCTATCCCAGCGTTTTGAGCGCGACTGCTCCGGCCGCCATTGGCCGGGCCAGGGCGTGCCGGAGAGTCCCGTGGACTGGCTGCCGCACCTGGGCCTGACCGCTCAGGACTGGCCGGCTTCGGTGCCGACCCGTCCTGACGAGTAGCCGGATCAGGCTGGTTCGGTGCTGGCGGGTGTCTCGCTGGTGGTTTTGCCGCGCCACTCCTTCAGCAACTGCCCTACCTTGTAGCCGCGCCAGCCGAGCATGCAGCTGGCGGTCAGCACGCCGGCCATCAGCGCGCCACCCACGCCGGCGGTGACGGTGTCGGCGCCGGTCAGGTAGAGGCCCTTGATCGGCGTCTGGCTGTGGATCCAGTGCTGGTCGAAGCGCTGCACCGTGTGCTCGATGCCGTAGATCTCGCCCTGCTCGTTCCACTGGAACCATTCGGTGGACAACGGCGTGCCCAGCTCGCAGAAATCCAGGTGTTCACGCAGCTGTGGCTGGAAGCGGTAGAGGGTTTCCAGCAACTGCTCGGTGAGTTTGGCCTTGAACGCTTCGTAGTCCTCGCCGCGTTTGCCCCAGGTGCTGCCTTTCCACTGGGCGAACCATTCCGGCAGGGTCGCTGCGACGATCTCCACCGTGGCCTTGTGCGGGTAGCGCGCATCCCAGGACGGATCCTTGGCCGAGGGGAAGGAGATGTAGATCAGCGGCATCGTCTCGCTCTGCCGGCTTTCGAAGGCCTGCACGTTGCCGTCGTGATCGGCCGAGGGGTAGACCCAGTAGTTGGTCTTCGGCAGGCCCAGCTCGCTGGCGCTGCCCTTGAAGCCGGCATACAGGCAGAGGGTGGCGGCGGACAGTTCCACCTGCTTGAGGTTGGTCAGCAGGCCTGCCGACTCGGCGGCTTCGCGCGGCACCAGGCGGGTATAGGTCGGCACCAGCCCGGCGCAGCTGACGATCTGCGGCGCGCGCAGTTCGACGCCGTCCTTCTGCAGGCGCACGCCCACGGCGCGGCCGTTCTCGATCAGGATCTTGTCCACGCCGGCGTAGGTGAACACCTGACCGCCGGCGGCCTCGATCACCGGGATGATGGTCTCGGCCATGCTCACCGCGCCGCCCACCGGGTAGTTGCCGCCGGTGATGTAGTGCTTGGCCACCATGGCGTGCATGAGGAAGGACGACTCGCTCGGCGGCAGGCCGTAGTCCCCCCACTGGGCGGTGAGCGCGCCGATCAGTTGCTCGTTGCGGGTCAGCCCTTCGAGCACTTCGCGGGTGCTCTTGAAGCAGTAGTCCGGCATCCACCAGCGGCGCAGCTTGGCGTAGAGCAGACCGAGGGTGCGCGGCATGGCCTGACCGGCGAAGAACTTCGGTACCCGTGCGCTGACCTCGCTGAGCAGCTCGACATAACGGTCGATGGCGGCCGCCTCGCCGGGGAAGTGGCGCTTCATCTCGGCCTTGAACTGCTCGCGGCCGGCGACGTAGTCGATCACCTGCTCGCCCAGCACGATACGGTCGTAATGGTCGTCCATCGGCGCCCAGTGCAGGTTGCCGTCGCTGATCACGTCGAACACCCGGCGGATCACCGACCAGGGTTTGTGCACCTCGCCGATGTAGTGCACGCCAACGTCCCACTCGTAGCCTTCGCGCTCGTAGCTGTGGGTGTAGCCGCCGGCGGTGTAGTGCTGCTCCAGCACGCAGACGCGCTTGCCCAGCTTGCTCAGCAGCGCGGCGGTGGTCAGGCCGCCAATGCCCGAGCCGATGATGATGGCGTCGTAGTTGTCTTGGGCGAGGCGGGTGCGGAAGCGGGTGCCAGTGCGTTTCATGGAAGGATCTCCGGGCGGATGTTGTTCTTGTTATGCAATGTTTTGCATATTAGGTGCGCCCGGGAGATTTATGCAACTTCTTGCATAGTCCGTATACTGCCAAGCACTTCCCGCCTTATGCCGAATCTGCGTCCATGTCCCTCAAGCACGCCATCCTCATTCTTCTCGAAAGCGAACCGGGCAGCGGCTACGATCTGGTCAAGCGCTTCAAGGCCGGGCTTGGCTACTTCTGGAACGCCAAGCACCAGCAGGTCTATCTGGAGCTGAAGAAGCTGAGCGAGGCCGGCTGGCTGGCCTTCGAGGAAGAGGCGCAGGACAGCCGGCCGGACAAGAAGGTCTACCGCCTGACTCCGGCAGGCCACGCCGAGCTGCTGCGCTGGCTGAGTGAGCCGGTGGCACCGAACCGGATCAACGATGCCCTGCTGGTCAAACTCTACGGCGGTACGCTGACCGACGAAGCCAACCTGCGCGAGGAGATGGCCCGGCACGTGGCCATTCACCTCAAGACCCTGGACAGCCTGCAGGCCATCGAGCGCGAACTGCTTGCCCTGCCCGAGGCCGAGCGACTGGCCTGGCGCCTGCCCTATCTGACCCTGCGCCGCGGCATTCTCGGCGAGCAAGCCTGGCTGGCCTGGGCCGACGAAGTGGCGCAGACCCTGCGCAGTGCCGACTGATCGGCAGTTCTGCCAATCCATCTGTGACGGGTTCTGCGCTTGCGTCATTTGTGCCTGTCGAGTGGCGCGGTGGCCGCGAATAATCGGACTTAATACTGCCGTGTGGCAGGCCGGGGTGGTCGACCCCGGAGAGCGCTGATTGTCGAGAGGTTTCCCATGATTCAGGCACGTCGTCTGCTGCTGGCTCTGGCCGTGGCATCCACCAGCTCCCTGAGCGTACCGGCCTGGGCGCTGGGGATTGGCGAAGTTCATGTGCAGTCGGCCCTGAGCCAGCCGCTGCGCGCACAGATCCCGCTGAGCGATGTCGGCGACCTGGGTGCCGGCGAGGTGCTGGTGCGTCTGGCCTCGGCCGAGGACTATCTGAAGGCCGGGATCGAGCGCAGTCAGTTCCTCGGTGATCTGCAGTTCAGCCCCGAGCTCCGCGCCGCGGGCGGCAGCGTGATCCGCGTGACCTCGCGCCAGCCGGTGCGTGAGCCCTACCTCAACCTGCTGCTGGAAGTGACCTGGCCCAACGGTCGCCAGCTGCGCGAATTCAACCTGCTGCTCGACCCGCCCAGCTACAGCTTCCAGGCCCCTGTTGCCTCGCCGGTCGTGGCCAGCACAGTGCGCCAGGCCGTGTCGGCCCCGGCATCCGTGCCTGCACCGCAGCAAGCGCCGGCAAACAGCAGCGGCCCGCAGCTGGGCAGCCAGTACCAGACCCGCGAAAACGACCGCCTGTGGGACATCGCCCGCGCCATTCGTGGCCCGCAGGCCACGCCGCAGCAGGCCATGCTGGCGATTCAGCGGCTCAACCCGCAGGCGTTCGATGGCGGCAACATCAACCGCCTCAAGCGCAACCAGACCCTGCAGCTGCCGACCGCCGAGCAGATGCAGCAGCACTCGGCCAGCGAGGCGCTGGCGCAGGTCGAACAGCAGCACCAGAGCTGGCGCGCGCCGTCCGCACCGGCGCAGATGGATGCGACCCGGCGTACCGCTGCAGCGGCGGCTCCCGCATCGGTGGCCAAGGGTGACACGCTCAGTCTGGTAGGCGCCTCGACAGCCAAGGGCGCAGCGGATGCCGCGCAGGGCAAAGACCAGGCTGGCACCAGCAAGGCGCTCAAGGAGCAGCTGGCACTGACCCAGGAAGGGCTGGACCAGGCCCGCCGCGAGCGGGAGGAGCTGAACAGCCGCATCGCCGACCTGCAGTCGCAGCTGGACAAGCTGCAGCGGCTGGTGCAGCTCAAGGACAGTCACCTGGCGCAGTTGCAGGCACGTCTGGCGGAGGCAGACAGGGTGGCCCAATCGGCTAAGCAGCTGACTCAGAAAGAGGCTGCCCAGACCAACTGAGCGTTGCTCGGGGTTTTCAGGGTTCGCCGGGCAGCGGCGTCGCCATTGCTCCGATCATGAGCCAAGGCCATCAAACCGGGCTTCATTCAGGCCTGTCCACACAGGCCTGTGCGCTCATTGGTGGGTGACCCAATTGTCGGTGCCGCGCGCGGCCTGTTTGCAGTGGCGAAGTTGATATTCAGTGCCGTATCGATGTTGTCAGGAAAGGATTAATTACTATCTAGGTTTGTAATTAATCCTTTTTATTTTATCTATGCGCTGTCATTTGACTCTGGTAGATTTCACCGCTACTCGCCATGAGTGGCCGTGCATTTATATGTTGCCATTCAAACTGCTATATAAGTTTTAAGTGTGGCGAATTATTAAATTAAAAATATAAAGTACACAATCTGATCGGCTCCAATCACCTACTGAGGGAATAGTTGTGAAATCGAAAAGTTTTAAAAACTTCATTGCTGCAGCGGCTACAGTTCTTGTCTCGGTTGGCGCCCAGGCAACGGTAATCGACTTTGAGTCGACCGGTACTCCCCGCAATTACAACGCCCTTGACTATGCAGTCGATGGATTCGTCTTCAACCAGACAATGGACAACGTCGATATCAGTGCCGGCGCTCCTTGGGCGGGTAATGGCCCTGCGCACAGTGGCAGTTTTGCTGCGCTGAACAACTACGGTGGTATTGGCGAAATTACCAAGGCTGGTGGCGGAACTTTCTCCTTTGAAAGCCTGTGGTTGAAGAGCTGGTATAACCAGCAAATCAGCGGCACCATTACTGGCCTGTTCCAAGGGACCGAAGTGGGCAGTATCAGCGGCGTATTCAACGGCTGGACACTGTTCAGCGGCAACTTCACCGGCATCGATACCCTGCGGATTTCCACTAACAGCATTTTCCTGGTGGATGATATTTCCCTGGATTCGGTGGTGAGTCCTGTGCCTGAGCCGGAAACCTATGCACTGCTGCTGGCGGGTCTGGGTCTCATGGGTGTGGCTGCCCGTCGTCGCAAGCAACAGGAAATGGCCGTCTGATCCTCAGGTACTCCATCTCAAAACGGGAGCTTCGGCTCCCGTTTTGTTTGTCCGGCAGTTATCACGCGAACGTCCGGGCTCTGGTCTCCCCTTCGCTCGACGATTTTTCGTACAGAACCAAGAATCCTGTGCTGACAAGGCAACAAGAGCAGCATATGACTCGAGGTAGGATTTCGTTCTGGTCGTGTGTGTGTCTGAGCCCAGTTGGCTGGTGCAGGGTTTATTCACTGAAGTGGAAGAGGGCAGCCGGATCGGCCGGGCGGTGATTGGCTTTGATCGTCATGTCAGTAGCATGGACATTCAGTTGCAGGTCAGTGACCTGAGCCTTGCGCCGCCCATCAGTCCGTCTCTGTTTCTCGGGACGGTCAAGGAGCCGAGCAAATTGCCCGGCGCTATCGTGACCTGAAATTCCTATATCGCGGCCGCCAAGTTTGCTCTGGATAAACAGGCCGCCCGATAGGATATCGAGCTAGCGGCACATGCGATTTTCGAAAGGGTGCTGCAGTTCCGCGCCGAGGTTGCGGTCAGTCGTTAGGGGCCCAGTAATGGTCTGGTGACGGTGGGTCAGGTAGTGCGTTTCCAGATCGGCGGTACGATTTTCCGCGCCAAATCATCCATGATGGAAATGAGTGGACAGATTTACTTTCCCGGCTGGAGAGGGCTGATTAATCGGTTTCCTTTTCCGAAATTGAATATTTTTCTTTGCCAAAGGATAGCGTTGTGCTTGGATTTATTAAGTATGCTTTTTCTAGCGTTTATTCGTATTTCCTTGCCCCGCTTATTTCTGTAATTTTGTTTGCTGCTACAGTTAGGCTTGGTGCTTTCTTTGGAGGAGCAGAATCAATATTGCTTTATCCTGGTATTTTTCTAGGCGGGGTTGTGGCTTTGTTTTTCATCTTGGCGGCTGCGCTCTATTGGGGTAGTTGTTGGGTTTTCCTAGGTTTTTTGTTATTGGTTTTACTTGATATATCGATAATTTACATGGTAGGTAGTGTGATTCTGAGTTGGCTGTGGGTTCCGGTGAATTTTTTGTTCTCGTATTGGATCTATTCGGCTAAGCGATGAAATGGAGGATTAGCCGGAGGCGTAATCAGCCGAGCAATATATCGGCCCGCATCATGCGCTGTGCCGCCCCGCCAACCAGCAGCACCCTGTAGAGGCAAGCACAGATCAGCGCGGGTCAAATGACCCGCCCTACAAGGCTTACCCACAGGTCGAGCACGGGTCAAATGAAAAATCGAACAACTCTAGAAGTAATCACCTTCAATAGAACAAGAATCCCCCCCAAAAAAAAGCCAACACCTATAGAAAATCCACGGCCAAAGCTAGCAGAAGACCTAAGGAATATGACTTCAGAAATATCGAGACCTCTTACAGAAGACAAAACCAAATAAACCACGCAAACTGAAAAGCCAGAGAAAATCATAAAAAACGATAGCGAAGCTTGTTTTTCTTTTCTAGCAAATGAAATGAGGAATATTAAAACAGCATTCACAGCCACAAAGAGCATTCCCATTACTTGTTTATGATCAAGAGGAAAGAAATCAATCATCGACTTTACAATCTCCACTCCCGCCACCATCCTTATCATCCTTACACTCAGGCTTTTTCTTGCGATTAGTTATACAAGTTGCAAGCTTATATGCGCCGTCAGCTTTATTAAAAGACTTCGCACCATGAGCTAAAACCTGCCCCATCGTTCGCCAGATATATCCAGAAAAACCACGCCCAACCAAATCAGTAGCTTTATCCTGGGTCGGATCAAAGTAATCCGCAATGCATTTTGCTATACACTTATCACACTTAGGAATAAGCGGATTTGGAAGAACACCCGCCGCATATTCTGCCGTTGCGCACTCCGCAGGATCGCTACCATCAGTCTTGCATATATAAATCTGCGGAAACTTATCTTCATTGCCCGGATGAGCCTTGTAGGGCGGGTCACAGACCCGCGCTATTCGGTGCGCATAAGCCAATCCATGGCTAATGGCTAATAGGGGGAAGACCACGTTTTCTCTCTGCTTAAATCGTGGTCTGTCCCCTATTACTTTTGGCCGGTATGGAGGCGAGGCAGAGATGTTCCCTGTGTGCTGTTCCATCTCTGGCGTATGCCCTGTAGCGCGACCCTAGCCCGGTGGCGGGCGGCAGGTAAACCGGGCTTCAGTCGTGCCACTCGCGGCCGGCCAGTTCCAGCAGGCTCTGGGCCTGCTCCGGGCCGTTGCTGCCGGCGGGGTAGGGACGCGAGTTGGGGTAGTAGCTGTCCCAGCCCGAGAGGATGGGGTCGACCCAGGCCCAGGCGGCTTCCACCTCGTCGCGGCGCATAAAGAGCGTCGAGTCGCCCTCGATCACGTCCAGCAGCAGGCGCTCGTAGGCGTCCCAGCGACGCTTCTGCGGGAATACCTGAGCCAGGTTCAGGTCCAGCTCCATGGGCGTCAGGCGCATGCCCTTGCCGGGGCTCTTGCCCATCAGCTGCAGGCTGATGCGTTCCTCCGGCTGCAGGCGGATCAGTAGGCGGTTGGCCTGGCTGCCGTCGAACAGGCGGTGCGGCACCGGCTTGAACTGGATGACGATCTCCGAGCATTTCCTCGCCATGCGCTTGCCGGTGCGCAGGTAGAAGGGCACGCCGGCCCAGCGCCAGTTGTCGATTTCGGCCTGCACGGCGACGAAGGTTTCGGTGTCGCTGTCGTTGTCGACGTTCTTCTCGAAGTAGTAGGCCGGCACTTCCTGGCCGCCGATATGGCCGGCGCTGTACTGGCCGCGCACGGTCTTGTCCTGCACGTCGAGGCCGCTGATCGGCTTGAGCGCCTGGAGGATCTTCACCTTTTCGTTGCGCACCGATTCGGCGTCGAAGTGCACCGGCGCTTCCATGGCTACCAGGCAGAGCAGTTGCAGCAGGTGGTTCTGCAGCATGTCGCGCATGGCGCCGGTGTGGTCGTAGTAGGCGCCACGGTTTTCCACGCCGAGGGTTTCGCTCACGGTGATCTGCACGTGGTCGATGTGGCCGGCGCGCCATACCGGCTCGAACAGGGCGTTGGCAAAGCGCAGCGCCATGAGGTTCTGCACCGTCTCCTTGCCCAGGTAGTGGTCGATGCGGAAGACCTGCGATTCCTCGAACACCCGGCCAATGGAGCGGTTGATCTCGCGGGCAGACTCCAGCGAGTGGCCGATCGGCTTTTCCAGCACGATGCGCGTGTGCGGGCCGGCGAGGCCTGCGTTGTGCAGGTGCTCGGCAATGGGCTCGAAGAGGTCGGGGGCGGTGGCCAGGTAATAGACGCGCCCGCGCTGGCAGCCATCGCCCAGCCATTTACCGAGGCGGTTGAAGTCGGCGCTCTGGCTGAGGTCCATGCTGAAGTAGTCGATGCGCGCGGCAAAGCCCTGCCAGGTGTCGTTGTCGAATTCGCTGCGCGCTACCTGAGCGCGGCAGTTGCGCTCGGCCAGCGCCAGGTAGGCGTCGCGGCTGAGGCTGTCGAGGGCGGCGGTGTGGATGCGCATGTCGCCGGGCAGGCGACCTTCGCGGTGCAGGTGATAGAGCGCCGGCAGTAGCTTGTGCAGGGACAGGTCACCGGTACCGCCGAGCACCAGCATGTCGCAAGGGGGCGTATTCACGAGCTTCTCCACCGCGGTGCCGAGCCGCGGTACTAAGGAATTCGAGGTTGCTTGACGGATTCATGTAGTATAACTACATAAGAACTACATTCCGGCTTTGCCGATCATAACCGAGTCCCGCCCGTGAACCTTCTGCAGCATATCGCCCAGTCTCGTGAGGAGCTGCGCAAATCCGAACTCAAGGTCGCCGAGCATGTGCTGGCCGACCCTTCTGCGGTGATGCACAGCTCCATGGCCGACCTGGCCCACGAAGTGGGCGTCAGCGAGCCGACCATCGTGCGCTTCTGCCGTGCCATCGGCTGCGCCGGGTTTCAGGACCTCAAGCTCAAGCTGGCGCAGAGCCTGGCCTCGGGGTCGAGCTTCGGCCAGTTCTCGATCAGCGAAGGCGACTCGGTGGCCGATGTCAGCCTGAAGATCTTCGATGCCACCCTGCACACCCTGATCGAGGTGCGCGAGCACCTGGACACCAGCGCCGTGGAGCGCGCGGTGCAGGCCATCGCCGCGGCCAAGCAGGTCAACTTCTATGGCTTCGGCGCTTCCGGCGCGGTGGCGGCCGATGCCCAGCACAAGTTCTTCCGTCTGCTGCTCTCGGCCGCGGCCTACTCCGACCCGCACATGCAGGCGATGTCGGCGGTTACCCTGCAGCCGGGCGATGTGGCCATCTGCATCTCTCAGTCGGGACGCTCCAAGGACCTGCTGATCACCGCCAACCTGGTGCGCGAAAGCGGGGCCACGCTGATCGCCCTGTGTCCGGGGCAGACGCCGCTGGCCGATCTGGCCACGGTCAACCTCGCCATCGACGTGCAGGAAGACACCGACATCTACACCCCGCTCAGCTCGCGCATCGCCCACCTGGTGGTGATCGACGTGCTGGCCATGGGCGTGGCTATGGCCCGCGGCCCGGACCTGGTCAATCATCTCAAGAGCGTCAAGCGCAGCCTGCGCAGCCTGCGTCTGTCGCCCAAGAGCGTGCGCCACGACGACTGACATCGCGGCGTCACGGGCAATTCACGGGCCTGTCGACAAAGCGTCACCTGCGCGGTGGATGCTGGTGCTCCTGCCACTCGAAGGGGAGTACCTGCGATGTCCATGCATCATCAAGAACCGATCCTCGACAGCAAGACCCGTCGCAAGCTGGAAGACCAGCGCCGCATGGTCTATCGCCGGGCCATTGAGGATCGCGCCGAACTGCGCCGTCTGGAGAGCGAGTTCGACGACATTCCGCGCCAGATCGCTACTAACTACCTGAATCTGGCTCTGGCGCCCTTCCCGCGAAGCGCTCGCTGAGGGCGCTGATCTGCGCCCGCTCGGTGCGGATGAAATCGAGGAAGGCCTGCGCCACCGGTGACAGGCGTTTGCCGCGGGCGTGTACCGCGCACCAGGTGCGGTACAGCGGCAGCTCCTCCACCGGCAGCTCCTTGAGCAGTCCGGCGGCCAGCTCCAGCCCCACCGCGTGACGCGGCAGCAAGGCAATGCCCAGCCCGGCGACCACGCATTCGCGCAGCGCCTCCAGTGAGCTGACTTCCTGGGCGGCGGCGAAGTGCACGCGTTTCTGCTGGAAGTATTCCTCGCAGGCCTTGCGCGTGCCCGAGCCGCGCTCGCGCACCAGCAGCGGATAGCTTTCCAGGTCCTGCAGGCGCAGGGTTTCGGCCTGTGCCAGCGGGTGGCCGGGTGGTGCCACGGCGACAATCGGATTGTTGAGGAAGGGCAGGAACTCCAGGGCCATATCCGGCGGCACCAGCGACATGATCACCAGATCGTCGCGGTTGTCCGACAGGCGCTTGATCACCTGGGCGCGGTTGACCACGCTGAGGTTGAGGATGACCTCAGGGTTGTGCTGGCGAAAGGCGGCGAACAGGTGCGGCACGATGTACTTGGCGCTGGATTCCACCGCCAGGGTCAGCTGGCCCTGCAGCGAGCCCTGCATCTCGGAGAGCTGCATGTCGAGGCTTTCCAGGCGCTGGAAAATATCGCTGCTGGCGCGCCGCAGGGCCTCGGCGGCTTGGGTCAGGTAGAGCTTCTTGCCGATGTAGTCGAACAGCGGCTGCCCTACCAACTCTTCCAGTTGGCGAATCTGCAGGCTCACGGCCGGCTGGGTCAGCGCCATTTCCTCCGCGGCGCGGCTGTAGGAGCGGCTGTCGCACACCGCGCGGAAAACCTGAAGCTGGCGTAATGTCATTCGCATCAATGACTTGCGCATGTTGTTCGTCCCCGTCACGGTGGTTCTGGAGTCATATATTAGCCATTGCTAATGGCCAGCCCAATAAATATTGATTTTGGATTATCAGCCTGCCGGGCGTAGGGTATGACAAGACTGCCAGGCCCAAGGCGGTCACGCGCCGACCGTTTCGTCCGGTCGCCTGTTCACGTGAGCGAGGACCCAGGCTCGTGATCAAGAAAATCCTCATTGCCAACCGCGGCGAGATCGCCGTGCGCATCGTGCGCGCCTGCGCCGAGATGGGCATTCGTTCGGTGGCCGTCTACGCCGAAGCCGACCGCCATGCCCTGCATGTGAAGCGCGCCGACGAGGCGCACTGCATCAGCGAAGAGCCGCTGGCCGGCTACCTGAACCCGCGCAAGCTGGTCAATCTGGCGGTCGAGGCCGGTTGCGATGCGTTGCACCCGGGCTATGGCTTTCTCTCGGAAAACGCCGAACTGGCGGATATCTGCGCCGAGCGCGGGATCAAGTTTATCGGCCCGTCGGCCGAGGTCATCCGCCGCATGGGCGACAAGACCGAGGCCCGGCGCAGCATGATCAAGGCCGGGGTGCCGGTGACGCCGGGCACCGAGGGCAACGTGGCGGATATCGCCGAAGCCCTGCGCGAAGGTGACCGCATCGGCTACCCGGTGATGCTCAAGGCCACCTCCGGCGGTGGCGGCCGCGGTATCCGCCGCTGCAACAGCCGCGAGGAGCTGGAGCAGAATTTCCCGCGGGTGATTTCCGAGGCGACCAAGGCCTTCGGCTCGGCCGAAGTGTTCCTGGAAAAGTGCATCGTCAACCCGAAGCACATCGAGGCACAGATCCTCGCCGACAGCTTCGGCAACACCGTGCACCTGTACGAGCGCGACTGCTCGATCCAGCGCCGCAACCAGAAGCTCATCGAGATCGCCCCCAGCCCGCAGCTGACCCCCGAGCAGCGCGCCTACATCGGCGATCTGGCCGTGCGCGCGGCCAAGGCGGTGGGCTACGAGAACGCCGGCACCGTTGAGTTCCTGCTCGCCGAAGGCGAGGTGTACTTCATGGAGATGAACACCCGGGTGCAGGTGGAACACACCATCACCGAGGAAATCACCGGGCTGGACATCGTCCGTGAGCAGATCCGCATTGCCTCGGGCCTGCCCCTGTCGGTCAAGCAGGAAGACATCATCCACCGCGGCTATGCCCTGCAGTTCCGCATCAACGCCGAGGACCCGAAGAACAACTTCCTGCCGTCCTTCGGCAAGATCACCCGCTACTACGCCCCCGGCGGCCCCGGCGTGCGCACCGACACGGCGATCTACACCGGCTACACCATCCCGCCGTACTACGACTCGATGTGCCTGAAGCTGATCGTCTGGGCGCTGACCTGGGAAGAGGCGCTGGACCGTGGCCTGCGCGCGCTGGACGACATGCGCGTGCAGGGCGTGAAGACCACCGCGCCGTACTACCAGGAAATCCTGCGTAACGCGGAGTTCCGCAGCGGCGAGTTCAACACCAGCTTCGTTGAAAGCCATCCGGAACTGCTCGACTACTCGATCAAGCGCAACCCGTCCCACCTGGCGCTGGCCATTGCCACCGCCATTGCCGCCCACGCCGGCCTGTGAGGAGCACAACCATGCCGAACAAGATTCATGTGACCGACACCATCCTGCGTGACGCCCACCAGTCGCTGATCGCCACCCGCATGCGCACCGAAGACATGCTGCCGATCTGCCCCAAGCTCGATCAGGTCGGCTACTGGTCGCTGGAAGTCTGGGGCGGCGCGACCTTCGACGCCTGCGTGCGCTTCCTCAAGGAAGACCCGTGGGAGCGCCTGCGTCTGCTCAAGGCAGCGCTGCCCAACACCCGTCTGCAGATGCTCCTGCGCGGGCAGAACCTGCTGGGCTACCGCCACTACAGCGATGACGTGGTGCGTGCCTTCGTCGCTAAGGCGGCAGTGAATGGCATCGATGTGTTCCGCATCTTCGACGCGATGAACGACGTGCGTAACCTGCGCGTGTCCATCGAAGCGGTGAAGGCCGCCGGCAAGCATGCCCAGGGCACGCTCTGCTACACCACCAGCCCGGTGCACACCGTGCAGGCATTCGTCGACCAGGCCAAGCAGATGGAAGCCATGGGTTGCGACTCGGTGGCGATCAAGGACATGGCCGGTCTGCTGACTCCCTACGCCACCTTCGAGCTGGTCAAGGCGCTGAAGGCCGAGCAGGGCCTGCCGATCTTCATCCACAGCCACGACACCGCCGGCCTGGCCTCCATGTGCCAGATGAAGGCCATCGAGGCCGGTGCCAGCCATATCGACACCGCCATCTCCAGCTTCGCCTGGGGCACCAGCCACGCCGGCACCGAGTCGATGGTCGCCGCCCTGCGCGGCAGCAAATATGACACCGGCCTGAACCTGGAGCTGATCCAGGAGATCGGCCTGTACTTCTACAACGTGCGCAAGAAGTACCACCAGTTCGAGAGCGAGTTCACCGGCGTGGACACCCGCGTGCAGATCAACCAAGTGCCGGGCGGCATGATGTCCAACCTGGCCAACCAGCTCAAAGAGCAGGGCGCGCTCAACCGCATCAACGAAGTCTTCGCCGAGATCCCGAAAGTGCGCGAAGACCTCGGCTTCCCGCCGCTGGTGACGCCGACCTCGCAGATCGTCGGCACACAGGCCGTGTTCAACGTGCTGGCCGGCGAGCGCTACAAGACCATCACCAACGAGGTGAAGCTGTATCTGCAGGGCCGTTACGGCCGCGCCGCCGGTACCATCAACGAGCAGCTGCGGGCCCAGGCCATCGGCAGCGAGGAAGTGATCGACGTGCGTCCGGCCGATCTGCTTAAGCCGGAAATGGCCAAGCTGCGCGAGGAAATCGGCACCCTGGCCAAATCCGAAGAAGACGTGCTGACCTACGCCATGTTCCCGGACATCGGCCGCAAGTTCCTCGAAGAGCGTGCCGCCGGCACCCTCAAGCCCGAAGCCCTGCTGCCGGTGCCGGACGTGGCCGGCCTGTGCCCGGTGCCGGGCGAGGGCGTGCCGACCGAGTTCGTCATCGACGTACACGGCGAGACCTATCGCGTGGACATCACCGGCGTGGGCGTGAAGACCGACGGCAAGCGACACTTCTACCTGGCCATCGACGGCATGCCCGAAGAGGTGGTGTTCGAGCCGCTCAACCAGTTCGTCGCGGGCGGCGGCAACAAGCGCAAGCAGGCCAGCGCGCCGGGCGACGTGGCCACCACCATGCCGGGCAACATCGTCGACGTGCTGGTCAAGGAAGGCGACGTGGTCAAGGCCGGCCAGCCGCTGCTGGTCACCGAGGCGATGAAGATGGAAACCGAAGTGCCGTCGCCGCTGGCCGGTAAGGTCAAGGCCATCCATGTGGCCAAGGGCGACCGGGTGAACCCGGGTGAGGTCCTGATCGAGATCGAGGGTTGATCCAGGGCTGTGTGATGTCCAGAGCCTGCCAGGGCTCTGGACATGATTTGCAAGCATTGCGATGTGACGCCAGGGAGCGGCTGCAGCATCTTCCCGTCGTGCATCGTGAAGCCATTTCCCACCCTCCGGCTGGCGGAGGGCGTGTATAGGCAACCGCCGCTGCACGACGCCTGGGTCGAACCGATCCGGGTCGCCGCCCCTGCCTCATGAGGGCAGGGTTTTCATTTCTTTATGGAGTGTGTGATGGGCCTTGATCCAGTGGTGCTGTTCTTCATCTTCGGTTTGCTGGCCGGGCTGGTGAAAAGCGAACTGAAGCTGCCCCCGGCACTCTATGAAACCCTGTCGATCATCCTGCTGCTGGCCATCGGTCTGCACGGCGGGGTGGAGCTGGCCGAGCAGGCCAGTCCGACGCTGCTGGGCCAGTCACTGCTGGTGCTGGGCCTCGGTGTGCTACTGCCGGTACTGGCCTTCGGCCTGCTGCGCGGCCTGCGTTTCGACCGCATCAACGCCGCCGCAGTCGCCGCGCACTACGGCTCGGTGAGTGCCGGTACCTTCGCCGTGGTGGTCGCCTACCTGGCGGCCCGGCAGGTGGAGTTCGAGAGCTACATGCCGCTGTTCGTGGCGATTCTGGAAATCCCGGCGATTCTGGTCGGCATCCTGCTGGCCAAGGGCGTGTCGCGCGATACCCAGTGGAAGGAACTGGGTCGCGAGATCTTCCTCGGCAAGTCGATCATGCTGCTGCTCGGCGGCCTGGTGATCGGTGCGGTGGCCGGCAAGGAGGCGATCAAGCCGCTGGAGCCGCTGTACACCAGCATGTTCAAGCCGGTGCTGGCGTTCTTCCTGCTGGAGATGGGCCTGATCGCCTCCGGGCAGTTGGGCGCCCTGAAGAAGCATGGCGTGCGACTGGCGGTGTTTGCCCTGTGCATGCCGCTGCTCGGCGCCCTGATCGGCGCGTTGCTGGCGCGGGCCATGGGCCTGTCGCTGGGCGGTACTGCCATGCTCGCCACCCTGGCGGCTTCGGCGTCCTATATCGCGGTGCCGGCGGCCATGCGTCTGGCGGTGCCCGAGGCCAATCCCTCGCTGTCGCTGACGGCATCGCTGGGCATCACCTTTCCCTTCAACATTCTGGTCGGCATTCCGCTCTATCTGGCGCTGGCCGAGCATCTGATCGCCTGGGGGCTATGACATGAGCATCCATCAACGCACCCTGCTCACGGTGATCTGTGAGGCTGCGCTGGAGAAGAAGCTGGTGGCTGACCTGGAGCAGCTGGGCGCGCCCGGGTGGACCATTTCCGATGCCCGTGGCCGTGGCAATCGCGGCGTGCGTAGCGCCGGCTGGGACACCGAGGGCAATATCCGCGTGGAGATCATCTGCGCCCGTGATGTCGCCGAGCGCATTGCCGCGCACCTGCAGGCCAAGTACTACGCCAACTACGCCATGGTCTGCTACCTGGCGCAGGTCGAGGTATTGCGCCCGGAACGCTTCTGACCCTGCTCTGCTAGGCTGAACCCAGGAGGCAGAGCCGCTGCTTGGGAGAGGTCCGGGATGGCACAGTGCGGTTGGGTGGCGTTACTGGCAGGGCTGTTGCTGCAGGGCGTGCAGGCGGCTGAACCCTTGCGCGTGCTGACCGAGCATTCACCGCCTGGCGAATACCTGGCGGCCGATGGCCGCGTTACCGGCCCTACCGCCGAGATGGTCCGCGAGCTGCTGCAACGGGCCGGCGAGTCGGCCGAGATCGAGCTGCTGCCGTGGATGCGCGCCTATCAGATCGCCAGCACCGCCACGGCGCCCGTGGCTCTGTTCGAGACATCGCGTACCCCGGAGCGGGAAGTGCAGTTCAAGTGGGTGGGGCCGATCAAGCGCATTCGCTGGGGGCTGTATGACCGTGCGGAAAGGGCCAGGCCATTGGCTGATCTGGAGCAGGCACGGCAGGCCACGTCGATCTGTACCTACATTGGCGATGGCAAGGGCGACCTGCTGGCGCAGCGCGGCTTCAGCAACCTGTTTCGTCCGGCCAAATCGCAGCAGTGCTTCGATATGCTCCGTCTGGGCCGCGATACGCTGTGGCTGTCCAGCGATATCGAAATGGAAAATATCCGCAGCGGGACTGACCTGGCCTTGCAGCAGGTACTGGCCATCGACAGCCTGGACCTCTATATCGCCTTTTCCCGGGCCACGCCCGATGCCACCGTCCGGCACTGGCAAGCCACGCTGGACGCCATGAAGCGTGATGGCAGCCTGGCTCGCCATTACAGGGGCACTTACGCCGATAGCCTGATTGAGGAAGTCAGCCAGGTATCGGTCGCGCCCTGATTCAAGATTTTCTCAATAGCCCTTATTGAATCGATTGCTTTGCTCAATAGGTGGAGCCTGGCCGATGCTTGCCCCGTGATTGTTATTGCTCGGGGGAACTCAGATGAAAACCGTGGCCCAGATGCTCCATGCCAAGTCCAGCCAGGACGTCCACACCATCACGCCGGAAGCTACCGTGCTCGATGCGCTGTGGCTGATGGCTGAGTGCAACGTCGGTGCCCTGCCGGTGTGCGATGAGCAGGGCCGGTTGGTCGGCATCTTCAGCGAGCGCGACTATGCGCGCAAAGGCGTGCTGCTGGGACGCTCCTCGATCGGCACCCAGGTCCGCGAGGTCATGAGCACGCCGGTGCTGACCGTGGTGGCCCGGCAGGGTATCCGCGAGTGCATGGAGCTGATGACCGAGCACCATCTGCGGCACTTGCCGGTGGTGGAGGGGCAGCGCCTGGTCGGCCTGCTGTCGATAGGTGACCTGATCAAGGCCACTCTCGCCGAGCAGGATGGCCTGATCCATTCGCTGGAGCAGTACATCCGCGGCGCGGCCTGAGCTTCAGGCCAGCAGATGGGCCAGCCAGGTACCCAGCGCGATCAGGCTGGCAAGACCCACCAGTAGCGGAATGAGGCTTTCCAGCACGCCGGCCTGGTCGTGTTGATGGATGGTGCAGCTAGGGTAGCGGCCACCCGTGAGGGTGCGCAGGATCAGCCAGCCGAGCATCCACGGCAGCTTGTACAGCGACAGTTCGATAATGCCCCAGAGCAGCACGCGGACCAGCAGGTACAGAGCCCGGCCGAACAGGCGCAGGCCGCCCTCGATCAGCTCTTCCATGGGCTCAGTCCGCCAGCTCGCCGCACAGGTCGAGGGCGAACAGGCGCTCGCATTCCTGCTGGCAGAGGCCGGCACCGAGCAGGGCGAACAGCTTGCCCAGCGCCGCTTCGCGGGTCATGCCGCCACCGCTGATCAGGCCGCAGCCGGCCAGGGCGCTGCCGGCGGCATACACGCCGAACTCGATATGGCCCTGCGGGCACTGACTGATCGCCGCCAGCACCACGCCACGCTCGTGGGCCTCGTGCAATGCGGCGAGCATCTCCGGGTTGTCCGAGGGCCCAGTGCCGCTGCCGTAGCACTCCAGCAGCAGGCCCTGCACTCCGCTGGCCAGCAGGGCGTTCAGTTGCGCGGCCTGCAGGCCAGGGTAGAGCGGCAGGACGGCGAGGTTCACCACGTGGCGCGGATGGCGGTAGTCAAGGTTGGCCGGTAGCGCAGCCAGGCGCTGGCCGTGGCGTGGCCGTTGCGCTTCACCAAAGGCATCGAAGGCTTCGCTCTTGCCCTTGCTGACCCGCGCGCCATGCAGCAGCTGACCGTTGAAGAACACCTGTACGCCTGGTGACAGCCCGCCCTGCAGGGCGGCCAGTGCGCCGAACAGATTGGGCCAGGCATCACTGCCCGCCACGCCCGCCGGCTGCATGGAGCCGGTCAGCACCACGGGGATCTCCATGCCCAGCAGCAGGAAGCTCAGGGCCGCCGCGCTGTAGGCCAGGGTATCGGTGCCGTGCAGCAGCAGCACGGCATCGCAACCTTCTTCTTCCACCGCCTCGATGATCGTTGTGCGCATGGCCAGCCAGTGACGCTGGGTCATGTTGGCGCTGTCCAGCAGCGGGCTCAGCTCGCGGAACAGCCAGTGCGGCACCGGGCGCTCGGGGTGTGCCTGCTGCTCGGCCCTGAGGCGTGCCTCGAAGCCGCCGGCCGGCACCAGACCCTCGGCGCTCTGTTGCATGCCGATGGTGCCGCCGGTGTAGAGAATCAGCAGCTTGTGCGGACTGGGCATGGTGAAGGTCCTTGATCGACGACGGAAAATGGCGAAACGGCCGGGCGGCAGACCGGCTCTGGCTGGTCGAGTTTAACGGGGAATCGGCGTGCTTTGGACGAACAAAAGGGGGCGCTCGGCCCCCTTCTGGTCACGCCCGGCCTGTCAGCGTTGCAGCTGGGCGTTGCCTGGCGCCGGCTCGCGCTGAGCCTGCCCGACGGCGCCGTTCCAGACCTGCGGGTCGAGGTCGAGGTCGGCAAACTGCTTGGCATCCAGTACCGGGCTTTGCACGCCGGCCTGGATCTGGCTGTCGTAGTCGCGCATCAGGCGCAGGCCGACCTTGAACAGCATGAACAGCGCGGCCAGGTTGACCAGTGCCAGCAGGCCCATGGTCACGTCGGCGAAGCCGAACACGGTGGACAGGTCCTGCATCGAACCCCACAGCACCAGGGCCATCACCAGCACGCGGTAGACCTGCACCAGCCAGCGCTTCTGGCTGAAAAAGCCCAGCGCGTTCTCACCCAGGTAGTAGTTGTACACCAGGGTGGTGAAGACGAAGAGCAGCAGCGCCAGGCTGACAAAGACGCGGCCCCATTCGCCCACCTCGGCGGCCAGGGCGGCCTGGGTCAGCACCACGCCGGCCTGCTCCATGCCCGGCTGGTAGACGCCGGAGAGCAGAATGATCAGCGCGGTGCTGGTGCACACCAGGATGGTGTCGATGAACACGCTCAGCGACTGCACGATGCCCTGTGCCGCCGGGTGCTTGACCTCGGCCACCGCCGCCACGTTCGGCGCACTGCCCAGGCCCGCTTCGTTGGAGAACAGGCCGCGCTTCACGCCCATCAGGATGGCCGCGCCGATGCCGCCGGCGAAGGCCGGCTCCAGGCCGAAGGCACTCTTGACGATCAGCGCCAGGGTCGCCGGCACTTCGCCGATGTTCATGCCCAGCACCACCAGCGCCATGCCGATGTAGGAGAAGGCCATGATCGGCACCAGCACGTCGGCCATGCTGGCGATGCGCTTGATGCCGCCGAAGATGATCAGGCCGATCACCAGCACCAGGGCGATGCCGCTGAAGTGGGTGGGCAGGCCGAAGGTGTCATGCAGCGAGGTGGCCACGGTGTAGGACTGCACGGCGTTGAAGCCGAAGCCGAAGGTCACCAGCAGCAGGATCGAAAAGACAATCGCCAGCCAGCGCAGACCGAGGCCGTGCTGGATGTAGAAGGCCGGACCGCCACGGTAACCGCCATCCGGTTCGCGACGCTTGAACAGCTGGGCCAGCGAGCATTCGAAGTAGCTGGTGGCCATGCCGAGCAGCGCCACCAGCCACATCCAGAACACCGCGCCCGGGCCGCCGAGCATGATGGCCACGGCGACACCGGCGATATTGCCGGCACCCACGCGGCCGGCCACCGAAAGCATCAGGGCCTGGAATGAGCTGAGTTGACCGGGTTTACGTTGGAAGGCCTCGGCGAAGATGCTGAACATGTTGCCGAAGTAGCGGAATTGCACGAAGCGCGAGGCAATCGAGAAATACAGGCCGAGACCGACCAGGGCGACAATGAGGACCTTGCTCCAGAGCAGGTCATTGAGTAGATCAAGCATGGCGGATGTCTCTCTTGTTGTAGTGGTGGCGGTGCCGGTCGGGGTTGGCGTCCGGGGACCTTGGCATGGTTGGCCAAGGTTGGCGTCCCGGCAATTTCGCAGGTCGCGGCGAGTTGGCGCGAGTTGATGCTAGAATCGCTCCACTCGCATCATCCGGAGCGGCACCATGGCGGAACACCTGGGCGACAACCTCAAGCTGCTCTGCAGCCACTACCGCTCGATTGCCGAGGTGTGCCGACAACTGGCGATCAACCGCGCCCAGTTCAACAAGTACCTCAGCGGTCAGAGCCGGCCCACGCCCTACAACCTCAAGCGCATCGGCGACTTCTTCGGCGTCGAGGACTACGAGCTGGCGCTGCCGCCGGAGCAGTTCGCCCGCCTGATCGGCGCGCGGGCCGGCGAGGCATCGCGAGCGCCGACCCGCGATCCCCTGCAGCGCCTGCTGCAGCCGCTGCGAGAGCACACCGGCGACCTGCGCCGCTACTGCGGTTACTACTTCGAGTACTCCAACTGCATGTCGGTGCCCGGCTGCGTGCTGTTGTCACTGGTACAGCTGTGGGAGGAAGACGGGGTATTCCTCTTCGAGCGTCAGGAGCGTCAGGAGCGTGCCGCGTCAGGCGACGACGAGGACTGGGTGCGCTGCCGCTACCTGGGCGCGGCCTTTGCCCTGCATGACCGACTGTTCCTTACCGACTATGAGTCGCTGACCCTCAACGAGATGAGTCAGACCATCCTCATTCCCAGCTACAAGAGCCGCATCACCCGCCTCAACGGCCTGAAAACCGGCGTCTCCAGCGGCGACCGGCGCAACCCGGCCTGCACCCGCGTGGTCTGGGAATACCTGGGCGCCGAGATCAACCGCATCAACGCCTATCGTCAGGTGCGCCTCTACGCCCCGGATGACCCGCGTCTGGACGACGACATCCGCCAGCGCCTGGCCGAGGCGCCGCTGAAGAACGGCCTGTTCGAGATCGAGTAGCCCACCCATGAATCCTGTCACCACTGGAATACCCAGCATGCCCACCCGAACCCTGATCTGTCTGATGGCATTGGCCGCGCTGCTGCTAAGCGGCTGTGGTGGCATCCAGGGGCAGGGTTATCTGTTCACCGAAGGCGGCAAGCCGCTGCGGCTGAATGATGAGGTCACGCTGACGCAGGGGCATATGAGTCTGGTGTTCGACGCCGAGCCGGGGCTGTGGTCGCGGCTGCGTCTGCACAACGAACGGGTCGATTTCAGTACCCCGGTGAATGACGAGGCTTATGCCGGCAATGGCTTCTTCCTGCGCAGCCAGGACAGCGGGCTGGCCTATGACATCCGCGCCAGCTGGCGAGAGGAGCGTGGTCTGCTGACCGAGCGGGATAACCGGGAAAACTGCACCACGGCCGGCTACTGCCGCAAACAGGTGGCGCGGCTGGTGTGCGACCGCAAGAGCTACCGTCCGGGCACCGAACGTTACGAGGAGCATCTGGACGATGCCAACTGCGTGCAGGAGCCGGTGTATGTGACCGACTACTTCCCCGACTGCCCCGGTACCCGGCAGGTGCGCACGCGCAATCGGCAGTACCAGTTGCTGGTGCAGGTGGACTTCCTTCAGCCCCGGGCGGAGCGCCCGCCAGTGGCCGTGTTCGACGGGCAAACCCGGCCGCGCGAACGCGAACTGGAAGTCCTCAGTGAGGGGCGCTGCCTAATCCGCTGAGCCGCGCAGCGCCGCCAGCCGCTGTATCTGTTTCCCGGCGGCATCGAAGTTGTCCGCCGCCAGCCAGTGCTCGAAGGCCGCGCGGCAGGCCGGCCATTCGCCGTCGATCAGGGAGTACCAGGCGGTGTCACGGTTCTCGCCCTTGACGATCATGTGCTGGCGGAACAGCCCTTCATAAACGAAGCCGAAACGCTCGGCGGCGCGCCGCGAGCGGGCGTTGCGCGCATTGCACTTCCACTCCAGGCGGCGGTAGCCGAGCCCGTCGAAGGCCTGGCGGGCCAGCAGGAATACCGCCTCGCTGGCGCCCGGCGTGTGCTGCAGGGCGGCGCCGAAGGCAATATGGCCGATCTCGATGCAGCCGTCCTTGGGCGTGACGCGCAGGTAGGCGAGCAGGCCGAGGGCGCGCAGGTTGCCCTGGTCGATCACCGTATAGAACTGCGGATCGAGGCTGGTGGTATTGCCGGCCAGCCAGGTGTCGAAGGCCGCGCGTGTGGCGAAGGGGCCGTAGGGCAGGTAATCCCACAGCGCCGGGTCCGGCCCCTGCAGTTCCCGCCACAGGTCGTCGCTGTGGCACGCGGCGTCCAGCGGCTCCAGGCGCACGAAGCGGCCCACCAGCGCCTCGTGCGGTGGAAAGGGCCGCGCCTGCCATCGGCTCAGATCGGCACTCACAGGATTTTCCGGTACTGGATAAAGCCGGAGCGGTCGGCTATGCGGTCGTACAGCATGCGCCCCTGGTAGTTGGTCTCCTGGGTCAGCCAGTGCACGCGGCTGGCGCCGGCCCGGGCGGCCTCGGCATAGACATGCTCGATCAGCGCGCGGCCGATGCCGCCGCCGCGAATGCCTTCGGCGACGAACAGGTCCTGCAGGTAGCAGTAGTCGCCCGGGGTCCAGCAGCTGCGGTGATAGATGAAGTGCACCAGGCCGACGGCCACGCCGTCGCGCCACGCTAGAGCCGCGTGCATGGGCTCGGCCGGGTCGAGAAAGCGTTGCCAGGTCAGGGCGCTGGTCTCGGCCGGGATTTCGGCCTGGTAGAAGCGCTGGTAGCCCTGCCACAGCGGCAGCCAGGCGGCGTGGTCGTCAGCCGTAATGGGGCGGATTTGCAGAGTGTTCATCGAGTGCTCCTTGCGGGTTTTCAGGGTGTCATCCGCGCGGCCAGTTCACGGTCGCGCGGGTTGTCGGAGGCGGCCAGGCCCTCGCGCACGCCGGCGCGGTCGGCGGCCTGGCGGTTCTGCGAGAGCTTCCACTGGCCTTCGAGGCGGCGGATCGGCAGGGCGAAGCCGACGATGGCGCGCAGCATGCGCTCCAGGTATTCGGATGGCGCGTCGTCCAGCGCCCAGGGCCGGGGCCGGCCGGCTTCATGGCGGGCGGTCAGGCGTTCGAGCAGTAGACGTAAACGGTCGGCATCGTCGAAGACTTCGACCTGCCCCCAGGCATGCACGGCGATGTAGTTCCAGGTCGGCACCACCTGCCCATGCTCGGCCTTGCCGGGATACCAACCGGGATGCACATAGGCATCAGGGCCGCTGAATACCGTCAGCGCCTCTTGCCCGGTAAGGTCCTGCCAGTGCGGGTTGGCGCGGGCGAAGTGGCCGTAGAGGGTGCCGAACTCACCTTCATCCGCCGCCAGCAGCAGCGGCAGATGGGTGGCCTGCAGCCCGGCCGGGCCATTGCTGGTGAGCAGCGCCAGGCCAGTGCTGTCGATCTGGGCGTGCAGGGTGGTCAGGTCATCCTGCCGGAAGGCGGTGGGGCGGTACATGGCGTTTACCTCGCTGGGAATGGCCCCATGCTAGGCGCTGGATTGGTCTGTTATAAGATCCACTTCCAGCCAGTTTAAAGGTGCCAATTAATGCGCGAGACGCCGCCACTGCCGGTCGACCTGTCCGGCATCCGCCTCGACCCCACTGCCGGGCTGTCGCGCCAGCTGTACCTGGCCCTGCGCGAGCGCATCCTCGACGGTCGTCTGGCCGGACGCACGCGCCTGCCGGCCAGCCGTGATCTCGCGGACCTGCTGGGTATTTCCCGCAATACCGTGACGCGCGCCTTCGACCAGCTCTACGCCGAGGGTTATATCGAGGGGCGGGTGGGTGCCGGTACCTTTGTGGCCGATCTGCGTCAGCCGGCAGCGGCAGCTGCCGTGGCGGCGCCGGCCGCTCTGCCCGGCCCGCCGCCGGGGCCGGCGCTGCAGTTGCTTGCCGAGCACCGCCTCAATCCCCGGCCGCAGGGGCCGCCGCGGGCCTTCCGTGTCGGCGTGCCGGCCTTCGACCTGTTTCCCTTCGAGACCTGGGCGCGGCTGATGGCGCGCTTCTGGCGTCGCCCGCCGGCCGAGGCGCTGGGCTATGGCGACCCGGCCGGGGACCGGCGCCTGCGCGAGCTGGTGGCGGCCTACCTGCGCAGCAGCCGGGGGCTGGCCTGCGAACCCGAGCAGGTGCTGATCACCTGTGGCTCGCAGCAGGCCATCAGCCTGTGTGCCCAGTTGCTAGTGCAGCCGGGCGAGCGGGTGGCGATCGAGAACCCCGGCTACCGCGCCGCCGGGCATGCCTTTGCCGTGGCCGGTGGCCGGCTGTGCGGCGTGCCGGTGGACGGCGAGGGGCTGGATATCGCCGCGCTGGAGCGCCTAGGCGCCTGCCGGCTGGCCTATGTCACGCCCTCGCACCAGTACCCCACGGGCGTCACCCTGTCGCTGGCGCGGCGTCTGGAGCTGCTGGCCTGGGCCGAGCGCCACGACGCCTGGGTGATCGAGGACGACTACGACGGCGAGTACCGCTACCGCGGCGTCCCTTTGGCGCCGCTGGCCTCCCTCGACCGGCAGGGGCGGGTGCTCTATGTCGGCACCTTCTGCAAGATCGCCTTTCCCGGCCTGCGTCTGGGCTATCTGGTGCTGCCGCAGGCCCTGGTCGAGCCCTTTGCCCAGCGCCGCGCGCTGGACATACGTCATTCGGAAGCCGGCAGTCAGGCGGTGATGGCCGAATTCATCGCCGCCGGGCATTTCCAGCGCCATGTGCGGCGCATGCGCGGTGCCGCCCGTTCCCGGCGTGATGCGCTGCTGCAGGGCTGGCCGCAGGTGCCGGGCTGCGCCGCGCTGCCGGTGGTGGAGGCGGGCCTGCACCTGAGCGTGGCGGTCGACAGCCTGGCCCGCGAGCGCGAGCTGATTGCCCAGGCGGCGGCAGTCGGAGTGGAGATCAATGCCCTGAGCGGCTACTGGCTACCGGACAGCGCCATCCCCGAAGACGAGCGCGCCGGGTTGGTACTGGGCTTTGCCGCGGTGCCCGAGGCGCGGATCGCCGAGGCGCTGACCGCGCTGCGCCGGGCCTGGCGGCTGTAGCCAGGATCTGATCCGGGATGCAGGCATCCGGGTTACGCGGGCGCAAAAAAAACGGGATGCGTTGGGGCGCATCCCGTGAAGATGAGGGTGGAGACCCCTCAGGCTGGTGAGTCTGTGAGCCCGCCTCAGGCGGGTTTGACCGGTGTCTGGCCGCTGCGGGGCAGGGGCTCGCACGGGCCGTCGTAACGGGTTCTGACCGGGGCCGGCCAGGCCCGCCGCAGTGGCGGCAGGGCTTTGACCGGCGGGCGCGGCGTGCTGCTCATGGCTTAGCCCTTCAGCGGCACCAGGCGCGGCGCGATCATGTTTTCCGGGCGCAGGATGTCGGCCAGGGTGGCGTCGTCCAGCAGCTTCTCCTCGCGTACCAGCTCCAGCACGCCGCGCCCGGTATCCAGCGCCACCTTGGCGATGCGGGTGGCGTTCTCGTAGCCGATGTAGGGGTTAAGCGCGGTGATCAGGCCAATGGAGTTTTCCATCAGCTGGCGGCAATGGGCTTCGTTGGCGGTGATGCCGTCGATGCACAGCTCGCGCAGCATGTCCATGGAGCGGGTCAGCAGGCGGATCGAGTCAAGGATCTTGTAGGCGATCAGCGGCTCCATCACGTTCAGCTGCAGCTGGCCACCTTCGGCGGCGATGGTCAGGGCCAGGTCGTTGCCGATCACTTCGAAGGCCACCTGATTGACCGCTTCCGGAATCACCGGATTGACCTTGCCCGGCATGATCGAGCTGCCCGGCTGGCGTGCCGGCAGGTTGATCTCGTTGATCCCGGTGCGCGGGCCGCTGGAGAGCAGGCGCAGGTCGTTGCAGATCTTCGACAGCTTGACCGCGGTGCGCTTGAGCATGCCGGAGAACAGCACGAAGGCGCCCATGTCCGAGGTGGCTTCGATCAGGTCGGCGGCCTGTACTACCGGATGACCGCTGATGATCGCCAGGCGCTCGACCGCCAGCTTCTGGTAGGCCGGGTCGGCGTTGATGCCGGTGCCGATCGCGGTACCGCCCAGGTTCACTTCGGTCAGCAGCTGCGGGGCCATGCGCTTGAGGTGCTGCAGGTCTTCGCCGAGGGTGGTGGCGAAGGCGCGGAATTCCTGGCCGAGGGTCATCGGCACGGCGTCCTGCAGCTGGGTGCGGCCCATCTTCAGCACATGACCGAATTCCAGGCCCTTGGCGGCGAACGACTGGATCAGCTTGTCCAGCGCGGTGAGCAGGAAGTCATGGCCGAGCAGCAGGCCGACGCGGATGGCGGTGGGGTAGGCGTCGTTGGTCGACTGCGCCATGTTCACGTCGTTGTTCGGGTGCAGGTACTGGTACTCGCCCTTCTCATGGCCCATGGCTTCGAGCGCAATGTTCGCAATGACTTCGTTGGCGTTCATGTTGGTCGAGGTGCCGGCGCCGCCCTGGATCATGTCCACCACGAACTGCTCGTGGAACTCGCCCTGGATGATGCGGGCACAGGCGGTGCTGATCGCGGTGTGCTTGGCGGCGGACAGGTGGCCCAGCTCGCGGTTGGCGTCGGCGGCGGCCTGCTTGACCATGGCCAGAGCGATCACCAGTTTCGGGTAGTGCGACAGCGGTACACCAGACAGTCGAAAATTCTGCACAGCACGCAGGGTCTGAATGCCGTAATAGGCCTCGGCAGGGACTTCCAGTTTGCCAAGCAGATCTTTTTCGATACGGAAGGATGCAGCAGCGGACATGATGAGGTTAACTCTGTGGAATACGGCTGTAGCCGCGATGTGCCGTAGAGTAGGGGCT
Source organism: Pseudomonas fluvialis (assembly GCF_014207935.1). GTDB lineage: Bacteria > Pseudomonadota > Gammaproteobacteria > Pseudomonadales > Pseudomonadaceae > Aquipseudomonas > Aquipseudomonas fluvialis_A. The sequence goes on along the minus strand of NZ_JACHLL010000001.1, from coordinate 848,314 downwards.
TGAGTCGGGATAAGGCCAATGCCGTTGCTTGCTGGGGTATGCATGATCGGCATAATGTCGCCGTGACTCGGTATTCATGTCGCGCGTGCATAATTCTGAACGATATATGGATGCCTGGCCCCTCACCCCAGCCCTCTCTCCAAGGGCCGAGGGAGTGGCATTGTGTGGGCGCTCGGGTGTAGGCATGGCTGCATGGATAACCCCCTCTCCCTGCGAGAGGGTTGGGGTAAGGGCAAAGGAGGATTGATGAACCTGGAAACCAAATGGCTGGAGGACTTCGTCACCCTGGCCGCCACCCGCAGCTTTTCCCAGGCGGCGCAGAAGCGGCACGTCACCCAGCCGGCCTTCAGCCGGCGCATCCGCAGCCTGGAATCGGTCCTCGGCCTGACCCTGGTCGACCGCAGTCACACGCCTGTGGAACTGACCGAGGCCGGGCAGCTATTCCTGGTCACCGCGCGCAACCTCAGCGAGCAACTGGGCGAGGTGGTGCGTCACCTGCACAACCTCGAAGGCCAGCAGGGCGAGGTGCTGCAGATTGCCGCCGCGCATTCGCTGACCCTGGGTTTCTTTCCCGAATGGATTGCCCGCCTGCGCCGCGAGGGCCTGCCGCTCAATACCCGGCTGGTGGCGACCAACGTCGGCGAGGCGGTGCACTCGCTGCGCGAAGGCAGCTGCGACTTGATTCTCGCCTACTACGATCCGGATGCGGCGCTGCAACTGACGGCGGAGATCTTTCCGTCGCTGCACCTGGGCGTGACCTCAATGCTGCCGGTGTGCGCGGTGACGGACGAGGGGGCGCCGCTGTTCGACCTCGACAGTGGGCAGAGCGTGCCGCTGCTGGCCTACAGCGCCGGGGCGTTTCTTGGACGTTCGGTTAATAGCCTGCTGCGCCAGCGCGGGCTACGCTCGACCACCGTGTATGAAACGGCCATGGCCGACAGCCTGAAAAGCATGGCCCTGCAGGGCCTGGGCGTGGCCTGGGTGCCGCGCCTGTCGGTGACCGCCGAGCTGGCCCGTGGCGAGCTGGTGGTCTGTGGTGACGAGCGCTGGCAGCTGCCGCTGGAGATTCGCCTGTATCGCTGCGCGCTGGTGCGCAAGGCGTCGGTGCGCCTGCTCTGGCGCAAGCTGGAAGCGGGCCTGGGGGCGCCGGCGCTTTAGTCTACGCTGGTTGAGAGTGCTTATTACCTGACGTGCCGGTCAGTGATATTATTTTGACATCATTTTTCCGTCACCGTGGTCCAGGGTTCAGGAGTCGTCGTGCCCAAGCAATCCCTCATCAGCCTTCGCCAGTGGATCTGGCGAGTCTTCGCGCAGAGCGCCCTGATCCCCTTGCTGCTGGTGGAGACGGTACTGATTGCCGTCTATTTGCTGACCAACAGCTCGATCCGCGATGCCCAGATCGAACACCTGCGCGAAACCGCCCTGGCTGACTTGCAGGCTTCGGCAGCGCTGGAGTCGCGCATCGTCGACGAGCAACTGGCCAAGGTCGACGCTCTGACCAACCTGTACCGCAACCTGACCGTGCAGGCGCTGGCCAAGCCGGCCACGGAGGTGCCCGGCAACCTCGCCCTGAGCGCCGATGGAGTGCGCTACACCCCGCGCGATGAGGGCGGCGCGGCGGTGTTCTACGCCAATGTCACGCCGCCGGAGAAACAGGACCTGGGCAAGATTGCCCGTCTGGCGCCGCTGGAACCGCTGATGAAGGAGATCAAGGATCAACATCCGCTGGTGGCGGCGCTGTACTTCAACAGCTGGGACAGCCTCAACCATATCTACCCCTGGTTCCTCACCCCGGACCAGTACCCGCACGATATGGACATCCCCGACTACAACTTCTATTACCTGGCCGATGCCGAGCACAACCCCTCGCGCGAGGTGGTGTGGACCGACGTCTACCTCGATCCGGCCGGACAGGGCTGGATGATGTCGGCCATTGCGCCGGTCTATCGCGAGACGTTCCTCGAAGGCGTGGTGGGCATCGACATCACCGTCGGCGGCATTCTCAAGGAGATCGGCCAGCTTTCCGTGCCGTGGAACGGCTACGCGATGCTGGTGAGCAAGGATCTCAACATCATGGCCCTGCCCAAAGTCGGCGAGGACGACTTCGGCCTGCGCGAGCTGACCGAGCACTCCTATGACGAAGCCATCCGCCGCGAGCTGTTCAAGCCCGAGGACTTCAATCTGGCCAAGCGTGCCGAGACCATCAGCCTGGCCAGGGCCGTGGCGAGCAAGGCCAGCGGTATCGAACGCGTGGTGCTCGGCGGCAAGCCGCACTTGGTGGCCTGGTCGACCATTGCCCAGACCGACTGGCACCTGCTGACCGTGGTGGCCGAGGCCGATGTGTTCGCCCAGACCAACCTGCTGGCCGGGCGCTACAAGCAGATCGGCTACCTGCTGATTGCCGGCCTGGTGCTGTTCTATGTGCTGTTCTTCAGCTTCATGTGGGTGCGCGCGCTGCAGCTCAGTCGCCAGTTGCGCGGGCCGATCACCGGGATTTCCACCATGATGGCCGAGATCGGCCAGGGCAACTGGCGTCCGCAGCGGGTGCAGGCGCAGATCCGCGAACTGGATGACATGGCCGGCCATGCTCTCGAAGTGGGCGGGCAGCTGGAGCGCAGCGAGGTGCAGCGCAATGCGATCCAGAGCCGTCTGGAGATGATCCTCGAAAGCGTTACCGAGAGCCTGTGGGAAGGTGACTTCCGCTCTGGCCAACTGAGCCTGCGCGGCCGTTTTACGACGCGCTTCGGGCTGCCGGGTGAGCAGATCAGCTTCGAGGACTTCTACCGGCGCGTGCACCCCGATGACCGTGAACGGGTTCAGCTGGCCCAGCGCCGCGCCCAGGATGGCCGCGATCAGCAGTACTCCAGCGAGTTTCGCTTTGCCGATGCCGAGGGCCATTACCACTGGCTGCTTAGCCGTGGCCGGGTCATGGAGCGTGATCCGCAGTCTGGCCTGGCCGTGCTGCTGGCCGGTACCCATGTCGATATCGACAAGCTGAAGAAGGTTGAAGAGGACCTGCGCCAGGCCATTGTCGAGGCGCAGGCGGCCAGTCGGGCCAAGTCGCGCTTCATCTCCAGCATCAGTCATGAGCTGCGCACGCCGCTCAATGCCATCCAGGGCTTTGCCCAGCTGATGCGCATGGAGCGGCCGGTCGTTGGCGAGGAAGGTCCGGATTACCTGGACGAGATTCTCACCGCCAGCGAACACCTCAACCAGCTGGTTGGCGATATTCTCGAGTGGTCCAGCGTCCAGGCCGACAAGGCCAGGGTGGAGCTGGGGCCGGTGACGGTGCACAACCTGCTCAACGAGTGCGCCGAGCTGGTCCGGGTCGAGGTGGACAAGCAGGGTCTGACCCTCAATCTGGACCTGCCCGATACCGCCCTGCAGGTTATCGCCGATCCGCGCCGCCTGCGTCAGGTGATGCTCAACCTGCTGTCCAATGCCATCAAGTACAACCAGCCGGCGGGGCAGATCACCCTGAGCTACCAGGTGGCGGCCGGGCATGTGCGGCTGCTGGTCGAGGACACCGGCCTGGGCATCAGCCTGGAACTGCAGGATCAGGTCTTCGAGCCGTTCGAGCGGGTTGGCCGGCAGAACACGGCGATTCAGGGCACCGGTCTGGGGTTGGCGCTGTGTCAGCAGTTCGCCACCTTGATGAATGGGCGCATGGGCCTGCACAGCGAGCCCGGCATTGGCAGCAGCTTCTGGATCGAACTGCCACTGGCCGGGGCTGTGGCGGCTCTGGCCCCCGCTGTGGCAGCGGGCGCACGGCCGCGGGTGTTCTATGTCGAGGACAACCCGGCCAGCCAGTTCGTGGTGCGCAAGGCCCTCGAGGATCTGGCCGATATCGAAGTGGTCAGCGATGGGCGGGTGGCCGTCGAGCGCCTGCTGGCCTCGCCGCCGGCCCTGCTGCTGCTCGACTATCACCTGCCGGGCCTGAACGGCGAGCAGGTGCTCAGCCAGTTGCGGGCGGCGCCACAGACCCATGATCTGCCGGTGGTGGTGCTCAGTGCCGCCGCCGATACGGCGAAATTGCTCAGTCTGGATTGCCAGGGCTTTCTGGCCAAACCGCTGGACCTGGATGAACTGCGCGGGCTGGTCAGTGCCCTGCTGCACGAGGTGAATAATGATGCTGTCTGATGCTCTGCGGTTTGCCACGGTGGTGGTGATAGACGACATGGCGCCCAACCTGCGCCTGCTGGAGTCCAGCCTCAAGGCCTTCGGTCTGCGGGAGGTGCATGCGTTCAGCAACTCGGGCGAAGGCCTGGAGTGGCTGCAGCGCAATCACTGGGACCTGCTCCTGCTCGATCTGGACATGCCGGCGCCCAATGGTTTCGACATCCTCCAGCAACTGGCCGGGCGTGACCGCAACGCCGCGCCGGTGATCATCGTCACCGCCCTGAGTGGCGTGGAGGATCGTCGCCGTGGCTTGGAGCTGGGCGCCAACGACTACATCTGCAAGCCGCTGGACCTGCCCGAACTGCTCCTGCGGGTGCGCAACAACCTGCAGTTGAGCCTGGCCAGCCAGACCCTGCAGCATGAACGCGACCAGCTGGAGGCGCGGGTGACTCGGCGTACCGCGCAGTTGCGCGAAAGCTTCCAGGCGGTGATTCGCAGCCTGGGCCGGGCGGCCTGCTACAAGGACAACGAAACCGGCAATCACATCCTGCGCATGGGCGAGTCGGCTGCGCTGATAGCCGGTGCCCTGGGCCTGGAGCCGGAGTTCGTCGAGCGCATCCGCCTGGCCGCGCCCATGCACGATGTCGGCAAGATCGGCATCCCCGATGCCATCCTCGGCAAGCCCGGTCCCTTTACTCCCGCCGAGCGCGAGATCATGAACCACCATGCGCGCATCGGTTACGAGATTCTCTTCGACGAGCAGCGCTCGCCATTGACCGATCTGGCCGCCGAGATTGCCCTGAATCACCATGAACGCTGGGATGGCTCCGGCTACCCGCAGGGCCTCAAGGGCGAGGATATTCCTCTGGCGGCGAGGATTGTCGCGCTCAGCGATGTCTACGACGCGCTGCGCTCGCCGCGCCCCTACAAGAATGCGTGGAATGCCGAGGCAACCCAGGCCTACATCCTCGAACAGTCCGGCAAGCAGTTCGATCCGCGGCTGGTGACAGTGATGGCCAGCCTGTTCACCCAGCTGGAAGACCTGATTGCGCGCCTGGCCGACGATGAGGAGGATAACCTCGGCGAGCTGCGCCATAGTCTGCAGGTGGCGGCGGCCGGCAGCGAATCCTGAGGCGGTCGGGCCTCAGGACGAACGGTCATCCCGGGGGGGCGACATTGGTGCCTTTCCGGTATACTGCGCCGCCTCCAGGCCAGCCCGCCCGCTGTGCCGGAACCGAACATGACAAGCCACGCCCTCTGCGTGGCTTGTTGGTTTTTGTCGCGCCACTCCGGCGCCCGAGCAAGAGGCAAGACGATGAGCGCACTGGTAGGCGTGATCATGGGTTCCAAATCCGACTGGAGCACCCTCTGTCACACCGTCGAGATGCTGGACAAGCTGGGCATCCCCAATGAAGTGAAGGTGGTTTCCGCCCACCGCACCCCGGACCTGCTGTTCCAGTATGCCGAAGAGGCCGAAGACCGTGGCATCCAGGTGATCATCGCCGGTGCCGGCGGTGCCGCCCACCTGCCGGGCATGTGCGCGGCCAAGACCCATCTGCCGGTGCTCGGCGTGCCGGTGCAGTCGGCCGTGCTCTCGGGTGTCGATTCGCTGCTGTCCATAGTGCAGATGCCGGCCGGCATTCCGGTCGCCACCCTGGCCATCGGCAAGGCCGGCGCGATCAACGCCGCTCTGCTGGCCGCCAGCATCCTCGGCCACCAGCACCCGCAGTTCCATGCCGCGCTCAAGCAGTTCCGCACCGAGCAGACCGAAACGGTGCTGGAAAACCCGGATCCGCGTTCCTGACAGGGGCCTGAACTATGAAGATCGGTGTCATCGGTGGCGGCCAGCTGGGCCGCATGCTGGCCCTGGCGGGTACGCCGCTGGGCATGAGTTTCGCCTTCCTCGATCCGGCGCCGGATGCCTGCTCCCAGGCGCTGGGCGAGCACCTGCGCGGTGACTACAACGACCACGAGCACCTGCGCCGCCTGGCCGATGATGTCGATCTGGTGACCTTCGAGTTCGAAAGCGTGCCGGCCGAGACCGTGGCTTTCCTCTCCCAGTTCGTACCGGTGTATCCGAGCGCCGAGGCGCTGCGCATCGCCCGTGACCGCTGGTTCGAGAAGTCGATGTTCAAGGACCTCGGCATCCCGACTCCGGACTTTGCCGATATCCAGTCGCAGGCCGATCTCGACGCCGCTGTGGCCGCCATCGGCCTGCCGGCCGTGATGAAGACCCGTACCCTGGGTTACGACGGCAAGGGCCAGAAGGTCCTGCGCAAGCCCGAAGATGTGGTCGGCGCCTTTGCCGAGCTGGGCAGCGTGCCGTGCATCCTCGAAGGCTTCGTGCCCTTCACCGGCGAAGTCTCGCTGGTGGCCGTGCGTGCCCGCGACGGCGAGACCCGCTTCTACCCGCTGGTACACAACCGCCACGACAGCGGCGTGCTGGCCCTGTCCATCGCCAGTACCGAACATCCGCTGCAGGCGCTTGCCGAGGACTATGTCGGCCGCGTGCTCAAGCAGCTCGACTACGTTGGCGTGCTGGCCTTCGAGTTCTTCGAGGTCGACGGTGGTCTGAAGGCCAACGAGATCGCCCCGCGCGTGCACAACTCCGGGCACTGGACCATCGAAGGCGCCGAGTGCAGCCAGTTCGAGAACCACCTGCGCGCCGTCGCCGGTCTGCCGCTGGGCTCGACCGCCAAGGTCGGTGAAAGCGCCATGCTCAACTTCCTCGGCGAAGTGCCGGCGGTGGAGAAGGTGACGGCGATTGCGGACTGCCACCTGCACCACTACGGCAAGGCCTTCAAGGCCGGGCGAAAGGTCGGTCATGCCACTCTGCGCTGCAAGGACATGGCAACGCTCAAGGCGCGTATTGCCGAGGTCGAGGCCCTGATTCAGGGTTGATCTGCACCGGCGGTTCGCCGCCGGTTCCACCGCCAAAGGAAAAGCCCCATGCGCCGACTGCTGCTGTCCCTGTTGCTGCTGCCGCTGCTGGCTCAGGCCGAGCTGGCGGAAACCGACTGGCTCGATCTGATGCCGCCCGAGGATCAGCGCGCGCTGGAAACCATGCCGGAGATCAGCCACGACAGCCCGGAAACCGCCGACGGTTTTTCCAGTCAGGGTGGCCTGCGTCAGCGCGAGCAGAGCCTGCCGCCGGTGATGTACTCCAACAAGACGGTGGCCAAGCTCGATGGCCAGCGCATCCGCCTCGGCGGCTACCCGGTGCCGCTGGAAAATGACGCCCACGGCCGCAGCACGCTGTTTTTCCTGGTGCCTTACCCGGGCGCCTGCATCCACGTGCCGCCGCCACCGCCGAACCAGATCGTGCTGGTGCGCTACGCCAAGGGCATCAGCCTCGACGATATCTACGCGCCGCTGTGGGTCGAGGGGCCGCTGAAGATCAAGGCGGTCAGCAATGATCTTGCCGATGCCGCCTATACCCTGAAGGCCACGAAGGTGCGTTTGGTCGAAGACACCGACCTCTGAGAACCTGTGCAAAGTCTGCTGCGCGTCGGCCAGGCTGTGTTGAAATTGGGCTCAGAATGCTCATTTACCACTCGTAAACTGCGCTTCTTCGCCCAATTCCGCCTTGCCTGGCTCTAGCTCGCGAGCCTTTGAACAGGTTCTAACGGCCTTTCTAGAGTGCCTGACTGCTCAGGCGCAGGCTCAGGCAGTGGCTTTCGCCCGGTGCCAGCTGCAGGCAGTCATCCCAGACGTTGGCGGTTTCGATGCACAGCATGCGCTGCCAGGCGTCCGCGGCGAACTGCGACAGGCGCCCCGCCTTGTCGATCCACGGGTTCCACACGATGGCCGAACGCGAGCCGCTGACCTCCAGAACCAGCCGGCGCTGCCAGCCGTGGTCGAGCAGTTCCAGGCGAGCCGGCACGTCGAGGTAGATGCGGTCGGTTTCGCCGGTAAAACCGAGGTCGCCCTGCTGCCGGCGCTCGGCCCAGTCTTCCAGCGTCTCGATATAGCGGCAGCCGTCCAGCCCGTGCAGCTGCACCTGCTGGATATCGCTGATGGCGAAGTAGCTGTGCAGGGCCTGGCTGATGGCTGCTGTTTGCTCGCTGGGGTTATGGTTGTGCAGCTCAATCAGCAGGTCATCGCCCAGCGTCAGCTGCAGGCGCGGCTGCACCTCGCCGTGCCAGCCGGGCAGGGCGCTGCCGGCTGGCAGTGACAGGCTGACGCGCACGCCCGTATCGAGGGTTTCCACCGTATCCAGCTGCCAGTCCAGCGTGCGCACCAGGCCATGGAAGGGCGCCTCGCCACTGGCCATGGCCTGCACGGCCGGTGGATTGCGCGTCAGGTCGCCAAACCACGGCCAGCACACCGGCACTCCGCCGCGCACGCTCTGCCCGCGCTGATAGGCGGCCTGCTCGCTGAGCCAGATCAGCGGTGGCTGAGCGCCCCGGCGGTAGCTGAGAATCTGCGCGCCCTGCTGCGCCAGCAGCAGCTCGGCATCGCCGTGGCGGATGCGCCAGGCGGCCAGCGAGTCGAGTTGGATGGCTTCAACGGTGGGGGATTGCGGGCTCATGCGGCGCCTCCTGCGAACGAGGCGCGCAGATTTACCCCAGCGCCAGCTAAAACGCCAGCGCCGGGGCGCGTCTTAGCAGGCTGTTGAAAAACTACCTGCGTTGCCATCGCAGCGTTAAAAACAGGCTCAAAATGCTCATTTACCACTCGTAAACTGCGCTTTTTCGCCTGCTTTTGCCTTGCGCTGGCGGCCTCGCCAACGTTTTTCAACGGCCTGCTAGATTTCGACCTGTGTGCCGAGCTCGATCACCCGGTTGGTCGGCAGCTGGAAGTAGCGCATGGTGCTGTTGGCATTCTTCAGCAGGAAGGCGAACAGGCTTTCGCGCCACGGGATCATGCCGATGCGCTTGCTCGGGATGATGGTTTCGCGGCTGAGGAAGTAGGTGGTGTGCATCGGCGTGAAGTCGAGGAAGTCGTACGGGCTCTGCGCCAGCGCGGCCGGCACGTTGGGCGCATCCATGTAGCCGAAGTGCAGGGTCATGCGGAAGAAGCCGGTGCCGAAGCTTTCCACCGCGAAGCGCTCGCTGCGCGGCACGTGCGGGTGATCAGCGATGCGTACGGTGAGCATCACCACCTGATTGTGCAGCACCTGGTTGTGCAGCAGGTTGTGCAGCAGGGCATGGGGTACCGAGTCCGGGCGGGCATTGAGGAACACGGCGGTGCCGTTGACCCGGTGCGGCGGTTGCATGGCGATGCTGGAGACGAACACCGGCAGGGGCAGGGCTGTTTCGTCCAGGCGGTCCATCAGCAGCTCGCGACCGCGCTTCCAGGTGGTCATCAGGATGAACAGCGCCAGGCCGGCGACCACCGGGAAGGCACCGCCTTCGGCGATCTTCGGCACGTTGGCGGCAAAGAACAGGCTGTCGACCACGAAGAAGCACAGCAGCAGCGGGATGGCCACCCAGCGCGGGCTTTTCCAGAGCAGCAGGGCCACCGCCGAGACCAGCAGGGTGTCGATCAGCATGGTGGTGGTCACCGCCACGCCATAGGCCGAGGCCAGTGCGCCGGAACTCTGGAAGCCCAGTACCAGCAGGATGACCCCGACCATCAGCGACCAGTTGACCACGCCGACGTAGATCTGCCCTTCCTCATCGCTAGAGGTGTGCTGGATCAGCATGCGCGGCACGTAGCCGAGCTGGATGGCCTGGCGGGTCAGGGAAAAGGCGCCGGAAATCACCGCCTGCGAGGCGATGATGGTCGACAGGGTAGCCAGCGCGATCATCGGCATCAGCGCCCAGGCCGGGGCCAGCAGGTAGAAGGGGTTGCGGGCCGCTTCGGGGTTGTCGAGCAGCAGAGCGCCCTGACCGAAATAGTTGAGCACCAGGCCCGGCAGCACCAGGCTGAACCAGGCGCGGGCAATGGGTTTGCGGCCGAAGTGGCCCATGTCGGCATACAGGGCTTCGGCACCGGTCAGTGCCAGTACCACGGCGGCGAGGATGGTGATACCGATGCCGGGGTGGCTGTGGAAGAACTGATAGGCCCACCAGGGGTTGAGGGCGTGCAGCACTTCCGGGTGACGGATGATGCCGTAGATGCCCAGGGCGCCGAGGGTGGTGAACCACAGGCCCATCACCGGTCCGAACAAGATGCCGATGCGCGCGGTGCCGTGCTTCTGGATCAGGAACAGGCCGATCAGCAGGATCACGGTGATCGGGACTACCCAGTGGCCGACTCCCGGCAACGCCACATCGAGGCCTTCGACGGCGGAGAGCACGGAAATCGCCGGGGTGATCATGCTGTCGCCGTAGAACAGCGCGGTACCGGCCAGACCGAGCAGCACCAGCAGGCGCGACAGCCGTGGGTAGGCACTGGTGGCACGGCGGGCCAGGGCGGTCAGGGCCATGACCCCGCCTTCGCCTTCGTTGTCGGCGCGCAGGATGACCAGTACGTATTTCAGCGCCACCACCCAGATCAGTGACCAGAAGATCAGCGAGAGAATGCCGTAGACGCCGGACGGGTCGACGCTGACGCCGTAGTGCCCGGCGAAGACTTCCTTGAGGGTGTACAGCGGGCTGGTGCCGATATCGCCGTAGACCACGCCGAGGGCGGCGACGGTCAGGCTGAGACTGCCGGTTTTGCTGTCGTGACTCATGAAAAAGACCTGCTATTGGACAGGCGGCGCATGCTGCGCCGATTCAGTCGGACGGACAAGTGCTCCAGATCAGGCCGCTGTGCAGCGTGACTGAGGCATAGTGTCGCAGCCTAGTCGGGTTTTCAGCGCCGTGGCGGCAGGGGGCGGGTGCGGCCGCTGCCGTCGATGGCAACGAACACGAACAGCGCTTCGGTGACCTTGCGCCATTCGCTGGACAGTGGATCGTCGCTCCACACCTCGACCAGCATCTTCACCGAGCTGCGGCCGATTTCCTGGGCCTGGGTATAGAAGGTCAGCTGGGCGCCGACGGCGACCGGCACGAGGAAGGCCATGCGGTCGATGGCCACGGTGGCAACTCGGCCGCCGGCAATCTTGCTGGCCGCGGCGGTGCCGGCGAGGTCCATCTGCGACACCAGCCAGCCGCCGTAGATATCGCCAAACCCATTGGTTTCGCGCGGCAGGGCGGTGATCTGCATGGCCAGATCGCCTTGGGGGGTAGGTTCGTCCTGCTCGTATGCGTCGATCATGCCGATGGGCCTCAGACCCTGTTGTCATTGTTATGGCAGTGCCGCAAAGCCGGTGGCAGAGGGCGCGGCGCATTATATAGGTCCTGTCGGACAATCGCGACCGGGCAGTTTCGCGGCACTTTGATGAGTGGCGAGCGGTGCGCCGGCCCGGCGGAGTTTGTTATCTTCGCCGCGCCCGGTGCCCTGCGTGCCGTCCACCCCTGACAAGAAGGCCACACCATGTCTGTGACCACCGCTCCCGCCGACCTGCATCGCCCGCTGAACCGCAGCGACTACAAGACCCTGTCGCTGTCCGCCCTCGGCGGCGCGCTGGAGTTTTACGACTTCATCATCTTCGTGTTCTTCGCCGCCGTGGTCAGCGAGCTGTTCTTCCCGGCGGACATGCCCGAGTGGCTTCGCCAGTTGCAGACTTTCGGCCTGTTCGCCGCTGGTTACCTGGCCCGCCCGCTGGGCGGCGTGGTGATGGCGCACTTCGGCGACCTGCTCGGGCGCAAGCGCATGTTCACCCTGAGCATCTTCCTGATGGCGGTGCCCACGCTGATCATGGGCCTGCTGCCCACCTATGCGCAGATCGGCATCTGGGCGCCGCTGGCGCTGCTGCTGATGCGCATCCTGCAGGGCGCGGCGATCGGCGGGGAAGTGCCGGGGGCCTGGGTGTTCGTCGCCGAGCATGTGCCGCACAAACGCATCGGTCTGGCCTGCGGCACCCTCACCTCCGGCCTGACTGCCGGCATTCTGCTTGGCTCGCTGGTGGCGACGCTGATCAACTCGGTCTATAGCCCGGAAGAGGTCAAGGATTACGCCTGGCGTCTGCCGTTCGTGCTGGGTGGTGTGTTCGGTTTCTTCGCCGTGTGGCTGCGCCAGTGGCTGCACGAGACGCCGGTGTTTGCCGAACTGCAGCAGCGCCAGGCGCTGGCCGCCGAGCTGCCGCTCAAGGCGGTGGTGCGTGATCACCGCAGCGCAGTGGTGTTGTCCATGCTGCTGACCTGGCTGCTCTCGGCCGGCATCGTGGTGATGATCCTGATGACCCCCACCGTGCTGCAGAAGGCCTTTGGCTTTGCCCCGGTCGATACGCTCCGGGCCAACAGCCTGGCCATTGTGGCGCTGAGCATTGGCTGCGTGCTGGCCGGCATGCTGGCCGACCGCTTTGGCGCCGGCAAGGTCTTCACCCTTGGCAGCCTGGCCCTGGGCGGCTCCAGCTGGCTGCTCTACAGCAGTGTCGGCGCGCATCCGGACTGGCTGTTCCCGCTGTATGCGCTGACCGGCCTGTGCGTCGGCGTGATCGGCGCGGTGCCTTTCGTGCTGGTGCAGGCGTTCCCGGCGGTGGTGCGTTTCTCCGGGCTGTCGTTCTCCTACAACCTGGCCTACGCCATCTTCGGCGGGCTGACGCCGATGGTGGTGGCCGGTCTGCTCAAGTACAGCGCCATGGGCCCGGCCTGGTATGTACTGGGCCTTAGCGCACTGGGCTGTGCCATTGGTCTTTACCTGTGGCGCCGCCCCGCGCAGGCGTGACTGCCACTGATCCGAAAATGGCCCCGCGGGGCCATTTTTTATTGGTGGGCCGCTTTAATCGAATTGTCACAATTGGGTCATAGAGTGTTCATGCGGCCTCAAGATACTGGCCCCCGAATTCGCTTATCCCCATAAGCACTCACCCTCGTCCTGCTTAGGAGCAAGGCATGAAACTCAAGCGTTTGATGGCGGCCCTGACGTTTGCCGCTGCTGGTGTTAGCGCAGCTTCCGCTGTTGCTGGTGTTGATCCGTCGATTCCGTCCTATACCAAGGGCGCGGGTGTTTCCGGCAACCTGTCGAGCATCGGTTCCGATTCCCTGGCTAACCTGATGACTCTGTGGGCCGAGGAATACAAGAAGCAGTACCCAAGCGTGAACATCCAGATCCAGGCTGCCGGTTCTTCCACTGCGCCGCCCGCGCTGACCGAAGGCACCGCCAACCTCGGCCCGATGAGCCGCGAGATGAAGGATGTCGAGCTGCAGGCCTTCGAAGCCAAGTATGGCTACAAGCCGACTGCCGTACCGGTGGCCGTGGACGCCCTGGCGGTGTTCGTGCACAAGGACAACCCGATCAAGTCCCTGGACATGGCTCAGGTTGACGGCATTTTCTCCAGCAACCGCCTGTGCGGTGGCAGCAACATCCAGAAGTGGGGCGACCTGGGTCTGACCGGCGAGTGGGCTGACAAGCCGATCCAGCTGTTCGGTCGTAACTCGGTGTCCGGCACCTACGGTTACTTCAAGGAAACCGCGCTGTGCAAGGGCGACTTCCGTGGCAACGTCAACGAGCAGCCGGGTTCTGCCTCGGTGGTGCAGTCGGTCAGCCAGTCGCTGAACGGTATCGGCTACTCTGGCATCGGCTACAAGACTGCGTCGGTCAAGGCTGTGCCGCTGTCGAAGAAAGGCGGCGAAGCGTTTGAGGCCAACGAAGTCAACGCCCTGGCTGGCAAGTTCCCGCTGGCGCGCTTCTTCTTCGTCTACGTGAACAAGGCGCCGAACAAGCCGCTGGCTCCGCTGGAGGCCGAGTTCCTGAAGATGGTGCTGTCCCAGCAGGGTCAGCAGGTCGTGGCCAAGGATGGTTACATCCCGCTGCCGGCCAAGATTGTTGAGAAAACCCGCAAGGACCTCGGCCTGTAAGGTCTGAGTAACGGGCGCCAAACAGCGCCCGCACAGGGAAGTGAAGCCCGCCCGGCGTGATCCGCCGAGCGGGCTTTGTTGCGAAATATGATTGTCATCTTTGTGTCACAAATAATCGTTAGGGTGCGCGCATGACAGATTTGGCCTCCGCAAACATGAACGCTAATACCTCTCCCGCGCGCATTGATTTCAATACGCCGGCCTTGCAGCGCAAGCGCCGTATCCGAGCTTTCAAGGATCACCTGACCCGCTGGTACGTGGGCGTGGGTGGTCTGGCCGTGCTGGCCGCCATTACCCTGATCTTCTTCTACCTGGCCTATGTGGTGCTGCCGCTGTTTCAGGGCGCCTCGCTGACCAAGAAGGCCGACTACACCCCGAGCTGGGCCGCCGAGCTGGGCAAGCCGCTGCTGCTGTCCGTCGAGGAGCAGAACGAGATCGGCCTGTTCCTCGACAAGCAGGGCCAGGCCGTGTTCTTCAGCGTTGCCGACGGTGCCGAGCGCCAGCGCTTCCAGTTGCCGCTGCCGACCGGCGCGAGCATCAGCGCCATCGGCGAAGACCAGCCGGGCAGCCAGCGCTTTGTCCTCGGTCTGTCCAACGGCCAGGCGCTGGTGGTGCAGGCCGGTACCAAGGTCAGCTACCCGAATGACCAGAAACTGGTCGAGCCGGTGCTCAACTACCCCTACGGCAACAGCCCGCTGACCCTCGATCCGCAGGGGCGCGCCCTGGAGCACGTGGGTGTCGCCGCGGGTGATGAAAGCCTGCTGCTGAGCGCCTCGGTGGGCAGCGAAGTGCTGGTACTCAACGTCACCGAAGAGTCCAACATGTTCACCGGCGAGACCACTCTGACCGAGGAGCGCATCGCCCTGCCGCAGATCGCCGACCCGATCAAGGCGGTCATCGTCGAGCCACGTCAGCAGTGGCTGTACGTGATCAACGGCCGTGCCACCGCGGATGTGTTCAACCTGCGCAGCAAGCAGCTGCTGGGTCGCTACAAGCTAAGCGAAGACGGCAACGTTGAGGTCACCAGCGCAAGCCTGCTGCTGGGCGGCATCTCGCTGATGGTGGGTGACTCCAAGGGCGGTATCGGCCAGTGGTTCATGGTCCGTGACAAGGACGACAACTTCGCGCTCAAGCACATTCGCCAGTTCCAGCAGGGCGATGCGCCGATCGTGCAGGTCTCGGCTGAACAGCGCCGCAAGGGCTTCGTGGCCCTCGACCAGGCTGGCCAGCTGGGCGTGTTCCACAGCACCGCCGAACGCACCCTGCTGATCGAGCCGCTGCAGGGTGGCGCCCAGGCCCTGGCCCTGTCGCCGCGCGCCAACCGCGTGCTGAGCGTGGATGACAAGGGCGAGTTCCACCTGCAGCGCCTGGACAACAAGCACCCGGAAATCTCCTGGAGCTCGCTGTGGAGCAAGGTCTGGTACGAGACCTACGACAAGCCCGAGTACATCTGGCAGTCCACCGCCGCCAACACCGACTTCGAGCCGAAGATGAGCCTGGCGCCGCTGACGTTCGGCACCCTCAAGGCTGCCTTCTACGCCATGCTGCTGGCCGCGCCGCTGGCCATTGCCGCGGCCATCTACACCGCCTACTTCATGGCCCCGGCCATGCGCCGCAAGGTCAAGCCGGTGATCGAGCTGATGGAAGCGCTGCCGACGGTGATCCTCGGCTTCTTTGCCGGCCTGTTCCTGGCGCCCTATGTCGAGAACCATCTGCCGGGCATCTTCAGCCTGTTGATTCTCACCCCGCTGGGCATCCTGCTGGCCGGCTTCATCTGGAGCCGCCTGCCCGAGAACATCCGCCTGTCGGTACCGGCCGGCTGGGAAGCGGCCATCCTGATTCCGGTGGTGCTGGCTACGGCGGCCTTTGCCCTGTCGATCAGCCCGACCCTGGAAGTGGCCTTCTTCAACGGCGACATGCGCCTGTGGATCAGCAATGACCTGGGCATCACCTACGACCAGCGCAACGCCCTGATCGTCGGTCTGGCCATGGGCTTCGCGGTGATCCCGAACATCTTCTCGATCGCCGAAGACGCCGTGTTCAGCGTGCCCAAGAGCCTCACCTACGGTTCCCTGGCTCTGGGCGCCACGCC
This sequence comes from Pseudomonas fluvialis, assembly GCF_014207935.1. Taxonomy (GTDB): domain Bacteria; phylum Pseudomonadota; class Gammaproteobacteria; order Pseudomonadales; family Pseudomonadaceae; genus Aquipseudomonas; species Aquipseudomonas fluvialis_A. Next base: position 832,309 of record NZ_JACHLL010000001.1, on the reverse strand, counting down.
GTGGCAGACCCTCACCCGCGTGGTGATTCTGACCGCCAGCCCGGGCATCTTCTCGGCGCTGATGATCGGCATGGGCCGCGCCGTGGGCGAAACCATGATCGTGCTGATGTCCACCGGCAACACCCCGCTGATGGAGGCCAACCTGTTCGAGGGCATGCGCACCCTAGCGGCCAACGTAGCGGTGGAAATGCCGGAATCGGAGCTGGGCAGTACCCACTACCGGGTGCTGTTCCTGTCGGCGCTGGTGTTGCTGTCGTTCACCTTCGTGATGAATACCCTGGCCGAACTGATCCGTCAGCGCCTGCGCGTGAAATACGCCTCGCTGTAACCGGCGGATGAAGAGGAAAGAATCGTGAGCAAGCAGTCCTTCAAGAGCTGGTACAAGAGCGGCGAACCGGGCATCTGGATGAGCGGTGGCGCCGTGGCCATTGCGGTGATCATGACCATCGGCCTGATGGCGGTGATTGCCGTGCGCGGCCTCGGCCACTTCTGGCCGTCCGATGTGATCGAGGCGCGCTACAGCGTGCCGGGCCAGCCGGTGCAAATGCTGCTCGGCGAGCTGGTGCAGGAAGAAGAGGTTACCCGCGAGCGTCTGGCCGGTGCCGGCCTGCCGATTCCGGCGGATGCCCCCGAGTTCATGCGTCGCGACCTGTTCAAGGTCGGCAACCGTGACCTGACCGGCGCCGATTTCACCTGGCTGGTCGGCGACTGGCTCAGTGAGCACAAGACCCCGGAAGACATCGTGGTGCTGGAGCGCCGCGAGTGGGGCAATTTCTACGGTCGCCTGGTCAACGTGCAGGAAGCCGGCAAGGTGGTCGCCGAAGGCGACGCCGCCTGGGCCGAGCTGCAAAAGCGCATCGAACGTGTCGACGGCCTGCAGGCCAAGCTGAACAAGCTGCACAAGGGCGAGATCGGCGCGATCAACCACGGCCTGGAGCGCCTGCGTCTGCAGGAGCGCCGCCTGGAGCTGGATGGCCAGCTGAGCGATCAGGCCAAGGCCGACCTGGCGGCCGAGCGCGCCGAGCTGAATGCCCGCTACCAGGGCCTGGAAGCCGAGCTGGTGGCTCTCAATGCCGAGTTCGACCGCGACAGCGCCACCTTCAAGGCTATCGATGGCCGCGAAGTGAACCTGACCCTGGGCAAGCTGGTGCATGCCTACAAGCCCAACGCCATGGGCCCGCTGGACAAGACCGGCTTCTACTTCGCCAAGCTGTGGGAGTTCCTCAGCGACGAGCCGCGCGAAGCCAACACCGAGGGCGGCATCTTCCCGGCCATCTTCGGCACCGTGATGATGACCCTGATCATGGCCATCCTGGTCACTCCGTTCGGTGTGCTGGCCGCGGTGTACCTGCGCGAATATGCCAAGCAGGGCGCGATGACCCGCATCATCCGCATCGCCGTGAACAACCTGGCCGGCGTACCGGCCATCGTCTACGGCGTGTTCGGTCTGGGCTTCTTCGTCTATATGGTCGGTGGCTCCATCGACCGCCTGTTCTTCCCGGAAGCCGCGCCGGCGCCGACCTTCGGCACCCCGGGCCTGCTCTGGGCCTCGGTGACCCTGGCGATCCTCGCCGTGCCGGTGGTGATCGTCGCCACCGAGGAAGGCCTGGCGCGTATCCCGCGGGCCGTGCGTGAAGGCTCCCTGGCCCTCGGTGCGACCAAGGCCGAGACCCTGTGGAAGGTGGTGCTGCCGATGGCCAGCCCGGCCATGATGACCGGCCTGATCCTCGCCGTGGCGCGTGCCGCGGGTGAGGTGGCGCCGCTGATGCTGGTGGGCGTGGTCAAGCTGGCACCGACCCTGCCGGTCGATGGCAACTATCCCTTCGTGCACCTGGATCAGAAGATCATGCACCTGGGCTTCCATATCTACGACGTCGGCTTCCAGAGCCCGAACGTCGAGGCCGCGCGGCCGCTGGTGTTCGCTACAGCGCTGCTGCTGGTGCTGGTGATTGCCTTGCTCAACTTCGCCGCGGTGGCCATTCGTAACCGCCTGCGCGAGAAGTACAAGGCGCTGGAAAACTGATTTCGACGTGAACGCCGCGGCCGGCCGACTGCCGCCACGGCAACCCAGAATTGATAGCGTAGGGAGTTCCCCATGCAGCATGAAACCCACAGCCACGGCATGAACATGGCCGCCCTCGGTCGTGACAAGCAGGACCTCAACCTGGCCAACGAGAGCACCTGCCTCGACGTGCCCGGCCTGTCTCTGTTCTACGGCGACAAGCAGGCCCTGTACGACGTGCGCATGAGCATTCCGCGGCAGCGCGTGACCGCCTTCATCGGCCCGTCGGGCTGCGGCAAGTCGACCCTGCTGCGCTGCTTCAACCGCATGAACGATCTGGTCGATGGCTGCCGCGTGGACGGCGAGATCCTCCTCGACGGGCAGAACATCTACCGCAAGGGCGAGGACGTGGCCGAGCTGCGCCGTCGCGTCGGCATGGTGTTCCAGAAGCCCAACCCGTTCCCCAAGAGCATCTACGAGAACGTCGCCTACGGCCTGCGCATTCAGGGCATCAACCAGAAGCGCGTGCTCGACGAAGCGGTGGAACAGTCGCTGCGTGGCGCGGCCCTGTGGGACGAGGTCAAGGACCGTCTCGACGAGTCGGCCCTGGGCATGTCCGGTGGTCAGCAGCAGCGTCTGGTGATTGCCCGTACCATCGCCGTGCAGCCGGAAGTGCTGCTGCTCGACGAACCCTGCTCGGCGCTGGACCCGATCTCGACGCTGAAGGTCGAAGAGCTGATCTACGAACTGAAATCCAAGTTCACGATCGTCATCGTGACCCACAACATGCAGCAGGCGGCGCGCGTCTCCGACTACACCGCGTTCATGTACATGGGCAAGCTGATCGAGTTCGGTGACACCGATACGCTGTTTACCAACCCGGCGAAAAAACAAACTGAAGATTACATCACCGGTCGTTACGGCTAAGGCACAGCAGTTCCCTCTCCCAGTGGGAGAGGGTTAGGGTGAGGGGCAGCGACTCCCTCATCCGAACGCGGCCCGCCCCGCCCCTCTCCGGCGGGAGAGGGGAGAACAACCCGGCTCAGGATTCCCAGATGATCAATAAAGACAACCTCTCCCAGCACATCTCCCAACAGTTCAACGCCGAGCTGGAGGAGGTGCGCAGCCACCTGCTGGCCATGGGCGGCCTGGTCGAGAAGCAGGTCAACGATGCCGTCACCGCGCTGATCGAGGCCGACTCCGGCCTGGCCCAGCAGGTGCGTCTGATCGACGATCAGATCAACCAGATGGAAAGCAGCATCGACGAGGAATGCATCCGCATTCTCGCCCGTCGCCAGCCGGCCGCCTCCGACCTGCGCCTGATCATCAGCATCAGCAAGTCGGTGATCGACCTGGAGCGCATCGGTGACGAAGCCTCGAAGATCGCCAAGCGCGCCCTTGATCTGTGCGAAGACGGCGAGGCCCCGCGTGGCTATGTCGAGGTTCGCCACATCGGCGAGCAGGTGCGCAAGATGGTGCAGGAGGCGCTGGATGCCTTCGCCCGCTTCGACGCCGACCTGGCGCTGTCCGTCGCGCAGTACGACAAGCAGGTCGACCGCGAGTACAAGAGTGCCCTGCGCGAGCTGGTCACCTACATGATGGAAGACCCCCGTTCGATTGGCCGCGTGCTCAGCGTGATCTGGGTACTGCGCTCGCTGGAGCGTATCGGCGACCACGCGCGCAATATCGCCGAGCTGGTGATCTATCTGGTGCGCGGTACCGATGTGCGGCACATGGGCCTCAAGCGCATGGAGCAGGAAGTGAAGGGCGACGAGGCCCAATAAGCCTGTTGCGCTCACCACAACGCCCGGTTTGCCGGGCGTTGTGCTTTCTGCGGCCTGGGTTTGCCACAGCGGGGCGGTTGGCGACTATGCTTAAGCCATTCCCCTGAGGAGCGGGCAATGGCCAAAGTCAGTGTGCTGGTGGTGGATGACGCGACGTTCATCCGCGACCTAGTGAAGAAAGGTTTGCGCGACAATTTTCCCGGTATCCAGATCGAGGAAGCCATCAACGGGCGCAAGGCCCAGCAGCTGCTGGGGCGGCAGGCTGTCGATCTGATTCTGTGCGACTGGGAAATGCCCGAGTTGTCCGGCCTGGAACTGCTCACTTGGTGCCGTGCCGAGGAGGCGCACAAGATCACCCCGTTCATCATGGTCACCAGCCGCGGCGACAAGGAAAACGTTGTGCAGGCCATTCAGGCCGGGGTGTCCGACTACATCGGCAAGCCGTTTTCCACCGAACAGCTGGTGACCAAGGTGAAGAAGGCCCTGCACCGCGCCGGTAAACTGCAGGCCCTGATGAGCAGCGCGCCGCCGAAGATGCTCAGCACCGGTGCCTTCGCCAATGACTCGCTGTCGGCGCTGACCGGCGGCAATGCCGAGGTGGTCAAGCCCGCGGCCAAACCCGCCGCTGCTGCGGCCGTCAGCGCCTTTGCCAAGCCCACAGCGTCGGCCAAACCGCCCAGCGCTGCCAGCGGTGGGCGTGGCCAGGGCCAGTTGCGCCTGCCCGGTGGCAGCATGGACTGCGTGATCAAAGCGTTGAGCCTCAAGGAGGCACTGCTGGTGGTCAAACGTGGCGAGCCGCTGCCGCAGGTGCTGGAAAGCGCGGTGCTGGACCTAGAGCAGGGGGAGGCCGCCGAGACCGCACGGCTCAACGGCTACCTGCATGCGGTCGCGGCACTGGAACCCAAGCCTGACAGCGAATGGTTGCAGGTCACTTTCAAGTTCGTCGACCGCGACCCGCAGAAGCTCGACTACCTGTCGCGCCTGATTGCCCGCGGCAGCGCGCAGAAGCATTTTGTTCCCGGTGCCTGATCGCGCACCGCCGGCTTGCAATGGCGACTCCGCCACAGGCCGGGGCGCGGGCTGTCGCAACGCCGCTGGCGCGCTGCTAGTCTTGTTGTCCCAGTCCGTCACTGAAGCCTGATCGTCCGCCTATGCTGCCGCGTATTGCTGTCCTCCTCGCCGCCCTGCTGCTGGCCAGTCCGAGCATGGCGCTGACCATCTACAAGTATGTCGACGCCAACGGCGTGGTGACCTACAGCGACAAGGCCGTGGCGGGCGCCCAGGTGTTCGTCTTCCGTGACCGCATGATCGAGCGCCTCGATACGGTGGTGAAGCTGGAGACGGTCAAGCACGAGGGTGGCGAAACCCTCAAGGTGCGCAACGATCTTTATGCCCCGGTGCAGATCGAACTGCGCCTGGACAATGTGCAGAACGCCGTCGGTGCGCCGGATAAGCCGATTCACTGGGTACTGCCACCGCGCAGCTCAATCCGTCTGGTCAGCCTGGCACCGGCCGAACCGGGTAAGCCGATGAGCTACAAGAGCAAGCTGCGTTCGGTGCTGGGTGACCCGCGCCTGGTGCCGCTCAGCTATGCCTACCCGCTGCCCTGGCGCGGCGGGCCGTTCAAGCTGACCCAGGGCGCCAACGGCAAGTACAGCCACTTCACCCCCAAGGGCCGCTATGCCCAGGACATCGCCATGCCCGAGGGCACGCCGATCGTGGCCGCCCGCGGCGGGGTGGTGGTCAAGACCGAGAATCACCAGAGCGGGCGTGGCAACAACCCGTCCGGCAACTTCGTACGCATCCTCCATGACGACGGCACCATGGGTGTGTACCTGCACCTGATGCGCGGTTCGGTGATGGTCCAGGAAGGTCAGCAGGTGGCCGTCGGCACCCCGCTGGCGCGCTCGGGCAACACCGGCAACAGCACCGGCCCGCACCTGCACTTCGTCATCCAGCGCAATGTTGGCCTGGCCCTGGAGTCGATCCCCTTCGACTTCGCCCGACCGGTGGGCAGCCTGCCCAACTTCGCCGTCGCCGGCGGCGAGTAGCCGATGCCGAGCCCGCGCCGCTGCATAGCGTCGATTACTGGGCGCTGGTGGATGGCGCTGGCACTGCTTGGCAGCTATCTGGCGCAGGCCGAGGAAATCGTTCTGGCTTCGCCGGACTACTGGTGCCCTTTCACCTGTCAGGCGGGTGCGGCGCAGGAAGGCTTCACCGTCGAGATCATCCGGCGCATCTTTGCCCCGCACGGCATCAGCGTGAGGCTGCACAACGAGAACTACAGTCGCGCCCTGCGTCATGTGCGCGAGGGCCGTTATACCGCGACCGCCTCGACCTTCAAGGATGAGGCGCCGGATTTCATCTTTCCCGGCCTACCAGTGTCGTTCAATCGCTTCTGTTTCTACACCCGCAGTGAGGATCTTTGGGACTATGCCGGCCCGGCCAGCCTGGCCGACCGGCAACTGGGTGTGGTGCAGGACTATGCCTACGGCAGCGAGATCGACGGTTTCATCCAGGCCAACCCGCGACAGGTGCAGCGCCTGAGCGGCGATCAGGTTACCGCCAGGCTGATCAAGCTGCTGCGGCGCCAGCGACTGGATGCCTTTGTCGAGGAGCAGAACCTGGTGCGCTACACGCTCCGCCAGCAGTCGCAGCTGCCACTGCGCGAGGCTGGCTGTGAAACGACCAAATACGCCTACATGGCCATCTCGCCCAATCATCCGCGGGCCGCGGAGTACGCGCAGATGTTCAGTCGTGGCATGCGTCAGTTACGCGCCAGCGGCGAGCTTGAACAGATTCTCCGGAGCTATGGTCTGCGTGACTGGCAACGTTGAGCGGCGGATAGGCTGCCGGCGACTGGATACTTGAGTCGTCGGGGCCAGACTCTGCGGTGTCTGCCAATGCCAGGGCTCTGGCCGGACTTGTCCCAGGCGCTCTGTTCCGGTACTTTCCGCGCCCCTCGGGCGGCTCCGCCGCCTTTCAGTCGCCCCGGAGCGCCCATGAGTCCCGCCGATCTCGTCATGCAGAGTTATGGCCGTTGCTGTGCCAGCAGCGGTTTCTTCGACAGTTTTTACCAGTACTTCCTCGCCAGTTCGCCGGAGATCCGCGACAAGTTCGCCCATACCAACATGCCGGCGCAGAAGCAGCTGTTGCGCCAGGGCATCCTCAACCTGGTGATGCACGCCCGCGGCATGCCCGATACCAAGCTGCGCGCCCTTGGCTGCAGCCATTCCCGCGCCGCCCTTGATATCCGCCCGGAGCTCTACGACCTGTGGCTGCAGGCCCTGCTGCAGAGCATCGGCGAGCACGACGGCCAGTGTGATGCGAGCACGCGCCTGGCCTGGCACGAGGTGCTGAACAAGGGCATCAGCGTGATAAAGGCGCAGTACTGAGCTGTCCCGTCCCGCTGCCCGGTCAGCGCGCTATGGCAGAAACCCTATATAATGCGCGCCTTTCAAACCTTACCCTGAGGTCAAGCCTGTGAGCACTCTGCCACCCTGCCCGAAATGCAACTCCGAATACACCTACGAGGACGGCGCCATGCTGGTCTGCCCGGAGTGTGCCCATGAGTGGTCGGCCACGGCCGCTGCCGACAGCGCCGCGGAAGGCGACAAGGTGATCAAGGATTCGGTCGGCAACGTGCTGCAGGATGGCGACACCATCACCGTGATCAAGGACCTCAAGGTCAAAGGCAGCTCGCTGGTGGTCAAGGTCGGCACCAAGGTGAAGAACATCCGCCTGTGCGATGGCGACCACGACATTGATTGCAAGATCGACGGCATCGGCGCCATGAAGCTCAAGTCCGAGTTCGTGCGCAAGGTCTGACCCGGTGCGCCCGGCGGGGCAGACTCTGCCGGGATTGGCTACCCTGCATAAGGCGTTGTGTGCTGGCGGAGGGCGTCATGAAAGAACTGTGGGTGGCCGCGCTGATACTGCTGGCGGCACCGCTGGCTGCCGAGGAATGGCGCGTGGTGGGCGACGAGCAGTTTGCCCCCTACAGCTTCGTCAGCCAGGACGATGACACGCCGCGTGGTCTGGATGTCGAACTGGTGCGCGCGGTACTCGACGAAACCGGCCAGCCCTACACCCTGCGCCTGTATCCCTGGGCGCGAGTCAAGCAGATGCTCGAACGGGGCGAGGTCGACATGGCCTTCCAGTTCGCCGGCACGCCCGAGCGCCAGGCCCAGTACGAGCTGGTCGGCCCGCTGCGCAGCGGTTCCACGGTATTCATGAGTTCCACCCGGGTGGTGCTGCAGGACTGGCACAGCCTCGACGATCTGTCGCCCTACGTGATCGGCCAGGTGCGCGGCTATGCCTACGAGGCGGCCTTCGACAAGGCCGATCTGCGCCGCGACAGCAGCGCCAGCAACCCGCGCCAGCTGGTGTCCATGCTGCTGGCCGGACGCATCGACATCATCGTCGGTGATCGCGAGCAGTTGCTGTATTTCGTCCGCGAGCAGCGCGCCGATGCCGAGGTGCGCATCCTGCCTACGCCACTGGTGCAGATGCCGCGCTACGTGGCTTTCGCCAAGGGTGACAAGCACCGTGCCGAGCGCTTTGCCAAGGCACTGGAAAAGCTCCGTGCGGATGGTCGCTTGCAGACCCTGCTGCAACGCTGGACGCACTGACTCCAGTAAAAGCCCGTCAAACCGGGCTTTTACTGTTCTTGGGCGTGGCTGTTCAGGCGGCAGACTGGCCTTTCAGATCGGCAATGATCTCCTTGGCACAACGCTGGCCGGTTTCCACGGCGCCGTTGAGGTAGCCCTGCGACTCGATCGAGGTGTGTTCGCCGCAGAAGTGGCAGTTGCCCTGGCGCGCCCCCTCATAGCCGACGAAGCGGGTGTAGTTGCCTGGGGCGTAATAGCCATAGGCCCCTTTGGTCCACTTGTAGCCGGGCCAGTAGTTGAGAATTACCCGGCCATTCCACTCGTTGGTAATACCCGGAATGAGTCGTTCGAACTGCCCAAGGAACTGCGCCGCCTTGGTATCCAGCGAGGCGGTGTTCATCGCCACGGCCGTGGCGCCGCCGGTGAAGTTGTTGATGATGCCCTCGGCGCCGGCCTGGGCCCGGGTCACTTCCCAGGTATCCTGATAGCCGGTGTCGCTGTAGGTCGCCCCGTTGCAGTTCTGCTGACGCCAGATGCGGTTGCGGAACTGCAGCTGGAACTTGCTGTTGTTGCCCATCGGCATTTCGCGAATGGCGGTGGTCTTGAGTGCATCGAAACCGGCGCCGGAGAAGTCCACGCTGCTACGCAGGATGGTGAACGGAATGGCCATCACCACATGCTGACTGACAACTCGCAGGGGGCCGCCCGCCGTCTTGAAGTCCAGTGTGTAGCTGCCGTCGGGGTTCAGTGCGATGCGGGTCAGCTCATGACCAAGCTGGATCTGGCTGCCTGACAGGCGGGCCGCCATGCCGCTGACCAGTTGATCGTTGCCACCGCGGATGTGGAAGCGCTCGTTGGATTCGCCGAACATCTGCAGGCTGTTCTGCTTGGAGTAGCCCAGCAGGTAGATCAGGTTCAGGGCGCTCTGTTCGTTGCAGGCAGCGCCGTATTCGATCTCGTAGGCGATATCCAGCAGGCGGCCCAGGCGCGAGGTGATGCCGCCCGGCACATAGAGGTTGATCCACTGGGTAATGGTCATCCGATCCAGTTCCTGACCGCGGGCCGTGTAGCTGTTCCACAGGGTTGGGAAGGGCGCCTTGGCCACATCGGTATTGAGCTGCTTCTGGATCGCCTTGAAATCGTTGTAGGCCTCTTCGACGCTGTAACGCTGGCCCTGCAGAAAGTAGAAATCTTCGCCGCCGACGGCTTCGTCGTAGACTTGCAGGTCATCGACGGTCAGCCCCAGCTCGGCGGCCAGGTTGAGAATCTCCACCTGATAGGTGTCGATCAGCTCGCCGCCGTTTTCGGCGATTTGCCCCGGGAAGGTGTTGCGATTGCTGAAGCAGCGGCCGCCCAGGCGCGTTGCCGCCTCGTAGACCACGGCATCGATGCCGACCTTCTTCAGTTCATAAGCGGCTGCCAGCCCGCCCAGGCCGCCACCGATCACGGCGACGCTGGTGGTGCCGTTACCGTTACCGAGGGCGGCCTGGACCACGCCCGGCAGGCCGGCGCCGGCGGCTGCCATACCGGCCAGCCCCATGCCCTTGAGCACGGTGCGGCGGCTGTGCTGCGCGGCAATCGCCTGCTGCAGATCGAGGTCGGTGTCTTGGGTGTCTGCGGCGAGGCGGCTTAGGGCCTGCAGCCGGCGCAGAAGGGGAGTACGAGCCATCTATCAATCTCCGTTGTTATAAGTATCGGACTGCATAGAACAACTGCGTTTACATCGGGTGAGGCTGGCGCCTTCTTGCCGTGACGTCGGAGGCGCTGCTGTGCCGCAGGGGGAAACCACGCAGCACGGCGCTAACCAGGCCAGGTGGGCCAGAGCGTCCTCCCGCCACCACTGTGCGTAGTGACAGCAGGAGGACATCTGGAGGCTAATGAGAGGAGTGCTCAGAAACAAATGCGTAATAACGATAGGGTCTTTCGATAAAAGCGAAGGCTTGGGGTGTGCGCATCACACTGGTGCGCCGGCAGCTGCCCTGTGCTGTCGAAGGGCGTATTCAGGGCGATTCGGGGAGATTGCGGGGCTGCCAGTGGGCAATCAGATCGGGCACTTCTGCCTCGTCATCCAGCTCGGCCAGCTGGGCGCTGTCGACCAGCGCGCGCACCTGCGGGTCGGCCATTTGCAGGCCGAGCGCGCCATCGGGCAGGCAGGCGGTGATGCGATAGGGTTGCCCCTGGTCGTCGACGCAGATCCTGGCCAGGTCGAGAAAGCGTGGCGAGCAGCGCTGGCCATCGCGGTCGACCAGTACCACCACCTTGGGGCGCAGCTGCAACCGGGGGTTCTTCTCCAGCACCACACCCACCTCGCCGGTGTGCAGCTCGACCAGGGTGCCGACCGGGAAGATGCCCAGCCACTCGATAAAGCGCATGACCAGCTCGGCGTCGAACTGCGTGTCGCGCTCGTCCATCAGCACCTTGAAGGCATCCTTGACGCTGCGCGCGCGGTCATAGACGCGCTGGCTGGTGATGGCATCGAAGCAGTCGATGACGCTGATGATGCGGGTGAAATAGGGAATCTGCTCTTCATTCAGCCCCTGCGGATAGCCTGTGCCGTCGAGGCGCTCATGATGGCCGTGGGCAGTCTGGCTGACGATGGCCGCGAGGTCGGCATGCTGCTTGAGCAGCTCGTGGCCCAGCCGGGCGTGGCCCTGGATGTGTTCGAACTCCTCAGGGGTGAGTTTGTCCGGCTTGTTGAGGATGTGCGGGTCGACGCGGATCTTGCCGACATCGTGCAGCAGGCCGCACAGGCCCAGCTGCTCCAGCGCTTCATTGGCCAGACCGAGGTGCTGGCCGAAGCCCATGGCCATGATCGACACGGCAATGCAGTGCTGGCTGGTGTACTCGTCCTGCGACTTGATGCGTGTCAGCCAGAGCAGGGCACTCTCGTTGCGCAGCAGGCTGTCGAGGTTGTCGCGGACCACTGCCCGGCAGGCCGGTATATCGATCTGGTGACCGTGCAGGATGCGGTCGAAAACGTGTTCGATCAGTCTCGTGCTGGCCTGCTGCTGATGGCGTGCCTGCTGCAGTTCGTGTGACAGCGGCTGGCGCCTGTGGCTGGGCGTGGGAGTGCCGGCGGGGCTGACCTGCACCTGTTGCAGCTCGTCGATGAACACATACTGGCAGCAGGCCTGAACGGCCTGGATATCCTCGGCGGTCAGTAGCGGAAAGCCCTGGAACAGGAATGGAGTTTCCCGCCAGGGGCGGTCCACCTCGCACACATACATGCCAATCTTCAGTTGCCAGGCATCCAGCCGGCGACGGGTCAATCGCGTGCCTCTTGGCATACAGCGCTACTCCGGCCCTACAGGTGTTCTCCCGTCAGTGTAGCTGCTGGTGGCGGCTCGCCGCCGGCCGTTCAGGGAGCGGCGGCCGTGACCGGCGCGCTCGGGAAGTTCTGCAGGTAGGCGGCCAGGCCGGCGATGTCGGCATCGCTGAAGTTGGCAGCGATCGACATCATCACCGAGCCGGCGCGGCTCGGGTCCTTGTCGCGGAAGCGCGTCAGCGCCTTGCGCAGGTATTCCGCCGGCTGGCCGGCCAGGCGCGGCGTGTTCTCGCGCCCTTCGGCCTGCTGGCCATGGCATGCCACGCAGATGGTCTTGAACTTCACTTCGCCCTGCTGGGCGAGCGCGCTGTCCGCCGGCTCGGGGTGCGGCAGCACCTTCTGCTGGCCGAAGTAGATGGCAATGTTGACCCGGTCCTCGGTGGTCAGGGTCGGTGCCAGCTTGGACATGACGAAGTCGGTGCGCTCGCCGCTAGCGAATTTCTCGAAGGCATTGAACAGGTAGATCGGATTCTGCTGTGCCAGGTTGGGAATGTGCGGGCGCTTGCTGTTGCCGTTGGCGCCATGGCAGTTGCCACAGAAGCGGATGCGCTCCTGACCGGCGGCGTAGGCCTGCTCGCGCAGGGCCGGGTCGGCATTGAGCTGGGTGAAGCGCAGCAGGGCTTCCTCGTTGGCCTGGGCCAGGCCGGCCAGGCTGGCGAGCAGTAGCAGGGCAATCAGTCGCATGGCAGAGATCCTTTCCTCGAAACGCCGTGGGGCGGGGGAATTGGCGGCGACTATAGAGGGACCGATTGCCGCAGATGCTGGCACAGATCAAGCAAAACGCAGGTTATTCCGCGGCCGGCGCCGGGTAGGCGTACAGCAGGATCGCCTCGGCCAGTTGCAGGTCGCTGTAGTGGCGGCTGGCCGGGCGTTCGCGCAGCAGGCGCAGCGCGGCCTCCAGCTCCACGCCACGGATGGCGCCCTGGCTGGCGACGAAGCTGGCCGCGTCTTCGCCTGCCGCGCGGATCAGCTTGTCCTCGCGGCTGCTGGTACTGCTCTGGCTGGTGAAGTCCGGCGCCTCATAGGTGAACAGGACGGTGACCAGGCTGACGTAGAGCGTCATGTATGGCGGATCATCGGGCAGGGGAAACGCGTCATAGTCCTGCACCTGAGCCTGAGTGGCAGACAGTGGCAGGCAGCTCAGCAGCAGGATGGGCAATAGGCGGTAGGTCACGGACGCTCCCTGTCGTGATGGCAGCCGGCATCCTAGGAGCTTTTTCCGTGTTGGCGCAAACTGCGCCCCCCGAATGGCTGCGCCGTCACGGAGAAGCCCTGGCACAGGCCTCGTACGCCTTCCTGTCGCGGACTTGCTGGGCTTCGACTTGCGGGGTGGCGGCTTTGCGACAATGCTTGTCTGGCCCACCCGCCGAGGATTCCTCTTGCCTGTCCGCCTGCTGATCCTGTTGTTCTGCCTGCTGACCAGCGCTACCTGCCAAGCGACCATTCTCGAACTGCGCGATGGCCAGGTTCCGGTTCGCCTGGTCGAGCAGCTCGAATACCTGATCCCGGCGCAACCTCTGGACTTCGCCGAGGCTACGCTGGCGCAAGGTTGGCAGAGGGGGCGCGGTTCGGCGCTGAACCTGCGCCGCCAAACCGGCCCAGTGTGGGTGCGCTTGGCGCTGTACAACGCCAGCCAGGTGGACGACTGGCAGCTGGAGGTGGAGTGGCCGGTGCTCGACCGCGTCGAGCTGCGCCTGTACGACCCGCAGCGTCGGCAATGGGGCGCGCCGATGGTGGCGGGGGACCACTTGCCGCTGGCGCAGTGGCCGCTGCCGGCGCGCCAGCCGACCTTCCCGCTGCAGCTGCCGGCGCAGGAGCTGCGCTGGGTCTACTTGCAGGTGCAGAGCACGGAAAATCTGGTATTGCCCATGCAGCTGCTCAGCGCCCGGGACCGCGTGCAGCAGGAGCTGGAGCAGAGCATTCTGCTGGCCCTGTTCTTTGGCGCCATGCTCTCCATTCTTCTGTATAACGCGAGCCTGTACCTGTTCACCCGCCAGCCGGACTACATCTGGTACAACCTCTACCTGTTCGGCGTGGTGCTCTACGAACTCAGCCTGAGCGGTTTTGGCACGCTCTACCTGTGGCCGGGCCTGGGGCTGCCGGGCGGCCTGATCTACGCCGGCTCGGCCATGTGGAGCTTCCTCGCCGCGACCCTGTTCATCCGGGCTTTCCTGCGTATTCCGCGTTACGGTGGCTGGCCGCTGTGGGTCAGTAATGCACTGCTTGTCTATTGGGGACTGGCGCTGGCGTTGGTGTTTATCGAGCCGCACTGGCTGTTCGCGCTGGGCGTCAACTCGATGGCCCTGCTGACCTGCCTGCTCGGTCTGGCCATCGGCTTCAGCCTGTGGCGGCGGGGCAATCAGTCTGCGCCGCTGTTCATGCTCGCCTGGCTGTCGCTGATCGTTTTCACCTTCATTCATGTGGCGGCCATCGAAGGCCTGCTGCCGGTCAACGCGCTTACCCTGCGCATCCAGACGCTCGGTTTCTTCACCGAGTTCATCCTGCTGTCGGTCGCCTTGGCCGATCGCATCAACCGCGAACGGGCGGCGCGGGTCGAGGCGCAGCGGCAAATGCTCAAGGTGCAGAAGAACATCAACGAAGAACTGGATCGTCGTGTTCAGGAGCGCACCGAGCAGCTGCAACAGACCCATGAAGAGCTGGAGCGGGCCAACGCCGAGCTGACCCGCCTGAGCTACACCGATGCCCTGACCCGCCTGGCCAACCGGCGCCACGTCGAGGCTCAGCTGCCGCTCATGCAAGGCAGCGACCTGGCCGTGCTGATGCTCGACATCGACCACTTCAAGCGGATCAACGACAGCTATGGCCACCCCTTTGGAGACCGCTGCATCGCTGCGGTCGGTGAGGTGCTGCGCCAGCAGGTGCGGCGCAGCGGCGATCTGGCCGCGCGTTATGGCGGCGAGGAATTCATCGTGCTGCTGCGTGGTTGTCCGCTGTCGGCCGCCGAGCTGATTGCCGAGCGCATCCGCGCGGCGGTGGCTCAGCTGAGCCTGGAGCACGAAGGCCTGCCGGTGAGCCTGACCATCAGCGTTGGCCTGGCCCATAGCGGCGAGGCTGGCACGGAGGTGCGTGCCCTGATCGGTATCGCGGATCAGGCGCTGTACCAGGCCAAGCAGGGTGGCCGCAATCGCGTGGCCGTGGCCAGGTAGGGACTCTCCTGCAGCGCAGCGATCTCAGGGGCCTCGCCCCTTGAGCAAGCTGCGAACGGGCATGGCGGCGATGGCTGACGATTGCATCAGCGAGGTTCAGCGGGCGTGCTGCATGGGATGGAGACGCTCCCACGGGGCCCGTGGGAGCTGAGGCAGGCGCGAGACTCAGTTCTTCAGAGAAACCTGCTTGGCCTCGATTTTCAGATCGCTCAGGCGCTGGAGCAGGGCATCGATATTGGCCCGTGCGGAGCCTTCGTTGGCCAGGCGCAGGCGCTTGATGGCAATGAACGAATCGCCGACGCCGGCCGTGAAGGGAGTGCGCACGATTTCGCGGAGGATCACCTTGTCGCTGGCGGTATCGATCAGGGTGTACTCGACTTCGCTGGTGACCTCGAAGTCCAGTCCGAAGATCGGCTGGTCGACGCGCAGCAGGTTGGCGCGCAGGGCATAGGGTGCCGAGTTGTCACCAAGCAGGTCGGCATTGTCGAGAGACTGTTGCAGCGCGGCGCGGAAGTCCGGGCCATTGATTTCAGACGTCCACAGCGGGTTGGTTGCTTCGCCACCATTGACCTCTGTCAGCTGCACATTGTTTTGCAGCTTGGCATCGTAGCTATGGGCTTTGGCCTGGGTGTCAGTGACAGTCATGCCAGGAATCTGGGCGGAGGAAGCACAACCGGTGAGGATGGCGGCGAACAGCGATACAGCAAGCAAACGGAGCATAGAGTTTCCTTAACGTGCTCTGATGGTGACACGCCGCCAAGGGCGGTGGCATGGCGTCTGGGGCCAAGCACTGAGCTCAGCGCTCGTCCCTGAACGCGCCCAGAGCATAAAGTCTCAAGGGCTGCTCCTCAATGCTTGGCGTAGTGCCAGTGGCTGTATCGTGTAAGCCACAGAGTGGTTCAGTCCCAGATGAAGGTATCGGGCCAGGGGTTGGCCTGGATGCCCAGCAGGTAACCGTCGGCGGTGCGCTGACGCAGCTGTTCGGCATTGCCGACCTGGCGACCGTTGCCGGTGTGGCGGCTGGGTTCCTTGAGCTGTGGGGTGAGCAACCAATGGCCAGGCTGGTCCTGACTGATGCGGGTGCCCGCGGCGTGCTGCCATTCGCCCAGGGTCAGCGGGCGGGCGAGGGCGCCCGACCAGCCCAGCAGTTCACCGTCGTTGCTGAGGCTCATTTCCAGGCTGCGCAGGAGCAGGCCGTCGAAGCTCAGTTCGCTGTTGTCGGCCGCGCGCAGGCGCCAGCCGTAGATCTCGCGCTTAACCAGACTGCCCGCCGGCCAGTCCAGGCCGCCGCGCTGGTTGCCGGCGGCCAGCTGGCAGTGTTTCCAGCGCCACTGGCTAGGCCGGTACTGCGCCTCGATCTCGCGGGCGAACTCGGCCCACTCGCCAGCCGCGCATTGCCAGCCTTCAAGCGCTTGGTCAGCGACCAGTCGCACACGGCTGAAGTAATGGTTGGGCGGCAGGTCGAGGGCATCGATGCGCAGGCCAAGCACCTCGATGGGCTCGCTCAACTCGGCTTCCTTGATGCTCTGCAGGCCGTGCGCCTGCGGCTGTTGCTGCCAGTCCAGCGGCTCCAGCGTGTTGAGAGTCACCCGGCTGCCGGCCGGCAGGGTCAGCTCGCCCAGCGTCAGCGGCTCGCTGAGGGTCGGGTGCAGCGCCGCCTGGCGGGCGTTTTGTTCTGTCTCGATCTGCCTGAACTCGTGCTGGATCAGCAGGCCGGGTAGGCTCAGCGCCACCAGCAGCAGGCCGCAGATCACGGCGCGCCATGGGCGCTGGCGCCAGTACCGGCTTGGTCGCGGCCAGGCCAGGCTGAGCAGCCCACCGGCGAGCGCCGCCAGCGCCAGCCAGGCCAGCAGAACCAGTAGCGAAGCCAGCAGCAGGCCAGTGGGATTGGGGACTGGAATCATCGGTGGCGCCCGTTGCGAAGCAGTCGCCAGTATGCGGCAGCCCGCGCTTTTCTGGTTTGCGCCAGTGCAGCTTTTGCCAGATGCTCAGCGCCTACCCCATCTGCACGGAGAGCTGGGATGAGTGATCACGAACGCCGCATCAGCTGCGGCGAACATGGCGAGGGCAGCGCCTGCTTTGTATGCCGTCACCTCAAGGATGGCGAGGGGCTGGGCTTCAATGTCGGCTACGACCCCGAATGCCCGGACGAGCTACACCCGGCCGCCTGGTGTGATGCCTGCGAGGCACTGCTGGAGGAGGAGGGCGAATGGACCGAGCGGGCCCAGGCCGATGCGGATATCCAGCTGCTTTGCAGCGCCTGTTATGAGCTGATCCGGGCGCGCAACTGGCGGCAGGACGACGAGGTGCTGGTCGAGCTGATCAGCAGCAGCTTCGCCTACCTGCAGGCGCAGCAGGAGCGCTTCATGGCCGACTACCGCATCGGCAGTCACGAGCGCTGGGACTGGGACCAGCACAGCGGCACGCTGCTGTTCTCCCAGGCCGGGCAGCCCGTGGTGGAGTGCCGGATCGACTTCGTCGGCAGTTTCTCGAACCGCTCCGACAGCTGGCGCTGGGCCTGGGCCAACGACTCCTTCGTCGAGCCGGTTAAGGCGCGCAGTCGCGAAGTGCGGGCGCTAGGCGAGGAGCTGGGGCTGCTGCCGCTGGCCTGTGCCCAGTGGGCTGGCGATCCGGTGGATGGTTGGGAGATGACCGCCGTGATGGCCCGGCAACTGGGCGCCATCGGTGCCTACCGGGTGCCCAGTGATTCGGGTTTTCTCTACATGACCGTGAGCGAAGCGCGCTGGTTGGACGCTTCGACGTAGTTCACGGGCTCGGGGTCGGCATGCGGTAAACAGCCCGCGGCGATGAGCTCGAAAACCAGTGCGCAGGAATTCGAGACGCCAACCTTATTCTGCAAGTTCGCCCGGTGTTTGCGCGCAGTCAGGTGGCTGATACCAAGCCGTTGCGCGATTTGCTTGTCGCTGAGGCCATTGGCAATCAGCAGCGCAATATCCAGTTCGCGTCGGGTCAACGCGACAGCAGGCTCAGCAGCCTTCTGCGGGGGCAACGCCACTGGTGGCGAAGAACTGCGGGATTAATTGCACGGACTTGTTGGCGGAAAACTTGGTTAATAAGTTTTCTCGATGTTTTCGCGCGCTGGCCAGAGAAAACTTCAATAAATCAGCCACTTCCCTGTCGGTATAGCCTCTGGCAATAAGCGACAAGACCTCAAGTTCCCTTCGGGTAGTTTTTATATCCACCGCGGCCACCGCCAGCTGCTCATAACACATCCCTGTATGTAGGCAACGCCCGGCAAACTAGCACCCTTGGCGGAAACCGGGCAATCCCGGTTTTGTGCAGCCAATCAATTAATAGTTATTTGCCGTCGAAGTTCCTTGCCACTCAGTCTGTCCCAATTTCGGGGCTCGCTAATGGCCAACTTTTTCAATACCGCATTTGCCGAATTCCAACCACCGCACCCGGAATGCAGGATCAAACCGCCGCGAACATTGTCGCCGTGCTTCCAGTCGTGAACGCCGTCCATGCCAGGCAAAAACTGCACAGGCAGTCAGAAAACTGCCGAGTACCACGCCTTGAAAGGAATAAATCGATGAATTGGAATCTTTCGTTTACCAAGTTGATTCGTGACGGCCGCGCTGCTTATTGGGGCAACTGGACGCTGGACCCGACTATCAAAGTTGGCGCTGTGGGGATTGTTGCGCCGGATAGCGGCAACTTCACGCTGGTTAAAGAGCAGTTGCCAAACTTCAGTAGTGCCAGCCGCAGCGTGCCCAACCAGTGGAAGCTTTCCTCCACCAATGTTCACCGCACGCAAAGCAATATTCAGCTCGATGGCTCCGCCACCGACCCGGAAACCGGAACCAAGATTACGGCTGGCACCGAGGTCAAATGGACCTTCTCCTCCGTCGGTTCGATCGCCTCGGAGTTCGGGATTGCGTCGGAAGCCTATGCCACCGATCTCACCGAGCTGACCCAGGCTGACAGCCTGAATTGGCTGGCCAGCCAGGCTGCATCAGTCAGTATGAGTGCCAATGGCGGCATGGCGCAGGGCTTTGGCGTGATCACCAGTGTGATCTATGCCAACAGCGGGTTGAATGTCGGCTCCCAGGATGACAGCTCATCGTTTTCGATCAGCGGCTCGGCCGGTGCCGTGCAGGACATGCTGGCGGGTGCTGATGGAAAGGGTTCCTACGTGTCCACCAACCAGACCCAAAGTGTCGATCAACACCTGTGGCCTTTCCAGGCGGATACCCTGGCCAGCGCGCCGGTGCCCATTGCTTATACCTTTGCCTCGTTTGACGGAAATTTGCTGATTCCCAATTGGATTACGCAGTTGGGCGCCTTCAAGATTCTCTTCAACAACAAGCCAGGCTGCACATATATCACCAGCATCAGTCTGACCTACGACACGCCGCAGGGCCCGGTCAAAGAAGACTTCAAGCTCAGTGGTGGTATTTCCAAAACCGTCGGCAATATTCCGCTGACCGCGACCAATATCCAGGCCAAGGTCACCTTCAAGGGTGTATCGAATGATGATCACTACAACTTCAGTTGGCCAAGTCCGCTGGGGCAGTGGCTGACCGGTGCTCGGGAAATTGACATGAGCGGTGTCTGGCCGGGGAAAACCAGTGCTACCGATAAACCGCTTTAAGTTTCAGCTACTGACGCACTGACGGGCAGTCCAGTTGTGGTGACTGTCTGCTGGTGAGTCTTGCTCAGTGTGCAATCAATTATTGAATAGTGAGAATAACGATGAAATCGATCAGCATTAAACTGTGCGCCTTGCTGCTGTGTGTAGGTGCTTCATCCGTTTTCGCCGGCGGCAAGATTCCGGTTTGCAAAAGTGTCATTCCGGCCGCAGAGCGCGAAGATTATCGCGATGCCAAGGTTGAGGCCGTTGCCGGTCGGGGTACGGTATTCAACAACAATGAAAAACTGTTGCCGGCTGCCGGCAAGAACGAAACCTATCGTGAGTACGATCTGGGCATGAACCAGGCGGGTGGCCGCGGTGCACATCGGCTGGTGCTGCTTGTGCTGGGGGGCGAGAAGAACCAGGTGCTGGATCAGTACTACACCGACACGCACTACAGCAGTTTCTGTGAGGTCCGGCAGTAATACAGGCGCGGTGTGATAACGCGGCTCGTTAGAAGCGAGCCGCGTTCGTTGGGAAGACGCAAGTGCGAGACCAAGCGGGGCTCTCAGCATTGCCATTTGCCTCTTCGTATGCCGTGACCACCCGTCTGGGTAGCCGCCAAAAAGGAGCGCCTGCTTAATACTCGTACAGTTCGGCAAACACTCTCTCGGCAGCCAAAGGCCTCGCCCATGGACATCCCGCGCTATCTGCTCGCGGCACTCCTGTCTGTCCTGATCGGCCAGGCACATGCCGAGCGTATCCTGATTGCCGCCGAGGATGACTGGCCGCCCTATTCGGCCAGGCAGGCCGACAGTCCGGAGCCTGCGGGTTTCACCCCGGCGCTGGTACGCGAGATATTTGCCCGCCGCGATATTGCGGTGGAGTTCATTACCGTGCCCTTCTCGCGCTGCCTGCATTACGCACAAACCGGCTACGCCGTGGCCTGCTTCAACGTCACCATCACCGATGCCAATCGCGACCAATACTATTGGCATCCCACGCCCATGTTTCATGAGGGGCTGGCCATTTTTGCCCGGCGTGGGCGCTTCCAGCCAGAGTTGAGCGGCAAGGATCTGCAAGGCCACCGCGTTGGCATCACCAATGCCTACACCTATCCCAGCGACTTCATGCAGAACCCGAAGATTGAACGCGCGGTGGCGCGCTCGGATGCCAATTTGCTGAACATGCTGATCAAGGGCCGGGTGGATTTCATCATCATGAACAGCCTGCCGGGGCAGTTGCGGATTCTCGAAGAGAAGCTCGGCCCGCAGATCGAGCGTGTCGGGATGATTTCACTCGACGGCTTCTGGCTGAGCTTTTCCAGGAACCATCCGGACGGCGAGCGCCTGTCGAAGATATTCGAAGAGGAACTGGTCAGGCTCATGGCCAGCGGGCGTGTGGCGGAGCTGGAGCTGGAGATGAAGACACGCCTGGGGCTGCGTCTGCCGCAGGATGCCCAGGCAGGGCAATAGCCCTCCCGGCTCTGCCCTCGGCGCCGGCCGCCGCCAGCCGTTTCAGCCGGCGCCGTGCAGCTGGCTGATCAGCAGAAACAGCAGCAGACCCAGCGGGCCGAACATCAGCGTCAGCAGGTAGCAGGGCACCATCCACAGGTGGCTGATGCCCTGCAGCGCCCCCTGCTGCTGGATGTACAGCCCGGCCAGCAGATCGAAGGCGAGGATATGAATCCACGCCGCCAGCACCGCCTTGGGATTGCTGAACAGGGCCAGTACGCCGCGCAGGCTGAAGAAGCCCGGCTTGCCCAGGCTGCGGTCGCCCCGGCTGGTCAGCGCCTGTACCAGCCCGGCGCCGTACAGCACGCACAGCAGCACCACCGCCACGCCCAGCACCACCTTGGGCCCCATGGCCCAGCCGGGCAGTACCAGCAGAATGCTCCAGCCGCCGAGTGCGACCAGGCTGGAGAGTTGGAACAGGCGTTTCTGGCTGAGCGCCGGCATGGGGAGTGTCCTCGATAGATGGGTATGAGTGTTTTAGCGGATGGCCGCCCGGTTGCGCCGCCATCAGTGAGACGGTGAATGGCGGGTGATTACCCTTGAGAGGGCTTTGCACTGCCGACTGATCTGGCGGGGGCTGCGCTGACTGGTCTGGCATGCGCGCTGGCGCTGGTTTGTGACGGGCGTTCCGGTTAAGGTCGAGCTTTCTTTTTGTGCTCAGGGATGAGGCATGGCGCAGTGTCGGATTGTTGGGGATGGGGGCGTTAGCCGTGCGGTTAGTCCGCAGCGCTTTCCTCGGCGTTTGGCGACTGGTTGCGCCTTGCACGGCGCGTCACTTTCTCTTGTCTGGCCAAGAGAAAGTAACCAAAGAGAAGGCCACCCCGACATCCGGGTTTCGCTGCGCGAACCTGATTCGCTTCGCTCACCCTTCGGGCCAGCCTGCGGCTGTTACTTCGCTTCGCTCCTCCGGTGCCGCTCCGGGGGCCGGCTTACAAGGGCCGTCGTGGCCCTTTAAGCCTCGCTCCCTGTCTCGCATCCCCCTCCACAACACCTGCGCTCGGCCTTCTGACGGGGACGGTAGCGCGACCGAATCTCCAGCGTTTGGCTCGTAACCGGGCAGCGACTTCAGGCTTTTCAAAATCAGCTTTTTGCTCAATGCACGGCCTTGCGGGCTGGGATCGGGTCCCGTCAGGAGGCCGAGTGGAATCGACGTGGAAGGGGATTGGCGGCAGGGATGCCGCCAAAGGCGTAAAGGGGCTTGGATGCCCCTTGTACGCCGGCCCCTGGAACGGCGATGTAGCGAGGGAAGTCTGGTGGCGCAGCCGCCAGACCCGGATGCCGGGTGTGTTTTCTCTTTGGTTACTTTCTCTTTGCACACGCAAAGAGAAAGTAACTCGCCGAAAAGGCGAAAAGCGATGTTGCGGGATTAAATGAGGCGTGTCCCCGCTTGCTATAAGTAGTCGTTTTTGAGGTTGCAGTCCCCCCACAAGACTTTTCTCCCGGACTCTGAACGAACTCTATATAAGGGTTTTCGAGAATTAACTTTTGTCTCGATTATATATGAGTCATTTTCTAGAATGTCGATCCACATGCATCTTGTGATGACAGTCCAACCGGTTAAGCCTAGGGGCGGGGTAAGCTTTGGTATGGATATCTCGAGCTCTATTCGATGCCTTCCGGGTGGGGTGTATATACTGTCAGGCATGGTCTTGAGTAGGTTCTTTAATTCTTTATTTTCAATTCTTTTTATGCCTGACTCATATCCCGGGGCTAGATTTACGATTTTCAAATTTGGTGGTTCTGATAATTTTTCTAGCGGGGTGAGAGTGCACCCAAATATCGATGATGTAAGTAGGGTTATTAAGGCAGTGCGCCGCAATTTATTATTCGACCCAATCATCGCCTTTCTCTTCGCATAGAAGGGAGCCGGTATTGTTGTTGTTTGATATTAGTTCCACAAAGCTTTGCTGATTATTTGTTATGTCTGTTCGCGTGCCATTGTTGTCGAATTTGTATAGTTTCACATCGCAGTTGCCGGGGGCGATTGAAAAATCAATCTGGTAGTTTCCAGACTCTTCTGGGGTGAACATGGGAACTCTACATGCACCCAAGGTAAGTCCTACGTACTTCGATGGACTACTCACTAGGTCGCCAAAGTCAATGTCTTGGAATAACATTAGTGGGGCAATTGAAAATGTCTTGTTGCTGGGGATTTTCCTCTCTAGAACACCATCTCTTGGTGGAACAGATTCTGGCATGCCCAGTCGCTTCTCGTCTGCCTCAGGTCTGCAGCTAATGCCGCCAATAATTTTGTCGCCTTTGCACGTGGTGGGGTTAACAGTTGCAACGGCCAAACAGAATTTGAATTCTGTTGGATTTGATGTGGTTATCCTAAGGTTTGCTGCTTTATGGTCGGTCGGTTCTGTGTACATGTCGGCTGTAGAGCAGCCGTGTAACATGGCTGCTGCTATCAATAAGTATGAATTTTTGATTTTCATGTTTTTTATTTATTGCTGGTTATTTTGATTTTATATGCGGGAATTGTATTTTATTTGTTGGTTGAAGCAAAAGGCCCGTCTCTCGACGGGCCTTCTTATTTAACGCTCAGGCGCATTCACCACCTCAGGCCATCGCCACGGCCTCTTTCCTCCGTTCAGACTTTTTTGCCTGATACGCCCTCGCCGCCTCATGGAAGGCGCCCAGCAGCGCGTTGTACTGCGCGTTCTCCCAATAGCGGTATTCGGGGTGCCACTGCACACCCATGGCAAACGCCTTAGCGCCTTTCACGCTGACCGCCTCGATCTGCCCGTCCTCACACACCGCCTCCACCTGCAGGCCCTCGCCCAGACGGTCGATGCCCTGACCGTGCAGCGAGTTCACCTTCATCTCGCTGGCACCGATGATGCGCTGCAGCAGGCCGCCCTCGGTCAGCTTCACGGTATGAATCGGGCCGTAGGCTACATCGTCCGGCACGTCCTTCACCTCGCGGTGATCCAGGCGACCATCGACGTTGTGCACTTCGCGGTGCAGGGTGCCGCCGTGTAGGACGTTGAGCTCCTGCACGCCACGGCAGATGCCGAGGAAGGGGATGCCACGGTCGATACAGGCGCGCATCAGGCGCAGTACGGTGGCGTCGCGGGGTTTGTCGGCCAGGCCCAGGCCGGGATGCTCGTCGCCGTAGAAGCTGGGGTGCACGTTGGACAGCGAGCCGCCGAACATGATGCCGGAGACGCTGTTCAGCACGGTGTCCATGTCCAGGTCATCGCCAAAGGCCGGGATCATCAGCGGGAAGGCGCCGTAGCCGGTGACGGACTGGATGTATTTCTCGCCCACCAGGTGGAACCAGCCGATGTCGCGGTCAGTCAGCTGCCAGCGGCACAGGGGGAGACCAATCATGGGTTTGCTCATTGCAGGGAAGTCCTCTTCTGTTGATTGAAGTGGGCTGCCCTTGGGAGAGCGGGCTTGCCGGTCACGTTGGCCGTGAACCCGCTCACCCAAGGGGTGCCGTAACCGGTGGAACCGGGTCACTGCACCAACGCCGCGCCCGCGCGGCTGGTTTACTGCGTACATCGGTTTTGCAGGGGCGTCGGCTTATGGTCGCCGGCGCTGGTACAAAACCGCTTGATGCACAAAGGGCTGATCCTGCGATCAGCCCTCTGGTGTTCAGCTTAGCCGTTGCTCGGGAAGGCGAACTGCGCGGCCTCGTGGGAGGCGCGCTGCGGCCAGCGCTGGGTGATGGTCTTGCGCTTGGTGTAGAAGCGCACACCGTCCGGGCCGTAGGCGTGCAGGTCGCCGAACAGCGAGCGCTTCCAGCCGCCAAAGCTGTGGTAGCTGACCGGCACCGGCAGCGGCACGTTGATGCCGACCATGCCCACTTCGATCTCGTCGCAGAACAGGCGGGCGGCTTCGCCGTCACGGGTGAACAGGCAGGTGCCGTTGCCGTATTCGTGGTCGTTGATCAGCTGCATGGCGTCTTCCAGGCTGTTGACGCGGACGATGCAGAGGACCGGGCCGAAGATTTCCTCGCGGTAGATGGTCATGTCCGGGGTGACGTGATCGAACAGGGTGCCGCCGAGGAAGAAGCCGGCCTCATTGCCCGGCACGACCAGGCCGCGGCCATCGACCACCAGCTTGGCGCCCTGCGCTTCGCCAGCGTCGATGTAGCCCTTGACCTTGTCGCGCGCCGCGCCGGTGACCAGCGGGCCCATGTCGAGGCCGCAGGAGGTGCCGGCGCCGACTTTCAGGGCCTGGATTTTCGGGACCAGTTTTTCCACCAGCGCGTCGGCCACGTGGTCACCCACGGTCACGACCACGGAGATGGCCATGCAGCGCTCGCCGCAGGAGCCGTAGGCGGCACCCATCAGGGCGTTGACGGTGTTGTCCAGGTCGGCGTCCGGCAGCACCACGGCGTGGTTCTTGGCGCCACCGAGGGCCTGCACGCGCTTACCGCGGCGGTTGGCTTCGGTGTAGATGTATTCGGCGATCGGGGTGGAGCCGACGAAGCTGATGGCTTTGACTTCCGGGGCTTCGATCAGGGCGTCCACGGCAGCCTTGTCACCGTTGATGACGTTCAGCACGCCCTTGGGCAGGCCGGCTTCGTGCAGCAGTTCGGCGATGTACAGGGTGGAGCTCGGGTCGCGCTCGGACGGCTTCAGGATGAAGCAGTTGCCGCAGACGATGGCCAGCGGGTACATCCACAGCGGCACCATGGCCGGGAAGTTGAACGGGGTGATGCCGGCGACCACGCCCAGCGGCTGGTGATCGGACCAGCTGTCGATGTTCGGGCCGACGTTGCGGTTGTATTCGCCTTTCAGCAGTTCCGGCGCGCCACAGGCGTACTCGACGTTTTCGATACCGCGCTGCAGCTCGCCCACGGCGTCTTCGAGGGTCTTGCCGTGCTCTTCGCTGATCATCGCAGCGATCTTGTCCTTGTTGGCTTCCAGCAGTTGCTTGAAGCGGAACATGACCTGGGCGCGCTTGGCCGGCGGGGTGTTGCGCCAGGCCGGGAAGGCAGCCTTGGCGGAATCGATGGCGAGCTGGATGGTGGCGGCGTCGGCCAGTTCGACCTGGCGGATGGCCTCACCCATGGACGGGTTGAAGACCGGGGTGGTGCGGCCGCTGCGGAAAACGATTTCGCCGTTGATCAGGTGGGCGATGGTGCTCATGGGCATCTCTCTCAATGTGAATTCGGGTCGTACGCCCTCTCCCGCAGGAGAGGGGTGCCAAAGGCGTATCAGTCGAGGCTGTTCAGCACATCGCCGACGGCGTTGAACAGGCTGTCCAGCTGCTCGGGCTTGGTGTTGAAGGTCGGGCCGAACTGCAGGGTGTCGCCGCCGAAGCGCACGTAGAAACCGGCCTTCCACAGTTTGATGCCGGCCTCGAACGGGCGGATCACCGGGTCGCCGTCACGCGGTGTCAGCTGCAGGGCACCGGCCAGACCGCAGTTGCGGATGTCGACCACGTGCTGGCTGCCTTTGAGGCTGTGCAGTTTTTCCTCGAACACCGGGGCCAGGGCAGCGGACTGCTCGATCAGGTGGTCGCGCTGCAGCAGCTCCAGGGTGGCGAGGCCCGCGGCACAGGCCACCGGGTGGCCGGAGTAGGTGTAGCCGTGGCCGAACTCGACCATGTGCTCCGGGGTCGGCTGCTGCATGAAGGTGTTGTAGATCTCGCTGGAGGCGATCACCGCGCCCAGCGGGATGGCACCGTTGGTGACCTGCTTGGCGGTGTTCATGATGTCCGGGGTAACGCCGAAGTATTCGGCACCGGTCCATTTGCCCATACGACCGAAGGCGGTGATCACTTCGTCGAAGATCAGCAGGATGTTGTGCTGGGTGCAGATCTCGCGCAGGCGCTGCAGGTAGCCCTTGGGCGGCACGATCACACCGGCGGAACCGGACATCGGCTCGACGATCACGGCGGCGATGTTGGAGGCGTCGTGCAGTTCGATGAGTTTCAGCAGCTCGTTGGCCAGCTCCACGCCACCGGTTTCAGCCATGCCCTTGGTGAAGGCCAGGTGCGGTTGCAGGGTGTGCGGCAGGTGGTCGGCGTCCATCATCTGGCCGAACATCTTGCGGTTGCCGCCGATGCCGCCGAGGCTGGTGCCGGCGATATTCACGCCATGGTAGCCACGGGCGCGGCCGATGAACTTGGTCTTGCTCGGCTGGCCCTTCAGGCGCCAGTAGGCACGCGCCATCTTCACCGCGGTGTCGGCGCACTCGGAGCCCGAGCCGGTGTAGAACACGTGGTCGAGGCCGGCCGGGGTCAGCTCGGTGATCTTCTCGGCCAGCAGGTAGGACAGCGGGTGGCCGTACTGGAAGCCCGGGGCGTAGTCGAGGGTACCCAGCTGGCGGGCGACCGCTTCCTGAATCTCGGCGCGGTTGTGGCCGGCACCGCAGGTCCATAGACCCGACAGGCTGTCGAACACGCGACGGCCCTTGTCGTCGATGAAGTAGTTGCCGTCGGCCCCGACAATGATGCGCGGGTCGCGCTTGAAGTTGCGGTTGGCGGAGAACGGCATCCAGTGAGCGTCGAGCTTCAGCTGGCTGGCAAGGGACGGGGCAGTTTCAGGCATGGTCATGGCTCTTATCTCGCACAGGCGATCTGTTCTGCATGGGACGGTCGGGCCGTTCCACGGGTTGCAGCTACGTTGCCAGAGGCCTAAAGTCTGGAAAATCCGACTTTTCCAATCTTAAGTTTCGTATTTATCAAACTAAGTGGTTCACCATGAGCACCCGCAGAACCGATCCACTGGCCCAGGTCAGCGACTTTGAAATCCGCCTGCTGCGCATCTTCCGCAGCGTGGTCGAGTGCGGTGGCTTCTCCGCCGCCGAGAGCGTGCTGGGCATCGGCCGCTCGGCCATCAGCCTGCACATGAGCGATCTGGAGCAGCGCCTCGGTCTGCGCCTGTGCCAGCGCGGTCGCGCCGGGTTCGCCCTGACCGAGGAAGGCCGCGAGGTGTATCAGTCGACCCTGCAGCTGCTGGGCGCCATCGAGAGCTTCCGCAGCGAGGTCAACGGTCTGCACCGCAACCTGCGCGGCGAGCTGAACATCGGCCTGACCGACAACCTCGTCACCGTGCCGCACATGCGCATCACCAACGCCCTGGCCCAGCTCAAGCAGCAGGGGCCGGATGTGCAGATCAATATCCGCATGACGCCGCCGGGCGAGGTGGAGCAGGGCGTGCTCGGCGGCAGCTTGCACGTGGGCGTGGTGCCGCAGGTGGGCGCGCTGTCCGGGCTTGAGTACCAGAGCCTCTACAGCGAGCGCTCGCTGCTCTACTGCGCGGTGGGCCATCCGCTGTTCTATGCCGCCGACGACAGCCTGGACGATGCGCGGCTGGATGCTCAGGACGCCATCTCCCCGACCTTCCGCCTGCCGGCCGAGGTGCAGGCGCACTACCAGCGGCTCAACTGCACGGCCAGCGCCAGCGACCGCGAGGGCGTGGCCTTCCTGCTGCTGACCGGACGCTACATCGGCTACCTGGCCGATCACTACGCCGAAGCCTGGGTCACCCAGGGCCGCTTGCGTGCCCTGAAGCCGACGCAGCGCTTCTATGAGGTGAACATGGCCGCCGTGACCCGCAAGGGCCGCCGGCCCAATCTGGTATTGGAAGCCTTTCTCGAGGCCCTGGGCAGTAGCCGCTGAATCTGACCGGAGTGATCAATGCTCAATTACTGGATTGGCATGGCCGCCATCTGCGCCTTTGCCATGGCCGGGGTGCTGGCCGCCGGGCGGCGTGGCATGGACATCATCGCGCTGCTGTTCATGGGCGTGATTACCGCCGTGGGCGGCGGCACCCTGCGCGACCTGCTGCTGGGCGTGCCGGTGTTCTGGATGATCGACTTCAACTACGTCTGGGTCGCCAGCGCCGCCTCGCTGGCCGCCTTCGCCCTGGCCCGCCATCTGCGCGACGAGACGGTGTGGGCGGCGATTCTCTACTTGGACGCCTTCGGCATCGCCCTGTTCGGCGTGCAGTCCATCGACAAGGCGCTGGCCCATGGTTTTGCCGCGCCGGTGGCCATCGTCATGGCGACCATCACCGGTATCGGCGGCGGGCTGATCCGCGATGTGCTGGCGCAACGGGAAAAC
The DNA here is from genome assembly GCF_014207935.1 of Pseudomonas fluvialis. Taxonomy (GTDB): domain Bacteria; phylum Pseudomonadota; class Gammaproteobacteria; order Pseudomonadales; family Pseudomonadaceae; genus Aquipseudomonas; species Aquipseudomonas fluvialis_A. The sequence goes on along the minus strand of NZ_JACHLL010000001.1, from coordinate 803,285 downwards.
CTGCTGAGCAGCCGTGAGATCTACGCCACCACCATCATCACCGGCGGCATGCTCTACACCTTCCTGCTGGCCCAGGGCGGCGCCTCGCACGGCGCCAGCCTGTGCGGCGTTGCCTTCACCTTCGCCTTCCGCGGCCTGGCCATCCACTTCGGCTGGCAGATGCCGAAGTGGCTGACGCTCAGACACTAGTAGCTAGAACTTGCAGTCCAGGATCAGTTGCTGCTGCCGGGGCAGGCACAGGTCGTGCAGGTCATAGCGACGGACCACTGTTTCGCGCGCGGCCTGGCGCAGGTACTGGTGTGAGGGATCGTTCTCCAGCGCGGCGGCGGTGCGTTCGGCCAGGGCGCGTGGGTCGAAGAAATCCACCAGACAGCCGTTTTCGCCATCCACCAGGACCTCCTGAACCGGGGAGGTAGCCGAGCCGATAACCAGGCAGCCGAGTGCCATGGCTTCGAGCATCGACCAGGACAGCACGAAGGGGTAGGTCAGGTAGACATGCGCGGCGCTGACCTGCAGCAGTCGCACATAGTCGGGGTAGGGCAGCTTGCCGACGAAGTGGATGCGGGTCAGGTCCAGCTGGCCGTCCAGCTCCTTCAGCAAGGCGGCGCGGTAACCGCCTTCTACGCGGCGGCCGTAGGACACTTCATCGCCGCCGACTATGACAATCTCGGCATCCGGCCGCAGCCGTTGCAGTTCCGGCAGTGCGCGCATGAACTGGTGAAAGCCGCGGTAAGGTTCCAGGTTGCGGTTGACGAAGGTTACCACCGGCTGGCTGCGATCAAGTGCGCGACCATCGGGCAGGATGAAGCGTGCGACGGGGTCGGGCTGCAGCAGGCGGGTGTCGATGCCGTCGTGCACCACCGCCAGCTTGTGCTGCAGCTCACGTGGGTGAACCGACTTCTGCCAGTGGGTTGGTGCCATGCCCAGATCGCAGTCGAGCAGGGCCTGGTTGAGCACCGAGTTCTTGATACGCAGGGCGCAGAAGTCATTCAGCTCCACCGGGTACTCGGGGTCGAAGTCGAAATCGGCCCCGTGCGGCTGGTAGTAGAACTCGCAGAAGGTGACTACGCGTGCGCGCGGGAAGACCTCGCGCACGAACAGCGCCTCGCCCCAGCCGGGATGGACGCAGACGACGTCTGGCGAGAACCCCTGCTTCTTCAACTGCAGGGCGACACGGGCCCAGTCTTGCCCTCGGCGTATGGCCGCTTCATATCCTCGCAAGTAAGCATGGGTGTGTGCGCCGGCAGGCGCCGGGGTGCCGTATCCCATGAGCATCGCATTGCGCGGCAGTTGCCAGCCATGAGTGTTGCGCGCCAGGTTGGCCTGCTCGCCCATGCCGACGACCTGATGTTCGCCGCTGTGGGCCAGGCGGTGGAACAGATGACGATACTGGCCGGGGAAGTTCTGGTGGATGAACAGCAGGCGCACGACGGTCTCTCGATGTGGGCAGGCGGCGAGAATAGGCCGGGCTGCCGCCTGAGGGAAGTGCTCCGGGGTCTGGTTCAGGCCTGGAACAGATAGTCGCCGATGGCGGTCTGCGCCGAGTTCAGGGTGCCCAGCAGTTTCAGTTCGTGGCTTTCCACTGCGGCATCGGTATCCACGGCCTTGAACTGGTAGACCGCCGTCTGGCTGCCATTGTCGACGGCGAAGATGCGGGAGTCGCCGATGGCATAGGCACTGGTGGCGCTGCCGATGTTGGCGGACGCGGCGGTAGCGGTGATGCTGCCGCTGATGTTGCTGCTGAATACCACCAGCTCCGCTGATGTGCTGAAACCGCCGGCGGCGCTGCGCAGCAGGGCGCCTTCGAGCAGTGCGTCCTTGTCGCCGATGCCGCCCAGTCCCGAGTTGTCCAGCACCAGCTTGTCGGTGCCGCTGAGGAAGTCGCTGATCAGGTCGCCGGTGGCCGAGTTGTCCAGCACGAAGCGGTCGGCGCCACCACCACCGGTCAGGGTGTCGCTGCCGGCGCCGCCATTGAGTGTATTGGCGGCGGCATTGCCGGCCAGGCTGTTGGCCAGGCTGTTACCCATGCCGTTGATGGCGGTGGAGCCGACCAGCAGCAGGTTTTCCAGGTTGGCGCCCAGGGTCCAGTTGACCAGGGACAGGACGCCATCGACCTCGCTGCCCAGCGTGCTGGTTTCGCTGATGACGTCGCCGCTGTTGTCGACCACATAGGTGTCGTTGCCGAGGCCGCCGGTCAGGGTGTCGGCGCCGGCGCCGCCATTGAGGACGTTGGCGGCGGCATTGCCGGTGAGGGCGTTGGTCAGGCCATTGCCTGTGCCATTGATGGCGGTGGAACCGCCCAGCAGCAGGTTTTCCTGATTGGCGCCCAGGGTCCAGCTGATCAGGGACAGGACGCCATCGACCTCGCTGCCCAGCGTGCTGGTCTCGCTGATGACGTCGTGACTGTTGTCGACCACGTAGAGGTCGTTGCCGAGGCCTCCCGCCAGGGTGTCGGCGCCGGCGCCACCATTGAGAATGTTGTTGCCGGTGTTGCCGGTGAGGGTATTGGCCAGAGCGTTGCCCGTGCCATTGATGGCGTTGGAGCCCGTGAGCGTGAGTCTTTCCAGGTTGGCGCCGAGGGTCCAGGTGACGCTGGACTGCACGCTGTCGGTCTCCGCGGTCAGGGTGCTCGACTCGATGATGCGGTCGCCACTGCTGTCGATTACATAGGTGTCATTGCCCAGGCCTCCGGTCAGGGTATCTGTGCCTGTGCCGCCGTTCAGTCGGTCATTGCCACTGCCGCCCTCAAGGTGGTCATTGCCTCCTGCGCCTTCGAGCTCGATGCTTTGCAGGCCGCTGAATTGCAGCCAGTTGTCGTGTTGGTCGCCCGTCAGGGTTGGCGTGCCTGTGCCCACAGGGGCGCCAGCGGCAGAGTAGCGCTGCTGGTAGATGCCACTGCTGGTGTCTTCCTGTTCATAGGAGGTCCAACTGATCACCCAGCCTCCATCGGGCAGGGCCGCGACACTGGGTGTGCCTTGGCTGCCGGAGGTGAAACTGTTGACGCGAACCTCACCGCCCTGAGCAATACCCTGTGCGTTGTAGCGTTGCTGGTAGACGCCGTAGCCTGAACCATCCTGGTTGTAAGACTCCCAGCACACCAGCCAGCCGCCATCAGCCAGGCCGCATGTACTGGCATTGAGTTGATAGTCGGCCACGGTGCTGTTGACCCGGGTTTCACCGGCTGCCGGGTTGCCGTTGGCGGCATAGCGCTGCTGGTAGATATCAGTGGCATTGCCGTCGGCCTGGGGGGCCTGCCAGGTCACCAGCCAGCCGCCGTCCAGCAGGGCGGTGGTACGCGGGGATTCCTGCAGTGTTCCGCTGCTGCTGTTGACGGTGGTTTCAGTTCCGACTGGCAGTCCTGTGGATGCATAGTGTTGTTGCAGGATGTCGCTTTGCAGTCCGTCTTCGCTGTAGGCCATCCAGGAAACCAGCCATCCGCCATCCGTCAGAGCGGTCACGCTGGCCGTGTTCTGGCTGCCCGTGGTGAGTGTATTGACGCGGCTTTCTTCTCCGCTGGCCAGCCCGTCGGCACCATAGCGCTGCTGATAGACGCCATAGCCGGAGCCATCCTGGGCATAGGATTCCCAGCACACCAGCCAGCCGCCATCGTTCAGGCTGGTGACGCTGGCGTTCAGTTGATAGTCCTCGACCTGGCTGTTGACCTGCTGCTCTGCGCCCGCCGTCTCGCCGGCACGGTTATAGCGTTGCTGATACAACCCGGTGGCCGAACCGTCCTGGTCATAGCTGGTCCAGCACACCAGCCATCCACCATCCGCGAGCCCTGTCACGACGGGCGTGTCCTGGCTGCTGGCGGTGGTGGTGTTGACCCGCGCCTCTCCCCCGACTGCTTTGCCGTCGGCACCATAACGCTGCTGATAGACGCCATAGCCGGAGCCATCCTGAGTGTAGGACTGCCAGGTCACCAGCCAGCCGCCGTCGGCCAGCGCGGCAACCGACTGATTCAGCTGGTAGTCGGAGGTGGTGTGGTTGACATGCTGTTCGGCCATGCCGGCTACGAGGCGCTGCGCAAGGCTCAGCTGGCTCTGATCGGCCATGACCAGGCGCTCGACGCCCAGCAACAGGTCACGGCCCTGTGTGCTCTCTACCACCCACTGACCAAATGCATTGAGGCTGAGGCGGATTGCTGCCGGATTGGCATTGAGTGACAGACTGTCGGTGCCAAGGCCGCCCAGCACCGTGTCATCCTCGGCGGTTCCGATCAGTGAGTCAGCGCTGGGTGTTCCGGTTATCTGCATGGCGGCTCTCCTTGGCGTTGATGAGCCGATGCTAGTGATCATTCAGGCGGCGGGAAGGGGCCTCTCGCGGGGAGTGTCGATCAGCCCGCAATAATCGGCGGGCACTGGTCGGCTGACGAACGTCACGGTCTGTGACCACCGGGGATCTAGCCTGCCTAAGGCGGAGCCGTGCCCATCTCTGGGATGTGATGGGCACGGCTCCGCGCCATTCTGCTTCTGATGCGTTGTATCTGCCGCTCAAGGGCCGGCGCGCAGAGTCAGGCGGGCGTCGACCTTGCCGGTGCCGGCGCGGTCCAGGCTGACTTCGGCCAGTTGCACGCCCTGCTGTTCCAGCTCCGCCAGCCAGGGCAGCAGGGTGGCGAACGGCACCTGGGTGAGGCTCAGGCTGAGGCCGCTGCCGTCGTTGTCGTAGCGCTCGATGGTCAGGCCGGCCTGCTGCGCGCTGGTGGTGACCAGCCCCTGCAGTTGTTCGGCATCGATGTTGGCGGCCGGGCTGGCGGCGCTCTGCCGGGCCAGTTCGGCGTTGCTCTGGATGTACTGGTGCAGCTCGCGCTGAGTCTCATACCACTGGCGGGCGTCCTTGAGCTGGCGCTGCACCGGCAGCCAGACGGCGGCATACAGCAGGACCAGGGCGAGGAAGCCGGCCAACAGGCTCAGGGCCAGGCGGTCGCGCGGCGGCAGCTGCTGCCAGCGCAGGTACAGCGGCGAGGTGCTGGCGCGCGCGCCGAGGCGGCTCTTCAGGCTGACCATGGCGTTCATGCGCCACCTCCAATCACTACGCGGGCGCTGACGCCCTGTTCATCGCGGTTGGCCGAGCCCAGCTGGGCCGGCAGGCCCGCTTCGCTCAGGCGCTGGCGCAGTTGTTCGAGTTCGCCGAAGTTGCCGGCGCGTACCTGCAGGGCGAGGTCGCCGCGCTCCTGGCTGTAGTCGAGCTGATCGACCGTCAGCGGTGCTTCGCCGATGGCGCTGCGAATCTGTTGCAGCTGACCGAGCAGGCCCTGGCTCTGGCCGCTGCCAGCCTGGCTCAGGTGGTCGGCGAACTGGGCCTTGAGGTTGACGATGCGGGTGTCCTGGGGAAAAAGCTCCTGATACAGGGCGCGGCTTTGATCGGCGAAGGCATCTCCCTGGTGCTGGAAGTACCAGGCCTGGCCGATGTCGAAGGCCAGTTGCAGGACCAGCCACAGACCGAGCAGGCCGGCCACCGGTTGCCAGGCCTGCCAGCGTCCGCTGCTGCGCTGCACGGCGAACTCGCCCTGGGCCAGGTCGATGGCGTGGCCGCGCTGCTGGGCCTGCCAGGCGAACGGGTCGTGGGGTTGATGCAGCTGAACGTCATCGAGCTGGGCCTGTAGCTGCGGCCAGTCGCCGGCGGGGAACACCAGACGGCTGTCGCCGGCGCCGCCGAGCAGGCCGCGTTCACCCTGAATCAGGGCGTGGCAACCTTCGGCCGGCAGCAGGTCGAAGTCGGCGTGCAGGGCATCGATCTGCAGGCCGGCGGCCTGGGCTTCGGCGAGCAGAGCCTTGAGCCAGTCGCGGCGCACCGCGATAACGCGTACGCGACCGTCGGCCTGGGGCTCGCCCATGGCCAGGTGCAGTTGCTCGACGTCCTCGGCCAGCTGTTCTTCCACGGCGTACTGCAGGGCCTGGCGTAGCCAGCGCGCCTTGCTGGTTGGCAGCGCCACGGCGCAGGCGCTCAGGCGCTCGCCCGGCAGCACCAGGGCCAGTGGCACGCCGGCCAGCTCGGCGCCAAGCGCCGGCAGGTCGAGCCAGCGTCCGCCGCCCTGTGCGGGCTGCCAGTACAGGCGGCTGTCGGCGAGGCCGTGGCCGCCGGGAGCCATGAAGAGGCAATCGATCATCGGGGGTCCTGCTCGGTGGTAGTGGTGGGTTCGGCGAGCAGGGCGGCCTGGCCGAAATCTCGGCCGAGCACCAGCACTTCACCTTCCGCACTGCGTTGGAGGGTACTTAGCAGCACCAGGCGGCGTTCGCCAAGCCTGACTTCGCTGTGCACTTCGAAAAACTGGCTGCCAACCGCCAGGCCGGCGCCCTGTACGCCCAGGCCGGCCAGCGCCGGCTGGCCGAGAAACGCGGCCAGGTCGCGATAGCCTTCGCGACCGGCAGCAGCTTGCAGGCTGCGCGCGCTGGCCAGGCTCAGGCCGTCGGCCAGGCTGGCCAGCACCGGCGCGCTGGCGGTGTTGACGTTGAGCGGGGTCTGCGCCGGCAGGGCGCTGACATGGGGCAGCAGACGCCGGTAGTCGGCCTCGGTCATGCCCAGCAACAGGCGCAGCTCGCTGACGGCCGTCAGGGCCTGGCCGCCGGTGCGGTAGGGCGGCGTGGCCAGCAGGTATTGGTTGTCCTCGGCACCGCCTTCGCCATTGAGCTGCTGGTCCTCATCCAGCCAGTCGACCAGTGCCGGGGCGTAGTTGCGTTCGATGCCAAGCAGGCGCAGCAGACGCTGGAAGCGTTCCAGGGCGATGCGGTTGACCTGTTTGCCCTGCACCAGGCTGTTGAGGTTGAAGCGCCCGGACAGGTCGCTGATGCGCACGGCGATTTCGCCCTGCTCGATGGCGAACGGCGGCAGCGGGCGTGCCCAGGCTTCGCCCGGATGATCGACGGGCTGGCGCGGGTCGCCACCGCTGCCTTTCAGGTCGCGCAGGAGAATGCCTTGGGCCAGGGCCTCGCCGCCGGTGGCGTAGTGCAGGGCCTGGCGGGCGCCGAGCTGATTGGCGCTGCTGCGGATGGCCAGGTGCTGGCGGGCGACCAGCGCGGCGGTGACCACGGTGACGATGGCCACGATCAGCAGCACGGTGATCAGCGCGACGCCCCGTTCGTGCTTCATGGCTGCTCCCCGGTGCTGGTGTCGCCGCTGCCGTTGGCGCCTTCAGCGTCATTGGCGGTGTTGCCATCGCTGTCGACGACCGGGCCGCCGGCATCCTGCTGCGGCGGGCTGTCGGGTAGACGGTAGAGGCGGCGCAATTCGCCGTAGTGCTGATGGGTCAGGGTCAGCTCGACGGCCTGCGGCTGCAGGCGCAGCAGCTGTTCCTCGGTCAGGTCGCCACGTGCCGGCGGCCACTGCGGCTGCCAGTTGCCCTCGATATCGAGAAAGCGCACGCGCAGCTCGCTGACGCCCTTGAGCACCTGCTGTTCCTGCACGGCCGTGTCCACGGCCTGATCCAGCACCGGCCAGTACAGGCGTTGCAGCACATCGCCGCGCAGTTGCCAGCGCACCCGCTGCAGCTGCGAGCGGGGAGCGCCGAGCGGGTTGCGCCAGCCGCTGCGGGTCAGCTCCAGGGCGGCCTGTTCCAGGTTCAGGCTGTCGCCGCCGAGCAGCGCGCCGCGTGGCTCGCCATAGGTGTCGCGCACGGTGCGCGGGATGGCCTGCAGCAGGTCGCGGTCCAGCGCGGCCATGGCGCGGGTCAGTTCGCGCAGCTGGCGCTCGTGGCGGCGGGTACTTTCGTCGCTCTGCAGCACGCTCTGCAGCATGCGGTAGGTGCCCATGGCGAGCAGGGCGAAGATGGCGATGGCGATCAGCAGTTCCAGCAGGGTGAAACCGCGATGCTGATGCGGAGGGCGCGCAGCGGTCATTCGCGCACCCCGATAAAACCGGTAAGCACCAGGCTGGCACGCTCCTCGATGCTGTCGTTGCTGCGCCGGTCGCGTGGGGCCACCCACAGGGTGACGCGGCGCATGGCCGGGTCGCTGGTGCTGTCGATGGTTTCCTGCAGCTGCCAGTCGCGGCCGGCGTAGCTGACCTCGCGCTGGTTGCGTCCGGTGCCGGGGCTGGGGCGTTGCAGTTGCAGCTCGACCAGCTGGTTGTCGGCGATCCAGCCGGCCAGGGCCTTTTCCTCCAGGCGTGCGGCATTGCGCACGCTGCTGGCGGCGGCGGTGAGCACGGCGGCGGCGACCGTGGCGAAGATGGCCAGCGCCACCAGCACTTCCAGCAGGGTAAAGGCGCGCTGGCGGGTCACGGTCAGAATCATTGCGCGGCACGCTCGGCCAGCGGCAGGGCAAAACCGTCGCTGGCGAGCCTGAAGGCGGCACCGTTGGCGGCGCGCTCTTCGATGCGCAGGCTGAAGGGCGACAGCTCGCCGCTGGAGAGAATCAGCAGCTGCGGGGCGGCGGTTACCGGCGTGCGCTCGGCTTCGTCACCCTCGCTGAGCCCCGGATTGTCCTGTTTGGCCAGCACCGGCGCGGCCAGCTTGAGCGGCTGGCCTTCGAGCTTGAGCTCCAGGCGGGCGAATTCCGGCAGGCGGTGTTCGCGCTGGCCCGGTGCGGCCTGCCACACGGCCTGACGTTCGTCGTAGCGCAGCACACGGTAGCCTTGGTCATCCAGCAGCAGGCCGTACTCGCGGTTGTCCAGGGTCGCTTCCTCGCTGAGTACGCCGATCAGCGCGGCCAGACGTTCGGCTTCGTCCTGCAGCAGGCGGCCCTGATTGCCGCCGACCGAGAGCATGGCCAGGCTGACCAGGCTGCCGATGATGACAATGACCACCAACAGCTCGATCAGGGTGAAACCGGCGGCGGATGTGCTGCGCGTCGGAAAAACTGCGTTGAAAGCGGCTTCGGATTGCTCATTTACCATCTGTAAACTCCGCATCCTCAGCCTCTTTCGCCTTGTTTTTCTCTAGCTCGCGACATCCGCATCATGGAATGACTCAGTTGTCCCAGTTGCCGATATCGGCGTCGTTGTCGCTGCCGCCATCCTTGCCGTCGGCGCCCAGCGAGTAGAGGTCGAACGGGCCCTTGGTGCCCGGCGCCAGGTACTGGTAGGGGTTGCCCCACGGATCGACCGGCAGCTTCTTCAGGTAGCCGTCCTTGTTCCAGTTGCGCGGCTGCGGGTTGCCGGAAGGCTTTTTCACCAAGGCGTCGAGGCCCTGCTGGGTGCTCGGGTAGGCCTGGTTGTCCAGCTTGTACATGTCCAGCGAGGCGGCAATCGCCTTGATGTCGCCCTTGGCGACCGTGACCTTGGCCTGATCCGGGCGGCTCATCACCTGCGGCACCACCAGGGCGGCGAGGATGCCGAGGATGACTACTACCACCATGATTTCGATCAGGGTGAAACCGGATTGACGTCGTTGCATCGGGGTTAGCCCACCAGTTGGTTGAGGGAAAGGATTGGCAGCAGGATGGCCAGCACGATGACCAGCACCACGGCGCCCATGAACACCAGCATGAACGGCTCGAACAGGCCGACCAGCAGGGCGATCTGTGCGGCCAGGTCGTTTTCCTGATTGCGAGCGGTGCGCGCCAGCATCTGGTCCAGCTCGCCGGACTTTTCGCCGCTGGCGATCATGTGCAGCATCATCGGCGGAAACTCTTCGGTGGCGTCCAGCGCACGGGTCAGGCTGGAGCCTTCGCGAACCTTCTGCGCCGCTTCGATGACCTTGTCGCGGATGCGCAGGTTGGCGATCACCGCGGCGGCAATCGACAGCGCCTCCACCAGCGGCACACCGCTGCGGGTGAGGATGGCCAGGGTCGAGGCGAAGCGCGCGGTGTTGGTGGCGCGGGCCAGCCGACCGACCAGCGGGATGCGCAGGATCAGGGCATGCCAGCGGCGGCGCAGGTTTTCGTCGCGCAGCGCCTGGCGCAGGCCGAACACGCCGGCGCCGCCGAGCAGCAGGAACAGCCAGCCCCAGTGTTTGACCAGATCGCTGGCGGCGATCAGGCCACGGGTCAGTGCCGGTAGCTCCTGCCCGGTGTTGACGAACACCTTGACCACGTCCGGCACCACGTAACCGAGCAGGAAGCCGACGATGGTCAGCGAGGCGACCATCAGGATCACCGGGTAGAGCAGTGCCAGCTGGATCTTCTGCCGCGACTGCTGGCGCTGTTCGGTGTAATCGGCCAGCTGTTCGAGCACCAGAGCCAGGTGCCCGGCATGCTCGCCGGCGGCCACGGTGGCGCGGTACAGGTCGGGGAAGGCCGAGGGGTATTCCTTTAGGCTGGCGGCCAGGCTGTGGCCTTCCATCACCCGGGCGCGCACGGCCAGCAGCATCGACTTGATGCGCGGGGTGGTCGACTGCGCCGCGGCGGCGCGCAGGGCTTCCTCGATGGGCAGGGCGGCCTGCACCAGGGTGGCCAGCTGGCGGGTGACCAGCGCCAGATCGCGGGCCGACAGACCCTGGCCGAAGCTCAGGCCGCTGCGGCTCTTTTCTTCGCGGGCCTTGGCCTGCTTGATCTCCAGCGGCGACCAGTTGCGCTCGCGCAGCTGCTGACGTGCCTGACGCGGGCTGTCGGCTTCGAGCAGGCCCTTTTGCTGGCGGCCCTGATTGTCCAGGGCCAGGTATTCGAAGGCGGCCATGGGCGCTTATTCCTCGCGGGTCACGCGCAGCACTTCTTCGAGGGTGGTGACCCCCTCGCGTACCTTGCGCATGCCGTCCTCGCGGATGCTCGGGCCCAGCGTGCGGGCGCGGCGGGTCATGTCCTGCTCGCTGGCGCCGTTGTGGATCAGGGTGCGCAGCTCGTCATCCAGCACCACCAGCTCGTAGATGCCGGTACGTCCGCGATAGCCGAGCTGGCGGCAGTCGTCGCAACCCTCGGCGTGGTAGAGGGTCGGCGGCTGCGCCGGGTCGGCGCCGAGCAGCGCGCACTCGGCGGCGTCGGCCTGGTAGGGGCGCTTGCAGCTGGGGCAGAGCACGCGCACCAGACGCTGGGCCAGCACGCCGAGCAGCGAGGAGGACAGCAGGAAGGGTTCCACGCCCATGTCCACCAGGCGGGTGACCGCACCGATGGCGCTGTTGGTGTGCAGGGTGGAGAGCACCAGGTGGCCGGTGAGCGAGGCCTGCACGGCGATCTCGGCGGTTTCCTTGTCGCGGATCTCGCCGACCATCACCACGTCCGGGTCCTGGCGCAGGATGGCGCGCAGGCCGCGGGCGAAGGTCATCTCGACCTTGGTGTTGACCTGAGTCTGGCCGATGCCTTCGAGGTGGTATTCGATCGGGTCCTCGACGGTGAGGATATTGCGCGTGCCGGTATTGAGCGTGACCAGGCTGGCGTACAGCGTGGTGGTCTTGCCCGAGCCGGTGGGGCCGGTGACCAGAATGATGCCGTGGGGCTTCTGCACGGTTTCCTGCATCAACTGGCGGTCGCGCGCGCTCATGCCCAGATGCTGCAGGGTCAGGCGCCCGGCCTGCTTGTCGAGCAGACGCAGTACCACGCGCTCGCCGTTGGCCGAGGGCAGGGTGGAGACGCGGATGTCCACCTCGCGGCCGCCGACCTTGAGCGAGATGCGCCCGTCCTGCGGCACGCGCTTCTCGGCGATATCCAGCTTGGCCATGACCTTGATCCGCGACACCAGCAGGGCGGCCAGCTCGCGCTTGGGCTGGACCATCTCGCGCAGCATGCCGTCGATGCGGAAGCGGATCACCAGACGCTTCTCGAAGGTCTCGATATGGATGTCGGAGGCGTTCTCCTTGATCGCCTCGCCGAGAATGGCGTTGATCAGGCGGATGATCGGCGCGTCGTCTTCCTGCTCCAGCAGGTCCTCGGTTTCAGGCACCTGCTCGGCGAGGCTGGCCAGGTCCATATCGGCGCCCAGGCCTTCGACCATCTGCATGGCGGCGGAGGAATCGTGCTGGTAGGCCGCGCCCAGGGCCTGTTCGAAATCGCCGGGTGCCAGCCACTGGCAGGGCAGTACCTGCCCGGCGAAGCGCTGGGCTTCCTGTAGGGCGTTCAGGCTGGCGTCATGCCGGGCCTGCAGGCGGCTGCCGTCGAGCAGCACGCCGTGGCGTTTGGCAAAGGCGAACGGCAGGCGGCGCAGCGGCTGCTGGAGGGAGCTTTCCATCGTTATTGTCGTGCCCTGGGCAAATAAGGTTGCGGTGGCCGCGCTTCTCGTGGCGCAGACAGCTTTAAACCGCAGAACGCTGCCCGGGTCAATCGCCCTAAGGAATGGCTCGGGGCTTTTCTCCCGGCAACGAGACGCCGGCCGCGAGATTCATTCGATTTGCTGTCTCGGCCTGTTCGGTAGTGCCTGCAGGCAGGCTGCTACATGGATGTATAAGCTTCGGCTGATGCTTATCATAAAGATCATTAATTTCTAGTAATCAAACGACCGGAAATCCTGGCCTGGCGTGGACCTTTGGCCTGCGTTTTCGTCTGATGAATGGTCATTCAGGGCTCCGATTGTGAATCAAACGATTGAAACGCCTGTTTGACTGCAGCCCGCGCCAGCTCTGCTGCTCAGTGGGGTGTTCAAAATTCTGGTCGGGGCGTGACTTGTAGTAGATGTTTCGTCCGACTACAGAACTCCTTGATGCGCATCCGTCGCCTGTGCAAAATGCCGCCCCCGCCCTGATGCATGACCTGCATCCCGCGGTTTTTGTGCTGATCAGCCGCCCGGCCTGCCAACGTAGTGGGTCGGTTCATCAATGAGATCACACGCAGGAGATTAGAAGTGCACATCGGTGTTCCTCTCGAAACCCACGCTGGTGAAACGCGCGTCGCCGCGACGCCGGAAACCATCAAGAAGCTGATCGCCCAAGGCCATCAGGTGACTGTGCAGAGCGGTGCCGGCGTGAAAGCCAGCCTGCCCGACCACGTTTATGAAGTCGTCGGCGCCAATATTGGCGATGCCGCCACCGTGTTTGGTGCCGATCTGGTGCTGAAAGTCGTGGCACCTGATGACGCCGAACTGGCGCTGATGAAGTCCGGCGCGGTACTGGTTGGCATGCTCAACCCGTTCTGCAACGAGACCATCGCGCGCATGGCTGCTCGTGGCATTACCGCCTTCGCCCTGGAGGCCGCTCCGCGTACCTCCCGCGCACAGAGCCTGGACGTGCTGAGCTCGCAAGCCAACATCGCCGGCTACAAGGCCGTGATGCTGGGTGCCAACCACTACCCGCGCTTCATGCCGATGCTGATGACCGCGGCCGGTACCGTGAAGGCCGCTCGCGTGCTGATCCTCGGTGCCGGTGTGGCCGGCCTGCAGGCCATCGCCACCGCCAAGCGTCTGGGTGCGGTGATCGAGGCCTCCGACGTGCGTCCTGCCGTTAAGGAACAGATCGAATCGCTCGGCGCCAAGTTCGTCGATGTGCCGTTCGAGACCGACGAAGAGCGCGAATGCGCCCAGGGCGTTGGCGGTTATGCCCGTCCGATGCCTGCCTCCTGGATGCAGCGTCAGGCCGGTGCCGTGCACGAGCGCGCCAAGCAGGCCGACATCGTCATCACCACCGCGCTGATTCCGGGCCGCAAGGCGCCAACCCTGCTGCACGCAGCGACCGTGGAAGAGATGAAGCCGGGCTCGGTGGTCATCGACCTCGCGGCGGCCCAGGGCGGCAACTGCCCGCTGACCGAAGTCGATCAGGTCGTCGTCAAGCATGGCGTCACCATCGTCGGCTACAGCAACCTGGCGGCCATGGTGCCGGCGGATGCTTCGGCTCTGTACGCGCGCAACCTGCTGGACTTCCTCAAGCTCGTCATCGACAAGGAAGGCCATTTCCACCTCAACCTGGAAGACGACATCGTCGCCGCGTGCCTGATGTGCCGCGATGGCAACGTCGTGCGCACCAACGGCTAAGGAGTAGAGACATGGAACTGATTTCCCCCAGCATCTACAACCTGATCATCTTTGTGCTGGCCATCTACGTGGGCTACCACGTGGTATGGAACGTGACCCCGGCCCTGCACACCCCGCTGATGGCCGTGACCAACGCCATCTCGGCGATCGTCATCGTCGGCGCCATGCTGGCCGCCGCCCTGACCGAAACCGTACTGGGCAAGTCCATGGGCACCCTGGCGGTGGCGCTGGCCGCCGTTAACGTGTTCGGCGGCTTCCTGGTGACTCGCCGCATGCTGGAAATGTTCAAGAAGAAGGCGCCGAAAGCGCCGGCGGAGAAGCACTGACCATGAGCATGAATCTGATCACTCTTCTTTACCTGGTCGCCTCGATCTGCTTCATCCAGGCGCTCAAGGGCCTGTCGCACCCGACTTCGTCGCGCCAGGGCAACCTGTTTGGCATGATCGGTATGGCCATCGCCGTGGTCACCACTGTGTTCCTGGTGTTCAAGCTGGGCTCGGAAATGACCGAAGGTGGCGCTGCCAAGGGCCTGGGCTTCGTGCTGGTCGGCCTGCTGGTCGGCGGTACTGCCGGTTCGATCATGGCCAAGCGCGTCGAGATGACCAAGATGCCGGAACTGGTCGCCTTCATGCACAGCATGATCGGTCTGGCCGCCGTGTTCATCGCCATTGCCGCCGTGGTTGAGCCGCAGTCGCTGGGTATCGTCGCTCACCTGGGCGATGCGATTCCTGCCGGTAACCGTCTGGAGCTGTTCCTCGGTGCCGCCATCGGTGCCATCACCTTCTCCGGTTCGGTGATCGCCTTCGGCAAGCTGTCGGGCAAGTACAAGCTCCGCCTGTTCCAGGGTGCTCCGGTGCAGTTCAAGGGCCAGCACCTGGTCAACCTGGTGATCGGTCTGACCATCCTCGGCCTGGGCCTGGTGTACATGTTCACCGGCAACCTGCAGGCGTTCGCGGTGATGCTGGCCCTGGCCTTCATCATCGGCGTGCTGATCATCATCCCGATCGGCGGTGCCGACATGCCGGTCGTGGTGTCGATGCTGAACTCCTACTCGGGCTGGGCGGCGGCCGGTATCGGTTTCTCGCTGAACAACTCGATGCTGATCGTGGCTGGTTCGCTGGTCGGTTCGTCCGGTGCCATCCTCTCGTACATCATGTGCAAGGCGATGAACCGTTCGTTCTTCAACGTGATCCTCGGTGGTTTCGGTGGCGCGGCTGAAGCTGCTGGCCCGGCCGGTGCCCAGGAAGCGCGCCCGGTGAAGTCCGGCTCGTCTGACGACGCCGCCTTCCTGCTGACCAACGCCGACACCGTGATCATCGTTCCGGGTTACGGCCTGGCGGTAGCCCGTGCCCAGCACGCGCTGATGGAGCTGGCCGAGAAGCTGACCCACCGCGGCGTGACCGTGAAGTACGCGATCCACCCGGTAGCGGGTCGTATGCCTGGCCACATGAACGTCCTGCTGGCCGAGGCCGAAGTGCCTTACGAGCAGGTGTTCGAGATGGAAGACATCAACTCCGAGTTCGGCCAAGCCGACGTGGTGCTGGTGCTGGGCGCCAACGACGTGGTCAACCCGGCCGCGAAGAACGATCCGAAGTCGCCGATCGCCGGCATGCCGATCCTCGAGGCCTACAAAGCCAAGACCGTGATCGTCAACAAGCGCTCGATGGCCAGCGGCTACGCCGGCCTGGACAACGAACTGTTCTACCTGGACAAGACCATGATGGTCTTCGGCGACGCCAAGAAAGTCATCGAAGACATGGTCAAGGCGGTCGATTAAGACCTCTTGCTCCAGCAACGAAAAACCCGGCCTAGTGCCGGGTTTTTCGTTTCATAACGGTCGGTTATTCTGCTGCGCCCGCGAACAGGACAAGCTGCGAATGCTCTTTAGCTCCCCCGTTTTCATCTATGCCTTTCTGCCTATCGCCCTGGTTGGTTACTTTTTGCTGGCCCGTCTGCAGCAGGGAACGTTCTCGCGCTTGTGGCTGGCCGCAGCATCGTTGTTCTTCTATGGCTACTGGGAGCCGAAATATCTGCTTCTGATCGGTCTGTCGATCATCGTCAACTATGTGCTTGGCACTCGCATTTCACGCGTGCTAATGGCCGCCGGTAGACCCTCGGCATACAGCAGGGGGCTCCTGCTGATCGGTATTGTGCTTAACGTCGCCGGCCTCGTTTACTTCAAGTACACCGATTTCTTCATCGAGACGTTCAACACATTGAGCGGCAGTCAGCTGGCCGCTCTCAACCTCCTGCTACCGCTGGGCATCAGCTTCTTTACGTTTACTCAGATCGCCTATCTGGTGGACTGCAGCCGTTCAGGGGTCAGGGATTACAACCTGATTAACTACACCCTGTTTGTGACCTTCTTCCCCCACCTGATCGCCGGGCCGATAGTCCACCACAAGGATCTGATGCCGCAGTTCGCGAGCACCGGCAACCTGCGCTTCCGCCTGGATAACTTCTCGCTCGGCCTGTTCATCTTTGCCATTGGACTGATCAAGAAGCTACTGATCGCGGACAATCTTGGGCAATGGGCTAATGCCGGCTACGCCAGCGCGCAGGCACTGACGATGATTGAAGCCTGGAGCACCAGTCTGCTCTACAGCTTTCAGCTCTACTTCGACTTTTCCGGGTACTCGGATATGGCCATTGGTCTTGGCCTGATGTTTAACATTAGCCTTCCCTTGAATTTCAACTCGCCGTATCAGGCCCGCAACATCCAGGATTTCTGGAGGCGCTGGCACATGACACTGTCCAGCTGGCTGCGCGACTACATCTACATCCCCCTTGGTGGTAAGCGCGCCGCGCTACCGCGCATCTACTTCAATCTGTTCGCCACCTTTCTGATTGGGGGTATCTGGCATGGTGCAGGTTGGACCTTTCTGATTTGGGGCGCACTGCATGGCAGTGCCGTCGTACTGCACCGTTATTGGCAGGATTTGGGCATTCGATTGCCGGGCTGGTTGGGTTGGGCAGTAACCTTCCTGTTCGTCAACTTCGCCTGGGTGTTCTTCCGCGCTGAAGATCTGCCAGCGGCGCAGCGCATGCTATCCAGTATGTTTGGCCTGAGTGGCACGGGTCTGGGCTATGCCGCTGGCGACCTGCTACCGCTTGAGGCGATGCTGGCCCTGGGTTTAGCAGCGCTGCTGGCATTTCTCGCCCCGAACTCCCAGCAGATCGCCGGGATCGCCCCTTATGATGGGCGCCTGCGATTCAAGGAGGGGCTGTTAGCTGCGTTGCTGGTCGGCTTTGCCTTTTTCTACGCGATGGTTGCTCAGATCCAGAACACACCCTCCGATTTTCTCTATTTCAACTTCTGATGCTGGCTACCGAGATGTATAAAGCACGATTTGTCCTCGCCAGCCTGGCCAGCTTTGTACTGCTTGCAGTGGGTTACTTCCTGCTCATTGATCGCCTGGCAATTGTCGATACCAACCTGGGAGTGTCGTATCGCCAGTTCTTGCTTCAGGCCTCCGATGACATTCCCAAGCGCATCATCGTGGAAAGTGGCTCCAACGCTATTCACTCCATCGATGCTCAGGCCATCGAGCAGCATTTCGGTCGACTGACAATCATTGTGTCGGATAACGCCGGATACCCACTGCGCCACAAGATAGAGCGTCTGGCCAATCACCTTAAGGCCGACGACACGCTTATTCTTCCACTGGAATGGTTGCAGTATCGTGCCGACGACAAGCTGCCTGCGGACTATGTCTCGTCCGTTCTCGACGAGCGTGGCTCCAACGCTTTCTACTACCGAGAGTTGAGCTGGCCCGAGCGTATTCGCTTCGTGTACCAAAGCGTGCCTTTTAAGCTCGGACTTCAAGCGGCATTTCGGCTCAACGCGCTCCAGTCGCATAATCCGCATATCGCTGCTGCGAGGCAGGATTCGCTAAGCCGATTCGAGGGTCAGATACGTCAATCTGCGCGAGGCAGTCAGTTGATTGAAAAGGGGGCAGAGTTAAACAATCTGGCCCGTGGGCTGAAGTGTGATTATTACCTGTTCGGGCTTTGGGAGTTTCCGCCGATAAGTGCAACCTTCATCGAAAACCTGCAGCGTCTGGCGGAGGTGCGTGATGCCAGCGGGGCAAAGATTTTCTTTGCCTGGCCTGCCGTCACTGCGCGAGACGATAATGAGTGTTACCAGATTTATGAACAGCAGATACGTGACTATGCCTCTAGCATTCAAAGTTTGGTGGAAGCGCAAGGTTTCAGTTTTCTTGGTACACCTGAACAGAGTCGCTTTGATCATCAGTGCATGCTGGACACGTACTACCATGTCCGCGCCACATGTGCTGCGATTCGAACTCGGCAGTTGATCTCAGCTTTGCAAACTCAGGGGCTGGAGTCGGGCTTAAGGCTCGATCAGCGTAGCTTGCAAGAGAGTTTTCTGAGCCATCTTCGGCAATAACTGTTCATTCTTGAGCGCGCAGCGTCCACTCTGGAAAATATAGCTTTTATATTGCCTCTGGATCTTGCTTTACCGTTTGTTCTTCGAGCGTAAAAGTCTATCCCTGAGCACGCGTTGCATGGGTAACTCAAATGTGCGATGAGTCACGATGCTTAGACCAAGTAGGGTGGCGAAGTAAGCAAGCCATACATATGGGTTGTAGAAGATATGCTGGTCAAACCCAAGAGATTTGGCGCTCATAAAGAAAATTAATTGCAAGGGGAAATGGATCAAGTAAGACGAGTAGCTTATTTCTCCAAGCCATTTGCCTGGAAAGCGTCTGCTTTCACTGCGCTGCTCTAGCATTGCCAGGCACAGTAGGCTTATTGGCAGCAATAAGCCGACTATCCATAAACTTCCCGTTTTTGCTGGCAGGCTGTCGCCAGGCAATAGGCTATTCAGTAGTTTTCCTGAAAGTCTTGTCATGAGTCCTGTCAGGGTTAAAGTCCACGCAGAGAGGCTGATCACTAATAAGCCGTGAGTCCAAAAAGCGATATATTTACTTCTGAGCAGCAGTTGGAATAATAAAAAAGTCAGCCCTCCAGTATAGAAGGCAAATAAGCCTCGCCCAATTAGCTCGGAGTAGCCTTGCAGTATGAATCCGAAAAATGCAAGAAATAGTGAGGGCCAGAGCTTGGCTTGAAATATTCGCGCCACTATAAAGAATATACCATATAGAAGCAGCTCGATGGATACAGACCAGACGGGGGCGTTGAACGAGAAGCCTTTTTGTAACCCCCATGCAGGAGCAAGAAAAACATTAAGGATAAAGTGATAGGTGTCGTTCAATTGATAAATAAATGGTTTTCCGGATGTTTTTATTGATAACCATTGCAATGTGGCGACCAACAAGAGGGTTAGTAAGTGGAGAGGGTAAAGCCTGGAGAAACGCAGGATAAAAAAGTCTCGCGCTCCGATTTTTCTCTCACTGACGGACTGTCCATAAATTCGAAAAAAAATGAATCCAGAAAGTACAAAGAAAAAATCAACTGCCATCCAGCCATGTTCATAGAAAATTGAGAGGTAAGTATAAAATGGCTGATTTAGACGCTCAAAGGCTCCGGGGAATGGGCCTGTAAAAAAGAAGTGTTGCCAGTGCCATAGTACAACAGCTAGTGCCGCGATTCCGCGGGCTATATCCAGTGAGCCCAAGTATTTTGGGCGGCTGTCAATGTATGGTTCGATTTGCATTTGCAGTTATTTAGTGTGGTTTATGTTTTTGTAATTATGGTCTGCGTGGCGGAGTCTTGACCCAGATTGTATGCGAGTAACCGGATCGAATTTCAGATAGAGAGTACCATCTGCAAAATCTCTGTGTGTGTCGAATGCAGGTCGGCGGGTTAGGCTGGATTTCTGCTTTTATCTCATGCCAGAATCGCATGCCAAACATGCAGAAATGCATCATGATGACTGGGTTTATTCTGCGCTACACGCATTAAAAAGTCACTTGCCCTTCTCCTTCATTCCTCTTGCTTTGAAACTGAGTCCTCGTATGAAAATCGATTTTTTGGTTCCAGGTATTAACAAATGTGGCACGACCACTCTCTGTTACCTGCTTGGCCAACACCCACAGATATTCATTCCTGAAATGAAAGAGCCGCATCATTTCAATCGCCCAGACGTTGTAGAGCATCGCGCGGCTTACGAGGGATTGTTTGCTCCTGCGTCGAGTGGCCAGCTGTTGGGTGAAGGCTCACAAATGTATTCGACCCTGGAGTTTGCCGAGCTCGTTTGTGAGCGGCTCAAGCAAGAGAATCCGCAGATGAAGTTCATTTTCAGCGTTCGTAATCCGCTCAAGCGCATTGAGTCGAGCTATCGCGAATTTCACCACAGTGGTCCGCACTATGCGGTCAATGCCCCCTTTGGTTTGGGGCGGGCGATTGCAGAGCTGCCAGCGTTGCTTGATGACTCACATTACTGGGCGCGTATTCAGCCGTTCCGCGAGCACTTTTCGGACGAGCAGATCATGGTGGTCTTTCTCGAAGACTTACAACGTGACCCCGCGATCGAGCTGGCTCGTTGTTACGAGTTTCTCGGTGTGGATACTGCCTTTCAAAATCCCTCGGCCGGGGCGCAGCTCAATTCCCGCGATGAAAAATTTTACGACACGCGGTTACTACGCCTGTTGCGCACGAATCGCTTTACCGGTTTCAAATTGGCCAAGATCAGCGTGCCGCGACAGAACGAGCTGTTTAGCAGGTTGGGCCTCAGGCAAAAATTCGCCAAGTCTCTGCAGTGGGAGGACACGTCTAAAGCCGACACGGTCAATGCCTTGCGCCAGGACGTTCAGCAGTTTCTGGCGTTCTACGGCAAACCCGCCGACTATTGGCCGGAGTTTGTCTGACGCTTGTTCCTGGACTCTGTCGGTCAGGCAGGACTGTTGGCCAGCAGCTGACGATAGAGGTGGGCCATTTGCAGGCCCATTTGTTCTGAGGTGAAATGGCTTCGGTATCGTGCTGCAGCGCGCGCACCCATTTGCAGTCCCAGCTCTGGCGATGCCCACAGGTTTTGCATGGCCGCGCGCAAGGCTTTGGGGTCGCTGGGGGGAACCACCAAGCCTGTTTCATTGTGGATATTGATATAGCTGGTTCCGGTTCCGATCTCGCTGGAGATCATCGGCTTGCCGAACATGGCCCCTTCAAGCAGAGAAATACCGAAGGCTTCCGAGCGTAGGTGCGATGGAAAGACAATGGAGCTGCAAAGCTGAAGCAGCGCCACTTTGTCTTCATCACCAAGCCGGCCCACGAAATGCACATTGTCTAGCTTGAGGCGTTGCGCTTGCGCCTTCAGTTCGTCTTCCAGCGGTCCTGCCCCTACTATCACTACAGGTAGGGTGGTTCCCTGGACGGCCTCCAGCAGAATGTGCAGCCCTTTGTAATAGCGCATGACTCCTACGAACAGAAAGAAGCGACTGCCAAAACGCTGTGACCAGTAGGCCAGCCTGCTTTCGTCGGCCTGCGGATAGCTGTTCATGTCCAGGCCGTACGGGATGACAACGGTCTTGTCCTTATAGCGGTGCAATACAGGGCTGGTAGCTAGGTAGTTGGGCGAAGCGACAACAATTCGATCGGCCTGGCGCAGGAACCGGTGCATCAATGGGCTGTACAGGCGCAGCAGATGTTTCTGTCTCACAATATCCGAGTGATAGGTGACGACTGTCGGCTTGCGCACCTGAGCCAGAAAGTGCACCACATCCATATAAGGCCAGGGAAAGTGATAGTGGATGATGTCAGCCTGGCTGGCGAGTTCACGGAAGCGCCGAATAACACTGATGGATAACCCTGTAGAGGCAAGCTGCAGGTCAAGTTTGGCCTGATGGACGAGGTGGTCGGCGACATGTACTGGGCTCGCTTCGGGGTGCTCGCTGAGGGTCAGCACTTCGCTCTGCACTCCATAGGCGAGTGTGCTTTGACAGAGCTGATAGATGACTTGTTCGATGCCGCCCATGGAGTCGGGCAGATAGGTTTTGAAAAAGTGCAAGACGCGCATCACGGCCTCAGTAAATCGAAGTAAGTTTCTGCGGTGATCTGTGCGCAGCGCTGCCAACTGAATCGAGTTGCTTGATTGAGACCCGCCTGACGTTTCAGATGCCATTCGGCATCGTCTTCCAACAGCCTGCACAGCGCTGCCTTAAATTCATCTTCGTCCTGAGGGTTGACGTACGTGCCCGCGCACCCTGCGACCTCTGGTAACGAGGCTGTAGAGCTTGTTATCACGGGAGTCCCGCTCGCCATGGACTCGAGAACCGGCAGGCCAAACCCTTCGTAGAGAGAGGGGTAGAGCAACAGGCGAGCGCCAGCCACGAGTTCGGCTAGGGTGACGTCATCCTGATAGCCGAGCAAGCGGATATGATTATCGCGCACTGCATGCCGGAAGGTTTCACCCATCTGATCCTGCTGCCAGCCTGGTAAGCCAGCCAGAAGCATCGGATAGCGCTCCCGCAATGCACGTGGAAGAGAGAGGTAGCTGCGAATCGCCAACGCAAGATTCTTCCGAGGCTCCAGCGTCCCAACACAGAGCAGGTATTGCCGGTGTGTGATGCCGAAAGTGTGCAGTGTCGTGGCCAGTTCGCCGGCGCTGCGTGGATGAAAGCGGGGCGCAAAGCCAAGCGGGGCTACGACCAGCTTGTGCTCGGGTACTCCGTAGTATTGCCGCGCTTCCTCGGCAATAAACTGGGAATCGACCAGAATCCGTGCACACCGCTCAATGCTTCGGTGAATGTGCTTTTCAATTTCTCTAAGCCGATCGGGTGGTTGCGTGTGCGGGAAGTGCACATGGGTCAGGTCGTGCAGAGTCATGATGCTTGGCCCTTCGAAATTGAAAGGCCATAAGCTGGGTTCGTGATACAGCGCCGGCTTCAGCTTCCCGATTCCATTAGAGAATCGGTGCTGCTCGACTCTTCTGCGCCAGGCATAGGCGTTCGGCAAGAGCCGTTTGACCAACTGGCTGGCAGGTGCGTACCCGGGCATGGCTGCTTCGGGTAAGTCATGTTGCCAATTCCAGCCAGAGAATATCTCCAGATGGAGATCGCCCCGTGCTTGCAGAGCACGACAAAGTTCTACCGCGTACTGGCCAATCCCCGTACGCGGTGCGCGCAGTATGCTGGCATTAAACGCGACCGAAGTCGGCATCTTGTTCAGGCGTCGCCTGTGGCTGTGAGTTCTGTGCCATGCGGTGAGTGATCCGCGCCATCAATTGCTCGGCCGAATCTTTCCAGGATAGCCAGCGCCATTCCTTCAGGCTTTTCGCGGCTGGGAATACCCCCGTATTCTCATAGTTTCGGACCAAGCGGCACAGGGTTTCGGGTTCGGAGAGGCCAAAATAGGCCATCGACTCGCCGCCAATTTCTCGAAAGACCGGGATGTCGCTGGCCATTGCAGGTAGGCCGCGTTGCATGGCCTCTACCAGCGGTAGGCCAAACCCTTCCACGAATGAAGGGAAGACCAGTGCTTTCGAATTGCTGTAGCAGTACTCCAGCTCGCGGTCGCTCAAGTCATTGAACATGAAGAGCCGCTTGCCCAGCTCTGGGTGGTTGACGATACGGTCGATCAGCTCCTGGGTTTTCCAGCCGATCTTGCCAACAAAGCACAAGGCAACCTCGTCGCCCTCGGCCCAGAGTGCCTCGAAGGCTTTCAGCAGGTAGGCGTGATTTTTTCGAGGCTCAATCGTGCTAACCATCAGGTAGACCGAGCGCTTTTTGCACATCTGCTGTACATCCTGACGTACCACCGCCGCAGGATTGGCCTGATCAAGTTCGCTCCCGAGGTGGAAGTGGTCGAACCAGCGCGCCGCGGCGACTTCGCGGCCAAGTCGCCATTGTGCTTCGGTCTGCACCTGGTTGCTGATGGTTTCAGAGATAGCGATGAATCCATCGGCGGTGCGGATTATCCAGTCAAACCATTGCTCGAATACCCGCACCAGGCCCTCATCGCAGAATTGCGGATGTGTCAGAGGAATCAGATCGTAAATGACTGAAACGATGCCGACGCCCTTTGCCTTGAGTCCTTCTGCCACGGAAAAGAAGTCAGCGTGCCAAGAGGAGTCGAGGAGCACCAGCGTATCGCCTGCATGGCATTCCAGTTCGATGGCGCGAGACTGGTCTACGTAGTTTAGAGACACGAGAGCCAGCAGCTTTTGCGGGATAGCCAGCGATGCGCTCAGTGCTCGATAGCATTGGCGAAGACAGAAACGCAGGAGCGGGGCATTGTGGAATGGCCACTGACGCTCACGCTTTGCATAAGAGAGCCAAAGCCTGTTGCGCAGGCGTGCGCAGCGATCATGGTTCTGTGAGAGCCAGGTCTGCATTGAGGCAACGCCACGATCCTTGCTTGGCGGCGTCAATTGAGTCACTCGGTAGACCTTGCCATTCTTGAGAATGACCGGAATGCACTCGGCGCTGGCGTTGATCTGCTTCAGATTGTTGACGATGTTGCGGACGACCCGTTGTATCCCTGAGTTGTCTTGTGGATGTTCATAAACGTACGTGCATTCGATTAGAAAGCGCATTGCCGAGTTAACCCATTACGACGGAGGGGCTGGACTGCTCGATCTCAAGTTGTGCGTCGAGCGAAGTACAGCCGACAAAGTCTGGTTTGCGAGTGTTGATGACGTGGAAAATCAGTGCAAAGTCGCGCCACTCATAGTTGGTATCGATATGAGAGTCGAAGCGCGACAGGCTGGTGGCTACCGAGTAGTTACCTTTGCCGATATTGGCTGGGAAGGTGAAGCGGAACTTCACGGAGTCTCCGGCGGCAAGATTTTCCAGCGAGCGGTGTAGGCGGTGTGTGTTGATACCGTAAATTGCTTGGCCCAGACGATCCTTGATCATGAAGCCCAGCACCAGCCGGGGTACGTCGACTTTGATCGATACGCTGACTTCTAGAGTTGCTGTAGCGCCGACCTCAAGAAGTTCGACGCGCTGCCCTTTCTCGTTGATCAGACAGATATCCGAGACTTCTGCCTCGCCGGTGCCTGAGACTGTGCGAACCTTGCCGTTGGCCAGGCGCTCCTGGCGAATGGTGTTTTGCTCGCGCTCTGCCAGCATGGCGCTGTAAAAGTCCATGACCTCTTCGGGCGAGCCTTGCAGGGCCATGCGCCCGTGGTCGAGCAGGATGGCGCGATCACAAATCGACTGGATGGCGTCCCGGCTGTGGGAAACGATCAGCAGGGTGGTACCCGCCTTGCGAAACTCACGAATGCGGTCAGCACTCTTGTGCTGAAAGTAGGCATCGCCCACGGAAAGGGCTTCGTCGACGATCAGAACATCGGGACGGCGAGCCGTGGCGACACTGAAGGCCAGACGCATCTGCATGCCGCTGGAGTAGACCCTGACCGGCTGATCGATGTAGTCGCCGATTTCTGCGAAGGCTTCGATTTCCGGCATGAGCTCATGCAGTTCATCGATATGGAGCCCCAGCAACTGTCCGGCCATGAACACATTCTGCCGACCGGTGAACTCCGGATGGAAACCCATCCCCAGTTCCAGAAGGGCTGCCACCCGTCCGGATATCTGAATATCCCCCGTGGTTGGCTGTGTGGTGCCGGTAATCATCTTCAGCAGCGTGCTCTTGCCCGCACCGTTGACGCCAATAATGCCGACAGCTTCGCCTGGCTGTACGTGGAAGCTGATGTTCTGCAGCACCCATTTGAGCTGGTGCTGCGGCTTGATGAACGGGACCGTCCATTCTCTCAGGCGAGCCCAGCGCGAAGGGTACTGCTTGTAAGCTTTGCCTACCCCGGAGACACGTATTTCACCCATTAGAGCTCGTCCACCATTTCACCCGCGCGTTTGCGGAACAGTCCGATTGCCAGAATGCAAAGCACAAAGGTGGCAAGCAGTGTGGGGGTCAGGCTTTGCCAGTGAGGCCACTGCTCATGCACAAATATGCCCTGATAGGCACCAACGATCTGAGTCATCGGATTCAGCAAGGCAATCGCCTGAATATTCTCGGGGAGGATATCCAGCGGATACACAATCGGCGTGAACCAGAACCAGAATTGCAGAATCACCCCGGTCAGGTGGGCCACATCTCTGAAGAAGACATTCAGTACACCCAGGATGGTCCCCAGGCTCAGTGCCAGCAGAGCCTGGAGCAGCAGTACCGGGATGACCGCCAGAATGACCAGCCCCGGCATGTTCTGAGTAATCAGCAGGAATCCGATGAACAGGGCAAAAATAATCGAGAAGTTGATCGAGGCATTCAGCAGCACCACGATCGGTAGGCAAATACGTGGGAAGCTCAGTTTCTTGAGCAGGCGAGCATGCTCAAGAAACATGGACTGACCGCGCCCGATCAATTCTGAGAAGAAGCCCCATGTGAGCACGCCGGCACACAGGTAGATGCCATACGCCAAGCTGTTGTCGCTACCAGGCAATCGAGCGCGCATCAGCTGGGAGAACACCAGCGTGTAGACAAGGATCATCGCCAGCGGATTGATGACGGTCCAGACTCCTCCCAGCAGGGAGTTCTGATAACGGCTCTGAAACTCCCGTTTGACGCTACTCAGGATGAATCCGCGGAACTGCCAGGCCGCTCTAGTCAGATCGGGCAGCATCAACGAGTCCTGCCGTACTTGTCGTCAAAGCGGACAATATCGTCTTCGCCAAGGTACTCGCCGCTCTGGACCTCAATCATGACCAGATCGAGTACTCCTGGATTTTCCAGGCGATGCCGATGGCCGGCTGGAATAAAGGTCGACTCATTGGTATTGATCAGGAGAGGGGTTTCCCCTCCATTGATGACCTTGGCCATGCCTTGCACCACGATCCAGTGTTCGCTGCGATGGTGATGCATCTGCAGTGAGAGCGAGGCACCAGGCTTTACCACAATCCGCTTGATCTTGAATCGCGGGCCTTCCTCGAGAACGGTGTAGGTTCCCCAGGGGCGGGCAACGGTCCGGTGCAGGCGGTAGGCCTCATGCTTGAGTTTCTTGAGTTGCTTGGCAACCTGCCGAACTTCCTGTGTGCGGTCCGCGTGTGCCACGAGCACGGCGTCAGCCGTATCAATGACGATCAGATCTTCGACGCCGACCGTGGCAACCAGTCGACTCTCGCTGTGTACGAAGGTATTGCGGGTATCGATCAGGATTGCATCGCCGTGAATACGGTTGTGTTCAGCATCGGCAGGTACCAACTGAGACAAAGCGTTCCATGAACCAATGTCGCTCCAGTCGAACTGTGCTGGCACAACCGCTACGTTGGTGGATTGCTCCATGACGGCATAGTCGATGGAGATGTCCGGCAACTTGGCGAAGCTGACACCGTCGAGCTCCTGTAGTACCACACCTGCGCTTTCCTGCGCTGGGCTGCTGGCAATGCACTCATTGGCCAAGGGAGCAATTTCTGGAGCGTGCATTTGCAGCTCCTTCAGGATGCTGCCAACCGTGAAACAGAACATGCCCGAGTTCCACAGGAAGTTACCGCTGCGCAAGTAGTCTTGCGCGGTTGCAAGATCAGGCTTCTCGACAAAACGAGCGACTTTGCAGCCACCAAGGTCATCAAGGGACGTTCCGCTCTCGATATAGCCGAAGCCTGTTTCGGGCGCTGTTGGGTGAATGCCGTAAGTGACCAGAAGGCCTCGTTGCGCCAGCGCAACGGCATGATCGGTAGCTTTCTTGAAGGCCGCAATATCCTGAATCAGGTGATCCGCCGCCATGACGACCATGACCGCATCTTCACCATATTCAGCTGCAAGCGCGGCCGCAGCCACCGCGATAGCTGGCGCAGTGTTACGGCCTTCAGGCTCAAGCAGAAACCGCGCCTGGTGTTGAGGCAGGCGAGCTTCCGCAAAGTGATCCTTGCTGGCGAAGTAATGCTCGCGGTTTGTGACCGTCACGATCGTGCCGCCCTGTGGCAGCAGTGCGGCGGCTCGACCGTAGGTTTTGCTCAGTAGTGACTGCCCGTCAGGCAGGCGCATGAACGGCTTTGGGTGGCTTTCCCGGGAGACCGGCCACAGCCGGGTGCCCGCACCGCCCGACATGATGACGGGAATGACAGTCATGGGTACTACTCCCGGCCTACGCGGCGCAGATCGGCGTCCACCATCATCTGGATCAGCTCAGCCAGGCTGGTTTTCGGTTTCCAGTTGAGATTGCGCCCAGCCTTGTCCGGATTACCCAGCAGAACATCGACTTCAGCTGGTCGGAAGAACGCCGGGTCGATGATGACGTGGTCCTCGTAATTGAGGCCGACATGCTCGAAGGCCAATTTGCACATGTCACGAACGGTGGTGGTAATGCCGGTGGCGACCACGTAGTCGTCGGCTTGCTCCTGCTGCAGCATCAGCCACATGGCTTCGACATAGTCGCCTGCGAAGCCCCAGTCACGCTTGGCGTCGATATTGCCAAGGCGCAGCTCCTGCTGTTTGCCCAGTTTGATGCGAGCGACTGCATCGGTCACCTTGCGGGTAACGAACTCGATGCCGCGCAGCGGGGATTCGTGGTTGAACAGAATGCCGCTTGAGGCGTGCAGGTTGAAGCTTTCGCGGTAGTTAACGGTAATCCAGTGACCGTACAGCTTTGCCACGCCATAGGGGCTGCGCGGATAGAAGGGGGTGTTCTCATCCTGGCGTTCAGCCTGGATCAGACCGAACATTTCGCTGGTCGATGCTTGGTAGAAACGTGTTTCCGGAGTGAATTGACGAATGGCTTCCAGCAGGTGCGTTACACCCAGGCCATCAACCACAGCAGTAGTCACTGGTTGATCCCAGGAACTGCCCACGAAGCTCTGCGCCCCCAGGTTGTACACTTCGACCGGTTTGCTTTTGATCACCGCGCGCTGAATTGAGCAAGCGTCGGCAAGATCGCCCTCGATGTAGCGAATGTCGTTCTCAATACCGAGCTCGCGCAGGCGCCAACGAGTATCGGTGCTACGACGTGCTACCAGTCCATGTACTTCGTAGCCTTTGCTCAGCAGCAGTTGCGCCAGATAAGCGCCATCCTGGCCGGTGATACCTGTGATCAGTGCTGACTTCATCATGCTCTTACTCTTTGTTGCCAGTCATCCAGAATTGACTGAAGGGTTGCGGTAATTGTTTTTGTGGGTGTCCAGCCGGTATCCAATCGAAGCTTGTCGGATGAGCCCTGTACACGGCGCTGGTCGGCGGGTCTTAGACGAGTGACGTCTTGAGTCAGTTCCACCTCCAGAGCTGCTAGCTTGGCCATGGCCAAGATGAGTGCTCTAACGGAATGCTCGACGCCGGAGCAGACGTTGTAGATCTCTCCCGTCTGGCCATGCTGGAGTAGTGCGAGATAGGCCGATATTACGTCATCAACGTGCAAAAAGTCGCGGGTTACGTCGACATCTCCGACACTTAGTGAGGTCTTGCTCAGGCCGGTCAGCCCGGCTTGGACCAGTTGCTCTGCGATGCCTGGCAGGACAAAGGTTGGAGCTTGTCCTGGGCCAATGTGATTAAACGGGCGCGCGATGAGGATTCGCCAGGGCTCGGTAACGCTCCACTGCTGGCAGAGCAACTCTGCAGACAATTTACTGACTGCGTAAGGGTTGCGTGGGTGCGGAAAAAGCTTTTCGTCTATCGGCAGCTGGGTCTCTTCTACCTGGCCGTAGACATCCCCCGAGCTGACAAACAGGAAGGTTCCGCAGAAACCTCTACGCTTCAATGCTTGCAGCAAATTCAGCGTTCCTAGCAGATTGACCTCAAAGGTTTTGTGCGGATCGCGGAACGATTCGGGGACAAAGGTTTGCCCCGCCAGATGAATCACTGCATCCGGAACCTCCTGAGACAGCCAGTTATCCAGGGAAGAAGTATCTGTGAGGTCGTGTGCCAGGTGAGGAATCAGGTGCCATTCCGGATGATCCACCAGCAGATGGGTCAGGCGCTTGCCAACGAATCCGGTCAGTCCAGTGACAAGAAGTTTTTTCATTTGTCCTAATGCTTTATCGAGGCGACTGATGCGCAATCTGGAGAGCGCCCTGCTATTGGGGGCTAGCGTTAGTCTTCGCCAAAAAGGTCGCGTGTGTAAACCTTGTGTTGAACATCTTCAAGCGGGGGCGACATTCTGTTGCAGATGATCACATCAGCAGCTTCTTTGAAATCGTCAAAATTTGCAATGACGCGCGAGTTGAAGAAGTGTGAGTCCTGCAGGCTCGGCTCATAAATAATGACTTCTACACCCTTGGCTTTTATTCGCTTCATGATGCCCTGGATGCTGGAGGCTCTGAAGTTGTCTGAGCCGCTTTTCATGATTAAGCGATACACTCCGACCGTTTGGGGCTTGAGACTCAGAATCTGATCGGCAACAAAGTCTTTTCGAGTTGTGTTTGATTGAACAATTGCCTGGATGAGGTTCTGAGGTACGTCTTTGTAGTTGGCTAGTAACTGTTTGGTGTCTTTCGGCAGGCAATAACCTCCGTAGCCGAATGAAGGGTTGTTGTAATGACTGCCGATGCGTGGGTCTAGACCGATACCATTGATTATCTGACGTGAATCGAGCCCATGAGTTGCTGCATAGCTGTCCAATTCATTGAAGAATGAAACACGCATGGCGAGATAGGTATTGGCAAATAGCTTGATGGCTTCGGCTTCGGTTGCGTCAGTCAGAAGTACCGGAATATTCTGCTTTACGGCGCCTTCTTGTAGCAATTCAGCAAAGCGCTCTGCTCTCGGAGACTGTTCGCCGATGACAATGCGTGACGGATAGAGATTGTCATGCAGTGCGCGGCCCTCGCGGAGAAATTCTGGTGAGAAAATAATGTTGTTGCAGTTGAGTGTTTTGCTAATGTGGGCGGTAAAACCGACTGGTACCGTCGATTTTATTATCATTACCGCTTGGGGATTGATTTGGATAATGTCAGCAATGACTGACTCGACCGAGCTTGTGTCGAAGAAATTGGTCTTCGGGTCGTAATCGGTGGGCGTGGCAATGATTACAAAATCGGCATTCTCATAAGCTTCTTTCTTGCTTAAGGTCGCCCGGAAATTGATACGGCCTTCCTGAAGGAATTGCTCAATGCCATCGTCGACAATCGGTGATTTTCTGTCGTTAAGTTGGTGGACTCGACCGGTATCAATATCAAATGCAACCACTTCATGGTGCTGCGCAAGAAGTATGCCGTTGGCTAGGCCAACATAGCCTGTGCCTGCGATTGCGATTTTCATTGCCTTCTGTCCTTCATTTAGCTTCATTCATTGAACTTGATGCCTGCTTGGTTAGGCGAAGGCTACTCAGGCTAAGTATGTCTGAGCCGTCGGTGAAAATACGAACTTCAACATCTCTATGGTTTTCCTGAATTCTTATGTTGTCAGTAACTAGTGCCTGATTACTTGTCAATATGCTCTTGACAGGTGTTTTATAAATTAAAGTTTGCCCTTTGTTGGCGCTGATGTCGAGCCAAGCATTTTTTGCTCCTTTGAACTCACCTTTGACATGTAAGGTGTAGGTCCCTTTGTTGAGGGCCTGATAGGGGCCAAAAATTAAGAAGCCGGGCTTTCCAGTAGTGTGGAGCTTCCCGTCGATAATGACGCCGCATTGGGTGGGCGTGCTAGTTGAGAATTCGTCAAGGTTTAGGCAATTCGGACTTGTGCAGGCGCTCTGAATTATCGCTTGACTTGGGGAGACTCCGGTTTTTGCTTCGAAGCTTCTTGATAGACGTATGGTGATGTAGCTTTCACGATCAACAATCTCGAGATAAGGAGATTTGGCTAGCTTCGTGACTACATCTGCGATTTCGTTTCGCCAAGGAGGAGGGGGTGATGGCCAGGAGTGGGCACCCCATAGCGGGTCAAATTTTGGAATTATTATTACTTCTGCGAGGTTGTTTGCTAGAAATAATTGAGAGCGTATGTGGAAATTGGGGTCAATGGTTCGGGGTGGGAACTGTAACAAGATTTCCGGCCAGTGGGTCTTCGCAATATCGAGGTTTTTGTCTCCCCCGATATTAAATGTTCTGGTCTTTAGTCGGGCCGATATGTAGTTGGCCATGAAATCATTAGTCCAGGGTAGAAAAACTAGCGTTTCACCCGGGGCTGTATCTTGGCGCAAGGGTTCCAGGAGCTGAGTGTCAATTCGCTCGAGCATTGTCTTATATGATCTGGTCTCATTCGATTTCTTTGCTAGGTCTGGAATGTTGAAGGCGGTGCATGCCAGTAGTGCAAGTCCGACAATTAGCTGTGAGTGCTTGCTTGGCTGTTTGTTGGCGGTAAGCATGATAAGCCATAGGCAAAACAGACTAAGTGCTGTCCATCTGTAACTAGCTCGCATACTTTTAAAGGCGGGGATATTTTCAGATATCCATGCGGAGCCTGTAGGTAAGACTGCGCTTTCTTCAGGCATCAAAAGGGTCTTTTCCATGCCTTCTGGTTTTGTTGAATTTATTTTCAGGGATGGCCCTAAAGCCATGTAGGTACTGAAGATGAATACGATAATTGGTAAGGCCAGTGCTTTGTGGGGGCGGCGATTCACTGCTAAGCAAAGTGCACATGCTGCGATGCTTGGGAGAATGAATGTAGTTGTCCAGACAGATGCGTCGCCGTACCAGTTCGCTTGATTTCTTGCAATGCTGAGGTTCAGGTAGTCAGCAAGCCAGTGCGTGCCTTTTGTCGGGATGATTAGGAAGCTCAAATCAACACCCCAGCCACGGAAGAACTCAATTTCTTCGGGGGAATGCTGCATTCGGCCGATATATTTGGCGTAGAGTAAATATGCGCCTGCAAGGCAAGCTAAATGCGTGATGCCTAGTAAAATTCTACTGGAGAATGATTTTCTTCCGGTAAGAAAGTGAATGGAAAATGCGGCGGTTGATATCACGCTGAAAAATATGAATGTATATCCATCCATGAATACGGATATTGTGCAGGCTACGAAGTAAAGTAAGGTTTGCGCTATTCTCTTGCGCGTTGTGGAGTCGGAGCTTTCTTGCAGGGATAGATAGGCAAGAAAATACATTGGTAGCAGAGCAATGCCAAGTGCGAGCATTGAGTAACTAGTGTGCCCCCATGTGGTTGGCATGCAGAGCCAGGCCGTGGCTGCAGCTAATGATATGCCGTGGCCGTTTTCGAGATTTCGACTGAGTTTGTAAGAGAAAAAGAAGGCTATGCCAAGCCATAGGGCATACATATAGGTATAAGAAATGCCAGGCTCTAAGCCTACATTGATGAGTGCTGCGGCTGTAATTGCGCCGCTTAAACCGAATGAAATTGCTGCCGGTTGCGGGATTCCAAAGTTATATGCGTATAAATCTAGGGATTCATTATTTGCAATGGATTGTGCAAAGCCGGTTGTCCAGATGGATTGGCCAAGTGTTGGTATCGAGTAGTGAGGAACGGCGCCAAATACGAATAGTACCAGGAGCAGCATGAGTGCTGCTGGTGCTAGCTTGAGTAGACTATTGGTGGCTTTTCTGAATGCTGGCATTTTCATTTATAAGTGATGCGTGGGCAAAATAAAGAAGGTCGCCCACTACGGTGATTAACCTGCCGAACAGTACGCACAGAAGTAAATCTGAGGCCGGTAAGTTGTTTTCGAATAAGATCAGTAGTACAGCCTCCCTCACCCCCACGCCTGCCGGAGCGCCGGGCGTAAGAAGTCCAGCTAGCCATGCTATGACGAAACCGCCAGCCAGGGTGATTGGGTAATAGTCGATTAGAGATGGCGCTATACAGATGGTCAGGATGGGAAAAATGGCGCCTGATATAGTCAGAAAAAGCAGGTAAGCCAATTGCGCCTGTGCGGCGTATGTGCCAATGATTCGCTGGATCAACGCGGCGCTGGTTATAACGAGGAGTAGAAATAATACGCTTGCCCAGACTGTCGGTATCTGGGGGTAGAGTGCTGGAATAACTAGAGCGGCAAATAGACTGCCGCTGATGCACAGCAGGGCTAGCTCCCAGAGTGTTGAGCGTGCCAGCACCCAGCCGCTTATTCCATGGCTCATGCCCATGGCCTGACGTCCGGCGAAGTGAAAAATATTGCCTGGAACATATTTGGCAATTTGGCTGAGCCCGTAGGTTTTTATGCACCAACGAGTGTTTGCCTGCTGGCCTAATTGAGCGAGGAGTTTTTGCCAGCCTAAGGCAAGTAATAGGTTGGCGCAGCCGTATGTGATGGCTAGGCCGGCTACTACGGTCCATAAAGCTGGCGTTAGACGAGAGAGATCAATCTCTCCCGCATAACCCCAGATTTTTATACAGACGAAGCCGATGCCGATTATGGCCAGGATATTGCCGGCCAGATGCAGCAAGGGTTTGATTCGAGTGCGCATACGGGGCTATTGCCTAGGCAGGCGGCACAGCAGCATGGTCCAGGGCAGCGGTGAGCGAATCTCTAGGACTTCAAAATGTTTTGCCACGAAGGCGGTGAATCCGTTTTTTGTCCAGTGCTGGATGTGCCCTGGAGTGTTGCCGCCCTGCAACCAATACTTGCCGCGAGCCATGTTAAGCGCGCACCAGATCGGTTCGCGTGGCACGCTGAGGATGACATAGTCTCGTGCAACGCGTTTAAGCGCGAGAAGGCCCTGTTCTGGATCCTCAAGGTGTTCGAGCACTTCGCAGCAGACCATGAGGTCGGCGGAGTCTGTTGGTGCCTGGAGGTCATAAATACTCAACGGTTTGAATCGTGAGGCTTCGATGCCTTTGTCGCGGGCATTGGTCTGGGCGATATCGATAACTTGGCTTGAGAAGTCGCTGCCGCGCGCATCGATTCCTTGTGCGCTCCAATGCATGACCCAGTAGCCTTCGCCGCAGCCGACTTCATGAATCGATTTTGGTTTCGCAATGCCTACGAGCTCGCTCAAGGCATCATCGAAGCCTTGCATGAGGTGACGCACGATTGGGTTTCTCGAGCCGTATTTATCGTAGGCATTGCCGACTACGATTCCGTCTTCTTTTAGTCCACCGGAAATCTTCACTTCACAGTTCCTTGTCTTGGTCGATACGGCTGGCGATCAGTTCTGTGCCGGGTTTGTCGGTATGTTGGCGAACGCGTATGTCTTCTATCAGTTTGCGGTTGGCTGCCAGCAGGTCTGCCAGGAAGGCCACCATGAAGGTCTGAAATCCCATTACCAGCAAAGTCGAGGCGAGGATCAGCGATTGCACGTGGCCATCGCCATTGCCCTGGAGGTAGAAGTTGACGAACCTCAATCCAAGTAGCGCGCCCAGGCCGAACAGTACTGTGCCTATCGCAGCGAAGAAGCGAAAAGGCCGATAAATGATGAAAATTCGAATGATGGTGATGATTGAGCGCTTGATGTAGGAGGGGATGCTCTTCACCAGGCGCGAGGGCCGCAAGTCATCATTGACTCGAATCGGAACCGAGGTAATCGCCATGTTCTTTTGGCCAGCCTGGATGATGGTTTCCAGGGTGTAGGTGTAGTCATTGAATACCATCAGACGCTGTGCAGCCGCCCGGCTCATGGCGCGAAAGCCGCTTGGTGCGTCGGGAATATCGGTTTTACTGGCTATACGAACAACCCAGCTGCCCAGTTTTTGCAGAGCTTTTTTGATTGGCGAGAAGTGTTCGATGGTTTCAATAGGGCGCGCGCCTACCACGATGTCCGCCTTCTTTTCGAGTATCGGCGTGGTCAGTGCGGGAATATCTTCGGCCTGGTATTGATTGTCTGCGTCTGTATTGACTATTACGTCTGCGCCTAGACGCAGGCAGGCATCAAGGCCGGTCATGAAGCCTTTGGCCAAGCCTTGGTTGCGGGTGTGGCGAATGATGTGATCCACACCATTTTCTCGGGCAACCTTTACGGTTTCATCGGTGCTGCCGTCATCAATGATTAGCCATTCAACGCTGTCGAAACCGACGACTTGGCGAGGGAGGGCGTTGAGTGCAATGGCCAGGGTGCCAGCCTCGTTGTAACAGGGTATCTGGATGATCAGTTTCACTAATGGGCTCCTAGCCTCTTTGTTGCTTGGATGGGCTTATGGCTGTTTGCTAATGACCAAAACCTGGCTCTTGGGCATCGCGGTATCAAGAGCTGTTTTGATCCGCATGCCGTCAGGGGTGTCGAGCAGGATCGACCAGGTTTCTGCCCATTTTTCCAGCAATGGATGCCATGGCGGGCTCAGGCTCTGGTTCTCACAGGCCCAGAACAGCGACCACCAGACGGCATGGTAGAAACCGTACTGGGTTTCCAGTTCGATCTTCAGGCCCAGGGCCGTGACGATCTTGGCCAGTTCGCCGCGCTTGAAAATGCGGATGTGGTTGGGGCGTTCGAAATAGACAGGTGGGGCGATCTGTTTCTGGATGTTCTCGATGCGCTCATCGGGAACCGTCAACAGGATCAGGCCTCCGGGTGCGGTCACTCTTGCCAGTTCACGTACGAAGGCGGTGGGGTCGTCGACATGCTCCAGGACCTCCATGGCGACGACTCGGCTGAAGGTGTTGTCTGCCGCTGGAATCGGTGCTGCATCGGTGGTGAGCGTGGTGACCTTGACCGCTCCGGCTGCCTCAAGGCGTTGCCGAGCGATTTCAAGTTTGCCGGCGTCGATATCTGCCAGCACGATTTCCGCACCGCGCCTCGCGCTGAACAGGGCGTACCCGCCTTCGCCACAGCCAATATCCAGCAGTTTGTCCTCCGGGCCAACCGGGAACCCGCTCATCAGCTCTCCGCTGGCCTTGTTCATCCAGCCGCTCAGAACCATGTCTTTCAGGCCAATGCCCGCCGCGCTTTTGGTCGCTGCAGGCTGTGGCTGAGGTGGCTGAGGTGGCTGAGCAGCCTCGCGTTTGCGCAGGGCTTTGAGGAATTTCATCATGTCGTCGGAATGGCTCAGGGTTTGCGGGCGATGATCAGCTGGCTTTTGGGCATTGTCGCATCGAGAGCACTCTTGATTCGAGGGCCGTCGGGCATGGAGAGCAAAAGGTTCCATGTATCGTGCCAGCTCTGCAGCAGAGGGTGCCACGGTGGTGAAAGATCTTGTTTACAGGCCCAGAACATCGACCACCAGACCACCCAGTAGAAGCCGTAGGCTGACTTCTGCTCAATCTGCAGTCCCGCCTCGCGGATCAACTGTTCGAACTGGCTGCGTTCGAAAACCCGGATATGGTTGGGGTGCTGGAAGTAGGAGTCGGGTGCCAGGTGTTTCTGTACTTCTTCACCCAGTGGGTCAGGCACGGTAAACAGATAGAGTGCGCCAGGCTGGCCGACGCGTACTAGCTCGGCGACAAACTGGGCCGGATCCGCAACATGTTCGAGCACCTCCATGGCGATGATGCGGTTGACCCGGGCATCAGGCAGCGGCAGCGGATTGGCATCGGTGACGAGGGGCGTGACGGCGCGGGCCTGCGACTGCCGCAGTAGCTGCTCGACTGCGGCAACTTTGCCCGGGTCGATATCGGCAAAAATGACTTCGGCGCCTTGTTGGGCGCAGAACTGGGCGAATGGTCCGTCACCGCAGCCTATGTCGAGTACGCTGTCCTCGGCCGAGATGGGGAAGCCAGTGAAAAGCTCGCCTCGCTCATGCTGAAACCAGCCGCTCAGATAGGCCTCTGTCAATTTCGAAGGCTCGGCAGGCGCGGCGGTTGCCTCTGCAGCAGGCGCTGTGGTTTCAGCAGTTTTATTCAGCAGTCTTTTCAATAGAGCCAGCATGGCGGGTCCTTCTTGGAATTTGAGGCGATGCCGGCGCGACGGGTGTCGAGCGGGCCATTATTGCGTTGGCCTGCCTGGCGCCATAACGCCGAAGCGGGCTTTCCAGCCAGCGGAAGTTCAGTTCGGTTGCAATCAGCAGGAGCGCCAGCGCAGTCAGCAAGTAGGTGAGCAGCAGTAGATGTGAGGGTGCTGCGTCCAGTCCTGCTCGATGAAAAAGTTCTCGGGTAGCAAAAAATGCCGGCACATGGATCAGATAAAGGGCATAGGAGCGCTCACCAATCCAGATCATCACGCGTTTGGGGCGGCCGTGTTCCAGCAGCAGGTTCTGATTCTGTGCTGCGATGCAAACGACTAAGGCAGCAAGAATGGCAATCAGCCCAACGTTGTAGACGGTTGGGGGGTGTGGGGTGCTGAGCAGCGCCATGATGGCGATGCTTGAAAGCACAAGGATCTGGCTGGTCCGGCGACCGATACTGGCGAAAAACTGCCGCAGTCGATACCAGGAGGGTTGCTGGCTCCAGATGGCAAGCAGAATGCCCAGTGCCAGTGCATCCGTGCGGAACATCATCAGATAGGGGTGTTGTCGCGGCGTTGCTATTTGCAGCAAGGCAACCACTAGCAGCAGCCAAACCAGCTTCTTGCGCAGAGCCAGGATCAGTAGTGGGAATATCAGGTAGAACTGTTCCTCCAGCGAAAGGCTCCAGTAGACGAAGCTGGCGCCGTACTCGCTGCGCATGAAGGTCTCTGCGAAACGGAGATTGGCAAAATTAAGGGCACCGGCGATGGTCGCATCCAGATTGGCAGCCAAGCTCCCGAAGGCGCCGCTCAGGTTGAACGAACTGGCTGCCAGCAGCACCACGAGTAACCAGAACCATGCCGCTGGTAAAAGGCGCCAGCAACGTCGTGTCCAGAACGATAGGGCGGTGCGCCACTGGGTTTGCCAGTCCGGGGCTGCAAGCATCCGAGGGATCAGGTCTCGTGCAATAACAAAGCCAGATACCGCGAAAAACAGATCAACCCCAAACATTCCCCCGCCATAGCTATATAGCTCGTTAAGCCCTGGAATCTTCCAGGGAAACAGATTGCGTAGATGCTGGTAGATCACCGCGAGTACAGCGACTGCGCGCAGTACCTCAATATCGCTGATGCGTGTTTGCTCGGTCATGCGGATGGCTTGCGGGCGATGATGACCTGGCTCTTGGGTAGCAGTTCGTCCAGTGCGGCTTTCATCGGCGCGGCTTCCGGCATCTTGATCAGGTCGTGCCAGAGCTTGGCCCAGGTATTGAGCAGAGGGGGGTACGGCGGCTGAACAATGTCATGCGAGGCGCCGTCCAGTTCAATCTTGGCGTTGCGGGCCATAACCCAGTACATGAACATCCACATGGTCCAGTAAAAGCCGAAAGTGGTGCGCTGGACGATTTCCAGGCCAGCGGCCTCTACCAGTGCGGCAAAGTCGGCGCGCTCGAAGATGTGGATATGGTTGGGGTGCTGGAAGTAGTAATCCGGCGCGAAGGCCTTCTGGATGCGCTCGCCGGTCGCATCGGGGACCGCCAGCAGATAGAGCGCATCGGGCTCACCCACGCGCGCGAGTTCGGCGACGAAGGCGGCAGGGTCTTCGACGTGCTCAATCACTTCCATACAGATGATGCGGCTCATGCACTGATCTGGCAGCGGCAACTGGGTGCTGTCGACTACTAGCCCTGTGCTGCTGCGTGCCTTTGTCTGTGCAACCTTCTCGCGCAGGGCTGCAATTTTCTCTTCAACGACGTCGGTAAAGGTGACGGCAGCGCCACGATTGGCGCAAAACAGCGTGGCCCCGCCAGCGCCGCAACCGACATCGAGAACACGATCGTCTGCGCTGATTGGAAACCCTTTGAAAAGCTCATCCGTCGCTGACTGGTACCAGCCACTTTGCACTGCATCCAGCAGGCCGCAGTTTCGTGAATCGATGAAGTCCGGTGCAGACTTCATGGCCTGCCAGGCTGCTGTAACACTCTCTGGCGTGTTTTCAATACCGGTCAGGCGGCTGAAAATTTCAAAGTGATTCATGAGTGCCAAATACGTTGTTTTTCAGGAATAGCTCAAGGCGCTGTTTGGCCGTTTCTTTCGAGCAATGTTGCTGCATGCGTGCGGCGGCGGCTTCGGACATGAGTCGATAGCGCGATGGTTCAAGTTTTGCGCAGTCATAGGCCGCTCGATAAGCCGCCACCAGCGATGACCAGTCGATTTGATGCCGGCAGGTTCTGTAGGCCAGGCGAGGGTCTTGAGGCCAGGCGGTGGCGTCGAGCCAGCTTGCCATGAGAAATGCAACCTGACCGTCGATATAGTCGAGCATTGCCGAGTGGAGCGGGGCAACAGCCGGCTTGCCACAAGACATGAACTCCATCAGCGGCAGGCATTGCCCCTCGCCGTGTGACGTGTTGACCACGAAGCTGCTTATCCCAATCAGTGCTTCAAATTCGGCTTTTTCCAGGTAGCCGTGGATGATCACAACGCGACACTGGAAAGCAGGCAGGCGGGCAATGCACATCAGGATGCCATTGATTGCATCCTGATATTCGTGGTGGCCCAGCTTTAAGACCAGCGTTGCATCCTGAGTATTGCGAAAGGCCTCGCAAAAAGCCGTCAGCATATCGACCCAGTTCTTTCGTCCATCGTAGGGATTGAACAGCGAGGTGAAGACTACTCCGGACAGTTCGATGTTGCCTGCATCGGGTTGCATGAGTGGTTGCCGGGGGCGCAGGCCACTCCCAGTTGGCACTACCGGCTCCACCTGGTTGCGTGGCTCGAGTTTTTGAGGCTCTGCCGCCGTCTCTAGTGTGAGCTGCACATGCTGCTTGGGCTTGCGCTGATGGTTCAAATAACATGCTACCAGTTCAAGCCATTGAGTCAGGTAGGTACGAGTGATCTTGCGCTTGTAGGCTTGTGCAGCATCTTTGGCCAGAGCGGTCTTTTTGTCCTTGATGCCGTAGGGCGAGCGGGCATTGGCTACCGCTTTGGCAACGGCATCCAGATCCGGCATGTAGGGGTCAAGTGCAATGTCATGAGTGTCGAGAATAATCCCTGACTGGATCTGGATATTGCACTTCGCCGTGGTCGATGGTTCTTCTTCGAGAAGTTTGCTGCGAAGTTTTGAAAATTTGTCCCAGACGGGCGAAGGGATCGAGATAATCGGAAAGTCTGCGCCGAGCTTTTCCTTGACTGCTCTAACGGTCAACTCGCTGTGAGTGATGGCGCTTCCGCACGTCTTAAGGACGTGGCACCAGTCTTGTCTAGGGTCATTCAGCCAGTGCTCGTTCGGGACGCTGTCAAATTCCCAAGCGAATACCGGAATGGTCGGGCAGCGCAAGCCTAGGCAAGTATTATGTGGCGGCGTAAAGGAGAGAAATACGCAGGCCTCATGATTGGCCGTGGCCATATCGTAATGGTGGTCGACTTCCAGTGCCGGGTTGCCAATTACGATAACCTCGCCGAGCATCTCTAATACTGACTTGAAGTCACGCAATACAAAGTAGTAGCTATAGTCAGGAAGGCCGAGGCTGTGGGAAATATTTTCGGCATTGATTTCCGAATACACCAGAAACTTCATTTCTTTTTCTTCCTTCCTGGGTTTTTCGCATGGCTTAGGGCCTTTTCAAATAGTGAAGTCAATTGCGGTGCAATAGCTTCAATTGAAGCGAACTGGCGCATTTTCTGATACGCCTG
The DNA here is from genome assembly GCF_014207935.1 of Pseudomonas fluvialis. Taxonomy (GTDB): domain Bacteria; phylum Pseudomonadota; class Gammaproteobacteria; order Pseudomonadales; family Pseudomonadaceae; genus Aquipseudomonas; species Aquipseudomonas fluvialis_A. The sequence continues at coordinate 762,318 of NZ_JACHLL010000001.1, read as the reverse complement.
TCCAGAAAGATTTCGATAGTGTGGGGTTGTCGAAGTTGCGACTGCATGGCTGTAGCGGAAGGCTTCCATGAGCGACTGCCAATTTAACCGATGTTTGTGTGTATGCAGCATTCCTGTTGGATCATGGGGCCAGCAGGCAGGTTCAAGGCTGGTCTTTAGCACGAAGCCTAGGTCGTCGTTGATATAATCGGCCATGGCTGTGTGCTTGGGTGCAATCGCTGGTTTTCCACCGGCGAGAAACTCCATCAACGGCAGGCACAACCCTTCACCTGTTGATGCATTAACGTAGTAAGTGCTGGCTGCGATCAAGCCTTGATATTGAGCGTCATCAAGAAAGCCGTGCAGGACTACAACCCGGCAGCGAAATGGCGATAGCCGAGAAAGCAATGTGACAAGAACGACCCGGTAGTATTCAAGATCATGGTGGGTCATCTTGAGCACAAGGGTTGCATTGTCCGTTTCTTTGAAGGCCCAGCAAAATGCAGTTATTAGCTCAACCCAGTTCTTACGCCCATCCGCGGGATTCAGGACTGCGCTATAGACCACCCCTGCCACAGAAATCACCTGTTCCTGCTCAGGCTGATGTTTGGGTTTTGCAGGTGCGAGGGTTTCGCTTACAGGTGATGTGGTGACTTTAGCGATGGTGTCATCAATGGTTGCCAGTTCATTGCGCCAGTCCCGGAATATCTGTCGCGTGAACCGGGCAAGTGCACGCAATGTTTGGGGGGCTTCTAACTTATGTTGTTCGGTTCGGGAGAGGAGCGGCTCTTTGGGTGTTGTCTCGCCGTGAGTTTCTAAGGCGTTGGAAACAAGGCCGTCAGCACTTAAACCCAGTACTGCGCTGTCGATTACTATGCCGTGAAACGTGATGTGTCGCTCCGCGAGTGCCGGCTCATGCCCCACCGCTTTACCTAGTGCGGCATAACGATTCCAGATTGGAGCTGGCATGGCGGTGACTGGCAGTTGGGCGGGTGCTGCTTGTGATACTAGTTGCGCTGTTTCCCGGCTGGTGCTGATGACACCCGCTATGCGAGAAAAAACATAGCGCCAATCATTCTTTGGATTGCCATCCCACGCGACGTTTGGCAGGCTGTCAAACTCCCAAGCGAAGAGACATATGGTCGGGCACTTTAACCCAAGGGGTGTCTGGTGTGGCGGGCTAACGCTAAGAAATACAATCTCTTCGCCGAGATTAGTAAAACAGTCATGTAGTGCTTCAACTTCTTCCTCGGATTGCACGTGAAAAACACGGCCAACACGCTCCAGCGCTGGAAGAAAGTCCTTCATCAGGAAGTAGTAACTGTATTCGGGCTTCCCTAGAGAGTCGTGAATATTCTTCTGGCTTATTTTTGAGCTGACGAGAATGATCATTGCGTGACTTAATGAATGACTGCGTTAACTAGGCGGAAGCGAGCGTCTAGAGCGAGATATGATAAACGTACCATCTCCGCTCTGCCGGTCTGCACAATAACATGCGCTGAGATCCTCACCTAGGCGCTAATGGCGCGTCTGTCGGCTTGTGCGGTATCTGCGATGCGGACGTTGCCTCACGTCTCGGGGTGAGTGCTTGCCATAGACTAACGCGCGGTCAGCCTGCACCATGTTCCATCGGCTCAGGATTATGAAGAGGAAGCGGTACGTGTCGAGCATTGATGCCACTAAAGGATCACAGAATGTCGTATGGCATCCTCATTCAGTTGACTCCCATGTTCGGTCAACGCTATTCCAGCAGCGGCCAGTGACGTTGTGGCTGACAGGCTTGAGTGGGGCAGGGAAGTCCACATTGGGCTTTGCGCTGGAGCATGCCTTGATAGCTGCAGGGCATGCGGGCTTCGTTCTGGATGGCGATAACGTCCGTCATGGCTTGAACCGGGATTTAGGTTTTTCCGCTGAAGATCGTCAGGAAAACATCCGGCGAATCGCCGAGGTTGCGAGGCTGATGAATGCGGCAGGGCTTATCGTCATCGCTTCGTTCATTTCGCCCTATCGCGAGGATCGCCAGGCAGCACGGGAAATCATTGGTGCTGATAACTTCCGTGAGATCCATGTCAGTACCTCGCTGAGTGCATGCGAGCAGCGCGACGTGAAGGGGCTCTACCGCAAGGCGCGTGAGGGGCTTATTGCTGAGTTCACTGGAATTTCTTCGCCTTATGAGGCGCCCTTGAGTCCGGATCTTTCGCTTGATACCGCTGTGCTCAGCATTGATCAGGCTGTTGCGCAGATGCTCGAATTGATCAAGGACCGATTGGTGGTTTGATCTTCTTTGGCGTCAGGGGCTAAGCTCCAACCAGTTTTTAACAAGGAGAGAGATCATGATCCGTTCGATTCGCTTGCTGAGCTCTGCCGCATTGCTGGCTTTTGCCGCCAGCGCTTCCGCCACCAGTTTCGTGGTAACCACCGATGCCATCGTCGGCGCTATTGGCGCTACTTCCGATGCGACTTCGTCGTCGACCAAGGACGACAAGATCGTCAAGGCAGCGCGTGACGATGCGGCCAGCTTTGTTGCCAGCCAGGGCGATATTCGTGGCGCCCACCTGCAGGCCGCACTGACACATATCCGTGCGCAGCAGCCGCAGCTGCAGGCCAGCGATATGCAGATCGCCGAGGCGATTCTGGCGCAGTAATCGCCCTGCGATGTGATGCCCTGTCAGCCCGCCCATTGGCGGGCTGATGCTTTATGGGCCGTGGGCGCTTGCGAGCCTGGCAGGCTTCACGTCCAATAGGCATCTCCCTGGTTTGCTCTGGTTGAACTGTCATGCGCTCCCTGCTGATTGCCGCTGTGGCGGCTGTTTCCGTTCTGAGTCCTCTGGCCCACGCGCAGAGCGTGGTGGCCACCAGCAACATCATCGTGCGTGCACTGGATCGTTCGCTGGACTTCACCTCCGACACCACCACCTCAATCCGTGACATGAAGGTCGTGGCGGCGGCGCGTGAGGATGCGGCCAGTTTTGTCGCCAGCGAAGGCGCCATTCGCGGTGTGCAGCTGGAGGCCGCCCTGCAGCTGCTGCGTGAGCGCCTGCCGGACGCGCGTCAGGCAGACGATCTGGCGCTGGCCGAAGCCATCCTGGCGCACTGAGTCTGATCATGCGCCGTTGGCTGGCGGGCCTGGCGCTGCTTGCCTGTCTGGCACCGGCTCAGGCGGAGCTGCGCCTGCGGCTGGATACAGAGGGCCTGAGCGTTGCCGAGCGTCAGGCCAGTCAGCGATTGCTGGAGGAAGCCCGGCAGGCGCTGCCGCCGACCTTCCGCCAGCGCCTGGACCGCACGGTCGAGGTGCGTTGGGATGCCGATCTGCCGGCGCAGAGCTACGGGCAGAGCAATGGTCGTCAGCGCCTGCTGCTCAATCGCCGTCTGCTGCCGGGGCTGGTCAGTGGTGAGCTGGCCCGGCAGCGCATGGAGCGCAGTCACGGCACGCAGCGGCGCGAACTGCTCGCCACCGTCCTGCATGAGCTGTTGCACCTCTATGACCGCGCCCGCCTCTGGTCGCCAGAGCAGAAGACGCTGCTGGCGCGCTGTCGTCTGCAGCGTGAAACGGCTGGCCCGGTCGGTTTGCCGGGGGAATGCCGCAGCCAGGATCAGCGCCGTTTCACCTTGAGCGACGAGCCGCGCCTGCTCGATCTGGCCGGCTGGCCGCAGCAGGTAGGACGACGGGGCGCGCGCGAGGCGGGCAATGCCTTTGTCGATCGCTCGCCGGATGACTACGAACTGAGCAATCCGCGCGAGTTCGTTGCGGTCAACTTCGAGTATTTCCTCCTCGATCCGCAGTACGCCTGCCGCCGCCCGGCGCTGCAGCGCTTCTACCGCGAGCATTTTGCCTGGCAGCCGGCCGAGCAGGCGTCCTGTGCGGCGCAGCAGGTCTACCTGAATGCCGGCAGTGATTTCCGTCGTCAGCCGCTAGGACGCCTCGATCCCGAGCGAATCTACGAGGTCGACTACCTGTTTGCCGAGGCCAATGCCAACTGGGTCAGTCGCTGGGGGCACAGCATGCTGCGGCTGGTCATCTGTGCGCCGGGCCGGCCGCGTGGGCCAGATTGCCGACTGGATCTGGATGAGCACCTGGTGCTGTCCTACCGCGCTTTCGTCGGCGATGTGCAGCTGTCGACCTGGGATGGTCTGACCGGGGCCTATCCGTCACGCCTGTTCATCCTTCCGCTGGGGCAGGTGGTGGACGAGTACACCAAGGTTGAGCTGCGCAGCCTGGCCTCGGTGCCACTGCGACTGAGTCGTGCGCAGATTGACCAGTTGGCGGTGCAGGCGGCGCAGGCGCACTGGAGCTATGACGGGCGCTACTACTTCTTCTCCAACAACTGCGCGGTGGAAACCCTCAAGCTGCTGCGCGCCGGCACCGATCACCCGCAACTGCGCGACCTCGACAGCATCATGCCTAACGGCCTGCTGGCATTGCTCGAGGGGCGCGGCATCGCCGATCGCACGCCATTGCAGGACCCGCGCGAGGCCTTGCGTCTGGGGTATCGCTTCGACTCCTTCCGGGAGCGCTTCCAGGCCATGTTCAAGGTGCTCAAGGCACAGCTGGCCGTGCCGCAGGATCAGGTCGAGGAGTGGCTGGCCCTGCCGGCCCAAGAGCGTCGGCCATGGTTCGCCCAGGCCGACCTGCGCAGCAGCGCGGCCTTGCTGCTGCTGGAGCAGGCGGCGCAGCGGCGCCAGTTGCTGCTGGCTCAGGAAGAGCTCAAACAGCGCTACCTGGCGGCGCGTGAAGGGCGCAGCGGGGAACGGCTGGACAGCGCCGACAGCACGCTGCAGCAGATTCTCGGCAACAGCGGTTTCCTCAGTCGCCCGGCCGAGCTGTTGCCGGCGGGGTATGGCTTGCCCCAACCCGATGAATGGGCAGTGCTGGAGGCGCAGAGTCGCGAGCGTCAGGGGCGATTGCGCCAGCTCAGTGATCATCTGGACGAGGAGATCCGCCGCCTGCTGGAGCCGCAGCGCCTGGCCGAGCTGGAGGCGGGCGAGGCCAATACCCAGGCGCTGGCAACCCGGCTGCGCGAGCTGCATCGCGCCAAGGGCGGGATCATCCTGCCAGGGGCAGCCAAGGACTCCTAATAGTCTTCCTCGCGCTCTTCCGGCAGCTGCGGATCAAGGTGCAGCCAGGGAAGGCGTGTGCTCACCCAGATATGCCGACGGACGGTGATCTGCTCCGGATCATCCAGTGTTGCGATGGTGATATCGATGCTGTCGGAGCTGCGCGTGGTGAAAAGAGCCAGTTGTGCCCCGCAATTGGGGCAGAAGTAGCGGGTGCAGGTGGCGGATGAGTGATAGCTCCGTGGCTTACCCTGAAGCCAGGTAAAGGCATTGAGCGGTATGGTTGCCCAGGTCGTAATGGTGCCGCCGCTGCAGCGTCGGCAGATACTGCAGTGGCAGTGGGCGACATCGTCGAGCGGGGCCTGGATTCGGTAGCGCAGTTCGCCGCAATGGCAGCCACCGCTATGATCTTGCTGCATCGTTATCAGTCTCCTGATGCTCGCCTCCCGAGCCATCTTCGGGCAGACTGCGCAGCCTTGAAAATGTCACTGCTTCGTCGAGGATCGCGACATGCTGGAAATTCTGAGCAACCCGGAAATCTGGATTGCCTTTCTGACCCTGACGGCCCTGGAAATTGTCCTGGGTATCGACAACATCATCATGATCGCCATTCTAGTTGGGCGCATGCCGCCGCACCTGCAGGCGCGTACCCGTTTCTTCGGTCTGGCACTGGCCATGGTCACGCGCATCCTGCTGCTGCTGTCGATCACCTGGATCATGCGTCTGACTGCCGATCTGTTCGAGGTGTTTGGCCAGGGTATCTCCGGCCGTGACCTGATCCTGTTCTTCGGTGGCCTGTTCCTGTTGTGGAAGAGCAGTACCGAGATGTACCACAGCCTGGAGGGCGAGGATGAGACCGCCAATGAGCCCAAGAGCATGGCAGGCGGCTTCATCGGTACCATCATCCAGATCGCCATCATCGACATCGTGTTCAGCCTCGATTCAGTGATCACCGCGGTCGGCATGGTGTCCAACGTGCCGGTCATGGTGGCCGCGATCATCGTCGCTGTACTGGTGATGATGCTGGCTGCTGGCACCATCAGCGATTTCATCGACAAGCACCCGAGCCTGAAGATGCTGGCGCTGTCGTTCCTGGTGGTGGTCGGTACGGTGCTGATCGCCGAGTCCTTCGAAGTGCATGTGCCGAAGGGCTACGTCTACTTCGCCATGGCCTTCTCGCTGGCTGTGGAGGCGCTGAATATCCGCATGCGCACGGCGCGGCAGAAAGCGGTCAAGCTGCGCAAGGACATTCCGGGCGAATAAGGCCGGATGCTGTTGCACAACGGGGCCTGCGGGCCCCGTTGTCGTTTCAGCGACAGCGTCGCAAGATGAACCGAGGGAGGTGTCCATGTCGATCAATGCCGATTTTTCCCAGCGGGTGGTCATCCATACTGCCGAACTGGCCTGGCAGCCCTCGCCGCAGGCCGGCGTCGAGCGCATTCCGCTGGATCGCATCGGTGCCGAGGTGGCGCGCGCCACCAGCCTGGTGCGCTATGCGCCGGGCAGTACTTTCCCTTCCCATGGGCATGGCGGTGGCGAGGAAATCCTCGTGCTGGCCGGCGTGTTCAGTGACGAGCACGGCGACTATCCGGCAGGCAGCTACCTGCGCAACCCTCCCGGCACCCGCCATGCGCCCTTTACCCGTGAGGGTTGCACCCTGCTGGTCAAACTCTGGCAGTTTGCCCCGGATGATGACGGGCAGCTTTGCCTGGATACGGCAAATGCGCTGTGGCAGCCCGGTCTGGTGGAAGGCCTGCGGGTCTTGCCGCTACACGAGCATGACGGGGTCAGTACCGCGCTGGTGAACTGGGCGCCGGGTACGCATTTCGCCGCACACACCCATCCGGGGGGCGAGGAAATCTTCGTGATCGAGGGTGAGTTGCGCGACGAGGCGGGCGTCTATCCGGCCGGCAGTTGGCTGCGCAATCCGCGCTGGAGCCGGCATGCGCCCTGGAGCGACAAGGGCGCACTGATCTATGTGAAGGTTGGCCATCTTGGCGCCACTACCTGCTGGGAGCTGGCGTACCCTTCGGCATAGCCGGTTGTCCCAGCCCGCCGGGCGGCCAGCTCAGTTCGCCGCGGGCATCGAAGCGCGCGCCGCCCAGCCAGCCACCGGCCAGCTTGCCGCGCAGGCGGTAGGGCAACTGCTGTTGCGCCTGTTGATTGGCCATGCCCCAGGCCTGACGCAGCAGGGAAAACGCCGAAACGCTCACCGGTACGCGGATCACCTGCTCGGAAAAACCGGCGATCTGCCCTCGCTGATCACTCACGCCGCTGGCCAGCGGCTGGCCGTTGACCTGCAGGTCAACGGCGATGCCCTGATAGTCAATGGTGCGGCTGTTGGGATTCTGGATGCGCAGCGCCAGGGCGAACCGCGCTTCCAGTCCCTCGCCAGGTAGTGGCTCCAGGCCGACCACCTGGATTTGCGGCGGATCGCCCGGCAGCAGGCTGCTGCAGGCGCCGAGGGTGGCGCACAGAAGCAATATGAGCAGGGTGTGGAGCCGATGTGACAGTCTTGCAGACATGACCGGTTTCCTTGCAGGGACGGCTTCAGCCTAAACGCCGAAAGCGGGCAGGGCCAGTGGCTGTGCGTCGGGCTCACGTTGCGGTGGCTGCTCAGATGACTCATGGGCGCCTGGATTGTCAAGAATAATCAACTGACGTTTGTCGGTGGATTTTAATAAGTGCTTTCAAATCAAATGGATATGAATTTTACGCGCTGACTCTGTGCGGTTCGTTCATCGGCTTTGTGCAGAAAATCGTTTCAATTGTTTGACATATTTTACGCATCTGCGAGACTGCGCCACCCTGGGGTGTGTCGGGCACGGTACCGCTGATGGCGCCCCCAAAGAGCATAAGAAAAAACGTTGCCGGCTTAGGTTGAGATGAGCCCAGCGCGCGGGATGCCGCGGAGCAATCAACCGGCGGGCCAGAGCCTTTGGAACATAAAGCGATGTTGATCTGGTTTGTTGTGCTGTATCTGCTGGTCACCGTTGGGATCGGCGTTTATGCATCCACCCGGGTGCACAACTCCAAGGACTTCGCGGCCGGTGGCCGTAGCATGGGATTCCCGATCGTGGCGGCAATGGTGTTCGCCACCTGGTTCGGTTCCGAAGCGGTGCTGGGCATTCCGGCGACGTTTATCGAAGAGGGTTTTGCCGGCATCGTCGAGGATCCGTTCGGCTCCTTCGGCTGCCTGATGCTGGTCGGCCTGATCATTGCCCGCCCGCTGTACCGCCTGAACCTGCTGACCATTGGCGACTACTTCCGCAAGCGCTTCGGGCCGAATGTGGAACTGATCATCTCGCTGGTGATCATCGCCTCCTACCTGGGCTGGATCGCCGCCCAGCTGACCGCCCTCGGCCTGGTGTTCAACGTGCTCTCCGACGGTGCCATCAGTACCACCCAGGGCATGCTGCTGGGCACCGCCATCGTGCTGGTCTACACCCTGTTCGGCGGCATGTGGTCGGTGGCGCTGACCGACACCTTCCAGATGGGCATCATCGTCATCGGCCTGATCTACCTGACCTGGCTGATCGGTGACATGGCCGGTGGTGCCGATGTGGTCATCGCCCATGCGGCCGATGCCGGCAAGTTCACCTTCATGCACAGCTTCGAGCCCAAGGATGTGGTGGCCTTCATCGGCGCCGCCGTGACCATGATGCTAGGCTCCATCCCGCAGCAGGACGTGTACGCCCGCGTCATGTCGGCCAAGACCGAGAACATCGCCGCGCGTGCCTCGATGTTTGGTGCCGCCTTCTATCTGACGTTCTGCATGCTGCCGATTTTCCTCACCTACGCCGCGTCGATGATCGACCCGCAGATGGTGCAGCGCTGGCTGGCGGAGGATTCGCAGATGATCCTGCCGCACCTGATCCTTGAGCGCACGCCGCTGTTTGCCCAGATCATGTTCTTCGGCGCGCTGCTGTCGGCGATCATGTCTACCGCCTCGGGCACCCTGCTGGCACCGTCGGTAACCTTTACCGAAAACGTGCTCAAGCGCTTCCTGCCGGCGATGAAGGATCACCAGTTCCTGCGCGCCATGCGCCTGAGCATTGTGGCCTTCACCATCTTCACCTGCGCCTTCGCCCTGTACTCGGACGCCAGCATCTACGAGATGGTCGGCAATGCCTACAAGGTCACCCTGGTGGCCGCCGTGGTGCCGCTGCTCTGCGGCCTGTTCTGGAAGCGTGCCAGCACCCAGGGCGCGCTGCTGGCGATCGGCTTCGGTCTGGTTTCGTGGGTTTACCTCGAAGTGACCCTGACCGACGAGGCCTTCTGGCCGCCGCAACTGGCTGGTCTGCTGTTCAGCCTGGCCGGTATGCTGATCGGCAGCCTGGCGCCGCAATGGGGCGGCAGCCGTGCGCTGGTGGTCAAGGCCGAGACCAGCTACTGAGTTCGCGTCCGGCGTGATGCTGGTTAATGTGTGATGCAACGGCCCGGCTTGTCCGGGCCGTTGTCGTTTCAGGGCTGCAGACGTTGCTGCAGGCCGGCGCCGAGGCTGGCGAGAAAGGCCTCGACCTGGCGGGTGTAGGCGTTATCCAGCCCCAGCTCATGGTTGATCGCCTTGTGCGACAGCGGCTGCGGCAGGACTTCGGCACGACTACCAAGGCGCTGCAGGCTGTCTGCAAAGGCGCGAGCCTGCGCGCAGGGCTGATCCGGGCGCTGGCTGGAACACACGGCCAGCACGGGCGGTGCACCTTTTCGCAGCTGGTGCAGTGGCGAGAGCTGGCGCCAGTAGGCTGGGTCTATACCGAAGGCCTGATCATAGAAGCGGTAGTGCGGCTTGCGCATGATCGCCGGCAGGTCCAGCACGGCGCTGTCGAGCAGTACGGCGCCGCGCCAGGGCTGGATGCCCTGGCGGGTACTGGCCGCGAGGTCGGCATTGAGCAGGGCGACCAGGTGGGCACCGGCGGAATGGCCGAGCAGCACCATCTGCGCCGGATCGCCGCCCCATTCGGCGGCTTGCTGCTGGGTGCGTTGCAGCGCCAGGCGCAAATCGGCCAGTTGCTCGGCTACCGAGGCCTCGGGCAGCAGGCGATAGTTCACCGAGACCAGGACAAAGCCCTGCGGCTGCCAGCGTGCCACCTTGTTGTCGATCACCCCGTTGTTGCGCTTGTCGCCGGTGCGCCAGGCGCCACCGTGGACCATCCACAGAATCGGCGCTGGTTGTGTGCCGGCCGGGCGATAGATATCCAGACGCTGACGTGGGTCTTCGCCGTAGGCGATCTCCAAAGGAACAGGATTGTCCGCACGCCGTTCCGCCAGCCAGTCCCGCAGCGGTCCGGCCTGTGCGCTCTGGGCGAGCAGCAGAGTGTACAGGGCAAGCGATGGCCAACGCATGACAGTCATCCTCTATTCAACTTGGGGGCAAACAGCTGCTAACTCAGGGCCGGGTTGGCCGGCCGGTACTGCAGGGCTTCGGCCAGATGGGCGCGCTGGATCTGGCTCTGCTGCTGCAGATCGGCCAGGGTGCGCGCGACCTTCATCACACGATGGGCGGCGCGCAGCGACAGGCCGAGCCGCTCGCAGGCGCTTTCCAGCCAGTGCTGATCGTCCGTGGTCAGGGCGCAGTGCTGACGCAGGCCGGCCAGGTCGAGCTGGGCATTGGCGCGGCCCTGGCGGGCGAGCTGGCGCTGCCGCGCCTCGGCAACCTGGCTCGCCGCCTCGGCACTGCTGGGGCCCTGACCTGGCTCGGGTTGCAGCGAGGTGGCCTCGCGCGCCACGCACAGGTGCAGGTCGATGCGGTCGAGCAGCGGGCCGGACAGCTTGCCGCGATAACGCTGGATCTGCTCCGGGGTACAGCGGCAGCGTCCGCTGGGGTCGCCGAGATAGCCACAGGGGCAGGGGTTCATCGCCGCCACCAGCTGGAAGCGCGCCGGGAAACGCACCTTGTCGTGGGCCCGGGCGATGACGATTTCGCCGGACTCCATCGGTTCTCTTAAAACCTCCAGCACCTTGCGGTCGAACTCTGGCAACTCGTCGAGAAACAGCACGCCCTGATGGGCCAGGCTGATTTCGCCGGGCTTGGGCCGGCTGCCCCCGCCGACCAAAGCCGGCCCCGAGGCGCTGTGGTGCGGTTGGCGGAAGGGCCGCTGCGGCCAGGCATCCAGCGGGGTATGGCTGGCGACGGAATGAATGGCCGCGACCTGCAGCGCTTCTTCTTCATTCAGTGGCGGCAGCAGGCCGGGCAGGCGGCTGGCCAGCAGGGTCTTGCCGGTACCGGGCGGGCCGGAAAACAGCAGGTTGTGCTGGCCGGCGGCGGCAATCAGCAAGGCACGCTTGGCGGCTTGCTGGCCCTGGACATCGGCCAGGTCCGGGTAGGCGGCGCTCTGCCTTTGCAGGCCGTGGGCCTGGTAGGGCATCAGCGGCGTTTGTCCGCTGAGGTGCGCGGCCAGCTGCAGCAGGTGCTCGACGGCGTACACGGTCAGGCCCGAGGCCAGGCAGGCTTCTTCGGCATTGGCCTGGGGCACCGCCAGGGCGCGCCCGGCGGCGCGGGCGGCGAGGGCAGCGGGCAGCACGCCCTGCACCGGCCGGATGGCGCCGGATAGCGCCAGCTCGCCGAGGCATTCCAGCCCGTTCAGGGCCTCCGCTGGAACCTGTCCGCTGGCGGCGAGAATGCCCAGGGCGATGGCCAGATCGAAGCGGCCACCATCCTTGGTCTGAGATATTATGATATATGACAAGGATAACTATGGAGTTTGATAGTGAAGCGCTCCCGCCCCTTCATCAAGGATGTTTCGCCGGCCTATTTCGGGGCCTGGCTCGATCGACTGTTCGAGGGGCATGAGATGGCTGCTCGAAAAATCGGCAGGAGTGCGTATAGCGTCACTGGCTATGTCGCGACGGAGAAAGCCGCCAAGGTCCAGAGGACGGAGTCTGCTTTGGAGCAGGATTTTCTCACCTTGCTGGAGTACGACTGGCGTGTCCTTCGATACGCCACTCAGCCCTTCAAGATTCAATGGAAGGACGAGACGGGGCGGCTCCGTCGCTTTACCCCTGATGTAGCGGTTGCCTACAACGACATGGCAGTTCGATCCGACCCGGCGTTGCGGACCACCATCTTTGAGGTCAAGGCGCGTGCTCAACTGAAGGCTCGGTGGGCTGAGGAGAAGCCTCGGCTTAAGGCAGCTTTTGCCTGGGCTAAAGATTATGGCTGCAGATTTAAGGTCATGACTGAGCGTGAGATACGTACTCCCTATCTAGAGAACGTTCGGTTCTTGTTGCGTTACCAGAAGATGTATGGCGATCAGGATCTATACGACGCGCGCATTCCTCACATCTGCGAGCTGCTTGTGCGGCTCGGGCCGACTACTCCACAAGCCCTTTTGGGCACGGTCCGAGGGGATGCCGTTCATCGTGGTGAGTACATCCCGTATCTCTGGCACCTGGTTACCCAGCAGATCGTGGGTATCGACCTTGCGAAGCCTCTAAACATGAAAGCTCCGATCTGGCCGACTGCCCAGGCGCGGGCCATTGCAGGAGATCGTGTATGACCCCCACAACCGTTGCTATCCACGTAGGTGCGGTCATCTCCTGCTTCGGCCGAACTTATTGCGTTAAGAAGTTTGTTTCCGCAAATGAGGTTCTGGCTTCGGATGTGTTGGCGGGCCAAGACCAAGTGCTGAAAGTCAGCGAAATAACCGAGAGCTATGGGAAAGCGGCTGCGCAAGCTGGCGAGCAAATCGATCTGGCTGCAATCCCTGAAGAAGACTGGAAGATCGCTATTGAGCGATACAACGCGATTGCCCCCCTGATTGGTATGCCGTCGCGAACAGAGGCACACGTCAAGGAGGTTGCGGATGGGCTCCTTGTATCAGTACCGACGCTCTATCGATGGTTGGCGCGCGTAGAGCGACATGGATCTGTGACCTGCTTGCTCCGCAAGCGTCGATTCGATGCTGGCGGGAAACGACTTGATCCGAGGGTTGAAGAGATCATTGAGAAGGCGATCCGCTCGGACTACCTCACCGAGCTTAAGAAAAGCCCGACTGCAGTAACGCGTGTAATCGAAACGCGCTGCAAGAACGAAGGCCTTCCCGCTCCCAGTAAGGTCGCGGTCATGGCGCGGATCGAGGAGATCCTTCCTGAAGAGCAGGCTGCAAAGCGCGAAGGTCGTAACGCTGCCCTCGACTTCAGGTCGATAAGAGGCTCGATGCCGGGCGCCGATACTCTGAATGCGGTGTGGCAGATCGATCACACGCCAGCTGACGTGATCTTGGTCGACGAGCAAGACCGAATCCCTATCGGCAAGCCTTGGATCACGCTTGCGATTGATGTTTTCTCGAGGATGGTGGTTGGCTGGTACATCTCTTTCGATCCACCAGGTGCATTGGCCACGGGCCTATGTATTTCGAACGCCATTCTGCCTAAGGACGGAATGCTTGGCCGGCTCGGTGTTGATTTCCCTTGGATCTGCCAGAGCAAGCCTGCGGTCATTCAGGCCGACAATGCCAAGGAATTCCACGGCGAGATGCTTCAGGAGGCGGCTCAAGAGCACGGCTTCAACATGAAGTTTCGCAAGCTCAAGAAGCCAAACTACGGCGCGCACATCGAGAGATTGTTCGGCACATTTGCTGAGCGTATCCACGAGCTGGACGGCACCACGTTCTCTAACACCGCCCAGAAAGGGGAATACAAGTCTGAGAAGAACGCCACCATGACTCTTGTCGAGTTCGAGCGCTGGTTCGCGAATCTGATCCTTGGGGAATACCACCACAAGAAGCATTCGGCGCTAGGTGTTTCGCCGATCCAACGTTATGAAGAGGGACTTTACGGTAACGACGAAGTCCCTGGGCTAGGGGTGATCCGAGTGGCTTCGAACCCCGATAAGCTAAGGATCGACTTCATGCCGCTGTTGCGTCGGACCATCCAGACGTATGGGGTGGTATCGGACTTCATCTTCTACCACGACCCTGTACTCGATAAGTGGATTGGCGCACCTGAGCCGGGCAACAAGCGGAAGGCCCGGGAATTCATCTTCAGGTACGACCCCCGGGACATTAGCTACCTGTTCTTCTGGGATCCCCAGATACGAGAGTACTTCCGTATTCCTTATCGCAACACCGCCTATCCACGGATCAGTACTTGGGAGCTGAAGGCAATCAAATCCTTCCTCAAGGACCGAGGGATCAAGCTCGAGAACGAGGAGCAGATATTCCGAGCGCGAAACGAAATGATGCGGATCGAGGAACAGTCCAGATGTGACACGCACAATAGGCGTGGCGCAGGGCAATCTACTACGGCTCCGCGGAAGAAGCGGATGGCCAAGGAGCGTGATCGCCTCCACAAGGCTATGCCTCCCATGCCACTGCCATCTGACCGCATCGACTCGCCGTCCTCGGACTCAGCAAAAGCTGTAGTCGATGACTTCTCTCATCTGACTCCCTTTGAAGAGCGGTAGGTGTTGATGAGCAAGTTAGATGTCGGCTGCTTTACTGTGCGTCCCACTCCGGAGATGAAGGTACGTCTGGCTGCCTTTCGTGAGGAGCGCTGGATTGGCTATGACAGTGCGGTTCGGATTCGTGAGCAGATTGAGAGCCTGCTCGACCACCCGAAGACGCACCGGATGCCCAATCTCGTGCTGCTTGGCGAGAGCAATAGTGGCAAGTCGATGATCCTAAATAGCGTTCGAGATCGGGCTAATCCCCCCTACGACCTGAACGCCCACAAAATAGAACTACCGGTAATCATGGTGCAGGCGCCGCCATCACCTGATGAAGGACGCATGTACACGAGGATCATGGAAAGCCTCGGGATGCACGTCGCATCGAGGGAGCCAGAGGACTCGAAGCTGCGGCGGATCAAGGTTATGTGTCAGCACCTGAACGTGAAGATGTTGATACTGGATGACTTCTTCAACATCGCCGCAGGGTCGATTGCACGTCGGCGCAAATTTCTCAATGCTCTGAGGAACCTGAGCATGGAGCTCAGCATTCCGATCGTCCTTTCGGGCGTACCGGAAAGCCAGAACATCCTGACTGCGGACTCTTCCATTGCGAATCGCTTCAAACCTATTTTCGTCCGTAGGTGGACCGAGGAGCGCATTGAGGAGTACGCGACCTTCGTCGTGAGCATACGGCCGCGCCTGGAACTCGAGAAGGGAATGGATATCCTGCAGCGCGCCACGCTGACGCGGTTGCTTCAATTCAGTGAAGGGTTACTGGGTGAGACGGTGGAGATACTCCGACTCTTTGCGAGCTGGGCTGTGCGTAGCGGTACGGAGCATGTCACTGGAGACATGGTGACCTGGGAAAACCTGCATGCCCTGGGCTATGTCTTGCCCTCCGATCGAACTCGACACTTGGAGCGCTGAGCATGATTGCCTGGCTCTACCGGACCTCACCCTTTCGAGGGTGAGCTATTCAGCTCGTGGCTGTGCCGGCTTGCTTGGGGAAACGGTACCAAGCTGCTTCCGTTCGTTACTCACCATCTCCTTCTTCCGCCCCAGTTTCTGAATCAGGATATTGATCGGGTTGTTTCTGACTCGGTCATCATTGGTGTTGGGGCAGGCTGTGGTGTTGCCGATGCGACGGCTCGTGCGACGAAGCTTTCGGTATTCGAGGGCATCTTATGGGAGCGGCTAGCGAAGAAAGGCTCTTGTGATTGGGTTCTGACACACATCCGCGGTGCTCGTAATCCCAGGCAACGGGCCGGCCATTCTCTGCAGTTCTGCCGGCGTTGCCTGGCCGAAGACACTGAGCCTCATTTTCGTTGTACCTGGCGCCTCGCTCTAAGTGTGATTTGCCCTATCCATGGCATTTACCTGGCCGATGAGTGCCCCCGGTGCCACAGCCCTGTAGTACCGACCATCTGTGATCGTGGTCAGCGGTTGCTGCAGCTCAGTACGCCGCTTGCGAGCTGTTACCGGTGCGGTACGGATTTGCGAGAGCCGTTGATTGACGATCTCTTCGCTGATGCTGAAAGCCGAATTTTCCAAGAGATGGTCCTTGATGCGTTGGGTCAGGGGCGGTCGGCCCATTTACCGGGGGGAAATTGCTACTCCTTCCTTTTGTTCCGAGGGCTAAAGCGCCTTCTGCAGTTACTTGGGGGAGAGGGTAGGTTCAAGCGGGTTCGCGAGCTGATGTTTCTTGAGGAAGGGCTGCTGGATCTGCCACTGCAAGCCGGCGCGCACTTTTGTTTAGAAACGCTTCGGATTGGCGATCGTGCACTCATGCTCGCTCTGCTTCGGCTGTTATTGGAAGACTGGCCTAGCGTCATGATTGATGTTTGTCGTAGGTCGCGCGTCTCGAGCTCCTACCTTCTGAGCTACAAGGGCGATTTACCATATTGGCTCTATCAACCCATCCGCGATCAACTATTCGACAAGCCATACTCACCGACCCCGCTGGAGCGGCATGAGGCAAGGCAGTACCTAATTCGTAACGGTGAGCCTGCGCACGCCAGTGCAGTAAGGCAATTACTCGGTATGTGGACCGCGAGTGATAGCTGGAAGCTTGAACATCCCCCGTGGAACCGCCGTCGACCGTTGTGACCTTGGGTCAGCCCTGTCTAATTTTCGATCAGCTCCTCGCGGCTGATCTTGACCTGCTGAGGAGCCTCTATTCCGATTCGAATATGCCCATTGCGCGGAGGCCGGTTCAGATGGATGGTGATCCCGTCGCGAAGAAGTAGGCGCAGCAGTTTCTCGGTGTCGACATCTGGGTCGATGGTGAGGCGTAGGTTCTCGCCCTCACGGCGGGTAACTGTTAGAAATCCCATGTCGAAATCCTTTCCGGTGGGGAATGTCCTTTTAAGTAGTCTAGAGCCGCGAAACCGAGAGTGAATGTGCAACAGTGCGAAATTGCAGTGACTTGATCACTCATTTGCACAACCACTGACCAGTCAATTGCATTCCAACTGACCATCTGCTTGCATTCGACTTGACCAGCGCGCGCCTTAGCGATGACTGGCAGGAACCGGCCATAAGCAGCCTAATGGCTAACCAGATAGTTCGGCTCACTTATGATCGACTTTGATTGCCTTGGCAGGCAATGGCCACTCAATTAGCAAAAACGAAACGGCTCTATCCACGACTCGCAAGGTGAGCGCCGGAAAAATTGAATCCGTAAATCACTGCGATCCACACTAATTTAAAAATATAGAGATTTTGGCTGGCGCAAGGTATATCCCCAAGGTAAGGCTGTCGTATCGGTTGTAAAAAGTTTCAAAGCGAAAAATATGTTTTTGGCCGCTATCATCGTCAAGAACGACCTCGTCCTCACCAAGAATTCCACCGCTTTGGCTTCCGCAGTAAGCAGAAATAGATTTAAAAACCTCCAATTCCGATACATTAGAAAACTTCTGAGCGAACGCTGGCGACTGAATAAAATGCCTGCAGGGGTTGGCAGCGTCAAACTTGCTTGTTCTTTTTGAAATGTGAGGATGTCCTGATATCACCCCTAAAACCGGTTTCTCAGCGCCAATGCTTTCCACAAAGCGGTAAAGGGTGGTAGATAATGTATTGCCGAAAGTGGCTTGGAGGTTCTTTATTGAGGTGAACCTTTCTGCCATTGCGCGGGCTTCCTCAGTGAATCTGTCGCGCAAAAATAATAGCCGCGCAGCCGCAAAATTAGCTTCCAGCTCTATGTGTTCATGGCAGTGCTGAGATAACGTGCTTTCATCATCTCCATGCATCATTTCTTGGTGCCATGGCAGTAAGCTATGTCCAATTTCGTGAGCTTCATTCCAGCGATGTTTTAGTTTGGGCACATTGTTGTCGAGAAGGATTCTTTTACGGTCCGGCAAATAAAGTGCCTGCAGCGAAAGCTTGCTGATCGCATCCATCAATAAAGCTGGTCGCTGCAAGACCTGTTTCGCCCCAACAAATATTCGGCTCGTGACCTCTTGGAGATAGCTCGGGTTGTCAGCGGTATAAAATTTCAAGTCAAGCTTTAAAAGCTCCCTAACATCTTCCAATCGCAGCGGCGGTTCAGGATAGCCTAAACCCTTCAACACCCGATCGACTCTATCGTCGATGTCTTTTACTGTTTTTGGAGAAATTATTAAGCTTTTAGTCACAGGCATCCCTACTCTTGGCTATCTAGCGCCTTGATAAATGCATCTAGCGCAATGCTTTCTTCTCTTGATAGTGACGCTGACGGGTCTGAGCGAGCTGCAAATCTTACTGACTCACTTGCTAGTCTTTCGTCTTTTCTTGTGGTTAATCCAGCTATTTGCATTAAATTTGATTTATTAACGTGGAAGTAATTGGCTAACTGGTAAACCGTTCTAGGCTCCGGTCTATGCCTAGTATCTCCCTCGATTTCCACAAGATCGGATAGTTCAATGTCAGCTTTCTCAGCTAATCCTTCTAAGCTTAGCCCTTGCTTTCTTCTCATCAGACAAACGAAGCGTCCAAATGCTAAGTTTGCCTCGTTTGCTTGATGAGCTATAAAATCTTTAAATGATCTTGCGGCGGGATCTCTAGCAATCGGGCCTGCACCTACAATAGAGTTCCCTTCTATTGTCGCCATGCGGCGAATCCATTCTTTGGAAATTTCAATTTTCATATTAATCGCCCTTCCGAAAGAAAGCAGTTGCTTGTTCTGCTGTCATCTCGAAATATCGCAAGCCTTCAGAACTTTCATCTATACCCAGATCCGACATACCGACATTGTCGTAGAACGACTCAGACCCTGGTAGTGAGTGAAGACCTATGCGCCCTTTGAAGCCCTCTTGTCGACTTAGCTCAATCGCTGCCGCTAAGAGGGCACTACCTATGCCGCCAAACCTTGCTTGCTCCTGTACCAGGTCACCGCGATTCCAGGGGGCGACCTCCAAGTACTCAACATAGACGAGGTCCTTTCCTTTCTGCTCTTCCAAACGACACCGATGTACTGATAGGTCGTAAATCATGAGCCCTTGAGTCACACCCTCATAGACGATGCTGAACCCGTTTTTGCTGAGCAGTCCTTGGACCGCTTCAATTTTTACTTTCCAGTTCCAGCGTGGGATTTGATTCACGTCAACGATGGCGGTTTGGCTCAAGGCTTGCTGCAAGCCGTTTTGAATAGCCGGTACCCAGTACTGTGCCCAGTCGGAAGCATCCTTCTGAGTTATAGGCTGAAGGCTTGCTTCTACCCATGACTGGGTGCTCGGTTGCCACAGAGGGACAGTACTGATCGTCATAGCATCATGACCTCCGCTTTCTGCTTGGTCTTTTCGTCCTCGAAAAACAGCTTGTCCCCTTTCTCCATCCTGGCTTCGATCAGTTGATACAGGCGCAAGGCCTGACGGACCACAGAGGTCTTGCTCAGATCCTTCTTCTCGCAAAGCTCTTCCAGAGCTGCCATCTCTGCATCTGTCAGGTTCAGAGTCATGGTCTTTTTGGCGGCAGCCATTGATGAATCCTTCGAGCGAATTTATGGATGATCCAGTGACGCTATCACCATAAAACAGCCATGTCAAAGCTATTGACTAGCTAAAAAATAGCTATAAATTACTCACATGGTCGTAAGCCGACTGCCTACCTAATAGGTGAAGCTATGAACGATGAAATCGAAGATGTGAAGGATGCAATCCGCTCGGGTCGTGATGTGCGCGAGCACGGCCCCTACCTGATCCAAGTCGGCAACGACCAACTGGAATATCGGCCTGTCAAACTGGAGGACCCGGTGCCTACCGGCCGTCAGATCCTGGAAGCTGCTGGGTATCGACCGATCGAAGAGCATGTGGTGTTTCAGGTGCTCTTGAGCGGTCTCCTGGAAGAGCTTCGTCCGGATGAAACTACCGACCTGCGGACCCGCGGAGTGGAGGCGTTTCTCATCTTCCGCAGCGATCGCTCGTTTCGCTTTGAGCTCGATGGCCGCATCTTCGAATGGGGTGGGACCCGTATATCCGGCCTCACGCTGAAGAAGCTGGCCGCTGTTGATCTCGCGACCTACGGGGTGTGGCTGGAGGTTCACCGCGGTGAAGATCAGCGTATCGGCGATCAGGAGCTCTTTGATCTGTCGCGGCCAGGTGTTGAGCGCTTCTTCACTGGCATCGTCGAAACCACGGAGGGCTGATCAATGGCCTTCCTCCCGCTCAAATGCCGTCGCTATCTGGACGATCGAGGCGTGGATTTTCAGGAAGTCGAAGCAGAGGGCCAAAAGGCCCTCCTTCTGAAAAATGTCTTTCTGCCGGAGGGGCGCTTCGATGTGCCGGCAGCGGACGTGCTCATCCTGCTGCCAACGAGTTACCCGGACAGTGCACCAGACATGTTCTACACACTGCCTTGGCTCAAGTTGGCAAGCTCCACCACCTACCCTCGGGCAGCCGACGTAGCGCATTCCTACCTAGGGCAATCGTGGCAACGATGGTCCCGGCACAACAATCAATGGCGCCCGGGTATCGATGGTATCTGGACCATGCTGAAACGAATAGAGACCGCGATGGAGGTGGCCGCATGAATCTCACGGACCTAACCCTTCAGGAGCAGCATCTTGGGCAGCTCCGCGAGCTGACGCATCGAGATGATGGCAGCGAGGGCGCAGCTTATGTGCTTTTTGGCCAAACCCGTATCACCTCCGACCCCTGGGATCGTCGCAGCCGGACTCGTTATAGCTCGCATGAGGTGATTGTCATTCCTGAAGAGGACTGGATATCCAGCAGTCCCGTTCACGTTACATGGTCTACGCGGTCTTTCATCCGTCTGCTCAAACGCGCGGCCAAGGAAAAGCTGGTAGTGGGTGTGGTCCATACACACCCGGACGGACCAGCAGAGTTTTCCAGGCAGGATGATGTCAATGAAGCAGAATTGTTTCGCTTGGCGAGAAACCGAAATGGCGCTGGTACCGCGATGGTTAGCATTCTGTTGGCCGGAGCGGGCGAAGTGCGTGCTCGCGTCTGGCTAGACGAACAGGAGCCAGTTGCGATCAATCCTGTTCGAGTTATCGGACGTAACCTGAAAGTATTTGATGTCACCGACGGACAATGCCGCCAAGACGAAGCGTTTTCCCGCCAAGCGCTTGCGTTTGGGCCCACTATCAATACTCGGCTCCGAGGGCTCAAAGTTGGAATTGTTGGCTGCGGCGGAACGGGTAGTCCAACGGCACTGCTCCTGGCACGCCTGGGGGTAGGTCAGATCGTCCTCTTTGATGAGGACATTGTTGAGGTAACAAACCTTAACCGTCTGCACGGAGCAAGGAGAGCAGATGCCGACGCTATGCGCCCCAAAGTGGAAGTGCTCGCACGTGAAATAACCGAGCTCGCCCTTGGGGTGCGCGTGGTGCCGATTCAGAGTTGGATTGGGTCTCTTGAGTGCCGGGACGCCCTGAAGTCTTGCGACGTGATTTTCGGCTGCACCGATGATCACGATGGGCGATTGATGCTCAATAGATTGGCGTATTTCTACCTCATACCGATCATCGATATGGGCTTGGCCATCCAACCAGGCCAGCAGCACGTTGGAATGCAGGACCTAAGCGGTCGAGTCACAATTCTTGTGCCGGGCTCGTCTTGCCTACTGTGTCGGGGCATTGTTAACCCTACACGTGCGCGTGAAGAAAGCCTTCGGCGTCAAAGCCCAGAAGAGTATGAGCGCAGAAAGCGAGAAGCATACGTCCGTGGCGGTGAGAACCCCGCTCCGGCGGTTGTAACCTTCACAACAGCAACTGCTTGTTTGGCAATCGATGAGTTGCTGCAAGGGTTAACGAACTTTCGGGGGGAACAGGGTTGGTCTTGGCAGAGAGTCCGGCGATTTGACCTTCTTCAGGATCGCAAGCCAGGTGCGCTACACAATCCAAACTGCCCGGTTTGTACTGATATGACTTACTGGGGGCGCGGTGACATCGAACCATTCTTGGACCGGGTGGGCTAGAGCATGCTGAAACATTTGATTAGAAGCGCTTTAGTCGCATTTCGAGTAATTCCAAGCCCTCGCTTTACGTTAAGGACGGTCGAGCGTCACCCTGCACCTAACGAAATTTCAGCTGATGAGTTAGTTTTAGTTAAAAGTGGCGGGCAGGAGAAGTGGGCCTGTTTTATTTGTCCCTGTGGATGTGGAAATCGAATGCAACTCTCTCTCAATCCTAAGGTCAGACCTAACTGGAGAGTGTTGTCGGACTGGCTTAACCGGCCCACTATTCACCCATCTATACGACAGTTGAATGCCTGCTGGGGGCATTACTGGATTCGAAGTGGAGAGGTTGACTGGTGCGCCGATACTGGGCGAGAGAGCCATTCAGAGTAATATTTGCCTGCCCAGCCAATATCGGAAATTTCTATTTCGTCTGATTGCATTTACCAATCTGTGAAGTCGAGAATATTTTGCATGCGTATTAGGTCGAAATGTTCTGTGCGGAGTGTCCTTTCCCAATAATCCTCTCGATTCGCCTGACTGCCAGCACCTTGCCATTCGACAACCCGGACACCAGCAGTTCTGGCATACGCGGCCAAGACATTATTCAGGTGTGTATCGAAACCGGAGTAACCAAATACGATGATTTCCTCTGCTTCATGGCAACAAGCCTGCAAATAGTCCCAGTATGTAGAGAGTACTGCGGATGCGCCAATAACAGATCGCTTATGGGTGACATGCGTCAGGACGATATGATTGGAAATAGTGCGGGAGTCCATCGTTAACATATCCCGCGTCATCTTGCGAGCGATGCCGTTGTTATCATCATAGAACAGGGGTGATCCATGTAGATGGAGATAGTATCCAAAATCATTCCCCCACAAGCGGTGAAGCCGGTTTTCGGAGAATCCAGCGTCGACCATACCATCGACCAGATGGCCCCTATATCCACCGGCCATAAGGCCTTCGTCTACTAGAGCCCCGTAAAGCAATCTATCGTAATTGAGGGTTGCTATATTTGATTTGGTTTCACGGATGAAGTCGAATAGGGGTTGAAGAAACCGAGCTGGCAGTTCTCCGTCATAGAGGTGCAAGTCTGATGCAACCCTGTGAATATATTTTGCGACAGCTTTTGGGAAATCCTGCCCATCGTCTGTTAGCCAGTGGACATCATCGTCACCTATCTTATTGAGCATGTTGCACGCGGCAACGACCACATGCAGAGTATCTAATTGATCCTCGCTGTTTGGAGCATCCCCGTTGTTCTCAACGCAGCGGTCAACCATTCTCTTTTGGTCGCGCGGAACGTGACGTGGATGATTCCACACATCCCTCAGTGCACGTGATAGGGAAAAGTGTTCAGCATCCAATGCCATGCCCAAACCGTTACCGAAAATCAACATTTTCCGCGCCATTAATATTCCTTCGTGAGTTTGGAGCTAGATGGGGAAATGGCGGAAATTAGCTAGGGAAACTCCGAACAAGCCAGCACCAATCCGGCTGTAGCTTGTTCAACGCACTTCCAGGCCGGCCGCAGCTGGCTGATTCATCCAGAAGCCCGGGTTCAGCCCGGGTTTCTGCGTTTTACAGGCGCACCTCTCCTGCATTCGCCAGCAAATGTTGGCGGGCCATCCACAGATTCGACAGCGCAAACAGCGTCATCAACTGCGCCGTGTTCTTGGCCAATCCACGGAAACGCACCTTGGTGTAGCCGAACTGCCGCTTGATCACCCGGAACGGGTGCTCGACCTTGGCGCGCACCTGCGCCTTGGCCTTCTCGATCTTGCGTTTGGCCTTGTATAGGGCACTGCGCTTACTCAGCGTCTTGTAGGTACTGCGCCGTGCCGCGATCTGCCAGATAACCTCACGTCCAGCATGCTCAGGCCGCTTCTCTACTCCGGTATAACCGGCGTCGGCACAGACCACGTTCTCCTCGCCGTGCAGCAGTTGGTCGACCTGGGTGACATCGGCCACGTTGGCCGCCGTGCCTACTACGCTATGCACCAACCCGGACTCGGCATCGGCACCGATATGCGCCTTCATGCCGAAGAAGTACTGATTGCCCTTCTTCGTTTGGTGCATCTGCGGGTCGCGTTTGCCTTCCTTGTTCTTGGTCGAACTGGGGGCATGAATGATGGTCGCATCGACGATGGTGCCCTGACGTAGCGACAGCCCTCGCTCGCCCAGATGGCCATTGATTACGGCCAGGATGCCCGCTGCCAGTCCGTGTTGCTCCAGCAGGTGACGGAAGTTCATGATCGTCGTGTCTTCCGGGATGCTGCCCTGGGTCAGCGACAGCTTGGCGAACTGACGTAGAGAGGTGATTTCGTACAGCGCTTCCTCCATCGCCGGATCGCTGAGGGCAAACCAGTTTTGCAGCAGGTGTATGCGCAGCATGGTTTCCAGCGGATACGGTGGGCGACCATTGCCCGCCTTGGGATAGAACGGCTCGATCAACTCCAGCAGCCCTGCCCAGGGCACCACTTGCTGCATCTCTGCCAGAAAGCGCTCGCGCCGGGTTTGTTTGCGTTTGCCGGCGTACTCGGCATCGGAAAAGCTCATCTGGGTCATGCGGCTGGGCTCGGGGTTAGCGGGAGCGCCATTTCAGCAGATCGCCCAGGACTTTTCCGGAGTTTCCCTAGCTAAATGGAGACTGTCTAGGTGGGGCGATGTGAGCTTTCTGCTATCGGAGCTTCTCTGCCTGACCAATGAGCGAAGTTATGCAGCCAAGCATCATTGAGAGTCCGCTTCTGGCCGGTTCCTGTCCCTCACAAGAGGCGGCTCCCGGCCAATAGCTGCCTTTGATGGGCGGTTGCTGCTGGCTAAAGTCGCTCCCTTTCTGCCTCCCATCTAGACATGCTGGTGTCGAATTGCCCCCTGGGGGAGGTATTAAAAGAGATGCGTAGTACTACGCCAAGGAGGAGGCAGCGTGTCGATCATAACGATATATAGGTATGTGGACGAACTTAACAGTTTTCGTCAACTGAGGTCGGGCTCGGCTGAGTTCACCGCCTGGGCAGTAAATTCGTAGCATGCCTTTAGAAGGTCCTTCTGCGTCGCTTTGCTGGACATCCCACCGGCCAATACCAACGCCCCGACACTAAGAGCAATCACCGCCCATGCGGTATCACCGCCAATAATCATCCCCATATCCTCCTGCATCTTAGAGATCGCATCTTCATAAGCCTGCTTAGTACTGTCGTCCGCCCTCGCCACTTCACTGCTAAGGCGCGGCAGCACGCAACCTGACTCAGCATTCTCTAAGTGCTTGATGCTCATATAGGAACGGACCTGCCTGACCAGTTCTGCCTTGGAACCGTCCATGCGCCCCATCAACAGATTGCGCGACCCCTCAATCTCATGCTCGATGATATCTTTCAGGAGTTCGCCTTTAGTGCTGAAGTGGTGGTAGAAGGACGAGCCTTTTAAACCCGCAGCCCCCATCAAACCGTCGACACCAGTGGTGCCAAAACCTTGCTTTTTGGCAATGGCTCCGGCCGCCTCGACTACCCGGCGACGGGTCTCTTCTTTATGTTCTGCTGTGTAGCGCATAGGACACCTAGAAATTGTGAATACCGCAAATATAGCAGAACGAACGTTAGCTGAAAGCCACCTTGTTACCGGCCCGGATATAGGTAACGTCGACGCATCGCACTAGATATGGGGGGACTCACCGTGAACTGCCGATCTAGCTCATTCGCTGCGACAGCATTTTCATCAGTAGGCCTCCCGATAGCGATGCTTGCGACATTCCAAGCTAGACAGTCACGCCTCTTTGATCCGGCGTCCGGCCAGAAAACGCCCCACCGAGACACCCTGTATCCGCATTGCCGATGACAACGTTCTGGCTCCAGCTGAGCCACAACTCTATAGATGAAAATCAGTGGCCAACAGGCGTAATGCTATCCGCCGATGATCTATCCGATGGCGTCGCAAGACTCAAGTGCGAGCCAAGGTCGCGCAACCATTCAGGGTGATCACGCACCACTTCGGTCATGTGAAGACGCGCTTCAGCGGCCTGGCAAAGAACACCACGCCACTGGAGACGCTGTTTGCCTTATCGAACCTATGGATGGCACGCCAGCGATTACTGACCAATACGCCCAGAATGCGGGATAAGGCTGCCGCGAGGTGCTCGCGGCAGCTGAAAACACAGAAATGAGCGGGTGATTTGATCGCCATTGATCGATTCGCTGCTTTCAAAACCGGCAGTGGCTGAAATCATTCAGAATCACATGGCGAATTCAGACCTTCCTTAGCTATTTCTCGACGAAGGCCCGCTCGATGACGTAATCGCCAGGTGCATGGCTAGTACCTTCGACAAAGCCACGCTTCTCTAGAATTGTCACCAGATCTTTGAGCATCGAGGGGCTACCGCAGATCATTACCCGATCTGTCTCGGGATCGAAAGGCGGGAGACCAATGTCTTCAAATAGGGCTCCGGATTCGATCAGATCGGTCAGTCGCCCCTGATTTTCAAATTCTTCGCGAGTGACCGTCGGGTAGTAAATAAGCTTTTCCTTCACCATATCGCCGAAGAACTCATTATCCGGCAGGTCATCCGTGATGTGCTCGAAGTAGCCCAACTCGCTTTTCCAACGAACACCGTGTGTGAGAACGATCTTTTCGAAGTTCTCATAGAATTCAGGGTCTCTGACAACACTCATGAAGGGTGCCAGGCCAGTGCCGGTCGACAACAAATACAGATTTTTACCGGGCTTAAGGTTGTCCATGATGAGCGAACCAGTAGGCTTTCGACCTATGAGTAACTGGTCTCCAACCTGTAGATGCTGAAGACGTGATGTAAGCGGACCATCTGCAACCTTGATGCTGTAAAACTCAAGGTGATCTTCATAATGCGCGCTAACTACGCTGTAAGCCCGCATCAACGGTTTGCCTGCAACTTCCAGCCCGATCATGACGAACTGACCAGTTTTGAATCTCAGGCCGGGATCACGGGTCGTGGTGAAACTGAACAAG
Source organism: Pseudomonas fluvialis (assembly GCF_014207935.1). GTDB lineage: Bacteria > Pseudomonadota > Gammaproteobacteria > Pseudomonadales > Pseudomonadaceae > Aquipseudomonas > Aquipseudomonas fluvialis_A. Next base: position 735,524 of record NZ_JACHLL010000001.1, on the reverse strand, counting down.
GTGTCATTCCAGTGGTGAACACTGAGCACAGTTTCAGGGGCAACAGATGACATAGCAGGCTCCTTTATACTTACCCACCCGTCATGTTCATGAAACGAACAATTTGGGGGGCTTCATTGAGATCGAAATAATGGCGTTCGGGCTTAAGCAAAATTGCCTCCCGAATTTTTACTTTCAGAGTTTCTAGATCATTAGGGCTTTCACGCACTACACGACGTAAATCGACGGAATTCTCGTTACCCAAACATAACAACAACCGCCCCTCTGCAGTTACGCGAACTCGATTGCAGCTACTACAGAAGTTGTTGCTGTGTGGTGAGATAAAACCGACAGAGATAGGACTGTCATCCATGCGGTGATAGCGCGCAGGACCACCGGTAGTCTCAGTAGTTGGAGTTAGCGGAAACTCTTGCGAGACGATTGCTCTGATTTCATCACTTGAGACAAAACTTAGCTTTCGATCGTGCTCACTGATTGAGCCAAGAGGCATCTCCTCAATAAATGAAATGTCCAATGACTCGCGTCTAGCAAACCTTACAAGGTCTAGAACTTCGTCATCGTTACGCCCACGAAGAACTACCACATTCAGCTTTATACGTTCGAAACCAACTTGCTGTGCAGCGCCGATACCGTCGAGCACGCGTGATAGGCTGCCAGTACGGGTCAATTCTGCGAAACGCTTCGGGTTTAAGCTATCGAGACTAATATTAATACGATCCAGCCCTGCGGCTTTTAACTCATTGGCATAAAGACCTAACCGGTCACCATTGGTAGTCAATGCCAACTGTTCAAGCCCAGGCAGATCGGCAAGTTCCTTAACCACCCAAGGCAGGTTAGGATCTACCAGCGGCTCCCCCCCCGTTAGTCTTACTTTACTAACTCCAAGAGCCACAAATGCAGCACCGATCTGGACCAACTCCTCCTTCCTCAATGTTTTAATTCGAGGAAGAAATTGCATTTTTTCAGGCATGCAATAGACGCAGCGAAAGTTGCAGCGATCCGTCACTGACAGTCGCAGATATGTTATTGGACGGCCAAAGCCGTCCTGCAACAACGCCGCCGAGCCCATGTCAGGCTCCGTTACGATCAAGCTGGGTTAATTTCCCCTTAACACCAGTCCATTGCTCGTGCTGGGCAAGTGCAGGCTTTTTAACGTTGATCTGCTTCCAATTGGGATGGACAGACAGTTGAGCGTTTAGCCGTATAAAGTCCTTCTGATCCTCCGGCACGTCATCTTCCGCGCGGATGGCGTCTACCGGACATTCGGGCTCACATAAAGCGCAGTCAATGCACTCGTCAGGGTTGATTACTAGGAAATTTGGCCCTTCGTAGAAGCAGTCAACAGGACAAACTGCAACGCAGTCTGTGTGCTTGCACTGGATGCACTCCTCCAATACTACAAACGTCACAATTAACCTCCAACACTATGCTTGCTGTTATTAGCCCTTGGTAGACACTCAACTAAAAATGAATAACCCAATGAGCTGTATCTAATACAAATAACTCTCGTACAACTTTGTAGCCTGATGATCAGTTGCACTCTGCATGCGGGGTGACAGCTCTTTGCGAGTAAGCCTCATGCCAAGCACTCCGACATGCTTTCCTCCACTCGATATATGCACCACCCCTTTCGAATGAAGGGGCGCGATGGCTCGGAGATGCTGGCCGCAAGACACATGCTCACCACATAAGTCGCAGCGCATTTCATTGTGCATATCAGGCTGAAAATGATGCTCGCGATACTGCATTACTCGACCTCTATACCCGGTCAATCGACCTTCAAGTCTGCTTAAACAACCCGCGAGACGAGTCTGACTCAACGCATAGTCAAACGATCGTTTGGCGAACGATCGTTAGCCTATAGCTCAAATTTATCCCTGTCAAAGGGTGAAAGTATTTTTTTGCTAAGCCCCGCTACGTGCCGAATGCAGAGAACCAGTGGCCTACCGACCGGGCTGCCTGCTGGCAGCAGTAAAGCATGGGCGCACCTCAGGCGTTCGGGACGATCCGCCCTCAACGACCCACCTGCGTATGAGGATTGACAGGGCGCCAAAAATCAGATTATCGTTTTACCGAACGATCGTTCTGCAAACAAGAAGAGTCACCCAGAGGAGTCATCCCGCATGCACACCGAGAAAACCGCCTGCATACTTTGCTCACGAGTCTGTGGCTTAACCGTGGACATCGAGGATGGCAAATTCGTCAAGATCAAGGGCGATGACGAGCATCCAATTTCGAAGGGCTACATTTGTCAGAAAGCAGCTCGTCTTGAGCATTACCAGAACCACGATGATCGCCTGAAGCATCCACTCAAACGCCAGGCAGATGGGAGCTTTACCCAGGTGACCTGGGATCAGGCCCTTTCTGAGATTGCCGAAAAACTAAATACGATTAATAAAGAATCAGGCGGGGATGCATTTGCCCTTGTTGGGGGTGGCGGTCAAGGCAATCACGTTGGCGTACTTTATGGGCAACAACTGCTTGGGGCTATGGGGAGTCGCTTTGTTTACTCCTCACTGGCTCAAGAAAAAACTCCAGACTTCTGGGTTAATGGACGCTTGTTTGGTGAGCAAACTTGCCACACCACAGAAGACATCGAACACGCTGACTATGTGCTGTTCATCGGCTGCAACCCCTTCCAGTCCCACGGCATCCCTAATGCACGTGACACCCTGAAAGCGATCAAGAAAGACTCAAACCGCACCATGGTGCTGGTTGACCCGCGCAAGTCTGAGACAGCCAAGCAGGCCGATATTCATCTTCAACTTCGTCCAGGAACAGACGCATTTCTGCTTTCTGCGATATTGGCAATCATTGTCCGTGAAGACTTGCATGATCGCGATTTTCTAGCGAAGCATTGCACGGGCTTTGAAGAGCTAAAGAAAGAGTTGCTCACGCTTCCAATTGAGGAGTACGTGCATCGCGCCGACGTGCCGTTAGAGGACGTATATCGAGTTGCTCGCGGCTTTGCTACTGCAAAGACGGCCTGCGTGCGGATCGATCTAGGTCTCCAACAGACTCTGCATTGCACGCTGAACGCGTACCTAGAAAAGTTGCTGTACTTGGTCACAGGCAATTTCGGTAAGAAGGGTGGCAACAATCTGCACACCTATTTGATCCCCCTTCTTGGCAACACTGACGAACGCAAAACCGTCAAGGGTAAAAAACTAAAGCTGACCGCTCATCATAAAATGATTCCCATTGCAGGCCTATATCCGCCAAATATCTTGCCGGATGAGATCGAACACGGTGGTATTCGTGCAGCCTGGGTCGACAGTTCCAATCCATTGATGACCGCAGCTGACACCGCAGCCTATGAGCGTGCGTTCAATAAACTTGATCTTTTGGTTGTCGTCGATATAGCACTAACTGAAACCGCTCGACTAGCTCACTACGTGCTGCCGGCTGCCTCGCAGTTTGAGAAGTGGGAAGCATCCGGCTTCACCCTGGAATTTCCCAACAATTTCTTTCAACTGCGTAAACCACTCTTCGAGCCTCATGGCGAATCACTACCAGAGCCTGAGATCTACACCCGCCTGATGGTGAAGATGGGCTTGATTCCAGATCGCTTCCCAGTCCTTGAACGGATTGCCAAGCTGGAGCCGAAAGCCACTGGCCATCAACTTTTCTTAGCGTCGTTTGCAGCAGCATTGTCTCTTAAGAAATCTTGGATGAGGTATGGCGCATCGATTCTCTACCGCACGCTGGGTAGGGCGCTTCCTGATAAGGCGGCCGCGGCAGCAATTTTCTTCCCATTAGCCTTGGAGTATGCAGCCAAGTACCGTGAAGCCGTACTTCGCGCAGGATTCGAAGGTAATCGATTTACACTAGCGGCGTCTCTGTTTCGGGCTATTCTGAGCCGGAACTCCGGAACCATTATCAGCGAGCATGAGTTCGAGGATGTTTGGACTCTTATCAAAAATAAAGATGGCCTAATCCATTTGCATATCGATGAAATGCTTGCTGACCTGAAGGATTTGAGAGTGGAGGCGCAGCCTTTCACTGATCACCCTTTCATTCTGATGGCCGGCGAACGACGCAGCTATAACGCCAACCAAATATTCCGCGATCCTGATTGGCGCAAGGTAGATAAAGATGGCGCCATGCGTATGCATCCAAGCGACGCTCAAACACTGAATATTACTCATGGTGAACGCGTTATTTGCAAGTCTTTAATAGGACAGATTGAAGTCACAGTCGAGATAGATGATAGTGTTAGGTCGGGAATGGTGACACTGCCCCACGGTTACGGCATGAGGTTCAAAAATAGCGATCCTATCGGCCCTCAACTTAATATTTTGACAAGTGGCGATCACTGCGATCCATTTACAAAAACACCGTACCACAAACACGTTCCAGTAAATATTATTAAGACAAATACTGCTCTTTCCCGCGCAACTGCTTGATTTTGGCAGGCGGAGAGTGGCAGCCCACGACGCAGCCACTTTCCTGCGCTTTTTATTCTCTCATTAAGACATCCTTGATTGTGAATCTGGATGAGACGAGCTTAGGCAGATCCAGCAACATACAAAACATTCAGACCGCAATAATCTGAACGGTTGCGCTTGAGCGATAAAAACAGATACGTCCTGAGGTTTCAACGATGCATGCTGACTTTTGGAAAGACAAACGCCCCTCTGGAATTGCCAACGAGATTGACCCAAGAACTTACAAGTCTCTTTTGGATGTCATATCACTCTCTTGCAGGCACTTTGCCAGCCAGCCAGCCATCAGCAACATGGGAGTTACACTGACCTATGGAGAGCTGGATCGACTATCAGCGGCATTCGCGGCTTATCTTCAGCGATACACAGATCTAAAGCGTGGTGATCGTATCGCCATACAAATGCCCAATCTCCTGCAATACCCCATTGCAGTATATGGAGCGTTACGGGCAGGTTTAATTGTGGTAAACACCAACCCGCTCTACACCGTGCGTGAAATGCGTCATCAGTTCAACGATTCTGGTGCTCGCGCGCTGGTTTACTTGAATATGTACGGAGATCTGGTTGAGCAAGTCTTGGCTGACACTAAAATTGAGTTTTTGATTGAAGCAAAAGTTGGCGATCTGCTTCCTACATGGAAGGGGTGGCTGACCAATGCAGTGCTTAAGTACAGCAAAAATTTAGTGCCGGCTTATAACCTGCCTCAGGCAGTATCCTTTAAATCCGTGCTAGCTCAGGCGAAACATCTCGCAGCCGCTCCTTTTAAAGTAGATTCGGATGATATCGCGATCATCCAGTACACCGGAGGCACTACGGGTGTTGCCAAAGGCGCAATGCTCACTCACGGAAACCTCATTTCGAACATGCTCCAAATGAGTGCTTGGCTTAAGCAGGAAGGGGAGAATGGGATCCCGGTAATGATGGAGGGTCAAGAGGTTATGATCTGTCCGCTCCCCCTTTACCATATCTATGCGTTCACTGCGGGTATGTGCATGATGGTAAATGGTCATCATAGCGTGCTGATTACCAACCCTCGTGATACAAACAAACTAATTAAAGAGATGAGCAAATGGCGTTTTTCGCTGTTCTTGGGCCTCAATACTCTCTTTGTATCACTGCTAGACCACCCCAAGTTCAAGAGGCTGGACTTTTCCAGCCTAAAAATTACCTATTCAGCGGGAACAGCCCTGGTTAAGGACACGGCATTACGGTGGCAGTCGACGACAAACTGCCCGGTAATTGAGGGCTATGGGCTCACTGAAACAGCTCCAGTAGTGTCTTTGAATCCGTACGGCAAAGGTGCTCGGTTGGGGTCAGTAGGGCTGCCAATGCCAAGTACTACATTCAAAATCATTGACGATGATGGTGTCGAACAACCATTAGGCACTCGCGGAGAGCTCTGTATTAAGGGGCCGCAGGTAATGCTCGGCTATTGGCAACGCCCCGAAGCAACTGATGAAGTATTGGACTCAGAGGGTTGGTTTAAGAGCGGGGACGTTGCAGTGATTGACAAAGATGGTTTCGTGCACATCGTAGATCGCATAAAGGACATGATCATCGTTTCAGGTTTCAATGTTTACCCAAATGAGATTGAGGAGGTTGTAATGGCCCACCCCAAAGTATCCAGCTGCGCTGTCATCGGGGTTTCTGACCCAAAATCTGGTGAGGCAGTAAAGCTGTTTGCAGTTCCATGTGACGCCAGCCTCACGAAAGAAGAACTCAACGCCTATTGCCGGGCAAATTTTACTGGCTACAAGGTGCCAAAACACATTGTCATAAAGGATTCTTTGCCACTTTCACCGGTTGGCAAAGTGTTGCGGCGTGAACTAAGAGAGCTAGCGTGAATCAATTAAGCCACCTGGACATACACGGTAATGCCTGCATGGTAGATGTCACGGATAAACCCATGACTTATCGTATAGCCACAGCAGAAGCCTACGTACACATGCAACCAGAGACGCTGAGAATGATTCATAGCGGAGAACATCCTAAAGGTGATGTATTTTCCGTGGCCAGGCTTGCCGGCATACAATCGGCCAAACAGACTCACAACTTGATCCCATTGTGCCATTCACTGCTACTTACCAGTGTGAAGTTGCAGCTTTTGAGTTTCGGCGAGCAATCTGTACGCATCGAAGCTACATGCAAAGTGATGGGTTCAACAGGCGTTGAAATGGAAGCGCTGACCGCTGTAAGTGTTGCAGCGCTCACCATTTACGATATGTGTAAGTCTGTAGATCGGTCCATGACAATAGAAAGAATACGCTTACTTGAAAAAGATGGTGGCGCTTCTGGCCGTTTTGTCGCTTGCTGAGAAGTATTTATGATCCACATCAGTTATTTTGCACGATATCGTGAGCATCTAGGAACTATTGGAGAGGATATCCAATATGCGCCGCACCTGAAAACCATTCAGGATTTACGGGGCACTCTTATTGCTCGAGGAGGGAAATGGAGAGTCCTAGAAGAAAAAAGTCTGATGAATGCCCGTAATAGCGAGCTTTGCACTGACAGTGAACCCATATTTGACGGCGATCAGATTGCCTTCTTCCCGCAAGTAACCGGCGGCTGACATGGCCATCTACGTTCAAAAGGATCCATTTGATCCGAGTTATTGTCTGAATACACTACAAAAGGACTCTGGTGTAGGGGCACTAGTGACATTCGTAGGGTATGTCAGGGACATCAATGAAGGCATGCCCGTACAAAGTATGTACCTCGAACATTATCCTGGAGTGACTGAACAAGCGCTTGGCAAAATTGCCGATCAAGCTCAGACTCAATGGCCACTACTGTCAGTTGACATTTATCATCGTGTGGGAAATATGTCAGCCGGTGAGCCCATCGTGTTCGTAGGTGTTTGTAGCGCACACCGCCAAGCAGCTTTTGATGCTTGTAACTTCATCATGGATTATCTAAAAACCCGAGCACCATTATGGAAACAGGAGCATGGTCCCAGAGGGAGCCATTGGGTTGAAGGGCGCGATTCAGACCTGAACGCTGCTGCACGATGGGACACTCTGCGGCAGTCATGAATAACCTTAATCCGTTCCGGATCATTTTCGCACATTGGATTTCTTAAGATGTCGCACAATTCCAGCCCAACATTTCAACCTTTGAACACGGCACTTTTAACCATTAGTGACACAAGAAGTCTAGAGACTGACAAGTCAGGCAACACGCTAGCTGAGCGTCTCTTGATCGCTGGACACACGCTCTATGAACGAAAAATAGTCAAAGATGATGTTTGGCAAATTCGGGCAACAGTCAGTAACTGGATTGCCGACCCGAAAGTACAGGTAATTCTGCTGTCCGGCGGAACAGGCTTCACTACCCGAGATAATACGCCTCAAGCTATAACACCCCTGTTGGAGAAGATGGTTGATGGATTTGGTGAGTTATTCCGTCAAATATCCTTCGACTCAATCGGGACATCCACTATGCAGTCCCGGGCTCTGGCGGGGATAAGCAACGGAACGCTGATTTGCTGCTTACCAGGATCGCCAAACGCATGCTGCACCGCATGGGATGAAATTCTTAAAGAGCAACTGGATAGTCGTACCAAACCATGCAATTTCTTACCCCATCTCAAGCAACTCATGGCCAACTCAAGCGGCTGCTGTGAAACGCGCGGATGAATTCATTTCTTCTTGGGCATGCTCTAGAAATGCCTCGACTTTGGGTATGCACAGCCCAGTAATTCGTGTGATTAGTGCGGCTACCTCCTAGTAACTGGCTTGCCATAGCTATCGTAGTCTGAAGCCCTTCTGACTGTATTCAGTGGCCGTTGGGACTCGGTAAAAACAGTATTGACGCGGCTGCAAATTTTCTACTATCGTCCCGATATCGAACGATCGTTCGCTAACTGAGGAGGCATAATGCAAAGCAACGAGAAAAAAGTCGTGCTAGTAATCGGGGCGGGCGACGCAACTGGCGGAGCAATTGCGAAGCGATTCGCGAGAGAGGGATACATTGCCTGCGTCACCCGCCGAAGTGCAGACAAGCTGCAGCCGCTTATTGACGATATTCGCGCGGAAGGAGGCGAAGCACATGGCTTTGCCTCGGATGCACGGAAAGAGGATGAAGTGACTGCTTTGGTAGAGCATATAGAAAGCCAGATTGGCCCCATCCAAGTTTTTGTTTTCAATATCGGGGCCAACGTTCCCTGTAGCATCTTGGATGAAACTGCACGCAAGTATTTCAAAATTTGGGAAATGGCCTGCTTCTCTGCCTTTCTCTCCGCCCAAGCGGTGGCTCTGCGCATGGTCAAACGTGGGCGCGGAACAATTCTGTTCACCGGCGCGACTGCAGGACTGCGAGGCGCTTCGCACTTCGCCGCTTTCGCCGGTGCCAAGCATGGTGTACGTGCCTTAGCACAGAGCATGGCGCGCGAGTTGGGGCCGCTGAATATCCATGTTGGTCACGTGGTCGTAGACGGCGCGATAGATACCGCGTTTATCCGCGACAACTTCCCCGATCGCTACGCGTTGAAAGACCAGGACGGCATACTCAGTCCTGAGCACATTGCCGATAACTACTGGTTCTTACATACCCAGCCGCGGGATGCCTGGACATTTGAACTTGATCTGCGGCCATGGATTGAGCGCTGGTGAGCTTTTTTCGCGTCGCAATACCGTATTGCAGACGCCCAACATATCAAAATTAGAGAACCCATGATGAGCAAGACTGTTGAGTTTTTCTTCGACTTTGGAAGTCCCACCACCTACCTCGCTTGGACACAGTTACCGCGCATTTGCGCAAATGCTGGCGCCGCCTTGGTGTATCGACCTATGTTGCTTGGCGGTGTATTCCAGGCCACTGGCAATTCATCCCCAGTCGTCATCCCCAGCAAGGGGCGTTTCATGGTTCAAGATCTTGCGCGTTTCGCAAAACGCTACCGCGTGCCCATGAAATTCAATCCACATTTCCCGATCAACACTCTAGGCCTTATGCGTGGGGCCGTCGCTGTGCAATTGCATCAGCCCGAGCGATTCGATGCTTATGTCTCTGCGATCTTCCGTGCCATGTGGGTAGATGGGCTAAATATGGGCGATGCATCGGTGGTTGGCCGCGTACTAATTGAGGCGGGCTTCGATCCTGAACAGATTATGACGCAATCAACGGAAAGCGATGTCAAAGAGGCACTTAAATCTGCTACTGACGAAGCTGTCCGGCGTGGCGCTTTTGGAGCGCCGAGCATGTTTGTAGGAGATGAGTTGTTCTTTGGTCAGGATCGACTGGACTTCCTTCAGGAAGCCTTGCAGAGCTGATGTAACCTTTCGCTGGCTCAGTTGCTTATTTCGTTGAGAACCCATGCAGCAAGCCTGAAGCCCCAGAGCACTGAGCTGTACTCAGTGCTCTCTATATATATAGATATCCGAGAGACCTCTTGTTAATTCCTTGAGATACTAATTGACCTTTGTAAGGTCATGTCAAACCATTGCTGGGCGATAAAAATCTATATACCCCACATCACTGCAATCGCTTTTTATTGCATTGAGACTTCCAATACATTAACGATTAGACAGCAAGCACTTGATCGATGGTCCACTTGCCATTCGGTGATTTCATCTAAGCTCCTTCATGAACCTTATAATGACATCTAACAAATATAGCGCTAAAGATATTTTTTTAGACTCAGGGCGTCGACTGATGTTTAAAAAAGGTTTCCACGGAATGGGAATCAATGAGCTACTACAGATTTCTGAATTATCTAGAGGTTCCTTTTATCACCACTTCAAATCCAAGGAGGGGTTTGGAGTTGAACTTCTAGAGGATAGCTACCGTGCTTGCTTTTCAGAATTAGAGAATGTATTTCGAGTGCAGTCCGTCGACGCTCGGCGTTCTTGCTTCATGAGGTGGCTTAGCGACCTGCTTGAGGATTCATGCGCGCCACTACGCCTGATTGCGCTATTAAATGCAGAAGTAGATCTTCTCCCAGATAAAATGCGCGAAGATCTACTGCGGAATCACGAGAAAGCCCTTCAGCTTCTTACTGAATGCATAAAGCTAATTTACCCTCGCAACATTGATTGCGATGAGGAATTTCGGCCTTCGGCCAACACTCTCATTAGTCTCTGGATGGGATCAGCAATTACAAAAAATATTAAGGCAGATATTTCGCACTCAAATATCGCTCACCTTTCAGTCGCATCCATATTGATTTGTTCAGCCACATGATTTTGAATTGCCCCCTGTTTCGTAGATACCTTCAAGCCTCAATGGAGGTCTGCTAAGCCACTGAGGACAGTCCGCTTCTGGCCGGGGGCAGCCTGTCGAATGCACCCCAAAAGCGACCATTAGTGATAAGCGGATAACAATCAGGTCTTCTCCAAAGCGATGCGCATCCACCCCGGCATTCTACAGTTCATAAGACAGATGAAATTTTCATGGCTTAGCGCATTCTTGATTGCGCCTACGCACTCTGGAGTAGCCCCTGCCTTGCCGAGATAAAATAATGCACTAATAGCCGCTCCCACCTTGGTCCCGGCATGCTGCATAACCATCGGGGGCGCATGTATCAGTCTGATTTCACCCTTCCCGATAAATACGGAGCGGCTAGCGCCATTGGTGTAAAAGATCAGAATAAGCGGCATCTGGGTGCTCAACCCAAATCGCCTAACAGCATCAGCGCCATGGATCTGTAGAGATAGACGCTTCTCTTTCGCAATAAGATTAATCAACTGCCATGGATCGGGTGGCGCTGAGGCAGAATAACGTCCTGCCTTGGGCCGCATATAGACCCCTCGATACACCCTCTCAAGCTCTCCTCGCTTGATCAGCCGAGCTACTGCCTTCGATACAGCGTTTTTCGTTCCAACACCATCGAAACGCCTGATACTGAATAGCTGCCCCTTTGGAAGGTACCTAACCCGCTGAGCTACATAGGCCGATACAGAACAGGTATGGCCAGTGTGGCCTCGTGATACTTTAGTCACTTGATGCGTCCTGTGGGCATGAACGGTCGAATAGATCAGGTTTCGATTGCTGCCTTCAGTCCATGATGACAATCTGGCTGCAAAGACTGGCAGTACGGCCCCCCCCACTTGGAGTCACTGATGTTCGTCGCGGCCACTCTAAACACCGAGAATGGGCTTGAGTCCAATGGCCAATAATGCGCACGGTCTATCCAAGAGAGAGATGCATGTAGATCATACTGTAGCGTCAGCTCAGCTATCAGGGCTTACTCCATCGCCACACCTTGCAGGCCTGTTGTCTCAATATCGTGCTGGCACTATGTCTTCAGCGCAGCTGATTGAAAGTCTCAAAGCGTACTACCGGCGAGCTGAGTGATCTATGAATCGCCCTGTTTTCCGTAGACACTCGATGACGGCTTTTGGCTTTAGCGGCCCCTTACCCACGCACCCCAATTACCTCATCCCATCGAGTAGTGTACCTCTGACTCAGCATCTCCCTCCGCATTGCCCAAGCAGGTTTCGCCAGTACTCGGCCAATCCGTACGGCGCCTCGACACTCTTTCTGATTGATCTGGTCGACAACCTTCATCAGCTGCTCTGAGCCGGGGCGGGGTTTTGGCGCAAACAGATCCGGCGTCATCTCGCCGCGCTGGCTTAGATCCATCAGCAAGATGGAGCACTTCGACAACGGATATCCAGGTCGGTCGATTTGGCTCAGGCCTCGCTGGGCAAGCGCCAGAATTTCGCGCGTATCGTCGGTAGGTGCAGGTAGAGCCAAGGTCACAGTGTTGGCGTAGCGAGGCCCATCGAGCTGGGCCAACTGTGTCTGAAGGCCGACCTGAATCGTGCTGCAAAGCGAGTTCTGGACGCGCAACTTCTCCGCAGCGCGGCTCACATAAACAGCCAGTGCTTCGCGAATTGGCGGCAGCTCTGTTTGGCGTACACCGAACATCTTGCTGGAGCAAATAGCCTCTTTCGGGGGCGGGCCCTCATTAAATCCGATGCAGCTAACACCGCGTAGCTCCCTCACTGTGCGCTCCATGGTCACCCCGAAGGTTTTGCGTAGGGTACCGATATCGAACTGCGCCAGATCCCAGGCCGTCACGATATTCAGAGTCGAGAGCTTGGCCGCCGAGCGATGCCCTACACCCCACACTTCTGACACTGGCGCCAGGCGAAGTAATTTTTCTTGGCGTACGGGGTTTGTCAGGTCGAGAACACCACCTGTGCCTTTCCATTTCTTCGCGGCCCAGTTCGCCAACTTAGCCAGGGTTTTAGTCGTGCTGATGCCAACGCCAACGGGCATGCCAATCTCACGAGCCAGGCGCTCGCGGATGCTGTGGCCTAACCCAGTTGGGTCAGATACACCGGTCATGTCGCCCCAGGCTTCATCAATCCAATAGACCTCGATACCGGGGAGCATCTCAGCCATCACTCGCATGACTCGGTTGCTGATGTCTGCGTATAAGGGGTAGTTGCTGGAGCGGGCCACCACACCTTGCCGACGCATCTCATCGCGCACTTTGTAGTAGGCGGCGCCCATGCCGATGCCCAGCGCTTTGGCTTCAGTCGAACGAGCGATGATGCAGCCGTCGTTGTTTGAGAGCACGACCACTGGCCGGCGTTTCAGCTCGGGTTGGCAGATGCGCTCACAGCTGCAATAGAACGAGTTGCAGTCGATGAGAGCGAAAACGCGAGCGGGAGTCATGGGGCCACACAGCTGACCACCCTGCTGACCACACCCCAAACCTCGACGATTTGTTGACCATCGAGTTGTAGATCGGGAACGATGGGGTCAGCAGCCTTAAGCCAGCGGCCTCCAAACAAGTCGCGTTGAACTAGCCGCACCCGGTAGCCGTCGCCCAAGTCGACCACCACAAGTTTGTTGTCCAAGTGGCTTGCTGCTCTGTTCACGATCAACCGGTCACCAGGGAATATCCCGAAGCCCAGCAGTGTGTCATCGAGCACTCGACCGCCCCAGATATGCGGCGCCCCCAGACCAGTAAGCCGATCTAAGGAAAGTCCCTCTTCTTTCTCGTCCTCAGCGGGCGATTGGAAGCCGGTGATGCGCAGATCAGCAGCGTCGGCAAGTAGGCGCTCGCGCAGCCTTTCACCGCGAGCCAGTATCGAAAGAGAAGGCATCGGAACATCCAGGCACTGTACATAAAAACAGTATTTGCCAAACCTTGCGATAGGTCAATCAGGGGGGATAGGTGGTCGCTGCTAAAGCGGATCACCACTCAGAATGGCGTACCCTGTGTCGCCTTCACAGCCTGCTTCCGAGCCGGGACTCCACTCTAAGCGAGCCTGCTTGGTGGTCAGATCCACCAGAAGGCGCCGGTCTAGACACCCCATCGATTGGCCAGCTACTGCCTGTATCTGGGCTTCTGTCCATGTTTGCACGACGTAGCTGAAGACCTGAGCTTCAATATCCTCGCCCTCGGTGTGATGCAAGATTGAGGCATACGCTTCAGTGCAGCGGGCGCTAGCTTGATCGCAGCGAATCTCGACGGCGTTGGTGCCGGGAGTGACGTAACCCTTCTTGGTTTCCCAGCCCCCCCAGATGAGAAGTTGCCCATCTTTTTGCTCTACTTTCAACGGGGGGCGTATGACGGAGTGAGGGGATTCAGCAGTGGTTGGCTCCACAAACCAGAGCACTGTGTAAGCGGTGAGCAGCGATGAGGCCAGCACAATGGCGAGGTATCTGAGATAACGCATGTTCGAACTCCATTTCAAAAGGAAATGCCATCCTGGCGTGAGGAGTTTAGAACATGAACTGGCGCTTGCAGGGCCAAGTGCAAAGCATGTGTGAAGGCGACGAGGCCTGATGCGCGCCTGAGCGACATATGCTGGTCAAGACTTGCCTGCGGTGATTGGTGCTATTCGCCTCCAGAACGATTCCAGTGGTCGATCAACTCATCGGTACGATCCGGAATCCGAGGTGTCTTGCTGAGTACAAGGCACCGGACATTGCCGACGTACTCCTCAATCACATAGAGAATGTCGCCAACGTCGACGCCCAACTCCTGAAGAACCTCATCTGGAATGCGGATAGCGCCGTCGCCATCCCAGTCTTCGATAGTCACTTGCATGGGGCCCATTTCCTTTCTCCACCTTTATGATCGCCTTTGGCTCGGCTCATCTTAGGGCACGGTCAGGCCGCTAGCCGAGATCATACGCTGCGGTAGTAGGGCCATTATCATGTGCTCCGCCGGTCAAGTCAGATGCAAATGGCTGGTCAGGTGGATGCAATTACGCAGCAGCAACTGCTGGCATATTTGTAGACATTGAGGATGGCTCTGGGCAACACAGGAGGGTTTGTAGCCTTTATCTGAATCAGACCACGCCCCGACTGCGCGAGTAGCTAAGGTTACTCCCACAAAGCGCGTCGATCCGCTTGTAGGTCTCGAAAATGGACAGAAGGTCGCCCTGCGCCATGATTTCCAGCGGTTTACGACCATTAAAGAAGTCGTTGTAGTTTTCCATGCTCACAAAGCTGTAGACATTATCAGGGTTTTCAAAGGCGAGCCGCAGGCTGGCATGGCAGTTCAATACAATACTCGCTCGCTCCAATTGATCACGGTCGACACGAACGGCTTTGCCCTGCCGAATACGGCAAACGCTACTGCGTGTGATACGAAGGATGCTGCAAACCTGCTGAGTAGTAGCCTTCCATTGCTCTAAGATTTTTAGCGCAGTGCGCAGAATCAGGCTGCCATCACCAAGCGTAAATGCACGGGGGGTGGATTTTGCGTGCATGGCAGTAGCTCCTGTATCTCGGCTTCAAAAATCGTCTTTTGTAGGCAAGCAGTCACGCGATTCTAATGCTGACGGCAGGCCGCGGGCAGTGTTCGTTTCGGCTGGCATCAGTAGCTAGGGTTCTACCCCGTTAACACGGACACTTTCGAGTAAGCTCACGCCGAGCTGAAGGAGTGTTCATGAAGCGCAAGAAGTACAGTCCTGAATTCAAGCGGGAAGCCATCGAGTTGGTTCGTCGTTCAGGCGCGAGCTGTCGACAAGTTGCTCTGGAGATTGGTGTGGCTCCGAACCTGCTCACGCGCTGGGTTCGAGAGGCACAGCCAGGCACAGAAAAGGCCTTTCCCGGAACAGGTAGCCCGCGAGATGAGGAGCTGGCCAGGCTCAAGCGTGAGTTGGCCCGAGTGGTCAAGGAACGTGATTTTTTAAGAGACGCGGCAGCGTACTTTGCCAAGGAGTCATCGAGCGGTACACGGTGATCCAGCGCTGCCGCAACGAGTACCCGGTACGACTGATGTGCCGTTGCTTGGAGGTTTCTGCCAGTGGCTATTACGCCTGGCAGGATCGTGATCCAAGCCCACGTGCTCAAGAGAATGCACGCCTGGTAAGGCGCATTCGAGAGATTCACGACGACAGCCGTGGTGTGATCGGAGCATCCCCGGATGCATGAGGATCTGCTCGACGAGGGCGAAACTGTCAGCCTGAACCGCGTTGCTCGCCTGATGGCAGTTGAGCGAATTCAAGGCTGGCCACGCCCGAAGAGGCGTGGCTTTGGAAGAGTCGCCAGCGGGCGTCCAGCAGGCGTGAAAAACCTGCTGGAGCGCGATTTCACTGCGCAGGAACCGGAGCGCAAGTGGGTCACGGACATCACGGAAATAGCGACACTGGAAGGCAAGCTCTTCCTATGCGTGGTGCTCGACTTGTACAGCAAGCTGGTGATCGGTTGGTCGATGCATCACCGTCAGGATCGGCAGATGGTGATTCGAGCGGTGGAGATGGCGATCTGGCAGCGCCAGGGTGACTGGTCAGTGATCCTGCATTCGGATCGCGGCAGCCAGTTCACCAGTGCTGACTACCAGCGCTTTCTGAATCGCAACACGCTGGTCTGCAGCATGAGTGCAGTCGGGCATTGCGGCGACAACGCTGCCTGTGAAGGCTTCTTCGGTCAGCTCAAACGGGAGTGTGTTGCCCATCAGTCGTATCGAACTCGTGATGAAGCGCGGGCGGATTTATTCGACTACATCGAGCGGTTTCACAATCCACGAATGCGTCGTAGAGTCGCCCGGCAAGATCTGAAGTTTTCAGCCCTTTTCAAACCGTCCGTGGAAATGGGGTCGAACCCGGATGCCGCCCTGCCGGAGAAGGTGCGCAAAGACGCTAAATTCTTCCTGCCCCATCATCCAACATTGGACGACATCATCCTGGCCGGGACGCTCGAGGAGCAAGCTGAGACGATGCCCATTGGGGTGATAGGGCCTGTTTTCAGCACCTTGCTGAAGTGAGCGTGCAAAGGGATCGAATAAAGCAGCGGAATTTCGCGTCAGCGCAGGCGGCGAGATCTGGTCGCTCTTGGTGTCGCTTGAGGTTGGCTGAACAGCCGGCTCAGAAAGTCATCTGCAAACAGTTCCGGATGCTTCCAGTCGATTTGGATTTTATGATTGTGTTTGCATCGGCCCCATTGCAAATTGTACCGAGCTGTTGATTGCATGAGTGCATCGGATCCAGCAGGGTCTGCAAAACCCAGTAAAAGTTCGTAGATAAGCCCTTCTGGGATTTCATCTTCTGACTCTGTCCAAATAATTCCAGTTGAAATAGCTTGGCTCAAACGCATCTGTAGCTCGAATACGTATCGGACCTTACCATCGAACTCGATCCTAGCTATGACAGCTACACGTTTCCGTACTTTAAGTTCGTCGCTGTAAAGCCAGGCTTTATCCTTTCCATCGTACTTAGAGGGAAGTAAGCAAAGCGGGAGTCGATTATTCTTATCAATAGCTAGTTCTTTAGTCTGAAATCCCTCGGTGAGAAAGCAGACCTCCGCCAGCTTGTGCTCATGCGCTTTGGACAAAATTATCGCTGTTGCGATGCTTTGATTCTGTACATCATTCGGAGTTAGCTGAAAGTTTTCGAGCTCCTTATCTTCCTCTGTGGTGCCTGTCGGATTTTTTGCTTTTCCTCTGAATTCAGCTTTACGTTTCTTTTCTGAGTCGGGGCCGCCAGGTGCAGTAGTGGCCACTTCAACAGGTACATTTTTTCTGACGTATTTTCCGCTTTCCTTCTCAGTCGGATCTGGCTTCGGCGAGCGTTTGACGGGAATTTTCTTTAGGCCTGGAAAGCGCTGGTCAATGTGTGGTGCATACACCGGGCTTCGGGACTTCCTGCGATCCACGCCTTCGTCAGTGATCTGCTCGGCTGGCTCAATGTTGTTCAGTGCTAAGGGGGCCATCTCAGAGCCCCCCCCTGTTGACGTCGTGCTAGATCTCTCATCCCGGTCCCATTCTAGGGAACCAATAGGGGGCGCCCAGTCACAGCTAATTATTTGAGTAACTAGAAGTCGATTTTTGCCAATATTCCTGCCGAGAAGTTTAAAGCCGACTTTGCCTTCCGTTGGAGGAATCGCCCGAATAGGCCATCGCTTAGAAGATCGGCCGTTAGGTCCCCTGTCTGTGAAAATGCCTTTTGCTGCTTCGAGGGCATATTCATCGAAGAGAAACGCCGCCAAAAAGCCCACAATCTGCTCAGGTACACCCTTCTTTAGCCAGATTTTTTTATGCAAGCCAGTTGTAACGGATTTCTCGCTGTCATAAATGCTGAGCTCTGGATTCAGAATGTGCTCACTAAGTAAAAGTTGCGTCAGGAATGTTGAGTTCGCATAGAAGAAGAGAAAAATATCCACGGATGGGATAATGACGCCGTAACGGTCGCCGTTATGGCCGATGCCCACATAAAGCGTTTCGTTATCTTCCTCTACGCTTGATTTTGTTCTTGGAATTATTGCCTCTGAGTTTTCTTCATCAAAGCGATTGAAAAAAGTCAGATTTGCGCGAGAGAGATCAAGGATGAGGCGTTTCTTTCTGGCCTCCACCAACTGGTAGTCGGTGCTAAGCAGGAACCCATCGCGTATGAGCCCATTTCGCCTCAGCGACGGCAGGTCGCCTATTGGCACAGGGACGATCTCATCCGCCTCCTGCCACGGTTGCTCACCGGGCTCCGTTACCTTTCCGATGACGACTTCGAGCCGCAGATCTTCCACGGCTGCATAACTCTGCTTCACCAAGTACCTAAAGTTCTTAATGCGCCAGAGGCCGTCTCTGTGGAGTTGTTCGTGGTAGACCCCACGGGTCATCTGAGCATTCCATTCTCATAAAAAGAGCAGGATATTCTCAGATGCAAAAGACGCTATCAAATATTAAAACATCTTAGACTTGGGCAGATCGGCGGGGGCGAGGCTTAGGGTGATGCGGCGCGGCGGGAAGTCGAAGCCGGCATTGAGGATGGCGCTGCGCACGCGGTCCTTGCTTTCCTTCACCGCCGTTTCCGGCAGGCCCACCAGTGCCAGGCTGGGCAGGCCATTGGCCAGGTGCGCTTCGACGCTGACCGCCGGGGCTTCAATGCCGACCTGGGCGCGGCTGTGTACAAGAGCCAGGGACATCGATCACTCCTTGATCGTCAGTCGCCGGCGCCGGAGAGCTTACTCGGCGTTGGGCGTGGGCTTTTCTGCCAGGCGTGTTTCCAGTTCGGCGACCTTGGCCTCGAGGCTTTCCAGGCGCGCGCGGGTACGGGCAAGCACCACCATCTGGCTGTCGAATTCGTCGCGGCTGACCAGGTCGAGCTTGCTGAAGGCGCTCTGCATGAGCATTTTCAGCTGGGCTTCCACCTCGGCGCGCGGCAGCGGCGTATCGGCACTGAACAGGCGGGCGGCCTGCTGGCCAAGGACATCAAAAAGGGCTTTGGGCGGCAGCATCATGGGACTCCGGGTATCTGCGCCGCAGTGTAGCACGCGACTGCTGGGC
Organism: Pseudomonas fluvialis; assembly: GCF_014207935.1. Classification (GTDB taxonomy): domain Bacteria; phylum Pseudomonadota; class Gammaproteobacteria; order Pseudomonadales; family Pseudomonadaceae; genus Aquipseudomonas; species Aquipseudomonas fluvialis_A. The sequence continues at coordinate 716,393 of NZ_JACHLL010000001.1, read as the reverse complement.
CTCGGCTCCGGGCGGCCTGACTGCAACTGCACGTTTTTCGAGCGCTGCCGCCCGTGCATGTGCGTTGTTTTGGTGCGTATGCCGTCGGTCGGGATGGGTGTAAGGCTTGGGTTTTCGCCTAACTGGCTGAATAAATGAATTTTTTCAGAACTGGCAAGCTTTCTGCTTTATCCCTTTCGACGCGTGCACCGATGCAGTTCCGGTGCAACAGGCGAGGCAAGCCCCGAGTCACGAGCGAGGGGTGTGGCGTGTCGCAGCGGTTGGAGAGGTCGCTCCGGCGCGTTTCCAAAGCCAGACACTGCGCTTAGACTTGTCGCGGGTTCACCTGGGGCACGTCAACCAACACGGGAGAGAGTTTCATGAAGTTAGTCACTGCCATCATCAAGCCGTTCAAGCTGGACGACGTGCGCGAATCACTGTCGGAGATCGGCGTGCAGGGCATCACTGTCACTGAAGTCAAAGGCTTCGGTCGTCAGAAAGGCCACACCGAGCTGTATCGCGGTGCCGAGTACGTCGTTGATTTCCTGCCGAAGGTAAAAATCGACGTGGCCATCGCCGATGACCAGCTCGATCGCGTTATCGAGGCGATCACCAAGGCGGCCAACACCGGCAAGATCGGTGACGGCAAGATCTTCGTGGTCAACCTGGAACAAGCCATCCGCATCCGTACCGGCGAAACCGGCACCGACGCGGTTTAAGACCCAGTCTCCGAACGAACCCCTCGCCCCAGGAGAAACACTATGACTCTGCGTAAATTCGCAGGGCTTGGAGCCCTTTTGTCCCTCGTTACCCCCGGCATCGCCATGGCTGACGAGGTTGTACTGAATACTGGCGATACCGCATGGATGCTGGTCGCTTCCCTGCTCGTGCTGTTCATGACCATCCCCGGTCTGGCGCTGTTCTACGGCGGCATGGTGCGTTCTAAAAACGTGCTGTCGGTGCTGATGCAGTGCTTTGCCATCACCGGCCTGGTGACCCTGCTGTGGGTGATCTACGGCTACAGCATCGCCTTCGATACCACGGGTATGGAACAGGGCGTAGTCAACTTCAATTCCTTCGTTGGCGGCCTGTCCAAGGCCTTCCTCAGCGGTGTGACGACCAGCAGCCTGGTCTATGCCGTGCCGGAAAGCGTGTTCATCGTCTTCCAGATGACCTTCGCCATCATCACCCCGGCCCTGATCGTCGGTGCCTTCGCCGAGCGCATGAAGTTCTCCGCGATGCTGATCTTCATGGGCGTGTGGTTCACCCTGGTCTACGCACCGATCGCCCACATGGTCTGGGCCGGTAACGGTGGCCTGATGTGGGACTGGGGCGTGCTGGACTTCGCCGGAGGCACCGTGGTGCACATCAACGCGGGTATTGCCGGCCTGGTAGCCTGCCTGGTACTCGGCAAGCGCAAGGGCTTCCCGACCACCGCCATGGCCCCGCACAACCTGGGCTACACCCTGATGGGCGCCGCCATGCTGTGGGTGGGCTGGTTCGGCTTCAACGCAGGTTCCGCCGTGGCTGCCAACGGCACCGCCGGTATGGCCATGCTGGTCACCCAGATCGCCACCGCTGCTGCAGCTCTGGGCTGGATGTTCGCCGAGTGGCTGACCCATGGTAAGCCGAGTGCCCTGGGCATCGCTTCCGGTGTGGTTGCCGGTCTGGTCGCCATCACCCCGGCCGCCGGCACCGCTGGCCCGATGGGCGCCATCGTGATCGGTCTGTCGGCAGGCGTGATCTGCTTCTTCTGCGCCACCAGCCTCAAGCGCAAGCTGGGCTACGACGACTCCCTGGACGCCTTCGGTGTACACGGTATCGGCGGTATCGTCGGTGCCATCCTCACCGGTGTATTCGCGGCTCCTGCCTTGGGTGGCTTCGGTACTGTGGAAGACATCGGCGCGCAAGTGATCACCCAGATCAAGGGTGTTGGCTTTACCGTCCTCTACACCGCGATCGTCACCTACGTGATCCTCAAGGTGCTGGACCTGGTCATGGGCCTGCGCGTCAGCGAAGAAGCCGAGACTGTTGGTCTCGACCTCTCCGAGCACAACGAGCGCGGCTACAACCTGTAAGCCTCACGCAGTACCCAACGCCCGGCTTGCCGGGCGTTGTTCTTTCTGCGCCAACGATGGCGCGATGTGATCCGGTACAAAGGAGTACCCCATGGACAGTACGGCTCTGATTCCCCTGCAGTATGCGCTGGATACCTTCTATTTCCTGATCTGTGGTGCCCTGGTGATGTGGATGGCGGCTGGTTTCGCCATGCTCGAGTCCGGCCTGGTACGGGCAAAGAACACCACCGAGATTCTCACCAAGAACATCGTGCTCTACGGGCTGGCCTGCGTGATGTATCTGCTCTGCGGCTATGCCCTGATGTACGGCAGCGCGGCGGGCGGTGTGCTGCCGACCCTGGGCGCGCTGATTGGTGACGAGCATGCCGCCGAGGTGGTGGCGGCCGGTGGCGAGGGTGCGCCCTACTACGCCAAGCGGGCCGACTTCTTCTTCCAGGTGGTCTTCACCGCGACCTGCATGTCGATCGTTTCCGGTGCCGTGGCCGAGCGCATGAAACTCTGGGCCTTCCTCGCCTTTGCCGTGGTGATGTGTGCCGTGATCTATCCGGTCGAGGGCTACTGGGCCTGGGGCGGCGGTTTCCTCAAGGCAGCCGGGTTCAAGGATTTTGCCGGCTCCGGCGTGGTGCACCTGGCGGGTGCGACGGCGGCACTGGCCGGGGTCATCCTGCTCGGTGCGCGCAAGGGCAAGTACGCCGCCAACGGCCAGATCAACGCCTTTCCTGGGGCCAACCTGCCGCTGGCGACCCTGGGCTGCTTCATCCTCTGGTTCGGCTGGTTCGGTTTCAACGGTGGTTCGCAGCTGAAGATCAGCACCATCAGCGACGCCAACGCCGTGGCTAGCGTATTCGTCAACACCAACCTGGCGGCCTGCGGTGGTCTGCTCGCCGCTCTGGTGGTGGCGCGCATCCTGTTCGGCAAGGCTGACCTGACCATGGTCCTCAATGGTGCCCTGGCCGGTCTGGTGGCCATCACCGCCGAGCCCTCCACGCCGACTGCGGTACAGGCCAGCCTGATCGGGGCGGTGGCCGGTGTGCTGGTGGTGTTCTGCATCCTGGCCCTGGACAAGCTGCACCTGGATGACCCGGTCGGCGCCATCTCGGTACACGGCGTGTCCGGCATCTGGGGCCTGCTGGCGGTTCCGCTGAGCAATCCGGCGGCCAGCTTCGGCGCGCAGCTGCTCGGCGTGGCCTGCATCTTCACCTGGGTGTTCCTGGCCAGCCTGCTGGTCTGGGGGCTGATCAAGCTGGTCATGGGCCTGCGCGTCAGCGAGGAGGATGAGTACGAGGGCGTCGATATTGTCGAGTGCGGCATGGAGGCTTACCCCGAGTTCACCCGCAAATAACCCTCGACCTTGGTCGCAGAGGGCGCTTCGGCGCCCTTTGCTTTTTCTGTGGCCGCGCTAGAATGCGCGCGCTAAGGCTCCTGCACGGGAATCACGGATGGGCGGCATGTTCTGGCAGCAAACCCTGATCAGCCTCAAGCCACGCCCGCGTGGTTTTCACCTGATCAGTGCCGAGGTCGAGCAGGCGTTGCCCGAACTGGCGCGCTGTCGTGTCGGCCTGCTGCACCTGTGGCTGCAGCACACCTCGGCCTCGCTGACGGTCAACGAGAATGCCGACCCGGCTGTGCGACGTGACTTCGAGCGCTTCTTCAACCGTCTCGTACCGCAGGAAATGGCGGGCTACGAGCACAATGATGAAGGGCCGGATGATCTGCCTGCGCACTTCAAGTCCAGCCTGCTTGGCGTTAGCCTGCAGCTGCCGGTACGCGAGGGACGCCTGGCGCTGGGCGCCTGGCAGGGCATTTACCTGGGCGAGCACCGCGACCACGCTGGAGCACGCCGGCTGGTGGCGACCCTGCAGGGCGAGCCTTTCTGAATTTTTTCTGGCAACGCGAAGATTGCGCGCGGCTGGTCTATAACTAACCTGCTTTTCGCTAGGCAAGAGGTTGAACATGAGCGACGAAGAACTGGAACAGGACGAACTGGAAGGCACCGAGGACGAGGACGGCGAGGAGCTGGGCGCCGCTGCCGACGAGGACGAGGCTGATGACAGCGATGGCGAAGCCACGCCTGCCTCTTCCGGCAAGAAAGCCAAGGTGGTGGTAGAGGAGGAAGAACTGCCTTCCGTCGAAGCCAAGCAGAAGGATCGCGATGCCCTGGCCCGGGCCATGGAAGAGTTCCTTGCCCGTGGTGGCAAGGTGCAGGAAGTGGAGGCCAATGTGGTCGCCGATCCGCCCAAGAAGCCGGACAGCAAATACGGCAGCCGCCCCATCTGAGGTGGCGCCATGAAAAAGCCCGCCAATCGGCGGGCTTTTTCATGGCCGCGTTTCAGCGCCAGTTATGCAGCAGGGCGGGCAGCTCGGCGAGGGCGCGAACTTCGGCGTGGGCCGGCGGAGCATCGTTCCAGGCATTGCCCTGGGGGTTGAACCAGATCGCCCGGAAGCCTGCAGCCAGGGCGCCGGCAATGTCATCACCCGGGTGGTCGCCGATATGGGCGGCCTGCGCGGCCTCGACGCCGGCATGGGCGAGGGCGGCGGCGAACGGCTCGTTGGCCGGTTTGCCGATGCCCAGTTGTTCGGCGCTGACGGCAAAGCGAAAGTAGTCGGCCAGGCCCAGGCGCTGCACGTCGGCATTGCCGTTGGTGATAACGCCGAGGATGAACTGATTGGCCAAGCGCTCCAGGGTGGCATGCACGTCGGGAAAGAAGTCCACCTCATGGCGGGCGGCGAGGAAGACCTGAAAGCCGCCCTCGGCCAGGTGCGCCGCCTCGGCGCTCGGGTAGCCGGATTCCAGCAGGGCCTGCAGGAGGATGCGTCGGCGCAGTTCGCTGAGGCGGTGCTTGAGTGCCGGCTCCGCCGCCAGCAGGCGAGCGCGGATCGCCCACAGCTGTTCGATGGGCACCGCGCCCAGGCGGGGGGCCTCGCGCGCCAGCCAGTCGCGCAGGCGCGCTTCGGCGTTGTGCATCACCGGGGCGACGTCCCACAGGGTGTCATCGAGGTCGAAGGTGACCAGCTTGAGGCTCATTCGCTGTCGCTCCCGCTGCGGCGTTTGGCCCGAGGGTGGGCGCTGTCGTAAACCTTGGCCAGATGCTGGAAATCGAGGTGGGTATAGATCTGCGTGGTGGCGATGTCGGCGTGGCCGAGCAGCTCCTGTACCGCGCGCAGGTCCTGGGACGACTCCAGCATATGGCTGGCGAAACTGTGCCGCAGCATGTGCGGGTGCAGGTGCTGGCCCAGCTCGCGCACACCGGCGGCACGCACTCGCAGCTGGATGGCACGGGGCGTCAGGCGCTTGCCCTGGCGGCTGATGAACAGGGCCAGATCCTGTGGATTGGCCTGGGCGCGCAGCGGCAGCCAGGCATGGATGGCCTCCCGCGCCTGGCGCCCGACCGGCACCTCGCGGGTCTTGCTGCCCTTGCCGAGCACCCGTACCAGGCCGGCAGCCAGGTCGAGAGCGGGCAGATCGAGGTTGACCAGCTCGGCCAGGCGCAGGCCGGAGGAATAGAACAGTTCCAGCAGCGCCTGATCGCGGCGGGCAATGAATTCATCCTCGACGCCGCCATCGAGCAGCTGCTGCGCGCGGTCGGCATCCAGGGCGCGGGGCAGCTTTCGTGCGCTCTTGGGGGGCGAAAGGCCGTTGGCCGGGTCGTGACGGCACAGGCCTTCGCGCAGCAGGTACTGGTACAGGCCGCGCACAGCCGAAAGCAGGCGGCCCAGGCTGCGCCCGGAGAGGCCCTGCTGATGCAGGCGCGCGATCATTCGGCGCAGGCGCGCGCTGTCCAGCTCGTTCCAGCTGCGCAGGCCATCCTGCTCGGCCAGCGGCAGCAGCTTGAGCAGGTCGCGCTGGTAGGCGGCCAGGGTGTGCGGGGAAACCTGCCGTTCGCGGCGCAGGTGTTCGAGGTAGGCGTCGAGGGCTTCGCGCACGGCGCGTTAGCGCACCGAACGCAGCGGACTGGCGAAACGCGGCAGAACGCGGGCGATGACCTCGGCCAGGTAGGCGAGGAACAGGGTGCCCAGGCTGCTCTTGTAGTGCTGCGGATCGCTGCTGCCGATCGCCAGCACGCCATGCAGGCCCTGGTGGGTCAGGCTGACCACGGCGGCCGAGCCGATCTGTGCGGCCTCGTCCTCGCCAAACAGGAAACTCAGTTCGTTGGGGCGTAGCACGCCGCACACGGTCTTGCCGCCGGCGAGGAGCCCGCCGATGGCCTGATGGGCTTCCGCGCTGCTGACACAGCGGCCGACGGGCAGGCCGTTGTCGCTGAACAGGATCAGGCTGACGAAGGGCACCTGGAACTCATGGCGCAGGCTGTCCTCCACCGCGCTGACCACTTCGTCGAGGCCGTTGGCGTCGAGCAGGGCCAGCACCAGACGACGGGTCTTGTCGAACAGGCGGTCGTTGTCGCGGGCCACGTCCATCAGCTGCGACAGGCGATGGCGCATCTCGATGTTGCGCTCGCGCAGCAGTTTGACCTGGCGCTCCACCAGAGACACCGCCTCGCCGGGCTGGTGCGGGATGCGCAGCTCGGTGATCAGTTCTTCGTGATCGACGAAGAATTCCGGATGGCGACGCAGGTAGGCAGCGACCTGTTCGCTATCCAGCTCGGCGGGTTCCTGGTGGTGTTCGCTCATAGACGGATCTGACCTTCGTACACGCGGACGGCGGGTCCGGTCATCATAACCGGCTGCCCTGCGCCTGCCCACTCGATGGACAGCTTGCCACCGGGCAGCTCCAGTTGCACGGGTGAATCCATCCAGCCCTGGCGAATCGCCGCCACGGCGGCGGCGCAGGCGCCGGTGCCGCAGGCCTGGGTTTCGCCGGCACCACGTTCCCACACACGCAGACGGGCCTGATGGCGGTCGAGCACCTGGAGGAAACCGACATTGACCCGCTGCGGGAAGCGCGGATGGTGCTCCAGCTTCGGCCCCAGGCTGTGCACGGGCGCGCTGTCGACGTTGTCGACACGCAGCACGGCGTGTGGGTTACCCATGGATATCGCAGCCAGCTCAACCAGCTGACCGTCGACCTCCACCGGGTAGCTCAGGGCTTCGGAATCGGCCTGGAAGGGGATGACGGCCGGCGTCAGGCGCGGAGCACCCATGTCCACGCAGACCTGTCCGTCCGGGCGCAGGTTGAGCTCGATCACGCCGCTCTTGGTTTCCACGCGGATGCATTTCTTGGTGGTCAGGCGCTTGTCCATGACGAAGCGCGCAAAGCAGCGGGCGCCGTTGCCGCATTGCTCCACTTCCGAGCCGTCGGCGTTGAAGATGCGGTAGCGGAAGTCCACGTCCGGGCTGGTCGGCGCCTCGACGATCAGCAGCTGGTCGAAACCGACGCCGGTGTGCCGGTCGCCCCACTGCTTGGCATGCTTGGGCTGGATATGCGCGTGCTGGCTGATCAGGTCGAGGACCATGAAGTCGTTGCCCAGGCCGTGCATCTTGGTAAAACGCAGCAGCATGGTCGCTTACTCCGGCAGCAGGCTTTCGCCGGCATAGAGTTCCTCGAGCGTCTCGCGACGGCGTACTTCGAAAGCCTGTTCGCCATCCACCAGCACCTCTGCGGCGCGGCCGCGGGTGTTGTAGTTGGAACTCATAACGAAGCCGTAGGCGCCGGCTGAGCATACGGCCAGCAGGTCGCCTTCTTCGAGCACCAGCTCGCGGTTCTTGGCCAGGAAGTCGCCGGTCTCGCAGATCGGGCCGACCAGATCGTAGGCGCGGGCTTCACCTTCGCGCGGGCTGACCGGCACCACGTCCATCCAGGCCTGGTACAGGGCTGGGCGGATCAGGTCGTTCATCGCCGCATCGATGATGGCGAAGTCCTTGTGTTCGGTGTGCTTGAGGTATTCCACGCGGGTCAGCAGCACGCCGGCATTGGCCACGATGGAGCGGCCCGGCTCGAACACCAGCGCCAGATTGCGACCGGCAATGCGCTCGCGCACGGCGGCGATGTAGTCACCGGCCAGCGGCGGGGTTTCGTCCTTGTAGCGCACGCCGAGGCCGCCACCGAGGTCGAGGTGCTCGATGCGGATGCCGCGGGCGGCCAGACGGTCGATCAGCGCCAGCAGGCGGTCGAGGGCATCGAGGAAGGGCGGCAGGCTGGTCAGCTGCGAGCCGATATGGCAGTCGACACCGACCACCTTGAGGTTCGGCAGCTCGGCGGCGCGGGCATAAACGGCTTCCGCGTCGGCGATGGCGATGCCGAACTTGTTTTCCTTGAGGCCGGTGGAGATGTACGGGTGGGTGCCAGCATCGACGTCCGGATTGACCCGCAGGGAGATCGCGGCAACCTTGCCCAGCTCGGCGGCGACGACCTGCAGGCGCTCCAACTCGACGGTGGATTCGACGTTGAAGCAGTGCACGCCGACGTCCAGCGCGCGGCGCATGTCGTCACGGCTCTTGCCGACACCGGAGAAGACGATCTTGTCGGCCTTGCCGCCGGCGGCCAGTACTCGCTCCAGCTCGCCACGCGAGACGATATCGAAACCGGCACCCAGACGGGCCAGCACATTCAGCACGCCGAGGTTGGAGTTGGCCTTGACGGCAAAGCACACCAGATGCGGCATGCCAGTCAGGGCATCGGCATAGGCGCGGTACTGCGCTTCGATATGGGCGCGCGAGTAGACGTAGGTCGGCGTGCCAAAGCGCTCGGCAACGGCGGACAGGGCCACGCCTTCCGCGAACAGCTGGCCGTCGCGGCGGGAGAAAGCTTCCATGATTACCCCTTAGAGAAAGACGTCTTTGTCGCGTTCTTTGACTGCGTCTTGGTCATCCGGATGGTACAGCGGACCTTTCTGGCCGCAGCCCGTCAGGGCACCGGCGAGGACGACGAGGGCGAGGAAGGGAAGCAGCAGGCGCTTCATGGCGGAATCCTTTGCAAAATCGTGAATGGCCCGGAGTATACCGACCCCCCGGCGCCTTGCCTATGCGCTGTCAAGCCCGTCTGGCGGGCCTTTCGCGGGGTATCACTGCCCAGAGCGGGCGTGCTTGTGGCAGGCTGTCGGCGCGTGAATCATCAAGGAGTGGATATGCAGCCGTTGGCGACACTGGCCAGCTCGGTTTCCGTGGCGTACCTGCAGGGGCTGGTCGACTATCTCGCGCGCCTAGGCATCGAGCCGGCGCAGTTGCTGGCGCGGGCCCAACTGAGCCCGGAAATTCTGGCCCAGCGCGACCAGCGCATAGCCGCCAGCACCTACCTGGAGCTGCTGGGGCAGGGCGTGCGCCTGAGTGGCGACGACTGTCTCGGCCTGCACCTGGGCGAAGCCATCCGTCCCGGCTACTACGGCGTGCTCGGCTACCTGATCATGAGCTGCCCGACGCTGGCCGATGCACTGCACCGGCAGGCCCGCTACGCCGCGCTGGTGGGCAATCTGGGGCATATCGAGCTGGAGGACTGGCCCCAGGGCGACAGCCCCGAGCCGCTGGTGGTGCATCGCTGGACGCCGCTGCTGCCGCAGCAACAACGGCAGATCGCCGAAGAGACGCTGGCTGGCTGGGTGACTTTCGGCCGCTGGGTCACCGGGCTCGAGGAGCCGCCTTTGGAAGTGCACTTCCAGCATCCGGTTCCGGCCGATACCCGTGAGCACCAGCGTCTGTTCCGCTGCCCGGTGAAATTTTCCCAGACGCAGAATGCCCTGATTTTCCCCAAGCGCCTGCTGAGCCTGCCGCTGGGCCAGGCCGATGCGCAGGTACGCCTGATGCTGGATGCCTACGCGGACCGCCGGCTGAGTGAGATCGAGCAGGGTCACAGCGTGCTCGACCGCGCCCGCGCGCTGCTGGCGCGGCAGTTGCCGGAGCAGGGTATTGAACTGGAGCAACTGGCGGCGCAGCTGGCCTTGAGTCCGCGCACTTTGCAGCGGCGCCTGCGCGAGGCGGGGCTGTCGTTCAGCCAGTTGGTCGATGAAACCCGCCAGCAACTGGTGTTGCACTACCTGCGCGACCCGGCGCTGGAGCTGGCCGATATCGCCTTTCTGGTCGGTTTCAGCGAGGCCGGCTCGCTGGCCCGAGCCTTCCGCCGTTGGACCGGGCAGACGCCGGCCGAATACCGCCGCCAGCACAATTGAACGTGCCAAAGCGCCCCGGCTTGGGGATACTGAGCAGCTCATCAACCTGCGGATGCAGGCAACATTTTTTGAGGGTGCGGTAATGAGTTTGAGTGAAGCGCGGTTCCATGATCTGGTCGATGCCACCCAGCAGGCGATCGAGGATGTGCTGGATGACTGCGATCTGGATATCGACCTAGAGAACAGTGCTGGCGTGCTCACCGTGCGCTTCGAGAATGGCAGCCAGTTGATCTTCAGCCGTCAGGAGCCACTGCGTCAGCTGTGGGTGGCGGCGCGCTCCGGTGGCTTCCATTTCGACTACGACGCCGAGAGCCAGCGCTGGCTGTGCGACAGCAATGACGAGCCGCTGGGCGAGCTGCTGCTGCGCGTCACCGCCGAGCAGGCCGGTGAAGCCATTGAGTTCGAAGACCTCTGATCCCGCCAGCGGGCCGCCTTCTGCCGGCCCTGCTTCGCCCTGCGTGCGCCAGTGTTGCCTGGATGCGCAGGACATCTGCCTCGGTTGCGGTCGCAGCCTTAGCGAAATCCTCGAATGGGGTCCGGCCGATGCGGCGCGGCGCCAGGCCATCTGCGCTGTGGCGCAGGCCCGGCGGCAGGCACGCGCGGCGCGCTGACCCAGCGGTCTTGCTTATTCCCCCGCCTGTGGTACGGTCGGTTTTATCTGACCAGTCGTTCAGCAAACCCCGCCTTCGGGCGGGGTTTTCTTTTTTGTCATGAGGAGCGCCGTACACACCATGAGTCTCAACCCGCCGATCACCATCACCCGTCTCGATCTGCAGCGCCTGGAGCGCCTGCTCGACAGCCTGGAGGACTTCGGCCCGAGTGCCCGTGCTCTGGAAACAGAGCTGGCGCGGGCCCAGGTGGTGGGGCATGACGAGGTGCCGGCTGGTGTGGTGACGATGAATTCGCGGGTGCATTGCCGCGAGGAAAGCAGCGGCAAGGATTACCACCTGACCCTGGTATTTCCCGAGGACGCCGGCGCCGAGGGGCGTGTGTCGATCCTCGCGCCGGTCGGCTGTGCCCTGCTTGGTCTGTCGGTGGGCCAGCAGATCGACTGGCCGGGGCCGGCCGGTAAGCCGTTGCGCCTGACCCTGCTGGCCGTGGAGTATCAGCCCGAAGCCGCCGGTGCTTACCAGCACTGAGCCTTGTCAGGCCTCCTGCAGGGCCTGATTCAGCGCCTGCTCCAACTCGGCCTTGTAGCGCAGGTAGTGCAGGGTCTCCACCGCGGCTCCGCCAGGGGTGGCGGAGAGATCGAGGTCGGTGATGTAGCAGGGGTAACGCTGACCGCCCTCGCGCTGGGCGAGAATGTGCCGGGCCACCGCCGGGAACAGCCCGGTGCCGTACTCCAGCTCGGAAAACTCACGGTGGTTGCAGTACAGGGTGACATGCCGGCGGTTGCCGGCACTCTGTTCGATGATCGCCTGCACCGGGTAGTAGGGCTGGCGCTCTGCCTGTTGCGGGGCACCGCGACGCTCCAGGCTCTGGGCGCGACCCGGCAGGGGCGGCAGCAGTTCGTAGTAGCGCAGCTCCAGCGGCTGGCCGGGCAGGTCGCTGAGTGATTTCAGCGCACTCTGGCGCTGCTGCACCGAGCTGAGGAAGCGCTGCAGCGGAGTCAGCAGACTCTGTTCGTCACGAAACGGCAGGCGCTGGCGCCACAGCGCGTTGCGTTCATCCAGCACGTGCAGTTCGGCTGCCTCGCCATCGCGGCGGTAGAACACCTGCACGCAGCCAGGCTTGCCCTGCGGCAGGATCAGCGCCAGGTCCTCGCCCTCCAGGGCATGGCGGTCCAGGGCCAGTGGGCTGAAGTCGCTCTGTTCCTCGCCCAGCAGGCTGATCAGGGCGGCGATGCCGTTGACCGCTTGGTAGCTGACCTGGCCGGGAGTCAGATCGAACAGGTAGAAACGCTGCTGGATCTGCAGGAGGAAACGACTGCGCCCGCTGTTCTGGCAGGCAATGACTTCCTGGAACAGCTCCTCGACCCGGCGGGCAATGGCCGGCGCGCGGTTGCGGCAGAAACAGCGCACTTGCAGGCGCGGTGCCGGGCCGCTGGCTGGCAGGGCATTGAGGTAGTCGCGCAGGCTGTCGAGCAGGGCGTTGGCGCTGTCGTAGCGACTGACCTGCAGCTCGTTCCAGCTGTTCAGGCAGACCTGATCCAGGCTCAGTACCAGATTCTCGCGCAGGCCGGCGTAGCCCAGCGAGTCAGTGCGTTCGCTGGTCATGTGGATGTTCTGCTGGCTGTGCTGGCGCAGCGGGTCGAGGCCGACGTTGACCAGCAGCAGCACCTCGCTCGGCCGGCTCGGTTCGAGCAGGGCCTGGTCGTCCACCTCCGGCAGTGGCAGGGCGAAGCTGTGCTGCAGGCTGCCGAGCAGGTTGGACAGTTCGAAATCGTTGAGGTCGCTCTCGCCGGGCTGGATGGCGATCCGCGAACTGTTGTCGATCACGCCGTTGCGCTGCGCCCAGGCCAGCAGTTCGATCAGGTGGCGGCTGCGCTTGAGCGGCGAGTGATCCTGCCATTCGCTGCCGGCCAGGCTGCCGGCAAACAGCGCCCACTGCTGCTCCTGGTCATCCTCGGGGCTCGGGCATTGCACCAGGCTGAGCAGCTCCTCGGCCAGGTCAGGGGCGATGCCGGGGTTGATGAATTCGACCTTGCCGGCCTTGCGCTCGAAAGCGGCGTACAGGCGCCGGCCGAGGATGCCCATGTCGCGGCCGCTCAGCGGGCTGGCAACTTGCAGTTGGCGGGCGAACTGGGCAAGGAATCGGTAGGTGTAGGTCAGCTCGTTGACCAGGGCGCGGCGTTCGCTCTGGACCTGGCGGACCTTCCAGCTGTCGCGGGCATCCAGGCGCTCCCACTGGCGCTGGTCCCAGTGCCAGTCGGCGGTCAGGCGTTCCAGCAGCAGGCGCTGCCAGCTCTTCCTGCGGTTGCGCGGCGGCTTGCTGAGCTTCTTGCCGACCTTCAGGTACAGACAGCGGCGCACCAGTTCCAGACGCTCCTGCTCGTCGCGCTGGCCGAGGTATTCCTCCAGACGGCGGTAAATGACCATGTACGGATCGAGCTCGTCGGCATCCAGCTGGTTGGCGAATACCGCCTCCTTGAAACGCAGCGACAGGCAGCGGGTGTTGGGGTGCTCGCTGGCGTAGACCTCGGTGAGCAGCAGCTTGAGCACCGACTTGAACGGCGAGTGGATGCCCTTGAACAGTTGCCACATGCCGGCACCGATGAACTCGCTGGGCGGGATGTGGGCGAGGTGGCCGAGGTCGATGACCTCGTCGGCGCGGACGAAGCGCTTGCTCAGCAGGGCCTGGGTGAACTCGGCGTAGCGCGCCTCGTCCTTGACCGGCACCAGCCACCACAGCGGAGTGCGTCCGCCCAGCCAGATCGCCGTGCGGTAGAACTCGTCGAGCAGCAGGTAGTGCTGGGTGGTGCCGCAGTCGTCGGAGGTCAGCCTGGCTTCGCGATCCTCGCGGCTGAAGGTGCCGGGGTTGATCAGGAAGCAGTGCAGCTCGGTGCCCTGGCTGGAGGCCCAGGCCTCCAGCAGCTGGCACTTGCGTTGCAGTTCGGTGACTTCCGCGGTGGACAATTCCGGCGAGTGGCACACCCATAGGTCGAGGTCGCTTTCCTCGGCCTGGGCCACGGTGCCCAGGCTGCCCATGAGGAAGAGTGCCTGGATAGGCTGTGGCGGGTTGCCGCGGCGGGGCTTGTAGCTGAACGAGCGGGTCAGGCGCTGGGCTTCGGCGAGCAGATCGTCGTCCGGCTCGAAACCGCTGAGGCCCGCAGGGGTGCTGGCCGAGACATAGCCCGGCAGCAGCGGATGGTTGACGTGGAACAGCAGCGGCAGCAGGCGCAGGACCAGCTGTTGGCGGGTCGACAGGGCGCTGCTGGCGCGCTGCAGGCGGGTCTGGTTGAGGCTGAGGAAGCGCCCGCGCAGGCGCGCCAGCTCCTTGCGGTCAATGCCTTCGTCGATATCCAGATGGATGTGCGGTTGGCGGATCATGGACTGCATTCCATCCGGCGCGGGTTGGGTTCCGCTATATCGTCTGCCTGGCCCGGCGCTTTAGGGTTTGGAGTTGAGGATGGTCAGCAGGGCCTGGGCGTGCTCGGCGGCATCCAGGCCGAGGCTGGTCAGGTAGCCACCATCGGCGGCGCTGATCAGACCTTTCTGATGCAGGCGGGTGACGGCGCCGATCGCCTTGGAGTTGGCATTGTTATGCACCTTGATGCCTTCCTGGTGGTTGTCCAGGTTGTACAGGGCCAGCAGTTCCAGTTCGGCGATCATATCGGGAGTAAACGTCATGGGTGCCTCCACGGCAGGGGAAGGGGGCTGCCTTCGCACGGGCAGCTGACTGCAGTCTAGGTGTTCGGCAAGACTCGCGCCTAGTGACGGGTGTCAGCTTTCAGTAGTGTCGGCCGCTGATGCTGCCATTGGCTGAGAATCTGCTGGTAGCGCCCGTTTTTGGCAATGATCTGCATGCCCCGCTCGAACTGTTGCAGCAGGCGGCGGGCGTCGCGATGCTCGCGGGAAAAGCTGAGGAACAGCTCGGCCTGGTGCGCCGTGTACACGGGTTGAAAGAGCCCCTGCAGGCTGGGGTTGTCGCGGAACAACTGCTCGCTGGTGCCGCGGAAGGCGATGCTGTAATCGACCCTGCCGCGTTCGAGCATGCGGAAGCCGTTGATGTCCTGGCGCACGGCAATGCGCTGCACGCCGCTGTAGCCATCGAAGCTCGGGCCGTACTCATAACCAAGGGTGACGGCGATGCGCCGGCCGCTGAGATCTGCCAGCTGGGTCAGTGGCGTTGCCTGGCTGCGACGTGTCCAGATCAGGATGTCGTCGTTGAACAGTGCTTGCCGAGGCAGGCGGAAATCATGCCGGACTTGCTCGTCTGGAGTGGTATTGAAGCAGCCGGCCAGCTTGCCGATGCGTGCCAGATACATGCAGCGTGCATAGGGGTAGGCGATCAGTTCGACAGGCGTGTCGGCGGCGGCGAAGGCCGCGCGCACAATGTCGGCGGACATGCCGCGAATCTCGCCATCGCGCAGCGCGGTGTAGGGATACCAATCGTCTTCGGCGCCGATCTGCGGCAGTGGCGCGGCCAGCGTCAGACGGCCCAGCAGTGCGAGCAGCAGGGGGCTCAGGTGGCGCAGCCGGCCCCACCTGATCATGTCGCTACGCCTCGTCCGGCAGCGTCGGCAGGGCGCGCAATGCCTGTTCGTACCAGGGCAGGTCGAAGGGGCGATCGGCGTCGAGCATGGCGCTGACCTCATGGGCCAGCACCTGAGCCATTAGCTCCAGGGCTTCTTCGGCCGGATAGCCAACCAGCGTCAGCTTGTTGAAGGTGGCGCGGGCTGCGGGCGGGCTGTCGGCGTCGATCTGGTTCTGCACGGCTTCCAGCAGGCGCTCGGCGGCGAAGTCTTCATCATCTTCGGCATTGTTTTGTACGGGGTCGTTCATGTCGATTTTTCCCTCGTCGAGTTGGCACCGGCAGCACTGAGCTGGTAGCGCGGACGTTCATGATCAGGCATGGCGGTCCCCATGGGCTGCAGCAATAACCTTGTGCCCAGTGTGGCATAGCCCTGCGTTCAAGTGCAGGGGGCTGGGTTGTCAGGGTGCCGGCGTATCCAGGTAGTAACGGTCGGTCAGAGGTTTGCCGTGGCGACGGGTCAGCAGCTCGCGCAGGGTGCCGTCATCGAGCATGCTCTGGATATGCTGCTGCAGGTGGGCGAGTTCCTCCGGCCCCAGGCTCAGGCGCGACAGGTAGGCGCCGGTGGCAAAGGCATCGGCTTCGGCGATACGGATCAGCTGCAGCTGATCGTGCAGGGCGAGATCGTCGACCTCCTTCTGGTACAGCCCGGCCGGCATGATGGTGCCCTGGATGCGTCCGGCCTGCAGGCGCAGGAACACATTGTGCGGGTCGGCCGCGTACTGCACGCGGTTGCCATCCAGCAGGGCGATCTGGTCGTCCAGCGCCGGACCGTTGGAGTGGCCGCGTACCAGTCCCAGCTGCAGGGTCGGTTGGGCGAGGAAGTCGCTCAGCGAGTGGATCTGCGGCGCTAGTTCGCGGCGGATCAGCAGATCGCTGTGGCCGCGGAAGTACTCGATGAACACGCCGAGGTGATCGCGCTCGGGGGTGCGGATGGTCGGGGTGATCAGGTCGACTTCCTGGTTTTCCAGGAGGTACCAGGAGCGTGCGCGCGGCACGGCCGTCAGATTGAAACGACAGCCGGAGCGGCGGCTCAGTTCGGCATAGAAATCGAAGGACGAACCGGTGGGCTGGCCCTGGGCGTCGAGGTAATAGCTGTAGCCGATCGGCGATACGCCGACGCGGTAATCGCGCGGACAGTCATGTGCCAGGCAGGGGCCGGCGACGATCAGCAGCAGGCCCGCTAGCAGGCGACGTAGGTTTGGCATGCAGGCGGTGATAGCCTCACGCGCTGCCGGTCGTGTGAGCGACAGCGCGTGCAGCAATCAGCGGCTGGCCAGCAGTTGCTGGCCGCGGGTCACGGCGGCGCGTACCTGGTTCGGCGCGGTGCCGCCGATATGGTCGCGGGCGTTGACCGAGCCTTCCAGGGTCAGCACGGCGAACACGTCGCCTTCGATCTTGTCACTGAACTGGCGCAGCTCGTCCAGGCTCATCTCGGCCAGGTCCTTGCCTGTTTGCACGCCGTACTTCACCGCGTGGCCGACGATCTCGTGACAGTCGCGGAAGGGCAGACCCTTGCGCACCAGATAGTCGGCGAGGTCGGTGGCGGTGGAGAAGCCGCGGCGGGCCGCCTCGCGCATGATGTCCTTCTTCGGCTTGATCGCCGGGACCATGTCGGCGAAGGCGCGCAGGCTGTCGCGCAGGGTGTCGGCGGCGTCGAACAGCGGTTCCTTGTCTTCTTGGTTGTCCTTGTTATAGGCCAGCGGCTGGCCTTTCATCAGGGTCAGCAGGCCGGTCAGGGCGCCGAATACGCGGCCGGATTTGCCACGTACCAGTTCCGGCACGTCCGGGTTCTTCTTCTGCGGCATGATCGAGGAACCGGTGCAGAAGCGGTCGGGCAGGTCGATGAACTGGAACTGCGCGGAGGTCCACAGCACCAGCTCTTCGGAGAAGCGCGACAGGTGCATCATCGCCAGGGATGCGGCAGCGCAGAATTCGATGGCGAAGTCGCGGTCCGAAACGCCGTCCAGCGAGTTTCCACCGACCTGATCGAAGCCGAGCAGCTCGGCGGTGATCTCGCGGGCAATCGGGTAGGTGGTGCCGGCCAGCGCAGCCGAGCCCAGCGGCATGCGGTTGACCCGCTTGCGGCAGTCGACCAGGCGTTCGTAGTCGCGCGACAGCATCTCGAACCAGGCCAGCAGATGGTGGCCGAAGGTCACCGGCTGGGCGGTCTGCAGGTGGGTAAAACCGGGCATGATGGTGTCCGCTTCGGCTGCGGCCAGACCCAGCAGACCCTGCTGCAGGCGGGTGATCTCGGCGAGGATGAGGTCGATCTCGTCGCGCAGCCACAGGCGGATATCGGTGGCCACCTGGTCGTTGCGGCTACGTCCGGTGTGCAGCTTCTTGCCGGTGATGCCGATGCGGTCGGTCAGACGTGCTTCGATGTTCATGTGCACGTCTTCCAGGTCGACGCGCCAGTCGAACTGGCCGGCTTCGATCTCGGCCTGGATCTGCTTCAGGCCCGCTTCGATGGCGTCACGTTCCTCGGCGGTCAGTACGCCGACCTTGGCCAGCATGGTGGCGTGGGCGATCGAGCCCATGATGTCGTGGCGGTACAGGCGCTTGTCGAAATCGACGGAAGCGGTGAAGCGGGCAACGAAGGCGTCGACGGGCTCGCTGAAGCGGCCGCCCCAGGACTGGTTGGTTTTTTCAGTGCTCATGGCTGGCTCGTAGTGGGGCAGGCTGGCGCCTGCAGAACGACAAATTGTGTCGATAATAACAGGGTCGTGGCCTTGCCTGCTGCCTTTGCCTGGCAGCGTGGGGACGGGGTCGGCGTCACACTTTGCCGGTATGGGCTGCCGTTCACCGGTGGTTTTTGCCCGATCGGCACTCATACCGCTTGTCGGCCGGCTGTGTGCCGGGGAAACTCCATCCATGTTCAATCCAAGGCTCAAGCCGGCGTCTAGGCCGGCGATCGACGACGATTTCTTCCTTCCCGAGCTGTGCGAGTCGGAGGCGTTGTTCGCCCTGATTCTGCTGGCCGAGCTGCTGGTGCTGGTGCTGGTGCTGGCCGAGCCGATGCTGCCGGACTTCGACTGGGTGCGCCTGGCGCTGACCTCGCTGTTCGTGCAGTGGATCGTGCTGCTCTCGGCCGCCTGCATGTGCCGGCTGCGCCCGCTGCTGGCCCAGCTCCGGCCCTGGCTGGCGGGCTGCCTGTGCAGCGCGCTGGTGGTGGTTCTGACCCTTGCCTGCACCCTGGTGGCCGATTACTACGATCTGGGCGGGCAACTGCCGCGCAGTGGCGAGGTCAACCTGTACCTGCGCCATGCCCTGATCGCGCTGATCATGTCGGCGTTGCTGCTGCGCTATTTCTACCTGCAGAGCCAGTGGCGCCGTCAGGAACAGGCCGAGCTGCGGGCGCGCATCGAGTCGCTGCAGGCGCGCATCCGCCCGCATTTTCTGTTCAATAGCCTGAACAGCATCGCCAGTCTGGTGGCGGTGGACCCATACAAGGCCGAGCAGGCCGTGCTCGATCTGTCCGATCTGTTCCGCGCCAGCCTGGCGAAGCCCGGCACCCTGGTGCCCTGGTGCGACGAATTGGCGCTGGCCCGGCGTTATCTGTCGATCGAGCAGTACCGCCTGGGTGATCGCTTGCAACTGGAGTGGCAGGTGGAGGGTGTGCCCGATGACCTGCCGATTCCCCAATTGACCCTGCAGCCCTTGCTGGAAAATGCCCTGATCTACGGCATCCAGCCGCGTATCGAGGGCGGCCTGGTGCGGGTCGAAGGGGATTACCGCAATGGCGTGTTCAGCCTCTGCGTGAGCAATCCGTATGACGAGACCGGCGATGGTCAGCCCTCGCGCGGGACGCATCAGGCGTTGGGGAATATTGAAGCGCGACTGACGGCACTTTTCGGCGCGGCAGCTACTCTGAGTGCAGAGCGCCGTGACGGACGGCACTTCACCTGTCTACGCTATCCTTGTGAAAGACTCTCGCAGGAAGCCCGAGCGTTATGAATGTCCTGATAGTCGATGACGAACCATTAGCCCGTGAGCGCCTGGCACGCATGGTGGCCGAGCTCGAGGGTTGCCGCGTGCTCGAGCCCTCGGCCAGCAACGGCGAAGAAGCGCTGGCGCTGATCGACAGCCTCAAGCCCGATGTGGTGTTGCTGGATATCCGCATGCCGGGGCTGGATGGCCTGCAGGTGGCTGCCAAGCTGTGCGAGCGCGATGCACCGCCGGCGGTGATCTTCTGCACCGCCCACGACGAATTTGCCCTGGAAGCCTTCCAGGTCAGTGCCGTGGGCTATCTGGTCAAGCCGGTACGCCCGGAGGCGCTGCGCGAGGCACTGAAAAAGGCCGAGCGACCCAACCGGGTACAGCTGGCCGCGCTGACCAAGCCGCCCACCACCGGTGGCAGCGGGCCGCGCAGCCATATCAGTGCCCGCACGCGCAAAGGCATCGAGCTGATTCCACTGGATCAGGTGATGTTCTTCATCGCCGATCACAAGTACGTCACCCTGCGCCATGAAGGCGGAGAGGTGCTGCTGGATGAGCCGCTGAAGGCGCTGGAGGATGAGTTCGGTGAGCGCTTCGTGCGCATTCACCGCAATGCGCTGGTTTCGCGCGAGCGCATCGAGCGGCTGCAGCGTACCCCGCTGGGGCATTTCCAGTTGTTCCTGCGGGGCATGGAGACTGAGGCTCTGACGGTCAGCCGCCGGCATGTGGCGGGTGTGCGCAAGTTGATGCATCACCTCTGACTATTTCTTCAGCGTCTTTTCATTGACTTCCGGCGGGTGCACCACCCGCCGGGCTGTCTTATCATGCCGGCGTTCATTCGTATCGAGAGCCGTCATGTCTTCCCGCGAAATCCGCATTGCTACCCGCAAGAGTGCCCTGGCCCTGTGGCAGGCCGAATACGTCAAGGCTTGCCTGGAACAGGCCCACCCCGGCCTGCGCGTGAGCCTGGTGCCGATGGTCAGTCGCGGCGACAAGCTGCTCGATGCGCCGCTGGCGAAAATCGGCGGCAAGGGTCTGTTCGTCAAAGAGCTGGAAACTGCTCTGCTGGAGAACGAAGCCGACATCGCCGTGCATTCGATGAAGGATGTGCCGATGGACTTCCCCGACGGGCTTGGTCTGTTCTGCATCTGCGAGCGCGAAGACCCGCGCGATGCCTTTGTCTCCAACACCTTCGCCAGCCTCGACGAGCTGCCGGCCGGCAGCGTGGTCGGTACTTCCAGTCTGCGCCGTCAGGCCCAACTGCTGGCGCGGCGTCCGGATCTGAAAATCCAGTTCCTGCGCGGCAACGTCAATACCCGCCTTGCCAAGCTGGATGCCGGCGAGTACGACGCCATCATCCTCGCGGCCGCCGGTCTGATTCGCCTGGGTTTTGCCGAGCGCATCCGCTCCTCGATCAGCGTCGATGACAGCCTGCCGGCCGGTGGTCAGGGTGCCGTTGGCATTGAGTGCCGCACGGCCGATGCCGAGATTCATGCCCTGCTGGCACCCTTGCACCACCGTGAGACCGCTCTGCGGGTGACCGCCGAGCGCGCGCTGAATAAGCACCTCAACGGCGGCTGCCAGGTGCCGATCGCTTGCTACGCGATTCTGGAAAACGAGCAGCTGTGGCTGCGCGGTCTGGTTGGCCAGCCAGATGGTGGCTGCCTGCTGCGGGCCGAAGCTCGGGCGGCGTCGGCGGATGCTGAAACCCTGGGTGTGCAGGTGGCCGAGGCGCTGCTGGCGCAGGGCGCCGACGATATCCTGCGTGCGGTCTATGGCGAGGCCGGACATCCGTGACCTGGCGGCTGCTGATCACCCGACCGGTCGAGGAGTGTGCGGCGCTGGCCGCCACTCTGGCCGAACGGGGGGTGTTCAGCAGCGCCATGCCATTGCTGGCGATCGAGCCGCTGGCCGAGACGGCCGAGGCGCACACCACCTTCCGTGAGCTGCCACGCTACAGCGCGGTGATCGTGGTCAGCAAACCGGCCGCGCGTTTGGGGCTGGAGCTGCTGGGCCGCTACTGGGCAGAGCCGCCGGCCTTGCGCTGGTTTGCCGTCGGCGCGGCCACCGGCCAACTGCTGCACAACTATGGTGTGGATGCCTTCTGGCCGGCGAGCGGCGACGATAGCGAGGCATTGCTGGCCCTGCCTGAACTGCAGCAAGCGCTGCAGGTGTCTGATCCCCATGTACTGATTCTGCGCGGCGAGACTGGCCGAGACTTCCTCGCCGAGTGCTTGCGCGGCCAAGGCGTCACGGTTGACTATCTGCCACTCTATCGCCGTGTGCAGCCGTTCTATGCGCCCGGCGCGGTGCTGGCGCGGGTGCGTGA
Organism: Pseudomonas fluvialis; assembly: GCF_014207935.1. Taxonomy (GTDB): domain Bacteria; phylum Pseudomonadota; class Gammaproteobacteria; order Pseudomonadales; family Pseudomonadaceae; genus Aquipseudomonas; species Aquipseudomonas fluvialis_A. The sequence continues at coordinate 694,818 of NZ_JACHLL010000001.1, read as the reverse complement.
GCAGCGCCTCAATGGCCTGCTGGTCAGCAGTGGCGAAGGGCTGGAGCGTCTGCGCGAACTGGCCGCCGCTGACTGGCGCGAGCTACAGCACATGCCGCTGTTCGTGCCCAGCCCGCGGGTCGCCGAGCTGGCCCGACAGGCCGGCGCCACTGATGTGATTGATTGCCGGGGCGCGAGTGCGCCGGCCCTGCTGGCGGTGCTCGATTCCCGGCCCGCCCCCTAGGGCAGTTCTAAACAAGCAGCTCTCGACGAGCAAAGGATGGATACGTGAGCGACGCAGTTTCTACCTCTCTCGAACAACCGGCTGCTGCCGCGCCCAGCGAGAAACCCCAGCCGGCTCCTGCACCTGCCGCAGCAGCCAAACGGGGTAACGGCCTTGCTCTGCTCTCCCTGCTGGTGGCTGCAGCGGCGGGTGGCGTGGCGGGCTGGTCGCTCCTGCAGCAGCAGGCGCAGCAGGCCCGTGAGCAGCTGCTGATCAAGCAGCTCAACGAGGCGACTGGGGCCACTCAGAGCCTGGCGCAACGTGACCAGCAGCTGCAGGCCCGCCTGGCCGAGCTGCCGACCCCTGCTCAGTTGGAGGAACGTCAGCGTCTGCTGGCCACTGTGCAGGGCGAGCAGCAGGTGCTGGCCGAGCGCCTCGACCGCCTGCTGGGCGAGAGCCGCGAACACTGGCGTCTGGCCGAGGCCGAGCATCTACTGCGTCTGGCTACCCTGCGTCTTAAGGCCCTGCAGGACATCAACAGCGCCGAAGCACTGGTCAAGGCGGCCGACGATATTCTCCGCGAGCAGGATGATCCGGCCTCGTTCGCCGCCCGCGAGCAACTGGCACTGAGTCTGGAGGCGCTGCGCAGCCTGCCCAAGCCCGACCGCACGGGGCTGTTCCTGCAACTGGCGGCCCTGCGCGAGCAGGTGGGGGGCGTACAGAGCCTGCGCCCGCAGTTCGAAAAGGGCGCCGCGGATAACCTCAACCTGTTGTCTGAAGGGGATGGGCAGAGCTGGTGGGCGGATGTCTGGGAAACCGTCTCGCCGTATTTTCGCATCGAATTCAATGCGGCCCAGAGTGTGCGCCCGCAACTCACTGGCCAGGGGCTGGCTCAGGTTCAGCTGAGCATTTCGCTGGCGCTGGAGCAGGCGCAGTGGGCGGCGTTGAACGCCCAGCAGGACATCTATGCCAATGCCCTGAAACAGGCCGAGCAGAACCTGACTACCTACTTCAACCTGGATACCCCTCAGAGCCAGGCCCTGCTGGCGCGCATCCAGGCCCTGGGTACTCAGCCGGTCGCCGTGGCGGTGCCTGATCTCGACCCGGCCCTGGCCGCCCTGCAGACCTACCTGCGCCGGCATGACAGCATCAATGCCCAGCCTCTGCCGGAAACGCCCGCCGCGGCAGTGCAAGAGGAACCGGCGCCATGATCCTGCGTGTTGTGTTGTTGCTGGTTTTGCTGGGTGCCGCCGGGTCCTGGCTGTATTTCTTCGTCGAGGCTCCCGAGCCCGGCTATGTGCTGATTGCCTTCGAGGGCTTTCGTTTCGAATCGAGCCTGTGGTTCACCCTGGTGCTGTTGGTTTCGCTGTGGCTGTTGTGGCGGCTGAGCTGGTGGTTGGTGAGTCTGCTCGGTGCTTCCGGGCGGGTTATCAATCCCTGGTCGCGTCGCAACAATCAGCGCCGCGTGCAGCTGGCGGCCGAGCAGGGCATGCTCGATCTGGCCGAGGGGCGCTGGGCGCGGGCCCTGCGTCACCTGCAACGCGCGGCCGAAGGCGAGGCGCGTCCGCTGATGCATTACCTGGGCGCGGCGCGCGCCGCGCACAAGCTGGGGCAGGTCGAGGAGAGCGAGCGTCTGCTGGAGCGGGCGCTGGATCGTCAGCCCAAGGCGGAGCTTGCCATTGCTCTGGCGCATGCCGAGATGCAGCAGTCCCGTGGCGAGTTGCAGGGCGCTCTGGAGACTCTGGAAGTCATGGCCAAGCGTCACCCGCTGCATCGTCAGGTGTTGCGCCACCTGCTGCGGGTGCAGCAGCAGCGGGGTGACTGGTCCGCGCTGCTCGGTCTGCTGCCTGAATTGCGTAAGGCCAAGGTGCTGGCGGCAGAAGAGCTGGACCGTCTGGAACTGCAGGTTTGGCAGGGGCGTCTGCGTGCCGCCGGCAGCGAGGGACTGGCCAGTCGCGACAGCCAGGCGCTGCAGCGTACTTGGCAGCAGTTGAGCAAAGTCCAGCGCGAGCAGGCCGAGCTGGTGGTGGTGTATGCCGAGCAGCTGCAGCAACTAGGGGCCGAGGCTGAGGCCGAAGAAGCCCTGCGCGCGGTACTCAAACGTGGTTTCCGGCGCGACCTGCTGGGGCTGTTCGGCAGCCTGCGTGGTCGCGATCCGGCGCGCCAGCTGCAGCTGGCCGAAGGCTGGCTCAAGGATAATCCCGGCGATGCTGCTCTGTTGCTCTGCCTCGGCCGTCTGTGCCTGCAGTGCCAGCTGTGGGGCAAGGCGCGTGAGTACTTCGAGAGCAGCCTGAGCTTTGCCCGCACGGCCGAGACTTGTGCCGAGCTGGGTCGCCTGCTGGCCCACCTGGGGGACCCCGAACGCAGTAACCAGCTGCTTCAGGAAAGCGTGCAACTGCTGGAACAGCGCCTGCCCGCCCTGCCCATGCCCGGGCAGCACGGCTGAAACTCTGGCGACACAAGGCGGTCTATCAGCGACTAACGCCCGCGCCCTTGCTTGAAAGGGGCGGGCGCTTTCCTCTACCGTAGCCGCCTCTCTTACCCACAGGTGTTGTCATGCCGCTGGCCAGTCCCCGCAATCTGTTCGCTCTCGCCTTTCTTGCCTGTGTCGCCATGATGGGCGCGGCGCTGTATCTGGAGCATGTGCTGGGTCAGGAACCCTGCCCGCTGTGCATCGTGCAGCGAATCCTGCTGATTGCCTTCGGCCTGGTCTGCCTGTTGGCAGCTGTACACAATCCGGGGCGTGGCGGTCGCATGGGCTATGCCGGCGTGGCCGGACTGTTTGCTCTGGGCGGCGCCGCCACTGCCGGCCGGCAGATCTGGCTGCAGACCGTGCCGGCTGATCAGTTGCCCGCCTGCTTGCCAAGCCTGGACTACATGCTGCAGGCCTTTCCGTTTCAGGAAATCATCCGCGTGGTACTGCATGGCAGTGCCGACTGCGCCGAGGTCAACTGGACCCTGTTCGGCCTCAGTATTCCCGAGCTGAGCCTGCTTGGCTTCGTCGTCTGCATCGGTCTGGCGCTCTATCAGGGGCTGCGCCGCAGCTGAAGCGGAAGCGGCGCATGGTCTGGCCTCCAGGCTCATGCGTCGTGCCTTGCCGCCGGGGGATTAAGCTCTGCCCCGCCGCGCCGGGCGCTGCCGCTAGCGTCTCCGGCAATTAAACGCCCGTATGAAAGCCGCGCTTGCTGGCGTTATGCCACGGGCATAATCTGGCTTTGCGCGCCGCGGGCCTCACCCCTGCCAACATAAAAAACTATCCGCAGCGCCTTCCCATCCGCAGTGCCGTGACAGGAGTGTTCACGGCGGGGATCAATAACGAGAACTTCATAGGGAAGAGAATCGTCATGCTTGAGAGTTGTCAAAGTGCCCAGGAACGCTGGGGTGGTGTGCACCTGCTGATCGATCGCTGGCTGCGTGAGCGCCATGAGCTGATCAAGGCCTTCGAGGCGTTGCATGCGGAGGTGCCGGCCCCCAAGGCACACAGTGCCGAGTTGCTGGGTTTCTGCCAGATCCTCGTCGATTACGTGTCGGCCGGGCATTTCGAGGTGTACGAGCAACTGATGGCCGAGGCCCGCGCCTTTGGTGATCAGCGAGGGTTGGAACTGGCCAAACAGATCTACCCGCGCATCGAGGCCATCACTGAGGCCGCGCTGGCTTTCAACGATGGTTGCGACAACGGCGACAGCCGTGAAGGCGAATGTCTGAGCAGTGAGCTGAAGCGCCTGGGCCAGCTGCTCCATGAACGCTTTGAGCTGGAAGACTGCCTGATTGAAGTGCTGCATACCGCGCACAGCAGCCAGGTCGCCCAGCCGGTGTGATGGTTCTGCTCGGCGTTTGCCGGGCCCTCACGATGCACCCCGCGAAAGCCGCTGCTGGTCAGCGGCTTTCCAGCAACTCCACTTCGAAAACCAGCGGCGCGTGCGGCGGAATCAGGTCGCCGGCGCCTTCTGCGCCATAGGCCTGCGCCGACGGAATCACCAGCTGCCAGCGCGCACCAGCCGGCATGGCCAGCAGCGCGCTGCGCCAGCCAGCGATCAGGCTGTCCAGGTGAAACCACTGCGGCTCCCGGCTTTCATCGAATAGCGTGCCATCGGCCAAGCGACCGCTGTAGCGCACGCTCACCTGCTGGTTTGCCTTGGGCTTGGCGCCCTGGCCCGCGCGCAGCTCACGCCAGAGCACGCCACCTGGCAGCTCATGGGTGCCGGGCTTGGCCTTTTCCCGAGCCAGAAAGCGACGTTCGGCCTGCAGCGCAGGACTGCCATCCGTTGAACTGGCCAGTCTGGCTTCATGGGCGGCGAGCAAGGCTTCGATCTTGTCTTCAGGCAGCTCCAGTTTCTCTCCGCGATAAGCCTGCTGCAGACCTTTGAGCAGCGCCTTCAGCTGCAGCTCCGGCACTTCATCACGCAGGCGTTCACCCAGGCGCACGCCGAGGCTGTAGGACAGCTCCTCTGGATTGTCGGGCTTGGCCAGGACGGGCGATGGCAGGATGAGGGCGACGAGCAGCAAGGGCAGACAGCGCATGGGGAATCTCCGGCCGGACAGGCGAACGATTATGCCAGTGCGCTGGTGACGGGTGTTGGCGTCTCCACTTCGGGCCGTCTAGTATGGGCGCTTAATCATCGCCAGGAGGCTCAATCATGCCGGCCAAGAAGAAGTCAGTGACCACTCCGCTGCATCTGCTCCAGCAACTTTCCCACAGCCTGCTTGAGCACCTCGAGGATGCCTGTGCCAAGGCCCTGGCGGATGCCGAGAAACTGCTGACCAAACTGGAGAAGCAGCGCGGCAAGGCTCAGGCCAAACTGCACGAAGCGCGCAGCAAGCTGGAACACGCTGCCGTTGAAGGCAAAGCCAAGGCGCAGGCCAAGGCCAAGAACGCCATCACCGAACTCGAAGAGCTGCTGGAAACGTTGGCCAAGCGCCAGGGCGAGACCCGTCAGTACATCCAGCAACTGAAGAAAGATGCCCAGGACAGCCTCAAACTGGCTCAGGGCGTCGGCAAGGTGCGCGAGGCTGCGGCCAAGGCGCTGGGTCTGCGTGAGGCCAAGCCGGCGGTTGCCGCTAAGGCACCAGCCAAAGCAGCGGCAAAACCGGCTGCTCGCAAGCCGGCCGCTGCCAAGCCTGCCAGCAAGCCGGTAGCCAAGACGGTGGCAAGCAAGCCTGTTGCGGCCAAGCCGGCAGCCGCCAAGAAACCCGTAGCAGCGGCGAAACCGGTAGCGGCGAAGAAGCCGGTCGCCAGCAAGCCGGTGGTGGCTAAACCTGCGGCCAAAGCACCGGCGGCCAAGCCCGCTGCAAAACCGGCCGCCAAGCCGGCTGTAAAAAAGCCGGCAACCGCTAAGCCAGCCGCCAAACCGGTAGCGGCCAAGCCGGCTGCGGCGCCTGCTGTTGCTCCTGCCGCCGCGCCAGCGGCCGAAGCCAAGCCGCAGGCTTAAGCTTCGTGCAGCGCACGGCGTAACTGCCGCTGCGCATCCTCCAACTGGGCGGCCTGCGGGCCGCCCAGTGCATTCAGCCAGTCATCCAGTGTTTCGCTCTGAGTGGTGGGCCAGTGCTCGCTGAGTTGCTGCAGGCGCTCCAGCAGGTAGCGTTCAGCCTGCAGTTCCAGTTGCTTGAGGGTTTCGCGCAGTTCTTGCAGCCGGGCATCCTGCTGCGCGGCCTGGCGCCAGCGCTGACGCTGTTCCCGCAGCGGCACGATGACCTCCTGCTGCCAGGTCCTGGCCTGTTGCTGCAGGGCTTCGGCACGCTCCGGCGTGCAGGCTACGCCGCGCCTGCCCAGCCAGCCGGCGGTCAGCAGCAGGCAGACATCCGCGCCCTGGGCCTGCAGTTGCAGGCAGGCGCTTTCCACACCCGGACGGGCGTAGCGGTCGCAGGCAAAACTCCACAGGTCGCTTGGCATCGCTGGCTCCGTGGCGATGAGTGGTAGACTGCGCGCTTTCGTAGAGAACCCGGAAGCTGGCCATGCGGTGGCCGCTCGGGTCTATCCATTTTCGCTAAATTGCGCTTTTTCGCCTGTCGCGCTGCTTGCGGCGCGCGCGAGGGAGCGAACAGGCTGTCATGATCAAGATACAGAATCTTACCCTGCAACGCGGCCCGCAACGTCTCCTCGAAGGCGCCGAGCTGACCCTGCATCCCGGCCAGAAAGCCGGTCTGATTGGCGCCAACGGTGCGGGCAAGTCCAGCCTGTTCGCCCTGCTGCGTGGCGAACTGGGCCCGGATGCCGGCGACTGCCAGTTGCCGCCGGACTGGCGCATTGCCCACATGCGTCAGGAAGTCGATAACCTCGAGCGCCTGGCGGTGGACTATGTGCTGGACGGCGATGAGCCGCTGCGGCGCATTCAGCAGCAGCTCAGTCAGGCCGAGGAGACGCACGACGGCACCGCCATTGCCCGTCTGCACATCGAGCTGGATAACGCCCAGGGCTATACCGCCGATGCCCGCGCGCGCAAGTTGCTGGCCGGCCTGGGCTTCTCCAGTGAGCAGATGGAGCGCCGGGTCGGCGACTTCTCCGGTGGCTGGCGCATGCGCCTGAACCTGGCGCAGGCGCTGATGTGTCCGTCCGACCTGTTGCTGCTCGACGAACCGACCAACCACCTCGATCTTGATGCCATCCTCTGGCTGGAAGACTGGCTCAAGAGCTACCCCGGCACCCTGCTGCTGATCTCCCACGATCGCGATTTTCTCGACGCGGTGGTCGACCATATCGCGCACCTCGAACAGCAGAAGCTGACGCTGTACCGCGGCGGCTACTCGGCCTTCGAGCGCACCCGCGCCGAGCGCCTGGCGCAGCAGCAGCAGGCGTTCGACAAGCAGCAGGCGCAGCGCGCGCACATGGAAAAGTACATCGCCCGCTTCAAGGCGCAGGCGACCAAGGCGCGCCAGGCGCAGAGCCGGATCAAGGCGCTGGAGCGCCTGGAAGAGCTGGCGCCGGCCCATGTCGATTCGCCGTTCGAGTTCAGCTTCCGCGAGGCGGACAAGATTTCCAGCCCGCTGCTAGACCTCAGCGAAGGGCAGTTGGGCTATGGCGACAAGGCGGTGCTGCAGCAGGTCAAACTGCAGCTGGTGCCGGGTGCGCGCATCGGTCTGCTGGGCCCCAATGGTGCGGGCAAGTCGACCCTGATCAAGACCCTGGCCGGCGAGCTGCAGCCGCTGGGCGGGCGACTGGCGCGCGGCGAAAACCTGGCCATCGGCTATTTCGCCCAGCATCAGTTGGACGGCCTGGACGCCAAGGCCAGCCCGCTGCTGCACCTGCAGCGCATTGCCCCGGGTGAGCGCGAGCAGACCCTGCGCGATTTTCTCGGCGGCTTCGACTTCCGCGGTCCGCGCTGTGACGAGGTGGTGGTGAACTTCTCCGGCGGCGAGAAGGCGCGCCTGGCCCTGGCCCTGATCGCCTGGCAGAAGCCCAACCTGCTGCTGCTCGACGAACCGACCAACCACCTCGACCTGGAAATGCGCCTGGCCCTGACCCTGGCTCTGCAGGAATTTGCCGGTGCGGTGCTGGTGGTCTCCCACGATCGTCATCTACTGAAAAGCACCACCGACGAGTTTCTGCTGGTCGCCGATGGCCGCGTGCAGCCCTTCGATGGCGACCTGGACGATTACAGCCGCTGGCTGGTGGACTACCGCGCGCGGCAGGCGGCCACTAATGCGCCGGCATCGGCAGCCGGTACACCCGACAAGACCGACAAGCGCGCCCAGCGCCAGGCCGCCGCCGCGTTGCGCCAGCAACTGGCACCGCACAAGAAGGCCGCCGACAAGCTGGAGAAGGAGTTGTCTACCCTGCATGAGCAGCTGGCCCAAGTTGAAGCCAGTCTCGGTGACAGTGCGCTGTACGAGGCGGCGCGCAAGGATGAGCTGCGCGACCTGCTGGCCCGCCAGACCCAGCTCAAGAGCCGCGAGGCCGAGCTGGAGGAGGCCTGGATGGCGGCGCTGGAGGAGCTGGAAAGCCTGGAACAGCAACTGGCCCAGGCCGAGTGACTCTGTGCCGCGAGCCCCGGGCTTTCCCGGCGCCGGCGGCAGCATTACGCTGAACCGTCGTTGATTGAAGTGAGGATGCCATGAGCCTGGATACCTGGATTGCCCTGTTCATCGCCTGCTGGGTGATCAGCCTGTCGCCGGGTGCCGGTGCCATTGCCTCGATGAGCGCCGGCCTGCACTACGGCTTCTGGCGCGGCTACTGGAACGCCATAGGCTTGCAGCTGGCCTTGCTGCTGCAGATCGCCATCGTCGCCGCTGGCCTTGGTGCGGTGCTGGCCACCTCCGAGCTGGCGTTCGGGCTGATCAAGTGGTTCGGCGTCGCCTACCTCGTCTACCTCGGCTGGAAACAGTGGGTGGCGCCGCCCAGCGAGATAGTTGCCGCCACCGGCGAGCGCCCGCTTGGCCGCCCGCTGACGCTGGTGCTGCGCGGTTTTCTGGTCAACGCCAGCAACCCCAAGGCCATCGTCTTCATCCTCGCGGTGCTGCCGCAGTTTCTCGACACCCGGCAGCCGCTGCTCGGTCAGTACCTGCTGATGGCCCTGACCATGGTGGCCGTCGATCTGGTGGTGATGGCCGGCTACACCGGACTGGCGGCTCGGGTGCTGCGGACCTTGCGCGAGCCGCACCAGCAGCGTCTGCTCAACCGCACCTTCGGCGGCCTTTTTATCGCTGCGGCCGGTCTGTTGGCCACCGTTCGCCGCACCGCCTGAGGCGGGCTAAGCGGCATTTCGCCGCAGGTCAGCCGGCGCAGGTGGATTGTTGGAACTCTGCAGGAAGAGGACAATCCAACCTGTTCCCATTCTCATTTGGCTGTTGCGAATGAATCCTCTGTGTCGTTTCGCTGTTTTCCTGTTGCCGCTGCTGCTCGCCTGCACGGCTCCCGTCATGGCCCAGGAGGAGTCCTCTGCCGCGGCCGCCAAGGCCCTGCATCTGCTGAGCTACTTGGCGGCGGATTACCCGGCCACCGTGTCTGCGGGTGAAATTCGCGATGCCAGCGAGTACCGCGAGCAGCAGGAGTTCGCCAAGCTCCTGCCGACTCTGGTGCAGAGCCTGCCGGCCAGCGCGGCTCAGGCCTCTCTGCTCGCCGGTCTGGCGCAACTGGGGCAGGCCATCGAGCAGCGTCAGGATGGCGCCGCGGTCAGCCTGCAGGCGCGCAGCCTGGCTCAGCAACTGGCCAAGGCCTACGCGGTCAGCCAGAGCCCGGCCATCACCCCGGATGCCAAGCGCGGCGCCCAGCTGTTCGCCCAGCAGTGCAGCGTGTGTCACGGCGTCGGCGGTCAGGGCGATGGTCCGGCCAGCATCGGCATGCAACCGGCGCCGACCAACCTGACCAATACCGCGCGGTTGGATCAGCTGAGTCTGTATGACCTGTTCAACACCTTGACACTGGGCGTGGACGGCACCGATATGGCCGCCTTCGCCGATCAGCTGGATGAGCGTCAGCGCTGGGATCTGGCCGTCTATGTCGCCAGCCTCAGCGTGCCGGCGGGTAGCCCGGCGCCGGCCTCGACATTCAGCTTGCAGCAGCTCAGCGGCCTGACACCGGCGGCGATTGCGGCTAGCGAGGGCAGCGAACAGGCCGCCGCGTTCCGTGCGGCGAGGGCGCAACCGCAGTTGCCGCAGCGCTCTTCGACGCAACTGATCGAGTTCACCCGTGAGACCCTGCAGGCCAGCCTGAAGGCCTATCGCGAGGGTGCCAGCGAGCAGGCCTACGACCTGTCCGTGGCGGCCTATCTGGAAGGCTTCGAGCTGGTCGAAGGGGCGCTGAACAACGTCGATCCGGCCCAGCGCAAACGCACCGAACAGGCTCTGATGGCCTACCGTCAGGCCCTGCAGGAGCAACTGCCGGCCAGCGAGGCCGAGTCTCGGCTGCAGGCGGCGGGCGAGCAGCTGCAGCGCTGTGTCGAAGTGCTGGGCAGTGACGGTCTGAGTCAGTCGCTGAGCTTCTTCTCCAGCCTGCTGATCCTGCTGCGCGAGGGCCTGGAAGCGATTCTGGTGCTGGCGGCCATCCTCGCCTTCCTCAACAAGACCGGTCAGCAGCATGCGACCCGCAGTGTGCATGTCGGCTGGGGCCTGGCACTGGTTGCCGGCTTCGCCACCTGGGCCGTGGCGGCCCTGTTGCTGGATATCAGCGGCGCCCAGCGCGAGCTGCTCGAAGGCGGCACGGCGCTGTTCGCCAGCGTGATGCTGCTGTGGCTTGGGGTGTGGATGCATGGCCGGCGTCAGGCCGATGCCTGGCAGGCCTACCTGCGCCAGTCGATGCTGGGCAGTGGCGGTCGTTTCGGCTTCGCCCTGCTGGCCTTCATCGCGGTGTACCGCGAGCTGTTCGAGGTCATCCTGTTCTATGAAACCCTCTGGCTGCAGGCCGGCGCTGCGGGTCAGCCCTGGGTGATCGCCGGTGCGCTGGCTGCGCTGGTGCTGCTGCTCGGTCTGGCCTGGGTCATTCTGCGCGGCGCCGCGCGGTTGCCGCTGGGCGCCTTCTTCAGCGCCAATGCGCTGCTGATGTGCGCGCTGGCCGTGGTGTTCGCCGGGCATGGCGTAGCCGCCCTGCAGGAAGCCGGGCGCCTGCCACTGGCGCCGGTGCCGTTCTTCGAGCTGGACTGGCTGGGCGTGCATCCGGATGCCTATGGGCTGGCCGCGCAGGGGCTGGTGCTGGCCCTGATCGCGCTGTTCTACGGGCGTGACTGGTGGCGCAGCCGCCAACTGCGCCTGGCCGTGGAGGGCTGATCGGTGCGGGTGTGGATCGATGCCGATGCCTGTCCGCGTCTGGCTCGCGATCAGGTGGTCAAGTTCGCCCTCAAGCGCGGCTTCGAGGTGGTGCTGGTGGCGGGCCAGGCCGTGGCGCGGCCCAACTTCGCCTGTGTCCGGCTGATCGTGGTGCCCAGCGGCCCCGATGCGGCCGACGATCATCTGGTCGAACACGCCGAGCCGGGCGATCTGGTGATCTGCAGCGATGTGCCGCTGGCCGACCGTCTGGTGAAGAAGGGTGTGGCCGCCCTCGATCCCCGTGGCCGTGAGTTCGACGAGCGCAACATGGGTGAGCGGCTGGCGGTGCGTAACCTGTTTACCGACCTGCGCGAACAGGGGCAGGTGGGTGGCGGTCAGGCAGCCTATGGCGAGAAGGATCGCCAGGCCTTTGCCAATTCACTCGACCGTCTGCTGACCCGTCTGCTGCGCTAACCCGTCAGATAGGTGCCGGTGCCGACGGCGACCAGAGTGCCGTCTTCGCTGTGCAGCTCGCTACGCACCACCGCCACCTTGTTGCCGGAACGCAACAATACGGCCGTGGCGGTAAAGCGCTGACCGCGGCCAGGGCGAAGATAGTCGACGCGCAGGTCGATGGTGCCAAGCTTGGACAAGCGCGTCATGCGTTCCTGGCTGGACAGGTGCTGGTGCTTGTCGAAGGCACCGATCAGCGCCATGGCGCCGCCGCAGACATCCAGCAGGGTCGAGATCACCCCGCCGTGGAGAATGCCCTGGACGAAGTTGCCGATCAGCTCGGGCTTCATCGGCAGGTGCATGGTGACCCGTTCGGCACTCAGCTCATCCAGCTCGATGCCCAGCAGCCGGTTGAACGGAATGCGCTCGAAGAAGCTGGCGACAGCCGCGCGCAGCTCGTCGGTGAGAACGAAGGGGGTGTGGCTCATGACGCGGCTCCGGGTCCGTGGACGGTTCTGCACGCTGCCGCAAATGCAGTCTGGCGGCCAGAGGCGCGGCGTTTGTGCCCGCGACTCTGGCCGGATGGCGGCAGGGTTTTCCCGCTATGGGCTCAGCCCGGGGTGTGGCTGAGTTCCAGCACGGCATCGACCAGCTTGTTGATGCCGGCCGCCGCCTGGCTGATCGATTGGGCCAGCATGTAGGCCGGGGTGGTGACCAGCTTGTGCTGGGTGTCGATGACGATGTCATCCACGGCGCACTCGGCATGCACGGCGCCCATGGCTGTCATGGCCTGGGCGGTTTCATGGTCGGTGCCGATGGTGCAGGTGACGCCGGCGCCGAAGATCTTGGCTGCCAGAGCCGGGGCGATGCAGATCAGGCCGACCGGCTTGCCGGCCTTGACGAAGGCCTGGGTGGCGGCCAGCACATCGGGCTGTACCGTGCAGCGTGCGCCGAGCAGGGCGAAGTCGGAAAGGTTCTTGGCCACGCCGAAACCGCCCGGCAGGATCACCGCGTCGAAGTCGGCCACATGCAGCTCGTGCAGGTCCTTGATGTTGCCGCGGGCGATGCGCGCCGACTCTTCCAGCACGTTGCGCTGCTGGTCCATCTCGTCGCCGCGGTAGTGGTCGATCACATGCATCTGGGGGATGTTCGGGGCAAAGCACTGCACCTGCGCGCCACGCTGGTCGAGGCGCAGCAGGGTGAGCACGCTTTCGTGGATTTCGGCGCCGTCGTACACACCGCAACCGGAGAGGATCACCGCGACTTTCTGCTTCATTGCTAGCTCCTGAATTCAGCGGCCCGCAGGCCATGGCTTATGGCGTCAGTTTTACTCGCTGGCGGGGGCAGGCGTCGAGCCTGAGTTTGTCGCCAAATGCCGCTCTACCTGTCATCCGCCGCTGCCTGCACCTTGTGGCCGGGCGACTAGGATGAACAGGAAGCCCTTGAGTGGGTATGGCATTCCAATATGGCATCGAGGCAAGGCGGCGGCATGAATTACGTTCTGTATGCGATTCCCTTCTTCTTTCTGCTGATCGCGCTGGAGCTGGGCGCCGATCACTGGCGCGGTGTGCGCACCTATCGCCTGGCGGACGCGATCAACAGTCTCAGCGCCGGGGTGCTGTCGCAGGCGCTGGGCCTGCTGACCAAGGCCCTGGGCATTCTGGTGTACGCCGTGGCGTTCGAGCAGCTGGCGCTGTTCCAGCTGGACGCCAATGCGCTCTGGGTGTGGCTGCTGGCGTTTGTCTTCTACGACTTCTGCTACTACTGGAACCACCGCATCGGCCACGAGCGCAATGTGTTCTGGGCGGCCCACGTGGTGCATCACCAGAGCGAGGAGTACAACCTCTCCACCGCCCTGCGCCAGACCAGCACCGGCTTTCTGCTGAGCTGGATCTTCTACCTGCCGATGGCGCTTGTCGGTGTGCCGCCGCTGGTGTTCCTCACGGTGGCGGCGCTGAACCTGCTCTACCAGTTCTGGGTGCATACCCGGCATATCCCCAAGCTCGGCTGGTTCGAGTGGGTTTTCGTTTCACCCTCCAATCACCGTGTCCACCACGCGCAGAACCCGGTCTACATGGACCGCAACTACGGCGGCGTATTCATTATCTGGGACCGGCTGTTCGGCACCTTTCAGGAAGAGCTGGACGAAGAGCCGGTGATCTTCGGCGTGACCACGCCGCTGGCCAGCTGGAACCCGCTGTGGGCCAATGTGCAGTTCTATGTGCAGCTGTGGCGTGATGCCGTGCGGGCCGGTTCCTGGTGGGACAAGCTGCGTATCTGGTTCATGCCCACCGGCTGGCGCCCGGCCGATGTGGCCGCGCAATACCCGCTGGCCAAGCCTGACCTGGCCAGCTTCCGCAAGTTCGAGGTGCCGCTGGGGCGCGGGCGTCAGTGCTATGCCGCGTTGCAGTTCTCCGTCTATGTGCTGGGCGCTACCGGCCTGCTGATGCAGGCGCCGCAGGTGTCCTATGTGGCCCTGATGATCGGCTGCGCCTGGGTGGCCTTCGGACTGTATGTCATCGGTGTGTGGCTGGAGAACCGGTCCAGCGCCACGGTGCTGGAGTGGCTGCGCCTGCTGCTCAATGCTCCGTTGCTGGCGGCTGCGCTGGCGCTTGGCCTGCTGCCGGCGGGCGTGGCCGTCTGGCCGTGGCTGGCCGGTTACAGCCTGCTCAGCGCCGCCGGCCTGCTGTGGCTTAGCCGCGAGCAGGCGACCCAGGCCGTCGCCTGAGTTGTCAGTTGTTCTGCCAGTCGCAGAAGCAGCCCACCGCCAGGTTGTTCGACGCCTTAACCGGGCGATCGGCGAGCAGGGCTTCGAGAATCGGCTCGATGAAGCTGTTGCTGGAGGTGCATACCGCCCCCGAGCTGTAGGGGCCGAAGTAGGCCAGGCGGCCCTGTCTGTCCCAGATGGCCACCGCCGGGCTGGCCGGCAACTGCTCACTGCCGGGCAACTGCGCCAGCGCTCGCAGGCCATTGAGCGGTGCCGGCAGCTCGCCCTGGCTGCTGGGTTTTTGCACGCTGTAGAAGTCCACGCCGTGTTCGCCAAAACGCGCCAGCAGCTCGCCCAGATGCTGCTGGTTGCCGACATTGCACGGGCAGGCTGGGTCCCAGAAGTGCACCAGACGCACCGGGCCAGGGCCGCGCAGTTCGGCGGGCAATTGCAGCAGGCTGCCGTCGAACAGGGCCGTCTGTTCGGTGAATGGGCGGATGTAGCGTGCCTGGTACCACCAGAAGGCAGTCGCCATCAGGCCGACCCAGAGCAGGGCAAACAGGCTGGCGAGCAGGGTTTTGCGGCGGGACATGCGCGATACATCGTCAGTGGCAGGCTTTGAGGGGCGCTAGCTTGCCACGGGCGGCGGCGCAGCAGAATATCGGCAGCCGTGTTTGTTGTTGGCGAAGCGTTCATGCCCAGTTTCTCGAAGCCCGGTTTTTCGATGTCCACCGCCGAGTCGTTCCAGCCCGAGCGGTTGCAGGCGGCTCTGCGTCCGGCCCTTGCCAGCGCCGAGGCCGGCCAGGGGCTGCAGGTCTACCGGGCTTTCTATGGCTTGCCTGAGGATTGTGAGCACCGTCTCGGTCGGCTGTCGCTGGGCGGCTACGAGCTGGCTGTGCAGCTGTGGTTGCCGGAGAAACCCCGCGCCACGCTGATTCTGCTGCACGGCTATTACGACCATCTCGGGCTGTATGGCCATCTGCTGCGCTGGGCGCTGGAGATGGGCTTTGCCGTGCTGGGCTGCGATCTGCCCGGGCATGGCCTGTCCAGTGGCGCGCGGGCGAGCATCGGCGAGTTTGCCGAATACCAAGCGGTGCTCGACGGGCTGTTTATCCAGGCGGCCGAGCTGCAGCTGCCAACGCCCTGGCATCTGGCCGGGCAAAGCACCGGCGGGGCGATTCTGCTGGATTACCTGCTGACCGGTGCGCCGCGCCCGGAAGAGGGGCAAACCCTGCTGTTTGCCCCGCTAGTGCGGCCTCGGGCCTGGCACTGGTCGCTGCTCAGCTACCGTCTGCTGCGGCCGTTTGCCGAGGCCATCCCGCGGCGCTTTTATGCCAATTCCCACGATGCCGAGTTCATCGATTTCGTGCAGAACCATGACCCCCTGCAGCCGCAACATCTGCCGACCGCCTGGGTGGGCGCGCTATCACGCTGGATTCCGCATATCGAGGCGGCACCGCGCAGCACACGTCGGCCGCTGGTGATCCAGGGGCAGGGCGACATGACGGTGGACTGGCGGCATAACCTGGGTGTGCTGCAGGCCAAGTTCGACCAGCCCGAGCTGATCATCCTGCCCGAGGCGCGCCATCACCTGGTCAACGAGCGTGCCGACCTGCGTCGTTACTACTTCGATCGGCTGAGTCAGCGCTTCTCTTAAAGGCCGCTGGTTTGTGCCGGTCCCTGCAGAGCGGCTTTTACCGCCGCCAGCGCGGCGCGGTAGTAGTCGCGGCCGGCAGGTGACTGGGCGAAGCTGACGAACTCTTCCAGTTCGGCGTCGGACAGCTCGCGATAGACATGCAGCAGGGTGTTGTCCAGATCACCATCGATCTGTGCCTGCAGGCGCTGACGCTGGGCATCGAGCATGCCCTGGGCCTGGTCGGCCCCCAGCAGGCCGGGGAGCATCTGGCTGAGGCTGTCGGCGGCGACACCGGCCAGGGCCAGGCTGACCTCGGCGCCGGCTTGGCTGGCTGGCAGCGCTTGCGCCAGGTGGCGGATCAGCAGGCGGCGGGTGGCATCTGCCTCGCTGCGCGGCAGCCCCTGGCTGTGCTGGGCCAACTGATCACGACGGGTGGCCAGCAGCTCGGCAGCGGTGACCTTACGCCCGGTGGCGGACTGGAAGAAGGCCAGTGCCGGCGCGGGGTCGCCGAGGTTGCTGCGCAGGGCCGCCTGTGCGCGCTGCTCCATGCCCTCGGCCGCGAAACGGCGGTTGCTGTTGCTCAGCAGGGTTTCATACAGCGCTGGCGGCAGGCTGTCCTGATAGCGTTGCTGGGCGGCCTGCAGGGCATCGCTGAAGTGGCTGCGCTGCTCGGGCCAGCCGGCCGTCTGATACAGCGCTTGCAGCGTATCGGCGAGGGCGGGCAGGGAAAGCAGGCTCAGCACAAGCAGCAAACAGGGTCGCATGGTCACTCCGTCGGTAGATGCCGTCCGTGCCGGCGTGGATATTGTCTGGCGCCGGCGCCCGGCTTGTCGAGGCCGAGAGGCAAACGGGTAGAATTGTGCCATGGACACTTTCAGTACATCCCAGTTGCAACAGATCTGTGACGACCTGGCCGGCCCCGGCTGGTCGCTGCAGCCCATGGCCCTGAGCGTCGACTTCTCCCGGGAACTGGCGGCCGAGTGCCGCCGTCGGGCGGAGCAGGGCGCGTTGAAGACGGCGGGTGTCGGCCGCGCGGCTGGCGCCCAGGTGCAGGAAGGTATCCGTGGCGATGCCATCCAGTGGCTGGAACCCGGCCAGGCACCGGTCAGCGACCGTTATCTGGCTCTGATGGATACCCTGCGCGGCGAATTGAACCGGCAGCTGTACCTGGGGCTGGAAGACTTCGAGTGTCATTTCGCCCTGTATGAGCCCGGTGCCTTCTACCAGAAGCATGTGGACCGCTTTCGCGATGATGATCGCCGCGCGGTTTCAGCCGTGCTCTACCTCAACGAGGCGTGGCTGGCGGAGCAGGGTGGCGCGCTGCGTTTGTATCCCGAGGGTGTTGAGCCGAAGGATGTGCTGCCGCAGCTGGGCACGCTGGCGGTATTCCTGTCCGCCAACCTGCCCCACGAGGTGCTGCCGTCCACCCGCGAGCGACTGTCGCTGACCGGTTGGTTCCGCCGCCGCGGGCAGGCGCCGTTCTGAATCAGTGACCCCAAACGCGCAGGGTGCTGCGGATATCGCTGATGTCGCGAATCTCGAAGGCGCCCAGAGTGCTGGAGCCCGGTGCGCCCTGATTGCCCAGGCCAAGTTCGCCGGCAATACGCAGACGGATGGTCAGTGGCTGGGTGATGATGCCGTCGGCGATCAGTTGGTCGCTGGTGGTCTTCAGATCGGGCAGTTGCAGTTGCAGCTTCTTGGTGCCCCCCTGGTCAACTACATCGACCTTGAGGGTCGGGGCGTTGACCAGGCCGCTGATGAAGTAGAGTTTGGCCGCGCCATAGGCGACACCGACCGGACAGGCGCCGGGCGCCACGCAGCCGTTGTCGATCACCAGATTGCGGATCTGCAAGCTGTTGCCGTCGTCCTCCCAGGCGACCTTGCCGATCTGGGTCTTGAGGTCGAGGGTCAGGGTGATCCCGGCCTGGCCGGTGACGTCGCGCAGGTCCTGATTATTCAGCGCCTGCAGGGCGGCCTGGGCGTTCAGGCTGAGCAGCGCCGAACAGCAGGCCAGCGCGAGGGTGACTTTTTTGAGCATGGCGGCAATCCGTGGCGAGGTGATGTTGTTGTGCGCGGCAGTGTGCGCGCGGGGGCGCCGCCTCACTAGGGCGGCTTGCCGGTTCCCGCCGAAGGATGGGGCGGCAGTCCGCGTTCCAGAGCGGCCGAAGGTTGGGTTCTGGCTGTTTTCTGCAACTAAGGTTGCGCTTTGCCGGCGGGCATTCGCGGCGAGGCTGTGATCCTCGGTAAGGCGCCTGTTACGTCAGGCCACAAGGGACTTATGGAAAAGATACTGGTCAGTCGTTGCCTGCTCGGGCAGCCGGTGCGTTATGACGGTGGCGCTCATGGTCCGCGGGACCTGTTGCAGCGCTGGCAGGCCGAGGGGCGAGTGGTGCCTTTGTGCCCTGAGGTGTTCGGTGGCTTGCCGACGCCGCGGGCGCCGGCCGAGATCACCGGTGGGCAAGGGGCGCGGGTGCTGGATGGCGAGCTGCCGGTACTGACGGTCGATGGCGCCGATGTCAGCCCGGCATTTCTGGCCGGGGCGCGGGAAGCCTTGCGCCTGTGCGCGGAGCACGGCATTCGCTTGGCAGTGCTCAAGGCGCGCAGCCCGTCCTGCGGCAATCATGAGAATTACGATGGCAGTTTCAGTGGCGTGCGCGTGCCGGGCGAAGGCGTGACAGCAGTGGCCCTGCGCCGTGCCGGGGTTCTTGTGCTCAACGAGGATGAGTTGGCTCAGGCCGAGTCCTGGCTTTTAGAACAGGAGTCGCAGGCATGAAAAAGGGAGGCCTAAGCCTCCCTTTTTCGTCGCGTCGCCTACTTAGAACAGTACGCGGCTGCGGATGGTGCCGTTGACGTGCTGCAGCTTTTCCAGAGCCAGGTCCGAGTACTCGGCGTCTACGTCGATGACCACGTAGCCGACCTTGTCGTTGGTCTGCAGGAACTGACCACAGATGTTGATGCCGTTGTCGGCGAACACCTTGTTGATCTCGCTCATCACGCCCGGGATGTTGGCGTGGATATGCAGCAGACGGTGCTTGCCCGGGTGCGCCGGCAGGGCGACTTCCGGGAAGTTGACCGAGGACACCGAGGTGCCGTTGTCGCTGTACTTGACCAGCTTCTCGGCCACTTCCAGGCCGATGTTGGCCTGCGCTTCGGCAGTGGAACCACCGATGTGCGGGGTCAGGATCACGCGATCCAGGCCACGCAGCGGGCTCTCGAACTCTTCATCGTTGGATTTGGGCTCGACCGGGAATACGTCGATGGCCGCGCCGATCAGGTGCTCGTCCTTGATGGCAGCGGCCAGGTGATCCAGCTCGACCACGGTGCCGCGGGCGGCGTTGATCAGAATGCCGCCCTTCTTCATGGCGCGGATTTCCTTCTCGCCGATCATCCACTGGGTGGACGGCAGTTCCGGCACGTGCAGGGAGACGATGTCGCACATGCCCAGCAGGTCGTGCAGCTTGCCGACCTGAGTGGCGTTGCCCAGCGGCAGCTTGGTGACCACATCGTAGAAGAACACCTGCATGCCCATGGCTTCGGCCATTACCGACAGCTGGGTGCCGATGGAGCCGTAGCCGACGATGCCGAGCTTCTTGCCGCGAATCTCGAAGGAGTTGGCCGCCGACTTGATCCAGCCACCGCGGTGGCAGGAGGCGTTCTTCTCCGGGATACCGCGCAGCAGCAGGATGGCTTCGGCCAGCACCAGCTCGGCTACCGAGCGGGTGTTGGAATAGGGTGCATTGAACACGGCGATGCCGCGCTCGCGGGCAGCAGCCAGGTCGACCTGGTTGGTGCCGATGCAGAAGCAGCCAACGGCGACCAGCTTCTTGGCACAGTCGAAGACCTCGGCGGTCAGCTGGGTGCGCGAGCGGATACCGATGAAGTGAGCGTCGGCGATCTTCTCTTTCAGCTCGTCATCGGACAGTGCGCCTTTGAGGTACTCGATGTTGCTGTAGCCGGCAGCCTTCAGCGTGTCGACAGCGTTCTGGTGCACGCCTTCGAGAAGAAGGAACTTGATCTTGCTCTTGTCGAGAGAGGTCTTGCTCATCGGAGTACCTGTTGTCCCGTGATGTATGACTGGGAAAGCGGCCAGCAAGTGGCTGGCGCGGGCCGCGAGTCGGGCTCTGGCACGATTCGCGGGGGGCGTATGCTAGCATATGAGCCCCCCGAAATACCCACCCCTGGCCGATGAAGCGTGCTCAGGGTGACCATGAATACTTTGAGAGTTCCGCGAATGACCAATCCTGCGCTGATCGAAGAGCTGAAGACCCTGGTGGATGCCGGCAAGGTACTCACCGACGCCGATTCGCTGAACGCCTACGGCAAGGATTGGACCAAGCATTTCGCTCCCGCGCCGACCGCCATCGTCTTCCCCAAGACCATCGAGCAGGTACAGGCCGTTGTGCGCTGGGCCAACCAGCACAAGGTCGCCCTGGTGCCGTCCGGTGGTCGTACCGGCCTGTCTGCCGGTGCCGTCGCGGCCAATGGTGAAGTGGTGGTGGCGTTCGACTACATGAACCAGATTCTCGAATTCAACGAATACGACCGCACCGCAGTGTGCCAGCCGGGCGTGGTGACCAAGCAGCTGCAGCAGTTCGCCGAGGACAAGGGGCTGTACTATCCGGTGGATTTCGCTTCCAGCGGTTCCAGCCAGATTGGCGGCAATATCGGCACCAATGCCGGCGGGATCAAGGTCATTCGCTACGGCATGACCCGCAACTGGGTGGCCGGCCTCAAGGTCGTCACCGGCACCGGCGAACTGCTGGAGCTGAACCGCGACCTGATCAAGAACGCCACCGGCTACGACATGCGCCAGCTGTTTATCGGCGCCGAAGGCACCCTTGGCTTCGTGGTTGAGGCCACCATGCGTCTGGATCGCGCGCCGAAGAACCTCACCGCCATGGTGCTCGGCACCCCGGACTTCGATTCGATCATGCCGGTGCTGCATGCCTTCCAGGGCAAGCTCGACCTGACCGCGTTCGAGTTCTTCTCCGACAAGGCCCTGGCCAAGATCATGGCCCGTGGCGATGTGCCGCCGGCTTTCGAGACCGACTGCCCGTTCTATGCCCTGCTGGAGTTTGAGGCGACCACCGAGGAAGTGGCCAACCAGGCCCTGGAAACCTTCGAATACTGCGTCGAGCAGGGCTGGGTGCTGGACGGCGTGATGAGCCAGAGCGAGCAGCAGCTGCAGAACCTGTGGAAACTGCGCGAGTACATCTCCGAGACCATCAGCCACTGGACTCCGTACAAGAACGACATCTCGGTCACCGTGAGCAAGGTGCCGGCGTTCCTCCACGACATCGACCGCATCGTCGGCGAGAACTACCCGGACTTCGAGGTGGTGTGGTTCGGCCACATCGGCGACGGCAACCTGCACCTGAACATTCTCAAGCCGGATAACCTGTCCAAGGACGAGTTCTTCGCCAAGTGCGCGACGGTGAACAAGTGGGTGTTCGAGACCGTGCAGAAGTACAACGGTTCGATCAGTGCCGAGCACGGCGTGGGCATGACCAAGCGCGATTACCTGCACTACAGCCGCTCCGAGGCGGAAATCGCCTATATGAAGGCGGTCAAGGCGGTGTTCGATCCGAACGGGATCATGAACCCCGGAAAGATTTTCCCGGTTTAAGTCTTACCTCCCCTCTCCCTCCGGGAGAGGGGCCGGGGGTGAGGGATTTTCAGGCTACTCCGAGCCGCCTGCGAGACCCTCACCCTAGCCCTCTCCCTGAGGGAGAGGGGATCAACGCCTCATCCCAGGAGTGGCCCCATGAGCTACCAGCACCACTACACCGACGGCACGCCGATCCACTTCCCGCTGGGCAAGGTGGTCTGTGTCGGGCGCAACTACGCCGAGCATGCCGCCGAACTGAACAATCCGATCCCCACCGAGCCGCTGCTGTTCATCAAGCCGGGCAGCTGCACCGTGGCGCTGGATGATAGTTTTGCCATCCCGCAGGACCGCGGCGCTGTGCATTTCGAGGCGGAGATCGCCGTGCTGATCGGCAAGCCGTTGTCCAAGCAGCCTTCCGAGGAGGAGGTGCGCGACGCCATCTCCGGCTATGCCCCGGCACTGGATCTGACCCTGCGTGACGTGCAGGCCAAGCTGAAGGAAAAGGGCCTGCCCTGGGAGCTGGCCAAGAGCTTCGATGGCGCCTACGTGTTGGCACCGTTCGTGGCTGCGGATGCGGTGGAGGATGTGCGCGACATCGGTATCCGCCTGTCCATCGACGGCCAGCTGCGTCAGGACGGCAACAGCCGCGACATGCTCAACCCGATCATCGGCCTGATCCAGCACATTGCTGGCCACTTCAGCCTACAGCCGGGCGACGTGGTGTCCACCGGCACTCCGGCCGGTGTCGGCCCGCTCGCCAGTGGCGAGCAACTGGACATCGAACTGGTGGGTCTCAGCCGTTTCAGCACACGTGTGCTGTAAAGACGGCTCCGCTTCAGTGAAAAGGCCCGGCAATTGCCGGGCCTTTTTGTTGCGGCGCGTTCAGCGCTGGGTACTGTCGAAGCCCTGCAGCACGTTGATGGCATTGATGCCGATCTCTTCCACCGCGTAGCCGCCTTCCATGACGAACAGGGTCTGCAGGCCCAGCCGGCCGATGATTTCGCCCATGCGCGTGTAGTCCGGGCTGTCCAGCTTGAACTGTGAGATCGGGTCTTCCTTGAAGGTGTCCACGCCCAGCGACACCACCAGCGCGTCGGCGCCGTAGGCGGCGATCTGCCGACAGGCGGCGGCCAGCGCCAGGCTCCACACCGACCAGTCGCTGCCAGCGGCCAGCGGGTAGTTGAAGTTGAAACCGTCGCCCACGCCCACGCCCTTCTCGTCGGCAAAGCCGAGGAAGTACGGGTACTCGAAACGCGGGTCGCCGTGGATCGAGGTGAACAGCACGTCGCCGCGGTCGTAGAAGATGTCCTGGGTGCCGTTGCCGTGGTGGTAGTCGACGTCGAGGATGGCGACCCGGCTGGCGCCCTGGTCGAGCATGGCCTGGGCGGCAATCGCGGCGTTGTTCAGGTAGCAGTAGCCGCCGATGTAGTCGGCCGCGGCATGGTGGCCCGGCGGGCGGCACAGGGAGAACACGCCGCGGGCGCCTTTGGCCAGTTCGGCCTGGCCGGTCAGCGCCACGTTGGCCGAGGCAGTGATGGCTTTCCAGGTGCCGGCGGTGATGGGCGCGCCGGCATCGAAGCTGTAGTAACCCAGCTTGCCGTCGATGGTGTCGGGTTCGACGTCGCGCAGACGGCGTACCGGCCAGGTCATCGGCAGCATGTCGTGGCTGCGGCCCAGAGCAGTCCAGTCGCTCCAGGCGTTTTGCAGGAAACGCACAAAACCTTCGCTGTGCACGCGGCGCACCGGGTCGAGGCCGAACTCGCGCGGCGCGGCGATCGGGCCGAGATCCACCGCCTTGGCGCGGGCCAGCACCATGTCGGCGCGACTGGGCATCTCGAAGCAGGGTTTGAAAGTGCCATCGATCAGTTCGGCGGCACCGTGGTGCAGATGATGATCGTCGCTGTAAATCGTCAGCATGAAAGGCTCCCCGGACGCATTTGGCGCCCGTCAGGCAGGACATCGAGAGGAGAGAGCGTGCGAGCGCAGCTCAGGCTAGGCGAAAGCAGGCGAGGGTGCGGAGTTTACGAGCTGTAAATGAGCAGCCCGAGCCTGCTTTCAACGACGCATGAGCAAAGCGCAGCCGCTCGACGTTATTTCTTCAGCTTGGTCCACACCGTACTACGCAGCTTCAGCGCCTTCGGCGAGCAGAGCTGGAAGGGGCGCAGGCGGTCGAGCTTGTCTTTTGGCGTGTTGATGGCCGGGTCCTCGAACAGTGCCTTGTCCATGAACTGCTCGGCGCCGGCGATGGCGTTGTTGTACTTGGCGAAGTTGGAGGCGGCGGCGATGTTTTCCGGCTGCATCATCCAGTTGATGAAGACGTGGGCTTCCTTGACGTTGCTGGCGCCCTTGGGAATGGCGAAGTTGTCGATAAAGGCGCTGATGCCTTCCTTCGGATAGACGTAAACCAGGCTGTCACGCTGCTCCTTGGCGCGGTGGAAGGCGCCATTCCACTGCTGGTGCATGGCCACTTCGCCGGCGGCCATGCGCTCGATGGTGCCGTCGCTGTTGTACATGGCCAGCATGTCTTTCTGCTTGAGCAGCAGCTCCTGGATCTTCTTGGCGTCCTGCGGGTTTTCGGTGCACACGTCGATGCCCAGGTAGCGCGCCGCCGGTGGATAGAGGTCATCGGCCGAGTTGAGTGCCACCACCTTGCCCTTGAGTTCGGCCGGCGGTTCGAAGAAGGCCTTCCAGCTCTCTTCAACCACGCCGCCCGGTACGGCCTTGGCATCGTAGCTGTAGCCGGTGGTGCCCCACAGGTAGGGCACGGTGTAGTCGTGGCCCGGATCGAAGTCGAGGCTCTGGAAGGTCGGCGCCAGGTTCTTCAGGTTGGGCAGCTGGCTCTTGTCGAACTTCTGCAGCAGGTCTTCCTGCACCATGATCTGGATGAAGCTGTCCGACGGTACGATCACGTCGTAGTTACCACCACCGGCCTTGAGCTTGGCCAGCAGGGTTTCGTTGGAGTCGTAGGCATCCAGGGTGGCCTTGATGCCGGTGTCGGCCTCGAACTTCTTCAGCAGCTCCGGCGGGTAGTAGTCCGACCAGTTGGCGAAGTTGAGGGTACCGGCGGCCTGAGCGGTGCCGGTGAGGCCTAGTGCGAGCAGAACGGACAGCGCGAGCGGGGTGCGACGGATCATGGTCTGGCTCCTTGCGTGGGGTGAGGCTCAGCGCTTGCGCTGGCCGATGTAGTACGACAGTGCGACGAAAGCGATGGAAATCAGAAGCATGATCGTCGAGATGGCGTTTATCTTCGGCGAAATGCCCATGCGGATAGAGCTGAAGATGTAGATCGGCAGGGTGGTCGAGCCGGCCCCGGCGACGAAGTAGGTGATGACGAAGTCGTCCATAGAAATGATGAAGGCCAGCATCGCTCCGGAGAGGATGCCCGGCAGCAGCAGCGGGAAGCTGATCCGCCAGAAGGCCCGCCACGGCGAGGCATACAGATCGGCGGCGGCCTCCAGCAGGCGCGGGTCCATGCCCTGCAGGCGGGCGCGGATCGGCAGGTAGGCGAAGGGCGTGCAGAACACGATGTGGGCAATCAGGATGGTCAGCAGCGACAGCTTCAGGCCGATGAAGGCGAAGAACATCAGGATGGCTACGGCGCAGACGATATCCGGCACCAGCAACGGCAGGCCGAGTACGCCTTGAATGGCGCCCTGACCGCGAAAGCGCGGGCCGTGCATGCCCAGCGCGGCGAGTGTGGCCAGGCAGGTGGAGATCAGGGTGGCGAGGGTGGCGACGATCAGCGAATTCTTCGCCGCGCGCAGAATCTCCGCGTCATTAGCCACCACGCTGTACCACTTGAGGCTGAAGCCCTGCCACAGGGTGGCCGACTGGCCGCTGTTGAAGCTCAGCGCCACCAGCACCAGGATCGGAACGTAGAGGAAGGCGAAGAACACCCAGGCCGCCGGGCGTACCCCGGTGAAGCGCCACAATGGGCCTTGCAGGTTCATATGCGCACCTCCGTGCTGCGGCGCTGGCGCAGGCCGTTGAACAGCAACGCCAGCAGCACCAGGCTGAACAGGGCAAAGGCCAGCGCCGAACCCAGCGGCCAGTTGTGCGCCGAGCCGAACTGCAGCTGCACCAGGTTGCCGATCATCAGCGCCTTACCGCCGCCCAGCAGCTCGGGAATGATGTAGTTGCCCAGCGCCGGAATGAACACCAGCGTGGTGCCGGCCAGCATGCCCGGCAGGGCCAGCGGCAGGATGATCCGCTTGAGGGCCTGGAAACGGTTGGCGCCGAGGTCGAAGGCGGCCTCCACCAGGCGCCAGTCGAGCTTCTCCAGGCTGGTATAGATCGGCAGCACCATGAACGGCAGGAAGGTATAGAGCAGGCCGATCATCACCGCG
This sequence comes from Pseudomonas fluvialis, assembly GCF_014207935.1. Lineage (GTDB taxonomy): Bacteria > Pseudomonadota > Gammaproteobacteria > Pseudomonadales > Pseudomonadaceae > Aquipseudomonas > Aquipseudomonas fluvialis_A. The sequence goes on along the minus strand of NZ_JACHLL010000001.1, from coordinate 669,192 downwards.
GCATCGCTATACAGGATGCCCAGCGCCCCGTCGCCCAGACCGATCAGGCCCAGGCCGCTGTCGATCAGACCGCCGTTGCGCAGCAGCAGAATCCAGGCATACACGCGCACCAGCAGGTTGGTCCAGAACGGCACCGTGACCAGAAACAGCAGCAGGTTGCGCTTCTTCTCGCTCTGCAGCGCCAGGTACAGGGCGGTGGGGAAGCCGATCAGCAGGCAGCCCAAGGTGGTCATCACGGCTAGACCGAGGGACCGCTGGAAGATGCCCAGGTAGTCGGTGTTGAACACCAGGCTGTCGTCCAGGTCGCGTTCATAGAGGAAGTTGATGTAGGCCTCGGCGGAATACTGGCCCCATTTCACCCCGCCGTAGTCGCCGGGCTGGAGGAAGGACACCAGCAGCATGATGGCCAGTGGCGCGACCAGAAAGACCGCCAGAACCAGCATGCTCGGCGTGATCAGGCCGAGCCGGCGCAGCAGCTGGCGGCGCGCCGCGAGTTGGCGTGGCGTGCTCATTCGGCCAGCACCCGGATGGCGGCGGAGGGCACGTCGATGCGCACCGCGTCACCGCGTTTGAGGGGCTGGGCGGCACCCAACCGGTTCTGCTGGCGCACGCGGAAGCCCGACTGCCCGGCGACCTTGAGCAGATAGAGGGTGTCGGTGCCGATGTACACCACTTCCTCTACCTCGCCCTGCAGATCGCCGCTGTCCTGCAGGCTGATGCGTTCCGGGCGGATGGCCAGTGTCACCGGGCCCGGCGTTGGGCTGACAACGCTGAGCAACTGGCCGTCGGCCAGGCGCACGCCGCTGGCGAAGGCATCGGCCGCAAGGAAGTTGGTTTCGCCAATGAAGTCGGCCACGGTGCGGTTGACCGGTGCCTCGTAGATCTCGGTAGGTGAGCCGACCTGCAGGATGCGCCCCTGGCTCATCACCGCAATGCGGTCGCTCATGGTCAGGGCTTCTTCCTGATCGTGGGTGACGAAGATGAAGGTGATGCCGGTCTCGGCCTGCAGACGCTTGAGCTCGATCTGCATGTCCTTGCGCAGTTTCATGTCCAGCGCCGACAGCGACTCGTCCAGCAGCAACACCTTGGGCCGGCTGGCCAGCGCGCGGGCCAGGGCAATGCGCTGTTGCTGGCCGCCGGAAAGCTGATCGGCGCGGCGCTCGGCTACATGGGGCAGCTTGACCAGCGCCAGCATGCGCTCGACGGTGGCGGCGATCTCGGCCTTGGGTTTGCCCTGCATCTCCAGGCCGAAGCCGATGTTCTGCGCCACCGTCATGTGCGGGAACAGGGCGTAGCTCTGGAACACGGTGTTGACCGGGCGGCGGAACGGCGGCAGGTCCTGCATGGGCTCGCCATACAGGCGGATGATGCCGGCGCTGGGCTGCTCGAAACCGGCGATCAGCCGTAGCAGCGTGGTCTTGCCGCAACCCGAGGGGCCCAGCAGGGTAAAGAATTCGTTGTCGCGGATTTCCAGCGAGACGTCATCCAGCGCCTTGTGGCCGCTGCCGGGAGTGCCGTACTCCATGCTCAGGGATTCGATCGAAATCGCGCTGCTCATCCGCTATTGCTCCCTAACCAATTGTATTTATTGGTTTTTATTCTTGCGCCAAGAAAGTCGGCGAGGCTTTCCCGATTCTGTCAGCGCGCTGGAGCGGGAAAAACGATAGATGCGGACAAAAGGAGATAGATGTGGCCAAGTTGGCGGGTAGGTCGGGTTGAGGCGCTAGGCGAGGAAGCCCAGCAATGCAGGCGGACGTCGCCGTGCTCAACGTCCACCGAGCGCCGAACCTCTCGTGAGTCGTTCGACTCAGGCGCCTGCGGTCAGATGCCGGGCAATGCCCTTCTTCAGCGGCAGCAAGCCCTGAGCCACGCGCAGGCCGGCGCCGCGCAGCAGGCGCACGGGCAGGCGGTCGTCGGTATACAGGCCGACCAGCAGGTTGGTGGCCTGGTACAGCGGCCAGGTCGCCAGGCGGTGCTGGCGCTGGTAACGCTCCAGCACGCCGGCCGCACCAATATCACGGCCCTTGCCGTGGGCTGCCAGCACGGCGTCGGCCAGGCGCTGCACGCTGCCCAGGCCGAAGTTGAAGCCGTGGGCGGTGACCGGGTGCATGCCCACGGCGGCATCGCCGATCAGCGCGCAGCGCGGTCCGATCAGGCGCTGGGCATAGGCGCCGACCAGCGGATAGGCATGCCGGCTGCTGACCAGCTGCATGGCGCCGAGGCGCCGGTCGAAGCGCTGCTCCATCTCGCGGGCAAAGGCGTCGTCGTCCAGTGCCTTGAGGCGTTCGATGTCGCGTGGCGGCAGGGTCAGTACCACCGACGAGCAGCGACCATTGAGCGGCAGCAGGGCCAGGGTCTGGCCGTAGCCGAACCATTCCCAGGCCACCTGCTGGTGGTCCTGTTCATGCTGCATGCGGCAGACCAGCATGGTCTTGCCGAAATCCTTGAGCTGCGCGCCGATGCCCAGCAGGCGGCGGGTTTCCGAAAAGCGGCTGTCGGCGGCCACCAGCAGGCGGCTGTGCAGCAGGCGGCCATCGCCCAGCTCGATTTCCACCTGAGCTGGGCTGTGGCGAATGGCGCGGACCTGGGTTTCGCCCAGCAGCTGCACGTCGGCGCACTGGCTGACGGCGGCATAGGCGGCGCGGCGGATGGCCTGGTTGGCCACCAGATGGCCGAGGCGTTCGGCGCCGGCCTGTTCGGCGTTGATCTTCAGGGCGAACAGCGAGGGGCCATTGAGCACTTGGGCATCGCGCAGAACGGCAACCTCCTCGGCGGGTAGGCGCTGCCACAGGCCGAGTTGTTCCAGCAGGTGCTGGGAGGCGTGGGTGAGGGCGATTTCGCGGCCGTCGAATTCCGCTTCGCGCAGGCTGCTTTCGCTCTGGCGCTCGATCAGAGCGATGGACAGACCGTGGCCGGACAGCGCGCGGGCCAGGCACAGGCCGGCCGGACCGGCGCCGATGATGGCGACATCGAAATTCATGGGGCAGCACTCCGCACAGACAAGTGTCGCGAGTCTAGGCAGGGTGCTGGCGGCAAACCTTGCGCCGGATCATGGAAGTGCGCGCGGCGCTGCGGCGGGTCGTCGCAGCGGTTCAGGGGCGCAGCGCCTCAACGTCTGAATGTCTCAACGCCTGAAGTTGCTTGGCGTCAGCCCGCTCCAGCGCAGGAAGGCATGGCGGAAGCTGGCCGTCTCGCTATAGCCGAGCTGTTCGGCGATCAGGTAGATCGGCAGGTCGGTGTGCAACAGCAACTGGCGGGCCTTGTCGTAACGCACCTCATCGAGCAGGTGCTGGAAGCTGGTGTTGAGCTGCTGCAGATGGCGGCGCAGGGTGCGGGCCGAACGGTGCAGGCGCGCGGCCACGCGCTCCAGGCTGGTGCACTGGCTGATGTCGCTGGCCAGCTGCTGGCGGATCAGCTCGCGCAGGTCCTGGCGGTTATGAAACTGGGCTTCCTGCTGCAGGCATTGCTGCAGGCCATGCTGAAAACTCACCGGGTCGGCCAGGGGCAGGGCGCGCTTGAGCAGTGAAGGGTTGAAGCACAGGGCATTGCAACCCGCGCCGAACTCCACCGGGCAGCCGAGCTTTTCGCTGTAGCTGGCGGCATACAGTGGCGGCCGGTAGTTCAGCAGCAGGCGCCGTGGCCGCGCGGCCTCGCCGAGCAGGTCCTGAATCACGGTGAGCAGCGAGGCCAGGCACAGCTCGGTGTTGAACACCGTCAGCTCCGGGGCGTAGCGGTAGCCGCTGGCAACCAGTCGTACTTCGTCGTCTTCGTGCTGCAGGGCGAGCTGGAAGTAGCTGCCGAGCAGTGCCGGATGGTCGATGGCCAGCTGCAGGGCATCGCCCAGGGTCGGGCTGGCCAGCAGGGTGTAGCCGAGCATGCCGTAGGCCGAGACATGCATGCGCTGGCCGAGCAGCAGGCCGAGGGCCGGGTCGCGTGTGCAGTTCAGGGCATTGGCCAGTACCTGCAGCTCCTGAGCGTGGCAGATCAGCCGCGCAGGGTTGTCCAGTTCATCCGGGCGGATGCCGCTGCCCTCCAGCAGGCGTTCGCTGGCAATGCCGGTACGTCCGAGCATCTGGGTCGCCAGGGTGACGGTGTGCAGGGTAGTGAAGGCGCGCTGTTCCGGTAACAGTGACATGCTCATCAGGCTCCTGGCCTTTGGTACCTTTGGTCACACACCATTCAGCTGCCGTTCAGCTGGCTGTGGTAATCATGCCGGGCTGATTCAGGGAGTGTGGAACCATGCCGTTGCTGTCCAAGTCTCGTGCCGTGCTGATTGCCGGCCTGTTGCTGGTGTTGCTGCCATTGTTGTGGGCGGGCCAGCAGTGGCGCGTATTCGAGCGCGGTTGGTTTGCAGTGCAAGAATGGCGCCACGCCGCCGAGTGGCGTGAGCGCTCGCTGTGGCTGCCGGACTATCAGGTGGTGATCGAGGCGCAACCGATTGCCGGCCTGGAAGACGATGTCTCGGCGCTGACCTACGACCCGGATCGGCGCAGCCTGTTCAGCGTGACCAACCAGAAGGCCGAGCTGATCGAGCTGTCGCTGGATGGGAAGGTGCTGCGGCGCATTCCGCTGGTTGGCTTTGGCGATGCCGAGGCGGTGGAATACATCGGCCCGGGGACCTATGTGATCAGCGACGAACGTGCTCAGCGCCTGTTCAAGGTGCACGTCGATGAGCGCACGCGCTGGCTGGATGCGGCCGACAGCGAGCAGCTCTCACTCGGCCTGGGGCTCAACGGCAACAAGGGTTTCGAGGGGCTGGCCTACGACAGCCAGGGCCGGCGCCTGTTTGTCGCCAAGGAGCGCGACCCGCTGCGCATCCTCGAAATCACCGGTTTCCCCAGTGCCGAGCAGCGCCTGAACCTGCAGGTGGCTGACGACCTCAAGCGCGATCGCCGGCTGTTCGTGCGCGACCTGTCCAGCCTGCAGTTCGATGAGCGCAGCGGCCACCTGCTGGCGCTGTCCGATGAGTCGCGGCTGGTGGTCGAGCTGGATGTCGATGGCCGGCCGATCAGCACCCTGTCGCTGCTGCGCGGTATGCACGGCCTCGCCCGCAGCGTGCCCCAGGCCGAGGGGCTGGCGATGGACGATGCCGGCGAGCTGTATTTGGTCAGCGAGCCGAACCTGTTCTACCGCTTCACGAAAAAGGCCGGCGAATAGCCGGCCTTTTCAATTCCAACTGGGTAGCCCGGTTCGGGCCGCCTCAGCGCTCAGTCGCGCTTGAGGGTCTTCACGCCGTCCTTGGTGCCGAGCAGCAGCAGGTCGGCCGGGCGGGCGGCGAACAGGCCGTTGGTGACCACGCCGACGATGGCGTTGATGTCACGCTCCAGTGCCACCGGGTCGAGGATTTCCAGGTTGAACACGTCGAGGATGATGTTGCCGTTGTCGGTCATCACGCCCTCGCGGTAGACCGGGTCGCCGCCCAGTTTCACCAGCTGGCGGGCGACATGGCTGCGGGCCATGGGGATGACTTCCACCGGCAGTGGGAAGGCGCCCAGTACCGGCACCAGCTTGCTCTCGTCGGCGATGCAGATGAAGGTCTGCGCCACGGCAGCCACGATCTTCTCGCGAGTCAGGGCGGCGCCGCCGCCCTTGATCAGGTGCAGGTGCTCGTCGCTCTCGTCGGCGCCGTCGACGTAGAACTCCAGGTCGCTGACGCTGTTGAGGTCATACACCGGAATGCCATGGGCTTTCAGGCGCGCGGCGGTGGCTTCGGAGCTGGCCACGGCGCCGTCGAAGTCCATCTTGTGCTGGGCCAGGGCGTCGATGAAAAAATTGGCGGTGGAGCCGGTGCCGACGCCGACCACGCTCTTTTCGCTGAGCTTGGGGCGGATGAAATCCATGGCTGCCTGGGCCACGGCCTGCTTGAGTTGATCCTGGGTCATGCTGCACCGCGCAAGAAAATGGAAAACCGGGCGGCGATTATAGCCGCTTTGCCTGGCTAAAACCCCGCATTGTCTGTGGTCGGGCGCGGTTCTGCTGGGTAGACTGGCGCATTCCGCCGCCAGCCAGTGAACTGCCGCAATGCTCGAACAGTACGTGAAGAAGATCCTCACCTCGCGCGTCTACGACGTCGCCGTGGAAACGCCCCTGCAGCCTGCCCGTCAGCTCTCCGAGCGCACTGGCAACCAGATTCTGCTGAAACGCGAAGATCTGCAGCCGGTGTACTCGTTCAAGATTCGCGGCGCCTACAACAAGCTGGCCCAGTTGAACCCGGAAGAGCTGGAGCGTGGTGTGGTCACGGCCTCGGCCGGCAACCATGCCCAGGGTCTGGCGCTGGCCGCCAAGCACCTGGGGGTGAAGGCGACCATCGTGATGCCGCGTACGACACCTGAATTGAAGGTACAGGGCGTGCGTTCGCGCGGTGGCAAGGTGGTGCTGCATGGCGATGCCTTCCCCGAGGCGCTGGCACACTCGCTCAAGCTGGTGGAGGAGAAGGGCTACAGCTATATCCACCCCTACGACGATCCGCTGGTGATCGCCGGCCAAGGCACCGTTGCCATGGAAATCCTCAGCCAGCAGCCGGGTCAGCTGGATGCCATCTTCGTGCCGGTGGGTGGCGGCGGTCTGATTGCCGGCATCGCCGCGTACGTCAAATACCTGCGCCCGGAGATCCGCGTGATCGGTGTCGAGCCGGATGACTCCAATTGCCTGCAGGCCGCCATGGCTGCCGGCGAGCGTGTGGTGCTGCCGAGCGTCGGGCTGTTCGCCGACGGCGTGGCGGTGGCGCAGATCGGCGTGCACACCTTCGACGTCTGCCGGCACTATGTCGACGAGGTGATCACCGTCAGCACCGACGAGATCTGCGCGGCGATCAAGGACATCTACGACGACACCCGCTCGATCACCGAGCCGGCCGGCGCGCTGTCGGTGGCCGGGATCAAGAAGTACGTCGAGCGCGAGGGCGTGCAGGGCAAGGTGCTGGTGGGCATCGACTCGGGTGCCAACATCAACTTCGACCGCCTGCGCCATGTGGCTGAGCGCGCCGAGCTGGGCGAGAAGCGTGAGGCGATCATTGCCGTGACCATTCCCGAGCAGCCGGGTAGCTTCAAGACCTTCTGCGAGGCCATCGGCAAGCGCCAGATCACCGAGTTCAACTACCGCTACCACACCGACGGTGAGGCGCACATCTTCGTCGGCGTACAGACCCACCCGGAAAACGACCCGCGTGCGGCGCTGGTGCAGGGCCTGCGCGACAAGGGCTTCCCGGTGCTCGACCTGACCGACAACGAGCTGGCCAAGCTGCATATCCGCCACATGGTCGGTGGCCATGCGGCGGCGGTGCCGGACGAGTGCGTGTTCCGCTTCGAGTTCCCCGAGCGGCCGGGCGCGCTGTTCAACTTCCTGACCAAGCTGGGCGGGCGCTGGAATATCTCGATGTTCCACTACCGCAACCACGGCGCCGCCGACGGTCGCGTGCTGGCCGCGTTGCAGGTCCCGCACGACGAGCGTCACCTGATTCCATCCGCGCTGGATGCCATCGGCTACCCGTACTGGGACGAAACCGATAACCCGGCCTACAAACTGTTCCTCGGCTAAGGAGATAAATGTGGAGTACTACACCCTGATCAAGGCGGCGCACAGCCTGCCTGCCCTGTTGCTGCTGCTGGGCATGCTGGCGCATGTGTTCATGCTGTTTAAGGCCTACCGCAGTGGCGATGCCGCCATGCTGGCGCGCAAGCTGCGCGTGACCCGTTGCTACAGCCTGCCGGCGCTGGGCCTGCTGGCGCTGAGCCTGCCGGTCAGCGGCTGGTGGCTGGCGCACCTGGCTGGCATTCCGCTGGGCCAGACTTGGCTGCTGGCCAGCAGCGTGCTGTTTGTCATGCTGATGGTGATGGCCGTGCTGCTGCGCGGTCGCCTGGCCGCCTGGGAAGCGCTCGGTGAAACTCCGGCGCCGCCGCGCCTGCTGATGATGACGGCGGCCTACGCCCTGCAATACATCGTGCTGCTGCTGGCCATCATGGGCCTGATGGGCGCCAAGCCGGTCTGATATGCGGGTCTTTCTGGTCGGCGCCAGCGGTTTTCTTGGCCGCCACCTGCTGACTGCGCTGACGGCTGCCGGCCACCAAGTGCTGGCCAGCAGCCGGCGTCCGCCAGAGCTGGCTTTGCCTGGCGTAGAGTGGCTGCCGCTCGATCTGCTGACGCTGACCGATGAGCCTCGGACCTTCGACTGGCCGGCGGGCGTCGATGTGCTGATCAATGCGGCCGGCGAGTTGTCTGCTGATCAGGCTGCCATGCAGTCTCTGCAAGGGCGCGCCACCTGTGCGCTGTTCGATGAGGCTGTGCAGCACGGCGTACGGGTGCTGCAGGTCTCCGCTCTGGGAGCGGGCGATCATCCCGATGTGGCATTTCTTGCCAGCAAGGCCGAGGCGGATGGGCATCTGCTAGGTCTGGGCGTTCCTGCCGTGGTGCTGCGTCCGTCGCTGGTGCTGGGGCCGGGAGGTACCAGCAGCGGCTGGTTGCAGCGGCTGTCGCCGTGGCCGCTGATTCCCTTGCTGAATAACCGGGCACGCCTGCAGCCATTGCATGTCGATGACCTGTGCGCGGCCGTATTGGCGCTACTGAGGCAATGGCCGGCGCAGCCCTGCGTGCTCCCGCTGGTCGGGCCGCAGGTGCTGACCCAGGGCGAGCTGCTTGATCGCTTGCGGGCTGCTCAGGGTTGGGCGCCGGCACGATACTGGGCATTGCCGGGTTGGCTAAGTTGGCCGCTGGCCAAGCTTGGTGAGTGGTGCGGGTGGCAGGCGCTGAACCGGCAGACCTGGCGCCTGGCCGGACGCGACAACCTGGGCAGCGGTGCGCCACTGGAGCAGGCCTGTGGCTATCGTGTCGCGCCGCTGGAGGCTCGTGTGCAGGACTGGCCGGTGGCGGTGCAGAGCATCAGTCAGGCGCTGCAGCCGGTGCTGCTGATAGTGCTGCTACTGATCTGGCTGGGTACGGCGCTGGTCTGCCTGGGCCCTGGCTATGACTGGGGGCTGCGCATCATGGCCGAGGCTGGCGTGACTGGCTGGCCGGCGGCGCTGGCGGTGATCGGCGGCGCGCTGTGCGACGGTCTGCTCGGCCTGGCTCTGCTGCGTTCGCGCTGGCGGCGCCGTGCGCTGCAGGCGCAGATCGCCCTGATGCTGGGCTACAGCCTGCTGATCAGCGTGCTGTTGCCGCACTACTGGTTCGACCCGTACATGGCGGTTGGCAAGAATGCCGCCGTGCTGCTGCTCAGTCTGTGGCTGCTGTGGCTGACCCCGCTGCCTGACAAGGAGCGTCGATGACGCTGTATCTGCTGCTGAAAACCCTGCATATCCTCTCGTCGACCCTGCTGTTCGGCACCGGCCTGGGCTCGGCCTACTACGCGCTGCGTGCCTGGCGCAGTGGTGAGGTGCAGGTGATTGCCACGACGTTCCGTCATCTGGTGGCCGCCGACTGGCTGTTCATCGCCACCACGGCGGTGTTCCAGCCGCTCAGCGGCCTGGCCCTGGCGCACCTGGCCGGTTGGCCGCTGAACCAGTACTGGCTGCTGTTGAGCCTGGGATTGTTCGTGCTGGCCGGACTGTGCTGGCTGCCGGTGGTGTGGCTGCAGATCCGCGTGCGTGATCTGGCGGCCGAGGCACTGGCCAGCGGGCAGCCGATCTCGCCGAAGGCCGGGCGCTATATGGCGATCTGGTTCGCCCTGGGATGGCCGGCCTTTATTGCCTTCGTCGCGATTTTCTTCCTGATGGTGATCAAGCCGATCTGAGGGTGGGCCGTATAAAGAAACGGGGCGCCTTGAGCGTCCCGTTTGCGTTTCAGCGCAGGCTGATCACTGGCCAGCCGCGTTCGTTGGCGATGCCGCGCAGGACGTCATCTGGGTCCACCGCCACCGGGTTGGCGGCCACCTGCAGCAGCGGCAGGTCGTTGCGCGAGTCGCTGTAGAAGTAGCTGCCTTCCAGGCTGAGGCCCGTCTCGGCCAGCCACTGGTTCAGGCGCGTGACCTTGCCATCCTGATAGCAGGGAGTGCCGGTGATCTGTCCGGTGTAGCGGCCATCCTGCATGCCGCACTCGGTGGCCAGCAGGGTGTCCACGCCCAGGCGCTCGGCGATGGGGCCGGTGACGAAGCGGTTGGTGGCGGTGATGATCACCAGCTTGTCACCCGCGTCGCGGTGCTCGGCGAGCAGGGCTTCGCCCTTGGCCAGGATGATGGGCTCGATCACCTCGGCCATGAACTCGTGGTGCCATTGCGCCAGCCGGGCCATGTCCGTGCGGCCGAGAATGGCCTGGCTGAAGTTCTGGTAGGCCACCACATCCAGCTTGCCGGCGCAGTAGTCGGCATAGAAGGCATCGTTGCGCGCCTGGTACTCGGCGGCATCGACCAGGCCGCGCTGGCAGAGGAATTCGCCCCAGCTGTGGTCGCTGTCACCGGCGAGCAGGGTGTTGTCGAGATCGAAGAGGGCCAGGCGCACGTTGGTTAACCTTTGTGGAAAAAACGAGGCGCACAGGATAAGGCAAAAGCACTGGCGATGCCCGTTCCGGCGGGGCCTTGCGGGCTTGCCACGCCGCCGCTGGAGCCTGCATTGCTGCGGCAGCGGGCTTTGTGGAACAATGCCTTGCATATGTGTTTTGAGGTGCCTGCCGTGATTGATTCCGATGGTTTTCGCCCCAATGTCGGCATCATCCTTTCCAATGATGCCGGGCAGGTCATGTGGGCACGCCGCATCAATCAGGATGCCTGGCAGTTTCCCCAGGGGGGCATCAACCCGCGAGAGACGCCGGAAGAGGCGCTGTTCCGCGAGTTGAACGAAGAAGTGGGTCTGGAGCCTGAGGATGTGAAGATCCTCGCCTGCACCCGTGGCTGGTTGCGGTATCGTCTGCCGCAGCGTCTGGTGCGCACCCACTCGCAGCCGCTGTGTATTGGCCAGAAGCAGAAATGGTTTCTGTTGCGCCTGACCGGCGCCGAGGACCGTGTGCGGATGGATGTGACCGGCAAGCCGGAGTTCGACGGCTGGCGCTGGGTCAGCTACTGGTATCCGCTGAATCAGGTGGTGACGTTCAAGCGCGAGGTTTATCGCCGCGCCCTCAAGGAATTGGCTCCGCGCCTGCTGGTACGTGAATAACTAGTGCGCGAATAACACGGGAGATACGGCCCTGACCATGCTCAACACGCTGCGCAAGATCGTGCAGGAAGTCAACGCCGCCAAGGACCTCAAGGCGGCGCTGGGCATCATCGTGCAGCGCGTGAAAGAGTCCATGGGCAGCCAGGTCTGCTCGGTGTATCTGCTCGACCCGGAAAGCAATCGCTTCGTGCTGATGGCCACCGAGGGTCTGAACAAACGCTCCATCGGCAAGGTCAGCATGGCGCCCAACGAGGGCCTGGTGGGCCTGGTGGGCAGCCGCGAGGAGCCGCTCAACCTCGAAGATGCGGCCAGTCACCCGCGTTATCGCTACTTCGCCGAGACCGGTGAGGAACGCTATGCCTCCTTCCTCGGCGCGCCGATCATCCACCATCGTCGGGTGATGGGCGTGCTGGTGGTGCAGCAGAAGGAGCGCCGCCAGTTCGACGAGGGCGAGGAAGCCTTCCTGGTCACCATGAGTGCCCAGCTCGCCGGGGTTATCGCCCATGCCGAGGCCACCGGTTCGATCCGTGGCCTGGGCAAGCAGGGCAAGGGCATTCAGGAAGCCAAGTTCGTCGGGGTGGCCGGTTCGCCGGGCGCCGCGGTCGGTTCCGCGGTGGTCATGCTGCCGCCGGCCGATCTGGATGTGGTGCCGGACAAGAGCGTCGACGATATCGACGCCGAGATGGAGCTGTTCGGCAAGGCCCTGGAATGGGTACGCGAGGACATGCAGGAGCTGTCGGCCAAGCTGGCCAAGCAGCTGCGCAAGGAAGAGCGCGCCCTGTTTGATGTTTACCTGATGATGCTGGAAGACGCCGCCCTCGGTGGCGAAGTGCGCGCCATCATCAAGACCGGGCAGTGGGCCCAGGGCGCCCTGCGCCAGGTGGTCAACGCCCATGTCGCCCGCTTCGAGCTGATGGACGACGCCTACCTGCGCGAGCGCGCCTCGGATGTGCGCGACCTCGGTCGGCGCCTGCTCGCCTACCTGCAGGAAGAGCGCAAACAGCAGCTGACCTATCCGGACAACACCATTCTGGTGGCCGAGGAACTGTCGCCTGCGATGCTGGGCGAGGTGCCGGCCGGCAAGCTGGTCGGCCTGGTTTCGGTGCAGGGTTCGGGCAACTCGCACGTGGCCATCCTGGCCCGCGCCATGGGCATTCCCACGGTGATGGGCGCGGTCGACCTGCCGTATTCCAAGGTCGACGGCATTGCCATGATCGTCGACGGCTACCACGGCGAGGTCTTCACCAACCCTTCGGCCGAGCTGTGCAAACAGTACCGTGCCGTGGTCGAGGAAGAGCGCCAGCTGGTCAAGGGCCTCGACGCCCTGCGCGGCCTGCCCTGCGAGACTCTGGACGGTCACCGCGTGCCGCTGTGGGTCAACACCGGCCTGCTGGCCGACGTGACCCGTGCCCAGGAGCGCGGCGCCGAGGGCGTCGGCCTGTACCGCACGGAAGTGCCGTTCATGATCAACGAGCGCTTCCCCAGCGAAAAGGAACAGATGCAGAACTACCGGGGTCAACTGGCGGCCTTCCACCCGCTGCCGGTGACCATGCGGACTCTCGACATTGGCGGCGACAAGGCGCTGCCGTACTTCCCGATCAAGGAAGAGAACCCCTTCCTCGGCTGGCGCGGCATCCGTATCACCCTCGATCACCCGGAAATCTTCCTGGTGCAGGTGCGCGCCATGCTCAAGGCCAGTGAGGGCCTGAACAACCTGCGCATCCTGCTGCCGATGATCTCCGGTCTGCAGGAGCTGGAAGAGTCGCTGCACCTGATTCACCGTGCCTGGGGCGAGGTGCGCGACGAGGGCGTGGACATCCCCATGCCGCCGGTCGGGGTGATGATCGAGATTCCCGCCGCCGTGTATCAGGTGCGCGAACTGGCCCGCCAGGTCGATTTCCTCTCGGTCGGCTCCAACGACCTGACCCAGTACCTGCTGGCGGTGGACCGCAACAACCCGCGGGTCGCCGACCTCTACGACTTCCTCCATCCGGCCGTGCTGCACGCGCTGAAACTGGTGGTCGACGGCGCCCATGCCGAAGGCAAGCCGGTGAGCATCTGCGGCGAGATGGCCGGTGATCCCGCGGCGGCGGTGATTCTGATGGCCATGGGCTTCGACTCGCTGTCGATGAACGCCACCAACCTGCCCAAGGTGAAGTGGCTGCTGCGTCAGCTCAGCCTGAGCAAGGCGCAGGAGCTGCTGGCGCAACTGCTGCGTATGGACAGTCCGCAGGTGATCCATAGCTCGCTGCACCTGGCCCTGCGTAACCTTGGCCTGGGCCGGGTGATCAACCCGGCCGCGACCATCCAGGCGTGACATCCCCCCTGCCACTGCAGGAACTGGCGACCCTGCGTCTGGCGGCTGCCAGCGCACTGGTGGCGCTGGATGAGCGGCTGTATGTGCTGGGCGACGACGAATTGCTGCTGCAGCGCTACAGCCTGACGGGTGGCTTTATCGATCAGCGGCCCCTGCTAGCGGGCGAGTTGCCGCAGGAGCCGGCGGAGCGCAAACGCCTGAAACCCGACTTCGAAATGCTCTGCGTGCTGCCGGGCGGGCGCCTGCTGGCGCTTGGTTCCGGTTCCACCGCGCAGCGCTGCCGGGCGGTGCTGGTCGACGGCGAGCAGACCCGCGTGATTGATCTCAGTGAGCTATATGGCGCGCTGGCGGCGCAGCTGCCTGAGCTCAATCTGGAAGGTGCGGTGGTGCAGGGGCAGGGCGCAACGCGGCAATGGTCGGGGCGGGGTCAATGCCCTGATCAGTCTGGACCTGTCACGGGTATTGGACGGACTGCACCAGGGCGGGCTATCGGCCGCTGCGCTGTTTGCTGTGCAGCCGGTCGAGCTGGGCGACTGGCAGGGCGTGTCGCTGAGCCTCACCGATCTGTGTCTGGACCGGCAGGGTCGTCTGCTGTTTTCCGCCGCCGCCGAGGACACCACATCGAGCTACCACGACGGTGCCTGCGCCGGTTCGGTGATCGGTTGCCTGGATGCCGGCAAGGTGAGCCAGCAGTGGCCTCTGGCCGGACAGGCCAAGATCGAAGGGCTGGTGATGCTTGCCGATGGCAGCCTGCGCCTGGTCAATGACCCGGATGACCGCCAGCAGCGCTCGCGCCTGTTTCGCCTCGACCTACCGCAGTTCTAACCGCGTCTCCCCCAGCGGCTCGCCATGCGGGCCAAAGCGGCGTTCGTGAATGCTCCGGCTGCCATCCTCCCATATCCGTACCAGGGTGCTGGCGCGGGTGCCGTAGGTGGCGCTGCGGATGAATACGCTGGACAGCAGGCGCTCGGTCTCGCGGCCGACACCGGTATCCGGCAGGTGCTCGTCGGCCGCCGGTTGCGGGTCGGCCAGCACGGCAAACAGGCGCTCGTCATCGGCGTCGTGCAGTGCCTGCTGCAGGCCCTGGCGGGCACGCAGCAGCTTTGGCCAGGGCGTATCGAGGGTGGCGTTGGACAGACCGTAGATGCCTTCGCCGAGCTGACGCGGCTGGGTTTCGCGCGGATTGAGGTGCCACAGTTGCCGGCCGTCGCCGAGCAGCAGGTTGAAACCGCTGAACTGGTGCAGCTGCGGCTGCAACTCGGCCATGAACTCAGCAGGGCTTTGCGTGCTGGCGAGAAAACGCGCCGGCAGCTCGCCGCGCGAGGCACTGCCCAGCGGTTGACGTGGATCGCGGATATTGGTCAGGGCGGCGAAGCGCCCGTTGGCGCCGAGGCCCAGCCAGGTGCCGCCGGCCTGCAGGTCACGGCCGGCCACCAGGCCGGGCACATCGTCCCAGGGCGCCAGTGCGGCGGCCGGGCGGGCATAGAACTCGTCGCGGTTGGCGGCCACCAGCAGGGGCAGGGCGTGGCCGGGGCGCCAGGCAAAGACGATCAGGCACATGGCAGGGCTCGTTCGGAATGAGCACTCAGACTACTGCATCCATCGGCGCGGGTGGAGGGCCGGCGGGGCATCCGTTACCATGCGCCTTTGTCTGGGGGACCTCATGGAATTTGCGCTCTACATGCTGCTCGGTGCGGCCGCTGGCGTTCTGGCCGGGCTGTTCGGCGTGGGCGGCGGCCTGATCATCGTGCCGGTGCTGGTGTTCAGCTTCGCGGCCCAGGGCTTTGCTCCGGAGGTGCTCACCCACATGGCGGTCGGTACTTCCCTGGCGACCATCATCTTCACCTCGATCAACTCGGTGCTGGAGCACCAGCGCAAGGGCGCGGTGCTGTGGCCGATCTTCACCTGGATGGCCGTGGGCATTCTGCTCGGCGCCGGCTTTGGTGCGCTGACGGCGGCCAGTATTCAGGGGCCGTTGCTGCAGAAGATCATCGGCGTGTTCGCCATCATCATCGCCGTGCAGATGGCCCTGGACCTGAAACCCAAGGCCGCGCGCGGCGTGCCGGGTAAACCGGGGCTGGTGGCCGCCGGCGGCGTGATCGGCTGGGCGTCGGCCATCTTCGGCATCGGTGGCGGTTCGCTGACTGTGCCCTTCCTGACCTGGCGTAGCGTGCCGATGCAGCAGGCCGTGGCGACCTCATCGGCCTGCGGCCTGCCCATTGCCATCGCCAGTGCCCTGAGTTTCCTGGTGATCGGCTGGGGTCAGCCGGGGCTTCCGGCCTGGAGCCTGGGCTATGTGTATGTGCCGGCGATGGTCGGGATTGCCCTGACCTCGATGTTTTTTGCCCGCTTTGGTGCGCGCCTGGCTCACCGCCTGCCGCCGCGCCTGCTCAAGCGTCTGTTTGCCCTGCTGCTGCTCAGCGTGGGCCTGAGCTTTCTCGTCTAAGGAGTTGTGATGCTGGCTTATCCGCAGATTGACCCGGTGGCCATTGCCCTCGGACCGCTGAAAATCCACTGGTACGGCCTGATGTATCTGGTCGGCATTGGTGGCGCCTGGCTGCTGGCCAGCAGCCGGCTGAAGGCGTTCGATCCGGCCTGGAGCAAGGACAAACTGTCCGATCTGGTGTTCTGGGTCGCGATGGGGATCATTCTCGGTGGCCGCTTCGGCTATGTGCTGTTCTACAACTTCGGGCATTTCCTCGCCGATCCACTGTCGCTGTTCAAGGTGTGGGAGGGCGGCATGTCCTTCCATGGCGGCTTTATCGGCGTGATGCTGGCCACCTGGTGGTTCGGCAAGCGCAACGACAAGACCTTCTTCGAGCTGATGGACTTTATCGCCCCGCTGGTGCCGATCGGTCTGGGCGCCGGCCGCTTGGGCAACTTCATCAACGCCGAGCTGTGGGGCAAGGCCACCGATGTGCCCTGGGCGATGGTCTTCCCCACCGATCCGGCTCAGCTGCCGCGCCATCCGTCGCAGCTGTACCAGTTCGCCATGGAGGGCGTGGCGCTGTTCCTCATCCTCTGGCTGTATACCCGCAAGCCGCGGCCGACCATGGCGGTGTCCGGCGTGTTCGCCCTCAGCTACGGCTGTTTCCGCATCATTGCCGAATTTGTCCGCGTGCCGGATGCCCAGCTGGGTTACCTGGCCTTCGGCTGGCTGACCATGGGCCAGTTGCTGAGCCTGCCGATGGTGATTGTCGGCATTGCTCTGATCGTTTTCGCTTACCGTCGCCAAGCGGCGCAGGGAGCCGTCTGATGAAACAGTACCTCGATCTGATGCGCCATGTGCGCGAGCACGGCACCTTCAAGAGTGACCGCACCGGCACCGGCACCTACAGCGTGTTCGGCTACCAGATGCGCTTCAACCTGGCCGATGGCTTCCCCATCGTCACCACCAAGAAGTGCCACCTGAAATCCATCATCCACGAGCTGCTGTGGTTCCTGCAGGGCGACACCAATATCCAGTACCTGAAGGACAACGGCGTCAGCATCTGGGACGAGTGGGCCGATGAGAACGGCAACCTTGGCCCGGTGTACGGCTACCAGTGGCGCAGCTGGCCGGCGCCGAACGGCGAGTCGATCGACCAGATCAGCAAACTGATCGAGATGATCAAGAAGAACCCGGACTCGCGCCGCCTGATCGTTTCGGCCTGGAACCCGGCGCTGGTGGACCAGATGGCCCTGCCGCCGTGCCATGCGCTGTTCCAGTTCTATGTCGCCGACGGCAAGCTCAGCTGCCAGCTGTACCAGCGCTCGGCCGACATCTTCCTCGGCGTGCCGTTCAACATCGCCAGCTATGCCCTGCTGACCCTGATGGTGGCGCAGGTCTGCGATCTTGAACCCGGCGAGTTCATCTGGACCGGCGGCGACTGCCACCTGTATGCCAATCACATCGAGCAGACCGACCTGCAGCTGTCGCGCGAGCCGTTGCCGTTGCCGGTGATGAAGCTCAATCCGGCGGTCAAGGACCTGCTGGCCTTCCGCTTCGAGGACTTCGAGCTGGTCGGCTACCAGTCGCATCCGCATATCAAGGCGCCGGTGGCGGTATGAGTCTGCCGCTGTGCCTGATCGCCGCCATGGGCGATAACCGCGTGATCGGCGTGGACAATCAGTTGCCCTGGCGTCTGCCGGGTGATCTCAAGTACTTCAAGGCCAGAACCCTGGGCAAGCCGGTGGTGATGGGCCGCAAGACCTGGGACTCGCTGGGCCGGCCGCTGCCGGGCCGGCTCAACCTTGTGGTCAGCCGCCAGGCCGGCCTGCAGCTGGAGGGGGCCGAGGTCTTTGCCTCACTGCCGGCTGCGTTGCAGCGCGCCCAGGCCTGGGCACAGGAGCAGGGTGTCGACGAGGTGATGCTGATCGGCGGGGCGCAGCTGTATGAGCAGGCACTGCCGCTGGCCGAGCGCCTGTACCTGACCCGGGTAGCGCTCAGCCCGGCCGGCGATGCCTGGTTCCCGCCTTTCGAGGGGCCGCAGTGGCAGCGTACGGCTTGCACCGAGCATGCCGCTGAAGGCGAAACGCCGGGGCATAGCTATGAGGTCTGGCAGCGCCAGGTCTGATTGCCGCTAGCAGGTAGTTTTTCAACAGCCTGCTAGGTTTGCGCCTGGCAACAGGCCAGCGCCGCCTGGCTGTGCTGCTCGACGCCGGCACGCAACTGCTGGGCCGCCTCGCGCAGCGGCTCTAGGGGCAGTTGCGCGGGGGCGTGTTTCAGCTGTTGTTCCAGTGCCGCCGCCTGCTGGCTCAGCGCATCCATGCCGAGGGTGCCGGAGCTGCCCTTGAGGCTGTGGGCCATGCGGTGTGCGGTGGGCCAGTCGGCGCCGTCGATCGCCGTGCACATTTCGTCGGCCATGCTGCCGGCTTGTCTGGCGAACTCCTGCAACAGGTTGCTCATCACGGCCGTGCCCAGCTGCTCGCACATCTGCACGATGCGAGGGTAGTCGACAGGTCCTGGCTGGCTGGGCATTGGCTGCGGCTCCTCGGTGGCCTCGGGCGTGGGCGCGTCATGGGTGGCGGGCAGGTAGCGTTGTAGCACTTTCAGCAGCTCGTCGCGCATCACCGGTTTGCTGAGGAAATCATCCATGCCGGCCTCCAGGCAGCGCTGGCGACTTTCCTTGTAGGCGTTGGCGGTGAGGGCAATGATCGGCAGGTGCCGGGTGCCGCCAAGGCTGGCCTCATGGGCACGGATCGCCCGGGTGGCATCCAGGCCGTCGAGCACCGGCATCAGGCAGTCCATCAGCACCAGATCGAAGGTTTCGCGGGTGCAGGCTTCCACGCCCAGCTGGCCGTTGTCGGCGAACGCCAGGGTCAGGCCGTAGGGTTCGAGCATGGCGCGGATCACCTGCTGGTTGAGCTGGGTGTCCTCGACCACCAGCAGTCTGCCGTGCAGGCGCTGCGGCAAGCTGGTCGGGTTGGATAGGCTTGCTGCAGCGGTCGTCTGGTTCGGGTCGAGCAGTTGCTGCACGGCCTGCAGCAGTTCGCTGCGTTTGCCCGGCTGCGGCAGGCGCCGTACGCCGACCGGGCAGCGGCAGTGCTCGTGCGGCAGGCTGCACAGCCACAGCTGTGGCTCGCTGCGCAGCTGGGGCGGCAGGCTACCGCCGATGCGGTCGCTGATCAGCAGCAGGTCGTGCGGCGGCAGAGTGTCGTTGGCCTGTTCGGCGTACAGCAGGATGCAGCCCTCGCGAGCCAGGCTGCTCTGCACGATCTCCAGGCTCAGCGGCTGCGGGTCGAGCAGCAGAATGCGCTTGTCACTCAGACTGGGGGGCGATGCCGTGTGCTGCTGGGTCTGGCAGGGCAGGGTGAGGTCGAGGGTGAAACAGCTGCCCTGTTCCGGCGCGCTGCTGACGCTGATGCTGCCCTGCATCAGTTCCAGCAGCCTGCGGCTGATCGACAGGCCCAGGCCGGTACCGCCGAATTCGCGGGTGGTCGATGAGTCGGCCTGGGTGAAGGGCTGGAACAGGCGCGCCTGTTGTGCCTGGGTCATGCCGATGCCGGTGTCGCGGATGCGCAGGCGGAAACCGGCGCTGCCAGTCAGCTGCCGGGTGACGCTCAGCTCGATGTGGATATGGCCCTGGCGGGTGAACTTGACGGCATTGCTCAACAGGTTGAGGACAATCTGGCGCAGGCGGATCGGGTCGCCGAGGATCGCCACTGGCGCATCGGGATCGATCAGCAGGTATAGCTGCAGCTCTTTCTTCTGGGCGTGTGGCTGCATCAGTTTGCAGGCGTCGAGGAGGATGTCTTCCCAGTTACAGGCGGTGTGCTCCAGGCGCAGCATGCCGGCTTCGATCTTGGACAGGTCGAGGATGTCGTTGAGCAGGGTCAGGAGCAGCTCGGCGGAGTGTTGCAGGGTGCCGACCAGCTCCCGCTGCTGGTTGTTCAGGGGCGTATCGGCCAGCACCTGAGCCATGCCGATCACCCCGTTCATCGGTGTGCGGATCTCATGGCTCATGGTGGCGAGGAATTCGCTTTTGGCCCGGCTGGCGCTTTCCGCCGATTCGCGCGCCTGCTGCAACAGGCGCTCGGCTTCCTTGCGTTCGCCAATGTCATGCAGCATGACGGTGAAGATTTCTTCATCGTGCAGGTGGATGTGGCTGCAGGTCATGGCCAGTTGTAGCGGGGCGCCGCTCTGGCTGCAGCCGAGCAGCTCGCCAGTGAACTGGCTGGGCGGCGCCTCGCTGCGGAACTCGTGGCGTAGCTGGCGCAGGCGCTCGCGGTCACTGTTGGTGTAGACCAGTTGCATCACCGACTGGCCGAGCAGGGCCTGTTCGGTATAGCCGAACAGGCGGCACAGGGTGGGGTTGGCGTAACTGATCAGTCCGCGGCCGTCGACCAGCAGAATGCCTTCGGCCGCGGAGGCGAGGATGCTCTGCAGGCGCGCCTTGTCGCGCTGTTCGCGTTGGTACTGCTGGTACAGCGTTTGCGCCAGTACCTGAAATTCGCCCTGTGCCTCCTGGCTGGCCTGCTGCAGGCGCAGCTCGGGATTGCCACTGGCGATGGCCTGCAGCAACTGGTTGAGCGGCGCCAGCACCTTGCGCCGCAGCAGGCCGACCAGCAGGGCGAGGAGTATGGCGGTGCCGAGCATCAGCAGTGCGCTCTGTTGCAGGATGCGCTGCTGCTGGACGTTCTGCAGCGCGCCGGTATCCAGGCCGAGGTAGATGGCGCCGGGACTCTGCAGCTGATCGAGCAGTTGCGAGTTGCTCAGCAGGATGGGCATGGCGAAGTCGCGGTGTTGCTGGTCGTGCTCCTCGACATTGGCACTCAAGGGACGATGTTCGCGCAGGCTGCGCTCGATCAACCGGGTATCGCTGCCGCCGAGGGCGCTGAGGGGCTTGCCGATGTCGCTGGCGTCGAGGCTAGCGACTACCTGCAAGGGCTCGCCGGCGACGATGAGCAATTCATGCACGCCGCTTTCTGCGCCCATGGCGAGAATAATGCGCTGCAGCTCATGGCGGCGGTCGACGGTTTCCGCGGTCATCTGCAGGTTGCTCATCAGCGAGTCGGCGCGCTGCTGGATCAGTTGCTCGCCGGTATGCCGGTTGGTACTCGCAGAGAACACCAGCAGCAGCACACCGAGTACCAGCCAGGCGCCGGCCAGCGGCAGCATGATCAGCCAGTTGAGGGGCAGGGTACGGCTGCGCGGCATGGGCATGACTCAGGGCTGCGGTGCAATCAGCGTAGCCAGCGCCTGCGGCTGGCGCAGCTCGCCGCTGTCCAGCAGCACCTGCTGGGTGGCTTGCAGGGCCTTGAACAGGCGCTGGTCGGGGCCATGGAAGGCGGCCTGGTCGGCGCTGTCGAGCATTTTCAGATCATGCTCGGCGGCGTTGCGGAAGTCTTCCGCACTGATGCCCTCGCGCGCGGCCATGATGGCGTAGGCCTCTTGCGGGTGGGCACGGCTGTAGAGCAGGGCACGGTTGAAGGCGCGCAGCAGGCCGTCGACCTGTTCGCGGCGCTGTTGCACCACGCTGGCGTCGATGGCCAGTACGTCGAGTACTTCGCCGGGAATCTCGCGGGTGCTGAAGAGCGGCTGCAGCTGCGGGTTCTTGAGCATGTCCACGGAGAAGGGCGCGTAGGTTACGGCGGCATCGATCTCGCCATTGGCGAGAGCGCGGTGCATTTCCGCCTGCGGCATGCCGACCTGCCGGACGGCATGCAGATCGACGCCCCGGTGCGCCAGGGCGCGGGCGAGGATGTAGCCGTTCAGGGTGCCGGGTTCGATGGCCACGCGCTTGCCGGTCAGCGCTTTGAGGCTGTCGATGCCGCGCCGGGCGACGATCAGGTCGCCACCATTGGAATAGTCCGGCAGGTAGACCACCTGGGGGCGGCGTTGGCTGTTCTGCGCTGCGATCAGGGTTTCGATCAGGGTGCCGCCGAAACCATCGGCCTTGCCCAGCTCGAAGGCGCGGCGCGAGTCATTCAGCGAGCTGAACTGGAGAATGCGTACCTCGACGCCCTCGGCCTCGAACAGCTTGAGACGTTCGGCCAGGTAGAGAAATTCGTAGCCAGGCCAGGGGTTGATGGCGATGCGCAGTGGGGGATGCGGCGTTTCGCGGCAGGCGCTGAGCAGCAGGATCACGGCAATAAACAAGCTGCGGAGCATAGAAGGGCTCTCCCGGACATTGCCTTCACTATAGACAGGCAAATGCCAGCCATGAAAAAGCCCGGCGCTGTGCCGGGCTTTTTCACCGCGGGGCGACTCAGTCGTCCAGCAGGGCCTTGTTGCGCACCGCGCCCTTGTCGGCGCTGGTGGCGAGCAGGGCGTAGGCTTTCAGCGCGGTGGTCACCTTGCGTGGGCGCGGCTGTGCCGGTTTCCAGCCCCGCTTGTCCTGCTCGGCGCGGCGCTTGGCCAGTTCGTCATCGGACACCAGCAGGTTGATCGAGCGCTGGTGGATGTCGATGAGGATCTTGTCGCCTTCGCGCACCAGGCCGATGGCGCCACCAGCCGCCGCTTCCGGCGAGGCGTGACCGATCGACAGGCCGGAGGTGCCGCCGGAGAAACGGCCGTCGGTGAGCAGGGCACAGGCCTTGCCCAGGCCCTTGGACTTCAGGTACGAGGTCGGGTAGAGCATTTCCTGCATGCCCGGGCCGCCTTTCGGGCCTTCGTAACGGATGATGACGATATCCCCGGCCTTCACTTCATCGGCGAGGATGCCCTTCACGGCGCTGTCCTGGCTCTCGAATATTTTCGCCGTGCCTTCGAACACATGGATGGATTCATCCACGCCGGCGGTCTTCACCACGCAGCCGTCGAGGGCGATATTGCCGTACAGCACGGCCAGGCCGCCTTCCTGCGAGTAGGCGTGCTCGACCGAGCGGATGCAGCCTTCGGCGCGGTCGTCATCCAGGGTTTCCCAGCGGGTCGACTGGCTGAAGGCGGTCTGGGTCGGGATGCCCGCCGGGCCTGCCTTGAAGAAGGTGTGCACGGCCTCATCGCGGGTCTGGGTGATGTCCCATTGGGCGATGGCGTCGGCCATGGTCTTGCTGTGGATGGTCGACACGTCGGTGTGCAGCAGGCCGCCACGGGCCAGCTCGCCGAGGATGGAGAAGATGCCGCCGGCGCGGTGCACGTCTTCCATATGGTACTTCTGGATGTTCGGCGCCACCTTGCACAGCTGCGGCACCTTGCGCGACAGACGATCGATGTCGCGCAGGTCGAACGGCACTTCGCCTTCCTGGGCCGCGGCCAGCAGGTGCAGGATGGTGTTGGTCGAGCCGCCCATGGCGATGTCCAGGCTCATGGCGTTCTCGAATGCCTTGAAGTTGGCCACGTTGCGCGGCAGTACCGACTCGTCGTTCTCGCCGTAGTAACGCTGGCACAGCTCGACGGCCAGGCGCCCGGCGCGCAGGAACAGCTGCTCGCGGTCGGCGTGGGTGGCCAGGGTCGAACCGTTGCCCGGCAGGGCCAGGCCCAAGGCCTCCATCAGGCAGTTCATCGAGTTGGCGGTGAACATGCCGGAGCAGCTGCCGCAGGTCGGGCAGGCGCTGCGCTCGTATTCGGCGACTTTTTCATCGGAGCAGGAGTCGTCGGCGGCCACCACCATGGCGTCGACCAGGTCCAGGCCGTGGCTTGCCAGCTTGGTCTTGCCGGCTTCCATCGGCCCGCCGGAGACGAACACCACCGGAATGTTCAGGCGCAGGGCGGCCATCAGCATGCCGGGGGTGATCTTGTCGCAGTTGCTGATGCAGACGATGGCGTCGGCGCAGTGGGCGTTGACCATGTATTCCACGGAGTCGGCGATGATCTCGCGGCTCGGCAGGGAATAGAGCATGCCGTCGTGGCCCATGGCGATGCCGTCGTCGACGGCGATGGTGTTGAATTCCTTGGCCACGCCGCCGTGCTTCTCGATCTCGCGGGCGACCAGCTGGCCGAGGTCCTTCAGGTGCACGTGGCCGGGCACGAACTGGGTGAAGGAGTTGGCGATGGCGATGATCGGCTTCTTGAAGTCTTCGTCCTTCATCCCGGTGGCGCGCCACAGGGCGCGGGCGCCGGCCATGTTGCGACCGAAGGTGGAGGTTTTCGAGCGGTAATCGGGCATGACGGATTCCTGCGGCTATCAGGTTCGGTATCAGGGTTGCGTGAGCCGGGTCGGGCAACAGGGGCGGCACGATGGCCGGAGTTGCCCGTCTGACTGGCTACGAAACGGGGTCGCCGTTCGCTCAGTCGTGGCTCACAAGCCCGCCGGGGATGGTTGGCAAGGGATGCCAGGATTCTACGCGGGGTGCGTCGGACGCGAAAGGCTGGCGGTCGGGCTGGCCGCCAGCCTGGCGTGATCAGCTGTTGGGCAGCAGGCGGCAGGTCAGGCTCTTGATGTAGCGCGTTTCGTGGATCGCCGGGTGTACCGGATGGTCCGGGCCCTGGCTGCCGCGCTCGAGCAACTGGATATTGCGGTCGAGGTGGCGGGCGCTGGTCAGCAGGATGTTCTGCAGGTCGTCTTCGGGCAGGTGCATGGAGCAGCTGGCGCTGACCAGGATGCCGTCCTTGTTGAGCAGGCGCATGGCCTGTTCGTTGAGGCGGCGGTAGGCGGCCTCGCCGTTTTTCAGGTCCTTCTTGCGTTTGATGAAGGCAGGAGGGTCGGTGATGATCACGTCGAAGCGCTCTTCCGAGGCCTTGAGCTCCTTGAGTGCCTCGAACACGTCGCCTTCGACACACGCCATCTTCTCGGCCACGCCATTGAGCGCGGCGTTGCGCTCGACGCCGTCCAGGGCAAAGCCCGAGGCATCCACGCACATCACTTCGCTGGCACCGAAGGCCGCGGCCTGCACGCCCCAGCCGCCGATGTAGCTGAACAGATCGAGCACGCGCTTGCCCTTGACGTAGGGCGCCAGGCGCGCACGGTTCATGCGGTGGTCGTAGAACCAGCCGGTCTTCTGGCCTTCACGCACCGGTGCCTCGAACTTTACCCCGTTCTCTTCCAGGGCAACCCAGTCCGGCACCTGGCCGTAGGCCGTGTCCACATAGCGCGGCAGGCCTTCGGCGTCGCGCGAGCTGGCGTCGTTGCGCAGCAGGATGCCGGTGGGTTTGAGCACCTGAACCAGTGCTTCGACCACATCGTGCTTGTGGTGCTCCATGGTCGCCGAGGCCAACTGGACCACCACGTGGTCGCCGAAGCGATCGACCACCAGGCCCGGGAGCAGGTCGGAGTCGCCGTATACCAAACGGTAGAACGGCTTGTCGAACAGGCGCTCACGCAGCGACAGGCAGACATTCAGGCGGTGAACCAGCAGCGACTTGTCGAGGATGTGTTTGACTTCGCGCGACACCAGGCGGGCACAGATCAGGTTGTTCGGGCTCATCGCCACCACGCCCAGTGGCTTGCCACCTGCCGCTTCGAGGATGGCCTGGTCGCCGGGGGCGAAGCCGGCCAGTGGGGTGGCGGCGACATCGATCTCGTTGCTGTAGACCCACAGGTGACCGGCGCGCAGACGGCGATCGGCATTGGCTTTGAGGCGCAGGCTGGGCAGGCTCATGGGGCAGGCTCTCCGGAAAAAGGCCGGCATTATAGCCGAGCGACAGCCTGTCCGGCCCTTGCCATAAATCATGATTAGGCTGGTGCCTTTGCGGCTACACTTGAGATCACTTTTCGGTCTTCTGGCGCGTGACAGTCATGGCAGTAGAGCTCAGCGAAGGGCAAATCCAGGAATTTCTGCATGGCATCAGCGTGCCGCCCCAGCCGCAGATCATGGTCGATCTGCAGATGGAGCAGTTGATGCCTGAGCCCGACCTGAAGGCCATCGCCAGGCTCATCGGTCAGGATCCTGGGCTGTCCGGGGCGTTGCTGAAGATCGTCAATTCGCCGCATTTTGGCCTGGCCAACCGCATCGCCTCGATCCAGCAGGCGGTCAACCTGCTCGGTTGCAACACGGTGATCAACCTGATCAATGCCCAGTCGATCAAGGGCGAAATGAGCGACGAGACCATCGTCACCCTCAACCGCTTCTGGGATACCGCCCAGGATGTGGCGATGACCTGCCTGACCCTGGCCAAGCGCATCGGCTACCAGCCTGCCGACGAGTGCTATGCCCTGGGCCTGTTCCACAACTGCGGCATTCCGCTGATGGTCAAACGCTTCCCCGACTACATGCAGGTGCTGGAAGAGGCCTATGCCAGCAACAACGACGAACGCCGCGTTGTGGACGTGGAGAACGACAGGCTCAATACCAACCACGCCGTGGTCGGCTATTTCACCGCGCGCTCCTGGCGCCTGCCGGAGCACCTGTGCGAGGCCATCGCCAACCATCACAATCTGCTGGCGATCTTCACCGAGGATTCCTCGCGCAATGCCCGTCTGAAAACCCTGCTGGCCATTCTCAAGATGGCCGAGCACATCTGCGCCTGCCACCGGGTGCTGGGCAAGCAGGCCGAGGACCACGAGTGGGCTGTGCTGCAGCCCACCGTGCTGGAATACGTCGGACTTTCCGAGTACGACTTCGAGAACTGCATGGACAGCCTCAACGAACTGGGTGTCGGCTCCGCGTGATGCCGTCGTGCCAGCCCAGTGGTGGGCTGGTGAGGCGTCGGTGGCGCTGCTAAGGTGACGGCCTGCTGTTTATCTGTCTGGTTGTCATGCCTGAATTACCCGAAGTCGAAACCACCCGTCGCGGTATCGAACCCCACCTGCTGGGGCAGCGTGTCAGTCGTGTCCTGGTGCGCGAGCGCCGACTGCGCTGGCCGATTCCCGAAGATCTGGATGTCTGTCTGTCCGGCCAGCGCATCGAGGCGGTCGAGCGTCGCGCCAAGTACCTGCTGATCAAGGCCGAAAGCGGCACGCTGATTGCCCATCTGGGTATGTCCGGCAGCCTGCGTCTGGTGCCGGTTGGCACGCCGGCGGCCAAGCACGAGCATGTCGATATCGAGCTGGAGTCGGGCCTGGCCCTGCGCTACACCGATCCGCGCCGTTTCGGCGCCCTGCTCTGGAGTCGTGAGCCGCTGGCCCATGAGCTGCTGATCAGGTTGGGGCCCGAGCCGCTGGGCGGCGCCTTCGACGGTGAGCGCCTGTATGAGCTGTCGCGCGGGCGCAGCATGGCGGTCAAACCCTTCATCATGGATAACGCGGTGGTGGTCGGCGTTGGCAATATCTACGCCACCGAGGCGCTGTTTGCGGCGGGCATCGACCCGCGCCGCGAGGCCGGGAGCATTTCGCGGGCTCGCTACCTGCGCCTGGGCGAAGAGATCAAACGTATCCTTGCTCATGCCATCGAGCGCGGCGGCACCACGCTGCGCGATTTCGTCGGCGGCGACGGCCAGCCTGGTTACTTCCAGCAGGAGCTGTTCGTCTACGGACGAGGTGGCGAATTCTGCAAGTGCTGCGGCAGCACCCTGCGCGAGGTCAAGCTGGGCCAGCGCGCCAGTGTCTACTGTGGCAAGTGCCAGCGCTGAACCCCGTCCGAAACTGCCGAGAACAAGAATAAGAGGTGAATGATGTCCGGCAATTATCTTCCGCCCAACCCCTTTGCCGAGTGGGTCGGGCGTACGGTCCTGCGCCTGATGGGCTGGCGTATCGAGGGGCAGATGCCCGCGCTCGACAAGTTCGTGGTGATCGGTGCCCATCACACCTCGAACTGGGACTTCGTGCTGTTTCTCGCCGCCAAGTTCGTCCTGCGCCTGAATGCCCGCTGGTTCGGCAAGCACACCATCTTCCGTTGGCCGTTCAACAATCTGTTGCAGCGCTGGGGCGGTATTCCGGTGCGTCGCCATCTCAAGCTGAACATGGTCGATCAGGCGATTCAGGGCTTTCGCGACAACCCTGAGTTCATGCTGATTCTTTCGCCGGAGGGCACGCGCAAGAAGGTCGAGCGCTGGAAAATGGGCTTCTATCACATCGCCCGCGGCGCTGGTGTACCCATAGTGCTGGCGGCGCTGGACTATGCCGAGAGGCGCATCGTGATTGGACCGGCGTTTCAGCCCACCGGTGACCAGGCGGCCGACCTCAAGGCCATGTTGGCATTCTTCCGACCTTATCCGCCGAAAAAGCCGGAATATGCGTTCTACGGGGATTGACCTGCATCACGCTGACTTTTTCCGAAGCGCTGTTATAGTTAACCGACAACGAGAACTCCTGAAGGATCGCAACCATGAACCTGTTCCGTACCACCGCTGCTGTCCTGGCGCTGACCACTGGCCTTCTGACGCTGCCGGCACATGCCGAGGTGGTGCAGCAGAACACTAGTGGTGATCCTACCTATACCACGGGCGCGCCAAGAGCGTTTTCCATGGTTGGTGACCTGTTGATTGCCCGTCCGCTGCTGATTGGCGCCACCGTGATCGGTGCTGCCGTCTTCGTCGTCAGCCTGCCGTTCACCGCTCTGGGCGGTAACGTGGGTGAGGCAGCGGATGCGCTGGTCGGCGAGCCGGGTCGTGAAGCCTTCGTGCGTTGCCTGGGTTGCACCACCAGCGCGCCGGCGTACAGCGGCAAGTAAGCGCAAGCGCATCAGAAAAGGCCGGTCACTGACCGGCCTTTTTCATTGTGGTGGCAGGGCGAGAGTATCTGCCCGGCCTAGCCCGCGGGGGTCGCTGGCGCCTTCGACTGCGCCACTCTGCTTGTTCCAGCGCAGCACCTGCAGGTTGCCATAGCGGCGATTGGTGCTTTGCAGCTGATGGCCTAGGCGCAGCAGTCCGGCCTTCTCCTGGCTGCTGAAGGTGGCCGGCTCGTACTCCAGCACATCCGGCAGGTATTGGTGGTGAAAGCGCGGGCGGGTGGCCCAGCGTTCGATCGGCTGGCCGTCCAGGTATTCGAGGATGCCCAGCAGCACCATGCTGGGAATGCGGCTGCCGCCCGGTGTGCCGAAGCTGCTCAGCTCACCGGCGCTCTCGACGAAGCTCGGCGTCATGCTCGACAGCGGGCGTTTGCCCGGAGCGATCAGGTTGGCCTGGCTGCCGGTCAGGCCATAGGCGTTCTGCTCATCCACGGCCTTGGCGAAGTCATCCATCTCGTTGTTCAGCAGCACCCCGCTGCCTTTGGCAGTAAAGGCGGCGCCGAATGGCAGGTTGATCGACAGGGTGGCGCTGACGGCATTGCCGGCCTGGTCGATCACGGTGAAGTGAGTGGTGTGCTGGCCTTCGTGCCAGGCGGTGGCGGGGGGCAGGCTACTGCTGGGCGTGGCCTTCTGGCGGTCGATGGAACGCGCCAGTTGTTGCAGGTAGGCCGGTGCCAGCAGGCTGGCCAGCGGATTGCGCACCTGATCCGGGTCGCCCAGCAGGCCTCGGTCGCGGTAGGCGCGGCGCAGGCTTTCGATGACCAGATGATCGCGGGTGAGGGTATCGGCCTTGCGCCAGTTCAGTTGTTGCAGCATGGCCAGGCTCTGGATCAGCGCCACGCCGCCGGCCGAGGGCGGTGGTGCGGTGATCAGTTCACGCCCATCCTGCAGCTTGGCGCGTAGCGGCTGACGCTCGATCACCCGATAGTCCGTAAGGTCCTTGTGGGTCCAGATGCCGCCAGCGGCCTGGACCGCGCGCACCAGCAGATCGGCGGTACGTCCGCTGTAGAAGCCGGCGTGGCCGTGATCGGCAAGGCGTTGCAGGGTGCTGGCCAGCTCCGGCTGGCGCAGCAGGCTGTGCTCGGCGGGCGCCTGGTTATCGCTCAGGAAAATGCGCGCCGTCTCGGGGTCCGCCTGCATGGCCTTGAGCCGCCAGCTGACTCGTTCGCGGTACAGCGCATCGATGCCGATGCCATCACGTGCCAGGCGCTGAGCAGGATACAGGCTGTCGCGCAGCGCCAGCTTGCCATAGCGCTGGCTGAGGTGGGCGAGTGCGGCGGGCAGGCCGGGGATGGCGGCAGCCAGAGCACCGTCCAGTGACGGCGCCTGGCCTGCCTTGCCGGGAGTGGCATACATGCTGGCGTGGGCCTTGAGCGGCGCCCGTTCGCGCGCATCGACGAAGCGATAGCGTGGCGTTGTCCCTGCCTCTCTCAGCAGAAAGAACCCGCCGCCGCCCAGGCCCGAGCCATAGGGTTCTGCCACCGCCAGGGCGGCAGCTACTGCCACGGCCGCGTCGAAGGCATTGCCGCCGGCGGCCAGGGTTTCCAGTCCGGCGACGGTGGCGGCCGGATGGGCGCTGGCCACCAGTGCATGCTGGGGGCGTTGGACGGGCGTTTCGGCGTGGAGGCTGCTGCACAGCAACAGGCCGACGAACAGGCTGAGCAATGGGCGCATGCGGGGTATCTGCCAGATCAATGGCGGCGCGCGGACAAACAAAAGCCGGCGCGCCGGACTCGTCTACCCAGTGTAATCGAGTCGGTCGCGCCGGCTGGCGAAAGTCTGCGGATCAGGCCTTGCCGGTGATGATCCGGTACTTGGCCATCAGTTCGTCATGGCTCTCGACATGGTTGGGGTCGAGGGGGATGCAGTCGACCGGGCAGACCTGCTGGCACTGCGGTTCGTCATAGTGGCCGACGCACTGAGTGCACAGGTTGGGATCGATCACATAGATCTCTTCGCCCTGGGAGATGGCGGCGTTGGGGCATTCGGGCTCGCAAACGTCGCAGTTGATGCAGTCTTCGGTGATGATCAGGGACATGGGATGACTCCAGTGCCGGTCAGGCACGGTATTGCCGGGACAGTGCTGCAATTTTGCCGCATGGCGCGGCACGCTGCATCAGTGAAGATGCGGCGAGTTGCCTCAGAACCTGTTCAAAGTCTGCTGCGCGTCGGCCATGCTGCGTTGAAATTGGGCTCAGAATGCTCATTTACAGCTCGTAAACTGCGCTTCTTCGCCCACTTTCGCCTTGCCTGGCTCTAGCTCGCCAGGCTTTGATCAGGTTCTCAGATCACTGGGCGAAGCGGTTTTTCAGCGCTTCTTCCACCGCAGGGTGGACGAATTTGCTGATATCGCCACCGAGGGCGGCGATTTCGCGCACCAGGGTCGAGGAGATGTAGGAGTACTTCTCCGAGGGAGTGAGGAACATGCTCTCCACCTCGGGCACCAGTTGACGGTTCATGTTGGCCAGCTGGAACTCGTACTCGAAGTCGGACACCGCGCGCAGACCGCGCAGGAAGACATTGGCCTTCTGTTCCTTGACGAAGTGGGCGAGCAGGGTGGAGAACCCCACCACCTCGACATTCGGCAGGTGGGCGGTGACTTCACGGGCCAGGGCCACGCGTTGCTCCAGGGGGAACAGCGGGTTTTTCTTCGGGCTGGCCGCCACGGCGACGATGATGTGGTCGAACAGGCGCGAAGCGCGCTCGATCAGGTCACCATGACCCTTGGTAATGGGATCGAAGGTACCTGGGTACAGCACTCGGTTCATCGCAACGTCCAGACAGGTCCGTAGGGGACTCGGATGGTAGCGCAGCAGTTCCCCAAGGCCAAGCCAAAGGGAACTCTGCGGCAAATCAGCGGTCAGGCCGCTTTCAGGCGCTCGGCGAGCAGGCTGGCGAGCTGGGCGGTGAGGCCGTAGATCGACAGCTGTGGGTTGGCGCCGATGCTGGTGGGGAACAGCGAGCCGTCGTGGATCGACAGGTTCTCCAGCTGGTGGTGGCGTCCCAGGCTGTCGGTGACGCCCAGCTTGGGATCTTCGCTCATGCCGCAGCCGCCCATGACGTGGGCGCTGCCCAGGCGGGTGCGGTAGATCTCCAGGCGCAGCGAATCGATCAGCTCGCGGGCCTGGGCCGGGGTCTTCACATAGTCGGCATCGGCGTGCAGTGGCAGCACGGCCTTGGCGCCAGCGGCGAACTGGACTTCCGCCATGACCTGGAAGGCGCGACGGATGCCGTCCCAGGTGTAGTCCGTCATCTGGTAGTCGAGCACCGGGCTGCCGTCGCTGCGCAGCTCGACCTTGCCCACCGCGCTGTCCGGGTGGAAGCCGTCGCGCATCAGCGCCAGCATCACGTTGGTATGCGGCAGCTGCTCCATGCGCAGGGCATTGTCGATGCCGAAGCGGCCGAGCAGGGTGGCGGTCAGTGCCGGTTGCAGCGGAGGCACTTCGAGCTTGTAGGACATGCGCCCGGTGATGCCGTCATCCCACTGGAAATGATCGGAGTAAAGCGACTGCGGCGCGCCGTAGAAGGGGTTGATCACTTCATCGAACTGCGCTGCGGAAAAGTTCACCGTGTGCAGGAAGGTACGCTGGCCGGTGCGGCCGTGCGGGTCGGGGGCGTTGGAGCGCATCAGCAGTGCCGGGCTGTTGATACCACCGGCGGCCAGCACATAGTGTTTGGCCTTGACCAGAATCTTGCGGCCGTTGGGTGCCACACAGCGCTCGTCCAGCCCCAGGCATTCGATGCCGGTGACCTTGCCGCCGCTGATCTGCAGCTTGTCGGCGCGCGCCAGATAGAGCAGCTCGCCGCCCTTGTCGAGGGTGGCCGGAATGGTGGTGACCAGCATCGACTGCTTGGCGTTGGTCGGGCAGCCCATGCCGCAGTAACCCAGGTTCCAGCAGCCGCGCACATTGCGCGGGATGACTTTCCAGTGATAGCCGAGCTTGTCGCAGCCACGGCGGATCACATCGTTGTTGGCATTCGGCGGGATGGCCCAGGGCGCGACGCCCAGGCGCTGTTCCATCTTCTCGAACCAGGGCGCCATGTCGGCGACGCTGTGGCCCTTCACGCCATAGGTCTCGGCCCAGTGCTGCAGGGTGCCGTCCGGGGTGCGGAAGCTGGAGGTCCAGTTGACCAGGGTGGTGCCGCCCACGGCACGGCCCTGCATGATGGTGATGGCGCCGTCCTTGCTCATCCGCCCCATGCCTTCCTGATACAGCGAGCCATAGGCCTCGGGTTCCTGCATCTTGAAGTCGGAACTGGTCTTGAGCGGGCCTTCTTCGATCAGCAGGACCTTGAAGCCGGCTGCGCTGAGGATTTCCGCGGTGGTGCCGCCGCCTGCGCCGGAGCCGACGATGGCCACATCGGCTTCCAGGGTCAGGTCCTGGCTCAGGCGCGAGCCGTCGTAGGTCTTCCAGCCGCGAGACAGGCCCTCTTTGAACAGATCCGGTACAGGCATTTCAGGCTCTCTTTTTATGATTCAGGCAGTACAAGGCTGAGCGGGTTGCAGGCAGGCATCAGACAGTGGGTGGGCCGGGGTAACCGCAGTGACCCCAGGAGTCCGGGTTGCCGTACCAGGCCAGCATCACCAGTTGCAGTAGCGAGGCATGGCCCATCTTCAGCAGGCCCAGCGAACTGTTCTGCCAGCGGTCGAGGAATTGGCGGATATCGTCGCCGCTGGCTTTTTCCCAGCTGCCCCAGATGCCGGTCAGCGGGCCACGGGTCACGCCCATGGCCAGCACGTCGAACAGCTGGTTGGTGAGCTTGGCCATTTCCGGCGAGAAACGGTTGAGGCTGTAGTCGATGCCGGCGATGGTCTTGCCCACGGCGGCTTCCATCTTTTCGGCGGGCACGGCGCCTTCGAGGATCACCGGGATCAGCGCGCGCAGAAACGGCAGGTCGCCGTCACGCAGGATCGCCAGGCCCTGGGCCGGCACACTGGCCGAGCAGCCGCTGAGGCTGGCGGTGACACCGGCGGTGGCGAGAAAGGCCGAACCGAGCAGGCCGACCTTGAGCAGGCTGCGCCGGGAAAGTTCGGGCGCGTCCATCGAATGTGCAGTCATGGAAAATCTCGCGGCAGTTCAGCGACGGGCCGGTCAGGCGACCGGCCCAGGAGACTCAGCGGACGAACAGCTTGTACACCAGCTTCTGGATGGCCTTGCCGTAGGGTGGGTAGATCATCCGGGCGGCGTTGTAGCGCTGCTTGATGAAGGTGCTCTTGGCATGGCTGAAGGTCTTGAAGCCTTCGTGGCCATGGTAGTGGCCCATGCCGGACGGGCCGACGCCGCCGAAGGGCATGTCGTCCTGGGCCACGTGCAGCATGGTGTCGTTCAGGCACACGCCGCCCGAGTGGGTGCGCTCCAGTACGCGCTGCTGTTCGGCCTTGTCGTAGCCGAAGTAGTACAGCGCCAGCGGGCGGTCGCGCTCGTTGATGAAGGCCAGTGCGTCTTCCAGCTTGTCGTAGGGGATCACCGGCAGCAGCGGGCCGAAGATCTCGTCCTGCATCACCTTCATCTCGTCGTTCACATTCAGCAGCAGGGTGTGCGGCAGACGGCGGCCCTGGCCTTCGGCATACAGCGGGATTACCTGGGCGCCCTTGCTCTCGGCGTCGGCGACATAGCTCTTCAGGCGCGCCAGCTGACGCTCGTTGATGACGGCGGTGTAGTCCGGGTTGTCCTTGAGGGTCGGCAGGAAGCGCTGCACCACTTCTTTATAGGCGGCAACGAAGCCGTCGACGCGGTCCTTCGGCACCAGCACATAGTCAGGCGCCACGCAGGTCTGCCCGGCGTTGAGGGTCTTGCCGAAGGCGATGCGCTCGGCGGCATCGCTCAGCGGTACGTTGGCCGAGACGATGGCCGGCGACTTGCCGCCCAGTTCCAGGGTCACCGGGGTCAGGTTCTCGGCGGCGGCGCGCATCACATGCTTGCCCACGCTGGTGGCGCCGGTGAACAGCAGGTGGTCGAACGGCAGCTTGGAGAAGGCCACGCCCAGCTCCACTTCGCCGAGCACCACGCACACCAGATCCTCGGGGAAGATGCGCGCCAGCAGATTCTTCACCAGCGCGGCGGTAGCCGGGGTGGATTCACTCATCTTGATCATTACCCGGTTGCCGGCTGCCAGCGCGCCGATCAGCGGGCCCATGGCCAGGTACAGCGGGTAGTTCCAGGGCACGATCACGCCGACCACGCCGACGGGCTGGTACACCACCTTGGCGGCCGCGGGCATGAACGCCAGGCCGACACTGCGGCGCGAGGGCTTCATCCACTTCTTCACGCGCTTGGCCGAATAGTGGATGGCATGCAGGCTCGGCATGATCTCGGCGAGGATGGTTTCATCCGCCGAGCGGTTGCTGAAGTCCGCGCTGATGGCCTTGATCAGGCTCTCCCGCTCGCTGGAAATCAGTTCCGCCAGGCTGTTCAGCCACTGTACGCGCTGCTCAGCCGAGGGCATCGGATGGGCGCGATAGGCACTACGCTGGCGGGCAAACAATTGCTCGAGCTGGGCAATTTCCTGCTGGGTCTGCTGCAGGTAGGCGATATCGGCAACCATGGTGGGGCTCCTGGTAGGGTGGCTTTCGAGCATTTTTAGAGCAAATGCTCTAGAGTGTCAAATAGCATGACTGCCGGGCCGCCGTGCGGCAGCCCAACGAAAAGTTAGCGTGCCCGCCGAGGGCTGCTGCGCGGTAACATGCGCCTGTTTCCGCTGCGGCCCGGTGCCCCAGTTGTCAGTCAGAGAGGACCCGTTGGCATGGCCCCGCGTGTGAAAACCCGAGACCGCATCGTTGCCGAGAGCCTGGAGCTGTTCAATGCTCAGGGCGAGCGCAACGTCACCACCAATCACATCGCCGCGCATCTGGGCATGTCGCCGGGCAACCTGTATTACCACTTCCGCAACAAGCAGGCGATCATCGCCGAGCTGTTCGCCCAGTATGAGGCGCAGGTCGACCAGTTCCTTCGGCGCCCCGAGGGGCGGGCACTGACGGTTGCGGACAAGACTTTCTATCTCGAAGCCCTGCTGGCGGCGATGTGGCACTACCGCTTCCTCCATCGTGACCTCGAGCACCTGCTCGAAGCCGATCCGGAGCTGGCCGCCCGCTACCGCACCTTCGCCCAGCGCTGCATGGTGCAGGCCCAGGGGATCTACCAGGGCTTCGTCGAGGCCGGCATCCTGCTGATGGAAGCGGCGCAGGTCGAAGCACTGACCCTCAACAGCTGGATCATCATGACCTCCTGGGTGCGCTTCCTCTGCACCACCTTCGGCAGCCACGGCGACCTCAGCCAGGACATGCTGCGCCGCGGCATCTACCAGGTGCTGGCACTGGAAGGTGGCTACGCCAGCGCCGAGGCGCGCCCGGCGGTCGAGGCCCTGCAGCAGAAGCTGTTTGTGCCGCTGGACGGTCGTTTCGACGGTGCTGCCAGCTGATTGGCGTCATGCATTCGGTGATTGCTTAGTGTGATACTGAGCACATCTTGAGGATTTATCCTCGACCTGTTGCGAGCGCCGCATGCCTGACATCTTGCCCCGTATTGCCATTCTCAGCTGGGAACCGGACGCACAGCCACGCAGTGGTGCCACCCTGTTCAACAGCGTTGACGCCCTGCTGGCCGAGCCGGCTTTCGATGTGCTGCTGCTGGATCTGCCCAGCGCCGATGCCGGTCAGGCGCTGCGCCGCTTGCGCCGTGCCGAGGCCTATTACTTCAGCCTGATCTACTGCACCCAGGAGCCGGATGCCTGGGGTCAGGCGTTGGCCGATGGCAAGGCGCCGTCCAGCCTGGCGGCACTTGCGCCGCTATGGCGCGCCTGGCATGAACGCCTGGCTCTGTTCAACCGCGGGCGTGTGCCCGAGCGCCTGGAAAGCCGGGTGCTGGCCTGGCTGTGGCTGCGGCCCACGGCGCAGTTGCGTGCCGTGTGCGATTCCAGCTGCGCTCAGCATTATCGCTACCCGCTGATCGAGGCGCTGGCTGGCGATGACGGCTTCAATGCCTTCGGCTGGCTGCAGCTGATGCTACAGAAGGACTGGCTGGAAACCACCGATCTGCTCGACCGGGTACGCCTGTGTGGCGGCTGCGGCTCCGGGCGCCTGAACTACGTGGATGTCTGTCCGGAGTGCCATGCTCTGGATATTGTCCGCCAGCCGTCGCTGCACTGCTTCACCTGTGGCCATGTCGGCGCGCAGGAGGAGTTCCTCAAGGATGGCGTGCTGATCTGTCCCAACTGCTACAGCCGCCTGCGGCATATCGGCAGTGACTATGACCGGCCGCTGGAGAACTACCGTTGCCGCGCCTGCCAGGCCTTCTTCGTCGACTCGTCGGTGGATGCGCGCTGCCTCGACTGCGGCCAGGTGCATAGCCCGGAGCGCCTGCGGGTACGTGAGGTGCGGTTCTTTCAGCTGTCGGAAAGCGGCCACCTGCGCTGTCGTCAGGGCCTGGACGACAGCACGGCGGCGGATGCCTATTTCCAACGTCTCAATCTCACCGGCGAGGCCGGCTTCCATGAACTGCTCAATTGGCAGCTGGCCCAGGTTCGGCGTTATGGCGAGCCAGGGTTCTCCCTGCTGGGATTGCGCGTGGACAACCTTGATCAGGTGTTCGCCGAGCTGGGCGAGATGCGCGGGCATACCCTGGTTGACGCGTTGGTCGAGCGGGTTCAGGAAATCATCCGCGATACCGATCGTTGTACGCGCAGCAGCGAGGATGTGCTGTGGATGCTCCTGCCGCGCACGCCAGCAGTCGGTCTGCAGCGCCTGCAGGAGCGCCTGCTGGAGGGCGCGCAGCGTGTCCAGAGCGATGCGCAGCAGCAGATCAACCTGCGCATGGTCGGCTTCACGGCCCCCGAGGATATTCAGGCCGAGGAAGATGCGCCGCTGCTGCTGGCACGCCTGGCCGCCGGGCTGAACTGAGCCATGGATTTCGTCGAGCAACTGGTCGAGCTGATTACCGCGCTGAGTGCGCCGGATGGTTTGTCACGGCTGTTTCTCATGCTGTTTCCGTTTTTCCTGCTGTTCGAGCTGCCGCTCAATGTGCTGGTGATGCTCGGCGTGCTGCGCTGGTTTGCCCGCCAGCGCAGCAAGGTGCCGTATAACTCGCTGTACCGGCCACGGGTGTCCTGCATCATTACCTGCTACAGCGAGGGCATGGATGTGCAGAAGACCCTGCTGAGTCTGTGCGAGCAGACGTACCCAGGGTCCATCGAGATCGTCCCGGTGGTCGATGGCGCGGCGGTCAACCACGAAACCCTGGAAGCGGTACGTCGCTTCAAGGTCGACCCACAGCTCTACCCGCGTCGCTATCTGCGGCCGATCGCCAAGTGGCAACGCGGCGGCCGGGTGTCTTCGCTGAATGCCGGGCTGGCGTTGTGCTCGGGCGAGATCATCATGGTGCATGACGGCGACACCTCCTTCGACAACAACATGGTCAGCGCCATGGTGCGGCATTTCGAAGACCCCAATGTGCCGGCGGTGGCCGGCAGCCTGAGGGTGCGCAATGTCTGGGCTTCGCTGAGCACGGCGATCCAGGCCCTGGAGTACCTGCTGTCTATCCACATGGCGAAGATCGGCCTCAGTGAATGGAATCTGGTCAACAACGTCTCCGGTGCGTTCGGCGCGTTCCGCCGCAGCTTCATTGAGCGTGCCGGCGGCTGGGATACCCATACCGCCGAAGACCTGGATATCACTCTGCGCATCAAAAGCTACTTCGGCCGCTACCGGAAACTGCGCATTCCCTTCGAGCCTGAAGCCATCGGCCATACCGATGCCCCGGTGACCTTTCGCCAGTTCCTCATGCAGCGCCTGCGCTGGGATGGCGACCTGTTGTTCCTCTATGTGCGCAAGCACCCGGCCAGCATCACGCCGCGCCTGATGGGCTGGGGCAATTTCATCATGACCCTGATCAGTGGCTTTTTCTTCCAGCTGGTGCTGCCGTTCATCATCCTCGGCTACAGCCTGTTCGCCCTGCTGGTGCTGCCCTGGCAGACCCTGGCCCTGCTGGGCGCCCTGGTCTACCTGCTGTACCTGCTGATCACCCTGCTGCTCTATCTGTGCATGCTGGGACTGATCTCCGAGCGGCCAAGGCAGGATCTGCGCCTGGCGGTGCTGGTGCCGATCTTTCCGCTGTTCATGTTCATCATGCGTTGCTGGAGTGCGGTGGCGATGCTCAACGAGCTGTTCCGTCGTGGTCACGAGGAAACCAGCATGGCGCCCTGGTGGGTCATCAAGAAGGCAACGAGGTTCTGAGATGCGGGTTGTCTGGCTGACGAGTCTGGTTTTTCTGAGCCTGCCCCTGGCAGCGCAGGAGATAACGCTGGCGCAGTTGCTGCAACGCCTCGACGAGGGGCCGGCGCTGCAGCAGGCCGCGCAGCAACTGCAGGCGGCGCAGGCCGAGCAGGCCCTGCGCGAGGCCGAGCAGGGCTGGAGCCTGTTCGGCAGCGCCAGTACTGGCGATTACCGTGACCTCGATACCAATGGCGCGGCGGAAACCTATGACGATTACGTCGGCCAGGACTATCAGCTCGGCCTGCGCTACCCGTTGCTGGGCAGTCTCAAACGTCAGGTCGAGGCGGTCAACCGCAGCCGTTCGGCGGTACAGCAGCAACAGCTGCAGCTGGCCCTGCAAAGGGCTGAACAGCGCCTGCTGCTACGCGGCGCCTATGCCGACTGGTGGGCGGCGCAGGCCATGCAGCAGTGGTGTGGCCAACTGCAGACACGGGCCGCTGAGGCTCAGGCCAGCCTGGATGCCCGCTGGCGTGCCGGCTGGCTGCGCACCTCGGTGGCGCAGCAGCAGCAAAATGCCTGGCGGTCCTTGCAGCGTCAGTGCCGCGACAGCGCGGGGCAACAGGCCGAGGCGCAGAGTATGCTGGCGCTGCTGGTGCCGCTGCCCGCCGCAGGCACGGCACGCGCCGAAGCGCTGCCCAGTCAGCCGCAGGGGCTGCAGGCCTGGCAAGGCGCGCTGACCCGCCATCCGCGTCTGAGCCAGCGCGAGCAGGCGCTGCAACTGGCCGACGAGCAGCGCGGCAGTCGCTGGTACGACAGCGTCGACTCCAGCTTCAGCCTGGCCCAGTCACTGCAGGACCGTAACGACTACCGGCGTAATGGTGA
The DNA here is from genome assembly GCF_014207935.1 of Pseudomonas fluvialis. Taxonomy (GTDB): domain Bacteria; phylum Pseudomonadota; class Gammaproteobacteria; order Pseudomonadales; family Pseudomonadaceae; genus Aquipseudomonas; species Aquipseudomonas fluvialis_A. Next base: position 629,741 of record NZ_JACHLL010000001.1, on the reverse strand, counting down.
TGGTCTGGTGGCCAGTCTGGCCTTTGCCATGCCCTTCGACCTACTCGGTGCCGATCAGGCCCGCCAGCGCTTGGGTGAGGCCAACTACCAGGCGGCGCAGCAGGCTCTGGCCGCCGAGCGCCAGCAGTTGCAGTTCAGTGTGCTCAAGGGGCTACGAGCCTACCGGCAGAGCCTCGACGCGCTGCAGGACAGTCTGGAGCGTGTGCAGCAGGCCGAGCAGCTGTGGCGCGAGCGCCAGGCACGGCGCGCGGTCGAAGGCGAGGAAGGGTTGTTGGCGGTACTGGAGGCCGAGCAGGGCTATCAGGCCGCGCTGCTCGGGCGCATCCAGGGCTGGCATGCGGCCTGGCTGCGCGAGGCGGAGCTGCGTCTGCTGCTGGACGATCAGGCCGAGCTGGAACCCTTGCTGGGTGATGGCCGGCTGCACTGGCCATCCGCAGCGGACGCCGACGTGAGCGCCTGGAGCCAGGGCGTATATATCTGGGACAGCCGCGCTTTGCTCGATCCACAGCGACGTGCCGCCGAACTGCAGCGCCTGCAACATAATGGCCTGCGTCAGCTGTATGTTGGCCTCAGCGCGGCCCAGGTGCGGGCCGAGGACGGCAGCATCGCGGCGCTCAAGGCCCTGCTGCAGGCGGCAGAGCCACTGGGGCTACAGGTCAGTCTGCTGCTCGGCGAGCCGAGCTGGATTACGCCGCAGGGCCGTCCCGAGCTGTTGCGTCTGCTTGAACGCTACCGCCAGCTGCCGTTTGCCGGCCTGCATCTGGATCTGGAGGTCGAACAGTTGGGTTGGCCGGTGCCACCGGAGCGCCTGCAGCAGTGGCTGGATACCCTGACGGCGGTAGCTCGGCACAGTCCCTGGCCGCTGGCGATCTCCAGCCACCCACGCTGGTTCGAGGAGCCTGCGACCGACACGCCTTGCGTCCCCTGCGCGCTGGAGTTGGTCGAACAGATCAGCCTGATGATCTACCAGCGTGATCCACGGCGCAGTGCAGACGCGGCCACGGCCATCGCCGCGCGCTGGCCGCAGCTGCGCTTTCGCCTGGCGCAGAGCGTCGAACGCCAGCTGCAGGGTAACCTGAGCTGGAAAGACGCCAGCGCCGCGCAACTGCAAACACAGGTCTCGGCCTGGCAGCCCGAGCTGTCGGCCGCCGGGATCAGCGGTATCGACTGGCAGGACTGGCAGGACTATCCGCGCTAGGAAACGGCAACAGACTCCGAGACTTTCGATGAAGATTCGCTTTAACAGTGACAAGGAACGCAACCCCACCCAGGACGGTGGTCTCAAGGTGCTCTATGCGCCCGGCAAGCGCGTGGCCTTCCGTCTGCGCTGGTACCTGATCCTGCTGCTGATCAGCAGCCCGCTGCTGTGGTTCTTTGGTCGCCTGGGGGTTGGCTACCTGCGGGTCGAGGCGCCCGCGCAGATCCAGATGCCGGTGGTCGAGCTGCGTGCCCGCGAGGCCGGTACGGTGGCCGAGCTGTTGGTCAAGGCGGGCGATCATGTGCAGCCGGGCCAACGTTTGCTGAGTCTGGATAACCCCGAGTGGCGCCTGCGTATCCAGCAGTTGCAGCCCGGTGAAGCGCCGGTTGCCGGCTCGCCGTCGAGTCAGGCGATTCAGCTGCAGCAGCGCGCCATCGAGCTGGCCCGCCAGCGGGTCAGCCAGGTTCAGGCGCTGCTGGCCCAGGGCGCGGCCACCCGTGGCGAACTGCTCAGCGCTCAGGCCGAATTGAATACCCAGCAGCAGGTTCTGCTTGATCTGCAGGCGCGCCTGCGTGCCCAGCGCAGTCAGGCCGAGGGTGATCCGCTGCAGTTGTTGCGTGAGGATCGCGAGCGGCAGTGGCTGCAGTCACGCCTGGACGGGTTGCAGTTCACCGCCAGTGAAGAGGGACGCGTCGCCGAGGTGCTGGTCAGTGCCGGCGAAAATGTTGGTCCAGGCACCCTGTTGCTGCGTCTGGAGCGTTCTGCCGAGCCGCTGCTGCTGATCTATCTGGAGCCGCGTTTCGCCGCGTATGCCGAACCCGGCCACCCTCTGGAGGTGCGTATGCCGGATGGCAGCTGGCGTTCTGCTCGTGTCCTGCAGGCGGCCGACAGCGCGCGGCGCCTGCCGGCAGGCATGCAGAAGCCCTTTACCGTCAGCCAGATGGGGTTGCTGGTGCCGGCCGAGTTCGAGCAGCCGTTGCCGCCGCTGTGGCGCGTCGATCAGCTGCCGCTGAAGGTGCGCTTCCCGCACGACTGGTCGCGCTTCATCGGGCTGGATGACTGACTGGCCAGCCACTGCGGGATGCGCCGCTCCAGGTAGAAGCCAGGCTGGCGCAGGCTGCCGTCGATAAATCCGACATGCCCGCCTTGTTTATGCAGCTCCAGCGTCGTGCAGGGGGCCAACTCGCCGGGCGCGGGCACGCTGTGGCGGAATACGAAGGGATCGTCTGCGGCCTGGATCAGCAGTGTCGGCGTGCGGATGGCGCCCAGGTAATAGCGGCTGGAGGCGCGCCGGTAGTAGTCGTCGGCATCATGGAAACCGTGCAGCGGTGCGGTGACGCGGCCGTCGAAGTCCCAGAAGGTGCGCATATCGTCCAGCGGGCCCAGGCCCTCCAGGGTCGCCAGGTGCTGGGCCAGGCCTCGCTCGGCGAAACGGGCGCGCTTGTCGGCCACGTAGGCCTTGAGCTCCTGCATGAAGTGCGCCTGGTATACCCGCGAAAAACCGATGCCGATGCGGTCGGCGCAGTGATCCAGGCGGAACGGCACCGACACCGCCACGGCGGCCTCCAGGCCGGAGTGCTCGCCCGTCTCGCCCAGGTACTTGAGCAGCACGTTGCCGCCCAGCGAATAGCCCACCGCGTACAAAGGCGCCTGTGGCCGGCAGGCCTGCAGGTGGGCGATCACTGCCGCCAGGTCTTCGCTGACGCCCGAGTGGTAGCCACGCGGTAGCAGGTTGGACTCGCCCGAGCAGCCGCGCCAGTTCAGCGCCACACTGGCCCAGCCCTGGGCGGCCAGTTGTTGCTGCAGGCCGAGCACATAGTGCGAGTCGGAGGAGCCGGTCAGGCCGTGCGCCACCAGCACCAGCGGCGCTTCGGCCTCGTGCGGGCCGTACCAGTCGAGGTCGATGAAATCGCCATCGGCCAGCCACAGTCGCTCGCGCCGGCGCTCTAGTTGCGGCGTCTTGCGAAAGAAGGAGGCCCAGAGGGTCTGCAGGTGCGGGCCGGGTAGCCACCAGGCGGGATAGAAGGTTGTGAGCATTTCAGTCACGGTCGAATAAATCACGTGTTAAAGCTTGTGCTGGATGTCCTGCTGGGCTGTCCAGCGATGTTTGTTACACATATAGCCTGCGTACTGGTGCCTACTGTTCTCGTCTGCAGTCAAACGATGGCCGAGCCGGTTGGCGAGCGTTCATGGAAAATCAGTCCAGTCTCTTGGTTTCCATGCACCGCATGATGCCTTGATGTTCTGACGCGGAAATTATTTGCACCGATATTCATGATCAGTTGGTAGGTGTCCTCGATACAGGTTCTGCTGGCCGAGGTTCCTGTCGGCAATAAAGTCTGGCGGGTATTGCTTGCTTCGGTGATGGCGCGGATCGCGTGTTGTGTGCGTCGTCATCGTTGGTCAGCAGTTGCTGGTTATCCTAGGGCGGCCAATGGCCTCCACAGCCGCCGGTGAGTAATGATCGGCGAAGTGGGATCAGGGCTGACGGCCTTGATCGTCATTTCTACACGCCAAAAGGTCGCAGCAGCCTGTCCATTAGCGAAGTTGCTCTGGTGCGAATCCTTGTCTTCCGTGCCCCGAATAGGCCAAACGACCGGAGTCTGCTGATCTCCAGTACAAAGCCCAGCGGTTCGCCATTTGTTCTGGTGAGCTCATCGGGTCGGAGGTGGATTGAGAAGGTTTTGGGTGGTTTACGGTTTTGTGAAAGCGCGTTCCCGATGCGAGTGAGAAGGTGCTGGCGGCTGTGAAGTGACAGCTCAGGTATGCCCCGACGACGCAGGTACTGCTTGGTCTTGATGTAACACCTGTTGATTTGGCTTTGGATGCGGACGTCTTTGATTGTATGAAAGGCCGTGCGCTGAGCATCATCGTGAGTAATGGGCTTGACGTACCCATGCGGATAGCTGGCGCAGTTCAGGTAGGCTAATTCGGCGAGCCGCGTATAGATATCCGTGTCTTCTCCGCCCCAGCCGCGAAAGGCTTCGTCATAGCCTCCTATCGCTTCGAAAGCTTGGCGAGTACAGAGGAATGTGCCGGCGACTTCTGGTCGTCGCTGGCAATCATCCTGACTGGCCAGGTAGAAATGATCAGTGTCCAGGTTGGCCGTCATCCAAGTCAGCCAACCAGGTGTGGCTTCAATGTCTGCGTCAATGAAGCACAGCCAGGTCGCATCTGCGATGGCAGCCCCCATGTTGCGCGCTCGCGGCAGGCAGAAGCCGGAGTCATCTTTGACCCGTACTACGTCTACCTGGGGGAAGTGCAACTCGACCCAGTCGGCCGTGTTGTCCGGGCAGCCGTAATCCACCAGAATGATTTGCGCCGGAGCCTCGGCGACCAAGGTTGGTAGGGTCTGCTCGATATGGTGCAGGCGTCCCTTGCATGTGGTGATGAAGGCAATTGAAAACATCTGTTTAGGGGCTGCCATGCGTGTTTTGGTAACTGGGGGGGCGGGCTTCATCGGCTCGCATTTGTGCCGACGTCTGCTCGAGCAGGGCCACGAAGTACTGGCGGTGGACAACTATTACACCGGCAGTCGAGCGAACATTCAGGATGTATTGGGGCATCCGCGTTTTGAGGTCATGCGTCACGACGTGACCTTTCCGCTCTACGTAGAGGTCGACCGTATCTTCAACTTCGCTTGCCCGGCCTCGCCGATACACTATCAACGTGACCCGGTGCAAACAACCAAGACCAGCGTGCATGGGGCGATCAACATGCTGGGCCTGGCCAAGCGGACTGGCGCGCGTATCCTGCAGGCCTCCACCTCGGAGGTTTATGGCGACCCCGAGTGTCATCCGCAGCCGGAGAGCTACTGGGGGCGGGTCAATCCGATCGGCATCCGCAGCTGCTACGACGAGGGCAAACGCTGTGCCGAGACGCTGTTCTTCGACTATTACCGGCAGCATGCGTTGGACATTAAGGTCGTGCGTATCTTCAATACCTACGGTCCGGGAATGCAGCTTTATGATGGTAGGGTGATCAGTAATTTCGTGGTCCAGGCACTGCAAGGCGAAAATATCACCCTGTATGGTGATGGCAGTCAGACGCGTTCATTCTGCTTCGTATCCGATCTGGTCGAGGGCGTGGTGGCGATGATGGATAGTCCTGCTGACTTCGTTGGACCGGTTAACTTGGGCAATCCTGCGGAGTACAGCATCGCTGAGATCGCCGAGATCATCCTGCGTCTGTGCGGCTCCCGTTCGAAGCTGGTGTTCAGGCCCCTGCCCGAGGATGACCCACGCCAACGCCAGCCCGATATCGCACTGGCACGTGAGCGCCTGGGCTGGCAGCCTCGCGTTGAGCTGGAGCAAGGGCTGGGAGAAACCATCGACTATTTCCGTCAGGTGCTGATGCGGCGCTGAGCCCTGCCGGGCTATGTCTTTGGAGATAGATGCAGGCGGCTGGAAAAATTCTAGAGTACCCAGCTGTGTCCCCAGTGTGCGGTTTCCAGGAGCCCTGCAACATGAATATCACCCAGTTCGCCGATCTGCTTGTCGCGGCTCGCGCCCAGGAAGAGCCACAGCGCCTGCTGTTGGTGTTTGCCGCCGCCGAATTGCCCAAGGACGCCACGCCCGAGGAGGCCCAGCGTTTTGCCAATGGCGAGGGCGGGGCACTGAAACCGGTTCTGTGCGTCGACAAGCTGCCGCAGGAGCTGGCGGATTTCCCCGCCCTGCTGGCCGAGGCGGAGCGCACCGGGATTGCCTGGGACCTGCTGTTCGCCGCCGGACTGTCCGGACGCGGTGGTCAGGTGCCGAGCAGCGACGAGGCCGAGCAGCCGCTGAAAATGATGGTCGGGGCCATCGAGAGCGGCAGCATCGGTCAGTTCCTCGCCTTCGACCGCGAAGGCGAGGTGGTGGCCTTCTACTGAGCCTCGCGCTGCCAAAGGGCGTAGTGCACCTGGCCGGCGTGTTTCTCCCGGTGCAGACGCCAGTTGCCCGGCAGGCCGAGGCTGGAAGGGGCGTGCTCGCTTTCGGTATAGATCCAGGCCCCCGCAGCCAGCCAGCCGCGCTGTTCGAGTAGCTCGCAGGTCGGCTGTAGCAGATTCTGTTGAAACGGCGGGTCGAGGAATACCAAGTCGAAGGGCGTGGCGCTCTGCTCGCTCAGGTAGCGCAGGCTGTCCTGCTGCTGCACCTGGCCGCGCTCGCACTGCAGGGTCTGCAGGTGCCCGCGCAGCGCCGCCACGGCCGCGCCATTGAGGTCCATGGCCAGGCCGGCGCTGGCGCCGCGGGACAGGGCTTCGAGGAACACCGCGCCGCTCCCAGCAAAACACTCCAGAATCCGCGCCCCGGCGACATAGGGGGCGAGCCAGTTGAACAGGGTTTCCCGCACCCGGTCCGGGGTCGGGCGCAGGCCCGGCCCTTCGGGGAAGGCGAAACGACGCGAGCGCCATTCACCGCCGATGATGCGCAGCTGGCCCTGGCCGCCATGGGGCTTGTTGGCCGGGTTGCTGGCCGGTTTGCGTGTGGACTGGCGCATCAGTGCTCCGGAATGCCGGTCGGCTGGGCTGCCGGCTTGTCGGTGGGCGGTGGCAGCGGCTGCTGTGGCACCTGCGGGCCGGCGGTGACGATCAGCATGCCCTCGGGCTTGAGGTGCCTGGCCATGGCAGCACGTACCTCTTCGGCGCTGAGCGCCTGCACCTGGCTCATGAAGTCTTCCAGGTAGGTCAGCGGCAGATCATAGAAACCGATGGCGCCGAGCTGGCCGACGATATCGGCATTGCTCGCGGTGGACAGCGGGAAGCTGCCGGCGCTTTCGCGCTTGGCGTTGTCCAGCTCTGCCTGGGTCGGGCCCTTGGCCAGGTAGTCGCGCAGAATGTCCTGCACGAGCTTGAGTGTGCCTTCGCTCAGTTCGGCGCGGGTCTGCACGTTGATCAGGAAGGGCCCGCGCGCCTGCATGGCGGAGAAGCCGGAGTAGATGCCGTAGGTGAGGCCGCGCTTCTCGCGCACTTCTTCCATCAGACGGGTACCGAAACCGCCGCCGCCGAGGATCTGGTTGCCCAGGTACAGCGCCGGCCAGTCGGCTTCGCGGCGGTCGATGCCAAGTTGCGCCAGCAGGATGTGGGTCTGCTTGGACGGAAAATCGATGTGGCTGGGGCCGGCCTTGGGCTCGCTCGGCTGCGCCATCTTGGCCAGCGCCTGGCCCTGGGGCAGGGCGGCGGAAACCTCGGCGGCAATGGTTTCGGCTTCGGTGCGGGAGAGGTCGCCGACCAGGGCAATCACCACGTTGCCGGCGGCGTAGGCGCGCTGGTGGAAGGCGATCAGCTGTTCGCGGTTGATGCCCGGGATCGTCTGCGCGGTGCCTTCGCTCGGATGGGCGTAGGGGTGGCTGCCATACAGGCGCTGCATCAGTTCGAGATTGGCCAGCTTGCCGGGGTTCTGCTTGTTCATCTCGAAGCTGGCCAGCAGCTGATTCTTGATCCGCGCCAGCGAGTCGGCGGGGAAGGTCGGCTGGCCGATCACCTGATTGAACAGCTGCAGCGCCGGCTGGCGCAGCTCGGGCTTGCTCAGGCTGCGCAGGCTGGCGATGGCCATGTCGCGGTAGGCGCCGTTGCCGAACTGGGCGCCGAGATCCTCGAAGCCTTCGGCGATGGCGCCGACATCCTTGCCGGGCACGCCTTCATTGAGCATGGCGTTGGTCAGCAGAGCCAGGCCGGCGGCCTCGCCATCCTGGCTGCTGCCGGCGGCGAAGGTCAGGCGCAGGTCGAACATCGGCAACTCGGGGGCGGCGACGAACAGCACCTTGGCGCCGCCCGGGGTCTGCCAGGTCTGGATTTGCAGATCGCGGCGGGCCGGCGCCTGCTGGTCGAGGCTGCTGAGTGACTCCAGAGCTGCGCGGCCCTGGGATTCGGTGGCGGGTTGGCGCACCACGGCGCCCAACAGGGCGGCTATGCCTATCAGCAGGACGACGCCAAGCAGGCTGTCGCGCAGGGAATGACGGTCACTCATGGGCGGTGGCCTCCGGCAGGATGTGCGCGACGGTCAGGCGCGTGCGGGTGAAGTAGGTGCGGGCGGCGGCCTGGATGTCGGCCGGGGTGATGCTTTCCAGGGCAGCCAGGTCCTGATCAAGCAGGCGCCAGGACAGGCCGACGGTTTCCAGCTCGCCGATGCTGGTGGCCTGGCTGGTGATCGAGTCGCGCTCGTAGACCAGGCCGGCAATGACCTGAGCGCGGACGCGGGCCAGTTCTTCGGCCGACGGCGGGTTGTCCTGCAGGTCCTTGAGCTGGCGCCACAGGCCATCTTCCACCTGCTGCAGGGTCTTGCCGGTCTGCACGTTGGGTGTGGCAGAAATGACGAACAGGCTGTCGCCACGGGCATGGGCGTCGTACCAGGTCGAGGCGCCGGACACCAGTTCCTCGCCGCGCTCCAGTCGAGCCGGCAGGCGGGCGCTGTCGCCGCCGTCGAGCAGGGCCGAGATCAGGCGCAGGGCGTGTACCGGCTTGGCGTCCTTGGCGCTGCCGAGGCTGGGAGCGTTGAAGCCGTAGAGCAGGCTGGGCAGCTGGGTCTTGAGGTACAGCGTGGTGCGCCGCTCACCCGGCTCGGCCAGCTCCAGCGGTGCCTTGGCCGTCGGCACGGGACGGGCCGGAATGCTGCCGAAATAGCGCTCGGCCAGAGCCTTGACCTGCTCGGGCTGGACATCGCCGACCACCACCAGGGTGGCATTGTTCGGCACGTACCAGGTGCGGTACCAGGCGCGCAGGTCATCGACGTTCATGCGCTTGAGGTCGGCCATCCAGCCAATGGTCGGGTTGCGGTAGCCGCTGGCAGGGTAGGCCATGGCCTTGAAGCGTTCATAGGCCAGAGAGGATGGCTTGTCGTCGGTGCGCAGGCGGCGCTCTTCCTTGATGACCTCGATCTCGCGGGCGAATTCGTCGGCCGGCAGCTTGAGGCTGGCCAGGCGGTCGGCTTCCAGCTCCAGGGCTACGGCCAGGCGGTCGCTGGCCAGCACCTGGTAGTAGGCGGTGTAGTCGTCGCTGGTGAAGGCATTTTCCTCGGCGCCCAGCTCGCGCAGGATGCGCGAGGATTCGCCCGGGCCGAGTTTGCGGCTGCCCTTGAACATCATGTGTTCGAGGGCGTGGGACAGGCCGGTCTGGCCAGCGGTTTCATAGCTGGAGCCGACCTTGTACCAGAGCTGGGAGACCACCACCGGCGCGCGGTGGTCTTCGCGGACGATGATCTTCAGGCCGTTGGCCAGACGAAATTCGTGAGTCGGCTGGGCATCCTTGGCCGGGGCTGCCAGCGGCAGGCACAGGCAGGCCAGGAACAGGCCGAGGGAGCGGCGGGCGCGTATTGTCATGGTGAATGCTGACCTTCTGGACGGCCCGCGCGGCGTACCGCCGGCAGGCGAAGAGGTGCTAGGATACCCCATCCTTTTCCGGGGCGGCGCGCCGGTCCGTGGTTGACCTGAAAACCAGTCTGCGCCGCTCCCCTGAGATACCTGTACCCATGTTTGGTTCCAACGACGATAAAAAGACCCCGGCCCAACCCGGCCAGCCCCCCGTAGCGGGCAATGCCCCCGCTGAGCCGGCCGCCGAGAAGAAATCGATGTTCGGCTGGCTGCGCAAGAAACCCCAGGAAACGCCGGCGCCGGCAGTCGTGCCGCAGGAGCCTATGGCTGCTCCTGCTGTAGTCCCGGCGCAAGAGAGTGCCCCGGCCGTGGTCGCCGAGGCGGCGCCTGTCGCGCCGGCCCCGAGTGAGCCGGTGGCCAGCGTTGTGACTGAGGCGTCTGTTGCGCCAGTGCCCAGCAGCGAGGTGGCTCCTGTACTGCCAGTCGAGCCTGTACCGGTCATGCCGGTGGCCGAGGCAGCGCCTGCGCTAAGCAGCACGCCAGTTGTCGAGTCTGCTGCGCCAGTAGTGGCTGACGAGACGCCGCGTCCGGCCTTCAGTCGCTTCCGCATCAATGCCGGAGCCGAGCCGATTGCTCCGGTGATGTTGCCGGTCGAGGTGGAAGTGCCTCCTGAGCCGGTTGAGGCTGCCGTGGTCGAGCAGGCCAAGCCCGGCGACAATCAGGGCGGCTGGTTCGCCCGGCTCAAGCAGGGCCTGTCGAAGACCAGCGCCAGTCTCGGCGAAGGCATGGCCAGCCTGTTCCTCGGCAAGAAGGCTATCGACGACGACCTGCTCGACGAGCTGGAAACCCGCCTGCTCACCGCCGACGTGGGTGTTGAGGCTACAACTGCCATTGTGCAGAGCCTGACCAAGCGCGTGGCGCGCAAGGAGCTGGCTGACAGCGATGCGCTGTACAAGGCGCTGCAGCAGGAGCTCAACGACCTGCTCAAGCCGGTCGAGCAGCCGCTGCTGATCGATACCGCGCACAAGCCCTACGTGATTCTGGTGGTCGGCGTGAACGGCGCCGGCAAGACCACCACCATCGGCAAGCTGGCGAAGAAGCTGCAGAACGAAGGCAAGAAGGTCATGCTCGCGGCGGGCGATACCTTCCGCGCGGCGGCCGTCGAGCAGTTGCAGGTCTGGGGCGAGCGCAACCAGATTCCGGTGATCGCCCAACACACCGGTGCCGACTCGGCCTCGGTGATCTTCGATGCTCTGCAGGCGGCCAAGGCCCGCGGTATCGATGTGCTGATCGCCGACACCGCCGGGCGGCTGCACACCAAGGACAACCTCATGGAGGAGCTGAAGAAGGTGCGCCGCGTGCTCGGCAAACTGGATGAAACAGCGCCCCACGAGACCCTGCTGGTGCTGGATGCCGGCACCGGGCAGAACGCCATCAACCAGGCCAAGCAGTTCAACCAGACCGTGAATCTGACCGGTCTGGCCCTGACCAAACTGGATGGCACCGCCAAGGGCGGGGTGATCTTCGCCCTGGCCAAGCAGATGGCGCTGCCGATCCGTTACATAGGCGTGGGTGAGGGCATCGACGATCTGCGGACCTTCGTCGCCGACGATTTCGTCAAAGCCCTGTTTGCAGAATCCAAGTAAGCGCGGAGAAGCCATGATTCGATTCGAGCAGGTCGCCAAGCGCTATCCCAATGGTCATGTCGGGTTGCATGAGCTGACGTTCCGCGTGCGCCGCGGCGAGTTCCTGTTCATCACCGGCCATTCCGGCGCGGGTAAGAGCACCCTGTTGCGCCTGCTGCTGGCCATGGAACGCCCCACCGGTGGCAAGCTGCTGCTGGCCGGGCAGGACCTGGCGCGCATCAGCAATGCGCAGATACCGTTCCTGCGCAGGCAGATCGGCGTAGTGTTCCAGAACCATCAGCTGCTGTTCGATCGCAGCGTGTTCGACAACGTCGCCCTGCCGCTGCAGATCCTCGGTCTGTCCAAGCCGGAGATCGACAAGCGCGTGCGTACCGCGCTGGAGCGCGTCAGCCTGCTGGACAAAGTCGACGCCTACCCGGCCGACATTTCCACCGGTCAGCAGCAGCGCGTCGGCATCGCCCGCGCGGTGGTGCACCAGCCGGCTCTGCTGCTGGCGGATGAGCCTACAGGCAACCTCGACCCGCGTCTGGCCGCCGAAATCATGGGCGTGTTCGAAGATATCAATCGTCTGGGCACCACCGTGCTGATCGCCAGTCACGACCTGGCCCTGATCGCGCGCATGCGCCATCGCATGCTGACCCTGCAGCGCGGCCGCCTGATCGGCGACGGAGAAGCAGCATGAGCGACGCAGCCAGCAAACCGAACCCGGTCAAACACGAGCCAACGCCGACCGCACCGATGCGCAAGCGCAGCGAGCAGACCGGCCCGGATCTGAAAACCCTGACCCGCGCCTGGCTGGAAAGCCACCGCGCCAGCCTGCTCGACAGCCTTCGCCGGCTGGCCAAACAGCCGATCGGCAGCTTCTTCACCTGCCTAGTCATGGCCGTGGCACTCTCGCTGCCCATGGGGCTGTCCCTGCTGCTGGATAACTTGGAGCGCCTCGGTGGCTCCTGGCAGCGCGCGGCGCAGATTTCCCTGTTCCTCGATCTTCAGGCCGGCGAGGCTGACAGCCAGCAGCTGCGCGACGAAATCGCCGCCATGCCGGATGTGGCCGAGGTCGAACTGATCAGCCGCGAACAGGCGCTGGACGAGTTCCAGCAGCAGTCGGGGCTGGGCGATGCCCTGCGCGAACTGCCGGATAATCCGCTGCCGGCGGTGATTCTGGTGACGCCCAAGGAGGTCGATAAGGCCGCTCTGGAGTCGCTGCGCTTGCGCCTGGATGAGCTGAACGCGGTCGAGCTGGCCCAGCTGGATCTGGTCTGGGTCGAGCGCCTGACGGCGATTCTCAAGTTGGGTGACCACTTTGTCTTCGGGCTGTCGCTGCTGCTGGTCATGGCCCTGCTGCTGGTGATCGGCAATACCATTCGTCTGGCTATCGAGAACCGCCGCACCGAGATCGAGGTGATCAAGCTAGTCGGTGGCACCGACGGCTATGTACGCCGGCCGTTCCTCTATATGGGCGCTATGTATGGCCTCGGGGCCGGGCTGATGGCCTGGGGCATTCTGGCCTTTGGTCTGGACTGGCTGAACAGCGCGGTGGTGCGTCTGGCTGGTCTGTATGGCAGCGACTTTGCCCTGCTCGGCGTGCCGGGTGCGGACGCCGCTTCGCTGGTGCTGGCGGCGGTACTGCTCGGTTACGTCGGCGCCTGGCTGGCGGTGGCGCGCCACCTGAGTGAGCTGGCGCCTCGCTGAATCGTCGAATTTTTGTTGTGCGGGCAATCTGTTACGGAACTTATCCACAGGCTTGCCCTCCAACTCCGCAATGCTACACTGCGCGAGTTTCGTGAATCGGAGGATTCGCATGTCCACTGCTTTGCAACCTGTCTATGCCCTGGCTCCCGGTGCGAACCTGGAGGCCTACGTGCACGCGGTCAACGGTATCGCCCTGTTGTCCCAGGAGCAGGAGCGCGAACTGGCTGAGCGTCTCTACTACCAGCAAGATCTGGAAGCCGCTCGGCAGATGGTGATGGCGCACCTGCGTTTTGTCGTCCACATTGCCAAGAGCTACTCCGGCTACGGTCTGGCTCAGGCGGACCTGATTCAGGAAGGCAACGTCGGCCTGATGAAGGCGGTCAAGCGCTTCAACCCGGAAATGGGTGTGCGCCTGGTGTCCTTTGCCGTGCACTGGATCAAGGCGGAGATCCACGAGTTCATTCTGCGCAACTGGCGCATCGTCAAGGTCGCCACGACCAAGGCGCAGCGCAAACTGTTCTTCAATCTGCGCAGCCAGAAGAAGCGTCTGGCCTGGCTGACCAACGATGAAGTACATGCGGTCGCCGACTCCCTCGGGGTGGAAGCCCGCGAAGTGCGCGAGATGGAGAGCCGCCTGACCGGCAGCGACATGGCCTTCGATCCGGCAGCCGATGCCGACGACGATGTCGCCTACCAGTCGCCGGCGCACTACCTGGAAGATCATCGTTACGACCCGGCGCGCCAGCTGGAGGAAGCGGACTGGAGCGACAGCTCGACCGCCAATCTGCATGAGGCGCTGGAGAGCCTGGACGAGCGTAGTCGCGACATCCTCCACCAGCGCTGGCTGGCCGAGGAGAAGGCGACCCTGCATGACCTGGCTGCCAAGTACAACGTCTCCGCCGAGCGGATTCGCCAGCTGGAGAAGAACGCCATGAACAAGCTCAAGGGCTCGATTCAGGCCTGATCTCCCTCGCATCTGAAAGCCGCACCTAGTGCGGCTTTTGTTTTTCTGGAGTGTCGATGAACTCGTTTGCCAGTCTGCGCCCGGCGCATTACCTGTGGTTTGCCCTGTTGGCTGCCGGCAGTTTTCTGCTGGCCTACCTGGCGCTACGACCGCAGCCACCGACTGAGCCGTTGGCGGAATTCAAGAGCTGGCAGGCGCCGTTGCTGCAGCCGCTGGCCGAGGGTCGCCTGAGCCTGGCGCAGCTGGTCGATGCCGCTCCCGGCGAACTCTGGCTGCAGCCCCGTCTGGAGGGGCCGCGCCTGCTCTATCGCGCAGAGCTCGCGGAAAACGGTCGAACCTGGGCGGTCGAGGCTGAGCTGAGTCTAACTAGCGAGCAGCGCCAGAGCCTGCAACAGGCCACCGCCGCTCAGGTGGCGGACGGCGAGGTACCGCTCGGCGCCGGTCTGCGCGATGAGCTGGGACCGCAGAAGATTGCGCAGTTGTTGATCAAGCCTGGAAGCGCTCTGGTGGCGGAAGCTAGTCTGCTACCGACCTTCGGCCCGCCACGCTTGCGTTTGCAGCTGGCCGCGGGTGAGGCGTGGGTTTATCCGGAGCAGGGGCTGACCATCCACCTAGCGGAGCGGCAGCTTGTGTTGCTGCATTGGCTGCCCGTGGCTCGGATGAAGGCGCAGTTAAAGGATTAATTCATCCGTCCGTCAAGAAACCAGCTGCGCGCTTGAAAAGGACAGATTACTGGCGCATCATCGCGTCGTCAGATGTGCCAAATGGCCAGTATCAGCAGCGTTTGTCCTCGACGACACAGGGTGTGCAGTGGTGTGACTCAGGGATCAGAGTGAAAAGCCGTAGCGGCTGTGCAATAGACTGCATTCGCTTCTCAGCCATGCCCGTTGGGCAGAGCATTCCCCAGTTACTTCTCATCACGCTTTCGTGTTCGTGGGGCCTGCTAGCTTTAGCGGCCTCGGCGGGGCTTCGTCGTGGATGAAGCTGTGGCAGGCGCCTGGTGTCGGGCGTGCAGAATCTTGGAGGTTGGCGTGTGCCGGCTTCCTGGATAGGGAACGGGAGCAGGCAGTACCTGTTCGACGGATGAGATGATCTCGGCTCTAGGAGATGGATGCGATGAAACGACTGCTTGCTGCTGCGTTGCTCAGCACTGCTGCTGTAAACGCCAATGCGCTGGACTTTACCTTCACCGGCTCGCTGGAAAATCGGAACGAAGTGGCATTTTTCGATTTTTCCCTGTCTAGCCTTACCAATAACGTGCGTGCCTGGACCGATTCGTTCGAGTCTGGCGTGAACTTCGACCCGATCATCGCTATCTGGCAACAGAGTGGCAGTGACTGGCTGCAGGTTGGCCAAAACGATGACAACGCGAGTGTCGGCCCGGGTCAGACCTACTACGATTCCGGCCTGAGCTTTGCCAGTCTGGCGGCGGGTAACTACCGCCTGAGCGTGACGCCCTTCAGCAACTTCTCCAATGGCTCGTTGCTGAGTCAGGGCTTCCGCTTCGACTCGCAGCCGCTGACCGATCACGGTCGTGGTGACTTTTTTCGCGTCAATCTGAGCAACGTCGACAGCGCCGGTCCGGTGTCGCCGGTGCCTGAGCCGGAAACCTACGCCATGCTGCTGGCGGGGCTCGGTCTGATGGTGGGCTTTGCCCGTCGTCGCAAACAGCAGGCCTGATTCGCTGCTGTGTGGAGGCCCCGTCCTGTGGCGGGGTCTTTCTCTGTTCAGGATGAATACCGTGTCTGCCGACCCTGCTGTACTGTCTGTCTCCCGAGCCGAACGGCGCATTGAACCCTTCCTGCTGGTTACTCTGGCCGGTTTGGCCCTGCTTTATTTGCCGACCCTGTGGCGCCTGTTCAATGGTCTGTGGCGCGATGAAGGGCAGGCCCATGGGCCGATGATCCTGGCTATTGCCCTGTGGCTGATCTACCGCGACTGGGCGCAGCTGCGCCAGGCCGGAGAAGAATTCATCTGCAGGCCGGTAGCGGCGCAGCGCCCCGCCCTGTGGGTGGGCGGCACGCTGCTGCTGATTGGTCTGGCGCTGTATGTGATTGGGCGTTCCCAATCGATCGAATTTATTGAACTGGGCTCGCTGATCTGGGTTCTGGGCGGGGCTCTGCTGGTGCTCTTCGGGCCGCGGGCGCTGCGTCTGGCCTGGTTTCCGCTGTTCTTCATGCTGTTCATGATCCCGCTGCCGGGGCTGCTGGTTGCCGCGGTCACAATGCCGATGAAGATCGCTGTGTCGTATTGCGCCGAATGGGTCCTTTATGGCCTGGGCTACCCGATTGCGCGTACTGGGGTGATTCTGCAAATCGGCCAGTATCAGTTGCTGGTCGCCGATGCGTGCGCCGGCTTGCATACGCTGCTGACCCTGGAAGCGCTGGGGTTGCTCTATCTGAATCTGTTCCGCCATGAGTCGCTGCTGCGCAATGCGCTGCTGGCAACACTGATCATCCCGATTTCGTTCACCGCCAACGTGATTCGGGTCATGCTGCTCTCGCTGATTACCTATTACTTCGGTGATGAGGTCGGACAGGGCTACCTGCATGGCTTTTCCGGCATGGTGTTGTTCGCTACCGCCTTTATTCTGGTGATCGGAACCGACTCACTGATTCGCCTGTGCGTACGCGAAAAGTCGAGTGAGGTGATGCCATGAGTACCCTGCAGCGTCGGGCGCTCAGTCTGCTGTTGATCATGGCGCTGGCAGCTTTGCTGGCCTGGAGTGTTCGCCCCACGGTGCGCCTGGCCGACCAGGGCGCCACGCTTGATCTGGAAACGCTGGTCCCGCATCAGTTTGACGGTTGGGAGCTGGATGAGCGGCAGAGTGCCGCCGTGGTGAATCCGCAGGCGGGCGAGCTGCAGAGTCGTATTTATCAGCAGGTGTTGGCGCGTACCTATATTCAGCGATCGACGGGCCGCAGCGTCATGCTGTCGATTGCCTATGGCGAAAACCAGAGCCGCTCCAATGACCTGCACGTCCCGGATGTCTGCTATCCGGCCAGTGGATTTCGCATCGAACAAAGCAAGCAGGGCACAGTCCGCTTTGCCCAAAACGAAATTCCTGTACGTCGCTTGATCGCGCAGCGTCTGCAGCGTCGAGAGCCGCTGACTTACTGGACAATCATTGGCGATCAGATTGCCACCAGTGCCACCGGGGCCAAGTTGCTGGCGCTCTCCTACGGACTGCGTGGCACGGTGCCCGATGGCATGATTGTGCGGGTCTCCTCGATCGGTCTCGCCGACGATGAGGCCTTCATTCTGCAGCAAGAGTTTGTCGAGACTCTGCTAGGCAGCCTGTCGGCCGAGGGTCGCAAGAAATTGGCAGGCGCCTGATTCAAGCTCCCACTCCATTGATGGAATCTACGATGCGAAACAATCTGATTAAAACGGCCGGTTTTGGGCGAGTGACTGCGACGCTTCTGGCGGCGAGCATCCTGGTGGGCTGTGGCGAGAGTGGCCAGAGCGCCTCGAGCGGGCAGGTGGCCGTCAAGGTCAACGGTACGGAAATCTCCATCCACCAGCTCAATCATGTGCTGGGCTCCTCGGGCAATATCCCGCCAGCCGAGCTGGAGAGTGTCCGCAAGCAGGCTCTCGAACGACTGGTGGATCAGGAGCTGTTGGCTGCCAAGGCCGTGGAAGAGAAGCTCGATCGCTCGCCGAAGACCTTGCTGGCCATCGAACAGGCACGTCGTGAGATTCTCGCGCGGGCCTACATGGAGCAGGTGCTGGCCGCCGCCGGCCCGCTGCAGCGCACGGATATCTCGCGCTACTACTACCAGAATCCCGAACTCTTTGCCGAGCGCAAGCTGTACAACCTGGAGGAGCTGAGCTTCCCGGTTAGCGAGCTGGCGTTTGCCGATGTTCAGGCTCAGGTCGGCCAAGGCGCAACCCTTGAGAGCTTGCAGGCCCAGATCGAGCAGAAGGGTGGCAAGGTGCGTCGCCACACCGGTGCGACTCCGGCGGAGAAGTTGCCGCTGGCCTTCATCAAGGAGGTGCATCAGGCCAAGGTCGGCGACATTGTGGTTCTGCATGACACTCGCGACATTAGTGTGCTGCGAGTGCTGGCTACCCAGACTCAGCCTGTCAGCGAAGCCGACGCGGCTCCTGCCATTCAGCAGTACCTGATGAACAAGCGCGTAGCCGAGTTGCAGGCAAAGCAGCTCAAACCGTTGCGCGACCAGGCCAAGATCGAGTACCTCGGCAGTTTTGCCGCGCAGGCTGGTACTGCTGCAGTGCAGCCGGAAAAGGCCGCCAACGGCGGCTGATCAGAGTTGCCAGCGCCAGGCGGCACGTTGCTCCAGCTGTTTGAGGTAGTGGCTGCCGCCGAGCTGCCACATTTGCTGGCGAATCCACTTGGCTCTACGTTGCACGTAGGGGCTGGGGCGGCGGGCGCTCCAGGCGCGGGGGTTGGGTAGTACGGCGGCGAGCTGGCTGGCCTGCTGACGTGACAGGTAGGCCGCGCCTATGCCGAAGTGATGGCGGGCAGCCGCTTCAGCGCCGAACACGCCGTCGCCCCATTCGGCGGTATTCAGGTAAATCTCGAGAATCCGCTGCTTGGGCCAGAGCAGCTCGATCAGCCCGGTGAACCAGGCTTCCAGGCCCTTGCGCAGCCAGCTGCGGCCGGACCAGAGAAACAGGTTCTTGGCCACCTGCTGGCTGAGGGTGCTGGCGCCGCGTACGCTGCCGCCTTGCTGGTTGTGCTTGAGCGCTGCGCGGATGGCGGCGACATCGAAGCCCCAGTGCTCGGCGAACTTCTGGTCTTCGGCGGCGATCACGGCGATCTTCAGATCATCGGAGATCAGCGGCCAGGGCCTCCACTCCCGTTGCAGGTCGATGGGCTTGCCGTCGAGCCAGGACTCGATCTTGCGCTCGACCATCAGGGCGCTGCCCACCGGTGGAATCCAGCGCAGGCTGAGTACCAGCAGCGCAGAGAGCAAGGCGGCCGCGAGTAGCAACTTGAGCAGGCGATGCAGCAGTCTTGGCAACAGTCGGGAAGGCATGGGCAGGCTTGGCCGAAAGGGAAGGGCGGGCCATTATAGCGGCCCTTTTCCACGCGACTGGAGCCTGATATGGCGCGACTGTTTCTGCTTCTGGCAGCCTTTTCCGGCTTTACCAGTGTGGCGCTCGGCGCCTTTGCCGCTCATGGCCTGCGCCAGCAGCTGTCACCCGAGTATCTGGCGGTGTTCCAGACAGGCGTGCAGTACCAGCAGCTGCATACCCTGACCCTGCTGGTCGTGGCGTTGCTCCTGCAGCGTCAGCCTGATCGGCTGCTGACCTTGAGTGGCGGGTTCTTTGTGGCGGGCATGCTGCTGTTCTCTGGCAGTTTGTACGCGCTGACGCTGACGGGTATCGGCAAGCTGGGCATCATTACTCCGCTCGGTGGCGTGGCCTTCATGCTCGGCTGGCTGCTGTTAGGTGTGGCTGCCTGGCGCCAACGCTAAGGCGCCGTTTGGCTGACGCCTTGGTCAATGCGTGATGAAACCGCTAGAATGCCGACCCCTTCGCATGGTGACTGTTACGTCATGCAGATTCAGTTGAACGGTGAGCCTCGCGAACTGGCCTCTGACACCAGCATCTTGCAGCTGCTTGAGCAGCTCGATCTGGTCGGACGGCGCGTCGCGGTGGAGTTGAACCTGGACATCGTGCCGCGCAGTGCGCACGCGACGACCATCCTGCAGCCCGGTGACCGGGTGGAAGTGGTACACGCCATCGGTGGCGGTTGATCCCTGGAGGAACACATGAGTCAAGTTCGCGCAGACAAGCCTTTCGTCCTGGCAGGGCGCACCTATAGCTCGCGCCTGTTGGTGGGGACCGGCAAGTACAAGGATCTGGAGGAAACCCGTCTGGCGATCGAGGCCAGCGGCGCTGAAATCGTCACCGTGGCGGTACGCCGGACCAACATCGGACAGAACCCCGGTGAGCCCAACCTGCTCGATGTGATCAGCCCTGACCGCTACACCATCCTGCCCAACACCGCCGGCTGCTTCAACGCCGAGGAAGCGGTGCGCACCTGCCGCCTGGCTCGCGAGCTGCTGGATGGTCACAAGCTGGTCAAGCTGGAAGTGCTGGCCGACCAGAAGACCCTGTTCCCCAATGTCATCGAAACCATCAAGGCCGCCGAAGTGCTGGTCAAGGAAGGTTTCGACGTGATGGTGTACACCAGTGATGACCCCATCATTGCCCGTCAGCTGGCCGACATGGGCTGTATCGCGGTGATGCCGCTGGCCGGCCTGATCGGTACCGGGCTGGGCATCTGCAACCCCTACAACCTGCGCATCATCCTTGAGGAAGCGCAGGTGCCAGTGCTGGTGGATGCCGGTGTGGGCACGGCCTCCGATGCCACCATCGCCATGGAACTGGGCTGCGACGCAGTGCTGATGAACAGCGCCATCGCCCATGCCGGTGATCCGGTGATGATGGGCGCGGCCATGCAGCACGCCATCATTGCCGGCCGCCTGGCGTACCTCGCCGGGCGTATGCCGAAGAAGCTGTATGCCAGCGCCTCCTCGCCTCTGGAAGGCATCATTCGCTGAGTGGATCATGGTTGACCAAGAATTGACCGGGCAGGAAACTGCCAACCGCCCGCTGCGCACCATCAAGAGTTTCGTGATGCGTGCCGGCCGGGTGACCGAAGGCCAGCAACGCGGCCTCGATCAGGGCTGGCCGAAGTTCGGTCTGGAGCTGGCCGACGGCCTGCGCGATTTTGATCAGGTTTTCGGCCGCAGTGCGTCGCGTACCTTCGAGATCGGCTTCGGCATGGGCCAGGCCACGCTGGAGATGGCTGCCGCGGCGCCGGAGCAGGACTTCATCGGCGTAGAGGTACACAAGCCAGGGGTCGGGGCATTGCTGTCCGGCATGCTGGCCCAGGATCTGAGCAACATCCGCGTGTACAGCTGCGATGCCATCGAGGTGCTGCGCAACTGCGTGGCCGATGCCAGTCTGGACCGCTTGCTGCTGTTCTTTCCGGACCCGTGGCACAAGTCGCGCCATCACAAACGGCGCATCGTGCAGCCGGAGTGGGCGCAACTGGTGCGGCAGAAACTCAAGGTGGGGGGCGTGCTGCACATGGCTACCGACTGGGAGCCTTACGCCGAGCACATGTTGGAAGTACTGAATGCCGCGCCGGGTTATCGCAACCTGGCCGAAGATGGTCGTTTCGTCCCGCGCCCGAGCGAGCGGCCGGTGACCAAGTTCGAACGCCGCGGCGAGCGCCTCGGCCATGGTGTCTGGGACCTCAAGTTTCAGCGCACGGATTGACCCACGGACGACTCATTAGACCGGGCCCACCCGGCGCCAGGACGGCAACCTCACTGACCGGCAATCCCGGCTGGCTGGCCTAAACTGGTTGGCAGCAAGAACAAACTGACGGCGCTATTCAAGTGCCGCAAGGAGAACGCTGTGTTGAGACATGTTGCAGTATTGGCCCTGGCTGCGCTCTGCCTGCCGGCCCAGGCCAAAGTTGACGCTGCCCAGGCTACCCGCCTGGGTCAGGATCTCACGCCTCTGGGCGGCGAGCGCGCCGCCAATGCGGCGGGCACCATTCCGGTCTGGGATGGCGGCCTGACCACTCCGCCGGCGTCCTACCAGCCGGGCATGCACCATCCGGATCCTTATGCCGGTGATGCCGTGTTGTACACGGTCAATGCGCAGAACCTCGGCCAGTATCAGAAGGTGTTGCCAGCTGGCCTGCAGACCCTGCTGCAGACCCATCCTGACTTCAATATGCGGGTTTTCCCGAGCCGTCGTAGTGCCGCCGCGCCGCAGTATGTGTACGACGCGACCAAGGCCAACGCGACCAAGGCTGAACTGATTGCCGGTGGTAATGGTGTTAGTGGTGCCGCTGCGGGCACGCCCTTCCCGCTCCCGCAGAATGGCCAGGAGGTGATCTGGAACCACATCATGCGTTTCCGTGGCGAGCAGATTCACATGGTTGCCAACCATGTGGCGGTACTGGCCAACGGCAGCTACAGCCTGGTGCTGCGCGACCGGGAAATCTACTTCGTCTATGGTCGCCAGGGCGCTCAAGAGGGCGATCTGGACAATACCCTGTTTCACTACAAGTACAGCGTGACCGCACCCTCCAAACTGGCCGGCTCGGCCTTGCTGGTCGAGGAAACCATCGACCAAGTGATGGCCATCCGTAAGGCCTGGCGCTTCAACCGCGGCGAGCGCCGTGTGCGTCGCCTGCCGATGCTGGCCTATGACGCCCTGCAGCCGGACACCAACGGTATGGCCCTGGCTGATCAGGTCGACTCGTACAACGGCGCACCGGATCGCTACGAGTGGAAGTTGCTTGGCAAGCAGGAAATGCTGGTGCCGTACAACAGCTACGCCGTGCACCAGAAGGGCATTCCCTACGAGCAGATCCTCAAGGCCAAGACAGTCAACCCGGACCTGCTGCGCTACGAGCTGCATCGCGTATGGATAGTTGAAGGCGAATTGCGTACCGGTTTCAGTCATCCCTATGCCAAGCGTCGCTTCTATATCGACGAGGACAGCTGGCAGATTCTCGCGGTTGACCTGTATGACAAGGGTGGCAAGCTGGTTGGCCTGCAGGAAAGTCATCCGATCAGTTACTACGATGTCCCGGTGTTCTCCAGCACCCTGGAAACCATCTACGACTTCAAGGGCGGCCGCTACTTCGTCGATGGCCTGGACAACAACGAGCCGATGTACGACTTCAATGCCGACATCAGCCCACGCAGCTTCAGCCCGGCAAGCCTGCGGCAGCAGGGCAACTGAGGCCGACAGCAGCAACAAAAAGCCGCTCCTCGGGGCGGCTTTTTTGTGCCTGGCAGAAAAGCTCGGGGCTTATTCCAGCAGCGAGGCACCGCGAATGGTCAGCTCGGGCAGTCCGCTGGGGGCCGGGCAGACCTGGATGTACTTGATGCTTTCGCGCGGAATCATCAGCAGGTCGCCATCCACTTCGAAGCTGATGAAGGGGGTGTTCATCTGTTCGCGCAGGCCGCGGATGGCCTGCAGCGGGTCTTCTTTCTGGGTGGGGAAGGCGAGGGACATGCGCTGGCCGTCGTTGAAGAAGATATACAGGTGTTTTACGGACATCGGTGCGGCTCCATGAGGACGGTGGCTGTGCCGTTAGCTGCGGTCGGACAGCACGCCGACCAGAAAGAACACTAGCAGCAACACGGGGGCCAGGGTGTAGTTGTTGAAGTAGGCCAGGCCTTTGGCCAGCCAGGGTGTCAGGTAAATGATGCCCAGGCCGTAGACCAGTGCGCAGAACAGCACGAACAGCAGGGTGCGGAAAACGAAGTTGAGGCTGCCCAGGCGACGTTGCAGCCAGGCATTCAGATCCGGGCCGAACAGCACGAACAGAGTGGCCAGAATGGCCAGGGAAATATTGTGCAGGTGAGCGCGGCACCAGTGCGACAGAGTGGCGATCAGATCGAGCACGAGATCCATCAGGCGTCCTTAGCCCCTAGGGCAGAAAGCTTTGCAGCAGGTCGTTGAGAAACAGTTGGCCTCTGGGCGTGGCGCATAGCCGCGCTGGGTCATTCTCCAGCAGCCCCTGTTGCTCGGCCAGGCGGCGCCCTTCGGCGAGGCTCTGCTCCGACAGTCCGGTGCGCTGGCAGAACAGCTGAGTGGGAACGCCCTCCGTCAGGCGCAGGGCGTTCATGAGGAACTCGAAGGGCAGTTCGTCTGCGCTCAGCAGGCGTTCGCCGGCCTGGAAAGCCTTGCCGCTGTCCAGGTAGTCCTTGGGCAGACGGGTCTTCCAGCTGCGCCGGATCTGCCCGTTCGCGTCGCTCAGCTTGGCGTGGGCGCCGGCACCAATGCCGAGAAAGTCGCCGAAGGTCCAGTAGTTGAGGTTATGCCGGGCGCGATGGTTGTCCCGGGCATAGGCCGAGGTTTCGTACTGCTGGTAACCGTGTTCGGCGAGCAGGACCTGGCCGGCCTCCTGAATATCCCACAGTGTGTCGTCTTCCGGCAGCTCCGGTGGCTGGTTCCAGAACACCGTGTTGGGTTCCATGGTCAGCTGATACCAGGACAGATGGGTGGGTGCCTGGGCAATCGCGGTGCGCAGGTCGTCCAGTGCCGCGGTGACATCCTGCCCCGGCAGGCCGTGCATGAGGTCGAGGTTGAAGTTGTCGAAGCCGGCGGCACGTGCCATGTCCGCGGCTCGAATCGCTTCATCGCCGTCGTGGATGCGGCCGAGGGCCTTGAGCTGAGCACTCTGGAAGCTCTGCACACCGATCGACAGGCGATTGATACCCAGGCGGCGGTAGGCGCTGAACTTGGCTTGCTCGAAGGTGCCAGGGTTGGCTTCCAGGGTGATTTCGATATCCCCGGCAAAGCCGATGCGTCGTTCCACACCTTCGAGAATCTGTCCCAGCGCCTTGGCCGAAAACAGGCTGGGTGTGCCGCCGCCAAAGAAGATCGAGGTCAGCTGGCGACCCTGTGCCTGCGCCAGGTCCTGATCAAGGTCGGCCAGCAGCGCGGCGACGTACTCGTCTTCAGGCAGGTTCGGCCCGGCGGCATGGGAGTTGAAGTCGCAGTACGGGCATTTGCGCACGCACCACGGGATATGGATATACAGGGCCAGCGGCGGCAGCGCGAACGGGCTGCCTGCCGGACTGTTCATGCCAATCCCAGGCGCTGCTTGAGCAGGGCCATGGCGCGCGCGCGGTGGCTGAGCTGGTTCTTCTCGGCAGCCGGTAGCTCGGCGCTGGAGCACTGGCGTTCGGCCACCCAGAACAGCGGGTCGTAGCCGAAGCCCTGCTCGCCACGTGGGGTGTGCAGGATGCGGCCCGGCCACAGGCCTTCGCAGAGAATCGGCAGCGGGTCATCGGCGTGTCGCACCAGCGCCAGGGCGCAGACGAACTGCGCACCGCGCTCGGCATCCGGCACATCCTTGAGGGCATCCAGCAGCTTGGCGTTGTTCGCCGCATCATCCTTGCCGCCTGCGTAGCGCGCCGAGTAGATGCCCGGCGCGCCGCCCAGGGCATCCACGGCCAGTCCGGAGTCGTCGGCCAGTGCCGGCAGACCCGACACGCGAGCGGCGTGGCGGGCCTTCAGGATGGCGTTCTCGACGAACGACAGACCGGTTTCATCCGGCTCCACGCTGCTGAACTCAGCAATCGAGCGCACCTTGATGTGGGCGCCGAGCATGGCCTGCAGTTCTTTCAGTTTGCCGGCGTTGTGGCTGGCCAGTACCAGTTCTTCGATCATCATTCGTCGGGGAACACTTCTTGGTTGAAGCTGACGCGGTTGTTGCTGCCGTCACCGCCCTGTACGTCGAGGGTGAAGGTCAGCACCTCGCGGGTGCTCAGCGGAAATTGCGCCAGGTAGTAGGCGGCACCGGGTTCGGTCACCTGCTTGAAACTGAGCGGGGTGACCTGGCCCAGCAGGTTCTTCACTTCGCCCTTGACCTGGGCCGGCAGCGGCTTGCCGGCCTTGAGCACGGACACGGTGACCACGCCCTGGGTCTTGCTGCGGACCAGGCCGACCGCGCTGGCGGTGTCCGGCTGCAGGAAGCTGGAATTGAACACGCTGTAGTGCACATCGACTTCGGCAAAGCTTTGCTTGCGTTCGGCAAGTGCCGGCAGGCTGACGAGCAGACTGAGTAGTAGAGCGGTTAGACGGCGCATGATCGATCCTCCAAAGCGTGGTGGACTACACCGCGACGCGGTGTTCGGCCAGACCGGCACCACTGATGCGGTAGATGCCGATCTCGCCCATCAGATTAGGCCACAGCCGGCTACCCAGGCTATGGCGGTGTTCGCGGTCCACCGCCAAGCCTTCCTCGATTCGCGCGCCCTGGGCATGGCACAGGCGCTCGAAGTCGGCAAAGGTGCAGAAGTGGATGTTCGGCGTGTTGTACCAGGTGTAGGGCAGGAAGTCCGACACCGGCATGCGGCCCTTGGTGGTCAGGTACCAGCGGCAGCGCCAGTGGCCGAAGTTGGGGAAGGTGATGATGCAGGTCTTGCCCACCCGCAGCATCTCCGCCAGCACCTTGTCCGGGTATTGCAGGGCCTGCAGCGACTGGGTCATGACCACCACGTCGAAGCTGTTGCTGGCGAAGTTGCCCAGCCCCTGGTCGATGTTCTGCTCGACCACGTTGATCCCGCGGGCGATGCACGCGGTGATCTTGTCCGGATCGATTTCCAGGCCATAGCCGCTGACCTGCTTGTGTTCGGCCAGGCTGGCCAGCAGGTCGCCGTCGCCGCAACCGAGGTCGAGCACGCGGCTGCCGGAGGGAATCCACTCGTGGATGATTTCCAGGTCGGCACGCATGGCTTACACCTTGATCCGGTTCATGTAGGCAGAGAATCCCTGCAGGTAGCGGGGGATGGGAATGAGGAAGGCGTCGTGGCCCTGGGCGGCTTCGATTTCCAGATAGCTGACGTTCTTCTTCGCCGCCATCAGCGCATCGACGATTTCCCGCGAGCGTGCCGGCGAGAAGCGCCAGTCGGTGGTGAAGGACATCACGCAGAAATCGGCCTTGGCCACGCTGAGGGTCTTGGCCAGATCACCGCCCTGGCTGGCGGCCGGGTCGAAGTAGTCCAGCGCCTTGGTCATCAGCAGGTAGGTGTTGGCATCGAAGCGCCCGGAGAATTCCTCGCCCTGGTAGCGCAGGTAGCTCTCGACCTGGAACTCGACGTTGTGCAGGTCGAAGTTGGGCGTCTCGCTCTTGCGCTCGCGGCCGAACTTCTCGCCCATGGCATCGTCGGACAGGTAGGTGATGTGGCCGACCATGCGCGCCAGCATCAGCCCGCGCTTGGGAATTACGCCCTGCTCCTGGAAGTCGCCGCCGCGGTAGTCCGGGTCGGTGAGGATGGCCTGGCGCGCGACCTCGTTGAAGGCAATGTTCTGTGCCGAAAGCTTGGGCGCCGAGGCGATGCACAGGCAGTGGCGCACGCGCTCGGGGTAGCTGATGGTCCACTGCAGCGCCTGCATGCCGCCGAGGCTGCCGCCAATGACCGCGGCCCACTGACTGATGCCCAGGCGGTCGGCCAGCAGGGCCTGGCTGTTGACCCAGTCTTCTACCGTGACCACCGGGAAGTCCGAGCCGTAGACGCGGCCAGTCTGCGGATTGCGGCTGGCGGGGCCGGTGGAGCCGTTGCAGCCGCCGAGGTTGTTGAGGCTGACAACGAAGAACTTGCGCGTATCGATCGGCTTGCCCGGGCCGATACAGCTGTCCCACCAGCCAGGCTTGCGCTCGTCCATGCTGTGGTAGCCGGCGGCATGATGATGGCCGGACAGGGCATGACAGATCAGCACGGCGTTGCTGCGCTCGGCATTCAGTTCGCCGTAGGTCTCGTAGACCAGTTCGTAGTGGCTCAGGCTGCGGCCACAGGCCAGCGCCAGCGGTTCGGCGAACTGCGCTACCTGTGGGCTGACCAGACCAACGCTATCTTCGGGGATGACAGTGGGCATCGACCCTGCTCGTGTTCGGGGGAGAGCTGCAGTCTAAAGAACAGCGCCCCGGGCGGCAATCGCACGGGGCGCTGGGTGGACTCGCTAAAACAACAACTTAGCTGCGTTCGGCAGACGAGGAGGCGCGTGCGGCGAGTGGCAGGCTGACGACCTTGCCCTGGCGCTGGACCGGCGCCGGGCGGCGCAGTACGCGCAGCATCTCGTTGGCCTCGGCCAGCTGGCGCTCCAGGTCTTCGGCGTACTGCTTGAACTGCAGGCCGCGCTGGTGGGTCTGCTGGGTTTCCTGAGCCAGCGCCTTGAGCCGAACCATATGGCTTTCCAGCATCTGCTTGTGCTCCAGGGTGTGCTGCATCAGTGGCATCAGCGCATCGCTGCTCCACTGGTAGGTTTCCTGGCGCAGGCGCTGGTGCAGGCCCATCACTTCCTGGGCGAGCGTGGTGAGGAAGCGCCGGGTCAGCAGGCGCTGCTCGGTGAGCAGGGTTTTCAGGTTGCGCCGGAAACGATCGGCCTTGGCCCGTAGCTGGCCCAGCTCGCGTTGGTAGCGCTTGATGTTGAGCTGCGGCGCGTCCAGGCCGTGCAGCGGATTCTCGGCGTTATGCCGCTGGTAGATGGCGCCGACCATCTTGTTGGCCAGCGCGGCTTCGTGCTCCAGGGAGGTCAGGTCGAACTCCACGGCGCGGAAGAAGTGCAGGATGGCGTGGTTGATGCCGAGGGTGGTCCAGCTGCTACGCAGGTTGTCCTTGACCTTGCCCAGGTGTTCCTCCAGCCGCTCAGGGCGGGCGGCGAAGCGCAGCAGATCGCCCTGGCGCTTGACCAGGCGCTGGTTGGTCTTCAATCCCAGCAGGCGCTTGTGGTGGCGGGTGTGGTCTTCCTTGGTCTTGGCGGTCAGCTCGAACAGCAGCTGGCCGTTGTCCTGGCGATGGTTGGCGAGCAGGTTCTGCTGCTCGCGCACCTTGTTCAGGCGCAGGTTGAGCACGTGCTGGCTGTTGTTGAGCAGGCCAAGGACCTGGTTGACCACCGACTCTTCAAGCAGGCGTTCCTTCTGCGCAACGATGCGCTCGCACAGCAGATGTTCCAGATTATCGATCTGGCTGCGCGCGAGCAGTTCCTGGTCGCCGCGTACCTTGGCCAGCAGGGCCTGCTTGGCAGACAGCGGCAGTACATCCTGCGCCTTGATGCCGAGCTGCTTGGCAGTGCTCTGGCGGATCTGGTTGATGGCGTTCTGCACGAAGGCTTCGCCGGCCAGGTCATCCCACAGCACGTCGATCTTGTTCAGTACGGCAAAGCGTCCGGTCTGGGCGTCGTCGTCCAGTTGGCAGATGTGCTGTTGCCAGATGCTCATGTCCGAGGCGGTGACACCGGCATCGGCCGACAGCAGGAAGATGATGGCCTGGGCGCTGGGCAGCATCGACAGGGTCAGCTCCGGCTCGCTGCCGAGCGCATTCAGGCCGGGCGTGTCGAGAATGCGCAGGCCCTGGCGCAGAAGGGGATGGTCGAAATTGACCAAGGCGTGGCGCCAGGCCGGGACCAGGACGATACCTGGCTTGTCGCCGGTTTCCAGCATGTCCGGGTGGAAGCCGAGCTGGATGGCCTGCTCCACCGGCATGGGTTTGGTCCGGGCAACCTGGGCAAAGGCCTGGGCCATGCTGTTCGGGTCGCTGGCATCCAGCGGGATGTTCACCCAGTGCCGCGGCACGCGCTTGAACTGGGCAATGCTGGCCTCGGCCATGCGCGTTTCGATGGGCAGCAGGCGGATATAGGAGCGTTCCGAGCGCGGGTCGAAATACAGCTCGGTGGGGCACATGGTGGTGCGCCCGGCCTGCGACGGCAGCATGCGCTGGCCGAACTGCGAGAAGAACAGGCAGTTGATCAGCTCGGTCTTGCCGCGGGAGAACTCGCCGACAAAGGCCAGGGTGATGTGATCGGTGCGCAGGATCTTCAGCGCCCGGTCGAGCTTGGCTTCCACCGCCGCACTGCCCAGGCGGTTATGCGCCAGCCAGCTGCGGTAGCGGGTGATTTCGCGCATCAACTCGCGCTTCCAGGCTACATAGGCATCAACCTGCTGGCTGAGACGTTCCATACTCATCCTGATCTTCCTCCGGGCAGTGCATCCGTGCCGAGTGCAGCTTCTAATTTCAACGGTCTGTGAGCGTTACGCTAACCCGCGCGCGCCAATTTGGCTGCGGATTGACCATGAGCTGTGAACTGGCGCACAGGCAAATGGCCAGTATCCAGCTCAGGCATTATGGAAGAGGGTGGCGGATCGTCAACTGGCTGGCGCCATTGTCCCGCCTTATGGTCGGTCAATGACCCTGAGCGGTCAGTCCGGGCAGGTCCGGCAGTTTCTGCGGGCTCTGGATGCGCACGCGCTTCTGCCTGTTGAGCTCGCCGCTGATCAGGCTGACCTGACTTTTGGCCACGCCGAAGGCTTTGCCGAGAAAGGCCAGCAGGTGGGCGTTGGCCTTGCCTTCTACGGGCGGGGCGGTGAGGCGGATTTTCAGGCGCTCACCATGCAGCCCGGCGAATTCGTCGGAGCTCGCCTTGGGCTGCAGGTGGCAGTCGAGGATCAGGTCTTCCCCGTCCCAGCGGAAATAGCTCAATGCCCGGCCTTACATGAACGGGCTGAGCTGGCGTGGCATGCCGGTCATGGCGGCCAGGTTGCCGATCACCAGCATGTCGATCAGGTTCAGCGCGATGAAGGCAAAGATGGGCGAGATATCCAGGCCGCCCAGGTTCGGAATCAGCTTGCGGAAGGGGGCCAGCACGGGCTCGCACAGCTGATTGACCAGCTGAGCGCCAGGGTTGTAGCTGCCTGGCGCGACCCAGGAGAGGATCACGCTGACGATCAGGGCGAAGAAGAACACCTTGATGAACAGCGAGGTGACGCCAATGATCGACCAGATCAGCAACTGGCCGGCCAGCCCCAGAATGTCGGCGCCGTAGCCCATCAGAAGCAGGGTCAGCGCCATCAGCAGCAGTTGCACGACGATGGCCAGGATCAGTGAGGCCAGGTCCAGGCCGGCCAGGCCCGGGATCAGCCGGCGCAGCGGGCGCACCAGTGGCTGGGTGGCGCGCACCACGAACTGGCTGAGCGGGTTGTAGAAGTCGGCCCGCACCAGTTGCAGGATGAAACGCAGCAGGACGATCAGCAGATACAGGCTGCCGAGGGTCTGCAGGATATAGATGGCGGCGGTGTTCAATCCGGTCATGGTCTGCTCCTTTACTGGCCGAGTTGCTCGGCCATTTCGGCCGAGCGGTCGGTGGCGGCCTGCATGGCCCTGGCGGTCAGTGCCTCGAAGCCACCGGCCTGGAAGGTCTTGATGGCCGCTTCGGTGGTGCCGTTGGGCGAGGTGACACGGCGGCGCAGCTCGGCGGCGTCGACATCACTCTCGCAGGCCATGCGCGCGGCGCCGAGAGCCGTGTGCAGGGTCAGTTGCGCGGCGGTGGCGCGGGGCAGGCCGAGTTTTTCGCCGGCGGCGGTCATGGCCTCGATCAGCAGGAAGAAATAGGCCGGGCCACTGCCGGAAACGGCGGTCACCGCGTCGATCAGTGCTTCATCCTCCAGCCACAGGGCCAGGCCGACGGCGGAGAGCAGTTGCTCGGCCTGCTGGCGCTGTTCGGCCGACACTTCGGCATTGGCATACAGACCGCTCACGCCCTGACGCAGCAGGGCCGGCGTATTGGGCATGCAGCGGACAATCGGGCGCTGGCCCAGCCAGTTGGCCAGACTGGCGCAACTGATGCCGGCCGCGATGGAGACAATCAGCTGGTTTTCGCTGAGGCTGGGTGCCAGCTCCAGACACACCGCTTTCATGACCTGGGGCTTGACCGCCAGCACGATGACATCGGCACCCTGCACGGCTTCGGCATTGCCGGCAAAGACCTCGATGCCGTGCTCGCCGGCAACCTTGGCGCGCTGCTCGGCACCCGGTTCGCTGGCGCACAACTGGCTGGCCGCCAGGCCCTGGGCACGCAGACCACCGATCAGGCTGGCGGCCATGTTGCCGGCGCCGATAAAGGCAATGCAGGGCTGTTTCATAGTCATTCCTTCAAAAAGTCAGTGAGTGGGCGTGCCGTAATCACGGGCGCCAAACAGGGCGGTGCCGATGCGCACCCAAGTGGCGCCTTCGGCAATCGCCGCTTCCAGATCGTCGCTCATGCCCATGGACAGGACATCAAGCTCAAGGTTCAGGTCGTCGCGCAGCTGGCGCAGGCGCGCACAGGCGGCATGCTGCTGGGCAAGGTCGCTGGTGGGTTCGGGGATGGTCATCAGGCCGCGCAGGCGCAGGTTGGGCAGCTGGCTGACCGCCAGGGCCAGGGCCGCCAGCTCCTCGGGGGTGCAACCGGACTTGCTGGCCTCGCCACTGACATTGACCTGCAGGCAGATATTCAGCGGTGGCAACTGCTTGGGCCGTTGTTCGGACAGGCGCTGGGCGATTTTCAGGCGATCCACCGAATGCACCCAGGCGAAATGCTCGGCGATCGGACGGGTCTTGTTCGACTGGATCGGGCCGATGAAATGCCAGGTCAGCGCCAGGTCGCTCAGTTCGGCCTGCTTGTTGAGCGCTTCCTGCAGGTAATTTTCACCGAAGTCGTCTTGTCCGCAGGCATGCGCTTCGCGCACGGCAGCGGCCGGCTTGGTCTTGCTCACAGCCAACAGGCCGACGGACTCGGGATCGCGGCCGCAGGCTTGCGCGGCCTCACGGATCCGCGTGCGAACCTTTGCAATATTCTTTGCTATGGTGGACATTAATCCGCACCTTTTGCCTGTATGCCGCGAATTGGCGGCATTCTACCTGCTTGCTTGTGATTGGGGAGTCCC
Source organism: Pseudomonas fluvialis (assembly GCF_014207935.1). Lineage (GTDB taxonomy): Bacteria > Pseudomonadota > Gammaproteobacteria > Pseudomonadales > Pseudomonadaceae > Aquipseudomonas > Aquipseudomonas fluvialis_A. Next base: position 597,738 of record NZ_JACHLL010000001.1, on the reverse strand, counting down.
ATGGATATTACCGAGCTGCTGGCGTTCAGCGCCAAGCAAGGCGCTTCGGACCTGCACCTCTCGGCCGGTCTGCCGCCGATGATTCGTGTCGACGGCGATGTGCGCCGCATCAATCTGCCGCCGCTGGATCACAAGCAGGTGCACGCGCTGATCTACGACATCATGAACGACAAGCAGCGCAAGGATTACGAAGAGTTCCTCGAGACCGACTTCTCCTTCGAAGTGCCGGGCGTGGCGCGCTTCCGTGTCAACGCCTTCAACCAGAACCGCGGTGCCGGTGCGGTATTCCGGACCATTCCTTCCAAGGTGCTGACCATGGAAGACCTCGGCATGGGCGAGATCTTCAAGAAGGTCTCCGATGTGCCGCGTGGTCTGGTGCTGGTCACCGGGCCGACCGGTTCGGGTAAGTCGACCACTCTGGCGGCCATGCTCGATTACCTGAACAACAACAAGTATCACCACATCCTCACCGTCGAAGACCCGATCGAATTCGTTCACGAGTCGAAGAAGTGCCTGGTCAACCAGCGTGAGGTGCACCGCGACACCCTCGGTTTCAACGAGGCTCTGCGCTCGGCACTGCGTGAAGACCCGGACATCATCCTGGTGGGTGAGATGCGCGACCTGGAAACCATCCGCCTGGCGCTGACCGCTGCGGAAACCGGTCACCTGGTCTTCGGCACCCTGCACACCACCTCCGCTGCCAAGACCATCGACCGTATCGTCGACGTGTTCCCGGCCGAGGAAAAGTCCATGGTTCGTTCCATGCTGTCCGAGTCGCTGCAGGCGGTCATCTCGCAGACCCTGCTGAAGAAGATCGGCGGCGGCCGTGTCGCGGCTCACGAGATCATGATCGGCACCCCGGCGATCCGTAACCTGATCCGCGAAGACAAGGTGGCGCAGATGTATTCGGCGATCCAGACCGGCGGCTCGCTGGGCATGCAGACCCTGGACATGTGCCTGAAGAACCTGCTGGCCAAGGGTTTGGTCAGCCGCGAGAGTGCGCGCGAAAAAGCCAAGATTCAGGAAAACTTCTAATAGCGGTCTGGCTGACCGACCGAGGATTGCATGGAATTTGAAAAGCTTCTGCGCCTGATGGTGGAAAAGGGCGGCTCCGACCTGTTCATCACCGCGGGCGTGCCACCGTCGATGAAGGTCAATGGCAAGGTCATGCCGGTGACCAAGAACCCGCTGTCGCCGGAGCAGACCCGCGAAACCGTGATGGGTGTGATGAACGAGGCCCAGCGTCGCGAGTTCGCCGAGAAGCACGAGTGTAACTTCGCCATCAGCGCTCGCGGTATCGGTCGTTTCCGTGTCAGCGCCTTCTACCAGCGCAATCTGGTGGGCATGGTGCTGCGCCGTATCGAGACCAACATCCCGACCATCGAAGACCTCAAGCTGCCGGAAGTGCTGAAGAAGCTGGCCATGACCAAGCGTGGCCTGGTGCTGTTTGTCGGCGCCACTGGTACTGGCAAGTCGACCTCGCTGGCGGCCATGATCGGCTATCGCAACAAGAACTCCAGCGGTCATATCATTTCCATCGAGGACCCGATCGAATACATCCACCAGCACCAGGGCTGCATTGTCACCCAGCGTGAAGTGGGTATCGATACCGAGTCCTTCGAGGTGGCGCTGAAGAACACCCTGCGCCAGGCGCCGGACGTGATCCTGATCGGCGAGGTGCGGACCCGCGAGACTATGGACTACGCGGTTGCCTTTGCCGAGACCGGTCACCTGGCCCTGGCGACCCTTCACGCCAACAACGCCAACCAGGCGCTGGACCGCATCATCAACTTCTTCCCGGCCGACCGTCAGCAGCAGGTGTGGATGGACCTGTCGCTGAACCTCAAGGCCATCGTTGCCCAGCAACTGGTGCCGACGCCGGATGGCAAAGGGCGGCGCGCGGTGATCGAAGTGCTGATCAATACCCCGCTGGCCGCCGACCTGATCCGCAAGGGCGAGGTGCACGAGCTCAAGGCGCTGATGAAGCGCTCCACCGAGCTGGGCATGCAGACGTTTGACCAGGCGCTTTACACCCTGTATTCCCAGGGCGAGATCACCTACGAGGACGCCCTGGCCCACGCGGACTCTGCCAACGACCTGCGCCTGCTGATCAAGCTGGGCTCGGAAACCGATGGCGAGCACCTGACCAGCTCCAGTCATGGCCTCAGTCTGGAAGTGGCGGAAGAAGACCCGCACGCCAGACGCTTTCGCTGACGGCCAAGAAAAAACCCGCTACGGCGGGTTTTTTCTTGGCAAATGAAACCGTCGGCGGTACGCCGGGTCCAAAGCTCAACACTCGATTGCGGATTGGAGTATTGCCATGCAGGAACGCACAGACACCCACAGCAAGGTCATCGGTTATCTGCTGTGGATTTTCGGTTTTCTCGGGGCGCACCGTTTCTACTATGGCCGGCCGGTGACCGGAACCATCTGGTTCTTCACCCTCGGCCTGTTCTTCATCGGCTGGATCATCGACCTGTTCCTGATCCCCTCGATGGATCGCGAGGCCGACCTGCGTTACCACGGTGGCGAAACCGACTACAACGTGGCGTGGATTCTGCTGACCTTCCTCGGTCTGTTCGGGGTACACCGCATGTACATGGGAAAGTGGCTGACCGGCATTCTGTACCTGTGCACCGGCGGTTTATTTCTGATCGGGGTGCTGTATGACTTCTGGACACTGAATACGCAGATTTCCGTGCGCAACGCGCAATCGGCCTGAGTCGTTTTCAGGCATAAAAAAGCCCGCCGACTGGCGGGCTTTTTTGTGGGCGACGCTCAGCGCTGATAGCGCACCTGCCCGTCGACCAGGGTGTAGCGCACCAGACCCGGCAGGCAGTGGCCGAGGAAGGGGCAGTTCTGCCCCTTGGAGTGCCAGGTCTCGCCCGCAACGGTCGAGGCTTGCGGGTCGAACAGCACCAGATCGGCGGCGTGGCCGGTGGCCAGTTGGCCGGTGGGCAGACGCAGGGCGCTGGCCGGGCCGCTACTGAGGCGAGCCAGCAGTTCCGGCAGGCTGAGCAGGCCATCCTGTACCAGCGTCAGGGCCAGTGGCAGGAGCAGTTCGACGCTGCTGATGCCCGGCTCGGTGGCGGCGAACGGCGCCAGCTTGGCGTCGGCCTCATGCGGCTGATGGTGGCTGGCGATGGCCTGGATCGCCCCGGATTTGACGGCGGCGCGCAGGCCATCGCGATCGGCTGGCGAGCGCAGCGGTGGTTGCACGTGATAGAGGCTGGAGAAGTCTTCCAGCGCCTCGTCGGTCAGGATCAGCTGGTACAGGGCCACGTCTGCGGTCACCGGCAGGCCGCGTGCCTGGGCCTCGGCAATCATCTGCGCACCGCGTGCGGTGGTCAGTTGGGTGAAGTGTGCGCGCACGCCGCTCTGCTCGACCAGCAGCAGGTTGCGCGCCAGGGTGACGGTCTCGGCGGTTTCCGGAATGCCGGCCAGGCCGCGGAAGCTGGCCAGGGCGCCTTCGTGGGCCATGCCGCCGGCGGCGAGATCAGGGTCCTGGGAGTGCAGCACAAGCGTCAGGTCGAAGGTTGCCGCGTATTCCATGGCCCGGCGCAGCAGGCGCGGGTTGTGAAAGCCGCCAAGGCCGTCGGCAAAGGCCACGCAGCCGGCGTCGCGCAGGGCGACCAGCTCGGCCAACTGCTCGCCGGCCAGGCCCTTGCTGAAGGCGCCCAGCGGAAAGACCTTGGCGTGCCCGGCTTCGCGGGCGCGGTCGAGGATCAGTTCGGCAACGGCGGTGGTATCCAGTATCGGCTTGGTCTGGGGCGGGCAGCACAGGCTGGTGACGCCACCGGCGGCGGCAGCCAGGGTTTCGCTGTTGATCGTGCCTTTGCGGCTGTAGCCCGGTTCGCGCAGGCTGACATTGAGGTCGACCAGGCCGGGGGCGGCAACCAGACCCTGGGCGTCGATGCGCTGGGCGGCCTGAAAGCCGGCCGGGGCGGCGCCGATGGCGATGATCTGGCCGGCGGCGATGTGCAGGTCGCTGACCTGATCCAGCCCGCTGACCGGGTCGATGACGCGGGCGCCAAGAATACTGAGGCTCACTTAGGCGTTCTCCTGCTCGGCTTGTCTTTGCGCGGTCTGCCCGCTCATGGCCATGGACAGTACGGCCATGCGGATGGCGATGCCGTAGGTGACCTGATTGAGGATCACCGACTGGGCGCCGTCGGCCACGGCCGATTCGATTTCCACGCCGCGGTTGATCGGGCCGGGGTGCATGACGATGGCATCCGGCTTGGCCAGAGCCAGGCGCTGCTCGGTCAGGCCGTAGAGACGGTAGAACTCTCCCTCGCTGGGCAGCAGGCCGCCCTGCATGCGCTCCTTCTGCAGGCGCAGCATGATCACCACGTCGACGTCCTTGAGGCCTTCGGCGAGGTTGTGGAAGACGCGCACGCCGTACTGCTCGATACCCACCGGCAGCAGGGTCTTCGGCGCGATCACGCGGATGTCCGGGCAGCCGAGGGTTTTCAGCGCGAGCATGTCCGAGCGCGCCACGCGCGAGTGCAGGATGTCGCCGACGATCGCGACGGAGAGATTCTCGAAGCCGCCCTTGTGGCGTTTGATGGTGAGCATGTCGAGCATGCCCTGGGTCGGATGGCCGTGACGGCCGTCGCCGCCGTTGATGACCGCGACATTCGGGCATACGTGCTCGGCGATGAAGTGGGCGGCGCCGGAGTCGGCATGGCGCACCACGAACATGTCAGCGGCCATGGCTTCCAGGTTGCGCAGGGTGTCGAACAGGGTTTCGCCCTTGCTGGTCGAACTGGTCGACACGTTGAGGGTGATCACGTCGGCCGACAGTCGCTGAGCTGCCAGCTCGAAGGTGGTGCGGGTACGGGTGGAGTTCTCGAAGAACACGTTGCACACCGTCTTGCCGCGCAGCAGCGGCACCTTCTTGACGGCGCGGGCGCCGACTTCAAGGAAGGAATCGGCAGTCTCCAGCAGCTCGCTGAGCAGTTCGCGCGGCAGGCCGTCGAGGGAGAGGAAGTGGCGCAGCTGGCCCTGATCGTTGAGCTGCAGCGGGCGCTTGGCGTCGGTCGGCGTCATCGCGGAATTCTCGGTTGGCGGCGGAACAAGGGGCGATGCCTGACTGCCTGGGCAGGGCAGGCACGGATCGCTTTACTGCTGGGCCTGGGTATCGAGGCACCTGAGTTCTAGGGTCAGCGGTGCCGGGCCGGTCAATTTTACCCGCTGGCCGGCCGGCAGGAACAGGGTGGTGCCGACAACATCGGGGCGAATTGGCAGCTCGCGTGCATCCAAGTCGAGCAGGCAGACCAGGGTGACGCTGGCCGGGCGGCCGTAATCGAACAGTTCATTGAGGGCGGCGCGAATGGTGCGGCCGCTCATCAGTACGTCGTCGATCAGCACCAGATGCTGGCTATCGATCTCGAAGGGCAGTTCCGACGGGCGGACTTGCGGGTGCAGGCCGCTGCGGGTGAAGTCGTCGCGGTAGAAGGACACGTCCAGAGTGCCGAGTTCTTCCTGGCGGCCCAGTTCGGCGAGCAGGGCCTGGGCGACCCAGACACCGCCGGTGCGGATGCCGATGAAGCGGGCGGCGGCGATGTCATGCCGGGCCAGGTGGGCTTTCAGCTCGCGGGCCATGGCGGGCAGCAGATCGGCGGGGCTGGGCAGAATCATGGCGTCTCCGGAGGATTTCAGGTGTTGGGGTGCTGTTCGAGCCAGCCTTCCAGCAGCAGGGCGGCGGCCAGGGCGTCCACCGGGTTGTCCCGGTAGCCGCCGCGCTGGCCCTGGGCCAGGCGTTGGCCTTTGGCCTCGAAGGTGGTCAGGCGTTCGTCATGTGTATGGACCGGCAGCTGGTAGCGGCCGTGCAGGCGGCGGGCGAATTTCTCGGCGCGTTCGCTCATCTCGCTGGGCGTGCCATCCATGTTCAGTGGCAGGCCGACGACGATGGCGTCCGGCTGCCATTCCTTGATCAGGGCTTCGACCTTGTTCCAGTCCGGGACGCCGTTCTGTGCCTTGAGCACACACAGTTCGCGGGCCTGGCCGGTGATGGCCTGGCCGACGGCGACGCCGATCTGCTTGGTGCCGTAATCGAAGCCGAGCAGCAGGCGTGGCGCGCTCATGCGTGCCCGGCCTGGGCGGTGAGCAGGCCGAGGTTGATGCCCAGGCTGGCGGCGGCAGCGCTCAGGCGCTCCTCGGCGGGGATGTCGAAGAGGATGCGGCTGTCAGCCGGGCAGCTGAGCCAGGCATTGTCGACCAGTTCGGCCTCCAGCTGGCCGGCTTCCCAGCCGGCATAGCCGAGACAAATCAGGGATTTCTCCGGGCCGCCGCCATCACCCATGGCGAACAGCACGTCCTGTGAGGTGGATAGCGCCAGCTCGCCCAGCTCCAGGGTTGCCTGATAACTGTGGCCGGTCGGGTGCAGGACAAAGCCGCGCTCGGTCTGCACCGGGCCGCCGCTGAAGACCGGCTGCTGCTGGCAACGCTCGGCGCAGGGCTGATCCGGGCGCAGCTGTTCTAGGATGTCCGTGAGGTGCAGGCCGCTGGGACGGTTGATCACCAGGCCCATGGCGCCTTCCTCATTGTGCTCGACCAGGTAGGTAACGGTCTGGGCGAAATGAGGGTCGGCCATGTGCGGCATGGCAATCAGGAAATGGTGCTTGAGGAAGCTTTGCTGGGCATTTTTCATGCGGCTAGTTTCCGTCGTGCGTCGATGCGCATCAAGCGCCGGGCGCATTACTGGCTGGAGAGGCGGTCGCCACGCTCGAAGCGCCAGGTGCGGATGATCTCCAGGCGGTCGATGTCGGCGAGGTCGCCGGTGAAGGGGGCAAAGGGCGCGGCCAGACGCACGATGCGCATGGCGCCCTGGTCGAGCACCTGATGGCCGGAGGACTCCAGCAGTTGCACCTCGTACAGGGTGCCATCGCGGTTGATCGACACCAGCAGGCGCAACGAGCCGTGGATTTGCTTGCGTCGCGCCTCGTCCGGGTAGTTCAGGTTGCCGATACGCTCGATCTTCTTGCGCCACTCTTCCTTGTACCAGGCGCCCTTGTCGCGCATGGTCGAGGCGGCGTTGAGGCGGTGGATCTTCGGGCGCTTGGCGTAGGCCTGGCGCTCATCGGCCAGCTGGGCTTCCAGGCTGGCGATTTCCGAAGACAGCTGGGACAGATCGAAGGTCGGCGCCTGGCGGGTGTCCGGCTCTGGCTGCTGTTCTTCGCGCTTGACCGGGGTCTTCTGTGGCTGTGGCGTGCGGGTGGCCAGTGCGGCTTTGGGGGCGACTTCGCGACTGGCCTTGGGGGGCGCGGCCGGCGGGGTGACCTTTTTCACCTCGGTGTCCTGAAACAGGGCCTGCTCGGTGGTCTTGGGCGCAGCCTTGTGCTCCAGGGTGCCGCTGCCCTGCTGGTTGTCCTGGGCGAGGAAGTCGGCCTCCTTGGGCTTTTCCTCGCTCTTAAAGGTGGCCAGGGTGATTTCCAGGGATTTGCTCAGCAGGCTGGGCCCCGGCAGTGTGAAACTCACGCCGAGAATCAGTGCAACGTGCAGGACCGCCGCGATCAGCAGGGTGAAGCCGAGACGGTCCGCGGGGCGGACCGTGCTGCTGGGGAGTGATAGTGGGGTGGCGGCAGTCATTGCATTGGCTTCAAAAACGAATGGGCGCAGTCTGCCGAGCAGGCGGAGAAAAGTCTATGAAGTGGTCCGCGCTGCCAGCTTGGCGGCGATGACATCCATCAGGCGCTCGCCGATGCGGGTATCGAAGGCCTTGTCGATCTCGCGGATGCAGGTCGGGCTGGTCACGTTGATTTCGGTCAGGTGCTCGCCGATCACGTCGAGGCCGACGAACAGCAGGCCGCGCTTGCGCAGCTCCGGGCCCACGGTGCGGGCGATTTCCAGGTCACGTTCGGTCAGTGGGCGGGCCTCGCCACGGCCGCCGGCGGCCAGGTTGCCGCGCGTCTCGCCTTGCGCCGGGATGCGTGCCAGGCAGTAGGGGACCGGCTCGCCGTCGATCATCAGAATGCGCTTGTCGCCGTCGATGATGGCCGGCAGGTAGCGCTGCGCCATGATCTGCTGGCGGCCGTGGTTGGTCAGGGTTTCGAGAATCACCGAGAGGTTCGGGTCGCCCTCGCGATGGCGGAAGATCGAGGAGCCGCCCATGCCGTCCAGGGGTTTGAGAATGATGTCACGCTGCTCGCTGGCAAACTCGCGCAGAATGTCGGCGCGGCGGCTGACCAGGGTCGGCGGCGTCAGCTGCGGGAACAGGGTGGCGAACATCTTCTCGTTGCAGTCGCGCAGGCTCTGCGGGCGATTGACCACGAGGCAGCCGGCTTGCTCGGCCTGTTCCAGCAGGTAGGTGGAATAGATGAACTCGTTGTCGAAGGGCGGGTCCTTGCGCATCAGGATCACATCCAGATCCTGCAGCGGTTGGTCGACTTCTGCGCCGAGTTCAAACCAGCGTGCGGCATCATCGAATACCTGCAGCGGACGCAGGCGTGCGCGGGCCTGGCCGGCGCCCTGGTAGAGATCCTGCTGTTCCATGTAGAACAGCTGCCAGCCGCGGGCCTGGGCGGCCAGCAGCATGGCCAGTGAGCTGTCCTTCTTGAAGCTGATGCTGGCGATGGGGTCCATCACGATGCCCAGGCGAATTGACATGGCGGCTCCTGCTTGAAACTGGCGCTGAATGGCCAGGCAAATGATGTGAAAGGCGCTCAGGTTGGCGCTGGGTAGCTCTCCGGTCAAGGAAAAAACCTTGTGGGCCGGGGGCTTATAGATTGCATTTAGAGAGTGTGCTAAAAAGACTGGACGATTGGCTCGCAGCCCGTCGGTGGCAGGGCCTTTAGCGCACTGATATAACGCAAGAATAACGACTCACCGAGGCGATGGTAGGGCGAACATGGAACAGCATTCCGAAGGTTTGAAGGTCATGGTGATCGACGATTCGAAGACGATTCGTCGTACCGCGGAAACCTTGCTGAAGAAAGTGGGTTGCGATGTCATTACAGCGGTCGACGGCTTTGACGCCTTGGCCAAGATTGCCGATTCCCATCCGAGCATCATTTTTGTCGATATCATGATGCCGCGTCTGGATGGTTATCAGACCTGCGCCCTGATCAAGAACAACAGTGCCTTCAAATCAACGCCGGTTATCATGCTGTCCTCAAAGGATGGCTTGTTCGATAAGGCGAAAGGCCGCATCGTCGGCTCTGATCAGTACCTGACCAAACCTTTCAGCAAGGAAGAGTTGCTCGGTGCGATCAAGGCCCACGTTCCTGATTTCACCCCGGTGGAGCAAGCCTCCTAGTAGTACGGCTCCGGCCGTTGTGCCTTTTCCAGATGGGAGACCCCATGGCTCGAATTCTGATTGTTGATGACTCACCGACCGAGATGTACAAGTTGACGGCCATGCTCGAAAAGCATGGTCATCAGGTGCTGAAGGCGGAAAATGGCGCCGATGGCGTTGCTCTGGCTCGTCAGGAAAAGCCTGATGCGGTACTGATGGACATCGTTATGCCGGGCCTCAATGGCTTTCAGGCTACCCGTCAGCTGACCAAGGACCCGGAAACCAGCCATATTCCGGTGATCATCGTTACCACCAAGGACCAGGAAACCGACAAGGTTTGGGGTAAGCGCCAGGGCGCGCGTGACTACCTGACCAAGCCGGTGGACGAAGATACCCTGCTGAAAACCCTGAGCGCAGTTCTGGCCTAAGCCTGTTCTGCGGTCTGTGCATAACTAGAAGAATAAGGCCGGCATGTCGGACGCTCAGACTCCCTTCCAGCTTCTCTGTGATATCGACCAGCGCTGTCGCGTCCTGGCTGCCGGCTTGCCGTCGCAGCAGGAAACCGTGCAGACCTGGAGTGGTATCGGCTTCCGCATGGGCGGGCGATTGTTTGTCGCGCCGATGGGGGAAGTGACCGAAGTCCTGCATGAGCCGCGTTACACCTTGCTGCCCGGCGTGAAGATCTGGGTCAAGGGTGTGGCCAACGTGCGTGGTCGTCTGTTGCCGATCATGGACCTGTGCGGCTTTTTCGGCGGCGAGCTGTCGCCACTGCGCAAGCAGCGGCGCGTTCTGGTCGTCGAGCATCAGGAAGTGTTCTCGGGCTTGGTGGTCGACGAAGTATTCGGTATGCAGCACTTCAATGTGGATTCGTTCACCGAACAGTTGCCGCCGCTGGAGGCGAGCATCCTGCCGTTCGTGCAGGGACAGTTTCAGCGTGAGCAGCCCTGGCTGGTGTTCAGTCCGCATGCGTTGGCCAGGCACCAGGGTTTTCTCGATATTGCGGTTTAGCCCGGCTGTCTCAGTCGGGCTTTTGGCGTCTGTAGGGCGCAAGATTTTACAGGTTGGGTCGGGTTTTCCGGCTCGTTGGCGTTACGTGGAACCCCAAAGTGGTAGGTCCAGGCGAGGGCCAGATAATGAAAAAACTCGATGCAGGCAATCTCCTCAGTGGTGTGCGCAGTAACACGCTGATTGCCGGACTCTTCGCAGTCCTGGTGATCTCCATCGTGCTGCTGTTTGCCAACTTCTTCTATCTCGGCACCCAGGCGGAGTACGACAAACAGTACATCAGCCATGCCGGCGAACTGCGCGTGCTGTCGCAGAACATCGCGAAGAACGCCACCGAAGCGGCGGCCGGTAAATCCGAGGCTTTTGCCCTGTTGAAGCAGGCGCGCAATGACTTCGAGAAGCGCTGGAATATCCTCTCCAAGGGTGACGAAGCCACTGGCCTGCCTGCTGCTCCTGAGGCGGTGAAAGCCGAGATGGATGCCGTGCAGAAGGATTGGGATGGTCTGCGCCAGAACGCCGACGCCATTCTGGCCAGTGAGCAGACCGTACTGTCGCTGCACCAGGTAGCTGCCACCCTCGCCGAAACCATTCCGCAGCTGCAGGTCGAGTACGAAGAAGTCGTCGACATCCTGCTGGAGAACGAAGCGCCCGCCGATCAGGTCTCGGTAGCCCAGCGCCAGTCGCTGCTGGCTGAGCGTATCCTCGGCTCGGTGAACAAGGTGCTGGCTGGTGACCAGGACTCCGTTCAGGCCGCCGACAGCTTTGGTCGTGACGCCAGCCTGTTCGGTCGCGTACTGGTTGGCATGGTCGAGGGCAATGCCGCCATGTCGATTTCCAAGGTGACCAACGAGGAAGCCCTGGAGCGTCTGGCCGAAATTTCCGAGCTGTTCGAGTTCGTCTCGGGCTCGGTGGACGAGATCCTGGAAACCTCGCCGGAACTGTTCCAGGTACGTGAATCAGCCAACACCATCTTCACCGAGTCGCAGAGTCAGCTGGACAAAGCTTCTTCCCTGGCGGTCGGCTTCGAAAACCTGGCCGGTGGCCGTTACTTCAATACCCTCGCCGGTTACGTACTGGGCGCCCTGGCACTGGCTTCGATCATCCTGATCGGTCTGGTCATGGTTCAGACCACCCGTACTCGTCTGGCCGAGCGTGAAGAGAAATCCGAACGTGACCAGGCCGCGATTCTGCGTCTACTCGATGAAATCGCCGACCTCGCCGACGGTGACTTGACCGTACAAGCGACGGTAACCGAAGACTTTACCGGTGCGATCGCCGACTCCATCAACTACTCTATCGACCAGCTGCGTGATCTGGTGGCCACGATTAACCAGACCGCTGTACAGGTAGCGGCCGCGGCCCAGGAAACCCAGGCCACGGCGATGCACCTGGCCGAGGCTTCCGAGCACCAGGCGCAGGAAATTGCCGGTGCTTCCGCGGCGATCAACGAAATGGCCGTGTCGATTGACCAAGTATCGGCGAACGCCTCCGAATCCACCGCGGTAGCGGAACGTTCGGTAGCCATTGCCAACAAGGGTAACGAGGTGGTGCACAACACCATCACCGGCATGGATAACATCCGTGAGCAGATCCAGGACACCTCCAAGCGGATCAAGCGACTGGGTGAATCGTCCCAGGAGATCGGTGACATCGTTAGCCTGATTAACGACATTGCTGACCAGACCAACATTCTGGCTCTTAACGCGGCGATCCAGGCCTCCATGGCGGGTGACGCGGGCCGCGGCTTCGCCGTGGTAGCGGACGAAGTACAGCGCCTCGCAGAACGTTCCTCGGCTGCAACCAAGCAGATCGAGGCACTGGTTAAGACCATTCAGACCGACACCAACGAAGCGGTTATCTCGATGGAACAGACCACTTCCGAAGTGGTCCGTGGTGCCCGTCTGGCCCAGGACGCGGGTGTGGCCCTGGAAGAGATCGAGAAGGTATCCAAGACCCTTGCGGCCTTGATTCAGAACATCTCCAACGCCGCCCGCCAACAGGCGTCGTCGGCGGGTCACATCTCCAACACCATGAACGTGATCCAGGAGATCACCTCGCAGACCTCGGCCGGTACCACCGCCACCGCACGAAGCATTGGTAACCTGGCCAAGATGGCCAGTGAGATGCGTAAGTCGGTATCGGGCTTCAACCTGCCCGACGCACCGGAACAGGCCTGATCAGCGGAGGCGCGGCGGCCTGAAGGGGCCGCCGCCAAGCGACCATGAGCGAGGGCCAAGGCATGCAGCCAAGCGCCATCTGGGCCTTGCAACCCGTGGCCGAAATGACGCCTGCACAATTCCAGGATTGGCAGACGCTGCTTGAGCAGCGTACCGGCCTGGTGATCAGTGAGCAGCGCCGTGCCTTTTTGCAGACCAACCTGACCGCGCGTATGCGCGAGCTCGGTTTGAGCGACTACAGCCTGTATTACCAGCAGGTGCTGGAAGGGCCGCGTGGCGCTGTCGAGTGGTCAACCCTGCTGGATCGTCTGACCGTTCAGGAAACCCGTTTCTTTCGTCATCCGCCGTCTTTCGACGTACTCAGGGAGTACCTTGAGGGGCGTCTCGAACGTGAAGGAGTGCCGCGACCCTGGACGCTCTGGAGCGTAGGCTGCTCCAGTGGTGAAGAACCCTACTCCATGGCTATCTGCGCCGCCGAGGTGTTGAAGGACAGCGAGTGGACGGGGCAGTTCGGCGTGACCGGGACCGATATCAGCCTCAATGCCCTGAACAAGGCGCGTGAGGCCAGTTACGCAGCGCGCCGCCTGGAGCAGCTGGACGGCGAGTTGTGTGAACGCTATTTCGCAGTGCGGGAAGATGGCCGTTTTCAGGTCGTTCCCGCCCTGACCGAGCGAGTCTGTTGTGCTCGCCTGAATGTACTGGACGTGGCCAAGGCGCCTATGTCCGATATGGACGTGATTTTTTGCCAGAACCTGTTGATCTATTTCCGCCGCTGGCGGCGCCGCGAACTGCTCAACCGTCTGGTTGAGCGTCTGGTTCCCGGAGGCCTGCTGGTGATCGGTGTGGGGGAGGTGGCCGAGTGGCAGCACCCCGAACTGGAAGCGGTAGCAGATGAGCGCGTGCTGGCATTTACCCGGAAGATTTTATGAGCAGCGGAGTCGGTATGGGTGATCGGCACGACTATGTCGCCCTGGAGTGGGTCAAAGGTGAAATCGCCGAGACCCTGAAACAGGCGCGCCAGGCCCTGGAAGCGTTTGTCGAGAATCCGCAGGATTCGACGCGACTGCGTTTCTGCCAGACCTATGTGCACCAGGTGCTCGGCACCTTGCAGATGGTCGAGTTCTACGGTGCGGCGCTGCTCGCCGAGGAAATGGAGCACCTGACCCAGGCCCTGGTCGAAGGCCGTGCGAGCAACCAGCGCGAAGCCCTGGAAGTGCTGATGCAGGCCATCCTGCAGTTGCCGATCTATCTGGACCGGATCCAGACCGCCCGTCGCGACCTGCCGCTGGTGTTGTTGCCGCTGCTCAACGACCTGCGCGCCGCCCGTGGCGACAGTCTGCTCTCGGAAACCAGCCTGTTCTCCCCGGATATGTCCGCCCGCCAGGAAGCCCTGTCGCTGGACGCCCTGGCCCAGTTGCGTACCGCCGAGCTGCCGGTGTTGTTGCGCAAACTGCGGCAGATGCTGCAGATGGCATTGGTCGGGGTCATCCGCAATCAGGACCTGGGTACCAACCTGGGTTATATGGCGCGTGTGTTCGCCCGTCTGGAAAGCCTCTGCCGCGAGGCACCGCTGGGGCCGCTGTGGCAGATCGCTTCAGGCATCGTCGAAGGGTTGGCCAATGGCAGCGTGCAGAACGGCACCTCGGTGCGCACCCTGCTGCGCCAGGTCGATCATGAACTCAAGCGCCTGGTCGAACAGGGCGCCGAGGGTTTCAATCAGCGTGCTCCGGACGAGCTGAGCAAGAACCTGCTGTTCTATGTGGCCAAGGCAGAAAGTCAGTCGCCGCGTATTCGTGCCCTCAAGGAGCAGTATCGCCTCGATGAAGCCCTGCCGGATTCGGCGGTGGTCGACGAGGAACGCGCCCGCATGGCCGGCCCCGACCGCGATGCGATGCGCTCGGTGGTAACGGCTCTGTGCGAAGAGCTGGTGCGGGTCAAGGACAGCCTCGATCTGTTCGTGCGCAGCGACCGCAGTGGTGTGGCGGAGCTCGAAGGCATGCTGGCCCCGCTCAAACAGATCGCCGACACCCTGGCGGTGCTGGGTTTTGGTCAGCCGCGTAAGGTCATTCTCGATCAGTTGGACGTGCTGCACGGCCTGGCTCAGGGGCAGCGCGAGGCCAGTGATGCGGTATTGATGGATGTAGCTGGCGCCCTGCTCTACGTCGAAGCGACTCTGGCCGGCATGGTCGGCCCCGCTGAAGACGGCTCAAGCGATGAGCAGCACCTGCCGACTACCGATGTGGCGCAGATCCATCAGTTGGTGATCAAGGAGGCGCGTACCGGGCTTGAACAGGCCAAGGACGCGATCATCGAGTTTATTGCCTCGCAGTGGAACCATGAGCATCTGGCCCGTGTTCCGGAGCTGCTGACTCAGGTTCGTGGTGGTCTGGCGATGATTCCGTTGGCGCGTGCCGCCGCACTGCTGGATGCCTGTAATCGTTACATCCAAGAGCAGCTGCTGGTGCGCAAGGCGGTGCCGAACTGGCAGAGCCTGGACACCTTGGCCGACGCCATCACCAGCGTCGAGTATTACCTGGAGCGTCTGGCCGAGGACAACGCCAGTCAGGGCGACCTGATTCTCGATGTGGCCGAGGAAAGCCTGGAAACCCTTGGCTATTCACTCAAGCCGCAACGCTCGATCCTCGACGAGCCTGAGCCGGAGGAAGCGCCGGCGCCGCTGGTCGATCCGTTGGACGAGCTGGATATGCTTGGCAGCGAAGAGCCCGAGCTCGGCGCCGCCGCGGAAGCGGAGGAAGAAATCGAGTTTTCCCTCCCGTTGCCCGAATCTGAAGAAATGGCAGCCCCTGCAGAGGCGCAGTCCTGGCTGGACGAAGCGCCGCTGCAGAGCGACGCGTCGGGCAATGAGCCGCTGACCTTCGAGTTGCTTGATGAACTGCCAGCGCTTGATCTGGCAGGGGACGCGCCGGCAGGAACCGAGCTGCAGCCGACTGCAGTGGCTGCCGACGACCTCAGCTTCGGTGAGCTGTCACTGGACAGCCTTGAGCTGGAGGCCAGTGACGTCATTGAGCCTGATGATACCTGGGCGCCGGTTGCGGGCGAGTTGCAGACCGATGATGAGCTGCTCAGCCTGGATGGCCTGGAGCAGGCCGTCGATGCCGCGCCGCTGACCTGGAGCGAAAGCGAGATTGCCGAGCTGGAGCTGCCCGAGGTTGAGCTGCCGGAGCCCATCGCTGTCGTCGAGCCCTCGGCACCACTGGAAAAACCGCTGAGCATGGCCGATGTCATGGCCGCGCCGGTGCAGGCGATCAATCCGCCGGCACGGGATGTTCCGCCGAGCCTGTTGCCGCCGCCGGCCGATGAAGAGCCGATCGACGATGAGTTGCAGGAAGTGTTCATCGAGGAAGCGGCCGAAGTCCTCGAAACCATCAACGAATACCTGCCGCAGTGGCGCGCGCATACCGACGACAAGGATGCCCTGACCGAAGTCCGCCGTGCCTTCCACACCCTCAAGGGCAGTGGTCGCATGGTTCGCGCCCTGGTCATCGGCGAACTGGCCTGGTCGATCGAGAATCTGCTCAACCGTGTGCTGGATCGCAGCATCCAGCCGGGCGATGCCGTGCAGCAGGTGGTGGCCGATGTGGTCGCGCTGATGCCGGCGCTGGTCGACGAGTATGCCGCCAAGCAGCAGCGCCAGCGTGACGATGTCGACCAGTTGGCCGCCACCGCACACGCGCTGGCCAAGGGGGAAGTCGCCCCAAAATTTGTCGCCCCGGACTCTAATGAGGTAGTCGAGGACGCGGGCACTGATATTGCCAGCGAGACGTTGCCTGAGATTGTCGAGCCGGAAAGCGTCGTGGCGCATGCCGAAGAAGAGCTGCTCGACCCGCAGTTGCTGGAGATCTTCAGTGGCGAGGCCGAGTTCCATCTGGACAACTTGGCCGCCTTCCTGGCCCAGTGTGACCGCGAGCTGCCGCAGCCGGTGACCGATGAGCTGCAGCGCTCGCTGCATACCCTCAAGGGCAGTGCGCACATGGCCGGCATCCTGCCGATTGCCGAAATTGCCACGCCACTGGAGAAGCTGGTCAAAGAGTTCAAGGCCAACCTGCTGCAGGTTGACCTCGCTGAAACCGAGCTGCTGCGCGATGCCGAGAAGCTGCTGCGCAAAGGGTTGAGCGAGTTGAGCAGCCAGGGACTGGCGCCAATCGAAGGCACTGCCGAGCTGCTGGAGCGCATCCAGCAGCTGCATCATGAGCGCCTCGAAGCAGCCGAGCAATCGCGCCAGGTCGATGCCGGCGTGGTACGCGATCCGCAATTGATTTCCATCTTCCTCGCCGAGGGTATGGATATCCTCCTCGACGCCGAAGACCTGCTGCGCCAGTGGCGTGAGCATCCGGCCGAGCGCCAGGAACTCGGAGCCCTGCTGGAGGAACTGACCACTCTCGGCCGTGGCGCCGAAATGGCTGAGCTGCCGCAGATCCAGGCGCTCAGCGGCCTGCTGATCGACATCTACGGCAAGGTCGAGGATGGTCGTCTGGCCGTCAGCGAAACTTTCTTCAGTGAGGCCGAGCAGGCCCATGAAGCGTTGATCAGCATGATGGATCAGGTGGCCGCCGGCCTTGAGGTGACCGCCCAGCCGGAACGCGAGGCAGCGCTGCGTGCCCTGCTGGCCAGTGCCTTGTCGGATGAACAGCTAGCCCTGCTGAGCCCGGAGCAGAACCTGCTGATCGAGGAACTGGTTGACGTCGCGGCGCCCGAGCTGCCCGAGCCTGTTAGCGAATTCACCCTGCCCGAACCCGAACCCGAACCGGTGACGGATATCGCGGTGGCGGTTGTGGCCGAGTCTGTCGGTGCGCCAGCGATCAGCGAGATGGGCGAGCTGGACGAGGAAATGGTCGAAATCTTCCTTGAGGAAGCCTTCGACATTCTCGACAGCGCCGCACAGGCTCTCGATCGCTGGCTGCAGCAACCGGACAATGCCAGCCCGCTGGCAGCCCTGCAGCGTGACCTGCACACCCTCAAGGGTGGTGCGCGGATGGCCGAGATTCGGCCGATTGGCGACCTTGCCCATGAGCTGGAGTCGCTTTACGAAGGCCTGGTGGATCGTCGTTATCAGTACTCGCCGGCGCTTTCGGGCCTGCTGCAGCAGAGTCATGACTGCCTGGCCCAGCAACTGGATCAGCTTCAGGCCGGTCGCGGCCTGCGCGATCCGCAGGAGCTGATCGGCACCATTCTGGCGTTCCGCAAATCCGGTGGCGCGTTGCCGCTGCCGAGCGAAGACGCTGCCCCGGAAGCTCCAGCGGCAGAAGTTTACGAACAAAGCATTGAGCCGGTAGAACTCGTTGCCGAGCCCGAGCCCGAGCCCGAGCCCGAGCCCGAGCCCGAGCCCGAGCCAGAGCCAGAGCCAGAGCTGAACGTTGCCGATGATCAGCCGCTGTTGGCCGAAGCCGAAGAGTGGCCCGTGCTGGAGCTGGCCGCAGAGCCGCTGGCGCCGGAGAGCGAGGCACTTGCCGAAGAACCGGCACTGCCGGCGGTCGACGAGGACTCCGCGCTGCTGGTCGAGGCGGAAGAGTGGCCGGTACTGGAAGTGGAAGACGCACCCGTTATAGAAGCGCAGCCGCAGGATCTGCCTCTGGTTGAGCTTGAGGAGCCCGAGGCGACCGAGGTCGAGACGCTCGACGTGGTTGAAGGGGTCGCCGAGCCCGTTGCGCAAGTGCAGCCCGTTAGCAGCCATACGCCGACGCCGGTCGCACTGGATGAACGCGATCCGGAGCTGGTGGAGATTTTCCTGGAAGAGGGCTTCGATATCCTCGACAGCGCCGGTGCGGCTCTGCAGCGCTGGATGGAAAATGTCGACAACACCCTCGAAGTCGAATCCCTGCAGCGCGATCTGCACACCCTCAAGGGTGGTGCGCGGATGGCCGAGATTCGCGAAATTGGCGATCTGGCCCATGAGCTGGAGTTCCTCTACGAGGGCCTGTGTGGTGGTCGTCTGCGCGCCAGCCCGGAGCTGTTTGCCTTGCTGCAGGCCTGCCAGGATCGACTGGCCGAGATGCTCGAGGCCGTGCGTGATCAGCAGGTCATCCCCGATGGCCAGGTGCTGATCGATACGATCAAGCGCTTCCGTGCCAACCCGGATGAACAGCTCAGCGTGCCCTCCAGTGTGCATCTGGAACCGCTGGCGCCGGTGGCGGCGGTGGACGATGAGGCCGACGCCGATATCCTCGATATCTTCCTTGAAGAAGCGGACGACCTGCTGGAAGCCCTGGAGCTGGCCAGTAACCAGCTGCAGGACGATCCCACCAATGAAGCGCCGGTCGCCGAACTGTTGCGTGTGCTGCATACCCTCAAGGGCGGTGCACGCCTGGCCGGGCAGAAACAGCTGGGCGATCAGGCCCATGATCTGGAACAGCACCTGACCGAGGCTCAGCGCCAGGGCCAACCATGGCCGGCGAGTTTGCAGGCCGATGTACAGTCCGGTCTGGAAGGTTTGCAGGCCGGTGTCGAACAACTGCGCGAGCGGGTCAACCAGAGTCTGCAGTCGCCTGCGCCGCGCGCCGAAGTGCCCGTGGCTGCTCCGGCTGTGGACTATCTGCCGGCGAACCCTAAGCTCGACAGTCCAATTATCGCGGCGGCCAGCTCGGCGCAGATGCTGCCTTCGGCGGCCAAGGTTCTGCCCTTCGTGCAGCGCGCCCAGGAGGCGGCGCTGGAGGCGGCGTCCCGCCGTGCCCCGCAGGAAATGGTCAAGGTCCCGGCGGAACTGCTAGAAGGCCTGGTCAACCTGGCGGGTGAGACTTCGATCTTCCGTGGTCGGGTCGAGCAGCAGGTCAGTGACGTCGGTTACACCCTCAGCGAGATGGAAGCGACCATCGAGCGGGTACGTGATCAGCTGCGCCGTCTGGATACCGAAACTCAGGCGCAGATTCTCAGCCGTTACCAGGCCGAAGCCGAGCGTGCCGGCTACGAAGATTTCGACCCGCTGGAAATGGACCGTCACTCGCACCTGCAGCAACTGTCGCGGGCGCTGTTCGAGTCGGCGTCCGACTTGCTCGATCTGAAGGAAACCCTGGCGGCGAAGAACCGTGACGCGGAGACCCTGCTGCTGCAGCAGGCTCGGGTCAATACCGAGCTGCAGGAAGGCCTGATGCGCACCCGCATGGTGCCATTCGACCGCCTGGTGCCGCGTCTGCGCCGGATCGTCCGTCAGGTGGCGGGCGAGCTGAACAAGCAGGTCGAGTTCATCGTCGGCAACGCCGAGGGTGAAATGGACCGTACCGTGCTGGAGCGCATTGTCGCGCCGCTGGAGCACATGCTGCGCAACGCCGTCGACCATGGTGTCGAGCGCCCCGAACAGCGTCTGGCGGCCGGCAAGAGCGAGGCGGGCACCATCCGCCTTAACCTCGGCCGCGAGGGTGGCGATATCGTCCTGACCCTGGCCGACGACGGTGGCGGCATCAAGCTGGAGGCCGTGCGCAAGAAGGCCATCGAACGCGGCCTGATGGATGCGGACAGCAGCCTGTCGGATCACGAGGTTCTGCAGTTCATCCTCGAGGCCGGTTTCTCCACCGCCGAGAAGGTCACGCAGATCTCCGGTCGCGGTGTCGGCATGGACGTGGTGCACTCCGAGGTCAAGCAGCTCGGCGGCAGCATGAGCATCGACTCGACCGCCGGCCAGGGCACCACCTTCACCATCCGCCTGCCGTTTACCGTGTCGGTCAACCGCGCATTGATGGTGTATTCCGGTGAAGACCTCTACGCCATCCCGCTGAACACCATCGAAGGTATCGTGCGCGTTTCGCCGTTCGAGCTGGAGGAGCTGTACAAGCGCGAGGACGGCCAGGTCGATGCGCCGCGCTTCGAGTACGCGGGGCAGGCCTACGAACTGAAATACCTCGGCGAGCTGCTGGACAACGGCCAGCAGCCCAAGCTGGTCGGCCAGAGCCTGCCGCTGCCGGTGATTCTGGTGCGCTCGGCGGAACACGCCGTGGCGGTTCAGGTGGACAGCCTGGCAGGCTCCCGCGAAATCGTGGTGAAGAGCCTCGGTGCGCAGTTCGCCGCTGTGCATGGCATCTCCGGCGCGACCATTCTCGGTGACGGTCGCGTGGTGGTGATTCTCGACCTGCTGGCGACCATCCGTGTGCTTCACGCTCACGCCCTGGCCCAGGCGCCGCGTGTCCTGCGCGTTGGCCCGACCGAGGCGGAGGTCGAGCGTGACCGGCCGACGCTGGTCATGGTGGTCGACGACTCGGTCACTGTGCGCAAGGTCACCACGCGCCTGCTGGAACGCAACGGCATGAACGTGGTGACGGCCAAGGACGGGGTGGATGCCATCGCCCAGCTGCAGGAGCACAAGCCGGACATCATGCTGCTCGACATCGAGATGCCGCGCATGGACGGCTTCGAGGTGGCCACCCTGGTGCGCCACGACGAGCGCCTCAAGCACCTGCCGATCATCATGATTACCTCGCGTACCGGTGATAAACACCGCGAGCGCGCCCTGGCCATCGGCGTCAACGAGTACCTCGGCAAGCCCTACCAGGAGTCGCTGTTGCTCGAAACCATCCAGAATCTGGTTAAAGCCCATGACTGATAAAACCGCTGCGCGCATTGCCGTCATCGCCGATACCTCGCTGCAACGCCATGTGTTGCAGCAGGCCTTGGCCGGGAACGGCTATCAGGTGGTGCTCAACTCCGACCCGGCGCGGCTCGATCAGGAAACCCTGAGCGGCTGCGAAACCGACCTGTGGCTGGTCGACCTGGCCCAGTCCGAGGACTCGCCGCTGGTCGACAGCCTGCTGGAACATGCCAGCGCCCCGGTGCTGTTTGGCGAGGGGCATGCCCCGGAGCGCCATTCGGAAAACTACCCGCGCTGGGAGCGTCGCCTGTTCGGCAAGCTCAAGCGCCTGGTCGGCGATCCTGCTCAGGCCGTGGGGCCGAGCCTGGAGGCGCTGCTCAACGAAGCCCAGCGCACCACCCGTCTGGGCTTGCCGCAGGAACTGGCGGCCACGCCCCTGGTGGCTGGCGAGCCGGCCAAGCAGGTGTGGTTGCTGGCGGCGTCGCTGGGTGGTCCGGCGGCGGTCAAGGCCTTCCTCGATGCGTTGCCTGGCGGTCTGCCGGTGGGCTTTGTCTACGCCCAGCACATCGATGCCAGTTTCGAAGCCAGCCTGCCGCAAGCGGTGGGCCGGCATAGCCAGTGGCACGTCAATCCGGTACGCGATGGCGACAGCGTGCGCAATGGCGAAGTCATAGTGGTGCCGATCAGCCATGAGCTGCGCTTCAGCGAGGACGGGCAGATGCAGGTTGCCAACTGTGCCTGGCCGGAGCCCTACAGCCCGTCGATCGACCAGATGATGCTCAACCTGGCGCAGCAGTTCGGTGCCCAGTGCGGGGTCATCGCCTTCAGTGGCATGGGCTCCGATGGCAGCGCAGCGGCGGCCTATGTGCGCCGTCAGGGTGGCTTGATCTGGACGCAGAAAGCCGATTCCTGTGCCTGTCCGAGCATGCCCGACAGCTTGCGCGAGGGCGGCTACAGCGAGCTGAGCGGTGATCCGCGCGAGCTGGCCGAAGCACTGGTCAACCATCTGGCTGCGCAGGTCAATTGAGCCATTCACCGGCGGGCCTGTGGTGCCTGCCGTTCGCCGTATCCTGGAGTGATCGATGAGCCAAGTTACCGTTCAGCAGGGCAGCCAGCCGAGCAATCAGCCGAGCGTCCAGCAGAGCAGCCACCTGACCGGCCTGCTGGTGCCGCTGGCCGACCGTACCCTGCTGCTGCCCAACGTGGCGGTGGCCGAGCTGATTCCCTACCGCGCCCCGCAGACCAGCGAGGGCATGCCCAGCTGGTTCCTCGGCCAGGTTGCCTGGCGTGATTTGCGCCTGCCGCTGCTGTCGTTCGAGGCCGCTTCCGATGGCGAGGCCAAGGTAGCGAGTGGCGCTCGGGTAGCGGTACTCAATGCCCTGGGCGCGCGCGAGCATGTCAAGTTCATCGCTCTGCTGGTGCAGGGCATTCCGCACTCGGTCAAGGTCGACGCCAACCTGGCGCCTGCCAGTGCGCCTCTGGCGCCACTGGAACTGGGTGCCGCGCTGGTCAACGAGCAGGTCGTGAAAATCCCCGATCTGGTGGCGCTGGAGCAGAAACTGGCGGATGCCGGACTGATCTGATTTTCGCGAGCTAAAACAAAAAGCCCCGGTCGCCCGGGCAACCCTTGCGGGTTGGCGGGCGCCGGGGCTTTTGTCTGGCTGGCCGTCAGGACTTGGGTGTTTCACCCAGCTCCTCTAGTTCAGCCTTGAGGTTTTCCTCGGAGCGGTTGCCCGTCCAGTAATCGGCATTCTTGATGCCGAGCTTTTCCGGGTGGAATACCGGGTCTTTGCCCGCCTTCTGCTGCGCCTCGTAATCCTTCAGGCAGACATAAGCGACCTTGTGCATCAGGACAATGGCGATGATGTTCAGCCAGGCCATCAGACCGACGCCCAGGTCACCCAGGCCCCAGGCGAGGTCGGCGGTCTTCACCGTCCCGTACACCGTGGCGGCGATGATCGCGAACTTCAGCACCAGGGTCAGCCACGGGCGGCTGATCGTGCGGTTGATGTAGGCGATGTTGGTTTCGGCGATGTAGTAGTAGGCGACGATGGTGGTGAAGGCGAAGAAGAACAGGGCGGTGGCGACGAAGTACGAGCCAAAGCCTGGCATGATGTTTTCCATCGCCGTCTGTACGTAGCCCGGGCCTGCCGCGACACCGGCGATGCCGGTGAACAGCGCGCTGCCATCCGGGGCCTGGACGTTGTACTGGCCGGTGATCAGCAGCATGAACGCGGTGGCCGAGCAAACAAACAGGGTATCGACATACACCGAGAAGGCCTGCACCAGCCCCTGCTTGGCCGGGTGGCTGACGGCGGCGGCCGAGGAGGCGTGCGGTCCGGTACCCTGGCCCGCTTCGTTGGAGTACACGCCACGCTTGACGCCCCACATGATCGCCATGCCGAGGATCGCGCCGAAGCCGGCATCCAGGCCGAAGGCGCTCTTGAAGATCAGACTGATTACGCCCGGCAGCTCGCTGATGTTCAGGGCGACGATGACGCAGGCGACGATGATGTAGCCTAGTGCCATGAACGGCACCACCACCTCGGCAAAGGTGGCGATGCGCTTGACCCCACCGAAGATGATCAGGCCCAGCATGACGGCCAGCACGCCTGCGGTGGTGTTGGGGTGGATGCCCAGGGCGTTCTGCACGCCGACGGCAATCGAGTTGGCCTGTACGCCCGGCAGCAGCACGCCGCAGGCGAAGATGGTGACCACGGCGAAGATCAGCGCGTACCACTTCATGCCCAGCCCGCGTTCGATGTAGAACGCCGGGCCGCCGCGGTACTGACCGTCGAGTTTTTCCTTGTAGACCTGGCCGAGGGTGGACTCGACGAAGGCCGAGCTGGCGCCGAGGAAGGCCACCATCCACATCCAGAACACTGCGCCCGGGCCACCGAAGGTGATGGCGGTGGCCACGCCGGCGATGTTGCCGGTGCCGACCCGGCCGGCCAGGGTCATGGTCAGGGCCTGGAACGACGTAATGCCGTGCGCATCAGCGCGCCCGTCGAACATCAGCCTGAGCATTTCCTTGAAATGGCGGACCTGCAGAAAACGGCCGCGCAGCGAGAAATACAAACCCACGCCCAGGCACAGGTAAATCAGTGCCGGGCTCCAGACCAGTCCGTTGAGTGTATTGACCAGATCAAGCATGCAGAGTGCTCCTGTACCACCTGTTGGCGCGGCCTCTTGTGGAGGGGCGGGCCATGGTGGCTTTCGTATTGGGGTAGACCGTGGCGCGGTTGGCGGCACGGTGATGTGCCATTTGCCGCCGGATAGGTTGGGCAAGGCAGCAAATTTATTGCAAAACGCAGGCCGTCACAGCAGGCATGGCGTGACTTCAACTCTTAGTGTCGATATCCCGCATCTTCTGCAGTGGCGTCACACAAAAGCAGGGGGTGTAGGCCCCTGGACTGGTTAGCGGTGCGCAGAAACTGCTCAGAAATCGCCCCACAGCTGCTGGGCCACGGCCAACGCCACCACCGGCGCGGTTTCCGTGCGTAACACGCGGGGGCCCAGGCGTGCGGGGTGAAAGCCAGCGCCGGTAGCCTGCTGCACTTCTGCCTCGCTGAGGCCGCCCTCCGGGCCGATGAGAAAGGCCAGGCTGTCTGGTCTGGCATGGCTCTGCAGTGGCTCGGCCACCGGGTGCAGGACCAGCTTGAGTCCGGCGTCGACCTGCTTGAGCCAGTCGGCCAGCAGCAGCGGCGGGTGAATCCGTGGCAAAACCGAACGGCCGCACTGCTCGCAGGCGCTGATGGCCACCTGGCGCCAGTGGCTCATGCGCTTGTCGGCGCGCTCGTCTTTCAGGCGTACCTCGCAGCGTTCGCTGACGATGGGGGTGATCTCGGCGGCGCCCAGTTCGGTGGCTTTCTGGATGGCCCAGTCCATGCGCTCGCCGCGCGACAGACCCTGGCCGAGGTGCACGCGCAAGGGCGACTCGTCGAGGCCGCTGAACTGCTCGGTGAGCTCCACGCGGACGCTCTTCTTGCCCACCTCGATCAGCTCGCCGCGGTATTCCTGGCCGCTGCCATCGAACAGCTGCACGGCGTCGCCCGCGGCATGCCGCAGTACCCGGCCGATGTAGTGCGCCTGGGTTTCCGGCAGCTCGTGCTGGCCGAGGGAGAGCGGGGCGTCGATAAAGAAGCGGGATAGGCGCATGGACAGGAACCTGGGGCAGAGGCGCGGATTTTAGCGGCAGGGGGCGGGCGGGGGTAGGGTGGACGGTGTCTTATCCGTCCACCCAATACGCGTGCCTGCTGTCAGCCCGGGTCGCGGTGATTGGGATAGAGATCGGCGCTGACACTCACGCTCACCGCGCTGCGGGTGGCCAGATCAATGCCTTCGGCCGCCACCTCGGCCAGAAAATCGATCTGCTGCGGGGTGATCACGTAGGGCGGCAGGAAGTACACCACGCTGCCCAGCGGGCGCAGCAGGGCACTGCGGGTCAAGGCATGCTGGTAGACCGCCAGGCCACGGCGCTCCTGCCAGGCATAGGGCGTCTTGCTTGGTTTGTCCTGAACCATTTCGATGGCCAGTGCCATGCCGGTCTGGCGCACCTCGGCGACATGCGGGTGGTCGGCCAGGTGCGCGGTGGCGCTGGCCATGCGCGCGGCCAGGGCCTTGTTGTTCTCGATGACGTTGTCCTGCTCGAAGATGTCCAGGGTCGCCAGGGCAGCGGCGCAGGCGAGCGGGTTGCCGGTGTAGGTGTGCGAGTGCAGGAAGGCGCGCAACGTGGCGTAGTCGTCGTAGAAGGCCTGATACACCTCGTTGGTGGTCAGGACGGCCGCCATCGGCAGGTAGCCGCCGGTGAGGGCCTTGGACAGCACGAGGAAATCCGGGGTGATGCCGGCCTGCTCGCAGGCGAACATCGTCCCGGTACGGCCGAAGCCGACGGCGATCTCATCGTGGATCAGGTGCACGCCATAGCGGTTGCAGGCTTCGCGCAGCAGCGTCAGGTACACCGGGTGGTACATGCGCATGCCGCCGGCGCCCTGGATCAGGGGCTCGACGATCACCGCCGCCACTTCATGGGCGTGTTCGGCCAGGGTCTGCTCCATGGCGGCGAACATCGTCCGCGAGTGTTCTTCCCAGCTGATGCCCTCGGGCCGCAGGTAGCAGTCGGGGCTCGGCACCTTGATGGTGTCCAGCAGCAGGGCCTTGTAGGTGGCGGTGAACAGGGCCACATCGCCCACCGACATCGCCGCCACGGTTTCGCCGTGATAGCTGTTGGTCAGGGTGATGAAGCGTTTCTTTTGCGGCTGATCCTGGTTGAGCCAGTAGTGGTGGCTCATCTTCAGCGCCACCTCGATGCCGGAGGAGCCGTTGTCGGCATAGAAAACCCGGTCCAGACCGGGCGGGGTGATCTGCACCAGGCGCTCGGACAACTCGATCACCGGTTGATGGGTGAAGCCGGCGAGCATCACGTGCTCCAGTTGGTCGAGCTGGTCGCGGATGCGCTGGTTGATGCGGGGATTGCCATGACCGAACACGTTGACCCACCAGGAGCTGACTGCATCCAGATAACGCTTGCCTTCGAAATCCTCCAGCCAGACACCGTCGCCACGCTTGATCGGAATCAGCGGCAGGGTCTCGTGGTCTTTCATCTGCGTGCAGGGGTGCCAGAGCACGTTCAGGTCACGCTGCATCCAGTCGGCATTCAGGCCCATGGGCTTTCTCCTCGTTGATCCGCCAAGCCTATCAGAGGGCGGCGGGGCCGCAGCAGTCACTCTGCAGTTAGCCTGGCTGAGAGTCCGCCCTCGAAGTCCGACGGAGGTGTCTGGCCCGGGGCCAGGCCCTGGCGTATCCTGCGCGGCTGTTCAGGATTGCCCGGCCGTTGCCGGGCGCTGTATCCAGATATTCCGGGGGGAATTGCATGTTGAAGATCAGTCGGCGCCTGGTGGCGCTGCTGCTGGTGGGGGCCAGTGCACTGGCCTCGGCCAAGGACCCACAACCCAGCGCCATCGTTGTTGGCGGCGGCCTGGCCGGCCTTACGGCAGCTTTCGAACTGCAGCAGCGCGGCTGGAACGTGACCCTGCTGGAGGCCAAACCGAGTGTCGGCGGACGTGCCAGCCTGGCGGCCACCGAGTGGATCGGCAGCGCCAAGCTGCAGCCGCAGCTCAATCATTATCTGCAGGGTTTCCAGCTGCAGACCGTACCGGCCCCGGGCTATGTGCGGCAGATCGGTTATCTGGTCGATGGCCAGTACTTCAGTGTTGATGACCTGGCCAAGGCCCAGCCCACCACTGCCGAGTCGATCAAACGCTACGAGAAAAGCCTGGATGACCTGGCCAGTTCCATCGAGGACCCGCTCAACCCGCTGGCGACCCATACCCTGATCAAGCTCGACGGCATTACCGTGGCCAACTGGCTGGATAAGCTCAACCTGACTCCGACCGCACGGGCGCTGGTCGATCAGCGCATCCGTTCGCGTCTGGATGAGCCGTCGCGTCTTTCCCTGCTGCACCTGGCACAGCAGGCGCGTGTCTACCGCGGTCTGTGGGAAGACGAGCGCCGCGTGGCCCGCCTGCCCGGTGGCAGCCCGGTGCTGGCACAGGCCTTCGTCAAACGCCTCAAAGTGGTGAAGACCAACGCCCGCGTGTCGTCGATCAGCCAGGACGCCAAGGGGGTGACCGTCAAGGTCGGCGCCACCGGCTATCACGCCGATTACGCCGTGCTCGCCGTGCCGCTGCCGGCGCTGGGCAAGATCAGCCTGACACCGGCCCTGCTGCCGCTGCAGCAGAAGGCGCTGGCCGACATCAACTACGGCTGGCGCGACCAGATGCTGCTCAAGTTCAAGAAGCCGGTGTGGGGCAAGGCCCGTCTGACCGGCGAGATTTTCAGCGACAAGGGGCTGGGCATGCTCTGGGTGGAGCCTGCGTTGAAGGGCGGGGCCAACCTGCTGATCAACCTGTCCGGCGATAATGCACGTCTGCTCAATGCCTTCGGCGACCGGCAGATGGTCGATCAGGTGCTGATCCGCTTCGATCAGCGCTATCCGGGTGCCCGTGAGCAGTTCACTGGCTTCGAGCTGCGCCGCTTCGGCAAGGACGGCCTGGCCGGTGGCGCCTACGTGGCCTACGGCCCCGGCGAGATCAGCCGCTACTGGCGCATCTGGGAAAAACCGCTGGGCCGCGTACTGTTCGCCGGTGAGCACACCGAAGTGCTCTATCCCGGCACGCTGGAAGGCGCCCTGCGCAGCGGCCAGCGCGCGGCCGAGCAGGCCAGCCTGCTGGCCGCGGGCAAGCCGCTGGAGGCGCCCAAGGCCAAGCTCGCCGAGAGCAAGCCGGCCGAGCAGAAGGGTGGCTTCTTCTCCCGCCTGTTCAACTGAGCCGGTTTCTCCTAACAACAAGGGCAGCCACTGGCTGCCCTTGTTGTTTGTGCGTCGTTCGCTGAAACAATCAAGTTACTCGATATTTCACAGCGAAGATTTGCGCTTTTCATTCGTATTATTGCCGCTAGGCTAGCACCATCACTCGATGGAGCTTCTGCCCATGCAATGGCGTAATTCCCCCCACACCTATGGCCTGACCAGTATTGTCCTGCATTGGCTGGTGGCCGTTGCCGTGTTCGGCCTGTTCGGCCTGGGTCTGTGGATGGTCGGCCTGGACTACTACAGTAGCTGGTACCGCACGGCTCCCGACCTGCACAAGAGCATCGGCCTGACGCTCTTCGCGCTGATGCTGCTGCGCGTGTTCTGGCGCTTTCTGAGCCCTGCTCCGCAGGCGTTGCCCAGCCACGATGCGCGTACCCGCCTGGCCAGCAAGGCCGGCCATCTGCTGCTGTATGTCGGCCTGTTCGCCCTGATGCTCTCCGGCTACCTGATTTCCACCGCCGATGGCCGTGGCATTGTCGTGTTCGGCCTGTTCGAGGTGCCGGCCACCCTGACTAGCCTGCCGGATCAGGAGGACCTTGCCGGGGTTGTGCACGAATACCTGGCCTGGGGCCTGGTGATCTTCGCCGGGCTGCATGCCCTGGCTGCTCTCAAACACCATTTCATCGACCGCGATGCCACCCTGGTGCGCATGTTCGGTCGTACACAACGCTGACCTCACCGTCCCACAAGGAGAAAACCCCGATGCTGAAGCAATCCTTCGCTGCCCTGACCCTGGGCGCCGCCCTGTTCGCCCAGCAAGCCCTGGCCGCCGACTACGCCATCGACAAGCAGGGCCAGCATGCCTTCATCAACTTCAAGATCAGCCACCTCGGCTACAGCTGGCTGTACGGCACCTTCAAGGACTTCGACGGCAAGTTCAGCTTCGATGCCGCCAAGCCGGAAGCCAGCAGCGTCAACGTCTCGATCAACACCGCCAGCGTCGACTCCAACCATGCCGAGCGCGACAAGCACCTGCGCAGCGGTGATTTCCTCAACGTCGACAAGCACCCGACCGCGACCTTTGTCTCCACCGCCGTCAAATCCACCGGCAAGGACAGCGCCGACATTACCGGCAACCTGACCCTCAACGGCGTGACCAAACCGGTGGTGATTGCCGCCAAGTTCATCGGCGAAGGCAACGACCCGTGGGGCGGCTACCGTGCCGGCTTCGAAGGCAGCACCACGCTCAAGCTGAAGGACTTCGACATCCAGAAGGACCTCGGCCCAGCTTCCCAGGAAGTCGAGCTGACCCTGTCGGTGGAAGGCGTTCGCCAGTAAGCCACCCACAGGCCGGTGCAGCATCGCTGTGCGCGGCCTGACCATCTGAGGCATCAGCGTCGTCAGCATCCCGCTTTCTTGTCGGATGCTGGCGGCCTGAGCCGTCGAGCTGGCGTTATGCCGTGGCTCGTTCAAGCCTGAGCCTGGCGCAAGGTGTTTGCGCTCGTCTCAGCCGTCGGCGGTAATTTCGTCGATCAGCTCCTGCAGGATCATCTCGGCATCCTCATTGTTGACCTGGCAGGTGCCGGCATTCAGGTGGCCGCCGCCGCCATAGCTCAGGCACAGTTCGCCGACATTGGTATTGGAGCTGCGGTCGAGGATCGACTTGCCGATGGCGAACACGGTGTTCTGCTGCTTGAGCCCCCACATCACGTGGATCGAGATGTTGCACTGGGGGAACAGCGCGTAGACCACAAAGCGGTTGACCGCGTAGATGGTTTCCTCGTTGCGCAGGTCGAGCACCACCAGGTTGTGCCGGACCGTGGCGCAACGCTTGATCTGCTCCTGCGCGGCACGGTTGTGCTCGCGGTACAGCGCGACGCGCTCCTCGACATCCGGCAGCTGGAGAATCTCGCCGATGCCGTGGCTCTGGCAGAAGTCGATCAGCTGCATCATCAGCTGGTAGTTGGAGATGCGGAAATCGCGGAAGCGGCCCAGTCCGGTGCGGGCATCCATGATGAAGCTGAGCAGCTCCCAGTCCTGCGGGTCGAGGATGTCGTCGCGGCTGAATTGCGCGGCATCGGCCTTGTCCACGGCTTCCATCATCTCGTCCCATTCCGTCGGGAAGGCACCGTGCCCGCCATAGTGGCGCCAGACCACGCGCGCCGCCGAGGGTGCCTCGGCGTCGATGATGTGGTTATCCGCTGCCTGGTTGCGGATGGTTTCGCTCAGGTGATGGTCGAAGGCCAGGTGGCAGCCGGCGACATAGGGCAGGTTGGTGGTGATGTCGCGCGGGGTGATGGCGATCTTGCCGTCCTGCATGTCCTTGGGGTGGACGAAGAGGATCTCGTCGATCAGCTTCAGGTGCTTGAGCAGAGCGGCGCAGACCAGGCCATCGAAATCGCTGCGGGTAACCAGGCGAAACTGTGTGGACATGAGGCATCTCCGGATCGGTCCCGCCCTTGCCGGGCGGGCGCAATTAAGAAGCTCACTTCACAGTAGCAGACCCTGGATCCTTCCTGCCGTCGGTCGTTCAATCGCCGCCGAGTGCCGCTTCCAGGCGGGCCAGGCGCTCCTCCAACTCGACGATGCGGGCTTCCAGGCCGTCGATACGCGTGTTGCCGGCGCCTGTCGCTGTGGGCGCGGCCAGCGCCAGGCTGGCCAGATCGAGCGGGCCGCCGAGCAGGTGCATGTAGCGGTCCTCGCGCTGGCCGCTCTGGCGCGGCAACTGGCAGGCCAGGCCGCGTGCGGCCAGGCGCTCGAGCTGGTGCTGCACCTCGGCCAGATCATCGAAGTCATGCAGGCGGTTGCTGCGGGTCAGCAGTTCGCCGAGGGTCTGCGGGCCGCGCAGCATCAGCAGGGCGAGCAGTACCACCTGCGGATGGACCAGCTCGAGGGCCTTGTCCAGTCGCTGTTCCCAGCGATCGGCACGGCTGCCCATGACCAGGCGCACCAGGCCGCGGCCTTCCAGCTGGCGCAGGGCGGCGCCCAGCTCGCCCAGTTCCAGATTCATCACCGGCTCGCGGCTGGTCTTCTGGTTGCAGGCCAGCTGCAGGGCATTGAGGGTCAGCGGGTAGGTTTCCGGAGTGGTCGCCTGTTTCTCTACAAGGCTGCCTAGCAGGCGCAGCTCGCAGGGGCTGAGCGGTTGTTCGGCGAAGGGGCTGACAGCAGGTTCGCTCATGGGGCACTCCGGCACGGTTGGGGGAGCTAGGTTAGCGCGTTTGCGCGCGGATCGGTTCGGCCATTGCGGGTAACTTGGCACTAGTGTACTTGTTGGTGGCGGTCCGGTGCCGGACTGTGGATGCAAGACTAAAGGCCGGATGACACGGCCGGTGGCAGTCGACACCCTGCCGGGCAGAACAAGAAGCGCGTTGCGCATGAGGAATGGCCATGCCTGTAGAACATCTGGATGTACTGATCATCGGCGCCGGCCTGTCCGGCATCGGCGCTGCCTACCACCTGATGCAGCAATGCCCGAACAAGCGCTACGCCATCCTTGAGGGGCGCGCCAGCCTCGGCGGCACCTGGGACCTGTTTCGCTACCCGGGCATTCGCTCCGATTCGGACATGTACACCCTCGGCTACAACTTCAAGCCGTGGACCGACCCGCAGGCGATTGCCGACGGCCCGTCGATCCGTCGCTACATCGAGGAGACGGCCGAGGAGAACGGCATCGCCGCGAGGATCCGCTACCAGCATCGTGTGCGCCAGGCCAGCTGGGATTCGGCCACGGCCACCTGGACCCTGCAGGTCGAGCGTGGCGAGCAGGCCGAACCGCTGACCCTGACCTGCCAGTACCTGATGATGTGCACCGGCTACTACCGCTACGAAGCCGGCTACACCCCCGAGTTCAAGGGGCGTGACGACTTCCGCGGGCAGATCATCCATCCCCAGCTGTGGCCACAGGACCTCGACTACCGCGACAAGCGCGTGGTGGTGATCGGCAGCGGCGCCACCGCCGTGACCCTGGTGCCGGCGATGACCGATCAGGCCGCGCACGTGACCATGCTGCAGCGTTCTCCGACCTACGTGGCGACCCTGCCGCAGCAGGACGTGATCTCCAATTTCCTCCGGCGCTTCCTGCCGGAGACCTGGGTCTACCGCCTGGCGCGCACGCGCAACGTTGCCATCCAGATGCTTTTCTACAACCTGTCCAAGCGCTTCCCCGGCTTCATCCGCAAGGTCCTGCTCGGGCAGATTCGCCGCACCCTGGGGCCGGATTTCGACATGCGCCACTTCAGCCCCAGCTACAAACCCTGGGACCAGCGGGTCTGCGCCGTGCCGGATGGCGACCTGTTCAAGGTGCTCAAGGCGGGCAAGGCCTCGGTGGTCACCGAGCACATCGACTGCTTCACCGCTGGCGGTATTCGCCTGAAGTCCGGGCAGGAACTGCCGGCCGACATCATCATCACTGCGACGGGTCTGGAATTGCAGCTGTTCGGTGGCATGCAGGTGCAGGTCGATGGCCAGCCCTTCGCTGCCGCGCAGAGCATGGGCTACCGCGGCATCATGCTGCGCGACCTGCCCAACCTGGCCGTGGTGCTGGGCTACACCAATGCCAGCTGGACGCTCAAGGCCGATCTCTCCAGCGAGTACTTCTGTCGTCTGATCCGGCACATGGACCAGACCGGCATGCGCCAGTGCACCCCGCGGGCGAGTCAGGATCAGGTCAAACCGGCGCCGTTCCTCGATCTGGCCTCAGGCTATATCCAGCGTGCCGAGGCCATGCTGCCCAAACAGGGCGACCGGGCGCCCTGGAAGCTGTACCAGAATTACCTGCGTGACCTGGTTCTGCTGCGCTACGGCAAGCTGGAGGATGACTACCTGCAGTTCAGCGCGCCCAAGGCGGGTGAGGCTGCCGAGGCGCAGGCGCTGGCTTCCTGATTCGGCCTAGCGGCTGAGGGTGCGCCAGAGGCCCTCGCTGCGCCACTGTTCGGCCCAGTCGAGTAGCTGTTCGGCTGGCATCGGCTTGGCGATGCCGTATCCCTGAACCTGGCTGCAGCCCATGTTCAGCAGGGTGGCGCCATGTTCGAGGGTTTCCACGCCCTCGGCGATGACCTGGCGGTTGAAGGCATCGGCCAGGCGAATCACGCTCTCGACGATGCCGAGGTCTTCCGGGTCCTTGAGCATGTCGCGAACAAAGCTCTGGTCGATCTTCAGGGTATCCACCGGCAGTTTGCGCAGGTACGTCAGCGAGGAGTAGCCGGTCCCAAAGTCGTCGAGCGAAAAGTGTACGCCGAGGGTTCGGCAGTGCTGGAGAATCGTCACGGCCTGCTCCATGTCGGCAATCGCGGCGGTTTCCAGCACCTCCAGCTCGAAGTGCCTGGCCAGGCTCGGCGCATGCCGGGCGAGTGCGGCGGCAAGGTGGCTGGTGAAGTTTTCCCGCAACAGATGGTTGGCGCTGATGTTGACGCTGATGGTCAGCGGCAGGCCGCACTGGTGCCAGAGTGCCAGCTGGGTCAGCGCCGTCTCGATGACCCATTCCCCGAAGGGCTGTTCCAGGTCACTGCCGTAGAGATGGCCGAGGAACTCGAGTGGTGGCACCAGCCCGCACTCGGGGTGCAGCCAGCGCACCAGGGCTTCGGCGCCGATTACCCGGCCATCGCGAAGATCGACTTTGGGCTGGTAATAAAGAGTGAACTGCTGCCGTTCAAGGGCTGTGCGCAACTGTTCGAGGGCGCGCCGGTGGTCCTGGGCCTTGCGGTCGTTTTCCGGGTCGAACAGGTGGTAACGGTTGCGTCCGGCTTCCTTGGCCAGGTACATGGCCTGGTCGGCGTGACGCAGCAGGGTATCGGCATCGGCATGGTCGCTGGGGTAGAGGCTGACGCCAATACTGGCGCTGATGCTGACCATTACCTCCTCGACCGCAGTGGGTCTGCCGACGGCCTGCAGCACGCGCTCCAGAATCAGCGCGCATTCTTCGGGTGACTGGATGTTCGACAGCAGCAGAACGAACTCGTCGCCGCCCAGGCGTGCCAGGGTATCGTCGCCACGCAGCACCCGCTTGAGGTTGTCACTGATCCCGACCAGTAACTGGTCGCCAGCCGAGTGTCCGTACTGGTCGTTGATCGCCTTGAAGCCGTCGAGGTCGAGGAAGCACACCGCCAGGGATTTCTGGCTGCGCTGGGCGCGGATGATCGACTGCTCCAGGCGGTCAGCCAGCAGGCGGCGGTTGGGCAGTCCGGTGAGCGGGTCGAAGTGGGCGATGCGGTTGAGTTCGGCCTCATGTGCCTTGAGCTGGCTGATGTCGGAGAACATGCCGATGTAGTACTGCACCGCGCCGTTCTGGTCGTGTACCACCACGATGGACAGCTGCTCGGCGTAGATCTCGCCATTCTTGCGTCGATTCCAGATTTCGCCGTGCCAGATGCCATTCTGCCGGACATCCCGCCACATGGCCTGGTAGAAGGTTCCGCCGTGCCGGCCGGAAGAAAGCAGGCGCGGCGACTTGCCCAGCACCTCCTCGGCGCTGTAACCGGTGATGCGCGTGAAGGCTGGGTTGACCTTGAGGATGGTCTTCTGCGGGCTGACCACCATGATGCCCTCGTAGCTGCTGTCAAACACCGCACCGGCTTCGCGCTGGGTCAGTTCGAAAAGCTTCTGGCTGGTGATGTCCTGCACGGTGCCGTGCAGCTGCACCATCTTGCCGCTGCGGTCGTAGCGCGCCTGGCCACGGGCGCAGATCCAGCGATGGCTGCCATCAGGCCGAATGATTTCGGCATCGCAGGCATAGGGCGTGCCCAGGCTCATGCAGGCCTCCACGGCCTGGCTCAGGTTGCTCCAGCTGGTTTCGGTGAAATAGTGCTGCACTTCCGGGTAGGTCGCCGGCGGGAGGGCAGGGTCACGGCCATAGAGGCGGTAGACCTCTTCGGACCAGTAGTGACTGTCGTCCTGCAGGTTCCACTCCCAACTGCCCAGCCCCGCCAGTTTCTGTGCGGTGCGCAGGGACGCTTCGGCGCGCTTGCGCTCCGTGATGTCGCGGGAGATGCCGAACAGACCATTGACCTGACCGTGACGGTTGTACACCGGCCCCTTGGTCACCAGGAACGTCAGTTCCTTGCCATCCAGGGTGGTGATCTGTTCCTCGTGAGTCAGTGGGTGATCGCTGGCCATCACACCGCGGTCCTTGTCACGAATCAGCTCAGCCGACTCGCGGGGGAAGATGGCGTAATCGTCGTGGCCGATGATCTGCTCCGGCGGTTGGCCGACAACCTCGGCCGCCGCCCGGTTGATCAGCAGGTAACGACCAGCCTGGTCCTTGACGTAGATGGCATCTGAGCTGCCGGAAACCACCGAGTCGAGCAGGCGGCGGTTGAGTTCCAGACGGCGCATGGCCTGGTGCGACATTTCGCTGAGCAGGCTGATGAGCACGCCATTGCACAGCAGAAACAGCAACTGCAGTTGGTCGTGTCCGGCGTCGATTTGCAAACTGTATAGCGGCGGCATCAGCGCATAGCTGACCAGTAGGGTTGTCATCGCGGTGGCCAGCAGGCCGGGGCCGAGCCCGCCGAGCACGGCACTGAGGATGATGGGGAACATGAACATCACCAGCAGCGGACGCTGGCTGGGATCGATGGGTAGCTGCAGGCGCAAGGCCAACACAGCCAAGGGAATGACCATGGCAAACAGGTAGAACAACCCGCGACTGGCCCGACTGCTGCTGGCGGCCTCGCCGAGAATGCCCAGTTCTCCTGGGACAGTTGCCGGACGCTGGGGGACGGCCTGCAGGCAGGCGAACAGCAGCGCGCTGGTGGTCACCACGAAGAACACGCCCTTGGCCGTGGACAGCCAGATGATGGCGTGCTCATCCACCAGGCCGCTGAGCAGTTGGTCGGAGAAAAATATCCAGGCCAGAGCCAGCAGTGCGTAGCCCAGGGTGGCCATGAAGATGAAACGGCTGCGCGGGTTGCGTGTCATGCCGGCGTCCTGTGCCGAGTGGTGCCGCGGGGAGGTGCTGCAGTCGAATGGGTGGTTTACAGCTTATAGCCTAGTCCGAGCATATTGGTCAGGTATTCCTTGGTCTAAGAAGAGGATGAAGACTCAGCCAAAGCGACGGCCTTTGTAAGCCTTTGGCTATTCCAGGGCAGGGATTAACCCATCTAGGATGCGTGACGCCGATCACGATTGGACGACTTGGTCAGGATCGGCTCGCCCCAAGGGATACCGGGGCCCGGCAACCGCCGCTCTGCGACGAAAGGACTCGACCATGCAAAGCCAGGAACAACGGCAATACCACGCCATGCGGGCGCACATCGCACAACTGCTGGCCAGCGGCTGGCAGATCATCGGCCGGCAGCCGCTGCAGCTGCGCCATGGGCGCAAGACCTGTCAGGTACGTCACGGCATGCTGATCAGCGACAGCATGCTCTGAGTCGATTCATTCCACCCGTGGCAGCTGCCACGGACAACCCTCCAGCCAGGCGGCGAAGGCTGCTGCCGGCAATGGTTTGCTCAACAGGTAACCCTGGGCGATATCGCAGCCCAGGCGGTCAAGCTGTTCGAGAATCTCCAGGCTTTCCACCCCTTCGGCGACCACCTGCAGGCCCATGTTGTGGCCCAGTTCGATGGTTGAGCGAACGATGATCTCGTCGTCGGGGTTGCCCGGCAGGTCCTGGATGAAGGATTTGTCGATCTTCAGCTCGTGCACCGGCAGGCGCTTGAGCTGGGCCATGGAGGAGTAGCCGGTGCCGTAGTCGTCGATCGACAGGCGCACGCCGAGGCGGCGCAGGCTGTCGAGCTGCTGCATGGCCAGACCGGGATCGGCCATCACCGCGCTTTCGGTGATTTCCACGACCAGGGTTTCCGGCACGACCTGGTATTCGGCCAGCGCGTCGGTGATGAAGTCAGCAAACCCCGGATCGGCCAGGTCCAGAGCGGAGATGTTCACCGCGGTTTTCAGGGGCAGGCCCTGATCATGCCAGGCGCGGTTCTGCGCCAGGGCTGTGCGTAGTACCCAGCGGGTCAGGGCGCACACATTGCCGGTCTGCTCGGCCAGCGGGATGAAGTCGTCGGGCGCGACGAAGCCATGCTGCGGGTGGATCCAGCGCACCAGACATTCCACACCAAGCAGACGTCGCTGGCGGATCAGCAGCTTGGGCTGGAAGTACAGCGCCAGCTGGCCGCCTTCGATGGCACCCTTCAGTTCGCTCATCAGTGCCAGACGCAGCAGGCTGTGGCTGTCCAGCTCGGCGCGGTACATCGCCTGGCTGAGATGCTGCGCCTTGCCCCAGTACATGGCCACCTCGGCGTGCTGCAGCAGCGCACCGGCACTTTCGCCGTGGTCGGGCGAGAGGGCGATGCCGAGGGTGGCGTTGAGCAGCATGCTGATGCCGCGCACGGCGAATGGCTGAGCCAGCAACTGGTGGTAATGATGGGCGGCGGCCAGCGCCTGCTGTGGGGTGGCCGGCGCCACCAGCAGGGCAAATTCGTCGCCGCCCAGGCGTGCCAGTCTGTCGTGCTCGCGCAGGTGTTGCTGCAGGCGTTCGCCGAGCAGGCGCAGCAGCTGGTCGCCGGCCTCGTGGCCGAGGGTGTCGTTGAGGTCCTTGAAGTTGTCCAGGTCCATCAGCAGCACCGCCACGCCGGTGCCGGGCGTGGCGGCGGCCAGGGCGTCCTGCAGGCGGTCGACGAAGCGGTTGCGGTTGTCCAGGCCGGTCAGCGGATCTCGGTAGGCGAGGAAGCTGATGGTCGCCTCGCGTTCGGCGATGTCCTGCTGCATGTGATTGAACTCGCTGGCCAGCAGACTGATTTCCGCGCCGCCGCCGGCACTCACCCGGGCCTGGTAATCGCCGGCGGCAATGCGCCGCACGCTGTCGACCATCTGCCGCAGTGGCCGGCTCACCGTGCTGGCCAGCAGCCAGGCGCCGATCACCGCCAGCAGCAGGGCCAGCGCGGTGATCGCCACCAGTTGCCAGCGCAGTGGCTGATAGCTGGCCAGCGCACCGGACAGCGAGCGCAGCAGTAGTAGTTGCAACTCGCCGCCGGTGCCGGCCACGGGGGCGCGGTAGATCACCTGCTGTTCGCCCTGCAGTTCCAGTAACTGCTCGCTGGCCTCGCCCAGCTGCAACCCGGCCAGCTCGGCGCGAGCGCTGGCCGGCAGGTTGCTGGCCGGCACCAGATAGGCTCCGGGTGGGCCTGCGAGCAGCGCTACCTGGGCGCCGGACAACTCGCCCAGGTGGCGGGCGGCCTCGTCGTCGAGGGTGAAGGCCATCACCAGCCAGCCCAGCAGATTGGGGCGTGGGGCAAAGATGGGGGTCAGGTTGACGTGCAGCACCTGGCCGCCGAGCAGTACCAGGCGCTCCTGACTGACGGGCTCGTCCTGGACCAGCAGTTCATGCCAGGGCAGACGCTGGCCCGCCTGCAACAGTCCGTCGGTGCCGGCCAGGATGCGGCCGTCCGGCGCACTGACCAGGGCGAAGCTGGCCTGGCTGCGTGCGCTGAACGACTCCAGGGCAGCGGACAGCGACTGTGCCTGCTGCTCGGGGCTGGCGATCAGGTCGGCGATTTCGCCGAGCAGGGTGAAGTCCTTGGCAATCAGCTCGGCCATGGCGCTCTGCGCCTGCTGGCGCCCGTGCAGCTCATTGACCAGTACGCCATGGGCAAAGCGCAGCTGTTCGCTGATCTGCGTGCGGGTGTGCTGGTAGGTCGAACGCTGCACCAGGCCAAGCACCAGCAGCAGGATGACCAGCAGCAGGCCGATGCACAGCAGCAGGATGCGATTGCGCAGGTTCATGCCGGTCAGTTCCTGTAACTGCCCTTGCCGGAGGGCATGTGGCGTGGCGGCTTGGGCCGCGGGTCGCGCCTGAGCGGCTGGCTCAGCTGCCAGTTCAGGCTGCCCTCGGCGGGCAGGGCGCGGCTGAGGCTGGGCGCGGGGTCGGCAATGCGCGGATGCCAGAGGTGCAGTTGCTGGCCGCTGGCCTGGGTGTAGCTGAGGCGGGCACGGCCCTGGGCGTCGGTCTGGGCGAACCAGGGGCTGTCGACCACCAGCACGAAGCCGAGCATCCAGTCGTGGATATTGCAGCCCAGGGTCACCAGGCCGGGCTTGTCGAACAGCACCTCCTGCGCGGCATCGCCCTGGTGGTGCAGGCGCAGCTCGAAGCGCTTGCTCGGCGAGAAGGAGTAGACGTGGTGGTTGATCGGGTCGGAGTTGGGAAAGCGCACCGTGGTGCCGCGCTGCACCGGCAGGATGTAGGGCACGAAGGTGCGCTTCTGCTGATCCAGCAGCACGGGGGCGGGCGGCGCGCTGGCAACCGGGCCTGGCTCTATCCACAGCACGGCGTCGGCCAGCGGTTCGCCGTTCGGGTCGAGCAGGGTGACCTGCAGCTCGCTGGCCAGCAGATCGCCAGCGAGCAGGCCTGCCAGCAGCAGACCAAGCATTCTGCCCATCACACACCTCGCAGGAATTGACCTGCTGAGTATGGTTCAGCTCTGGCCGATGGCCAGCATCAGGCCGACCAGCCACTGCAGCGCCGGGTCGCGCTGGCGCTGGGCCAGGCTGACGATTTCCAGATGGAACGGGCCGACCTCGAACGGCAGGTCGAACAGCTGCAGCGGCAGCAGGGCGGCGAACTGGCGGGCCAACTGGGTCGGCAGCACGGCGGCCAGCTCGCTGCCGGCGACGATATGCGCGGCTTGCAGGTAGTTCGGCGTGGTGTAGCGGATTTCCCGGCTGAGGCCCTGCTCGCCCAGCCACTGATCGACCATGCCGCGCGTCTGTCCGCCGTGCACCCACAGGTGGCGCAGGCGCAGGAAGTTGTCCAGATCCAGGTAGCCAGCCAGTTGCGGATGACCCTTGCGGACCGCCACCTGCAGCGTCTCGCTGCGCCAGTGCTGGCGGGCGAAGCGCGCCGGAATCTCGTCGAAGCGGCCCAGCACCAGGTCCAGCTCGCCCTTGTCCAGGGCTTCCACCGGCAGGCTCGGACTGAGGTGGGCGATATCGATGCGGATGCCCGGCGCCTGTTCGCTGAGCAGGCCGAGCAGGCGCGGCATGCACATCAGCTCGACATAGTCGGTGACGGCGATGCGGAACTGCTGGCGGCTCTGCCGCGGGTCGAAGGCTTCGCCGGCATTGAGGGTCTGCTCGATCTGCTGCAATGCGGCGCGGATCGGCCCCTCCAGTGCCAATGCCCGGGGGGTGGGCTGCATGCGCCGGCCGATGCGCACCAGCAGCGGGTCGTCGAGCAGGTCGCGCAGGCGACTCAGGGCGTTGCTCACCGCCGGCTGGCTGAGGGCAAGGCGTTCGGCCGCGCGCGAGACGTTCTGCTCGCGCAACAGCGCGTCGAGCACGCGCAGCAGGTTGAGATCGAAGTTATGAATATTCACAGGTCGAATAGCACTTATCACAAGACACAATTTCTCAAATAGTAGCGTCCTGCGTAGGGTGCGTGTCACGGATTCATCAACAGACACACATGAGGAGCAGGCATGAGCGCTGCATTCAATCTGCAACAAGCGGCGGTGATCGGCGCCGGGACCATGGGCCGCGGCATCGTCATCAGCCTGGCCAATGCCGGCATCCCGGTGCTGTGGCTGGACAACAACCCGCAGATGCTCGAACAGGGCCTGAAAATGATCGAGGACACCTGGGCGCAGAACGTCGCCAAGGGTCGCATCGAACAGGGCGAAGCCAGTCTGCGTCTGGCTCGCGTGCAGACCGTCGCGGATTACGCCGCGCTGGCGCAGGCCGATCTGGTGATCGAGGCGGTGTACGAGAACCTCGAACTCAAGCAGAAAATCTTCCGCGCCCTCGACGAGGTGCTCAAGCCGGGAGCGATCCTGGCCAGCAACACCTCGGCGCTGGACATCGATGCCATCGCCGCCGTCACCCGCCGTCCCGAGTCGGTGCTGGGCCTGCACTTCTTCAGCCCGGCGCACATCATGAAGCTGCTGGAAATCGTCCGCGGCGCCAAGACCGCCCCGGCCGTGCTGGAAGCTGCGCTGGCGCTGGGACAGCGCATCGGCAAGGTCAGCGTGGTGGCCGGAAACTGCGACGGCTTTATCGGCAACCGCATGCTGCACACCTATGTGAAGGAGGCGCGCATGCTGCTGCTCGAAGGCGCCCTGCCGGCCCAGGTGGACGGCGCGCTGCAGCAGTTCGGTTTCGCCATGGGCCCGTTCCGCATGTACGACGTGGTCGGCATCGACCTGGAGTGGCGCGCCCGCGAGCTGGCGGGCAAGGGCCAGGACGACCCGGCGGTGCAGGTCGACAACCGCCTGTGCGGCCTGGGCCGTTTCGGCCAGAAGTCCGGCATGGGTTACTACCGCTACGCCCCGGGCAGCCGCGAGGCGCAGCCGGATGCCGAGGTCGATCGCCTGGTCGAGGCGGTGTCCGCCCAGCTCGGCTTCCCGCGCCGCGCGGTGAGTGACGCCGAGATCCGTGCCCGCTGCCTGCTGGCGCTGGTCAACGAGGGGGCGAAGATCCTTGAGGAGAACATCGCCGCCAACAGCCACGACATCGACCTGGTCTACCTCAACGGCTACGGCTTCCCGGCCGACAAGGGCGGGCCGATGGCCTGGGCCGATGGCGATGGCGTGGCGACCATTCTCGACCGCCTGCGCACCCTGCAGATGCAGTTCGGCGAGCACTGGCAGCCGGCTGCGCTGATCGAGCGTCTGGCGGCTGCCGGCAAGCGCTTCGCCGACGTCAAGGAGGGCAACCTATGAGCTACCAGGCCCCCCTGCGCGACATGCGCTTCGTCCTCCATGAGCTGTTCGACGTCAGCGGCCACTGCCAGCTGCTCGGCAACGGCCTGGACCGCGAGCTGATCGACGGCGTACTGGAAGAAGCCGCCAGCTTCACCGCCAACGAGATCGCGCCGCTCAACCGCAACAGCGACGAGGAAGGCTGCCGCCTGGAGAACGGCCAGGTCAGCACCCCGCGTGGTTTCCGCGCGGCCTACCGGCAGTACGTCGACAACGGCTGGGCGAGCATGACCGGGCCGCTGGAGTTCGCCGGCCAGGGATTTCCGCAGCTGGTGGCCTGCGCCTTTCACGAGATGCTGATGTCCGCCTCGCTGTCCTTCCGCGTCTACTCCGGCCTCACCGAGGGCGCGGTGCTGGCGCTGCACAAGCATGGCAGTGCCGAGCTGAAGAACACCTACCTGGCGCCCATGGTCAGTGGCCAGTGGACTGGCACCATGTGCCTGACCGAGCCCCAGGCCGGCACCGACCTGGCCCTGCTGCGCACCCGTGCCGAGCCCAAGGCCGATGGCAGCTACCGGGTCAGTGGCAGCAAGATCTTTATCAGCGGCGGGGAGCAAGACCTCAGCGAGAACATCATTCACTTGGTGCTGGCCCGCCTGCCGGATGCGCCGGCCGGCGTGAAGGGCATCTCGCTGTTTCTCGTGCCCAAATTCATCGCCACAGCGGAGGGTGGGTTGGGCGAGCGCAATGCGCTGTCCTGCGGCGCCATCGAACACAAGATGGGCATCAAGGGTGGCTCCACCTGTGTGATGAACTTCGACGGCGCCACCGGCTGGCTGCTCGGCGAGGCCAACCAGGGCCTGGCCTGCATGTTCACCATGATGAACGACGCGCGTTTTCAGGTCGGTCTGCAGGGGCTGGGGATCGGCGAAGCGGCCTTCCAGGGCGCCCTGCGCTATGCCCGCGAACGTCTGCAGTCGCGTGGTCTGAACGGTGCCCAGGCGCCGGACAAGCCGGCCGACCCGATCATCGTGCACCCCGATGTGCGCCGCATGCTGCTGACCCAGAAGACCCTGGTCGAAGGCTGTCGCATGCTCGCGGCCTATACCGCGCGCCAGCTCGACCTGGAACATGGTCACCCGGATGCGGCGGCGCGCAAGGCCGCCGGCAAGCGCGCGGCGCTGTTGATCCCCATCGTCAAAGCCTTCTTCACCGACATGGGTCAGGAGGTCGCCAGCCACGGCGTACAGGTGTATGGCGGGCACGGCTTCATCCGCGAGTGGGGCATGGAGCAACTGATGCGCGACAGCCGCATCACCCAACTCTATGAGGGCACCAACGGCATCCAGGCGCTGGACTACCTGC
Source organism: Pseudomonas fluvialis (assembly GCF_014207935.1). Taxonomy (GTDB): domain Bacteria; phylum Pseudomonadota; class Gammaproteobacteria; order Pseudomonadales; family Pseudomonadaceae; genus Aquipseudomonas; species Aquipseudomonas fluvialis_A. The sequence goes on along the minus strand of NZ_JACHLL010000001.1, from coordinate 554,473 downwards.
GCCGCAAGCTGCTTGGCGATGGCGGGGCGGAGCTGTCGGCGCTGATCGGCGAATTCAGCGAAGTGGCCGACCGCGCGGCGCAGCGTCCGCAGCTGGCGGCGCTGGCGCAGGTCGTGCAGGCGCGCCTGGGCGAGTGGCGCGAGCTCACCGCCGAGGTGATTGCCCACAGCCAGCGCGATGTGCAGGAGATCGGCGCGCAGTCGGTGGATTTTCTCCAGTACTCGGCCTACGTGCTGCTCGCCGGCTTCTGGCTGCAGGCGGCCGTGACGGCCCAGAACGCGCTGGAGCAGGGTGCCGGCGAGGTGGATTTCTACCAGGCCAAGCTGGCCAGCACCGAGTTCTACGTGCGTCGCCTGTTGCCGCGCGCCAGCAGCCACCGCGAGGCCCTGCTGGGCGGCGCGGCGTGCCTGATGGCGCTGCCGGCGGAACATTTCGCCTTCTGAGATTCCCTCACCCCAACCCTCTCCCAATGGGAGAGGGAGTTAGCGAGGGGGAGGGTGAGGGGCTCAGCCTCTCGGCAAGAAAAGAACAACAAGAGGAATCACCATGCAGCCCTTCAGTTTTGCCACCACCGCGCAGATTCTCTGCGAAAGCGGCTCGGCCCAGCGCCTGGCCAGTCTGTGCCGGGAGCGTGGTGCCCAGCGTGTGCTGATCGTCACCGATCCGGGCATCACCCGCTTTGGCCTGCTCGATGGCGTGCTGCCGGGTTTTGCCGCTGCCGGCGTTGCCGTGCAGGTATTCGATCAGGTGATCGCCGACCCGCCCGAGGCCATCGTGCTCAATGCCGTGGAGCGTGCCCGCGCGCTGGGCGCCGAGCTGGTCATCGGCTTCGGTGGCGGCAGCTCCATGGACGTGGCCAAGCTGGTGGCGCTGCTCGCTCATCCGGACTGCACTCAGGCGCTGAAAGACATCTACGGCGTGGGTAATGCCCGTGGCCCACGCCTGCCGCTGATTCAGGTGCCGACCACCGCCGGCACCGGCTCGGAGGTGACCCAGATCGCCATCATCACTACCGGCGAAACCACCAAGATGGGTGTGGTCTCGCCGGTGCTGCTGCCGGACCTGGCCGTGCTCGATGCCGAGCTGACCCTGGGCCTGCCGCCAGCGGTGACCGCCGCCACCGGTATCGATGCCATGGTGCATGCCATCGAGGCCTACACCAGCAAGATCAAGAAGAACCCGCTGTCCGACCTGCTGGCCCGCGAGGCCCTGCGCCTGCTGGCGGCCAACCTGCACGAGGCGGTCTACAACGGCCATAACCGCGAGGCGCGCCAGGCCATGCTGCTCGGCGCTCTGCTGGCCGGCCAGGCTTTTGCCAACGCACCGTGCGCGGCAGTGCATGCGCTGGCCTATCCGCTGGGTGGGCATTTCCATATTCCCCATGGCCTTTCCAACGCCCTGGTGCTGCCGGAGGTGCTGCGCTTCAACGCGCCGGCCGCCGCGCCGCTGTATGCCGAGCTGGCGCCGCTGTTGCTGGGCGAGCGCTGCAAGGGCGAGGGCACTGGCCAGCGCTGCGCCGACTTCATCGCCGAGCTGGCGGCGCTCAACGAACGTTGCGGTCTGCCCAGTCGCCTGCGTGATGCCGGCGTGCCCGAGGCCATGCTGCCGACCCTGGCGCGCGACGCCATGCTGCAACAGCGCCTGCTGGTGAATAACCCGCGCGAGGTTAGCGAGGCCGACGCCCTGGCGATCTACCAGGCGGCGTATTGAGGGCCGGGCCTGCAGGCATAAGCCGCCATACAGCCGGCGAATCAAACTATTCCGCCCAGCGTCCAGCCCCTAGGCTGGTGGGCAAGCCAGACGAGAACAGAGCATGAGCCAACCTGAGCACCTGCGCGCCGACTACGTCCACTTCCAGCCGATCACCACGCGCTGGCACGACAACGACGTCTACGGTCACGTCAACAACGTCGTCTATTACGGCTATTTCGACAGCGCGGTGAATGCCTACCTGATCGAACAGGGTGGCCTGGATATCCATGAGGGCGAGGTGGTCGGCTTCGTGGTCAGCTCGTCGTGCGACTACTTCGCCTCTATCGCCTTCCCCGAGCGCATCGAGGTCGGCCTGCGCGTCGGCAAGCTGGGCAACAGCTCGGTGCAGTACGAGCTGGCCATCTTCAAACAGGGCGAGGAGCAGGCCTGCGCGGCCGGGCGCTTCGTCCACGTGTTCGTCGACCGCGCGAGCAATCGCCCGGTTTCCATCCCCCCCGCGCTGCGCGAGGCCATGGCCCGCCTGATCCGCGACTGATAGTCCGAGGAGTCCGTCATGCAAGACGCCGTCATCATCTCCACCGCCCGTACGCCCATCGCCAAGGCCTTCCGCGGTGCCTTCAACGACCTCAAGTCGCCGTCCATGGCGGCCGTGGCCATCCGTGCCGCGGTCGAGCGCGCCGGCATCGAGGCCGCCGAGATCGAGGACCTGGTGATGGGCACCGCCATGCAGGGTGGCACCGCCTCCACCAACCTGGCGCGCCTGTCGCTCTTGGCCGCGGGCCTGCCGCTGTCGGTCAGCGGGCAGACCATCGACCGCCAGTGCGCCTCCGGCCTGATGGCGATCTCCATCGCCGCCAAGCAGATCATGGTCGACGGCATGGCCGTGACCGTCGGTGCCGGCCAGGAGCAGATCAGCCTGGTGCAGAACACCCACATGAAGTGGACCGCCGCCGAGGCCGACCCGGCCGTGATCAAGATGGCCGAGCATGCCTACATGCCGATGCTGCAGACCGCCGAGCTGGTCGCCAAGCGCTACGGCATCAGCCGCGAGGCGCAGGACGCCTACTCCCTGCAGTCGCAGCAGCGCACCGCCGCGGCCCAGGCCGCCGGCCTGTTCGCCAATGAAATCGTCCCGGTCACCGCGCGCAAGAAGCTGGTGGACAAGGAAACCGGCGCGGTCAGCTACGAGGAAGTGACCCTCTCCCTCGACGAAGGCAATCGTCCGCAGACCGTGCTGGGCGACCTGACCAAGCTCAACCCGGTGATCGAGGGCGGCTGCATCACCGCCGGCAACGCCAGCCAGCTGTCCGACGGCGCCAGTGCCTGCGTGCTGATGAGCGGCACCCTGGCGGCCCAGCGCGGCATCGCGCCGCTGGGCCTGTACCGTGGCATCGCCGTGGCCGGCCTGGCCCCGGAAGAGATGGGCATCGGCCCGGTGCTGGCCGTACCGAAACTGCTCAAGCAGCACGGCCTGACCGTCGACGACATCGGCCTGTGGGAGCTCAACGAAGCCTTCGCCTGCCAGGTGCTGTACAGCGCGCAGAAGCTCGGCATCGACCCGGCCAAGCTCAACGTCAACGGCGGCGCGATTTCCATCGGCCACCCCTACGGCATGAGCGGCGCGCGCATGGTTGGCCACGCCCTGCTGGAAGGTAAGCGCCGCGGCGTGAAGTACGTGGTCATCACCATGTGCGTCGGTGGCGGCATGGGGGCGGCGGGGCTGTTCGAGGTGCTCTGAGCCGCGTTGATTGATCCATAAAAAACGGGAGCTTTGGCTCCCGTTTTTTGTTGCGTCACGTTTGGCTTTTGCTGCTCGCTGGGTGGGGTGTCCGGGCCTTCGCTTCAGGCCGGTTCCGCCTGCAGGCTGCCGCTCTGCGCGGGCTGGGCGCTCCACTGCTGCAGGCGCTCCACGCTGTCGCGGTAGGGCGCCAGGCCGCGAGACAGGAGGATGATCGAGCTGAGCACGGCCAGAGCGGTGACGATCAGCAGCGAGTAGCGAAGGGCGTTGTCGTTGGCGAAGACGAAGTCGGTCACCAGGGCCACGGCGGTCGGGCCGATGCCCAGGCCGATCAGGGTGATGACGAACAGGTACAGCGCCGAGGCCTGGCCGCGCATGGAGTTGGGCATGATCTCCTGGATCGCCGCTGGTGCCACGCCGAACGGCATGCTCAGGCAGAACACCGCCGGCACCAGCAGCACGCAGGCCCACAGGGCGCTGTCCATCAGCGGGAACAGCAGCACGCAGGGCAGGGCACCGATGGCGGCATACAGGCCGACGCGCATGTTGGCGTCACGGCGGCCCTGCTTGGCCAGCCAGTCGGCCAGGCGCCCGCCGAAGACGATGCCGAAGCAGCCGCAGACGGCGACAATGCTGCCGTAGATCACGCCGACCTGGCCGGCGTCCCAGCCGTAGGTGCGGATGAAGAAGGTGGGAATCCACGCCGCGCTGCCGTAGCCGGCGAAGGCCAGACCGGCGAAGCCGAAGTTGTGGCACAGCACGGTGCGGCGGTTGCTGCGGATATAGCGGCCGACTTCCGCCAGCGGCACGGCCACGCCGGCGCCGACGCCGCGCCGCGCCGGCTCGCGCACGGCGAGCATGAGCAGGGTAAACAGCACACCGGCGGCGCCGAGGATGAGGAAAATCAGCTGCCAGGGGCGCACTTCACCGAGCACCGGCAGCACCACGTTGCCCTGGGCCGAGGCGAACTGGATGACCAGGCCGCCGAGCAGGAAGGCGATGCCCGAACCCAGGTACACGCCCATGGAGTAGACGCTGATGGCAGTGGCGCGGCGTTCCGGCGGGAAGCTGTCGGCGATCAGCGAATAGGCCGCCGGCGACAGCGCGGCTTCGCCCACGCCGACACCGACGCGGCAGATGAGGAACTGCCAGTACAGCTTGGCCGTGCCGCAGGCTGCGGTGGCGGCGCTCCAGAACAGCACGCCGATGGCGATCAGGCCGCGGCGGCTCCTGGTATCGGCCAGGCGCCCGAGGGGGATGCCGCACACGGTGTAGAACAGGGCGAAGGACAGGCCCATCAGCAGGCTCATCTGCGTGTCGCTGATGACCAGGTCACGGCGGATCGGCTCGACCAGCAGGTTGAGGATCTGCCGGTCGATGAACGACAACACGTAGGCGATCATCAGGATGATCACCGTGGTCCAGGCGGACAGGCTGGAGGGGTAGCCTTGATTGTTATTGTGCATGGCGGCTCCGCAGGCGAGCGCAAGGTGCGCGGACGATGGCAAGGGGCCGCCGAGGGCGGCCATTCGAAGACCAGCTTAGGGGCGATCGGGCGCCGTCACTATCGCTCGTAGGTACGATCAGCCGGCTGAATGGACGGGCTGGCCGTGCGTTGATCGGCGGTGATTTTTCCCGCAGAAAACGTACGGCTGTGGCCCGTGGTAACACCCTTCAGTCCAGCCAGCCGAGCGCCTTGGCCTGAGCCACCGCCTGGGTGCGGCGGACCACGCCGAGTTTGACGTTAATGCGCCGCGCGTGGGTCTTCACGGTGTGCAGGGAGATGTACAGCTGCTCGGCGATCTGCTGGTTGGACAGGCCGCTGGCGATCAGTTGCAGGACCTTGCGTTCGCGGCCGCTGAGCAGGCAGGTGCGCGCCGGTTCGGTCTGCGCCGCGCCGGGGGCCAGCTGGCTCAGCAGGGCACCATGGGCGGGGTCGTCGAACAGCGCGGCGAGGCCTTCGGCGTGGTGCTGCAACAAGACGCGCAAAGCCGGGAGCAGGCGCAGGTTCGCGGCGTCGGCGAGCAGTGGCCGCAGCTGCGCCAGGGCACCGTCGACGGCGCCTTGCTGAAGCCCTGCGTGGGCCAGGCTCAGCCGGGTTTCGGCGGCCAGGCGGCGGTAGCCGCGGGTCTGGCACTCCTCCAGCAGTGGCGCCAGTATGCGCTGCGCGCCGCTGGCGTCGGCCATGGCCAGCAGGGCCTGGGCCTGGCACAGGCGTGCGCGCAGGGCCAGGTCGTAGAAACCCGAGGGTGCCAGCTGGCCGCCGCTGGCCAGGCTGTCGATGACCTCACCGAACAGTTGCAGGGCATGGTCATAGGCCTGCTGGCGCAGCGCCAGTTGGCCGTGGGCCAGGCGCAGCACCTGGCGGTAGCGCACCTCGGCAACGTGCAGCCACTGCATCTGCCGCTCGGCCTTGTGCAGCAATTGCAGGGCCTCGCCATATTCGCCTCGCTCGCCCGCCAGTTCGGCGAGGCCGACGTAGCCGAACAACAGGTAGGCATCCTGGCTCTGTTCGGCCACCTGCAGGCCCTGGCGTAGGGCGGCTTCGGCCGCCTCGATCTGCTCCTGGGCAAACAGCAGGCTGCCCTTGAGCAGCCACAGGCGCGCCGCCACAGGGCCCTGGCGTCCGGCCTCGCGCAGGCGCTGCAGGTTGTCCTCCACCACCTGCTGGGCGGTGTCCAGTTCGCCGAGCTGACTGAGCAGGTGCACGCGGTCGACATTCAGCAGCGCCTCGTACAGCACGCTGCCCTTCTGCCGGGCATTCTGCAGGGCGGCCTGGCAGTACTGCTGAGCGGTGGGCAGATCCAGTTCGGCCATGGCCTGCTGGGCCAGGGCCTGCTGGCATAGCATGCGCTGCGACCAGGCGCTGGCCGGCAGTTGCTCCAGGGCTTCCAGGCAGTGCTGACGGGCACTGCGCAGGCCGCGCTGGCGCTCGATGACGCCGCGGATGGCCTGGTACTGGGCCAGCAGCTGTTGCTGGCGCCGGGCATCGGGCTGCGGCAGGAAGCGCGGCAGGTCCTGCACGCACTGGTCGGCCTCGTCGAGGCGGGTGCTGATGATCAGTGCCCAGGCCTGCAGGGCGATCAGCCGTGGCGTGCTGGAGAACAGGCTGGCCGGCAACTCGCTGCGCCACTGCAGGAACTGGGCGACGCTGTTGCCGATCAGCAGCTGCTCCTGTCCGTATTGCTGCAGGTAGTTGGCGGCGACTTCGGGCTGCTCGGCGGCCAGGGCATGTTCCACCGCGGCGCGCACATCGTCGCGCTCGGCGAACCAGCGGCAGGCCAGCAGGTGCAGGCGCTGCGGGCTGCGCGGCTGTGGCAGGCGGCGCAGGGCTGTGGCCAGAGGTCGCCAGAGGCGGAACCATTCGTTGCTGTGGTCGAGGCGGTGGAGGAACAGCTGGCGGCTGCGCAGGGTGGCGAGCAGTTCCGGGCCGTTGTCCTCGTCGAACAGCACGGCGCACAGCGCGGCGCTGAAGCGCGGGATATGGCTAAGGGCGATCAGCGCTTCGCGCAGCGCCGTCGGCAGGCCTTCCAGCACCTCGCGTTCGAGGTATTCGAGGAGCAGCGCCGAGCCCTGCTGCAGGCGTTCGCCCAGCTGTTCGCCGCCGCCCTGCATGAGCAGCAGGCAGATGCCGGCCAGCCAGCCTTCGCTGTGGTGCAGCAGCTGCTCCTGCAGCTCGCTGCTGAGCAGCAGCTGGCGCTGTTCCAGCAGGCGAGCCAGTTCCTGGGCATCCAGCGCCAGGTCGTGGGCGTCATACTCCTGCAGGTCGCCCTGCAGCAGCAGGCGCGGCAGGTTCCAGGCCGGCCGGCGGCGGCCGCTGATCCACCAGCGCAGGGTGTGCGGGCCGCGTTCGAGCAGGCGTTCGAGGCAGGCATCCAGTTCGCCGCAGGACTGGCGCGGGTAGTCGTCGAGGACGATCAGCAGTGGCTGTTCCTGATGGCTGAGCAGTTGGGTCAGCTGTTCCAGGGGTTCGCCGCTGCCGGGAGCCTGATGCAGGGCATGGCCCAGGCGGGCGAGCAGCTCGGCGGGCGTCAGCTCTTGGCCGAGCAGGTCGAGCCAGAGCACGCGGGTATCGCCGGGCAACTGGCGCACGCATTCGTTGAGCAGCACGCTCTTGCCGAACCCGGCCGGGGCGCAGATCAGGTTGAGCCGACAGGCATTGCTCAGCAGGGGCTGGGCCAGGCGCGGGCGCTTGATGTGCGTGGACGGCAGACGTGGCAGTGCGGCGAGATGGACGGGTGACGGTACGGACGAGGTCATGGCCACGACTCTTGTTGTTGTCAGAAAACGACGGTTGTCAGAAAACGACGGTTGTCAGGAAACGACGTGTTGTCAGGGGGCGAGCTTCTCTCTGGAAGCGCCGCGCGGTGAAACCTGTTGTCTGCGAACGATCTTAACCAAGAAGTGCCTGAGCACCGTGCTGCCGGTGAAAAAAAGGCGACCACGAGGGTCGCCTTAAACACGGAGCAACGTTGATGACTCTTGAATCCGACGCCTTCAGCGCACGCCGGCGTTACGCAGTGCCGCCGGGGTGAAGTCCTTCACCGAGGCGTGCACGCCGTACTGGATCGAGCGCTTTTCCTCGTTTTTCATGCCGATTGCCAGGTAGCGTCCGCCGATCAGGTCGTACAGGGCTTCAAAGGCGTACACCGGGGTTTCGACATCGTAGTTCTGCAGCAGCATGGCCTGACCGACGCGCCACAGCTGGCCGCGGCCGTCGTAGTGCTCGGACACGGCGATCTGCCAGCTATCCTCGTCGATGAAGAAGCGGCGCTTGGCGTAGATGTTGCGCTCGCCGCTCTTCAGCGTGGCTTCCACTTCCCAGACGCGGTGCAGCTCGTAGCGCGCCAGGTCCTGATTGGTGTGGCCGGCCTTGATGATGTCGGCGTACTTCACGCTGGGCGAGTCGAGCTGGTAGTTGTTGTAGGGGATGTACAGCTCACGCTTGCCCACCAGCTTCCAGTCGTAGCGATTGGGCGCGCCGTTGTACATGTCGAAGTTGTCCGAGGTACGCAGGCCGTCCGAAGCAGTGCCCGGGCCGTCGTAGGCCACCTGCGGTGCGCGGCGCACGCGGCGCTGGCCGGCGTTGTAGATCCAGGCCATGCGTGGCTCCTTGATCTGGTCCAGCGAGTCGTGCACCAGCAGCACGTTGCCGGCCAGGCGCGACGGCGCGGTGACGCGCTGCTTGAAAAACAGCAGGGCGTTGGCCGCCTTATCGGCGTCGATGTCGGCCAGGTTGTCGGGGAAGGCCACCTCGTCCTCGAACTGCACCAGGGTGTAGTCACCGTTGGTCTGCGGCACCGCCTGCACGATGTTGCGCTTGAGGTTGCCGCCGCGGTAGCGGGTGATGTGGTTCCACACCACTTCCAGGCCGTTCTGCGGGATCGGGAAGGCGTAGTAGCGGCTCTGGGCAAAGTGGTTCAGGCCGTTGCCACCTTCCACCAGGGTGGTGTTCTGCGCACTGGATTTGGCTGCGGCGTAGATGCTCTGCGGCACGGCGCTGGTGCGGTGTGAGGTGTACACCGGCATGCGGTAGGTCGCCGGGTAGCGTTTGAACATGGCGACCTGGCCCTCGGACAGTTTGTCCTGATGCTGCGCCAGGTTATCGGCGGTGATGGTGAACAGCGGCTTCTCGCCGGCGAACGGATCGCTGAGGAAACCATTGGCGTCCACCGCGGCGGCGCCTTTGGTCAGGCCGCCGGTCCAGGCCGGGATGGTGCCGGCAGTGTTGCCGGCCATTTCGCCACCGAGCGGCGTGAGGCTGCTGCCCAGCTTGGCCGCTTCCTCGGCGGAGACGGCAGCGAACACGCTGCCGGCCAGCAGGGAAAGACTGAGGGTGGCGATCAGTTGAGTAGTTGTTTTCATGCGCACGGATTCCCTTAGAAGTTCACGCCGAAGCTGAGGGCGACGAAGTCGCGGTCAACCGCGGTGTTGTAATCACCACCGAAGAAGTCGGTGTACGACAGGCTGGCGTTGTAGGTGTTGGCGTAGTTGGCGTCGACGCCGAAGCTGACGGCCTTGCTGCCTTCGTTGAACACCGGGCCGTAGCCGTCGACGTCATGCGCCCAGCTGATGTTGGGGCTGAGATTGATGCCGGCGATGGCGTTGCTGTAGTCCCACACGCCACGCACGCGATAACCCCACGAGCTGCTGGTGTAGAAGCCGTTGTAGCCATAGGCCGCCGCTGCCGCGACATTGGAGGCTGCCGTGCCATAGGGCGAACCGTAGATCGAGTCGCGGCCGTAGCGCACTTCGCTCTGGCTCTCCAGTGCGCCGATGTTGGTGTAGCCCAGCTCGCCCACCAGGGTGAAGCGCCCGGCGCCCATGACCTGATCGAAGAAGTGGGTCAGGGTGGTCTGCGCCTGCGTCACTTCCTTGCGGTTGTAACCACGCAGTTCCTTGTCGCCCTGGGCCATGGCCGCCATCACCCCGGCGGCACCACCACCTGCGGCGGCAAAGGCACCCGCCGGCACGGTGGCCAGCTTGCCGGTCATGTCGGTGCCGTTGATCTGCAGCGGCATGTTCGGCCGGTAGCTGATCTCGCCGGACCAGGCCGTGCCGGTGGGCAGGGTGGTGGCGAAACTGGCGCCGTACAGGCGGATGTCTTCCGGGTATTCCAGGTAGTACTCGCCGTTGCCGAGCAGGATCGGCTGGGCCAGGGCACCGCCGAGGGTGGTGAAGGCGCTGGCGATCTGCGCGGCGCTGCCGGTGGTGTAGCTGACGTTCGGCGAGCGGCTGTGATAGTTCATCAGGTAGGCGCCGTACTCGGTGTCGTCACCCATCCAGCGCAGGGCCAGGCCGTACTGACCGTCATCACGCGCATCGCGGTCGCCGCCGCGCGGTACGATCAGGCCTTCCTGGGTGAGCGCCACGCCACGCGTCGCGAGCAGCCCGGACAGCGGCTGCAGGCGGCCGACGGTGGCGCCGTCGAGGATGTTGTAGTTGTCGGCGCAGCCATCGGCGAGCACGTCGGAGCTGGCGAAGAAGGTGCCGCAGTTGTCGACGACGGTCTGATCCCACTCCAGCTGGTAGAACGCCTCGGCGGACAGCTGGTCGGTCAGGCTCTGCGAGATGTAGAGCATGTTGACCGGAATCAGACCTTCCTTGATCTCCGCGCCCGGGCGGCGGAAGGCGGCGGCGTCGACCGGGTTGATCGCATTGATGCCGTTGCCGATAAAGGTGCTCTCGCCCCAGCTCACGACCTGACGGCCCGCGCGCACGCTGCCCGGCAGGTCGGCGATGTCGTAGTTGTGGTAGACGAAGGCGTCGAGGATTTCCGCGCCTGAGGCCTGCGCGGCCTGCTTGCGGTTGCTGTCGTCGATGTCCTTGAACAGACGGCTTTCGTCCTTCAGTTCGAAGTCGTACCAGTACTTGCCACGGACGAACACGCCGGTATCACCGTACTTGAGTTCGAGGTCGTGGATGCCCTTGAAGATCTTCGAGAAGGTCTCGCCCTGCTTGAAGTTCAGTCGGCCGTCATCGCCGGTCTGGGTGAAGCCGGTGCCGCGTCGGCCGTTGTGGGCAAAGTTGGCGCTGCCGACCAGATCCGGATCGGCTCCGCGCAGCGACCAGCTGGCGCCGACCGACAGCGAGGAATCCAGCTGCCCCTCGATTTCTCCGATGTTGAAGTTGACCGCGTGCGCGGCGCTGCTGGCGGCCAGGCCGATGGCCAGCGCGAGGCTGTGGCGGGTGAAGCGTGTGGGCCTTGTTGTTGTTCTCATGCGGCTCTCCTGATGTGAATTGGCGAGAGCAACGTACGCAGAGAGCGACAGGCGGATAAGCGCACCAAGGGAGGATTCTGTGTGTCGCTCGAAAGTATGAGCTGGCGCGGCGGCTGGGCCCTGCAGCGATCAACAGCCTGATGAATGGAGGGGCATAGGGAGGGCGGGTGTGGCAGATCGCTTCGGCAATGAGCGGTACGCCTCTGCAGGAGGCTGGCGCGTGAAATGAAAACGCCGCGCTTCCTGTCGGGGCGCGGCGTTGCTCGGCAGTGGCGGGGTGGGTCTAGCCCTTAGCGGTGCTTCTTGTGCCACTGCTCTTTCTTGTGGCCGAGGGCGCGGCCGGGGTGCCCGTCATCGTCATAGCGGCTGTAACGGTAGCCATCATCGCGACTGTAGCGGCGGCCGTCGTGATCGTCGTCGCGGTTGCCATCACCGTATTCGTTGCCCAGCGCGCCGCCGGCTGCACCGCCAACGCCGGCGCCGATCATGCCGCCGGTGCTGCCACCGACCTTGCTGCCGATCACCTGGCCACCGGCGGCGCCGATGCCGCCGCCGATGGCGGCTTCGGTGCGGCTGCCCTTGTCCGCGCCCACGGCGCTGCCGGCGGCGCCGCCGACGCCGGCGCCGATGGTGGCACCGGTGCTGCCGCCGATCTGCTCACCGACCACGCTGCCGAGCACGCCGCCCAGCGCACCTCCGACGGCGGCTTCGGTATTACTGCCGGCCAGCGCCAGACCGGGAGCCAGGACCAGAGACAGGGAGAGCGGCATAAGCAGTGCAGCGAGTTTCATGGTTCACCTTGCGGGGGGATTAATGGCGCGCATGCTGCTGAGTCGGGCTGCCTAGCTCAAGTGCCAATTGCGCGGTCTGCGAGGCACTTCACGACCTCGACATCAGGCTGCACCGAAGGGGAACTCGCTGTGTAGCGCGCAGTCGGTTCAGCGCTTGAGCCATGCCGGGCGGGTGGTGGCCGGCAGGCCGGCGGGGGCCGGGTAGTCGAGGGGTATCAGTCGCCGCCGGGTCAACCCGGCGCGGTCGGCGATGGCACCGAAATGTCGCTGGAACAGGGCCTCAAGGCTGCCATCGGCCTGAATCAGGCGCAGCCCTTCCTCGAAGCGCTGTTTGAGAGCCTGAGCGTGGCGATGGAAGGTGAAGTACACCGGCATCGGATAGACCAGCGCCAGGTGTGGTTCGACCATCAGGTTCGGGTATTCGGGGTGGTGCGCCAGATCACTCCAAGCCTCGTGCAGGCCACGGTGGTAGTAGTCGAAACGGCCCTGGCTGAGCATGGCCAGCAGGTTGTTCGGGTTGGCCATGCCGACCACTGGCAGGCCATTGGCGGCAAACACGCTGAAGTCGCTCCACTGGCTGCCGAAACCGCCGCGCAGCTGGCGCAGGTCTTCCAGTGTCTGTACCCGGGCAAAGCGCTCGGCCTGGTCGCGGCGGATCAGCAGCAGGCGATAGCCGAGCATGCCCTGGTGCAGGTCCACGGGAATCACGGCAAAGTCGCGCAGTCGTTCAGCGGTTGGCGGGACGAAGGCGAGATCCACCTGCCGTTCCTGCAGCAGGTGCAGGCAGCGCTCCTGCGGTGGGTCGGCCTGTTCGGGGCTGGCGATGTGCTGTGGGCCGAAGGTGCCGGCGGTGCGCGCCAGAATCAGCTCGGTCAGTTCCAGGCGGTAGGCGTATTTTTCCGGCGCATGCTGGCACAGGCGCAGCTCGGCGGCCTGACTGGCGCACGAGCAGAGCAACAACAGGGTGAGCCAGCAGGACTTGAGCATGGCGGATTTCAGCAGGGGCTGCGCAATTGGCCGACCAGTTCAAGATAGTCCACCACCGCGGCAAACTCCTCGGTGGCCTTGGCCGGTTTGCGGCTGTCCGGCTGCTCGACTGCCAGCAGATGGGCGACGCCGAACTGCCGGGCGCTGCGCAGGATTGGCAGGCTGTCGTCGATGAACAGCGTGCGGGCCGGGTCGAAGGGGAATTCCTGCTGCAGGGCGAACCAGAACTGCTGGTCTTCCTTGGGGAAACCGTAGTCGTGGGAGCTGATCAGGCGGTCGAACCAGGGCGCCAGCTCGACCTTCTCCAGCTTGAGCGAGAGCGAGCCGCGGTGGGCGTTGGTGATCAGTGCCACGCGCTTGCCGGCGCTGCGCAGGGCGGCGAGGAAGGTGTCGGCGTGCGGGCGCAGCTGGATCAGATGGTCCACCTCGCGTTTGAGCAGGGCAACGTCCAGGCCCAGCTCGGCGCTCCAGAAGTCCAGGCAGTACCACTTCAGCTGCCCGGCGTGTTCGTGGAACAGCGGCAACAGCTCGGCCTCGGCCTGCGCACGGTCGATGCCGTGGTGCGAGGCGTAGCGTTCGGGCAGGTGTTCGAGCCAGAAATGGTTGTCGAAGTGCAGGTCGAGCAGGGTGCCGTCCATGTCGAGCAGAACGGTGTCGATGGTGGACCAGGGCAGTGTCGGCATGTGCGCAATTCTTTGGCGGGCTGTCAGGCGCGGTATGATAGCGCGTCATTCAGGGAGAGCCCCATGCGCCAGAAGCCTACCGTGCTGGCCAGCGAAATCGTTGCCAGCAGCCGCCTGTTCCGCGTCGAGCAATTGCACCTGCGTTTCTCCAACGGCGTGGAGCGCACCTACGAGCGCCTGGCCAGCCGTGGTCACGGCCATGGCGCGGTGATGGTGGTGGCCATGGCCGACGCCGAGCATGCTGTGCTGGTGGAGGAATACTGCGCCGGCACCGACGACTACCAGCTGTCGCTACCCAAGGGCCTGGTCGAGCCGGGCGAGGACGTGCTGTTGGCGGCCGACCGCGAGCTGAAGGAAGAGGCCGGTTTTGGCGCCCGCCAGCTGGAACTGATCACCGAGCTGAGCCTGTCGCCCGGCTACATGAGCCAGAAGATCCAGGTGGTACTGGCCCGTGATCTCTACGAGGAGCGCCTGCCCGGCGATGAGCCGGAGCCGATGCGCGTCGACCGGGTCAGCCTGCATGAGCTGTCCAGCCTGATCCAGCACCCACAGTTTTCCGAGGGCCGCGCCCTCGCCGCGCTCTATCTGGTGCGCGACCTACTGATGCAACGAGGAGAATTTCCGGCATGAGCCAGCAACTGTTTCCCGCCCTGATCGACCTGGTACGCCGCGCCGGTGAGGCCACCCTGCCGTTCTGGCGCAACGACGTGGCGGTGACCGAGAAGTCCGATGCTTCTCCGGTGACGGCCGCCGACCTGGCCGCCCATGCCATTCTCGACGCCGGGCTTCGCGCCCTGGCGCCCGAGCTGCCGGTGCTTTCCGAAGAGGCCGCCGACATTGCCCTGAACGAGCGCGCGGCGTGGACCCGCTGGTGGCTGGTCGACCCGCTGGACGGCACCAAGGAATTCATCGCCGGCAGTGAAGAGTTCACCGTCAACGTCGCCCTGATCGAGCAGGGCAGGGTGCTGCTGGGCGTGGTCGGCATTCCGGCCAGTGGTCGCGTCTACTACGGCGGCGCCGGCTTGGGCGCCTGGCGGGTCGATCCGGGGCAGGAAGCCGAGCGCCTTGCCGTGCGTCTGAACCCGGCCGAGGCTTTCACCGTGGTCGCCAGCCGACGTCATTCCAGCCCGGCGCAGGAGCGTCTGCTGGCCGGTCTCAGCGAACAGTTCGGCGACCTTGATCTGGTCAGCGTCGGCAGCTCACTGAAGTTCTGCCAGCTGGCCGAAGGCAGCGCCGATTGCTATCCGCGTCTGGCGCCGACCTCGCAGTGGGACACCGCCGCGGCCCAGGGCGTGCTGGAAGGCGCGGGCGGCGAAGTGCTCGACCTCAAGGCCAGGGCCCTGACCTACGAGGCCCGCGAGAGCTTCCTCAATCCCTCGTTCATCGCCTTGCCGCAGGCCGCCGCCTGGCGTGACGAACTGATCCAGCTGGCGCGGGCGCTGGACTGATGAGCGCGACCGCCGAGTCTTTGCAGGCTCTGCTGTACGAGGAAATTCCCTTGTGCCGCGCGTTGCAGGTTCGGGTTGAACGCTGGCAGGACCATCAGCTGTGCCTGAGCCTGCCGCTGGCGGCCAATGGCAACCCGCACGGTACCCAGTTTGGCGGCAGTCTCTATTGCGCCGCCCTGCTGGCCGGCTGGGGCTGGCTGCACCTGCGGCTGGCGGAGAGCGGCCTGGCTGGCGCGGTGGTCATACGCAATGCGCAGATCAGCTATCTGCTGCCGCTGGAGGGGGATGCATTGTCGCGCTGCAGTGCTCCCGCTGCCGAAGACTGGCAGCGTTTTGTCACGCTGTTTCAGCGTCGCGGCGTGGCCCGGCTGACCCTCAATAGCGAGGTGCTGGATGCCGAAGGGCGGGTAGCCGTGCAGTTCAGCGGGGAATACGTGCTGCAGCGCTGAGCGGTCAGAGGACCAGCTTGTAACCGATGAAGCCGAGCATGGTGGCCAGGCAGGGGCGCAGTACCGGGTCAGGAATGCGTCCCGAGAGATGGCTGCCCAGGTAGATGCCGGGCAGCGAGCCCATCAGCAGGTAGCCCAGCAAGTGCCAGTCCATGTTGCCCATGCTGGCGTGGCCGAGGCCGGCAATCAGGGTCAGCGGCACCGCGTGGGCGATCTCGGTACCGACCAGACGCTTGGTCACCAGATACGGGTAGAGCAGAAAGAGTGCCACCGTGCCCAGGGCGCCGGCGCCAATCGAGGTGAGGGTAACCATGACGCCGAGCAGAATGCCGGTGCCCACGGTCAGGGCATTGAGGGTACGGTCGCTGAGGTGGTAGTGATCGCCGGCATGGCGTTTGGCAAAGTCCAGCAGGCGTTGCTTGAACAGGATGGCCAGCGCGGTCAGCAGCAGCACATAGCCCAGCGCATGCTTGATCACCGCGTTCAGAGCTTCGGTATCGCTGTGCAGCGTGTTCAGCAGCCACAGGGTCAGGGCGGCAGCCGGTGCGCTGCCCAGGGTCAGCCAGCCGGTGATGCTCCAGTCGATGTTGCGGTTGCGCTGATGCACAACAATGCCGCCGGACTTGGTGATGGCAGCGTACAGCAGGTCGGTGCCCACGGCCGTGGCCGGGTTGATGCCGAACCAGAGCAGGATCGGCGTCATCAGCGAGCCACCGCCCACGCCGGTCATGCCGACGATAAAGCCCACCACCAGGCCGGCGACGATGAAACCGAGAATTCCGAAATCCATGCTGCTCTACCTGCCGGTGCGGGGCTCGATAAGAAAGGCCGGCATCTTAGCAATGCTTGTTATGCGTTTTTAGACTGATTTGTTTTGTAACTATTCCAGAATCGTCTTTTCCTGCGAGTGAGGCCGGGATGCTCGGTCCATCCCGGCGGCCTGTCAGCCTTCACTCAGGTCGGCATAACCCGGGTTGGCGGCGTACTGGATCGGCTGGGCAAAGCCCGGTACGCGGATCTGCTGTTGATCGATGTGCAGTTCGTGCTCGTCGATCAGCGCTTCACCGAAGCGGTAGAGGATGCCCAGTTCTCCCTGCAGGGCGCGCTGGTCATAGGCGGCGGCCTCGGCGCGGGTCTGCTCGCGGCGCTGACGCCAGGCGTCCAACGCGTCTTCGCCGTGACGGCGTTGCAGCAACTGCTCGACCAGGCACGGCGCCAGCACGGCAGCGCTGGCGTTGTTGCCGCCAAAGCCCTTGGAGTTGAGGAAGGCCACCTGCAGCGGCTGCTGGCGGTCGGCGGTGACGATCTCCAGGTGCTGACGGTGCACGTCGTCGGCGACCCGGTCGATGGTCTTGATCCCCGGCAGGATGCCGCTGGCGAAGGTGCCCAGGGCGGCGATCAACTGGTCGGCGCTGGCGGCGGCCAGGCTGTGGCCGACGTAGGCCTTGACCGCGGTGACCGGCCAGGACTCGATGGCGAAGGCGCCGGCAATACGGTCGAGCAGCTCGGACTCGGTCACGCGGTTAGCCGGAGTGCTGGAACCGTGGGCATGCACGAAGCTGTGCTGGCGCACGGTTTCCGTGCCGACCAGAGCCATGGTGCTGGCCACGGCCTTGGCCAGGGTCAGGTAGTTGCCCGGGCCGGGTGCGGAAATCGATTTCTTGAAGCCGTCGGCATTGATGAATACGTCCGGCACCGCACCGTGGATGTCGGTGCCCAGCTGCAGGGCCAGCTCGTCGTCCATCAGCACCACGTACTGGCTCGACTCGGCCAGAGTGAAGCCGCAGTTGTCGCCGAACGGCCGGCTGGCGCGGCGCAGGTCGACGCTCTCGCTGTCATCGCCGCTGCGCTGCTGGATCTGGCGCAGGGCATCCTCGGTGGCCAGCGCGCCCATGGCGCCGTAGCCGTCGATGCATTCGGTGGTGATCGGCGCCTCGCTGTTGCCGACGATGGCCACGCGGGTGCGCCCGCTCTGGATGCTCTCCACGGCTTTCTGCAGGTTGTAGAGGAAGGTGGCGCAGGCGCCGGTGACGCTGCCGGTGCTGCCGACGCTGCCCAGCACGTAGGCGTTGATGAAGTCCGCCGGCATGGTGTTGAGCCCCAGCGGCAGCTGCTTGGCGGTGACCCGGCCACCCTTGAGACGCGATTGCAGCAGACCGCCGTAGCCATTCTCGTCGAGCTGGCTCATCACGCTGCCGGAGTACACGGCGATCTCGTCCGGGGCCACGGCGGCGCTGATGGTTGCCCACGGCAGGCCGATGGACTGCAGGGCATCGCTGGCGCCGACGATGGCCAGTTGCAGGCCGCGCGGGTGGAATCGCGAGGGGTAGAGCGCGGCGGGATCGAAGCCGCTGGGCAACTGGCCGGCGGACTTCACCGGCAGGGCGCGGAAACTGTCGACCTTGATGTCGCAGCCGTCATATAGGGTGACCTGCACCTCGGTGTCGTTGAGCGGCTCGACGATCCAGTCGCTGGGCAGCGGCTCGGGCAGCTGCTTGCGCAGGGTGATGAAGACCAGCGGCTTGCCGGCGGTGCCGGTGACGGTGAGGTTCTTCTGCCAGTGCACCGCGTCGACATCCAGGTACTGCCTGTCGATGCGGCGGATCAGGGTGCCGGCGCGGATCTGCTCGCCGAAGCGGTTTTCCAGAGTCGTCAGGTCCAGCGGCTGGCCTTCGCCGTCGTGGTACTGACCGTCGCGGTACACCACCAGCCCCATCAGCACGGCCAGGCTGGCCAGGGTCTGCTGGCGCTGGCCAGCGTCGAGGCTGTCCAGAACGTAACGGCGGAAGCCGTGATGGAAGGAACTGCGACCGGCGGCGTTATAGCCCCCAAAGCCGACGATCACCGGTAGACGCGACATCAGACAACCACTCCCAGGTAAAACGGGCAGACGGCCGCGCGGGCGGCCGGTTAAGTGCCTAACCTGACGCAGGTCGTGACTGCAGAGTCACGCCCGCGACCAAGGTCGTACAGCCGCTGCGGCAGGCTTCTGCTAGGGTCGCACGCTGCGCAGACCCCGCTTCGGAGAGCCCGTGATGACCCCCTACAATCCCTACGAACTCGGCATGCCGCCGGTGGCCGCGAACTTTCAGGCGCTAAGCCCGCTGACCTTTCTCGAGCGTGCCGGCACTGTCTATCCGGAGCGTGTGGCGCTGATCAACGGGCCCCTGCGGCAGACCTGGGGCGAGACCTATGCGCGCTGTCGCCGGCTGGGTTCGGCGCTGGCGGCGCGGGGCATCGGGTTGGGCGATACCGTGGCGGTCCTGGCGCCCAACGGCCCGGCGATGTTCGAGGCGCACTTTGGCGTGCCCCTGTGCGGCGCGGTGCTCAATGCCATCAACACCCGTCTGGATGCCGAAGCCATCGGCTTCATCCTGCAGCATGGCGAGGCCCGCGTGCTGCTGGTGGACAAGGAGTTCGGCGAGCTGGCGCTGCGCGCCGCCAGTCATATGGCCAGGCCGCCGCTGCTGATCGGCATCGATGATCCGACCTATGCCGAGGGCAAGTTGATCGGCCAGCTCGAATACGAAGAGTTGCTGGCCGAGGGCGATCCCGAGGCGCCCTGGAGCCTGCCGGAAGATGAGTGGCAGGCCATCGCCCTTAACTACACCTCCGGCACCACCGGCAATCCCAAGGGTGTGGTCTACCACCACCGTGGCGCGCACCTGAACGCGCTCTCCAACATGATCAGCTGGGAGATGGGGCGCTTCCCGGTGTACCTGTGGACCCTGCCGATGTTCCATTGCAACGGCTGGTGCTTCCCCTGGGCACTGGCGGCGGCGGTCGGCACCAGCGTGGCGTTGCGCCATGTGCGCGCCGAGGCCATCTACCCGGCGCTGGCCGAGCATGGCGTCGATCATTTCTGCGGCGCGCCGATCGTGCTGAACATGCTGGCCAATGCCAGTGACGAGCTGAAGGCGCTGAAGAACCGCCCGGTCAAGGTGATGACCGCCGGCGCGGCGCCGCCCGCGGCGGTGATCGAGGCCATGGAGGCGCTGGATTTCCGCGTCACCCACGTCTACGGCCTGACCGAAACCTACGGCCCCAGCGTGGTCTGTGCCTGGCAGGATGAATGGGATGCCGCGCCGTCCGAACAGCGTGCCCGCCTCAAGGCTCGTCAAGGGGTGCGCCAGTTGCTGCTCGACGGCCTGATGGTGGCCGACCCGGACACCCTGCAGCCGGTGCCCAAGGATGGCCAGACCCTTGGCGAGATCATGATGCGCGGCAACCTGGTGATGAAGGGCTACCTGAAGAACCCCAGCGCTACTGCCGAGGCTTTCGACGGCGGCTGGTTCCACTCCGGCGACTTGGCCGTGTGGCACCCCGATGGCTACGTGGAAATCCGCGACCGCAGCAAGGACATCATCATCTCCGGTGGCGAGAACATCTCCTCCATCGAGGTGGAGGACGCGCTCTACCGTCATCCGCTGATCCTCGAAGCCGCGGTGGTGGCCATGCCGCATGCCAAGTGGGGCGAGACGCCCTGCGCCTTCGTTACCCTGCGTGACGGCGCCAGCCTCTCGGCCGAGGAGGTGATCACCTGGTGCCAGCAGCACCTGGCGCGCTTCAAGGTGCCGGGGCAGGTGGTGTTCGCCAGTCTGCCCAAGACCTCCACCGGCAAGGTGCAGAAGTTCCTCCTGCGTGAGCAGGCCAGGGCCATGGCCGAACGGCAGGCGGTGGCCTGAGGCGTATTGCGGGCATAGGTGTTCGGGCCGCCCGGCTTTTCCGGGCGGCCGCAGGGGATCAGGCCTCGGCCTGGGTGGCGGCGCGCTGGCCGGAGAGCAGGGCGCCGTGCACGGTGGCGAACATCTGTCGGTGGGTCGCCTCGCCGGCGAAGAACACGCGGTTTGAGATAGGCGCGGCCAGGTCGTCGCGCATCGCCGGTTTGGAGCCCAGTTTGTAGAAGGAATAGGCCCCGTAGCTGTACGGGTCCTGGCTCCAGCGGGTGATCTGGAAACCGATCGGGTCGGGGATGCCGCTGCCGAACATCTGTTTGAGCCGCGTCATGGCGCCGGCGACGATCTGCGCATCGCTCCAGGCTTCGATCTGCCCGCCGAAGTCCCCGGCGTTGAAGCCCAGCAGGATCGGCTGGCCGGTCAGTCGGGCCAGGTTCAGCCACTGACTCCACTGGCCGTGCTGGGACAGCGGCGGGATATATTCCAGCCAGTCTTCCTGCGGCCAGAACTGGGTCGGGAAGCGCAGGTAGCACTTGTTGAAATGGCCCATGCCGAGCTTGCTGATGGCGGTGGTCTTCTTGGTCGGCAGAGCCGGGGTGAATTTGATCGAGCCCTTCTTCAGTACGCCCAGCGGCACGGTAAGGATGACCCGGTCGGCGCTGAAGCTGCCCTTGTTGGTGGTGACCTTGACGGCCGCCGTGCTGGAGTCGATGGCGCTGACCACCTGTCCCAGCTGCACGTTGAGGCCGCGCGTCAGATGGTTGACCAGGGTGCGGTAGCCGTCTTCGAACACGGCGTCCTCGCCGTTATAGCCGCCCATGCTGTCGAACCAGTAGGTGGACAGGTCATTGCGGCTGCCCGCGTACTCCTGCTCCACGGTGCTGTTGGTGATGAACGCCAGCAGTTCCTGATCGGCTGTTTCGAGGCTGGCCCAGTCCAGCTGGCTCTCCACGGTGTTGCGCACCGAGCGGTCGATGGCGTCGTTCTGCCCCTGACGGATGGCCCAGTCATGCTCATCCTTGAGCTCGGCCAGGCGCGCCGCACGGGTGGCGCTGATCGGGCGGCCGTTGACGTCGTAGTCAATGGTGCTGTCGTAGCTGGTGGTGATCAGCGTGGCCCCGGCATCCTGCGCCAGCGGCGTGAGCGGGTTGCCGTCCATCTCGTGAATCCAGGAGGCCCCGAGATCAACCGGCGCGTCTGCCCAGGCGGCGCTGGTCCAGGTGCGGCCGCCGAGACGGTTGCGCGCCTCCAGTACGGTGACCTGATGGCCACGCCCGGCCAGTTGGCTGGCTGCGGCCAGACCGGCGATGCCGGCGCCGATCACGATGACCCGTTTCGGGCTGGTGGTGGCGCCCAGACTGGTCCGGCTGGCGGCCGCGGCCGCCGCCATGGCGGCAGCCAGGCCGGCGTTTTTCAGCAAAGTGCGACGATTCATCGGGTAACGCTCCTGTCTTGTGCTTGTTGTCGGGGTTACTGCTGCGTGGCCGGGAAGGCCTCGTCATCGGGGTAGGGGAACCATTCCGGGTCGTCGATGGCCTGCGGGGCGATCATCACCATCTTCGAGCGGCGGAATTGCTCCAGCCCCTCGATGCCCAGTTCACGGCCCTGACCGGTCATCTTGCGGCCGCCGAAGGGCACGCAGTCGTTGTCGTTGAGCGGGGTGTTGACCCAGACGATGCCGGACTCGATCTCGTTCACCGCGCGCATGGCTTCGGCGAGGTTCTCGGTGTAGATGTTGGCGCCCAGGCCGAATTCGGAGTCGTTGGCCAGAGCGATGGCCTCGTCCAAGCTGCGCACTTTGCATACCGGCGCCAGCGGGCCGAAGCACTCGCCGTGCATGATGTCCATCGCGTGGCTGACTTCCAGCACGGTGGGTTCGAAGAACCAGCCCTGCTCGCGGTCTGCCGGGCGCTTGCCGCCGCAGACGATGCGCGCGCCCTGTTCCACGGCGCGGGCCACGATGTTCTCTACCCGCGCCCGCTCGCGGGCCGACGCCATCGGGCCGATGTCCACGCACTCCAAGCCGTTGCCGATGCGCAGCTTGCGGGCCTCGGCCGCCAGGGCGCTGACGAAGCGGTCGTAGACATCTTCATGCACGTAGAAACGCTCGGCCGAGGTGCACACCTGACCGCAGTTGAGGAAGGCGGCGAAGGCGGCGCCACGGGCAACGATCTCCACCGGCGACGAGGGCATGACGATGAACGGGTCGTTGCCGGAGGCTTCGATCAGCACCGGCTTGAAGCGCAGCGCGGCGCTCTGCGCCACCGCCTGACCGGCCGGCACGCTGCCGGTGAAAGCCACGGCATGGGTGTGCGGGTGCGCCACCAGATGGCGGCCGACGTTGGCGCCGCCGGTCAGGCACTGCACCAGCCCGGCCGGCAGATGGTCGAAAGCCTGCATGACCAGCAGCAGGGTCAGCGAGGTCAGCTCCGACGGTTTGACGATGATGGCGTTGCCGGCCGCCAGCGAGGCCGCGGCCTGCCAGCCGAACAGCAGCACCGGGAAGTTGTAGGGCACGATGGAAACTACGGTGCCCAGCGGCTCCTTGATGGTCATGTGCAGCTGGCCGGCGATGGCCGGGCCGGCCACGCGGCCGTGTTCCTGACGGGCCAGTTCGGCGTAGTAGCGGAAGGCCGAGGCCGAAGCGCCGGCCTCCCACTCGGCTTCGCGGTAGGGTTTGCCCATCTCGCGGGTCAGGCATTCGCCCACCTGGGCGCTGAGTTCGCCGAGACGGTCGGCGACCCGGTGCAGGGCGTCGGCGCGCTCCAGGGCGCTGAGCGCCCACCAGCCCTTCTGGGCCTGGTTGGCCAGGGCAATGGCCTGTTCCATCTCGGCCTCGATGGCCTCGGCATAGCTGCCGATTTCGGCTTCGGTAGCCGGGTCGATGATGGCCACGCGGGCGCCGTTACCGGGCAGGTACTGGCCATCGACGAAATGTTGGGCGGAGCGTTCGAGCATCAGGGTGGCTGTGGGTGTCATGTGGGGATTTCTCTCTTGTTGTGGGGATCAGGCCAGGCGGTCTTGCAGGCCGTAGTGCAGGTAAGCCAGTTGCAGGCCCAGGCGCTGTTGCCAGGCTCGGCTGGGCAGGCGCCCCGGCAGATTGCGGAACACCGCGCACTGCTCGCGGGCGCTGAGTGGCTGGCCGGCGATGGCGCGGGCCAGGGTGCGGCCCATCCAGGGCATGGTGTTGACCCCGGAGCCGAAGCAACCCAGGGTGAATAGCACGCTGGGATCGTCATCCAGGCGGCCCCAGCTGGGCACCAGCTTGCGGGTCACGGACACCAGGCCGCGCCAGAAGTAGTCCACCGCCAGCGGGCCGGCGTCCGGGAACTTGCGCGCGATCAGGGCGTGCAGGGCAGCCTGCATGCGCGCATCGCGCTGTGGGTCGCCCCAGGTGTCGCTACGCGCGCCGAGCAGCAGGCGGTTGTCCGGCAGGCGCCGGTAGTAGGTCACCAGCATGCGGGTGTCGGACATCGGGCTCAGGTTGTTCAGGCCGATGGCCTGCCATTGCGCCTCGCTCAGCGGAGCCGTGACCAGAATGTTGGAGATGGCCGGGAGGGCGCGATGGCGCAGTCCGGCGGGCTCCTCGCCGTCGCGATAGCCGTTGGTGGCGACCACCACCTGACGGGCGCGGACCTGGCCCTGCGGCGTCTGCAGAACGTGCCAGGCACCGTCCTTGCGCCACTGCTGCATGGGGCTGCGGGCATACAGGCGGGCGCCATGCCGGCGGGCGGCCGTGGCCAGCCCCAGTGTCAGCTGCATGGGATCGATGCCGCCGCCCTCGGTCATGTGCAGGGCGCCGAACTGGTCAGGGCCGTCGTGGCCTATCTCGGCAAAGGCCTCGCGGCTGAGGGTCTGGCAGGGAATGCCGGCCTGGCGCAGCCAGCGGCCTTCTTCATCCAGTTCAGCCAGAGCACCGCGCGAATGCGCGACCTGGAAGATGCCCTGGCCACAGGCGCCCAGCTCGAAGCCTTCGTCCTGCGCCAGTTCATAGACCAGGGCCTGCCCTTCACGCTGGGCTTCGAAGAAGGCGCGTGCTTCGGCTTCCGGCCAGCGGCGGAATACCTCGGCGGCAGCCAGCTTGCAGGCAGGCAGGGTGTTGAAGCCGGCATTGCGCCCACTGGCGCCCCAGCCGATATCGCCGGCCTCCAGCACCGTTGTTTCGAGTCCGTGGTCGCGGCTCAGGTGCAGCGCGCAGGACAGCCCTGTATAGCCGCCGCCGATGATGGCGACGTCGGTCTGGATGTCAGCCTGCAGAGCCTCCAGATGGGGCGCAGGGTTCTGTGCCGCCCAGTAGCTGGTGTGGTACTGGCGGCGGTCGTACAGGCTGGGGTGGAAAATCATGGCGCTCATAGGGTCTCCGCGCTGGCGGTACTGCGTGGGGGCAGCATGCGAGTCGCTCCTCGGGGCTACAACCTGCGTTTTCTGTGCTAGGTTGTTAAAAAAACTAATAGCTGGAGATCGGCATGGCTGTGCACCGTTTGCCACCCTTGAATGCCGTGCGTGCCTTCGAGTCCGCTGCCCGTCTGGGCAGCTACGTGGCCGCCGCGCAGGAGCTGCATGTCACCCAACCGGCCATCGGTCGGCATGTAAAGGCGCTGGAAGAGCGTCTGCAGACGCAGTTGTTCCAGCGCACGCCGCGCGGCGTGGTGCTGACCGAGGACGGCTGGCGTTACTTCGAACAGGTCAGCGCCGCGCTGACGCAGATCGCCGAGGCCACCTACGAGCTGACTTCCCGTGCTCAGCAGCGCTGGTTGCGCCTGCTGGTGGTGCCAGGGTTTGCCGGGCGCTGGTTGCGCCATCACCTGGCCGAGTTTCGTGCGCTGCACCCCGGCATTCGTATCGCGCTGGAGCCCAATCCGTCCTTCCGCGAAGTGACGGCCGAGCGGGCCGATCTGGGTATCGCCTTTGGCGAGGGGGAGGAGTTCAGCGGGCCGCGCGAGGTGCTGGTGCAGCCGCAGATATTTCCGGTCTGCTCGCCGGCGTTTCTGCTTGAACATGGGCCGCTGACCCGGGTCGAGGATCTGCTGCGCCTGCCTTTGCTGCACGAGGATGATGGTTACTGGTGGGGCGCCTGGCTGCAGAGCCAGGGGCTGCGGGCGCGGCTGAGCAGTGAAATGTCCTATGTCAGTGCCGATCAGGTGATCGACCTGGCCCTGGCCGGCGCCGGGGTGGCGCTGACCAACGGCCTGTTGGTCGAGGAGGAGCTGGCCAGCGGCCGGCTGGTGCGCCCGCTGGCTAATCAGGCGGTGCTGGAGGGCTATCTGTTGCTCAGCCCGGCAGGAGGCTTGAAGCCGGAGGCCAAGCTGTTCCGCCAGTGGCTGTTCGCCAAGCTGGCCAGCCTTCAGGTGTGACTTTTTCTAATAGCCGGGTGCCCTAATCGCGTGTTGTGGCCAGTGGCTGTGCTCTCCTAAGGTCTGGCTGTCCCGACCCCATCGCGAGAGCCTCCATGAAGTCACGATCCTCTGCCCTTTGCCGTGCGTTTCTGGCCAGTGCCCTGTCCCTGGGCGTGCTGAGCGCTCAGGCCGCTTCACAGTCACTGAATGTCCTCAACTGGTCGGAGCTGATCCCGGCCGAGGTGCAGAAGGCCTACGCCCAGCAGACCTCGACCGAGATGACCTACGACATCCTCGACAGCGACGACACTCTGGAGAGCAAGCTGCTGACCGGTCACTCCGGTTATGACGTGGTCTATCCGTCCTCCTCCTACATGGCCAAGCAGATCAAGGCCGGGGCCTACGAGCCGCTGGACTGGTCGAAGATTCCCAACCGTGTGCATCTCGATCCCCTGCTGCTGAAGAAGGTCGAGCTGCATGACCTCGGCAACCGCTATGGCGTGCCCTTTCTCTGGGGCACCAACGGCATTCTGGTCAACGTCAAACAGGTGCGCGCCATCCTCGGTGAGGACTTCGACCTGAACACCCAGGCCCTGCTGTTCGATCCGCTGGTGGTGAGCAAGCTGGCCAAGTGCGGGGTGTCCTTCCTCGATTCGCCGCAGGATGTGTTCACCATGGTGCTGGCGTATCTGGGGCGTGATCCCAACAGCAACGATATCGAGGACTACAAGGCTGCCTACATGCAGCTGCAGCGCGTGTGGCCGCATATCAAGCAGGTCAACTCGACCTACCGGGATCAGATCACCCGTGGCGACATCTGTGTGGCCATGGCCTGGAGTGGTGATGCCGGGGTGGTCAACCGCATCGTCCGCGAGAACAAGCTGGACATGGAAATCCGTTACATCACGCCCAAGGGCCAGACGCCCATCTGGTTCACCATGATGGGCATTCCCAAGGATGCGCCCAACAAGGACGCGGCCTATCAGTGGATCAACTATCTGCTCGACCCCAAGGTGGCGACCCAGGTGACCGAGTACAACAGCTACCCGAGTTCGGTGCGGGAGGCGCAGGAGGCCAGTCGCGCGATTCAGGATGGCCGTTATGCTCCGAGTGAAGCCGAGATCCGCAGCTTCTATGTCTCGGGCACTATCGGGCCGAAAACGATCAAGGTGATGACCAAATACTGGCGGCGCCTATATAGCAACTAATCTGTGTGGGAGTGTTCCAAAGCAGCTTGCCCCGCCTTGTGCGGGGCTTTTTTGCGAGGGTGGTATGACGATCAGGCGACGTGACTTCCTCAACGGTGCGGTCCTGGCGGTGGGCGCCGGTCTGCTGCCCTGGCAACTGGTACGGGCCGCGCAGGCGCAGCAGGCCGGCTATCCGCCGGCGCTGACCGGATTGCGCGGCAGCCATCCCGGCAGCTTCGAGGTGGCTCACCAGATGGGCTGGGAAAAGAAGTTGTTCGACACCGACTCGCTGCCCGTGCAGGAGGAATACGACCTGGTGGTGGTCGGCGCCGGTATCAGCGGCCTGGCCGCGGCCTGGTTCTACCGCGAGCGGCACCCGCAGGCGCGCATCCTGCTGCTGGACAACCACGATGACTTCGGCGGGCATGCCCGGCGCAACGAGTTTCGCGCCGGTGGTCGGCTGATTCTGGGCTATGGCGGCAGCGAATCGCTGGACTCGCCCAAGGCCAATTTCAGTGATCAGGTACACCGCCTGCTGCAGGCGCTCGGGATACGTCTGGAGCGTTTCGATCAGGCCTATCAGCACCGGCTGTATGAGGAGCTGGACAGCGCGGTGTTCTTCGACCGGCAGACCTTCGGCGAGGACCGGCTGGTGGTGGGTGAGCCGGATGGGGAGGCCGAGGATGAACCGGACTGGGCGGGTTTTATCGGGCGCTTTCCGCTGGCGGAGGCCGATCGCGAGGCGTTGCGAGCGCTGTACGAGGATGAGGAAGACTACCTCGGTGAGCTGCCCGCCGATGAGCGCAAGGATTACCTGGCCAGCCTGAGCTACCGCGACTACCTCAAGCGGCACGTGGGCCTGTCGGAAGCGGCCATTGCCTATTTCCAGCAACGCTCCAGTGATGAGTACGGCTATCGCATCGACTTTCTTCCGGCCAGCGATGCCCGTTATGCCGGGTACCCAGGCTTTGCCAGGCTGGGGCTGGAGGAGGATGAAGGCGAGGAGGAGCCCTATATCTACCACTTCCCCGATGGCAACGCCGGCGTGGCGCGCCTTCTGGTGCGTGACCTGATTCCGGGCGTGGCGCCAGGGAGCGGCATGGACGATGTGGTGCTCGCTGCCTTCGACTACGGCCGACTGGATGTGCCCGGGCAGTCGGTGCGGTTGCGCCTGTCGAGCACCGCCGTCAGTGTGCGCAACCGTGACGAGGGAGTGGATGTCGGTTACAGCCGTGGCGGTCAGCTCTATCGCGTACGCGGCCGTCACTGTGTGCTGGCCTGCTACAACATGCTGATTCCCTACATTCTGCGCGACCTGCCGGCGGCGCAGGCCAAGGCGTTGAGCCAGAACGTCAAGCTGCCACTGGTGTACGCCAATGTGGTGATTCGTGATTGGACCAGTTGGGCCAAGCTGGGCATGCAGGAGGTCTATTCACCAGGCATGCCATTCTCGGTGGTCAAGCTCGACTACCCGGTGGACCTCGGTGGTTATCGCGCGCCGCGTGATCCGCAGCAGCCTATCTGTCTGCACATGGTGCAGGTGCCGCATGCGCCGGGCGTCGGACCGGACCTGCGCACTCAGGCGCGGGCGGCGCGGATGCAGATCTACATCACGTCCTTCGAACAGTACGAAGCGCAGATCCGCGACCAGCTGCAACGCCTGCTGGGCAAGGCCGGATTCGACGGCCAGCGCGATATCCTGGCCATTACCGTTAACCGCTGGCCGCATGGCTATTCCTATTACAGCAACTCGCTGTTCGACGGCCCGGACGGCGGCGAAGCGGTGATGAACGCAGCCCGCCAGCCGCTGGGCCGGGTGGCTATCGCCAACTCCGATGCGGGATGGGACCCGTACCTGCACGGTGCCGTCGATCAGGCATGGCGGGCGGTGGGTGAGCTGGGCTGATGGCGAAACCCGGGGCCGCAAGTCCCCGGGGCAGCGTTACTCCGGTCTCTGGAACAGCTGCAGGACTTGCTGGCCCGGTTCCCCGGGCTTCCCGAAGTGGCGTGCATACAGTGCCTGCCCGGCTTCGCTGCGCTGCACCCGGCTCAGGGCACGGTCCACGGCCAGTTGCCAGTCGGCGTCACCGCGTGCCAGTGGCAGGGCTACCGGCAGCACCTCGAAGAGTTTCTCGGGGATCACCAGTTCACGGCCGTGCGCGCTCTCGGCCTGATAGTTGAGCAGTACCAGACGGTCGGCGAAGAAGGCATCGACCTGACCCTGCGCCACCATGGCCAGACCCTCGGCATTGCTCTGCACCTCGCGCAGCTCCGACTGCAGCCCCAGCGCACGGATCCGCGCGCGGGCCCAGTCGAGGCTGACGCTGTCCTTGAGTACCGCGAAGCTGTGGCGGTTGAGCCCTTGGCGCAGCGTGGCGCGCCATACCGGGCCGCGCTCCTGCGTACCTTCAAGCAACGGCGCCAGCAGGCTGGCCGGTGCATCGCGGCGGACCACCACGCCCAGACCAGCGGCAAAGTAGGGCAGGGAGAAACTCACCTGCTCGCGGCGCGTCAGGGTGTCGCCCACCGCACTGCACACCGTATCGACCTTGCCGCTGGCGACCGCGGGGAGCATTTCGCCCACTTCCAGCGCCTGATAGCGGAGTTTGAGGCCGGGTAGGGCGAGGTCCTGGCGCAGTTGAGCGGCCAGCAGATTGCACAGCTCGATGGCATAACCGGCGGGCTGCTCGGCCGTGCCGGCGGAGAAGGGCGCATCGCCGGGAACGAAACCAAAGGTGAGGGTCTGGCTGGCGCGTACCCGTTGCAGGGTATCGGCGGCGAAGGCCGGCAACAGCGCGGCGGCCAGCAGGAGGGCGGTGGCACCACGCAGGAGAGGCTGGAATGCGATCATTGGGCGCGCTCCTTGGACGATTGCAGGGTATCCAGTTCGGCGATCAGGCGTTTGGCGATGATGCCGAACAGCAGGTAGCCGGCCACCATCACCAGCGCCGCACCGAACACCGCTTCCAGGCCAGAGGCATACAGGGCATAGAAGCAGTAGAGCATGCCGACCAGCAGGATCAGGCTGTTGCGACGGAACACGCTCAGTTCAACCTGGGCCTTGTACATGATCACCAGCAGGCCGGAGAGGGCGGTGACGTAGGGGATCAGGTTGGTGACCGCCGCCAGATTGACCAGTTTGCCGAACTGCTCGCTGACATTCGGCGAGATGGTCGACAGGGCGATCAGGCTTTGCAGCGTGGCGCAGCACAACAGCCCCAGCAGTGGAGCGTTGAAGCGGTTGACCCGGGCGAAGACGGTGGGGAACAGCCCTTGGTCGGCCGTGACCTTGGCGGTCTGCGCCAGGGTGAACTGCCAGCCCAGCAGCGAGCCGAGGCAGGCCAGCACGGCCAGGGCCATGACGATGTCGCCGATGCCGTCATTGAACATCTGCGCGTAGACCAGGGCGAACGGCGCGCTGGAATTGGCCAGCTCGGCGTTGGGCACGATGCCCTGGATCACGCTGGTCGACAGCACGTAGACCACCGCGGCGCCGAGTGTGCCGAGCAGGCAGGCCAGGGGCACGTTGCGCTTGGGGTTGTCCACGGCATCGGAGTTCTGCGCTGCCGACTCCATGCCGAGGAAGGCCCACAGGGTCAGCGGAATGCTCTGGGTGATAGCGTCGCCGACCTTCAGTTCATTGGGGTTCCAGGCCGCCGCGAAGATCGAGGCGTCGAACCAGAACCAGCCGATGATGCACAGGCCGGCGACCGGGATGATGATCCCCCAGACGGTGAACGAGCCGAGGCGGCCGGTCAGTGTCGGGCCACCAAAATTGGCCACAGTGGTCAGCCAGATCATGCTCAGGGTGCCGACGAACAGCGGCAGCGAGCCACTGCCGAGCCAGGGCACGAAAGGCGTCAGGTAGCCCACCGCAGCGATGCTGATGGCCACGTTACTGATCACCAGCGAGAGGAAATATAGGTAGGAACAGAGGAAGAAGGCCGACTTGCCGTGGGCTTCCTCGCTGTAGGCGGACATGCCGCCAGACTTGCTGCAGTAGATGCCGCACTGGGCAAAACAGTAGGCGATGGCCATGGAGCCGATGGCGGTGACTATCCAGGACAGCAGCGACACGGCGCCGAGCTGGGCCATGCTTGAGGGCAGCAGGATGATCCCCGAGCCCATCATGTTGACCGTGACCAGGGTGGTCAGGCCGACCAGTCCCATCTTCTTGTTATCAGCCATGTTGGCGTCCTTTTCGGGCAGACAAGGCAAAGGCCCGGAGGATAACCTGCGGGCCTTTGTGTAGCGACGACCTGTTAACGGTAGGTCAGGCCGGGTTTTTGCGTACTGATGCGGGTGCCGGCGGTGCCCTGAACGATGGCCTCGATGTCCGGCAGCGAGCCGATCACGGCGACCTTGCCGGTGTCGCGGGCAAACTCGCAGGCGGCCTGCACCTTGGGCCCCATGGAACCGGCGGCAAAGCCCAGACGCTCCAGTTCATCCGGGTGCGCCTCGGCGATGGCCTTCTGCGTCGGCTTGCCCCAGTCGATGTAGGCGGCGTCCACGTCGGTGGCGATCACCAGCAGATCGGCGCCCAGCTCGGTGGCCAGAAAGGCCGAGCAGAGGTCCTTGTCGATCACCGCCTCCACACCGACCAGCTTGCCGTCCTGATACATGGTGGGGATACCGCCACCGCCGGCGGCGATGACAATGGTGCCTTTCTCCAGCAGCCATTTGAGTGGACGGATCTCGAAGATGCGCTTGGGCCTTGGGCTGGCGACCACGCGGCGGAACTTGTCGCCATCCGGGGCAATGGTCCAGCCTTTCTCGGCGGCCAGTTGCTCGGCTTCCGCCTTCGGGTAGACCGGGCCGATCGGCTTGGTCATGTGCTGAAAGGCTGGGTCGTTGGGGTCGACTTCCACCTGGGTGAGCAGGGTGGCGAAGGGCACCTCGACCGGCAGCAGATTGCCCAGCTCCTGTTCGATCATGTAGCCGATCATGCCTTCGGTTTCCGCGCCGAGCACGTCCAGCGGGTAGGGGTTCTTGGCGTCGTAGGCGGCTCCCTGCAGGGCCAGCAGGCCCACCTGCGGGCCATTGCCGTGGGCCACCACCAGCTCGTTTCCGGGCGCCACCTTGGCGATCTGCTCGCAGGCGATGCGCACGTTGTCGCGCTGGTTCTCTGCGGTCATGGCTTCGCCGCGGCGTAGAAGGGCGTTGCCGCCCAAAGCGATCACTAGACGCATATTGATCTCCTGAATCAAAACGGGTGGAAAAGCGCTTTACGCTTTTCCACCCAGAGGAATTTCTGGGCGAGGCGTTGGCTGTACCTCCGCCTCGCTGGCAACGGCGGTTACACGTTGCCTAAGGTGGCGACCATTACGGCTTTGATCGTGTGCATGCGGTTCTCCGCCTGCTCGAAAGCGATACAGGCCGGCGACTCGAACACTTCTTCGGTCACTTCGATGCCGCCCGCCAAGTGCGGGTACTGCTCGGCGATCTGCTTGCCCACCTTGGTCTCGGTGTTGTGGAACGCCGGCAGGCAGTGCATGAACTTGGTCCGCGGCGTGCCGGAGGCCTTCATCATCTCGGCGTTGACCTGATACGGCAGCAGCAGCTTGATGCGTTCGCCCCAGGCTTCCACCGGCTCGCCCATGGAGACCCAGACGTCGGTGTGGATGAAGTCCACGTCCTTGACGGCTTCCTTCGGGTCTTCGGTAAGGGTGATGCGCGCGCCGCTTTCCTCGGCGAACTTGCGGCACGCCGCGACATGCTCATCGGTTGGCCAGAGGGCCTTGGGCGCGGCGATACGTACGTCCATGCCCAGCTTGGCGCCGATCAGCAGCAGCGAGTTGCCCATGTTGTTGCGCGCGTCGCCCAGGTAGGCGTAGCTGATGTCATGCAGCGGCTTGTCGCTGTGTTCGAGCATGGTCAGCACGTCGGCCAGCATCTGGGTCGGGTGGTATTCGTCGGTCAGGCCGTTGAACACCGGCACGCCGGCGAACTTGGCCAGGTCGTCGACGACTTCCTGCTTGAAGCCGCGGTACTCGATGGCGTCATACATGCGGCCGAGCACGCGGGCGGTGTCCTTCATGGTCTCCTTGTGGCCAATCTGCGAGGAGGTCGGGTCGATATAGGTGACGTTGGCGCCCTGGTCATAGGAGGCCACTTCGAAGGCGCAGCGGGTACGGGTCGAGGTCTTTTCGAAAATCAGGGCGATGTTCTTGCCCTTCAGGTGCTGGGCTTCGGTGCCGCTGTACTTGGCGCGCTTGAGGTCGCGCGACAGGTCGAGGAGGAATTTCAGCTCGCGGGTGCTGTGATGCATCAGGCTGAGCAGGTTGCGGTTGTGCATGTTGAACGCCATGGACGGATTTCCTCTTGAGAAATGAAGGTCGTGCCGGGACGGCTTGTGCTCCGGCTAAGAGACGGCGGCCAGGTAAGGCCGCCGCCGGGCTCACTTAGTAATCGATCGGGTCGCGGATGATCGGGCAGGTCATGCAGTGGCCACCGCCACGGCCGCGGCCGAGTTCGCTGGCACTGATGGTCACCACCTCGACACCGGCCTTGCGCAGCTGGGTATTGGTGTAGGTGTTGCGGTCGTAGCCGACCACTACACCGGGTTCCAGGCAGACCACGTTGTTGCCGTCATCCCACTGCTCGCGTTCGGCCTCGAAGCTGTCGCCGCCGGTTTCCACCACACGCAGCTTCTTGAGGTTGAGCGATTCGGCGACCACGTTGATGAAGGATTTCTCTTCGCGGCGCACGTCGATGCCGCCCGGCTTGCTCTCGTCCGGGCGCAGCACGAAGGGCACGATGTTGTAGGCCACTTCCGGGAAGACGGTGACCAGGTCGCGGTCGCAGAAGCTGAACACGGTGTCCAGGTGCATGGCCGCGCGGGATTTGCCGAGACCGGCCACCACCACCTTGTCAGCCGCGCCCTTGTCGAACAGGGCCTTGGCCACCTGGCCGATGGCCTGGTGCGAGCTGCGTTCGCCCATGCCGATCAACACGGTGCCGTTGCCGATCGGCATCACGTCGCCGCCTTCCAGGGTGGCCGAGCCGTGATCCTGGTCCGGGTCGCCGTACCAGATTTCGAACTCTTCGTTGATGAAGTCCGGGTGGAACTTGTAGATCGCCGTGGTCAGCAGGGTTTCCTGACGGCGGGCCGGCCAGTACATGGGGTTCAGCGTGACGCCGCCGTAGATCCAGCAGGTGGTGTCACGGGTGAACTGGGTGTTGGGCAGCGGCGGGAAGAGGAAGCTGGATTCGCCCTGGTAGGCGGTGAACATCTTGGCCGCCTCGGACTCCTTGTATTTCACCAGGTCGGAGCCAGACACGCCTCCGATGAGGAATTCGGCGATACGCCGCGATTCCAGGCTCTCGATGAAGCCGCGCACTTCGCTCTGCAGGCCGAGGCCGACGCTGTTGGCGGTGATCTTGCGGTCGAGAATCCACTTCAGGGCTTCTGGGTTCTTGATCGTTTCTTCCAGCAGGTTGTGCATCTCCACCACGTCGACGCCGCGTTCGCGCATCTTGGTCATGAAATCGAAGTGGTCGCGTTTGGCCTGGGATACCCAGATCACGTCGTCGAACAGCAGTTCGTCGCAGTTGTTCGGGGTCAGGCGCAGATGCGCCAGGCCCGGCGAGCAGACCATCACCTTGTGCAACTTGCCGGCTTCGGAATGCACGCCGAGTTTCTTCTTGCTCATGTTCGAACTCCTTCTCTTTGAGGTTGATGTCTTAGAGGCTGAGGAAGCCAGTGTAAAGACCGTAGGCGGCAATGCCGGCACCGATCAGTACGCCAATGAAAATCACTTTCTCGATGTTGGTGAACACCGGCTGGCCCAGCTCGCGCTTGGCCTTGGCGAATAGGATGGCGCCCGGGGCATAGAGCAACGCGGAAAGCAGCAGGTACTGCACGCCCGCGGCATACACCAGCCAGACGGCATACACGGTTGCCACCAGGGCGATGAACAGGTCCTTGTTACGCTGACCGGCATCACCTTCGTAAGTTTCGCCACGCACCGCCAGCAGCAGGGCATAGGCACCGGACCAGAAGTACGGCACCAGGATCATCGAGGTGGCCAGGTACAGCAGGCTCAGGTAGGTCGAGCTGTTGAACAGGGTGATGATCAGGAACAGCTGGATCAGGCCGTTGGTCAGCCACAGCGCATTGGCCGGCACGTGGTTGGCGTTTTCCTTGCGCAGGAACTCCGGCATGGTGTGGTCCTTGGCCGAGGAGAAGATGATCTCCGCGCACAGCAGGGTCCACGACAGCAGGGCCCCGGCCAGCGAGACCAGCAGGCCGATGCTGATCAGCTGGGCGCCCCAGGGGCCGACCACCTGTTCCAGAACGGCCGCCATCGACGGGTTCTTCAGACCGGCCAGGGTGGCCTGAGCCATGATGCCCTGCGACAGCACGTTGACCAGCACCAGTAGCAACAGCACGCCGACGAAACCGATCACGGTGGCCTTGCCCACATCGCTGCGTTTTTCGGCGCGGGCGGAGAAGATGCTCGCGCCTTCGATGCCGATGAACACCCATACGGTGACCAGCATCATGTTGCGCACCTGATCCATCACGCTGCCCAGCTCGGTGTTGCCCGCACCCCAGAAGTCGCTGGTGAACACGTCCATCTTGAAGGCGATGGCGGCGATCACGATGAACAACGCCAGCGGCAGCATCTTCGCTATCGTCGTCACCGTGTTGATAAAGGCCGCTTCCTTGATGCCGCGCAGCACCAGAAAGTGCAGCAGCCACAGCAGCACCGAGGCGCAGATGATGGCCGCAGGGGTGTTGCCTTCACCGAATACCGGGAAGAAATAACCGAGTGTGGAGAACAGCAGCACCATGTAGCTGACGTTGCCGATCCAGGCACTGATCCAGTAGCCCCAGGCCGAGGAGAAACCCATGTAGTCGCCGAAACCGGCCTTGGCGTAGGCATAGACCCCGCCATCGAGTTCCGGCTTGCGGTTGGCCAGGGTCTGGAAGACGAAAGCCAGGGTCAGCATGCCCACACCGGTGATCAGCCAGCCGATCAGGGTGGCACCGGCACTGGCGCTTGCGGCGATGTTCTGTGGTAGCGAGAAAATCCCGCCACCCACCATGGAGCCGACCACCAGCGCGATCAGCGCGCCGAGGCGGAGTTTATTGGTGGAGTCCGACATGTTGTTCCCCTTGGTCGTGGGCGATGTTGTTATGGAACGCCGCAACGCGAGGGGGAGTGCTGACCTGAGTCAAGAAGCGCCACTGCATTACCCCTAGGAACAAATCCTGTAACACGTCTACGGCGAGTGAGCGTTTGCGGTCAGCGGGCTGACAACTTCCTGCGCAAACGGTCAGGTCATGAACATAGTCCTAAAATTGTGACGATGCCATGTCAGAGGGCTGCGCCAGATCAAGCCTGCTGCAGTTTATCGGCCTGGTTGACGCTGGCCCTGGCCTGCGGCACCGTGCCGGCTGGCAAAAGGAAGCGCAGTGATGGCCCATATCCTCATCGTCGAAGACGAAGCGGCAATCGCCGATACCCTGATCTATGCCCTGCAGGGCGAGGGATTCACCACCACCTGGCTCAGTCTGGCCGGTGAGGCGTTGAAGCTGCAGGCACGTGAACCGGCCGATCTGTGGATTCTCGATGTCGGCTTGCCGGACATGAGCGGGTTCGAGGCGTGCAAGCAACTGCGCCGTAGCAGCGAGGTGCCGGTGCTGTTTCTCACCGCGCGCGACAGCGAGATCGACCGGGTGGTGGGGCTGGAGATCGGCGCCGACGACTATGTCAGCAAGCCGTTCAGCCCGCGCGAGGTGGCGGCGCGGGTCAAGGCCATCCTCAAGCGCCTGCAGCCGCGCGCGCCGGCAGCGGAGTCTGGCCCGACAGAGTGCGGCCCCTTCCAGATCGACCTGACACGCATGCAGCTGCATTACCATGGCCAGCCGCTCAGTTTGACCCGCCATGAGTTCCGCCTGCTGCACACGCTGCTGGGCCAGCCGGAGCGGGTTTTTTCCCGCGAGCAACTGCTGGATGCCACCGGGGTTTCCGCCGAGGCGGGTTATGAGCGCACGGTGGACAGCCATATCCGCAGCCTGCGCGCCAAGCTGCGCGAGGTCCGTCCGGACAGCGAGGCGATCCACACCCATCGTGGCCTGGGTTACAGCCTGAGGCTGCTGTGATGCCGCTGGGTATCCGCATCTTCCTGGTCTATTTCCTGTTTGTCGGCTTGTCCGGCTGGTTCGTCATCAGCACGGTGATGGACGAGATTCGCCCCGGTGTGCGCCAGTCCACCGAGGAAACCCTGGTGGATACCGCCAACCTGCTGGCCGAGCTGCTGCGTGACGACCTGCGCAGCGGGCGCCTGGAACAAAGTCGCTGGCAGGAGCTGTTCCGCGCCTATGGTCTGCGCCAGCCGCAGGCGCAGATCTGGGATGTACAGAAGAACAGCGTCAGCCACCGCATCTATGTCACCGATGCAGCCGGCCGCGTGCTGCTCGACTCCAGCGGTGAATCGGTGGGGCAGGACTATTCGCGCTGGAACGATGTCTACCTGACCCTGCGCGGCCAGTATGGCGCGCGTTCGAGTCGCGAGGACGCCGCCGACCCGGAGTCTTCGGTGATGTACGTGGCGGCGCCGATCAGGGATCAGGGGCAGATCATCGGCGTGGTTTCGGTGAGCAAACCCAGCCGCACCCTGCAGCCCTATATCGAGCGTTCGCAAACGCGTCTGGCCTGGATCGGCGCCGGCCTGATCGGCCTCGGTCTGTTGGTCGGGGCGTTGTTGTCATGGTGGCTGAGCGCCTCGCTGCGCCGGCTGACCGACTATGCCCGTCAGGTGGCGGCCGGAGAGCGGACCAGCCTGCCGGCACTGCGCGGTGGCGAGCTGGCACAGCTGGGCCAGGCGCTGCAGCAGATGCGTGAGCAGCTGGAGGGCAAGGCCTATGTCGAGCGCTATGTGCATACCCTGACGCACGAGCTGAAGAGCCCGCTGGCGGCCATTCGTGGCGCCGCCGAGTTGCTTGAGAACGAGATGCCGGCGGAGCAGCGGGCACGCTTTGTCGGCAATATCCAGAACGAAAGCACGCGCCTGCAGCAACTGATCGAGCGCCTGCTGCACCTGGCGCTGGTCGAGCAGCGTCAGGGCCTGGAAGAACGCGAGCCGGTGCCGCTGCGGGTGCTGTTCGAGGAGCTGCTAACCAGCCAGACCGGGCGCATCACCGCCGGGCAGATCGAGGTCGACAATCTGCTGGACGATGAGCAGTGCGTGACCGGCGAGCGCTTCCTGCTGCAGCAGGCCCTGGCCAATCTGCTCGACAACGCCCTGGATTTCACGCCACCGGGTGGCCTGATCCGCTGCAGCGCCGAGCTGCAGGACGGCCGGCTGCTGTTCAGCCTGTTCAACCAGGGCGAGGCGATTCCCGACTATGCCCTGCCGCGCCTCAGCGAGCGATTCTATTCCCTGCCGCGCCCGGGCAGCGGGCGCAAGAGCACTGGTCTTGGCCTGAACTTCGTCGAGGAAGTCGCCGCCCTGCATGGCGGCAGCCTGCAGCTGGTCAATGTGCCGGGTGGCGTGGAGGCACGACTGAGCCTGCCTCTGGAGACTCCGAGCAAATGATCTGGCATTACTACTTGAAGCAGGCCTGGGCGTGGCTCGCAGAGCATTGGCCTTACTTGTTGGTATTAGGCTTCGGCGCTGCCCTTCTGCTGAAGGGAACTGCGATCGGCTGGGGGCTTTCGAGTCGCTTGATGCATTCCGGGCCAGGACTTGATGTGGGTATCGTCCCGCAGCGGGTACTGGGATTAGTACTGATCGTGTTCGCCTGCACAAAAATACTGCGCAGCAGATCCTGAACCCGTGCCCCTGCCATTTGCGCAGTGCGCCGACTTGAACTGTTATTAGCCGACGGGCGCTTTTGTCGCAGGGCGCTGGCCGGCGTATCCATGCCAGACTTTTTGCCATGGCCACGAACTTACGGTCGGGGCGTTTCTCGTCTCATTGCCCTATTTTGGTGCCTGGCTGCTCGACCGCCCGGCAAGCGGGCCCTCTGCGCGGGGGCTGGCCAAGTTGGCAGAAAATCTGCAGTTCATATTGGGCTGCTAAACAACAAGAAAAGCCCTGCAGTCGGAGGGCAAGGCCCAGGAGTTCTGCATGAAAAGCGTATCGGAGATTCTCAAGAAGAAGGTGCTGCACACCAGCATCGTCAGCGTCACGCCGGAAACCACCGTGCTGGAGGCCGTGACCATCATGGCTGACAGCGACATCAGTGCGCTGATGGTGCTCAGGGGCGAGCAGGTCGAAGGCATCATCACCGAGCGCGACTTCGTTCGTCGCGTCGCCCGCCTGGAGCGCTCGGCCTATGCCACCACCGTGGGCGAGGTGATGACCAGCAGTCTGATCACCGTGGGCCCGCAGGATCGCACCCGCTACTGCATGCAGCTGATGATCGAGCGCAACCTGCGCCACCTGCCGGTGCTGGATGACGGCAAACTGGTCGGCCTGCTGTCCATTCGCGACCTAGTCAAGGACGTGGTGGCCGAGCAGGAAGGCCTGATCCAGCATCTGGAACAGTACATCCGCGGCGAATAACGTCGCCGCTTCACCTGTTCTGCACAGAATCTCCATGTTCACTGCATAAAGCCTGCACGCCCGGTCTTCATGCTCTCCCCATCGGCCATACGGCCACCCACAAGGAGAGCGAAGATGAACCGTAACCTGGGTATCAAACTGGGCGCTGTCGGCCTGCTGATTCTGTTGCTGATGATTCCGCTGCTGATGATCGACGGTATGGTCAGCGAGCGGCAGCGCCTGCGCGAGGGCGTACTGGAAGACATCGCCAGCAGCTCCAGCCGTGCACAGCAGATCACCGGGCCGATCCTGGTGGTGCCTTACCGCAAGACCGTGCGCGAGTGGAAAACCCACGAGAAGAGCGGCCAGCGCTATGTGGAGGAACGCGAATACCGCGACCGCCTGTATTTCCTCCCGGAACGTTTCGCCATCGACGGCGCCGTCAGCAGCGAGGCCCGTAGCCGCGGTATCTATCAGGCGCGCCTGTACCACAGCGACAGTCAGGTCAGCGGGCATTTCCAGGTGCCGGCGCAGTACGGCATCAGCGAAGACTTTGCCGACTATCGCTTCGAACCGGCCTTCCTCAGCGTCGGCATCAGCGATATCCGTGGCATCGAGAATGACCTGCGCCTGCGCCTGAACGGTACCGAGCTGCCCTTTGCCGCCGGCACGGCCGACAACCTGCTGGGCAATGGCGTGCATGCGCCGCTGCCGGCGCTGGATGCCGTTAATGGCCAGCGCCTGGACTTCGCCTTCAACCTCAAGCTGCAGGGCACCGAGTCGCTGTCGATCACCCCGGTGGGCCGCGATACCCAGGTCGAGCTGCGTTCCGACTGGCCGCATCCGAGCTTTGTCGGCGAGTTTCTGCCGCAGCAGCGCGAGATTGCGGCGCAAGGCTTCAGCGCGCGCTGGCAGACCAGCTTCTTTGCCACCAACCTTGAAGAAGTGCTGGCCGATTGCGTGAGCCGCGAACGCTGCCAGACCTTCGAACAGCGCTATTTCGGGGTCAGCTTCGTCGATCCGGTCGATCAGTATCTGAAGACCGAGCGGGCGATCAAATATGCCCTGCTGTTCATCGCCCTGACCTTCGCCGGCTTCTTCCTCTTCGAGGTACTCAAGCGCCTGGCGGTGCACCCGGTGCAGTACGGGCTGGTGGGGCTGGCGCTGGCGCTGTTCTACCTGCTGTTGCTGTCGCTCTCCGAGCACCTGCCGTTTGCCCTGGCCTATGGCCTGTCCTCGGGCGCCTGCGTGCTGCTGCTGGCTATCTACCTCAGTGCCGTGCTGCACAGTGCCCTTCGCGGCGGGCTGTTCGGCCTGGCCCTGAGCCTGCTCTACGCCATGCTCTACGGTCTGCTCAGTGCCGAGGACTATGCCCTGCTGATGGGCTCGCTGCTGGTCTTCGCCTTGCTCGCCGGGGTGATGCTGCTGACCCGCAAGCTGGACTGGTACGCGCTGGGCAAGAGCGCGGCCTGATCAACCTCCTCAATCTGTTTTGGGTGTGGCCTGTGGGCCACATCCTGGGAGCCTGTCATGTGGTTATTCCTGCGATTTTCCGCCTGCTATGCCCTGGCTTTGATTCTGGCCCTGATGCTACTGGTGACGCTGATGTTCTTCGCGCAGAACGACTGGATGCAGTTGCTGATTGGCAGCGGCAAGCCGCTTGCCTATCTGCTGCTGCATGTGCTGCCCGAAGCCTTCTGGCACAGCCTGACCGGCCTGGAAGGAGCTGCCGGGCACCCTGCTGTGCGCTCGTTCCTGCAGCTGTGTGTCGCTCTGGCTCAGCTGGCGTTATTGCCGGCGCTGGGCTTTTACCGCCTGTGGTACCGGACATGAGCGGGCATATCGGCTTGCGCGAGGACGCCCGGGTTGGTGCGCGACTGGCGGCACGCATCGCCCGTCTTTTTGCTCCGCGGGTGCAAAGCCGGCCTCTGCCGAGGGTGAAGCCATGAGCCGTTTTGCCACTGGGTTGCAGGGCGCTTTTCTGGGCTTGAATGCCGCCTACCTGCTGACGTTGCTGCTCGGCGTCTGGCTGCGTGGCTGGCCGCTGAATCCCTACTTTGCCGGTGTGGCTCTGCTGGGACTGGGCTTGCAGCGCCTGACCTGGCCACTGCTGCTGCCCTCCCGGCGTGGGTGCTACCGGGCCACGGCCCTGGCTGTCGGGTTGCTGGTACTGTTGGCCTGGGGGCTGTATGGCTATCTCTGAACGAGGTATGCGTCTGTTGCGAGGCTGCGCGCGGGCCCTGTTGTACAGCCTGCAGACGCTGCTCGCGCTGCAGCTGGTGTTGTATCTGCTGTTCAAGGGTTTCGAGCGGGAGCATTTCCTTCAGGCGCTGCCGGCGCAGATCGAGCCGGCCGGACTGATCCTGATCGATGGCATGAGCGACTTCCGCGAAGGTTGCGGCGTTGCGGTCTGGCGCCTCAGCGAAGCAACGGCGGCCAGCGTGCAGCAGCATGGCTTCGGCTATCTGCAGTTGGCGCAGCAGGCACGGGGTTATGCAGAATCCTACTATAGCTACGGGCCCTGGCAGGCCACGCCGCTGGCCGAAGCGCAAAGTATGGATGGCTGGTTGCCGCTGGGTTGTGCCGATGCGCCGGAGGCCCTGCAGGAGCAGATCATGCGTGGCGCGCAGGGCATGCAGGGCTATTACAGCGAGAAGCGCGAGGGCGTGCTGCTGGTGCTGCCCAGGGAGCGCCTGATTGTCTTCGCCTACGACGGCTGAGGCGCTGCTACGGGCGTTCCGCGCCGGCCTGGATTATCCTTGGCAGACCAGCTGGCCAGTGGCCAGCGAACGATTCGGCACAGGACAACGGCGAGATGGCGCTCAAACGCATTCCGGTCGGCGAGGCAGCAGTGGGCATGTATGTCCACGAGCTGTGCGGCTCGTGGATGGATCACCCCTTCTGGAAGCCGCGCTTTCTGCTCAAGGATGAACGTGACCTTGGCCGTTTGCAGGGCAGTGCGGTGCGCGAGCTGTGGATCGACACCGACAAGGGGCTGGACGTCGAGGGCGGGCAGAGCGTCGAGGAGGTCGAGGCCGATACCGAGGCGGTGCTGCTGGCCGCCGCCCAACCGCTGCCGGCGCCACCCCGGCCTGGCATGGACGAGGAAATCGGCCGTTCTCTGAAGTTTTGCGGCTATGCCCGCGAGCAGCTCGACGAGTTGTTTGATGCCGTGCGCCAGGGTGGCGCGCTAGACAAGACCGCGGCGCTGGAGCTGGTGGATGAGGTCAGCGCCTCGCTGGATCGCCATCCCCATGCCCTGATCAGCCTGGCGCGACTGCGCAGCGCCAGTGAGTATTCGGCCATGCATGCCCTGGCGGTGAGTGCGCTGATGGTGGCGCTGGCTCGTCAGCTTGGGCTGGCCGAGAAGCTGGTGCGCGAAGCCGGACTGGCCGGCCTGCTGCACGATATCGGCGAAATCATCATGCCGCCGGAGCTGCTGAACAATCCGGGCAAGCTGAGCAAGATCGACATCACCCTGCTGCGCGATCATCCGCGCGCCGGGGTTGATCTGCTCAAGCAGATGCCGGGCATCAGTGCTGCGGTGCTGGATGTCTGCCTGCACCACCACGAGCGCCAGGACGGCAGCGGCTACCCTGATGCGCTCAAGGGCGACAAGACCGGCCTGCTGGCCAAGATGTGCGCGGTGTGCGACGTGTACGACGCCATCAGCTCCGACCGGCCCTACCAGAAGGGCTGGGGCCCGGCCGAATCGATCCGCAAGATGGCCGAGTGGAGCAAGCTGCAGTTCGACGAGCGAGTGTTTCAGGCCTTCGTCAAGGCGCTCGGCATCTACCCGGTGGGATCGTTGGTGCGCCTGGAGAGCGGGCGCCTGGCGGTGGTACTGGAGCAGGACGAGCAGTCGCTGCTGACCCCCAAGGTCAAGGTGTTCTTCTCCGCTCGCTCCAAGACCCCGCTGCCGCAGGTGGTGCTGGAGCTGGCCAAGCTGGTTGGCCAGGAAAAGATCGTCGGCCGCGAGTCGGTGGAGGAGTGGGGCTTCAACAACTTCGACGAGCTGTGGTCGGGTGAGCGCAAAGGCACTCTGTCACTCTTCTCTTGAGCTGCCTTACCAGGCCGACTGTTGCTGGCGGCGCTTCCAGCGCGCCAGGGCGTCGCTTAAGGCGTAGGCGCTGTCGAGGCCTTGCCGGCGGGCGCGGCTGAACAGGATCAGGGCCAGCTCGGCGGTGGCCAGAGCGTCGGCATAGGCATTGTGCCGTTGTAGGTTGGCCAGGCCGAAGAAGCTCATCCAGTCGTCCAGGCCGCCTTTGCTCAGCCCGGCCTGTGGGCACAGCATCGGGGCCAGATCTGCCAGGTCGAGGAAGGGGTGGCGCAGCTTGTAGTTGAACTCTTCCTTGAGTGCGCGGGCGAGCATCTGCTGGTCGAAGGGCGCATGGAAGGCCAGCAGCGGGCGGTCACCCAGGTACTCCATGAAGGCCAGCAGGGCTTCGGCCGGCGTCAGTCCCGCCGCCAGCTCGCTGGGCGAGATGCCGTGCAGCAGCACGCTGTCGCCCAGGTGCTGCTGGTCGCGGTTGAGGGTGCAGGTAAAGCCTTCAGCCAGGCCGATGCTGTTGCCCTCGATGGCGACGGCACCGATCGACAGCAGCAGGTCGCGCTGCAGGTTGAGCCCGGTGCTTTCCACGTCCACCACTACCCATTGCTGCTGGCTCAGTGGCTGCTGGCTCAGCTCGGCGGCGGCCGGCAGGGTCTGCAGACGAGCGTGCAGGGCCTCGTCGGTGCGCGGCTTGCCCCAGGCAAACAGGCGCTTCATAGCTGGTAGCGCAGCGCCAGGCTGCTCTGCAGGCGCTGCGCCTGGCGGAAGGATTCGCGCAGGATGCGGCGGTCGAGGTGGTTCAGTTCATCGGGGTCGAGGCGATTGCTGAAGCCCTGCTCCGCGCGGGCCTGCAGCTGGTGCTGGTGCAGGCGGGTGAGCTGGATGAACTGGTAGGCCTCGTCGAAGGCGGCGCCATCCTGGGCATCGATCACGCCGCGCTCGATCAGCCCGCGCAGGCGCTCCAGGGTGTTGCAGGCGGATACGCCGTGACTCAGTGCAAGCAGGCGCGCACCGTCGACGAAGGGGGTCAGGCCCTGCACCTTGAGGTCCAGGGTGTGCTTGGCCTCGCCATGTCTGGCCAGCGCGAAGTCGCGCAGCAGGCCGCCCAGCGGTGGCTTCTGGCGCAGCGCGCTGTCGGCCAGCAGGCGCTGGAAGATGCT
Source organism: Pseudomonas fluvialis (assembly GCF_014207935.1). Classification (GTDB taxonomy): domain Bacteria; phylum Pseudomonadota; class Gammaproteobacteria; order Pseudomonadales; family Pseudomonadaceae; genus Aquipseudomonas; species Aquipseudomonas fluvialis_A. The sequence continues at coordinate 510,035 of NZ_JACHLL010000001.1, read as the reverse complement.
GTTGTCGGCGACCTCGGCGAGGATCTGCTGGCGCAGGGCTTCGGCACCGCTGTCGTCGCCCCAGACCGCGCGCAGGTCGAAGTAGATGGTCGAGCCGAGCAGGCTGTCCGGGGTCGCTTCGCGGATAAAGGCGGAGAAGCGTCGCGACCATTCCTGGCGGGACAGACACAGCTCCGGGTTGCTGGCCATGACATTGCCTTTGCACAGGCTGAAGCCGCAGTCGGCCAGGGCCTGGTTAATCCGTCCGGCCAGTGGCAGCAGGCGGGCACGGATCTGCGCGGCTTCGGCGTCGTCCATGGCCTCGAACAGCAGGCCGTTGTCCTGGTCGGTGTGCAGGGTCTGCTCGCCACGGGCTTCGCTGCCAAACACCAGCCAGGTGAAGGGAATGCCGGGGTCGCCTGCTTCCTCCAGCACCAGCTCGATCACCCGTTTGACTGTGTGATCGTTAAGCAGGGTGATCAGGCGGGTGATCTGCATGGCCGTGGCGCCGTGGGCCAGCATGCGTTCGACCAACTGGCGGATGTCCTCGCGCAGGGCCGCGAGGGTTTCCAGGCGTCCGGCATGGCGGATGGTGCGGGCCAGGTGTACCAGATCGACACGCTGCAGGGAGAACAGGTCGCGCTCGGAGAGTACCCCGGTCAGGCGGCCGTCGCGGACCAGGCAGATGTGCGCAATGTGTCGCTCGGTCATCGCCAGTGCGGCATCGAAGGCGGTGGCATGTGGCGGCAGGTGGAAGGGTGACTGGGTCATCAGCTCTGCTATTGGCCGGTCCAGTTCGCCTTGCTGGCCTGCGTCGAGATTGGCGATCAGGCGGCGCAGATCACGCAGGGTGAAGATGCCGTGCGGGCGCTCCTCGGCATCGACGATGACGATGCTGCCGACCTGCTGTTCATGCATCAGTTTCACGGCCTGGCGCAACGGCAGATCGCCCAGGCAACTGATCGGCTGACGCGGGGCCAGTTCGTCCAGGAGGGCATCCAGCGAATACTGCGCGCCAAGGTTTTCGGCGGCGCGTAGCTGCAGCTGCTGGTTGACCTGGTCGAGCAGGCCGCTGACGCCGCGCAGGGCGAAATCGCGGAACGGCACGGAGAGGGCAAACAGGCGGGCGAAGGCGGCCTTGTCGAGCTGCAGGCAGAAGCAGTCTTCAGCGGCGATGTGCGCGGTGCGGGTCGCGCGCTCACCGAGTAGGGCGGCCAGCGGGAAGCACTCACCAGTACTGATCTCGAAGGTGTTTTCCTCGGCGACGCCCTGTTGGCGGGCACCGACCACGCGGCCCTGTTTGACGATATGAAAGTGGCTGACCGGGCCCTGCTCGGGGCTGACGATGACCTCGCCGGCGGCATGGAAGACCAGGCGGGCCTGCTCCAGCAGAAATGCCAGGTGGGCAGTGTCCATCTGGTTGAAGGGCGGGTATTTGCGCAGGAACTCCAGATGACCCTGCAGGTTCTGCTGCACGGCCAGCTTGCCGAGGGGGGATGTCTGCGTTGCCATGCTCAAGGCCTCTTGCCGGTTCTTCGCAGCATTGCCCAGCCCTTGGCCAGGGGCCATTGCACTTTGGTCGCACACTGAATTTGTGTAGGTCAGAAATGAACAAGCCGCCCGCAGGCGGCTTGTTCAGTGGGGCACGATCAGGGCAGGGTGAACAGTACCTTGACCGCCGGGGTGACCGAAGCAGCATCGACGTAACCGATGGCATCGGCCTCGGCGCCGACCTTGGCGACCACGGCGGCGTCATCGGCCACGGTGGGCAGCGGCTGGCCCTTGCCGGTGAAGACCAGCCCGGACCAGTAGGCCTTGAGCTGGGCTTCGTTCTTGCTGGTCACGGCGCTGTAGAACTTGTCCTTGGTCGGGGTCCAGTCCTTGATGTCGACGCCTTTGAGCGATTTGTCCTTGCCCAGGAAGATGTTGGCCACATCGGCCTGGGAAGGTGCGGCGCTGGCGCCGGCATTGACGATCACCGCGACTTCGGCCTGGGCCAGCGAGGCACAGCCCAGTAGAGCGAGAGCACTAAGCAGCTTGTTCATTCAGGCTCTCCTTAGAAGATGAAGTCGACGCCGACGCTGATGATGTCGCCGTCGGGGGTGCCGAGCGGCTCACCCAGGACGCCATTGGTCAGTTCTGCCACACCATTGTCGTAGGTCTGTTGCGCATCGGCGCGGAATACGCCGGTGTAGTTGCCCTGTGAGATGTCGACACGCTTGTACTCACCCTTCAGAGTGACGGTCGGGGTCATGCTGTAGTTCAGGCCATAGGTCATCGAGTTCTGACGGCCAGCCGGAGCATCCAGTTGCGCATAGGTGAGATGTCCCAGGTAATCGCCAAAGCGGCGGCCACCCATGACGTAGAACGCGGTGGTTTCGTTGGAGTTATTGCTCTCGGTGGTCAGTTTGATGGCTTCTGCCGCGCTCAGCCAGGTGCCATTGTCATACTGGTGGCCGATCGAGCTGAACTTGCCTTTCTGGTTGTCCAGGTCGTTGAACACATAGTTCTGCGGGCTGCCAAAGGCATTGATGATGTTTTCATCAATGGTGGTCTTGATATCGGCTTCGGCGTAGCCGATGCGGAAGGTACCAAAGTTGTCGGTGGACAGTGCCAGGCTGGTGGCGAAGACATTGTTGTAGTCAATGTCGTGGGTATCATCGAGCGAGTAGACGTCGCGGTTCTTGGCCTGGCCACCGGAAACCTGGAAGCTCACGGCGCCCAGTGCAGTGCCCCGGTTGTAGAGAATGTCAGCGCCTTCATGGTTGGTCAGCTGAACCAGGCTGTATACCTCTTCCGGCAGGCGCAGCCACGGGTAGGAAAAACCTACTTGAAGGGTTTCGGAGTACATGTAGATCGGCGTGCCAATGCGACCACCGCGCAGGGTCAGATTGTCATTGGCCTGCCAGGCCAGGTAGATATTGCCGGGGCCGACTTCCCAGCTGTCCTGCACGGGTTTTGTCCCTAGCTGAGCAGTCAGGCTCAGGGTATCGGTAATGCCGTACTGTCCCTGGACTGCAAACTTGCTCAGTTGGTCGCCACGCCAGCCATCGTTGGTCTGACCCTGGATGCCATAGTCGAGATCGTCCTCGCCACCCAGGTGGGTAATGCCGAGGGTGCCGAAGCCGTTGTAGACGAATTCACCCTGCTCGACGGCATAGGCAGTGGAACTGGCCATGGCAATGGCCAGGGACAGCAGGTGGACTTTTCTCATCAGGACTTGCTCCTTGGTTCTGGTTATTAGACGCGGAACTGGGCGGTTGCCGCGCGTAGCTGGTCGCCGGTGCTGACCAGTTGCTCACCCAGCCGGGCTGTCGCTTCGGCACCGTTGGCGGTGGCCTGGGCGTCGTGTTGCAGGACCTGGGTGTCTTCCTGGATCGAGCTGGAAAGGCCGATCTGTTCGTGGGTGTATTGGGCAATGCCGGCATTGAGTTCGTCAATCTGGCGCACGGCCTGGGCGATGGCGGCCAGGACCTGGGTGGCTTCGACGGAACGCTGGATGCTGGCCTGAGCCTTGTCGCCATTGGCGGTCATCACGTTGAGCACGCCGTTGGCGCTGTTCTGCAGGCGCTGGATGATCTGCTGGATCTCGGCGGTGGAGGCGGCGGTCTTCTGCGCTAGGTTGCGTACTTCGTCGGCGACCACGGCAAAGCCTCGGCCCTGCTCGCCAGCGCGGGCGGCTTCGATGGCGGCGTTGAGGGCGAGCAGGTTGGTCTGCTCGGCAATCGAGCGGATCACCGTGAGCACCGAGCCAACTTGCTGGGTTTCCTCCTCCAGTTGCTCCATGGCCTGCACGGCGCCCATCACGCTGCTACCCAGGTCGCTGATGCTGGAGGACAGGCTGTCGATGTTCTGCCTGGCGGTTTCTGCCTGACGCGAGGCGGCGCCGGCTTCCTGCGAGGCCTGCTGGGAGCGCTGCGCCACTTCCTGAATACTGCCGGTCATGGTCTGGATATCGCGGCTGATCGAGTCGGTATGCCCTTGCTGCGAGCGCGCATTGTCTTCGGCACCCTGGGTCAGGCGATACAGCTCCTGAGACATCTGTCCCAGCGGGCTGGCCGAGTCGATGATCTGGCGTATGGTGCCCTGCAGCTTGTCGAGGAAGCCATTGAACAGTTCGATCATCGCGCCGATTTCGTCGTTGGCGTCGACGTTGACACGTTGGGTCAGATCGCCATCGCCACGGGCGATGCCCTTCAGCGAGCGAATCACACCGTACACGTTGCCCATGATGCCGCGAATGATGACCGTTGCACCAATGCTGACCAAGGCCACTAGCGCCAGGGTCAGGCCGATGCCGACGTTGATGGTGGCGCGGTTGTCGGTGCGGATTTCTTCGAGCTGCTGCTGGAATTCCCCATAGGCATTGGCGCGGAATTCGCTGGCCAGCTTCTGCGCCTGTTGCAGGTCACTGCTCATGCGGTCGAGGTTGGGGCGCAGGTCATCGAAAGTGGCGCTGCCCTTGATCAGCCGCTCGGAGGAGTTCAGTGCATTGCCGCTGTATTTCTCCACGGCGCTCTGCCACTGGCCGACTTGAGCGTTCAGTTCCGGGTCATCCTGGGTCAGACTGAGCATGGCCTGTTGCAGTGTGGCGATTTCGCCCAGCACCGTGCGTGCCCGGTCCAGTTCGGCCACTTCGCTGGCGGCTACGGCGCTGTTGAGCAGGCCGGGTAACAGGGAGAACTGGAAGATTGCCGCGTCGGCCTTCTCCAGGGTCGGGTAGCTGCGGCTTTCCAGCAGTACCAGGCGCTCATCGTTGGTCGAGAGCTGTTTGTAGGTAAAGCCGACAAACAGTAGCAGGCCAATGATGGCAACGGCTGGCAACAAGGCCAGCTTGAAGGTCAACGACATGTTCTTGAGCATCTGGAGCTCCCCTCAGGAGTACTGCCGTGGCGTCGATATGCATCGCGTCCACCTATTCTTCAGGTGTCTATCCCGGACTTTTCCGCCAAGCCTTGGCTATGCACTTATCGGCATCTTGTCTCTTTGCTATAGACCGGTTTGGCTCGAATTGCACTTTTTTGAACGCAATCGCCCTCTGACGGTGCGCCGCTGGCGGCAACGGCTAAGCTTGCCGCTACTGGAGTTGCCGACGATGGAGTGCGGCATGCGTGCAGGTGTTTGCCTTTTGCTGCTGTGTTGCCATATGCCTGGGCTTTCGGCCGCCGAGCCGCTGCAACAGGTTATGGACGAATTGCAGCCCAGCTCGTTGTCGACCGAGCAGCAACGTCGTGAACTGCAGTGGTTTATCGAGGCGGCTCAGCCTTTTCGCGGTATGACGGTGCGGGTGGTTTCGGAGAACATCCACACCCACTGGTATGAGGCCAATGTGCTGGCACCGCTGTTCCGTCAGCTGACCGGTATCCGTGTGGTGCATGAAATCACCGGGGAAGACGATGTGGTCAACAAGCTGCGCACCCAGAGTGAGCTGGGGCTGGCCTTATACGACGGCTACATCAGTGACAGCGACCTGATCGGCCAGCATTTTCGCGAAGGCAAGGTGCTGGCGCTGAGTGACTTCATGGTCGGCGAGGGCCGAGCCGTGACTCTGCCGACGCTCGACCTGAACGACTTCATCGGCCTCAACTTCACCACCGCCCCGGATGGCAAGCTGTACCAGTTGCCCGATCAACAGTTCGCCAATCTGTACTGGTACCGGCATGACTGGTTTGCCCGTCCCGAGCTCAAGGAGGCGTTCCGCCAGCACTATGGCTATGAGCTGGCGGTGCCGCAGAACTGGGCGGCCTATGAGGATATCGCCGAGTTCTTCAGTGAGCGGGTGCGCGAGATCGACGGGCAGCGGGTCTATGGTCACATGGACTACGGTGCCCATGATCCGTCGCTGGGCTGGCGGCTGTCGGACGCCTGGCTGGGCATGGCCGGTGTGGCCGATACCGGCCTGCCCAATGGCCTGCCGGTGGATGACTGGGGTATCCGCGTGGAGAACTGTCGCCCCGCCGGGGCCAGCACGCGCCGCGGTGGTGCGCTGGACAGCCCCCCGGCGGTCTATGCGCTGCAGAAGTACATCGACTGGCTCAAGCGTTATGCGCCACCCGAAGCGCAGCAGATGAGTTTCAACCAGGCAGGTAATGTGGCGGCGCAAGGCTACGTGGCTCAGCAGGTGTTCTGGTACACCGCGTTCACAGCCGATTACACCCGCCCAGGCAGCCCGATGCTCGACGAACAGGGGCTGCCGCGCTGGCGGGTGGCGCCCTCACCGCGTGGCGCCTACTGGCAGGAAGGCATGAAGTCCGGTTACCAGGATGTCGGTGCCTGGACCTTTCTCAAGAACACACCGCTCAAGCGCCTGCAGGCGGCCTGGCTGTACGCCCAGTTCACCGTGGCCAAAAGCGTGTCGCTGCGCAAGACCCTGGTCGGCCTGACGCCGATCCGCCAGTCCGATCTCGATACCCCGGCCATGCTCGAGGCGGCGCCGCGTCTGGGTGGTCTGGTGGAGTTCTACCGCAGTCGTGCAGCCCGGCGCTGGACCCCGACGGGCGCCAATGTGCCGGATTACGCCGGGATGGCCAGCCTGTGGTGGCGCCACGCCTACCCGGCGCTGGCTGGTCAGGTCAGTGCACGTCAGGCACTGCAGCAGCTGGCCGAGGCGTTTGATCAGCATCTGGCGCTGCTGGGCAGTCGTCAGCAGCATGCCTGTGCGCCGCGGCTGAACGCCGAGGACAGCGAACTGCGCTGGTTGCAGGCGCCGGGCGCCCCCTATCCGGTGTTGTCTGATGAGAATCCGCCTGGACGCACGCTGCCGTATCAGGAGGCGCTGCATGCGTGGGATTAGTGCTCTGCTCGCGCTGCTGCTCTGGCTGTGCTGTACCGTGGTGCAGGCTGAGGTGCGCTTGCTGGCTTGGGAGCGGCCTCCGTTGAGCAGCCAGAGCGAGGGAACTGCAGCGGGGCTCGTGGTGGATCTGGCCGGTCAGATGTTCCGTCGCGCCGGGGTCGACTACCGGATTGTTTTCGTGCCGTTGCAGCGCGCCCTGATGAGTGCGCAGCGCGATGCCGATAGTTGTGTCCTGTTGGTTGAGCGCCGGCAGGAGCGGGAATCGAGCTATGCCTGGGTCGGCCCGTTGTTGATCTCGCGTCTGGGCCTTTATGCGCTGCCAGGCAATCCCCTGCAGCTCGACAGCCTGGAGCAGGCGCGGGGCTTGCGCATTCTCAGTCATCAGGGCTCGGGAGGTGGCGAGTACCTTAAGGCTCAAGGTTTCCGCGTCGAGTTTTCCAACAAGGAAACCCTCAGTTACGCCATGTTGCAGGGCGGGCGCGCGCCCTTGTGGGCGGCCAGTCCTTTGGTAGTGAGTTCACTGGTGCGCAAAGGCGAGACAGCCCCACGCGAGGTACTGCCTTTTCTGACTCTGATGGAGGACATGGCCTGTCATCCGCAGATGGACGCAGCGGTCTTGTCCAGCCTGCGCCAGGCGCTGATTGCCTTGTACGCCGAGGGTGAGGTCGCGCGCCTCTATCAGCGCTACGGAGTGAGCCTGGAGTAGGGCTCGACGGGCATAAAAAAACCGCCCCGGAGGGCGGCTTTTTCACAGCGGCGAATTACTGGGCGTTTTTGGCCTTGAATTCGCGGCGGCGGCGGTGCAGGACCGGCTCGGTGTAGCCGTTCGGCTGCTTGGTGCCTTCGACCACCAGCTCCAGGGCAGCCTGGAAGGCGATGTTGTCGTCGAAGTTCGGCGCCAGCGGACGGTACAGCGGGTCGTTGGCGTTCTGACGGTCAACCACCGGCGCCATGCGCTTGAGGCTCTCGACGATCTGCGCTTCGGTGACGATGCCATGACGCAGCCAGTTGGCCAGCAGCTGGCTGGAGATGCGCAGGGTAGCGCGGTCTTCCATCAGGCCGACGTCGTTGATGTCCGGCACCTTGGAGCAGCCGACGCCCTGGTCGATCCAGCGCACCACGTAACCGAGGATGCCCTGCGAGTTGTTGTCCAGTTCGTTCTGGATTTCCTCTGGGGTCCAGTTGGTGTCCTTGGCCAGCGGAATGGTCAGGATGTCGTCTACCGAGGCGCGCTCGCGCTTGGCCAGCTCGGCCTGACGGGCGAACACGTCGACCTTGTGGTAGTGCAGGGCGTGCAGGGTGGCTGCGGTCGGCGACGGTACCCAGGCGGTGTTGGCACCGGCCATCGGGTGCATGATCTTTTGTTCAACCATGCCGGCCATCAGGTCGGGCATGGCCCACATACCTTTACCGATTTGGGCGCGACCCTGCAGGCCGGTGGCCAGGCCGATGTCGACGTTCCAGTTCTCGTAGGCGCTGATCCACTTCTCGGCCTTCATGGCGGCCTTGCGGATCATCGCGCCGGCTTCCATGGAGGTGTGGATTTCGTCACCGGTACGGTCGAGGAAGCCGGTGTTGATGAACACCACGCGCTCGCTGGCAGCCTTGATGCAGGCTTTCAGGTTGACGGTGGTGCGGCGCTCTTCGTCCATGATGCCGACCTTGAGGGTGTTGCGGGTCATGCCCAGTACATCCTCGATACGGCCGAACAACTCGGTGGTGAAGGCGACTTCTTCCGGGCCATGCATCTTCGGCTTCACGATGTACACGGAGCCGGTGCGGGTGTTCTTGCGGCTGGTGTTGCCCTTCAGGTTGTGCATGGCGATCAGGCTGGTCACCAGGCCGTCCATGATGCCTTCCGGCACTTCGAAGCCGTCTTTGTCGACGATGGCGTCGATGGTCATCAGGTGACCGACGTTACGCACGAACAGCAGGCTGCGACCATGCAGGGTCAGGGTGGAGCCGTCGACTTTGGTGTAGGTGCGGTCCGGGTTCATGGTGCGGGTGAAGGTGCTGCCGCCCTTGGCCACTTCTTCGGCCAGGTCGCCCTTCATCAGGCCGAGCCAGTTCTTGTAGACCACAACCTTGTCTTCGGCATCGACGGCGGCAACGGAGTCTTCGCAGTCCATGATGGTGGTCAGGGCGGCTTCCATCAGCACGTCCTTCACGCCGGCGGCGTCGGTCTGGCCGACCGGGGTGCTGGCGTCGATCTGGATTTCGAAGTGCAGGCCGTTGTGCTTGAGCAGCACGGCGGTCGGCGCAGCGGCATCGCCTTGGAAACCGATCAGCTGAGCGTCGTCGCGCAGGCCGGTGTTGCTGCCGCCTTTCAGGCTGACGACCAGCTTGCCGTCAACGATCTTGTAGGCAGTGGAGTCAACGTGAGAGCCAGCAGCCAGCGGCGCGGCTTCGTCGAGGAAGGCGCGGGCGAAGGCGATGACCTTGTCGCCGCGGACCTTGTTGTAACCCTTGCCTTTCTCGGCGCCATTTTCTTCGCTGATCACGTCGGTGCCGTAGAGGGCATCGTACAGCGAGCCCCAGCGGGCGTTGGAGGCGTTCAGGGCGAAACGGGCGTTCATCACCGGGACGACCAGCTGCGGGCCGGCCATGCGGGCGATTTCTTCGTCGACGTTCTGGGTGGTGGCCTGGAAGTCAGCCGGCTCAGGCAGCAGGTAACCGATTTCCTGCAGGAAGGCCTTGTAGGCCATGGCGTCGTGGGCCTGGCCTTTGCGGGCCTGGTGCCAGGCATCAATCTGGGCCTGGATCTCGTCGCGCTTGGCCAGCAGAGCGCGGTTCTTCGGCGCCAGGTCATGGATGACCGCATCGGCACCGGCCCAGAACTGTTCGGCGCTGATGCCGGTTCCGGGAATGGCTTCGTTGTTGACGAAGTCCAACAGGACTTTGGCGACCTGCAGGCCACCGACTTGTACGCGCTCAGTCATTGCTTGCCTCAACTCTGTTACGGAACGGCTCTGGGCTTGGGACGGTTCGCAATACCCGGCGCCAGGGCCTTGTAGTGCGAGGCGGGGAATACTACAGGATGCTGCGGGAAAAATCAGGGGGCGGGCGTCTGCAAATGACTGCAAGGCGATTCCCGGTCATGCCTATACTCGCTGCATAGCCACAGGAGGCCGTTATGCCGGTACACCTTGCCAGCCTGAATGATCTGGATGAATTGACCCCGCTGTTTGCCGCCTATCTGGCGTTCTACGAAGTGCCGCGTAGTTTGTCGGAGGTTCGGGCCTTTCTGGCTCAGCGTCTCGACCAGAGCGACTCGGTGCTGCTGCTGGCGCGGGATGCTGCCGGCGAGGCGCAGGGTTTTATCCAGCTCTATCCCATCTTCAATTCACTGGAGCTGCAGCCGTCCTACCTGCTCAATGATCTTTTCGTCAGCTCGCAGGCTCGCCGCCAGGGCGTCGCCGAGGCGCTGATGAATGCGGCCCGGGCGCACGCGGAGTCGACCGGCGCCTGCGGCCTGCAACTGGAAACGGCGAAAACCAACCTGGCTGGGCAGGCACTGTACGAAAAGCTTGGCTACGTGCGTGACCAGGTGTTTTATACCTACTGGCTCAGTCTCAAGCCCTGAACAAGGAGTTGTCCGTGGATCATCTCGTCCTAACCGTCATTGCCCCGGACCAGCCGGGATTGGTGGAACGCATTGCCCAGGTTGTCGCCGGGCACGGTGGAAACTGGCTGGAGAGCCGTATGTCGCGCATGGCCGGGCAGTTTGCCGGCATCCTGCGGGTGGCGGTGCCGGCCGAGGCCCATGATGAACTGGTGGAAAGCCTGCAGGAGCTCAAGGCATTCGACATCCGGGTGCTGGTGGCGCACAGCGGCATCGAGCCATCGTGTAACTGGAAGCCGATTCACCTTGACCTGGTCGGGAACGATCGCCCCGGCATCATGCGCGACATCAGCCGCCAGCTGGCCGATCTCGGCGTCAACGTCGAGCGCCTGACCACCGAAGTGCTGCCAGCTCCCATGAGCAGCGAGCCGCTGTTCCATGCCGAGGCCTTGCTGGCGCTGCCGCTGACCCTGTCGCTGGATACCCTGCAGTGCAAGCTGGAAAGCCTGGCCGATGACCTGATGGTCGAGCTGGTGCTGCGTCCCGAGGACTGATCCCCAGTTGCCGGGGGCAAGGCTGTGGATAAGCTGGGGAGCCCTCTTCCCAGGCCAGGCCTGTCGCCGGCTTCCCGGTTCCGGTCAAAAAACGTGCAAATTCAATCGGTTGTGCACAGTCGCTGGGGATGGTGCTGTGGATAAGCGCTGGACAAGAGCGTCCCGCCCACTCACCGCGCGGCCTGGCGGCTGTTGCGCAGAATCTGATCAGCCGTAGCGTCGGCTATGCCGCCAGGCATCCCAGCTGTACAGCGCCAACGCCAGCCAGATGCAGGCAAAGGCGAGCAGCTTGCTCGCGGGCAGTGGCTCGTCGTAGAGCAGCACCGCCTGCAGCAGCACCAGGGTTGGCGCTATGTACTGCAGGAAACCGAGGGTGGCATAGGGCAGCTGCCGGGCGGCGGCGTTGAAGCACAGTAGCGGCACCAGGGTAATAGGGCCGGTAAGCAGCAGCCAGGCGGCTGCGGATGTACTCCAGAAGTCCGTCTGGGGGGGCAGGGCGCTGTCATGCCAGAGCAGCCAGCCGAGTGCCAGCGGCAGTAGCAACCAGGTTTCCACCACCAGTCCGGGTAGCGCCGCGACCGGCGCCTGCTTGCGGATGATCCCGTAGAAGCCGAAAGACAGTGCCAGCACCAGGGAAATCCACGGCAGGTAGCCGAGCTGCCAGACCTGCTGTGCCACGCCCAGCGCTGCCAGCCCGACGGCCAGCCACTGCAGTCGGCGCAGGCGCTCGCCGAGCAGCAACAGAGCCAGCACTACATTGATCAGCGGATTGATGTAGTAGCCGAGGCTGGCATCGAGCATGCGCTCATGATTGACCGCCCAGACATAGACCAGCCAGTTGATGGCGATGAGTGCGCCAGAGGCCGCCAGGATGCCGAAACGCCAGGGATTGTCGGTCAGTTCGCGCCACCAGCCGCGATGGCGCCACAACGCCAGCAGGACAGCACCACAGAGTGCTGACCAGAGCACGCGGTGGACGATGATCTCCAGCGCCGGAATGGCGGCCAGGGTCTTGAAGTAGAGCGGGAAGAGGCCCCAGATGAAGTAGGCGCACAGGCCAAGGAGCAGTCCCTGGCGGGAAGAGGAAGGCATGACAGACCACGATGGACAGATCAGGGTGCCATTCTAGGCGCCCCGGGAGTCTTTGTCTGTCCGTCTGGTCAGATTTCAGCGGGTGTCAGTCGTCACCCTCATCGTCATCGCCGCCATCGACCTTCATGCCCAGCTCCTTGATCTTGCGCGTCAGGGTATTGCGGCCCCAGCCGAGCAGCACGGCGGCGTCGCGTCGGCGGCCGGCGGTGTGCTTGAGAGCGGTCTCGATCATGATCTTCTCGAAGGCCGGCACGGCGCTGTCGAGCAGACTGGACTGACCACGGGCCAGGGCCTGGTCGGCCCACAGGCGCAGGGCCTGCTCCCAGTTGGTCACCGGCGCGCTTTCCTGCGGCTGGCTGAGCAGCTCCGGCGGCAGGTCGTCGATATGTACCTCGCGGCCGGAGGCCATGACGGTGATCCAGCGGCAGGTGTTTTCCATCTGCCGCACGTTGCCCGGCCAGGGCAGGTTCTTCAGGTAGTCCTCGGTTTCCGGCTTGAGCAGCTTGGGCTCGACAGCCAGTTCCTGGGCCGCACGGCCGAGGAAGTGGCGGGCCAGCGCCGGGATGTCCTCGCGGCGGTCGGCCAGGCGCGGGATATGGATGCGGATCACGTTGAGGCGGTGGAACAGGTCCTCACGGAACTTGCCGGCCTGCACCAGGTTTTCCAGGTTCTGGTGGGTAGCGGCAATGATGCGCACGTCGACCTTGACCGGCGTATGTCCGCCGACCCGGTAGAACTCGCCATCGGCCAGCACGCGCAGCAGGCGGGTCTGGGTGTCGGCGGGCATGTCGCCGATCTCATCAAGGAACAGGGTGCCGCCGTCGGCCTGTTCGAAGCGGCCACGGCGCTGGTTGGCCGCACCGGTGAAGGCCCCCTTTTCATGGCCGAACAGCTCAGACTCCATGAGATCTTTCGGGATGGCCGCCATATTCAGTGCGATGAACGGCGCCGAGGCGCGCGGGCTGTGGCGGTGCAGCGCGTGGGCGACCAGTTCCTTACCGGTGCCGGACTCGCCATTGATCAGCACGGTGATGTTGGAGTGCGAGAGGCGACCGATGGCGCGGAACACCTCCTGCATCGCCGGGGCCTCGCCGATGATTTCCGGCGTGCGCGCCAGTTCGGCGGGCACGGCCTGGGCCAACTGCTCTTGGGCGTGCTGGGCGGCGCGTTTGACCAGCGAAACGGCCTCGTCGACGTCGAACGGCTTGGGCAGGTATTCGAAGGCGCCGCCCTGGTAAGAGGCCACCGCGCTTTCCAGGTCAGAATGCGCGGTCATGATGATCACCGGCAGGCGCGGAAACTGCTCGCGCAGCTGGGCCAGCAGATCCAGGCCACTGGCGCCGGGCATGCGGATGTCGGAGATGATCACGTCCGGCTGCTGGCGGGCCAGGCGGCTCAATACGCTGTCGGCGCTGTCGAAACTCTGGGTGCTCATGCCCTCCTGCTGCAGGGCTTTTTCCAGTACCCAGCGGATGGAACGGTCATCGTCGACAATCCAGACGGTTTCGCTACGGCTCATCGCAATCAAGCTCCTTGTTCCAGCGGCAGGAAGAGGGCGAACACGGTATGGCCGGGATGGCTCTCGCATTCGATCAGGCCCTGGTGCTGGCTAATGATGTTCTGGGTAATGGCCAGGCCCAGGCCGGTGCCGTCGGCACGCCCGCTGACCATGGGGTAGAAGATGGTGTCCTGCAGTTCCGGCGGAATGCCTGGGCCGTTGTCGATGATCTCCACCTTGCACACCAGGCGGTGGCGGGTGTGGCCTATGGTGAACTGGCGCAGGGTGCGCGTGCGCAGGGTGATGCGCCCCAGGTGCAGGTCGTTCTGGCTGGCCAGGGCCTGCATGGCGTTGCGCACGATGTTGAGTACCGCCTGGATCATCTGCTCACGGTCGATCAGTACGTCCGGGATGCTCGGATCGTAGTCGCGCACCAAAGTGATGCGTCCCTGGCTTTCCAGGTCGACCAGGCTGCACACGCGCTCCAGCACTTCGTGGATATTGGTCATGGCCAGCGACGGCAGCTTGTTGGAACCGAGCATGCGATCGACCAGGTTACGCAGGCGGTCGGCTTCCTCGATGATCACGTCGGTGTAATCCCTCAGGGAGGGCTCATGCAGCTCGCGTGACAGCAGCTGGGCGGCGCCACGGATGCCCCCCAGGGGATTCTTGATCTCGTGAGCCAGCCCGCGCACCAGCAATTTGGTGGTCTCCTGCTTGGACAGCTGCGCTTCTTCCTTGGTGATGCGCAGCAACCGGTCGCGCGGATGAATTTCCAGCAGCAGCAGGGTTTCCCGCCGCGCGGGAATCGGCGTGACGGCGTAGTCCACGGTCAGGCTGTGGCCGTTCAGCGACGTGAGGGTGGCCTCGCGCTTGGTAAACGGATGCGCCTGGCTGACCGCCTGGCGCAGTGCGGCCAGGGCTTCGACCGACTCGGTAAACAGTTCGCTGATGAACTGGCCGTGATTGCGCTGGCCGCTGACCGCCAGGAGCATTTCCGCGGCCGGATTCATGTACTGCAGGCGTAGCTCGGCATCGAGCAGAAGCACGGCAGTGGTCAGGTTATCCAGCAGCAGGCGGTGCAAGGCGTCGTTCATCATGGTCTGGGCATCCCGGCGATGGGCAGGAAAATGCAAGAAGCAAACCAAGGCCCCGAAAAGACGCAAAAACCTCAGCGGGCCTGGCCGTTAGCGGGCAACCGGCACGCCGGGCGGCGTGCCTATGAGCGAGAAGTGTGCACAGTGTAGGGCTTGGTGCGGTATGTCGCACTAACTTGGTGCATTGTTAGATAAAGGGCACCAGCGGGATGTCTTTGGGCTCTTTCGGTTTGTCGGCCAGCGGGCATTCCGGGCGTACGCCCCAGTCCTTCTTCTTGCAGGGGTTGGCCTGGCGCTTCATGTCCAGGCTGGTGCGCTTCATGTGGAAGGGTTGGCTCGGCGTGCGCTCCACGGTAATACCCCGAGCATCGATGATTTCCACCGCCAGCTGGTGAGTGCCTCGGTCGATGTTTTCCAGTGGGAATACGGCGCTGCGGCTAGGCTCACCAACCGGTTGGCCATTGAGCAGCAGCCGATAATGGTCGCTGGGACGCAGCACTGGTTCGCTGTTGACGGTCACCAGTAGGTTGCCCGCATTGTCGCTGATGGTGCTGTCCGGCTCGGGCAGGAGGATGCGCAACAGCTGATAGGCTGGTGGCGCCGGCGGTTGGCCGGGCTGGATGGCTGGCACCTGCTTGTCCATGTGTGGCGCGGTGAAGGCGTTGCTTGGCGCCAGCTGGATGCGCTCGGCATTGCCCCGCGGTGGGCTGTCGGTGAAGACGCGATTGCCCTCGGCGTCGATGTAGGTATAGACCTCGGCGCTGGCATTCAGGCTGAACAGCAGTACTAGCAGCAGTGGGATGGTACTTCTCATGTGGCGGGCTTGGGTTTTGGCGTGGGCTGTGGTTTGGGTTTAAGGGCGGGGCTCTGGGTGTTGACGCGCTGCACAGTGAAGGTCACCGGGCTGCTCTGCTGAATGGATTGCTCGCCGCTGAGTACTTCGACGGCGAGGCTGTGTTCGCCACGGTCGGCGTTGACGACTTGTAGACGGCTGCTGCTGCTGGCCTGGCCGTGGGGCTGTCCATCGAGTAGCAGGCGCAGGCGGTGGCTTGGCGACAGTTTGGGTTTGATCTGCACGCCCACGCTGAAACTGCCATTGTTGGCGCGCAGGGCTTCGTCGCTGGGCAGGTCGGTCAGGGTGAGCGTTGAGTAGTGCAGGCCGCTGGCTTGCTCCGTCGGAGCTGGGGATTCGGTTGTCTTGGGTGTACTCATCTCGACGCTGTTGGTCGGTGGCAGTTGCACCTGTTCGGCGTCCTGCCCTTGCGGCGGCTGGTTGGTGTAGACCGTGTTGCCGTTGGCGTCCTTGTACTGATAGATCTGCGCGCTGACGGGCAGGGTGAGGCTGAGCAGCAGGCTGGTGACAAGCAGGCGCATGGTGATCTCCGCAATCATTCCTGTGGCAAGCCTTGCACTGACGCCGGCGATGCGCAAGTGCGCCGCGATATGGGCGTGTGCTGGCGCAAGGAAAACGGTTGATATGATCTCAAGGCTGCCGGTGTGGCTTGCGCGAGGCAAAAAAAGAGGCCTCCCGAAGGAGGCCTCTTTTGTTCACGCTGCTTGCGCAGGTGCTGCTGGCTTAGACGCTGTAGTACAGGTCGTATTCCAGCGGGTGTACGAAGGTGCGTACTTTGATTTCTTCTTCGGACTTCAGCTCGATGTAGGCATCGATGAAGTCGTCGGAGAACACGCCGCCCTTGGTCAGGAAGGCACGGCCCTTGTCCAGCTCTTCCAGTGCTTCCTTCAGGCTGCCGCAAACCTGCGGGATGTTGGCAGCTTCTTCCGGCGGCAGGTCGTACAGGTTCTTGTCGGCAGCATCGCCGGGGTGAATCTTGTTCTGGATGCCGTCGAGGCCGGCCATCAGCAGGGCGGCAAAGCACAGGTACGGGTTGGCTGCCGGGTCCGGGAAGCGCGCTTCGATGCGGCGAGCTTTCGGACTGGAAACGTACGGAATACGGATCGAGGCGGAGCGGTTGCGAGCCGAGTAGGCCAGCATGACCGGAGCTTCGAAGCCCGGGACCAGACGCTTGTAGGAGTTGGTCGACGGGTTGGTGAAGCCGTTCAGGGCCTTGCCGTGCTT
Organism: Pseudomonas fluvialis; assembly: GCF_014207935.1. GTDB lineage: Bacteria > Pseudomonadota > Gammaproteobacteria > Pseudomonadales > Pseudomonadaceae > Aquipseudomonas > Aquipseudomonas fluvialis_A. The sequence goes on along the minus strand of NZ_JACHLL010000001.1, from coordinate 493,383 downwards.
GATGATGCCGCCGATGAAGTACAGGGCGGTTTCGGACAGGCCGGCATAGCCTTCGCCAGCGAAGGTGTTCTTGCCATCTTTGGAGATGGACATGTGGACGTGCATGCCCGAGCCGTTGTCGCCGTACAGCGGCTTCGGCATGAAGGTGGCAGTCTTGCCGTAGGCGTCGGCCACGTTGTGTACGCAGTACTTCAGGGTCTGAACTTCGTCAGCCTTGGCGACCAGGGTGTTGAACTTCACACCGATTTCGTTCTGGCCGGCAGTGGCCACTTCGTGGTGGTGTACTTCAACGACCAGACCCATGTCTTCCATGGCGTTGCACATGGCGGTACGGATTTCGTGGTCGTGGTCGCACGGCGGAACCGGGAAGTAGCCACCCTTGACGGCCGGGCGATGACCCTTGTTGCCACCTTCGATGTCGGCGTCGGTGTTCCAGGAACCCTGCTCGGAGAAGATCTTGAACATGGAGCCGGAGATGTCGGACTTGAACTTCACTTCGTCGAAGATGAAGAACTCAGGCTCCGGACCGACGAATACGGTGTCACCGATGCCGGTGGTCTTGAGGAATTCTTCAGCGCGCTTGGCGATGGAGCGCGGGTCACGATCGTAGCCCTGCATGGTGCTCGGCTCGATGATGTCGCAAACCAGAATCAGGGTCGCTTCTTCGGTGAACGGATCCAGAACGGCGGTGTCGTCAACCGGCATGAGGATCATGTCGGAAGCTTCAATGCCTTTCCAGCCGTGGATGGAAGAGCCGTCGAACATTTTGCCGTGCTCGAAGAAGTCTTCGTCCAGAGCGTCACGGGCCGGCATGGTCACGTGATGTTGCTTGCCCTTGGTATCGGTGAAGCGCAGATCTACCCACTTCACGTCGTGTTCTTTAATCAGTTGAATCGACTTCGACATGCTGTCCTCCAGTTGGAAAGAGGCGGGCGTAGAGCTGCCTCAGAATCGGTTAGAAGCCGGGCGGCATATTCCGCCACGGCGACCTGCCTCACAAGGGAGCAATTAGCATGCCAGTGCACTCGGATAGCTCGGCTGCCTGAAAATCAGGCTTGGCGCGGGTTGTGCGGCCTTTTTTGCGCCGCCTGCGCACCTCATTGGTGCGCAATTAAAGCATTGAGCACCATTATGGTGCCCTGTATTGGTTGGATGCAGTTTTTGGTCAAAGCTTGAGCAATTTCCGCTATACTCCGCGCCCCTCTTTTTGGCCGCCCCGCCCGCGCGGTGTTTTTCATGAAGCTCATTGTCAAAGTATTCCCGGAAATCACCATCAAAAGCCGGCCGGTGCGCAAGCAGTTCATCCGCCAGCTGGCGAAGAACATCCGCACGGTGCTCAAGGATCTCGATCCGGCGCTGGACGTGCAGGGTGAGTGGGACAATCTGGAAGTACAGACGAGCCACAGCGACAGCAAGCTGCTGCGGGAAATGATCGAGCGCATGCGCTGCATTCCGGGTATCGCCCACTTCCTCGAAGTGCACGAGTACCCGCTCGGCGATTTCGACGATGTGCTCGACAAGTGCCGCCAGCATTTCGGCAGCCAGTTGCCCGGCAAGATCTTTGCCGTACGGTGCAAGCGTGGTGGCAAGCACGGCTTTACCTCGATGGATGTTGAGCGGTATGTGGGCAGCCAGCTGCGGAGCGAGTTTGGTGCCGCCGGTATCGACCTGAAGAGTCCCGAGGTAGAAGTACGCTTCGAAATTCGCCACGAGCGCCTGTACATCATTCACCGTCAGCACGAAGGCATTGGCGGTTACCCGCTGGGCTCGCTGGACCAGACGCTGGTGCTGATGTCCGGTGGTTTCGATTCTACCGTGGCGGCCTACCAGATCATGCGTCGCGGCATGCTCAGCCACTTCTGCTTCTTCAACCTCGGCGGTCGTGCCCATGAGTTGGGCGTGATGGAAGTGGCGCATTTCCTCTGGCAGAAATATGGCAGCTCGCACCGCGTGCTGTTTATCAGTGTGCCGTTTGAAGAGGTCGTGGGCGAAATCCTCGGCAAGGTCGACAACAGCCATATGGGTGTTGTGCTCAAGCGCATGATGTTGCGTGCGGCGACCCGGATTGCCGAGGGCCTGCATATCGATGCACTGGTCACTGGTGAAGCCGTTTCCCAGGTGTCGAGTCAGACCCTGACCAACCTCAAGGTGATCGACTCGGCTACCGACATGCTGGTGCTGCGGCCGCTGGTTGCCAGTCACAAGCAGGACATCATCGACTGCGCCACGCAGATTGGCACTGCCGAGTTTGCCAAGCACATGCCGGAGTATTGCGGGGTGATCTCGGTGAACCCGACCACGCGCGCCAAGCTGCCGCGTGTCGAGTACGAGGAAAGCCAGTTCGACATGGCCATTCTCGAACGGGCCATCGACAGTGCCAAGCGCCTGACTGTTGACCGGGTGATCGATGAGTTGGGCCAGGATCTGCAGGTGGAGATCGTGGCCGAAGCCCTGCCGGGGCAGATCATTCTCGATATCCGCCACCCTGATGATGCCGAGGATGAACCTCTGAGCGTGGCGGGCGTCGACGTCCAGACGCTGCCGTTCTATGCCCTGAATAATCGCTTCAAGGAACTGGATGAGACTCGCCAGTACCTGCTGTATTGCGACAAAGGCGTGATGAGTCGCCTGCATGCCCATCATCTGCTATCCGAGGGGCATGCCAATGTGCGTGTTTATCGTCCGGCATAGGTTGCCGGGGCTGAATGGCGGCAGTATCCGCCATCGCCCTCCCGACCTGCGCCTGCTGTAACTGACGCTTCATACGGGTCGCGCACGCTGCGTGGCCATGACAGACCGAATCCCTTAGCGAGACATTATCGTGATCGAAAATCTGCGCAATATCGCCATCATCGCCCACGTCGACCATGGCAAAACCACCCTCGTAGACAAGCTGCTGCGCCTGTCCGGCACCCTCGACCGCAAAGAAGCGGAAAACGAGCGCGTGATGGACTCCAACGACCAGGAAAAAGAGCGGGGCATCACCATCCTGGCCAAGAACACCGCGCTGAAGTGGGGCGACTACAGCATCAACATCGTCGATACCCCCGGCCACGCCGACTTCGGCGGTGAAGTAGAGCGCGTGATGTCGATGGTCGACTCCGTGCTGCTGGTGGTCGACGCCCAGGACGGCCCGATGCCGCAGACCCGTTTCGTGACCCAGAAGGCGTTCAAGGCCGGCCTGCGTCCGATCGTCGTGGTCAACAAGATCGACCGTCCGGGCGCGCGTCCTGACTGGGTCATCGACCAGATCTTCGACCTGTTCGACAACCTCGGTGCCACCGACGAGCAGCTGGACTTCCCCATCGTCTACGCCTCGGCCCTGAACGGTATCGCCGGTCTGGACCACGAGAAGATGGACGACAACATGGATGCCCTGTTCCAGGCCATCATCGACCATGTGCCGGCCCCGCAGGTCGACACCGAAGGTCCGTTCCAGATGCAAATTTCGCAGCTGGACTACAACAGCTTCCTCGGCGTGATCGGCATCGGCCGTATCGCCCGTGGCCGCATCAAGGCCAACACTCCGGTAGTCGCCATCAGCGACGACGGCACCAAGCGCAACGGTCGCGTGCTGAAGATCATGGGCCACTCCGGCCTGCAGCGCGTGGAAGTGGCCGAAGCCGAAGCCGGCGACATCGTCTGCGTCTCGGGCATGGACGAGCTGTTCATCTCCGACACCCTGTGCGATCCGCAGAACGTTGAAGCGCGTCCGCCGCTGACCGTTGACCAGCCGACCGTGAGCATGACCTTCCAGGTCAACGACTCGCCGTTCGCCGGCAAGGAAGGCAAGTTCGTTACCAGCCGCAACATCAAGGACCGTCTGGACAAAGAACTGCTGCATAACGTGGCCCTGCGCGTCGAGGCCGGTGAGTCCGCCGAGAAGTTCAAGGTTTCCGGTCGTGGCGAGCTGCACCTCTCCGTACTGATCGAAACCATGCGCCGTGAAGGCTTCGAGATGGCCGTGGGCCGTCCGGAAGTGGTGATCATCGAGAAGGACGGCGAGAAGCAGGAGCCGTACGAGAACGTCACCATCGACATCGAAGAGCAGCACCAGGGTTCGGTGATGGAGCAGATGGGCCTGCGCAAGGGCGATCTGACCAACATGGTTCCCGATGGCAAGGGTCGCGTGCGTCTGGAGTACACCATTCCGGCGCGTGGCCTGATCGGCTTCCGTAACAACTTCCTGACCCTGACCTCGGGCAGCGGCATCCTGACCTCGACCTTCAGCCACTACGGTCCGATCAAGGCCGGCGAAGTCAGCAACCGTCAGAACGGCGTACTGGTGTCCATGGCCACCGGCACCGCGCTGACCTACTCGCTGGAAACCCTGCAGAGCCGCGGCAAGCTGTTCCTGGCTCCGGGCGACGAGATCTACGAAGGCCAGCTGTGCGGCATCAACAGCCGTGACAACGACCTGGTGATCAACCCGACCAAGGGCAAGAAGCTCGACAACATGCGTGCTTCCGGCAAGGACGAGGTTATCGCCCTGGTTCCGCCGATCAAGTTCACCCTCGAACAGGCGCTGGAATTCATCGCCGACGACGAGCTGGTGGAAGTGACGCCGAAGTCGATCCGCCTGCGCAAGAAAATGCTCAACGAGAACGACCGCAAGCGCTACGAGCGCAGCAAGGTCTAACTCGATCTTGAGTGAAAAAGCCCCCGCCGGCCTCAGCCTGCGGGGGCTTTTTCGTATGGGCCTGGCCGGGCTCAGTCTGTCGGCAGATCAAAATGGAAGGTAGTGCCGCTGCCGATGCTGCTGGTGTAGCCGATCTGCCCGTGCATGCGCTCAATCAGCGTCTTGCAGATGCTCAGACCAAGCCCGGTGCCGCCTTGCTGGCGCGTGTCCGAGCTGTCGGCCTGGGCGAACTTCTGGAAGATGCGTGATTGGAAGTCCGGGTCTATGCCGGGGCCGTGGTCGATTACCTCGACGTGCACCCTGTGGCCTTCCTGGCGGGCACGGACTTCGACCGTCTGCCCGGGTGGGGAGAACTTCACCGCGTTGCTGATCAGGTTGCTCAGCACCTGCTGCAGGCGCAGGGCGTCGGCGTTTACGCGGCAGTCCGCCGGCAGGTGCTGGTCATCCAGCTGCAGGTGCACGGCGAAGCTGTCGGCATAGCCCTGGTTGTGCGCCAGGGCCTGATGCAGCTGGTGCCTCAGGTTGAGTGACTCTAGGTGTAGGCCGGCCTGGCCGGATTCCAGCTTCTCGATATCGAGGATGTCGTTGACCAGGCTGATCAGGCGTTCGCTGTTGCTCTGTGCAATCTGTACCAGTTGCACCGCCGCCTCGGGCAGAGGCCCGGCCACTCCGCCGGCGAGCAGCCCGAGCGAGCCCTTGATCGAGGTCAGCGGGGTTCTCAGCTCGTGGCTGACGGTGGAGACGAACTCGCTCTTCAGGCGCTCGATCTGCTTGCGCTGACCGATGTCGCGCAGCACACCGATATAGCGCCGCTGGCCGGCCAGTTCGTATTGGCTCAGGCTGATCTCCAGCTCCAGACGATGGCCTTCGGCATGCCGGCCGATCAGTTCACTCGGTTGTTTACGCAATGCCTCGTCGGGCTCGGCCAGGCTCGGCAGCAGTTCGGCCAGGGCGCGCCCCGGCAGCTGTGCAGGATCAAGGCCGAACAGGCTGGCGGTGGCCGGGTTGGCCCGCTCGATGCGGCCTTCATCATCGAAGATGAGAATAGACTCGGCCGCGTGATCAAGGATTGCGCTCAGCTCCAGAGTGCGCTGGCGCACCTGTTGGCGAATCTGCTCGGCGCGCCCGCTGATCGAGAGCAGGAAGCCGCCCAGCAGGCTGCACAGCAACAGCCCTCCAGCCAGCACGGTCCAGGATTGCAGGCTGTGCTGGCGCAGCAGGAAGCTTTCGCTGGGGGCGATGCTGATCTGCAACTGTCGGCCGCCGATTTTCAGGGTGTCACGCCAGGTCAGCGACTCCGCGTAGGTTGGCAGGCTCAGACTTTCAGGCCCCAGCAGTTTGACTGACGGTACAGATGTCATGTCGAGCACCTGCAACTGGTAACCATCCTCGGGATAGGCGGCGAGGGAGTGGCGAATCAGCTCGTTGGCGCGCAGCACGGCCACGGCGAAGCCACGTAGCTGCTGGCGCCGGGCCTGAACCGTGGGTGGTACGGATCCGGTCTGGTAGACCGGCTGAAATACCAGCATGCCCGGACGTGGCTGGTCGTCCTGAACCAGAGTGATCGGCGCGGTCATACTCAGTTGTCCGCTGTCGCGGGCGCGGTCCAAGGCTTCCCGGCGGATCGGGTCATAGTAGATGTCGACACCCAGGGTGCGCGACTCGTCACTGACCGGTTCGATAAAGGCGATCGGCACATAGAAATCGCGTGAAGGAGCAGGGTTCAACTGGCCATCGCTGTCGCGCTGGCGGATGGGGTAGCCCGTCAGGGTCTGCTCGAAGGCCGCGCGTTCGGAGGCTTCGATCCAGGGGTTCCAGCTCAGTGCATGCAGGCCGGGTAGGCTGCTGCGCAGAGGGCGGGCGAAGTGGGTGAAGTCTCGCCGGTCGACCCGCTCGGAGGCGACGAACAGCCGTTCGATAGAGCGCAGCGCCAGAGCCTGTTGCTGGAGGCTGAGCTGGATGCTAGCCAGCATCAGCTTGGCCTGTTCGTGAAAACGCAGGCGCAGCTCGTTCTGCTCGACCTGACTGGCGCGCAGGAAAATCAGCACCACCAGTGCGCAGCCGGCCAGCAGCGGCAGGCCGACGCTGGTCAGCCGATTGCGCCACAGGGCACGGGGTTTGGCGAAGACGATCAGGGTCAGCGGCAGGGCGATCAGCACGCCGATACTGTCGCCGACCCACCAGGTCCAGGCGCTGGTGGGCCACTGCGCCGCTGTGATCACGCCATTGAACAGCAGGCTGCCGCTACCCAGACCGGCGCTGAGCAGGCAGGCCAGCGGGCCGCCGAGCAGCAGGGTGAGGAAGATGCTGCGCTCGCCGGTCAGCGAATCGGGAAAGCCGACATGGCGCCGAATCAGCCAGGCGCCGAGGGCACAGGCCAGAGTGCTGCCGCTGGCGATGCCCAGGGCTATCTGCAGGGCGCCGGCATCCAGCGCCGGGGCGATGCTCAGGTTGAGCAGGGTCGAGCCGATCAGTACGCCGGGCAGCAGGCGGTAGCCCCACAGCAGGGTTGCGGCCAGGCCGATGCCCATGGGCGGGAAGATGGCAGTGGCAAAGCCCGGCGGTATGGCCAGCAGCAGTGCCAGGCGGCCCGCGAGAATGTAGGCCAGGACGAGCAACAGCAGCTTGATGGGCAGGGAGCGCTCGGTCATCACGGGTCGGTCTCGTTGGCATGCTTAGGACAGTAAAGCAGTTGCCGGGCCGGTGACTCAGGGACCGTTGCCCTTGCCCAGCAGCAGGCTGCGTTTCAGGCGGCGCATGCTCAGCCACACCGCGCCGATGCAGAAGGGCACGGCGAGGCCGGTGGCCAGGTGGCTGTCGTTGATCAGTCCAAGGCTCTCGGCCGATTCCGCCAGGTATTTGCACAGACCGACCAGGTAGTAGCTGATCGCCGCCACGGACAGGCCTTCCACGGTCTGCTGCAGGCGCAACTGGGTGTTGCTGCGCCGGTCCATGGCCAGCATCAGTTGCTGGTTCTGTGTCTCGATGGTCAGGTCGATGCGCGTGCGCAGCAGTTCGCTGGCGCGGTCAATGCGCAGGGCCAGGTCGTCGAGACCGCGCTCGCTGGCCTCGCAGGTGCGCCAGGCCGGTGTCAGGCGGCGCTGGAGGAACTCGCTGAAGGTCTGCAGACCCGGATATTCCTGCTCGCGCAGTTCGGCTAGGCGGTTGATGATCAACTCGTAGTAGGCGCGGGCGGCGGAGAAACGGAAGTTGTTGTCGGCGATCAGCTGTTCGATGCCGGCCGCCAGACTGCCCAGTTCGACCAGCAGGCGGCGCTCGTCGGCCAGGTCCTGAATCTGGTTGATCTGCAGGATGGCACCGGCCAGCTTCTGCTCCATCGTGCGTACCTGTGGGGCGATGGTCTTGGCCTGGGGCAGGGCCAGCAGCAGCATCATGCGGTAGTTCTCCATCTCCAGCAGGGTGCGCACCAGGCGTCCGGTCTGGCAGGGATTGAGCTCCTGATTGTGGATCAGCAGGCGCCCGCAGCCGTCGCTGTGAATGCGGTAGGCGCTCCACAGGCGGGCCTGACCGCCGCTGACATGGGAGCTGATCAGGCGCTGGCCCTCGAAATACTGGCGCATGTCATCCGGGCTGGGCGACTGTGCCGGGGCGGTGGCGATGGCCACATGGTTGCTGCTGATCAGTCGGCCGGGCAGGGCGTTCAGCCAGTTTTCCGGGAGCAGAGCGAGGGCGGTCTGGGTGAAGGGCTCGCCGCTACCGTCCTTGCTCACCAGGGTGTAGGTGGAGAACTCGGTATGCCGTTCCCAGCGCAGCTCGAAGCCGCCGAAGTCCTGGTAGTAGCAGGACGACTGCGGGCTGGGCGGCAGCACGGCATGGCGCTCGCAGAGCTTGAGCAGGTGCTGGTATTCCGCGCCGGGCTGCTGCGGGTCGGGCAGCAGCACCAGTTGCGAGAGTGCCGCGGGAGTTGGCAATACCGGGAAGGGCCGGGCATGTAGCTCGTTGAAAAGCGCTTCGCGCTCGGGGTGAAAGCGCAGGCGCTGATGGAGATCGCTGGCATTGGCCGGGGATTGCGGGAGGAGCTGATTCATGGCGAAGGATCTATGGTCGGCGGCCATCCATGTGTTGCTGGGCCGCATAAAGTGCAGGTTGGCTGTGTGACGTCGCGTGTGCCGGGCTCGCCACAGTCATGCGTAATCAATGGGTTGTGGAGCTTATGCGCGGCCAGGTCGCTGGCCCATGAGGCGTTATGTCGCACCTGTTAAGAAAGGCTTAATGCAGCCTTGACAAAGATTTCACAGGCGCTTGGGCATAAAGCATCCATCAACTTCGGGTGAGATCGTTATGTCGACAGTGCAAGAGCGTCAGGCGGGTAGCAGGATCGACTGGGCCGGTATCGGCTGGATGTTCCTGTTCTTCTGGTATTTCTCCGGTGTCACCCACCTGATGATCAAACTCAGCGACAGCGCCGGTTTCAGTGGCCTGCGGCAGTCGATCATCATGAGCCTGATCTGGCTGGCTCCGCTGCTGCTATTACCGGCCCGCACGCGGATGCTCGGCGGTGTACTCGGGCTGATCCTGTGGCTGGCCTCGCTGCCGGCCTTCGGTTATTTCCTAGTGTACGGCCAGGAGTTCTCGCAAAGCGTGATCTTCATTCTCTTCGAGTCCAACGTGGCCGAAGGCAGCGAATATCTGGCGCAATACTTCAGCTGGTGGATGCCTCTGGCCTATCTGGCCTACGCTGGCGGAGCATGGCTGCTGTGGCGTCGTTTGCGCCCTGTGTACCTGGGCAAACAGGCTCGCGTGCTGGTGCCCGCGACGCTGGTACTGGCCGTGCTGGGTTATCCGCTGGGCAAGGAGTATGTGCAGACTGACAGCTGGGGCGAGGCCGTCGAGCACCTGCAGACGCGCATGGAGCCCGCAGTGCCCTGGCAATTGGTGATGGGCTTTGAAAAGTATCAGCAGCAATTGAGTGAAATGCAGCGGTTGCTGGCCAGCAACGCAGCGGTTGCGCCCTTGCGCAACTTGCAGGATATGGAAGGCGATAAGCCGCGTACGCTGGTGCTGGTCATTGGCGAGTCGACCAACCGGCAGCGTATGAGCCTGTACGGTTACCCGCGGCAGACTACTCCGGAGCTGGATACCCTGCGCGATCAGCTGGACATCTTTGACAATGTGGTGACTCCACGGCCCTACACCATCGAAGCCCTGCAACAGGTGCTGACCTTTGCCGATCAGCAGAATCCCGAGGCTTACCTGACCACGCCCTCGTTGCTGAATATGATGAAACAGGCCGGTTACAAGACCTTCTGGATCACCAACCAGCAGACCCTGACCGAGCGCAACACCATGCTCACCACCTTCTCCAAACAGGCGGATGAGCAGGCCTACCTCAATCAGAACCGCAACCAGAATGCCCGTCAGTACGATGGCGATGTGCTGGAGCCGTTCGCCAGGGCGCTGGCCGACAACTCGCCTCGCAAGCTGATCGTGGTGCATCTGCTGGGCACCCACATGAGCTATCGCTTCCGCTATCCGCAGGAGTTCGAGCGTTTCACCACGGATGAGGGGGCTCCCAAGAACGTTACCCGTCATCAGCTACCGACCTACAACAGTTATGACAACGCCGTGCTGTACAACGATTTTGTGGTGGGAAGTCTGATCAAGACCTATGCCGAGACCGACCCCAATGGTTTCCTGGTCTACCTGTCTGATCATGGTGAGGCTGTATTCGATGCGCCGGCGGCGTCGGTGCTGGGGCGTAACGAGGCCAGTCCGACTTCACCGATGTACACCGTGCCGTTCATCGTCTGGCGTTCGCCGCAGTGGCGTGCCGACGACCCGCGCGATCTGCAGGCTGCGCGCAGTCGCCCCTACAGCAGCGAGCATTTCATTCACACCTTTGCCGACCTGGCGCGTATTCGCTTCGATGAGCTGGACCTGAGCAAGAGCCTGGTCAGCCAGCAATTCGAACCGCGTCCGTTGCTGATCGGCAATCCGACAGTGCCCAGAAGCATGATCGATTTCAGCCTGATCCAGCCCCGGTCGGTGGTCGACGGCAAGAAAGTCGCGCAGAACTAGCGGTTCGCTCTCCGCCTGTCTTGAGCCGCCCGGTAGGGCGGCTCTCAGGCTTTGGGTTTGTAGGCGCAGTAGCCGGGGCGTGGGCCGACGCGAGGATGGTTGCGACAGGTGTCCGGGCGCTGGTCGTAGATGGTGCACAGACGCGTCTTGCGGTCCAGGTACAGGCAGTCGTTGTTGCTCAGGCGGGTGAGCGTGAAAATGCCCGACTTCTGATTGAAACGCTCGACTATCCCTTCTTTTTGCAGGCGCTTGGCGATGTTCTTCGCCGGCTCATCCTTCTCGAACGCATCCACTACGCCGATGCGGATTAGGTCACTCAGGCGCACCTCCACCGGCAGGGTGCAGCAGGTGGAGTGGCAGCTGTAGCACATGTCCTTGTTGTAGCGTGCCCAGGTGTCGAGACGCTCGATATCGGCGGCAGGGATCAGGTTGTTCTTCATCATCGGTCATTTCTCGGCGCGGCCCGCAGCGCGTGGCGGGCGCGCGATGATAGCGGCTGGCGGGCATTTGTGAATCGTTGGCAGATGTTCGGTGCGGGTTTGCTCGGTGCGGGTATGTGTCGCACGGATCTGTTGCCGGCGTCTCTACTGGCAGGTGCCGGGCTGGATATACTCGGCCCGGGTATGACTGTCACGGATGCAACCGCCCGTGGGCGCGAGGGAAGCACGCATGCAATGGATCTTCATGGTGGTGGGTCTGCTGGTCGGGGGTGTTGCCGGCGAGTCGCTCACCGGCGCCCTGCTCGGCGGGGTCTGTGGTCTGGCGCTGGGGCAGGCACTGCGCCTGCAGATGCTGGCAGCCGACAACCAGCGTCTGCAGCAGGAGCTCAAAGGCTTTGCCGAGCGCTTCGAGCGTGGCACCCAGGCCATTCATGCGCGACTGGTAAAGGTTGAGCAGCAGGCGGCGCCTGAGGTATTCACCGTCCCGGCGGAGGCTCCTGTGCCCGAGCCTGAACCAGAGCCGGTTCCCGAATCAGCCGACTTTTCAACGCTGGCGGCCAGTGCCGAGCTGGCGGAAGCGGCCATGCCAGCGGCTGCTGTGGATGACAGTGAGCTGGTCTGGGAGCTGCCGAGCGATTTGCCGTCGCCGGCGGTCGCCGCTGCGACCGTAGCCCAGCCCAGTGCGCCGCAGGTCGAAACCGTGCATGTCGCGCCGCCTGTGCGTCCGCAAACACCGCCACCTCCCGCCCCGCCGGGGCTGATCGATCAGACCATCGATGCCGTGCGCAACTGGCTGTTCGGTGGCAATCCGGTGCTGCGTATCGGCGCGGTGCTGCTGTTCCTCGGCCTGGCCTTCCTTCTGCGTTATGCCACCGAGGGCATGGTGGTACCGGTCGAGCTGCGCTATGCCGGCGTTGCCGCCGCGGCTGTCGGCCTGCTAGGGCTGGGCTGGTGGCTGCGTCACCGGCGCGAGAGCTATGCCCTGATTCTGCAGGGCACCGGGATTGCCGTGCTGTACCTGACGGTCTTCGCCGCCATGCGCCTGCACCCGCTGATCGACCCCAAGGCGGCGCTGGCCCTGCTGGTGCTGGTCACGTTGTTTTCGGCGATTCTCGCGGTCAGCCAGAATGCGCTGGGCCTGGCGGCTGCCGCCGCGCTGGGCGGGTTCGCCGCGCCGATCCTCACTTCCACGGGCAGCGGCAACCATGTGGCGCTGTTCTCCTATTTCATCCTGCTCAACAGCGGCATCCTCGCCATCGCCTGGTTCAAGGCCTGGCGTCTGCTCAACCTGATTGGTTTCCTCGGCACCTTCGGCATCGGCTTCGCCTGGGGGCTGCGTTCCTACAAACCGGAGCTGCTGGCGTCCACCGAGCCGTTCCTGGTGGTGTTCTTCCTGATGTACGTGGCCATCGGTCTGCTGTTTGCGCGGCGTACGCTGCGTGATGCGGACGATGCGCCGCAGTCTGCCGAGCGCGGCGAGTGGCTGCGCTGGGCCGTGGGCAAGGGCGATTATGTCGATGCCACGGCGTTGTTCGGCCCGCCTCTGGTGGGCTTTGGCCTGCAGTTCGCGCTGGTTCGTCATCTGGAGTTCGGCGCCGCCTTCAGTGCGCTGGCGCTGGGCCTGTTCTACCTGCTGTTGGCGCGCCTGCTGATCGGGCGTGTTGGTCAGCGGGCACAGCTGCTGGTGGAGACCTGCCTGGCGCTGGGCGTGGTATTCGGCTCGCTGGCGATCCCCCTGGGCCTGGATGCGCGCTGGACCTCTGCGGCCTGGGCGGTCGAGGGGGCCGGGATCTTCTGGATGGCCCTACGACAGCAGCGCCGTCTGGCTCGGGGCTTTGCCCTGTTGCTGCAGTTCGGCGCCGGTGTGGCTTTCCTGTTCGATCTGCAGCGTGGAGGCGACACCCTGCTCGCCGGTGCGCCGCTGGGCGCGGCGATGCTGGCGGTGGCGCTGCTGTTCAGCTTCTGGCAGCTGCGTCAGCACCGGGCGCTGGTCGGTGACGGCGAAGCGCGGCTGTTGCCGTGGCTGGCCGTCAGCGGCCTCGGTTTCGCCTACCTGATCGCCCCGCTGTGCTTCGCCGTGGATGGCACCGCGATCAGTTGGGCGGTGGCGGGTCTGCTGACCCTGCTGGCTGGCTTGCGCCTGCAGTCGCGCAGTTTCCTGTTCAGCGCCTTTGCCGTGCAATTGCTCGGCGGCGCGCTGTTCCTGGTCGACATGGATGGCAGTCAGCTGGGCTCTGGCCTCGGTGCCAGCTGGCGCAGCCTGCTGGCCGCCTCGCTGATCGGTCTGTTGCTGATTGGCGGCATGCTGCTGGCCGGGCGGCACGCGATGGTGCGCGAGGACCGTCGTCTGTTGCGCGGGCTGACCCTGGTGCTGCTGCTCGGCCTGGTGTTCATCAACCTGGCGGTACTGTTCGTTCTGCCATGGCTCAGCGCCAGCGGCGTCTGGGCGGCTACCGGGTTGCTGATTGTCTGGCTCAGCCTGCATCTGCAGCAGCGCGCCAGTTTCATCTTCGGCCTGTTGCTGCAACTGCTGGGTGGCCTGACCTTCTTCGCTGTCAGCCCGCTGCTGCTGGGGCAACTCAGTGGCGAAGGACTGACGCCGCTGGCTCATGCCGGCTTCTGGACGCCGATGGCGCTGGCGCTGGCGGCGCTGTTCGGCAGCTGGCGCCTGCGCCTGGCCGAACAGGGTGATGGTCTGGGGGCACTGAATCTGCAGCGCCTGGCGCAGCTGTTGCTGGTGTGGGGCGCGGCCTGGTGGGCGCTGACCCTGGCCAGTGAGGTGCTGCGCTTTGTCGACGCACCGCTGCAGACTGCTGCCCTGCTGTTGGTGGCAGTGGCCAGTGTGCTGCTGGCGACGCTGCTGGCGGTGCGCCTGCGCTGGGTGACTCTGGCGCTGCTGTGCAGCCTGCTGATGCCAGTGGCGGGCGTGATCCTGCTGTGGGCCTGGCACAGTCAGTACCACCCGCTGGCGAACCTGGGCTGGCTGGCCTGGGCGGCGATGTTCGCCGTGCATGCGCTCAGCCTGCGTCGCCTGGCCACGTTGCTGCCGGCCGGACCGCAGTCGGCCGCCCATGTGCTGGGGCTGTGGCTGCTGCTCGGTGTGCTGGCGCTGGAGCTGCGTTACCTGCTGATGCTGCTGGCCGAGGCCTACAACGCCTGGCGCTGGCTGGGCTGGAGCGTTCTGCCGAGCCTGTGGCTGCTGCTGGTCTGCCGGGTGCAGCGCCTGCCCTGGCCGGTCGCCGCCTTCCCGCGCGAATACCGGCTGTGGGCGTCCCTGCCGCTGGCACTGCTGATGCTGCTGTGGTTCTGGCTGGCCAATTCCTTCAGCGCTGGCGATGCCGCGCCGTTGCCTTACGTGCCGCTGCTCAATCCGCTGGAAATCGGTCTGCTGCTGGCGCTGCTGGGCGCCGGCCTTTGGCTGCACGAAGGACTGCCGGAGTTGGGTGTCGAGGTTGAGCGCGGTCGCCAGGTGGTCGCGGTAGTGGTCGGTGCCTCGCTGTTCGCACTGGCCACGGCCATGGTCTTCCGCACGGCGTTCCACTGGGCCGGCGTGCCATATCAGTTGTCGCTGCAGCTGGACTCGATGCTGGTACAGGCCGGCCTGTCGATTGTCTGGACCCTGATCGCCCTGGCGCTGATGATCGTCGGTCACCTGCGTGTGCGCCGTGAGCTGTGGGTGGTCGGTGCACTGCTGATCGCGGTGGTGGTTGCCAAGCTGTTCTTTGTCGAGCTTGGCAACCGCGGTGGTCTGGAGCGCATCATTTCGTTTATCGGCGTAGGCGTGCTGTTGCTGGTGGTGGGCTACTTTGCGCCGCTGCCGCCGCGTCAGGATGAAGCCCGTGAGGAACAGGCTCGTGAGGAGTTGCAATGAAGCCCTTGATGGCCCTCTTGTTGGTGCTGGCCACACCTGTTCTGGCGGTCGAAAAGGCCGAGGACTTCGCCTGGCAGGCGACCTTGCAGACGCCGGTCGCCGGACCCTGGTTCCAGCTGGACCTGCCGCTGCCGGCACTGCTCGCCGCGAAGCACAGCGATCTGCGCGACCTGCGCGTGCAGAACGCTCAGGGCCAGTTCCTGGCCTACAGCCTGCTGCAGCCAGCGGCGGAATATCGTCAGGCCGAGCAGAGCCATGGCGTGCGCTGGTTTCCCCTGCAGGCCGAGCAGGCTGCCACCGGCTTGCCGCCGGGATTGCGCATCGAGAGCAGCAGCACGGGCACGTTGGTCGAGGTACAGCCAGCGACGGCGCCAAGCAGTCAGCCGTTGCCGCGTCAGGGCTGGTTGCTGGATGCCAGCGCCATTCAAGCGCCTCTGGTGCGCCTGAGTCTCGACTGGGATGGCGCCGAGGGCTTCCAGCGTTTTGCCGTGGAAGGCAGCGATGATCTGCAGCACTGGCAGGCGGTGGGGGACTATCAGGTGGCGCGCCTGAGCTTTGCTGGTGATCGCATCGAGCAACGCGAGATCAGGCTGCCGGCGCTGCGTAGCCGCTACCTGCGACTACTCTGGCGCTCGCCCGCGTTGGCCCCGGAGCTGACGGCGGTGCAACTGGTCAGCGTTCAAGAGGGGTATGTCGAACCGCCGCTGCTGTGGTCAGAGCCCTTGCCGGCGCACCAGCTGGATGCGCAGTCCTATCAATGGCAACTGCCGCGGGCACTGCCGGTGCAGGCTTTGCGTCTTCCGCTGAGTGACGCCAACAGCCTGGTTCCGGTGCGGGTGCAGGGGCGAGTCGACACCACCCGGCCATGGGGCGCGGTGGCTCAGGGTGTGCTCTACCGCTTGCCGCAGCAGGGGCGCGAAGTGCGTGAGGAGGAGCTGCGCCTGCCGGGTTGGCCGCTCAGTGAGCTGCGCGTGCAGGTCGATGCACGGGGTGGCGGTTTCTCCAGTGCGCCGCAGTTGCAGTACGCCCTGAGTGGTCAGCGTCTGGTGTTCCTGGCTCGTGGCGAGGGGCCTTATCGTCTGCTGCTGGGCAATGCGAAGGCTGCCCCGGTCGAGTTGCCGTTGGCGACGTTGATGCCTGGCTACAGCAGCGAGCCGTTGCGTGAGTTGCCCAAAGCCTCGCTGCTGCTACCGGCGGAGCCGTCCCCGCAGGAACAGAACCAGGCGGGGACGATCACCAAGGAACCAAGGGCCGACTGGCAGCGCCTGGCATTGTGGGCGGTGCTGCTGGCCGGTGTGCTGCTGCTGGGACTTATGGCTTACAGTCTGTTGCGTCCACGCAAGCCGGTGTGAGCTGCTTCACATTGTGCGGCGGGCTGGCTAGGCTTGCCATTCGGCAACTGGGCGAGTGATGGCCGCAGCGGAGTGCGGATCAGGATGAGTGCGGCGCAAGGGTACAAGGTCAGGCCTGGCTTGGCGCGGGGGCGGGCATGAGTGTCTGCTCGATCAATCAATGGCAGCTCAGTGCGCCAGTAACACTGACTCTTTGCCTGTGTGTCGGGGTGATCCTGCTGGCACGCTGGGTCAGTCGTCAGCAGGTCTTTCCGGGTCGCAACAGCTTTGTCCTGCTGCAACTGACCGTGCTCTGGTGGATGGGCGCGGCGGCCCTGGAAATGGCCGCAGAGGTTCCCGACTGCAAGGTGTTCTGGGCGCAGATGGCCTGGCCGGGGATTGTCGGTGTGCCGACCTTCTGGGCGGTATTCCTCTGGCAATACGTCAACAGCAGTCAGCGGGCCCTGCGCGCGGGCAATATTGCCTTGCTGCTGGTCGGGCCGCTGCTGATCTGGTTGCTAGCCCTGAGCAATCCGCTGCACCAGCTGTTCTACGGCCCGGCTACTCAACCCATCTCCGCCGAGCAGGGTGCTCCGATCCGCTATGACCATGGTGTGCTGTTCATGGCGGCGGCGGTCTATGTATATGCGCTGATGCTGTTCTGCCTGTGGGTGGTGCTGCGCGCGGCCTGGTTCAGCGAGGGTGTGCACCGGCGCCACTACCTGGCCTTCGTCATGGTCACCTGCGTGCCCTGGTCCGCGAATATCAGCTACGTAGTGTTTGGCGTCACCCTGTTCGGTTTTGATCCGACGCCGTTTTGTTTTGCCTTCACGGTCGTGGCCTTCGCCTGGCTGATTCTCGGTGTGCGCCTGTTTGACCTGTTGCCGGTGGCGCGCCACCTGCTGGTCGAGGTACTGCCGGACCCGGTGCTAGTGGTCGACGGGCAGGGGCGGGTGGTTGAAGCCAATCCGGTCGCCCTGCAGCTGGCCGGGCTGCACAGGGCCTGGAAGGGCTTGCCGCTGCAGCACTGGCCGGTATTCGGTGAGCCGTTGTCCCAGGCTGTGGGGTCTGCCGGTGAGCCTCAGGAACAACTGGATCTGGCCTGTGGTGAGGCGTTCTTCGAAGTGCGTCTGCGTAACATTGAGCGCCCAGGAAAGGGGGGCATGCAGCGCCTTGGGCAGATGATCTATCTGCGTGATGTCACCGCCCGTCACCAGAGCGAAGTGAACCTGGCCGCCGCCTTGGCGCTCAGCGAGGAGCGCCTGAGCACCATTTCCGAACTGCACGAGCAGTTGCGCGAGCAGGCCCTGCATGATCCGCTTACCGGCCTGTACAACCGCCGCTACCTCGGCGAGTTTTTCGAGCGCGAGCAGTCGCGGGCCTTGCGTGATCGCCTGCCGCTGGCACTGGCGCTGATCGACCTGGATCACTTCAAACTGCTCAATGACAGTCATGGCCACCTGGCGGGCGATGAGGTGCTGCGGGCGGTAGCCGAGCATCTGGAAATGAATCTGCGCAGCACCGATGCGGTATTTCGCATCGGTGGCGAAGAGTTCCTGCTGATCCTGCCGGGGGTGGATGCCGCCGAGGCCTGTCAGCGCGTGGAGAGCCTGCGCGAACAGCTCGCCAGCGTGCGCCTGCCAACACGGGCTGGTCCGCTGCAGGTCACCCTGTCCGCCGGTCTGGCGCTGTGGCCCCAGCACGGCCATGCGCTGGACGAGCTGTTGCAGGCGGCCGATGCCGCGCTGTACGAGGCTAAGCATGCCGGGCGCAACCGCTCGGTATTGGCCACGCAGTAATGGCGTGATGCCTTGGCATGATGGTGGCGTTGGTCCGGCTCCCCCATTTGGGTGAATTTGTCAGGTGAGGGCTGCTTTTTTTGTGCTAAATGATTAGTTTCAACGGATTAAGTCACTCAATAACAACAAGGACTTGCCCATGAAGCGTCTGCTCACCCCGCTGGCGGCTGCCTGCCTGCTGGCCTCTGCCACACCACTGGCGGCCAACCCCTATTCGGCTCTGTATGTTTTTGGCGACAGCCTCAGCGATGCCGGGCAGTTCCCCGATGCCGATGGCCCGGCGGGTGCAACCATGCGGTTCACCAACCGCGTAGGTCCGAGCTACCTCGACGGCAGTGGCGAGATTTACGGCAAGAGTTCGCCCATGTTGCTCGGTGAGCTGCTCGGTCTGGGCCTGCAGACGCCGTCGACCTCCTCGGTGTTTGCCGCCAATGGCTGGGAAGATGGCAATAACTGGGCGGTCGGAGGGTATCGTACCGATCAGATCTACAACTCGATTACCGCTGCCGGCGGGTCCACTGCCGGTCTGCGAACCCGTGATGGCTATCTGGTTTCCACGGGTGGGCGAGCCGATGCCAATGCGCTGTATTACGTCAATGGAGGAGGCAACGACTTTCTACAGCTGAGGATTAATCCATTGGCGCCTCCGGCTGTTGCTACTCAGCAGGCGCGAGATGGTGCAGGACGCCTGGTCGACAGCGTCGAGGCTCTCAATGCAGCTGGCGCTCGTTACATCATGGTGTCGCTGCTGCCTGATGTCGGGCGCACGCCAAGCTCGGCTGCGCTGGGCAATTTGATTCCTACCTTGCCCGCGACCATTAGCGGGCTTGTGACCGACTTTAATACTGAGCTGCTGGCGCAGCTGCGAACCCTAGATGCCAACGTCATCCCGTTGAATGTGCCGCTGGTGATCAATGAAGTACTGGCCGATGCGGCCAGCTATGGCTTCGATGCCACACAGAACCTCACCGCTACCTGCTTCGATGGCTGCTCCAACGTCAATGCCACCTGGGGCATCAACAGCGCTACGCCGGATCCGAGCAAGCTGTTCTACAACGACAGCGTGCATCCAACCACGGCGGTGCAGCAGATTGCCGCGGATTACTACTATTCGCTGCTGGCGGCACCGATGGAGCTGACCCTGCTGCCGGAAATGGCTCATGGCAGCCTGCGCGCTCACCAGGACCAGCTGCGTGGCCAGTGGCAGGCCGACTGGGAGGCCTGGCAGCAGGTTGGCCAGTGGCGTGGCTTCGTGGTCGGTGGTGGTCAGCGCCTGGACTTCGATGAACAGAACAACAGCGCGGCCGGCGATGGTAACGGCTACAGCCTGAACCTGGGTGGCAGCTACCGTCTGGATGACGCCTGGCGTGTGGGTGCAGCCCTCGGCTTCTACGAACAGGGACTGGATGTCGGCGCAGCCGATTCCGACTATGACCTGCGCAGCTACCTGGCCACGGCCTTCGCCCAGTACCAGCAGAACCGCTGGTGGGCGGACCTCGGCGTCAGCCTCGGCAGCCTCGATTACAACAACCTCGAGCGCACCCTGAACCTCGGCATTACCGAGCGTAGCGAGAAGGGCGATAGCGACGGTGACCTGTGGGCTGTCTCGGGCCGCGTCGGCTACGACATTGCCCAGCCGGGCAGCGAGTGGCATCTGAGCCCGTTCCTCAGCGCCGACTATGCGCGGGTCGAGGTGGATGGCTACGCGGAGGATGGCGCTCGCTCCACCGCCATGAACTTTGATGACCAGCAGCGTGACTCGCGTCGCCTGGGTGCCGGTATTCAGGGCCGTTACCAGCTCAATGCCGATACTGCGCTGTTCGCCGAATATGCCCACGAGCGCGAGTACGAGGATGACACCACCGAGCTGCGTGCCGAACTGAACAGCCTGCCGGGTATCGACTTCGAGCTGCAGGGCTACACTCCGGGCGACAGTCTGGATCGTGGCACTCTCGGCGTCAGCCACAAGCTGGCCGAAGACCTGTCGCTGCGCGCCGGTTACACCTATCGTCAGGCAGATGACGAAACCCAGCACGGCATCAACCTGTCCGTAGCACTCGACTGGTAAGTCGGCCACGGCCGGCAGTGGGAGGCGCTGCCGGCCGTAACAGGGTAAACTGCGCGCCAGTTTTCCCTTCTCTCCGGAGCCTTCCATGTCCCGCGTTACCCTGAGCCGTTATCTGATCGAGCAGACCCGCAGTCACAACACCCCGGCCGATCTGCGTTTCCTGATTGAGGTCGTGGCGCGTGCCTGCAAGGAAATCAGCCATGCGGTTTCCAAAGGCGCCCTCGGCGGTGTACTCGGCAGCATGGGCACCGAGAACGTGCAGGGCGAGGTGCAGAAGAAGCTCGACGTAATCTCCAACGAGATTCTCCTCGAAGCCAACGAATGGGGCGGCCACCTGGCCGGCATGGCGTCCGAAGAAATGGACAATGCCTACCAGATTCCCGGCAAGTACCCGAAAGGCGCCTACCTGCTGGTGTTCGACCCGCTGGACGGCTCCTCCAACATCGACGTCAACGTCTCGGTTGGCACTATCTTCTCCGTGCTGCGCTGCCCGGATCGCAATGGTGCCGAGGGCGATCTCGGTGAAGAGGCTTTCCTCCAGCCGGGTACCGAGCAGGTCGCGGCCGGTTATGCCATCTACGGTCCGCAGACCATGCTGATGCTGACCCTCGGCGACGGCGTGATGGGCTTTACCCTGGATCGCGAGATGGGCAGCTTCGTGCTTACCCACGACAACATCCGCGTACCGGAAAGCACCGCCGAATTCGCCATCAACATGTCCAACCAGCGTCACTGGGAAGCCCCGGTGCAGCGCTACGTCTCCGAGCTGCTGGCCGGCAAGGAAGGCCCGCTGGGCAAGAACTACAACATGCGCTGGATCGCCTCTATGGTTGCCGACGTGCACCGTATCCTCACCCGTGGCGGCCTGTTCATGTACCCGCGCGATGCCCGCGAGCCGGAAAAGCCGGGCAAACTGCGCCTGATGTACGAGGCCAACCCGATGTCGATGCTGATCGAGCAGGCCGGTGGCGCCGCGACCAATGGCAGCCAGCGCATTCTCGACATCCAGCCGACCTCGCTGCACCAGCGCGTGGCGGTGTTTCTGGGCTCCAAGGAAGAAGTCGAGCGCGTTACCGCCTACCATCAGAACTGATCGGCTTCGGCGGTCTCTCGCAGATCGCCGAGTTAGCCGGGCGTCACAGCAGGTGCGGCTGGCTTGTGTCAGGCTGGCAGCACCTTAACCACTGGGAGTCCCAGCTCATGTTCATCCGTCGAATTGCTTTGCTGTCGTTCTGTGTTCTGCTGGCGGCCTGCAGCAAGGTCAATCAGGAAAACTACGCCAAGCTCAAGGCCGGTATGACCAAGGCCGAGGTCGAGGCATTGATCGGTGAGCCGACGGAGTGCGCCGGTGCCATTGGCCTGACCAGCTGCACTTGGGGCGATGAAAAAACTTCGATCAGCGTGCAGTACGCCGGCGACAAGGTAATGATGTTTTCCGGTAACGGCCTGAAATGAAGCGCCTGACGGCTTGCCTGCTGGCCCTGCTGCTGACCGGCTGTGCGAGTCAGGTGACGCCGCCGGCCACGGTCGGTTCGGTCGATCTGCAGCGCTATCAGGGCACCTGGTACGAGCAGGCGCGTCTGCCGATGTTCTTTCAGCGCAACTGCGCGCAGTCCGAAGCCCACTACCGCTTGCAGGACGATGGCCGCGTGGCGGTGCGCAACCGATGTCTGACTCACGACGGCGAGTGGCAGCAGGCCGAGGGTCGTGCAGAGCCTCAGCAGGCGGGGCAGACCGACAAGCTGTGGGTGCGCTTCGATAACTGGTTCGCCCAGCTGTTTCCCAATGTCGCCCGTGGCGACTACTGGGTGCTCTATCTGGATGAGGGTTACCAGTTGGCCCTGGTCGGCAACCCCAATCGCGAGTACCTCTGGCTGCTGTCACGGGAGCAGCAGATCAGCCCAGCGCAGCGTCAGTTGCTGCTGGACGAGGCGCATGCCCGCGGCTTCGTCACCGATGAGCTGATCTGGCGCGGCCCCTGATCACCTCGCAGACTGTTGAAAAACTACCTCGGCTTTGGCTCACAGCGTCGCCCTACCTCCTGCATCTAAGCAGTCGTGCGTTGCCATCGTGGCGTTAAAAACAGGCTCACAGCCAGAGGCTGAACGTGCTTTAGCACGCCCCAAAGGGGTGAGCGAAGCGAATCAAATGCTCATTTACCATTCGTAAACTGCGCTTTTTCGCCGTTTTGACCAGCCGGAGGCTGTTACTACATAGCGCCTTGCGCTGGCGGCCTCGCCAACGTTTTACAACGGCCTGCTGCGCGCCTACTCCCACGCCAGGCGCGCCAGCTGCCAGTCTCCGTCTACCAGCCACCATTCCAGCTTCAGGTCGTAGGGGTGTGCGCTGTCCGGCAGCAGGTTGTCGGCACCGGTCAGCAGCACTTGCGCGCTGCTGTAGGCGCGGTCGCTGTAGCTGCTGTCCAGGCGGCTTTCCTGACTCAGGATGCTGACGCCGATCTTCTTGTGACGCAGAAAGTACAGGGCCATGCTGCGCTGCGCCCAGTCGCGGCGGTACTGATTCTGGGCGAGAAAGTCGGCGTGCAGCAGGTCCATCACCGTGCCGGCGTCCTTTTTCTGCAGGGCCTCCTGCAGAAGCGCGGCGTTCTGTTGAACCCGCTCCAGCGGGCCCTCCTGGCGGCAGCCGCAGAGTGCCAACAGAAGGCTGAACAGCAGCAGCGTGCGGCGTGGCATGCTCATTGGTGCAATCCTCGTTATGATGCGCTGATGGACGGGAGCGCGGGTGCGCGCTCCACGCAGTGACTGGAGTGTTCACCATGCTGACCGTGTTTCCGGAAATCAAACCCTACGCCCGCCATGAGCTGCCCGTCGAGGCCCCGCATGTGCTGTACGTGGATGAGAGTGGCTCGGCGGACGGCCTGCCGGTGGTGTTCATCCACGGTGGTCCGGGTGCCGGCTGCGACGCTCTGAGTCGGCGCTTCTTCGACCCCAGTCTGTACCGCATCGTCACCTTCGATCAGCGTGGTTGCGGCCGCTCCACGCCGCATGCCAGCCTGGAAAACAACACTACCTGGGATCTGGTCGCCGACCTGGAACGCATCCGCGAGCACCTGGGTATCGAGAAATGGGTGCTGTTCGGCGGCTCCTGGGGTTCGACCCTCAGTCTCGCTTACGCGCAGACCCATCCCGAGCGCGTGCATGCACTGATCCTGCGCGGCATCTTTCTCTGTCGTCCGCAGGACTTCCACTGGTTCTACCAGGAAGGCGCCAGCCGCCTGTTCCCGGATTACTGGGAGGATTACCTGGCGCCGATCCCGGCGGAGGAGCAGGGTGACCTCATGCAGGCCTTCTACAAGCGCCTGACCGGTGCCGACCAGATTGCCCAGATGCACGCCGCCAAGGCCTGGTCGACCTGGGAGGGCCGCACCGCGACCCTGCGCCCCAATCCGCAGGTGGTCGATCGCTTCAGTGATGCCCATCGCGCCCTGTCGATCGCCCGTATCGAGTGCCACTACTTCGTCAACAATGCCTTCCTCGAGAGCGATCAGCTGCTGCGCGACATGCACAAGATCGCCCACCTGCCGGGTGTCATCGTGCATGGTCGCTACGACGCCATCTGCCCGCTGGACAATGCCTGGGCGCTGCACAAGGCCTGGCCGAACAGCGAGTTGCAGATTATCCGCGATGCCGGTCATTCCGCCGCCGAGGCCGGGATTACCGATGCGCTGCTGCGGGCGACCAGCCAGATTGCACGGCGCCTGCTTGATCTGCCACCCGAAGAAGCATGAAGGCGCTGATTCAACGGGTGCGCCAGGCTCACGTCGAAGTGGCTGGCGAGGTGGTTGGCGCCATCGATCAGGGCCTGCTGGTGCTGGTCGGTGTGGAGCCACAGGACAGCGAAGCCAGTGCCGCCAAACTGCTGCACAAGCTGCTCAATTACCGGGTGTTCAGTGACAGCGACGGCAAGATGAACCTGTCGCTGACCGAGGTGGCGGGCGGCCTGCTGCTGGTCTCCCAGTTCACCCTCGCTGCCGATACACGCAAGGGCCTGCGGCCGGGCTTTTCCACCGCGGCGCCGCCGGCGCAGGGCGAGGCATTGTTCGATCATCTGGTCGGTCTGGCGCGCCAGCAGCACGACCCGGTAGCCACCGGGCGCTTTGGCGCCGACATGCAGGTGCACCTGATCAATGACGGGCCGGTGACCTTCCTGCTGGAAAGCTGAGTCTCTTCCAAAACGAGACAGTCAGGCGCTGATGCTGTCCAGGGTGACGCCGCAGATGCGGTTGCGCCCCTGCTGCTTGGCCAGGTACAGCTGCTGGTCGGCGGCCTCGATCAACTGTTCCGGCGCGATGCTGTTGAGGCTGCCGGGCCAGCTGGCACAACCCCCGCTGACGGTGATCGGCACGTGCTGGCCGTCGACATGGAAGTCGATGGCGGCGATCGCCTCGCGCAGCTCCTCCAGAAGCTGCAGGGCGCCCTCGAAGTGGGTGGCCGGCAGCAGCAGGACAAATTCCTCACCGCCGTAGCGGGCCAGCAGGTCGTCCGGCCGCTGCAGTTGTGCCTGCAGGGTCTGGGCGACCTGGCGCAGACAGTCGTCACCCACCAGATGGCCGTAGCGGTCGTTGAACGACTTGAAGTGATCGATATCGAACAGCGCCAGGCACAGGCTCGACTGCTCGCGCGTGGCACGGGCCAGCGCCTTGGGCAGGACCTCGTCGAAATGCCGACGGTTGGCGATGCCGGTCAGCGGGTCGGTCAGACTGCGGGTGGTCAGGCTGGCATTGGCCAGGCGCAGCTCGGCCATGGCCAGATTGAGCGCACGGGTCTTCTCTTCTACCTCGCGTTGCAGACGCTGGTTGGCCTCCTGCTTCATGGTCAGCAACTCGTTGGCCATCAGCGTGCGTTCGCGCTGCAGGTCGTTCATGCGCGCGCCAAGGACGAAGGACAGCAGCAGGGCCTCGATCGACAGGCCGACCAGCTGACCATAGGTGGAAATCCAGCTCATGCCGATCAGGCCGACCAGGTTCAAGTTGAGCACCAGCGTGCCGAGGATCAGCAAGCCCCAGGCCAGGCTGTAGAGCTTGAGGTAGCGCTGCGCGCCGCGGGTATAGAGCAGCGCCATGACCACTGGAACCAGCGCGCCAAAGGTGGCGATCGGCATGGCGATGCCGATTACCGGCGCCGACCAGGGCGTGGCCAGTAGCAGCACATACAGGCTCAGGGCAGCCACCACCCAGCGGAACAGCTGCCAGTGGCGCGGAGCAATCTGTTCGATCTCCAGCAGCTTGATGGCAAACAGGTTGCCGCACAGAAAGGCCAGGCCGGCGCTGAAGACAAAGGCGCGGCCGTGGCTGGCCTCACCCAGATAAGGCACGTAGACGCCAAAGCGCACTGCTTCGAAGCTGTACACGGCAATCTGGAATAGTACATACCAGAAGAAGGCCGGCGTACGGGTACTCAGCCAGAGAAAGAAGTTGAACAGGATCACCGCCAGGCCCAGGCCGAAGAACAGGCCGAGCCAGAGGTTGCTCTGTTCGCGCCAGTTCTGAAGCTCGTTCTCGCTGAGCAGGCGCAGCGGCACCAGGGAAATATCGGAATAGGCCACCGCCACATACAGCATGGCCGGTGCGCCGCTTCCGGCAGCGGGCAGCTCGAAGGTCGGGTAGCGCTCACGTGGCCGTTGCGTCAGGGCCTGCAGTTGCCCGTCCTGCTCGATGAAGGCGTGGATACGGCCCATCTGCGGCCATTCGCTCTGCAGCAGCCAGCGTCGTGCGCCGGAGTCGAGTGTCAGCGGCACGCGCAGCCACAGCTGGCGTGACTCGCCGATCAGGTGCAGGGTCTTGCTCGGCCAGAGGTGCCACGGGGCGTCGCCAAGCTGGGCCGGGCTGTCGAGGTGCTGCTCGCTGAAGCGGTATTCCAGTGCCGCCGGCAGTTGCACGCTGGCCGGGCTGCCAGGCAGATCGATGGGCGCCGCTGAACAGACGGTCAGGTTCGCCAGGGTAAGGATGGCCAGCCACAGCTGGCTGAGGACAAGGACGATTCTGTGCATATTCTTGTAATTATCAGGCGTGCCCGGAACAGCAGGGGCGGGGTTTCGCGCCAGCCGCAGCACAGTTTCAGCGTAGCAGGCGTGCGTCCTGTCTGCAGGCTGCTTCCAGAGGGCGACTACCTTCAGGCAGTCCGGAAGTCGTCCGTGCCTCTCGCAAGATCAACGCCTGATCGGTAGCATGCGCGCCATGCCGGGGATTAATCCACTGGCGCCCCCTTTTTCGTTTCCTTCCGGACAAACCCATGAAGAAAATTCTGGCTTCTCTGCTGCTCTCCGTTTGCGCCTTCAGCGGCCTGGCGCATGCCGGCCTGGTCGATGACGCGGTCAAGCGCGGTACCCTGCGCGTGGGCATGGACCCGACCTACATGCCCTTCGAGATGACCAACAAGCGTGGTGAGATCATTGGCTTCGAGGTGGATCTGCTCAAGGCCATGGCCAAGGCCATGGGCGTCAAGCTGGAACTGGTGTCGACCAGCTACGACGGCATCATCCCGGCCCTGCTGACCGACAAGTTCGACATGATCGGTTCCGGCATGACCCTGACTCAGGAGCGCAACCTGCGGGTCAATTTCTCCGAGCCCTTCATCGTGGTTGGCCAGACGCTGCTGATCCGTAAGGAGCTGCAGGGCAAGATCCAGTCCTACAAGGATCTGAATGATGCCCAGTACCGCATCACCTCGAAGATCGGCACCACCGGCGAGATGGTCGCCAAGAAGCTGATCGCTAAGGCCCAGTACCACGGCTTCGACAATGAGCAGGAAGCGGTGATGGACGTGGTCAACGGCAAGGCCGATGCCTTCATCTACGACGCGCCGTACAACGTGGTGGCGGTGAACAAGGCCGGTGCCGGCAAGCTGGTGTTCCTCGACCAGCCGTTCACCTTCGAGCCGCTGGCCTTCGGCCTGAAGAAGGGCGACTACGACAGCCTGAACTGGATCAACAACTGGCTGAACCAGATCCGCCACGATGGCACCTACGATCGCATCCATGCCAAGTGGTTCAAGAAGAACGACTGGCTGAAAGAGATGGAATAAACCCCGCGTCGGACTTCGGTCCTCGCAGGTGACGACAGGCCCGGCCCACAAGGTCGGGCCTGTTTTTGTTCCCCGCCATGAGCGAGATTTCCCGTGATTAGAAAACACCGCCGAACCTGGCCCTGGCACCTGCTGACCGGGCTGATCCTGGCCCTGACTGCCTGGGGCCTGTGGTATTCGACTTCGCTGATTTCCTATGAATGGCGCTGGAACCGGGTGCCGCAGTATTTCGTCTACCAGGCCGAGGAGAGTCAGCGCGCCGCTGATTACGGCCGGATCGAGTCGATCACCGTCGAGGGCGAGTTGGCGAATGTGATCCTGAGCGCCGAGAGTGGCGGCGAGCAGCACTTGTCGGTGGCCTCCGACAGTCTGCAGCTGGCCGAGGGCGACGATGTGGCCGAGGGTGACCTGATCGGTGTGACCCGCCACTGGGCGGCCGGTCCGCTGCTCTGGGGACTGTGGACCACCCTGTGGATCTCGGTGCTGTCTGGTGTGTTCGGTCTGCTCATCGGTTTGGTCAGCGGCTTGTGCCGGCTGTCGAGCAATCCGACCCTGCGCGACCTCTCCACGGTTTACGTCGAGCTGGTGCGCGGCACGCCGCTGCTGGTGCAGATATTCATCTTCTACTTCTTCATCGGCACCGTGCTCAACCTGTCACGCGAGTTTGCCGGGGTTGCCGCGCTGGCGCTGTTCACCGGCGCCTATGTCAGCGAAATCGTGCGGGCTGGCGTGCAGTCGGTGGCCAAGGGCCAGAACGAAGCCGCGCGCTCGCTGGGTCTGACCGCGGCGCAGTCGATGCGCCATGTGATCCTGCCGCAGGCCTTCAAGCGGGTGCTGCCACCCCTGGCGGGGCAGTTCATCAGCCTGGTGAAGGACACCTCGCTGGTGTCGGTGATTGCCATCACCGAGCTGACCAAGAGCGGCCGCGAGGCGATCACCACTTCGTTCTCCACCTTCGAGATCTGGTTCTGCATCGCCGCCCTCTATCTCGTCATCAACCTGCCGCTGTCGCATATCGCCGGCCGTCTGGAGCGGAGGCTCGGGAAAAGTGATTGAAGTCCGCAATCTGCTGAAAGTGTTCGAGGCCCGCGGCCATGAAGTGCGCGCGGTGGATGATGTCAGTACAACGGTGGCCAAGGGTGAGGTGGTGGTGCTGATCGGCCCCTCCGGCTCCGGCAAATCGACCTTCCTGCGCTGCCTCAACGGCCTGGAGGAGCTGGACTCCGGTTCGGTGTCCATCGACGGCGTCGATCTGGCCAACCCGAAGACCGACGTCAATGCCTACCGCCGTGAGGTGGGTATGGTGTTCCAGCACTTCAACCTGTTCCCGCACATGACTGTGCTGGAAAACCTGTGCCTGGCGCAGAAGGTGGTGCGCAAGCGTGGCAAGGCCGAGCGCGAGGCCAAGGCACGGGCGCTGCTGGCCAAGGTGGGCATTGCGCAGAAGGCCGACGAGTATCCGGCGCGCCTGTCCGGCGGCCAGCAGCAGCGGGTGGCCATTGCCCGGGCGCTGTGCATGGAGCCTAAGGTCATGCTGTTCGACGAGCCGACCTCGGCGCTCGACCCGGAGATGGTCGGCGAGGTGCTGGACGTGATGAAGACCCTGGCCCAGGAAGGCATGACCATGCTGGTGGTGACCCACGAAATGGGGTTCGCCCGCGAGGTGGCTGACCGCGTGCTGTTCTTCGATCACGGCAAGTTGCTGGAGGATGCGCCGCCGGCGCAGTTCTTCGAACAGCCGCAGGACCCGCGTGCGCAGAGCTTCCTGCGCCAGGTGCTCTGAACGCGGCAAGCCCCTCTCCCTCCGGGAGAGGGGCTGTCAGAACAGGCGCGCCAGCAGCGCCGGTACGGCGGTTTCCACGCGCAGGATGCGTTCGCCGAGCTGCACCGGCTGCAGGCCGGCCAGGCGCAGCAGCTCCACCTCGTAGGGAATCCAGCCGCCCTCCGGGCCGATGGCCAGGGTTACCGGACCCTCGACCGCGCGGGGGCAGGCGGGGTACTCGCCGGGATGACCGGTGAGGCCCAGGCTGCCGTCTGCCAGTGCCGGCAGGCGGTCCTCGACGAAGGGCTTGAAGCGTTTCTCCAGCGTCACTTCCGGCAGCACGGTATCGCGGGCCTGTTCCAGGCCCAGGATCAACTGCTCGCGGATGGCGGCCGGTTCGAGAAAGGGCGTCTGCCAGAAGCTTTTTTCCACCCGGTAGCTGTTGAGCAGCACCAGCCGCGCGACACCCATGGCGCTGACAGTCTGCAACACGCGCTTGAGCATCTTCGGACGCGGCACCGCGAGCAGCAGGGTCAGCGGCAGCTTGGCCGGTGGCGGGGTGTCGAGGCTGATCTGCAGCTCGGCCTGCTCGGCGTTGAGACTGAACAGCACGCCGCGGCCCATCAGGCCACCCAGGCGACCGACCCGCAGGCTGTCGCCGCACTCGGCACGGTGTACTTCGCGTAGGTGCTGCAGACGCCGGCCCTGCAGGCGTACGCGGTCAGGCGCGACGAAGTCGCCGTCTTCCAGCAGCAGCAGGTTCACGGGCGTGGAGCGGGTGGTTGGTCGCCGCGGAAGTTGTCTTCGTCATCCGCGGTCGGGCGCCGTACCAGACCGCCAAACAGCAGGCCGACTTCGAACAGCAGCCACATCGGTACCGCCAGCATGGTCTGCGAGAACACATCCGGCGGGGTGAGGATCATGCCGACCACGAAGCAGCCGACGATCACGTAGGGGCGGCTGCGCTTGAGTGTTTCCACATCGACGATGCCGACCCAGAGCACGAGGAAAGTCGCCACCGGAATTTCGAAGGCCACACCGAAGGCAAAAAACAGGGTGAGAACGAAATCCAGGTACTCGTTGATGTCGGTCATCATCGCCACGCCGTCCGGCGTCACGCTGGCGAAGAAGTGGAAGATCATCGGGAACACCAGGAAGTAGGCGAAGGCCATGCCGGCGTAGAACAGCAGGATGCTGGAGACCAGCAGCGGTACGGCGATGCGCTTCTCATGCTTGTACAGGCCCGGCGCGATGAAGCCCCAGACCTGATGCAGCAGCACCGGAATGCTGAGAAACAGTGCGACCCACGCGGTCAGCTTGAATGGCGTGAGGAAGGGCGAGGCCACCCCGGTGGCGATCATCGTCGCGCCTTCCGGCAGGTAGGCGCGCAGTGGCGCCGAGACGATGGTGTAGATGTCCTGGGCAAAGTAGAACAGCCCGGCAAACAGCAGCAAAACCGCGATCACGCAACGCAGCAGGCGGGTACGCAGTTCGGTGAGGTGGGCAACCAGGGGCATTTCCTGGTCCTGACTCGGCTCGCTGCTCATGGCTGTTCAGGCTTTGGCGGATTGACGGGCGTTGGGTTCTCGCTCACAACGGGTGTGCTTTCCAGTGGCTTGGGTGGCTGGATGCTCTGCTGCATCTCGCGCTCAAGCTGGAGAATCTGCTCGTTGTGCAGCTGGCGCCGAATCTCGTCAGCGCCAAGCTCGCGTTCGACTTCGGTCTTGATGGCATTGAAACTGCGCTTCAGGCGGCCGACCCACAGACCGGCCATGCGCGCAGCGCCCGGCAGGCGGTCAGGGCCGAACACCAGCAGGGCGACCAGGCCGACCAGCAGCAGCTCGGAAAAGCCGATATCGAACATGGATCAGACTCAGTCCTTGCGCAGCGGGTCTTCGACCTTCTGCGCCTGGCCGTCGATGGTGTGCGGCTGCAGCGGCGCGCCACTCTGGGTGGCGGTTTGCACGGTCGGCTGCGCCTGGGGTTTGGCGGCTTCTTCCTCTTCGGTGTTCATTGCCTTGCGGAAACCCTTGATGGTTTCACCCAGGTCGGAACCAAGGTTCTTCAGGCGTTTGGTGCCAAACACCAGGACCACCACGATGAGGATGACCAGCCAGTGTTTCCAATCAAAAATACCCATGAGCAAGGCTCCCTAGAGCTAGTTATTGTTCGCTGCGCGCGGCTTTTTCCGCGTGTCCGGACAGCCCGAAGCGGCGATCCAGTTCATTCAGTACGGCCTGCGGATGCTGGCCGAGGGCGGCAAGCATGACAAGGCTGTGGAACCACAGATCGGCGGTTTCGTAGATCAGGTCACTGCAGTCGCCGCTGACGGCGGCATCCTTGGCGGCGAGAATGGTTTCCACCGATTCTTCGCCGACCTTTTCCAGAATCTTGTTCAGGCCCTTGTGGTACAGGCTGGCCACATAGGAGCTGTCCGGCGCTGCGCCCTTGCGGGCTTCGAGAACCTCGGCCAGACGGCTCAGGGTGTCGGTCATGGCGGCGTCACTCATGGGCATGTCCTGCGTGGTAAATGGCATCGGGGTCCTTGAGCACTGGGTCAACTGTCTTCCAGGCGCCGTTCTCGTAGACGCGGTAGAAGCAGCTTTCACGGCCGGTGTGGCAGGCAATGCCGCCCAACTGCTCGACGATCAGGATCAGCACGTCGGCATCACAGTCCAGGCGCAGCTCGTGCAGCTTCTGCACATGGCCGGACTCTTCGCCCTTGCGCCACAGCTTGCCGCGCGAACGTGACCAGTAGATGGCACGTTGCTCATCCACGGTCAGTTGCAGGGATTCGCGGTTCATCCAGGCCATCATCAGCACGCGGCCGGTCTGATGGTCCTGGGCGATGGCCGGGATCAGGCCGTCTTCATCCCACTTGAGTTGTTCCAGCCAGTTGCTCATTGCACTTCCACATCAGGCAGCCGGGGCTGCCGCAATCAAGGTAGGTGACTAGTCTGCCAGTCCGCTTGCGGGCTGGCTATCGACGCACGATCAGGTACAGGCCGCCGCCAAGCATCAGCCAGGCCGGCCAGGCCAGCAGGCTGAGAGTTATGCCCTGTGAGACGCCGCCCGCGATGAGCGCGGCACCCAACAGGCGCAGCGACCTGTGGCCGTTAGCTGTTGCCGGTGCGGCTGGCGCACTGGCAGGCAGACTGAGCCGCTCCAGAGTGTCGCGGGCCATCTGCGACAGGTGCGGCACCTGCTCGGCCTGGCTCTGCAGGTTGCGCAGCAGCTGCAGCGGGCTGATGCGCTCGCGCATCCAGCGTTCGAGGAAGGGTTGGGCCGTGCTCCACAGGTCGAGGTCCGGGTACAGCTGGCGGCCGAGCCCTTCGATGTTGAGCAGGGTCTTCTGCAGCAGTACCAGTTGCGGCTGGATTTCCATGTTGAAGCGGCGCGCGGTCTGAAACAGGCGCAGCAGCAGCTGGCCGAAGGAGATGTCCTTCAGCGGCTTTTCGAAGATCGGTTCGCACACGGTGCGGATCGCGGCTTCGAAGTCGTTGACCTTGGTGTCGGCCGGCACCCAGCCCGAATCGATGTGCAGCTGGGCAACCTTGCGGTAGTCGCGCTTGAAGAAGGCGATCAGGTTGCGCGCCAGGTAGTCCTGATCTTCCGGTGTCAGGCTGCCGATGATGCCGCAGTCGATGGCGATGTACTGCGGGTTCCACGGCGTGCGGGTGCTGACGAAGATGTTGCCGGGGTGCATGTCGGCGTGGAAGAAGCTGTCGCGGAACACCTGGGTGAAGAAGATTTCCACGCCGCGTTCGGCCAGCAGTTTCATGTCGGTGCGCTGATCGGCCAGGGTCGCCAGGTCGGTGACCTGTATGCCGTAGATGCGCTCCATCACCAGCACCTTGGGCCGGCACAGGTCCCAGTGCACCTGCGGCACGTAGAGCAGCGGTGAACCGTCGAAGTTGCGCCGTAGCTGGCTGGCGTTGGCGGCTTCGCGGAGCAGGTCGAGTTCGTCGAAGATGGTCTTCTCGTAGTCGCTGACTACTTCCACCGGGCGCAGGCGGCGGGCTTCGGCGGAGGCTTTCTCGGCCAGTCGGGCGAGCAGAAACAGCCAGGCGAGATCCTGACGGATGGTCGGGCGCAGGTTCGGGCGGATCACCTTGACCACCACTTCCTCGCCACTCTTCAGTGTTGCGGCGTGCACCTGAGCGATCGAGGCCGAGGCCATGGGTTCGGTTTCGAAGCGGGCGAAGACGTCACCGACCTTGGCGCCCAGTTGCTGCTCAATGCGCGCCACCGACTCGGCGGCGGGGAAGGGCGGCACCTGATCCTGCAGTCTGGCCAGTTCGTCGGCGATATCCGGCGGCAGCAGGTCGCGGCGGGTGGAGAGCAGCTGGCCGAACTTGATGAAGATCGGGCCCAGATCCTCCAGCGCCAGGCGCAGGCGTTCGCCGCGGGTCAGGGCCAGGGGCTTGCGCGGCAGCCAGCGCCACGGCAGCAGGGCGCCGAGCACGCGCATCCACAGGGGCAGGTGCAGGGCGAACAGCAGCTCGTCGAGCTGATAACGGATGACCACGCGCTGGATGCGCAGCAGGCGGCGAACGGCGAGCAGCTTCATGCTTTCGGTGTGCTTCTGTGAACGAGGCGCTCAATGCGCGCGTCGAGACGGTCGAGGGCCAGCTTGAGCTGGTCGAGTTCGGCAAAGCGGGCTTCGGCTTCACGCTGGCCGACCAGGCTGCGGGCTTCTTCACTGAGGTAGTCGGCCAGGTTCTGGCGCAGGCTGCCGGCGCTCTGGCTGGCCCAGCTGAGACGGCTGCGCACATGGCTGCCGACCAGCTGACTGGCCACCGGGCCGAGCCAGCGGCTCAGCTCGTACTCCCAGTCAAGTTCCAGATCCTGAAGGATGCCGGCCAGGGTCATCAGGGCGGCGCTGTCGCCGCTCAGCTCGACGTCCAGCTGGTGCAGGATGGCGGTCTTGTTCTGACTCAGGGCAAGGCGCACTAGGCTGCTGGCCGGTGCCTGCAGGCTGCAGCTGATCTCGCCGTGCCACTGGCTGGCCAGGTGCAGGCCGTCGACATCCGGCAGCAGGTAGAGGCTCATGGCCGGGCTGCTGCAGTGTACCGCCAGCACCTTGCCGCTCAGCGGGGCCAGACGCGGCAGCGCCGTGGCATCTAGTGTCAGCACGCGGTTGATGCCACTTTCCACTCCCGCCAGCAGAGCCTGGGTCAGCATGGGCGTGGCCTCAGGGCTTGATGCCGCGGTGCAGGGCGACGATTCCGCCAGTCATGTTGTGGTAGGTCACGCGCTCGAAGCCTGCCTCGGTCATCATGCCCTTGAGGGTTTCCTGGTCCGGATGCATGCGGATCGACTCGGCCAGGTAGCGGTAGCTGTCGGCGTCGTTGGTGATCAGCTTGCCGGCCAGCGGCATGAAGGAGAACGAGTAGGTGTCGTAGGCCTTGGCCAGCAGCTTGTTGCCCGGCTTGGAGAACTCCAGCACCAGCAGGCGCCCGCCCGGCTTGAGCACGCGCAGCATGGAGCGAATGGCATCGTCTTTGTGGGTGACGTTGCGCAGGCCGAAGGCGATGGTGACCACGTCGAAGTGGTTGTCGGGGAACGGCAGTTTCTCGGCATCGGCCTGGACGAACTGCACGTTGCCGGCGACGCCCTTGTCGAGCAGGCGGTCGCGGCCGACCTTGAGCATCGACTCGTTGATGTCGGCCAGCACCACCTCGCCAGTCGGACCGACCAGGCGGGAGAACTGGCGAGCTAGGTCGCCGGTGCCGCCGGCAATATCCAGCACGCGGTTGCCCGGACGCACGCCGGACAGTTCGATGGTGAAGCGCTTCCACAGGCGGTGCATGCCGCCGGACAGCACATCGTTCATCAGGTCGTACTTGGCGGCGACGGAATGGAACACCTCAGCCACTTTCTGCGCCTTCTGGCTTTCCGGGACGTCCTGGAAGCCGAAATGGGTGGTGGGTTCCTGCTCTGGGGCCTTGCGCGGGTCGCTCATGTCGCTCTCACCGGATAAAGATCGCGCGCCATTCTAAACCTGCGCCGTGGCTTTGTCTTGGCGGGTGCTGCACGGGGTGCCCGCCTGGCGCCGGGCTGGTAGAGTGGGGCGACTCAATGCCGCAGCTGGAGCAGACATGGCACGCATCACCGTTGAACGCCCGCACAACCTGGGACTGGAGGCCGCACGGGCCAAGGCAGAACAGCTCGCCGAGCGCCTGGCCAGCGAGTACGACGTGCGTTATCGCTGGGCCGGCAACACGCTGGAGTTCAAGCGCAGCGGTGCCGATGGCAGCATCGAAGTGGCGGCTGATCTGGTGCGGGTGCGCCTCAATCTGGGCTTGCTGCTCTCCGCGCTGGGCGGATCGATCAAGGCGGAAATCGAGCGCACGCTGGATCAGTCGCTCAAGAGTTAAGCGGCATTTGTGCATCCTAGTATGCGGTTTCTAATTTTCCTCGCTAACTTGCCTACAACTCCCCACTCCGGGGGCGTTTATCCCGCCACTTAGAACGTGAGGTGAATCATGGCTAAAGTTGCTGCGAAGAAAGTTGAAGAGAAAGCTACCCTGCTGACCGACGTGAAGCATGCGGCACGTCAAATCTGGCTCGCGGGTCTGGGCGCATACTCCAAAGCAGGTCAGGAAGGTGCTGATTACCTGAAAGACCTGATCAAGTCCGGCGAAAGCGTCGAGAAGCAAGGCAAGAAACTGGTGACCGAGCAGGTCGAAGCGGCGAACGATACCGTCAAGACCGGCGTTTCCAGCGTGAAGGAAAAGGTTGAAGTACAGCTCGACAAGGTCGAGAAAGCCTTCGACGCACGCGTGGCCAGCGCCCTGAACCGTCTCGGTATCCCGTCCAAAAAGGACGTTACGGCACTGTCTGCTAAGCTCGATGAGTTGAGCGCATTGCTCGAGCACGCCTCGCGTAACAAATAAGGAGAGCAGGATGGCTGGCAAGAAGAAAGTCGAGAAAGAAAACACTTCCTGGGTCGGCGAGATCGAGAAGTACTCCCGTCAGATCTGGTTGGCAGGCCTGGGTGCCTATTCCAAGGTCAGCAAGGACGGCACCAAGCTGTTCGATGGTCTGGTCAAGGACGGCGAAAAGGCCGAGAAACAGGCCAAGAGCGAAGTCGGCAAGCAGGTAGACGTGGTCAAGTCTTCCGTCGACAACGCCAAGTCCAAGGTTGAAGAGGTCAAGGACAAGGCGCTGGGCAAGTGGAGCGAGCTGGAAGAGGCTTTCGACAAGCGTCTGAACAGCGCCATTTCCCGTCTCGGCGTACCGAGCCGCAATGAAGTGAAATCGCTGCAGGCCAAGGTGGATACCCTGACCAAGCAGATTGAGAAGCTGACTGGCGTATCTGTCAAGGACGTCAAACCGGCGCCGAAGAAAGTGGCCGCCAAGCCTGCTGCTGCCAAGGCTCCTGCCAAAGCACCGGCAAAAGCCGCTGCCAAGCCGGTTGCCAAGGCTCCGGTCAAAGCTGCTGCCAAACCAGCCGCTAAGCCGGCCGCCAAGCCTGCTGCCAAGCCGGCGGTGAAGAAGGCTGCTCCGGCCGCCGCTGCCAAGCCCGCCGTGGCTCCGGCTGCTGCCCCGGCCGCTGCCGCACCGGCTGCTCCGGTAACGCCGAGCAGCGCTTCCTAAGCGCTCGCTCTGTCGAAGAAAAAGCCCGGCTTCGGCCGGGCTTTTTTGTGCCTGTGAATCAGGCTTCCAGGTAGCGCTGCGCCAGGCGTTCTGCCGCCGCCCTGGGCTCTGGCTTGAGATGCGGGGCAACTAGCATCATCACTTGATAGACCACCAGCTGGCTCTCGCCGGGAGCACCGATGATGCGTTGGTAATCCAGCGAGAACAGCAAGGTCAGGGTGATCTGCTCGACCAGTTGACCGAGTGCCTGGGTGTTGCTGTTGAGCTGATCGTCGGCCTGCAGGCGTGCGAGCAACGAGGCCAGGGTGCGCTTGAGCACGTTGAGCCACAGGCGGATGCCATGCGCCAGCTTGGGCAGACGGCTGGCCAGGTTGGACAGGTCTTGGAAGAGGAAACGGTACTGGGCCAGGCGCTCGACGATCAGGTGCAGGAACAGCCAGTAGTCCTCGACGTCCAGGCGGGCATCTGCCGGCGGGTTGAGCAGCGGTGCCAGCTCATTGTGGAAGCGCTCGAACAGGGCAAGGATCAGCGGCTCCTTGCCATGAAAGTGGTAATAGAGATTGCCGGGGCTGATGCCCATCTCGGTGGCAATTTCCAGCGTGGTGACGTTCGGCTCGCCCTGCTCGTTGAACAGCTGCAGGGCGCATTCGAGGATGCGGTCGCGTGTCTTCATTGCTTGTTCTTATGGTGCCGCAGGAAGCCGCACGATAACCCGTGTAGCCTCGCTGCGGAATACGGCGAAGAGTTCAGCGTACGTGCACGTAAGTGCCGGGAGCCTCCTCCATGGGTGGGTACTGCGCGTTGCCGAGCTGGGTGCTGGTCGCCTGTGCTTCGCCGGAACGCTGCTGGATCCAGGACAGCCATTGCGGCCACCAACTGCCGGCGTGGCGATTGGCTTGCGCCTGCCAGGCCTGCGGGTCGGCACTCTGCGTGCCGCCTTCGAAATAGGTGGCCTTGGGGTTGCCTGGCGGATTGAGGATGCTCTGGATATGGCCGCTGTTGGACAGCACGAACTGCGCCTGGCCTCCGAGCAGTTGCATTGAGCGGTACACCGCCGGCCAGGGCGTGATGTGGTCGTTGATGCCAGCCACGGTGAAGCTGTCGACGTTGACCTTGTGCAGATCGACGGGGGTGCCACACACCTCCAGGCCGCCAGCATGGTTGAGCGGGTTGTACTTGAAGATGTCCAGCAGGTCGCCATGCAGGGCGGCGGGCAGACGGGTGTTATCGTTGTTCCAGTAGAGAATATCGAAGGCAGGTGGCTGCTTGCCCAGCAGGTAGTTGTTGATCCAGTAGTTCCACACCAGATCGTTGGGACGCATCCAGGCAAACACCCGGCTCATGTCGCGGCCATCCAGCACGCCACGCTGGTAAGAGCGGCGCTTGGCCGACTCCAGAGTCTGCTCATCCACCAGAAGGCTGGCGGGGGAGTCCATCTGCGCATCCAGCAGGCTGACCAGGTAGGTGCAGCTGGCGACCTTGCGCAGCTGGCGCTTGGCCTGCAGGTGGCCCTGCAGTGCCGCCACAGTGAGGCCGCCGGCGCAGGCGCCGACCAGGTTGACCTCCTTGCTGCCGGTGATGGCGCGGCAGGCATCGCTGGCTTCTTCGATCGCCTGTACGTAGGTCGACAGGCCCCACTCGCGGTGCCGGGCATCCGGGTTGCGCCAGGAAATGGCAAAGACCTGCAGGCCGTTTTTCAGGGCGTACTGAATGAAGCTCTTGTCCGGACTGAGGTCGAAGATATAGAACTTGTTGATCTGCGGCGGCACGATCAGCAGGGGGCGTGGGTACTGCTTTTCGCTCATCGGTTTGTACTGGATCAGCTCCAGCAGCTCGTTGCGAAACACCACATTGCCCGGCGTGCAGGCCAGATTGCGGCCGACCTCGAAGGCATGCTTGCTGACCTGGCTGGGCATGCCGTCGTTGTTAAGCCAGTCGTCATACAGGTGCTGCAGACCGTTGAGCAGGTTCATGCCGCCGGTATTGAAGACTTCCTTGACCACCAGCGGATTGAGCAGGGTATTGCTCGGTGCCAGGGCGTCGGTGAGCACGGAAAGAATGAAGCGCGCACGACTGCGGTCGCCCTCCTCGAGATTGCTGCCATCCACCCAGGCGCCGAGCTGGCTCTGCCAGGCCAGATAGGCCTGCAGCGAGCGGCGGTAGAAGGGGTTGAGGCGCCAGGAGGGATCCTGGAAGCGACTGTCGTGCGGGTCGATAGCGAAGGGTGTGTCGCCCAGCAGTACCTTGCCCAGTTGCTGGCCCAAGCGAAGGCTGTGGCGGGCGCTGTGCAGCGGCTGGCGTACGCCCTGCAGGGCCAGCAGCTTGAGGGTCGATAGCAGGTCGCGGCGATGCAGGCCGGCCACGGCGTCATGGGTCGTCAGGTAACTCTGCGCAGCAGCAGGTCGAGTTTCTGCTGATATGTCGTGCATGGGGGCAACACTCCGTTGTCAAACCGGGCAGACAGGTCGTTACAGCAAGGTTCATACCCGTCGCGCTAGAGGTGCATTCCAGACAACCGCGCGCGGGAGGCAAGGCAGGCTTAGTGTGCGGAAACGGAGCCGACCGGAACAACCTGCCCAAGGATCGGGCAGGTAGGTTGGCTAGCGTAGATCAATTGACGCTCAGTGGTTGGGCAGACTGTGCGGCTGAGGGTGCATTACTGCACGTTTTCGCTCTTCAGCGAGGAATTTCATGATGATCGGCGCCACGGTTTCGGCGCGGGTGACCAGGAACAGGTGGCCGTCATCGATGATGTGCAGTTCCGAGTTGGGAATGCGCCAGGCCAGCATGCGCATGTTGATCAGTGGGATGATCGGGTCGTCGTCGCCTGCCAGCACCAGGGTTGGCTGCTTGATCCGGTGCAGCCAGTGGAAGCTGGTCCAGCCGAGGCCGGCGAACAGCTGCCAGTAGTAGCCGAGCTTGCCCGATGAGCGCACCTTGCTGGCGTGTGCCAGGGCCAGGCTAGGATCGCGGCGGAAGGCGCCGCCGTAGATGTCGCCGGCGATGTGTACGCCATAGGACGGTTGGATGTAGCGCCGGGGGCTAGCCATGCGCAGCAGCACCTTGGGCTTGCCCGGCACCATGATGGCGCCGGCGGCGGTGGCGGCGAGAATCAGCTTCTTGCAGCGCTCTGGGTAGTCATAGGCAAACTGCTGCGCCAGTGCACCGCCCCAGGACACGCCAATCGCATTGACCTGGCCGTAGTCGAGGTAGTCGAGCATGCGCGCGGCCAGCTTGGCCAGGCCAGGGAATCGGAAGGGCGTTCCGGGCGTCGAGGAGCCGCCCACGCCGGGTACGTCGAAGGCAATCACTTCCAGGTCCGGATCGAGTGCCTTGACGAAGGGCATGACCAGTTCCAGGTTGGCGCCGATGCCGTTGAAAATCAGCAGCGGAGTCATGCTGCCGTTGCCCGGTCGAACGGCGGTGCGGATGGTCTGATCGCCCAGTTCGATGGTGCGGAAAACAAATGGTTGCGGCATACGCTTGGCCTATCCAGTAAACCGTGGGGTCACGATCATCCGGACCGTTTCCCGTTAACGCCGGTATGGAACCCGGCGCAGCACTGTCCGACCTCAGGTCGGACAGTGAGCGAGGCGGCACGTCCGGGTGCCGCAGTGACCGTCACGAGTGCTTAGCGCTCGTGCACGTAGGTACCGGGCGCAGCTTCGCCGGCCGGGTACTTCTTGTTGCCCAGGCTGCTGGGCGTTTTCTTGCTTTCGCCGGAGCGCGCGGTGATCCACTTCTGCCAGTGCAGCCACCAAGAGTCGGCATGCTTGGTAGCGCGTTCCTGCCACAGCTTGGGATCGCTGGGCATGTCCTCACCGGTCATGAAGCGTGCCTTGGGGTTGCCCGGCGGGTTGAGGATGCTCTGGATATGGCCGCTGTTGGACAGCACGAACTCGACCTTGCCACCGGACAGCAGGGCCGATTTGTAGCAGGCCTCCCACGGGGTGATGTGGTCGGTGGTGCCCGCCACGCAGTAAAGGTCGCTGGTGACCTTGGAGAGGTCGATCGGCGTGCCGCACACCTCAAGGGCATTGGCGCGCAGCAGCGGGTTGGTCTTGAACATCTCCACCAATTCGCCGTGGAAGGCGGCCGGCAGGCGCGTGGTGTCGTTGTTCCAGTAGAGGATGTCGAACACCGGCGGCTCATTGCCGAGCAGGTAGTTGTTGACCCAGTAGTTCCAGATCAGATCGTTCGGACGCATCCAGGCGAACACCTTGGCCATGTCCTTGCCTTCCAGTACGCCGGATTGGTAGGAGCGGCGTTTGGCGGCTTCCAGGGTTTTCTCGTCGGCGAACAGGGCGACCTGGGTGTCCAGGGTGAAGTCGAGCACGCTGACCATCTGCGTGACCGCATTGATCTTGTTCACGCCCGTAGCGGCAAAGTGGCCGAGCAGGGCTGCGGTGGTGACGCCGCCTGAGCAGGCTCCAAGGGTGTTGATGTCCGGGCTGCCGGTGATGGAGCAGACCACATCGATGGCTTCCTTGAGCGCCTCGATGTAGGTCGACAGGCCCCACTCGCGGTGAGCCTTGGTCGGGTTGCGCCAGCTGACGATGAAGGTTTGCAGGCCATTGCGCAGGCAGAAACGCGCCAGGCTCTTCTCCGGCGACAGGTCGAAGACGTAGAACTTGTTGATCTGCGGCGGCACCACCAGCAGCGGGCGGCTCAGTACCTGCTCGGTGACCGGCTTGTACTGGATCAGTTCGAGCACTTCGTTGCGGAAGACCACGGCGCCTTCGGTGGTGGCCAGGCTCTTGCCCACCTCGAACGCAGTCATGTCGGTCTGGCTCGGCATGCCGCCGTTGTTGACCAGGTCCTTGGCCAGATGCGACAGGCCGTCGAGCAGGCTCTTGCCGCCGGTCTCGAAGAAGCGCTTGACCGCAGCCGGGTTGGCCAGGGTATTGGTCGGCGACATGGCTTCGGTCATCAGACTGATGACGAAGTGCGCGCGGCTGGTGTCCTGTTCGGACAGCGAGCTGGTGTCGATCCAGTCGTGCAGTTCCTTGCGCCAGGCGAGGTAGGTCTGCATGTAGCGCTTGTACAGGGGATTCTGGCTCCAGGCCGGGTCGGTGAAGCGACGATCATCGCTTTCCGGCCTCAGCTCAGAGCTGCCCAGCACCACGTCTTTGAGTTGCAGGCCGAAGCGAGCAACGTGCTTGGTACTGTGAATAGGTTGTTTCAGCGCCTGCATGAGGACCATGCGCGCCGAGGTGAGGATGTCCTTGCCACGAAATCCGATTACCGGGTTGAGGCCAAGGGTGCTTTCAGCCGCCTGTTGTGGCAGGTCATTATTCTTGTTGGTCATCTACGACGCTCCATTGTCCAGAGACTGATACCGGCGTGCGACTGTGTCTCGGACACAGCGGTCATGGACCTGGTACTGCTCG
Organism: Pseudomonas fluvialis; assembly: GCF_014207935.1. Taxonomy (GTDB): domain Bacteria; phylum Pseudomonadota; class Gammaproteobacteria; order Pseudomonadales; family Pseudomonadaceae; genus Aquipseudomonas; species Aquipseudomonas fluvialis_A. The sequence continues at coordinate 451,399 of NZ_JACHLL010000001.1, read as the reverse complement.
GGTTGACGTGTGACGGAGCAGGCTCCGCCTTGCGGTGGCATTGGTTGGGCCAATGCATGGAGCCTGCCACCTTCTGGTTACCCGAGTTTTACAGATCACGCAAGCGTTTACGCCGGTGTTTGTTTGGCGGCGAGTATTGCAAGGGACTTTAGAAAATGCGCCCTAACCTTGGGCGTAGAGGGTGCGGCAAGCAGCCGCAGGCACCGCTTCAGAGCATCAGGCGCACCACGGATTCGTCCGGGTTGCGTGACTTGCCGGCGGCTTCCAGCTGCGCCAGGTAATCGCTCCACAGCTCGGCCTGACGAGTGGCCAACTGATACAGGTAGTCCCAGGTGTACAGGCCGCTGTCGTGGCCGTCGTCGAAGGTCAGCTTGAGCGCATAGTTGCCGGCCGGTTCGATCTTCAGCAGGGCAACGTTCTGCTTGCCGTACTGCAGGATCGGCTGGCCGTGCCCCTGTACCTCGGCCGAAGGGGAGTGCACACGCAACAGTTCGGCACTGAGGGAGTAGTGCTCGCTGCTGTAGCTCAGGTCGAGGGTGCGTGAGGCCTTGTGCAGCTGGATGGCGCTGGGGATCTTGGGCATGGGCCGGCGGGACGGTTGCCCGTCCCGTTCTCGCAGAGGGTCAGAGAATGTAGCGCGACAGGTCTTCGTCCTGCGCCAGCTCGCCGAGGTGGCTGTTGACGTAGCCCGCGTCGATGCGGATCGGCGCCTCGAGGTGCTGGCTGGCCAGATCGGCGGCACTGAACGAGACCTCTTCGAGCAGACGCTCGAGCAGGGTGTGCAGGCGGCGGGCACCGATGTTCTCGGTCTTCTCGTTGACCTGCCAGGCGATCTGCGCCAGGCGCTGGATGCCGTCGGCGGCGAACTCGATGTTCAGTCCTTCGGTCTTCAGCAGCTCGCGGTACTGTTCGGTCAGGGCGGCGTGCGGTTCGGTGAGGATGCGCTCGAAGTCCTGCGGCGACAGAGCCTTGAGTTCGACGCGGATCGGCAGACGGCCCTGCAGCTCCGGTACCAGATCGCTGGGCTTGCTCAGGTGGAAGGCGCCGGAGGCGATGAACAGGATGTGGTCGGTCTTGACCATGCCCAGCTTGGTATTGACCGTGCAGCCTTCGATCAGCGGCAGCAGGTCACGCTGCACGCCTTCGCGGGAGACATCGGCGCCGCCGACATTGCCGCGCTTGGCCACCTTGTCGATCTCGTCGATAAACACGATGCCGTGTTGCTCCACCGCTTCCAGGGCCTTGGCCTTGAGTTCTTCCTCGTTGACCAGGCGGGCGGCTTCCTCGTCACGGATCAGCTTGAAGGCTTCCTTGACCTTGAGCTTGCGGCTCTTCTTCTTGCCCTTGGCCATGCCGGAGAACAGGTTCTGCAGCTGGCTGGTCATTTCCTCCATGCCCGGTGGCGACATGATTTCAACGCCCATGGGCGAGTCGGCCACCTCGATGTCGATTTCCTTGTCGTCCAGCTGGCCTTCGCGCAGGCGCTTGCGGAACAGCTGGCGGGTGTTGCTGTCCTCGCGTACCGGCTCCTCGCCGAAACCGGCGCGGGCTGGCGGCAGGAGGGCATCGAGGATGCGTTCTTCGGCGGCGTCTTCGGCGCGGAAGCTGACTTTCTGCACTTCCTGCTCACGCAGCATCTTCAGCGCGGCATCGGCCAGGTCACGGATGATCGATTCGACATCGCGGCCGACATAGCCGACCTCGGTGAACTTGGTGGCTTCGACCTTGAGGAACGGCGCATTGGCCAGTTTGGCCAGGCGGCGGGCGATTTCGGTCTTGCCGACGCCGGTGGGGCCAATCATCAGAATGTTCTTCGGCGTGACTTCCTGGCGCAGCTCGGCGGGTAGCTGCATGCGCCGCCAGCGGTTGCGCAGGGCTATGGCCACGGCGCGCTTGGCGTCGTCCTGGCCAATGATGTGGCGATCCAGTTCGGAAACGATTTCGCGGGGTGTCATGGACATGGCGGGGCTCCGGCGGAGGCGGCTCAGACGGCCGAATCCAGCTCCTCAAGCGTCAGATTCTGGTTGGTGAACACGCAGATGGAGCCGGCGATGTTCAGGGCGGTTTCGGCGATCTCGCGGGCGGACAGTTCGTCGCCGCCTTTCTGCAGCAGGGCCAGGGCGGCAGCCTGGGCGAAACCACCGCCGGAACCCATGGCGATCAGGCCGTGCTCGGGTTCGACCACGTCACCGTTGCCGGTGATGATCAGCGAGGCATCCTTGTTGGCCACCGCCAACATGGCTTCCAGGCGGCTCAGGCTGCGGTCGGTGCGCCAGTCCTTTGCCAGCTCGACGGCGGCACGCACCAGATGGCCCTGATGCTTTTCCAACTGCCCTTCGAAGCGCTCGAACAGGGTAAAGGCGTCGGCCGTGGCGCCGGCGAATCCGGCAATCACCTGGCCATGATAGAGGCGGCGCACCTTCTTGGCGTTGCCTTTCATCACGGTGTTGCCGAGGGATACCTGGCCGTCGCCGCCCATGACGACTTTGCCATGGCGCCGCACTGAAACGATGGTGGTCAAGGGGAGAGTCTCCGCGCTACTGGGCCGGTTGGCCCGAATAGAGACTCAGATGGGGGAGGCGCCCGGGCTTTTCAACCGGGGCGCCGGAAAAACCTGCTCAGCGGCTCTGACGCTGCTGTAACAGCAGATTGCTGAAACCGTTGCCGGCCAGCTGCTTCTGCGCGCTCGCCAGCTGCTCGCGACTGGCGTAGGGGCCAACCAGCACGCGGTGCCAGGTTTCCTCGCGGACCTTGCCGGATTCGATCTGCACGTTCTGCCCGAGTAGGATGATCTGTGCGCGCAGTTTGTCGGCATCGTTCTGGTTGCGGAACGAACCGGCCTGCAGGAAGAACTGCGTGCTCGGAGCTGCCTTGGCGGCTTCTACCGGTGCTGCAGTCTTGTCTGTGACCGCTTTGTCGGCCTCTGGCGTGGCGGCCGGTGGCGTGATTTTCGGTGGTTCGCGACCTTCCAGCAGCGCCAGAGCGCGCTCGGCTTCCTGTTCGGGCGTCAGCGGCACGGGTGCCGTGCTGGGCTTTTGCTCTTCGGGAATGGCTCCCGCTGGGACTTCGACCTGGGATTCCGGGAGCAGGGTATAGAAGTCGTACTTGGGCTTGACCGGTTGCGGCGTGGTGGCCGGCGTGCTCGGCTGCGGGCGTTCGCTGGAGGCCTTCTTGCTCTCGGCGGTTTCGCGCTGGATATCCTTGCGGCCAGGTTCCAACTGCATGAGGAAGGCGATGAAGCCGCCGATCACCAGGCCGCAGACCATCCACACCCAGCCCGGTACCGGCTTCTTCGCCGGTGCCTGATAGCGGCTGGCGCCGCGTTTGGGAGCGGGCTTTTTCTTGGCGCTCACTTACATGCGCTCCAGCGGCTGCAGGCCGAGCAGCTCCAGGCCCTGCTTGAGGGTGCGGCCGGTCAGTGCGGCCAGGCGTAGGCGGCTGTTGCGCACGGCTTCGTCTTCGCTGGAGAGGATCGGGCAGTTCTCGTAAAAGCTGGAGAACAGGCCGGCGAGGTCATACAGGTAGTTGCACAGCAGGTGCGGGGTGCCCTTGTCGGCGACGCTATTGAGCAGCTCGCCGAACTGCGCGAGCTTGCCGCCCAGGGCCTGTTCCTGTTCGGCCTGCAGGCTGATCTGGCCGCCGATGCTCTCGATGCCCTGACCCAGCTTGCGGAACACGCTGGCCACGCGGGTGTAGGCGTACAGCAGGTAGGGTGCGGTGTTGCCCTCGAAGCTCAGCATCAGCTCGAAGTTGAAGCTGTAGTCGCTGGTGCGGTGCTTGGACAGGTCAGCGTACTTCACTGCGCCGATGCCTACGGCGCGGGCGATGCTGCGCAGTTCGTCCTCGGCGAGGTCCGGGTTCTTGCTCTTGACCAGACTGTAGGCGCGCTCTTCGGCTTCGTCGAGCAGGTCGATCAGCTTCACTGTGCCGCCGTCGCGGGTCTTGAACGGGCGGCCGTCGGCGCCGTTCATGGTGCCGAAACCCATGTGCTCCAGCTGCATGCCGTCATGCACGAAATCGGCGCGGCGGGCGACCTCGAAGGCCATCTGGAAGTGCAGGGCCTGACGCTGGTCGACGAAGTACAGGGCGCGGTCGGCCTGCAGCTGCTGGCTGCGGTAGCGCATGGCGGCAAGGTCGGTGGTGGCGTACAGGTAGCCGCCGCCGGCTTTTTGCACGATGACCGGCAGCGGGTTGCCCTCGGCGTTCTTGAACTCGTCCATGAACACGCACTGGGCGCCTTCGCTCTCGCTGAGCAGGCCTTTTGCCCGCAGGGCCTCGACGATGCCCGGCAGGTCGGCATTGTAGGCGCTCTCGCCCTTGACGTCGGCCATCGATAGCTTGACGCCCAGGCGGTCGTAGACCTTCTGACAGTGCGACAGGGATATGTCGTTGAAGCGGTTCCACAGGCGCAGGCAGTCCTCGTCACCGGCCTGCAGCTGAACCACCAGCTCGCGGGCGCGGTCGGCAAACTCGGCCGAGTCGTCGAAGCGCTTCTTGGCGGCGCGGTAGAACTGCTCGAGGTCGGACAGCTCGCTTTCGGCGGCTGCCGGATTTTCCTCCAGGTAGGCCAGCAGCATGCCGAACTGGGTGCCCCAGTCGCCCACGTGGTTCTGGCGAATCACTGTGTCGCCGAGGAACTCCAGCACGCGGGCGACGCCGTCGCCGATGATGGTCGAGCGCAGGTGACCGACGTGCATCTCCTTGGCCAGGTTGGGCGAGGAAAGATCGACCACCACGCGCTGCGCCGGGCTGCTCTTGCGCACGGCGAGTTTGTCGTCGGCCAGCGCGGCCTCCAGACGCTGGGCTAGGGCGTCGCTGTTCTGGAAGAAGTTGAGAAAGCCCGGGCCGGCGATTTCAACCTTGCTGATCTGGCTGTCGGCCGGCAGGGCGGCGACCAGCTTTTCGGCCAGATCGCGCGGCTTCATGGCGGCAGGCTTGGCCAGCATCATGGCGATGTTGCTGGCGAAGTCGCCGTTGCTCTTGTCCTTGGTGTTCTCCACCTGAATCACCGGACTCAGGCCTTCGGGCAGTACGCCGTCGGCGGTGAGGCGGGTCAGGGCTTGCTGGATCAGGTGGCGAATGCTGTCTTTCATGGTCTGCTCGGTCGGCCGTGCGGGTCGCAAACCGGGCATTATCCGCGGCAGTCGTGGCCTTGCCAACCGCTCAGGGGGGAATGGTGGCGACTCAGAACAGGTCGAGCGGGTCGACGTCGATCGACCAGCGCACGCTGCGGCTGCCCGGCAACTGCTCCAGGGCCTGCAGCCAGGGCGTCAGCAGGCGGTGCAGAGTGGCGCGGTTGCCCGCCTGCAGCAGCAGCTGGGCGCGGTGGCGGCCGGCGCGGCGTTCCATCGGCGCGGGTACCGGGCCGAGCAGTTCGACCGTCTCCAGTTTCAGTTCATCGCGCATCTGCTCGGCCAGGCTGCAGGCGTGGTCGAGGAAGGCTTCGGCCTGGCCCGGCTGATGGGCGTCGGCGCGCAGCAGGGCGAGATGGGCGAAGGGCGGCAGGCCCGCGCCGCGCCGCTCGCTCAGGGCCTGCTCGGCGAAGGCAAAGTATCCCTGCTCGGTCAGCTGCACGAGCAACGGATGGTCGGCCAGGTGCGTCTGCACCACCACCTTGCCGGGCATCTCGGCGCGGCCGGCGCGGCCGGCGACCTGGATGATCTGTTGGGCCATGCGTTCGCTGGCGCGGAAGTCGGCCGAGAACAGGCCGCCGTCGGCATCCAGTACCGCCACCAGGGTGACGCGCGGGAAGTGGTGGCCCTTGGCGAGCATCTGCGTACCGATGAGGATGCACGGTTCGCCATGCTGGATGCGCTGGAACAGGCGGTCCATGCTGCCCTTGCGCGAGGTGCTGTCGCGGTCGATGCGTAGTACCTCGGTGTCCGGGAACAGGGTGCTCAGGCGTTCCTCGGCGCGCTCGGTGCCGGCGCCGACCGGGCGCAGGTCGAGGTGATTGCACTTCGGGCACTGGGCTGGCGGGCGCTCGCGGTGATCGCAATGGTGGCAGCGCAGCTCGCGGCTACGCTGGTGGTAGGTCATGCGCGCGTCGCAGCGCGGGCACTGGCTCATCCAGCCGCAGTCGTGGCAAAGCAGGGTCGGGGCAAAGCCGCGTCGGTTGAGGAAGACCAGCACCTGCTGACCGGCTTCGAGGGTCTGGCGGATGGCCTGTTGCAGCGGGCCGGAGATGCCCGAGTCGAGCGGCAGGCTCTTGATGTCGAGGCGAATGAAGCGCGGAGGCTGGGCATGGCCGGCGCGCTGGTTCAGGCGGAGTAGGGCATAGCGGCCGCTCTGGGCATTGTGCAGCGACTCCAGGGCCGGGGTGGCTGAGCCAAGTAGCAGCGGAATGTTCTCCAGTCTCGCACGTACGGCGGCCAGGTCGCGGGCGTGGTAGCGCAGGCCTTCCTGCTGTTTATAGGAGGCATCGTGTTCTTCATCGACGATGATCAGGCCCGGATTCTTCAGCGGGGTGAATAGCGCAGACCTTGTGCCGATAACGATGTCGGCGGCGCCATCGCGGGCGGCCAGCCAGGCATCCAGGCGCTCGCGATCGGTCAGGGCCGAGTGCAGCAGGACGATGCGCGCATTGAAGCGACGGGCGAAGCGCTCCAGGGTCTGCGGCCCCAGGTTGATCTCCGGAATCAGCACCAGTGCCTGCTTGCCGGCCTCCAGGGTTTCGCGGATCAGTTGCAGGTAGACCTCGGTCTTGCCGCTGCCGGTGACGCCGGCCAGCAGGGCGCAGTGGAACTGGCCAAAGCCGGCGCGAACGGCCTCGAAGGCGCGGCGCTGCTCGTCGTTGAGTGGCAGTTCGGCCTGGGCTAGCCAGGCGCCGTGCCGCTCGGCCGGTGCCTGGCGGCGCTCTTCGATGTGGATCAGGCCTTTGTCGAGCAGCAGCTTGAGGCTGTCGCGGTTGAGCTGCAGGCGCTCCAGCAAGGCCTGGGGCACACCATGGGGGTGTTGGCTGAGGGCGCGCAGGGCCTCGAGCTGACGCGGGGCGCGACTCAGGCGCGGGTCATCCAGCTGCGCGCCGGGGCTGACATGCCAGATGCGCTCGATGCGCGTCTCGGCCGGCTCGCCCTGGCGCAGCAGGGTTGGCAGGGCCCAGGCGAAGGTGTCGCCGAGGCTGTGCTGGTAGTACTGCGCGGCCCACAGGCTGAGCTTGAACAGGCTGGCCGGCAGCGGTGGTTGGCGATCCAGCAGTTGCAGGGCCGGGCGCAGCTTGTCGGCCGGTACTTCGGAGTGCGTCGTCAGTTCTACGAGGATGCCGATGATCTCGCGCCGGCCAAAGGGGACGCGCAGGCGCATGCCGGGCTGCAGGGCGGCGGGCACGCCGGCAGGTGGCAGGTAATCGAACAGCCGTCGCAGTGGCGAAGGCAGGGCAAGGCGCAGGATCACGGGGGACACGGCAGGCTCCGAACAGGCCGTGGATGCTAGCATGTCCGCCTATCGCGCAGTATTTGCCCATTGCTTGCAACGACCGGGTGGTCTGGTATCATCCGCTGCCCGATTTTCCGTGCGGTGCCTGGAAACGACTCCAGGTGGCGGCACACCACGCCCTGAGGAATCATCATGAAAGCGGACATCCATCCGAAGTACGACGAAATCACTGCTACCTGCAGCTGCGGTAACGTGGTCAAGACCCGTTCCACCCTGTGCAAGGATCTGAGCCTCGACGTGTGCGCCGAGTGCCACCCGTTCTACACCGGTAAGCAGAAAGTTCTGGATACCGGCGGCCGTATCGACCGCTTCAAGCAGCGTTTCGGCGTGTTCGGCACCAAGTAATTGGGCTGAAGGCAGCAACCTTATGGGTTGTTCCGTGCTGCTGAAAAAGGCGTCCCTGGTGGGCGCCTTTTTCGTTTCTGCGATTTGGCTGGGGGCGGCAGCAGCTGTCTGCCTGGAGCCTTCTGCTGGTCAGGAGGCGCGCGTCGAGCGTGCGGTGGATGGCGATACGCTCAAGCTGGTGGATGGCCGCAGCGTGCGCCTGATCGGCGTGAATGCGCCGGAACTGGCTCATCATGGCCGCCCTGCCGAGCCGCTGGCGCAGAAGGCGCAGCAGCGCCTGGCTGAGCTGCTCAGGCATAGCGGGCAGCGTGTGCGTCTGGTCAATGGCCAGCAGGCGCGAGATCACTACGGGCGAGTGCTGGCGCATGCCTTCGATGCCCGTGGCCGTAATCTCGAGGAGCAATTGCTCGCCGAGGGGCTGGGCTTCATGGTGGCGCTGGCGCCCAATGTGGCGCTCGCCGATTGCCAGGCGCAGGCTGAACAGCAGGCGCGTGCCTCGCGTGTTGGTGTATGGCGCAGCAGTCCGCAACGACAGGCCAGTCAGTTGGCCCAGGGTGGTTTTGCCCTGCTTCAGGGAAAGGTCGAGCGCGTTGATCGCAATCGCGGCGGGCTGTGGCTGGAAATGGTCGGGCCGCTGGTGATTCAGGTGCCGGGCAAGCAGTTGAAGCATTTCGCTGCCGCTGACCTTGAGGCGCTGACTGGGCGCGAGATTGAGGTACGTGGCTGGGCGATTGATCGGGCGCGTCGCGGTGGGCTCAAGCCTGGGCAAGCGCGCTGGCTGCTGCAGATATCGCATCCGCGGATGCTGGAGGTGCAACCATGAAAGCGTTGGGACTCGTCTGTCTCCTGGTGTTGTTGCAGTCGCTGGTTGGGTGTGCGGTCAATCCGGCAACCGGGCGTAGCGACTTCGTGATGATGAGCGAGCAGCAGGAGCTCGCCATGGGGCGTGAGTACAACCAGGAAATCGCCAAACAGTACCCGCGCTACCCCGACGAGGCGCTGCAGACCTATGTGCAGCAGGTGGGTGAACGCGTGGCTCGTTACAGTCACCGCAGCAACCTGGCCTATCGCTTTACCGTGGTCGACTCTCCGGATATCAACGCCTTCGCCTTGCCGGGCGGTTACATCTACATTCACCGCGGACTGATGGCCTATCTCAATTCCGAGGCCGAGCTGGCGGCTGTGCTCGGCCACGAAGTCGGGCATGTCACGGCGCGCCACAGTGTGCGCCAGCAGAGTCAGTCCACCGCCTGGGGCATTCTCGGGCAGGCCGTCGCGATCGGGACAGGTGTGGGGGCTGCGGCGGATATCACCAATGTGCTGGGCGGTGCGGTGGTCAGCGGCTATGGCCGTGATATGGAGCTGGAGGCCGATGGGCTCGGAGCCCAGTACCTGGCGCGCAGTGGCTACGATCCGCGCGCGATGATCGAGGTGGTCAAGGTGCTCAAGGCGCAGAGCGATTTCGCCCGCGATCAGGCGCGCGCCAAGGGGCAGGCCGAACCGCCGTCCAGCTATCACGGCCTGTTTGATACGCACCCCGATCACGATACGCGCCTGCAGCAGGTAGTCGGACCGGCCAGTGCGCTGGCGGTGGGTAGTGGTCAGGAGGCTCGGCGCGATGAGTATTTGCAGCGTATTCAGGGCCTGCCCTTCGGAGATTCGGCGGATACCGGTGTGCGGCGCGGGTCGGCGTTCTACCACCGTGATCTCAACTTCACGCTGCGCTATCCGCAGGGCTGGGCCCTGGACAATCGTCCCGACGTGCTGCTCGGGCAGTCCCCCGATGAGCAGGCGCTGCTGGCCATGACGCTGGGCGATGCTCGCGAGGGTGAGTCGGCTGCCGAGTTCCTGCAGCGCAAGGCGGGCGGGCAGGTGCGTGAGCAGCTGCCGCTGTCGGGGCAGGACGGGGTGGTCGGCATTCTGCCGGGGCGCCCATCCCGCCGTGTGGCGGTGGTGATGCGTGGCCGGCACGCCTACCAGTTCATCGGCGTGGTCCGCGAGGGTTCGCTGCAGGTCTGGGACGATGCGTTCATGCAGGTCATCAAGAGCTTCCGGCCGCTGCGTGCCGACGAGCGCAAACTGGCCGAGCCTCGCCGGCTTAAGCTGGTCAAGCTGCAGGCGGGTCAGCAGTTGCGAGACTTCATTGGCAAGAGCAGCAAGCCTGACGAGGCGATTGCACGCTTGCGTCTGCTCAATGGCCTGTACCCGGACGGGCAGGCCAAAAACGGCGAATGGCTGAAGATTCTTGACTAGCCTTTCTGGGGATTGACCTTGAGGCTGCGGGCGGCTTTGCCGTATGCTCCCAGCCCCTGTTGTACATCACCTAGCGGAATAGCGAACATGTCCGATCTGAAAACCGCCGCGCTTGAATACCACGCCAATCCTCGTCCCGGAAAACTCAGCGTTGAGCTGACCAAGCCGACGGCGACTGCCCGCGACCTGTCGCTGGCCTACAGCCCTGGTGTGGCCGAGCCTGTGCGTGAGATCGCGCGTGATCCTGAGCTGGCCTATCGCTATACCGGCAAGGGCAATCTGGTGGCCGTGATTTCTGACGGCACCGCCATTCTCGGTCTCGGTAACCTGGGTCCGCTGGCCTCCAAGCCGGTGATGGAAGGCAAGGGCGTGCTGTTCAAGCGCTTCGCTGGTATCGACGTGTTCGATATCGAAGTCGACGCCGAGAGCCCGCAGGCGTTCATCGATACCGTCAAGCGTATCTCCATAACGTTCGGTGGCATCAACCTCGAAGATATCAAGGCGCCCGAGTGCTTTGAGATCGAGCGCGCGCTGATCGAGCAGTGCGACATTCCGGTGTTCCACGATGATCAGCACGGTACTGCCATTGTCACGGCTGCCGGCATGCTCAACGCTCTCGAAATCACCGGCAAGACGCTGCCGGAAGCCAAGATTGTCTGCCTCGGCGCGGGTGCTGCTGCGATCTCCTGCATGAAGCTGCTGGTGAGCATGGGCGCCAGGGTTGAAAACATCTTCATGATCGACCGCAAGGGTGTCATTCACTCCAAGCGTGACGACCTCAACCAGTACAAGGCCGTGTTCGCACACGAGACCGACAAGCGCACTCTGTCCGAGGCGCTGGATGGTGCTGACGTATTCGTTGGCCTGTCGGGCGCCAACCTGCTCAGTGCCGATGATCTCAAACGCATGGCGCGTGATCCGATCGTCTTCGCCTGTTCCAACCCGGATCCGGAAATCAAGCCGGAACTGGCGCGTGAAGCGCGCCCGGATGTGATCATGGCGACCGGTCGTTCGGATTACCCGAACCAGGTCAACAACGTGCTGGGCTTCCCCTTCATCTTTCGTGGCGCTCTCGACGTACGTGCGACGCGCATCAACGAAGAGATGAAAATTGCCGCTGCCCACGCGCTGCGCGAGCTGGCCAAACTGCCGGTTCCGCAGGAAGTCTGCGATGCCTATGGCGGCATCGCCCTGAACTTTGGGCGTGAGTACATCATTCCGAAACCGATGGATGCACGCTTGATCACCGTGGTTTGCGATGCGGTGGCCAAAGCGGCGATCGATAGTGGTGTGGCGACCTTGCCGTACCCGAAGCATTACCCGCTGCAGTCTGTTAACGACGTGTTCAACGGCTGATTGGACTGCTCAATAAAAAGCCCCGCTTCGGCGGGGCTTTTTATTGACGCTTGTGAGTCAGAACAGATCCATTGGGGCGCTGCCGCTTTCGTCTTCCGGAAGGGGGCTGCCGGGAATGCTGCCAAAGCCATCCACTTCACTGGTCGGCGGCGGTGTGTCTTCGCTCTTGAATACCTCGAAATAGGCATCGTTGGCGCCTGGGGTGGCTGCGCGGCCGCTCTGTGGGTCAATGCGAAGACTGAGTATGCCAGCTGGTTCTGGCTGAAGGTGTTCCGGCTTGTCCTTGAGGGCAGCGCTCATGTAGCTCATCCAGATCGGCAGAGCAACGGTGCCGCCGTATTCGGTGCGGCCGAGGCTTTCTGGCTGATCGAAGCCTGCCCAGACGGTCGTTACATAGTCGGCATTGTAGCCAGAGAACCAGCTGTCCTTGGACTCGTTGGTAGTGCCTGTCTTGCCAGCAAGATCACTTCGCCCCATGGCGAGTGCGCGACGCCCAGTGCCGCGCCGGATAACATCCTGCAGCATTGAGGTCATGATGTACGTCGTGCGCTCGTCAACGACATGCTCCGCAGGCTTGGTTTCGGCAGTCGTGCTGTCGGTAGCCAAGTCAGTGGCGTCGGCTTCTGTGGGGGGGGCTGTTGATGGCACACTGGCCGGGTTGGCGCGGAAAACTACGTTGCCGGTTCGGTCGCTGATCTGCTCAATTAGGTATGGTGAAACGCGGTAGCCACCATTGGCAAGAACGCTCCAGCCAGTGGCAATTTCCAGCGGTGTGAGCGTGGCGGTGCCCAGGGCAAGGGAGAGATTGCGTGGCAGTTCGTCGCGCTTGAAGCCGAAGCGGGTGGCGTAGTTGAGCGCATAGTCGATGCCGATGGTTTGCAGTAGGCGAATCGACACCAGGTTGCGTGACTTGTACAGTGCTTCACGCAGGCGAATCGGGCCAAGAAAGGTGTTGTTGTCGTTCTTCGGACGCCAGGCTTCTTCCATGCCTGCTTCCTGGAACACTATGGGTGCGTCGTTGACCAAGCTGGCAGCGGTGAAGCCATTATCAAGTGCGGCTGCATAAATGAAGGGCTTGAAGCTGGAGCCAGGTTGTCGTTTGGCTTGGGCGGCGCGGTTGTAGTTGCTCTGCTCAAAGGAGAAGCCGCCGACCAGGGCGCGAATGGCACCGTTGTTAGGGTCTAGCGACACCAGAGCGCTTTGCGCGGCGGGAAGCTGGCGGAAGGTCAGGCTGCCATCCGGCATGCGCTCGACGCGAATCAGGTCGCCAATGGTGGCGACGTTGCTCGGGTTCTGTGGGCGCGCTCCGAGGCTGTTGGTATTCAGAAAGGGGCGTGCCCATTTCATGCTGTCCCAGCTGATGCTTTCTTCTTGCCCGGAGCGGGTGAGTACAAGCAGTCCGCTCTTTTCAACCTGGGTGACAATGGCTGGTTCGAGGATCCCCAGTGTCTTCTGTTTGAGGAGTTCCTGCATCCAGCTTTGTGGCGTCATGCCGGGAAAGCGGGCCTCGGGTCCTCGGTAACCATGACGCTGATCGTATTCGATCAGGCCTGATTGCACCGCGTGCGTGGCTGCCGTCTGCAGCTGGCTGGGTGTGGTCGTGATCACCGAAAAGCCTTCGGTGTAGGCATCGCTGCCATAGCGTCCGACCATTTCCGCGCGGGCCATCTCGGCAATGTAAGGGGCTTGCAGTTCAGGAGTGGCAACGTGATGAGTAACTTCGATGGGCTCTGCGAGTGCAGCCTGGTAGCGAGCTTGGTCAATTTTGCCTAGTTTCAGCATGCGACCAAGAATCCAGTCGCGACGCTCTTTGCTGCGCTGCGGGTTGATCAGCGGGTTGAAGCGCGAGGGCGCCTTGGGCAGTCCGGCGATCATGGCCAACTGGGCTAGGCTGAGCTGGTTGATGCTTTTGCCGTAGTAGACCTGGGCGGCGGCCTCAATGCCATAGGCGCGATTGCCGAGGTAGATTTTGTTGATATAGAGCTCAAGGATTTCGTCCTTGCTCAGTTGGCGCTCGATCTGCAAAGCCAGCAGGATTTCGGTGAGCTTGCGTGAGAAGCTTCGCTCGGGTGTCAGGAAGAAATTCTTCGCTACCTGCATGGTGATGGTGCTGCCACCGCTCTGAATCTGCCCGCTTTGCAAAATTTGCGTGGCAGCACGCATCAAGCTGCTTGGGTCGACACCATAATGGTTGGCGAAGTTATCGTCTTCAGCTGCCAGGATGGCGTTGGTGAAATCGCTGGGAATCTGCTGGAAACTAATGGGCGAGCGCCGCATTTCACCAAACTCGGCAATCAGCTTGCCATCCTGGCTGTACACCCTGAGGGGGATCTGCAGTTTGATCGTGCGTAGCGACTCGACGGATGGCAAGCCGGGACTAAGATAAAGGTAGGTACCGCTCAAACTGAGTAGCAAGCCACAAAAAATGGCAACGCCGGACCACCAGAAAAGCTTCAACAAGCGCATCAAGGCTATTGGATTTCCAGTTAAAAGAATGGGTTATGAGGAAGGCGGGGCTGAAAGGGAAAAGCTGTTCACATTATAAGCGTTTTTTTTCCTGGGTAGCCATTTGCGCTTCTGTCAAGACTGTTATTTAATGTGGAAAAACATAAATCGTCCGTAAGTTACGGATGCTGATAGGAAATCGGTCGTGCTAGGGCTCAATAAGAAAGCGAACACGCTGCTGGGGATCGATATCAGTTCGACCTCGGTCAAGCTCCTTGAACTGAGTCGCTCAGGTAGCCGCTATAAAGTGGAGGCCTACGCCGTCGAGCCGCTCCCCCCAAATGCTGTCGTGGAAAAGAACATCGCCGAGCTGGAGGGCGTGGGGCAGGCGTTGACACGAGTCCTCGCTAAGGCGAAGACCAGCGCACGCATGGTTGCAGTGGCGGTTGCTGGTTCTGCGGTCATTACTAAAACGATCGAAATGGAAGCTGGCCTCTCCGATGATGAATTGGAGAATCAGCTGAAGATCGAGGCTGACCAATACATTCCCTATCCTCTTGAAGAAGTAGCGATCGACTTCGAAGTGCAGGGTGTTTCCGCGAGAAATCCTGAGCGCGTCGAGGTGCTACTGGCCGCGTGCCGCAAGGAAAACGTTGAGGTTCGTGAGGCGGCGTTGGCGCTCGCGGGGCTGACTGCCAAGGTTGTCGACGTCGAGGCATACGCGCTCGAGCGGGCCTATTCGTTGATGCTGCCGCAGTTGGGTGCTGGTCAGGATGATCTGACTGTAGCTGTGGTTGACGTAGGCGCGACCATGACCACGCTGAGTGTTTTGCATGGTGGCAAGACGATCTACACACGCGAACAGCTGTTTGGTGGTCGTCAACTGACAGAGGAGATTCAGCGCCGCTACGGTCTGTCGGTCGAAGAGGCAGGTCTTGCCAAGAAACAGGGCGGTCTTCCGGATGATTACGAGTCCGAAGTATTGCAGCCATTTAAAGATGCTGTGGTGCAGCAGGTTTCCCGCTCTCTGCAGTTTTTCTTTGCGGCGGGACAGTTCAATGAGGTTGATTACATTCTTCTCGCCGGTGGTACAGCATCCATTGCGGATCTGGATCGACTCATTCAGCAGAAAATCGGTACTCCTACCTTGGTGGCTAATCCGTTTGCCGACATGGCATTGAGTGGCAAGGTGAATGCGGGTGCATTGGCCAGTGATGCGCCGTCCTTGATGATTGCCTGCGGTTTGGCAATGAGGAGTTTCGACTAATGGCACGGATTAACCTCTTACCTTGGCGCGAGCAATTACGCGAGGAGCGCAAGCAGCGCTTTCTTGTGGCAATGGTAGTTTTCATCGGCCTTGGTGCTGGTCTGCTCTTCCTGGCTGCGCAATACCTGAATGCACAAATTGAAACTCAGATGGCTCGGAATGAGTTTGTGCGTAAAGAGATTGCCGTTCTGGATGCGCGCATCAAGGAAATCAGTGAGCTGAAAACTAAAAAAGAGCAGTTGCTAGAGCGGATGAAGATCATCCAAGACTTGCAGGGTAACCGGCCAGTGATCGGTCGTGTATTTGACCAGTTGGTTCGTACGCTGCCTGATGGTGTGTATTTCTCAAGCGTGAAAATGGCTGGAAAGACCATCACTATTGCTGGTGCCGCCGAGTCAAATAACCGAGTATCCAACTTAATGCGTAATCTGGATGCTTCCGAGTGGCTAGAGTTGCCAAATTTGTCCGAGGTCAAGGCAGTGACGGCAGGAGCTGTGGATCAGGCAAACGTTTTTTTGCTCACGGTTCAGCAGACTCAGCCTGCGGTAGAAGAAGAGCCTAAGGCCGGAGGTATAAAGAAATGAGTCTTTCTGACTCCCTTGAGTCTCTGCGCAAGATCGATATCAATGATCTTGATGTCAATAATCTTGGCTCTTGGCCGGTTCCGATCAAGTTTTTGACTTGTGTCATTCTCTTAGCAGCGGTTCTTGGTTTGGGCTATTACTTCTATCTTGGTGATTTGCAACTTCAGTTGGATCAGCAGCGTGCGCAAGAGGCAACGCTGAAGCAGCAGTTTTCTACCAAGGCATTCCAGGCGGCAAACCTTGAAGCATACAAGGTTCAGATGGCCGAGATGGAGGAGTCGTTCGGAGCTTTGTTGCGGCAGTTACCGAGTGATACCGAGGTTCCTGGTTTGCTTGAGGACATCACGCGGACAGGGCTTGGAAGTGGCTTGGAGTTTTCTGAAATCAAGTTGCAGCCTGAGGTCGCTCAGCAGTTCTATATTGAGCTTCCGATAAAAATATCCGTAGTTGGCAGCTACCACGACTTGGCTACGTTTGTTAGTGGGGTGGCTAGTCTTCCTCGAATTGTCACGCTTCATGATTTTGAAGTTAAACCAGTGACCGCTGAGGCTGGAAGCTCGCGATTGGCTATGTCCATACTGGCAAAAACATATCGCTATAACGACAAAGGCTTGTCGGCAGGTAATAAGGAGCTTAAGAAAAAATGAAGCTCTCATGGTTTCCAATAGCATTTTGCGCTCTGCTGGTTGGGTGTGATTCGAATAGTGACTTTGCAGACTTGCAAAGTTTCATGGCCGACGTCAAAGCCAAGCCTAAAGGGGCAATCGAACCGCTCCCAAAATTCCAAGCGTATGAGGCTTTTACTTACAACGCTGCAGCCCTGCGTAGCCCGTTTCAACCGCCAATCAAGATTGATCTTGTTCAGCGTGAAAAGGGCTCGAAGGAAATAAAGCCTGATGAAACAAGGGTTAAGCAGTTCTTGGAAGGTTTCAATATCGAGACCTTTGAAATGGTCGGCACTCTCAAGAATGAGGCAGGAGCTTATGCCTTGGTCAAGGGGGCGGGCGGCGTGCATCGAGTGCGGGCAGGTGATTACTTGGGGCGCAATCACGGCAAAATAATGACGATTGATGAGTCGAAAATTGATGTCATGGAAATTGTCCCTGATGGTGAGGGGGGGTGGTTGGAGCGCCCTAGAACTTTGCCGTTGAAGGAGCGCGCTTAAATGACCAAGCTGAAAATTAAAAATAACTATTTGTCTGCCAAGTGGAATCAGTCCATGAACAGCTCACTGTCACGTTTCGGAATTTCTCTTTTGGCCCTGCTGGTCAGTCCCGCTGTTCTTGCTACTACACTGCAGGGATTGGATGTGGCCTCACTGCCAGGTGATCGTGTAGAGCTGAAGCTTACATTTGACGAGCCGGTTACTGCGCCGCGTGGATACACGATTGAACAACCGGCTCGCATTGCGCTGGACCTGCCGGGGGTTGACAGTGCCTTGGCTACGAAGAATCGCGAACTGGGGGTTGGTAATGCGCGCAGTGTGACCGTTGTTGAAGCTAAGGATCGCACTCGTTTAATTATCAATTTGACTAATTTGGCGCCTTATAACACGCGGGTTGATGGGAATAATCTTTTTGTTTTGGTTGGCGGGACGCCGTCGGCAGCCGTGGCCGTTGCGCCAACTTCTGTTGCGGGGACTGCGGCTTCAAAATCGGTTTCCAAGTCATATGTTCCGGTTGGTCGCGCCATCAGTAATATTGACTTTCAGCGCGGTGAACAGGGGGAGGGGAATGTTGTTATTCAGCTCTCTGACCCCTCGGTGAGTCCGGATATTCAGGAGCAAGGCGGTAAGATTCGTCTTGAGTTTGCTAAAACTCAGTTGCCTGAGTCTTTGCGTGTGCGCTTGGATGTTAAGGATTTTGCTACTCCTGTTCAGTTCGTAAATGCGAGTGCTTCTGCAGATAAGGCCAGTGTGGTTATTGAGCCTAGTGGCTATTACGACTATCTCGCCTATCAGGCTGAGGATAAGTTGACTATCAGTATCAAGCCGCTTAGTCAGGGTGATGTTGAGAAGAAAAAGGCAGAGCGATTTGCCTACTCGGGGGAGAAGCTTTCTCTGAACTTTCAGGATATTGATGTTCGCTCTGTATTGCAGTTGATCGCCGATTTTACGGATTTGAACCTGGTGGCGAGTGATACGGTGCAAGGCAATATCACCTTGCGCTTACAGAATGTGCCTTGGGATCAGGCTCTTGACTTGGTTCTGAAAACTAAAGGGTTGGATAAGCGTAAAGTCGGTAATGTGCTTTTGGTGGCGCCAGCCGATGAAATTGCAGCGCGTGAGCGTCAGGAGTTGGAGTCGCAAAAGCAAATTGCGGAATTAGCCCCGCTGAAGCGTGAGCTCATACAGGTGAACTACGCTAAGGCCTCTGATATAGCTAAGCTGTTTCAGTCGGTAACCAGTGCAGAGGAAGCGACCGAAGAGCGTGGCTCAATTACTGTCGATGATCGAACTAACAGCATTATCGCGTATCAGACCCAAGATAAGCTTGATGAGTTACGTCGTATCGTTGCCCAGCTGGATATTCCAGTTCGGCAGGTTATGATCGAGGCTAGGATTGTCGAGGCGAATGTGGACTTCGATAAAGAGCTTGGCGTTGAGTGGCGCGGTGTGGGAGTTGGCGATAATAACTGGGTTGTTGGTGGCTCGAATAGCTTGGTCAAAAATTCTGATCCCCTGGAAATCGATGCGGGCACCTTCACTGATCTAGGTGCTGCAGGTGCTACTTCTGGCATAAATCTGGGGTTCATTACTGATAATACAATCTTGGATCTTGAACTCTCAGCTATGGAGAAGACAGGGAATGGTGAAGTGATTTCCCAGCCCAAGGTCGTAACCTCTGACAAGGAAACAGCAAAAATTGCCAAAGGTACTGAGATCCCTTATCAGGAAGCTAGTTCTAGTGGTGCAACCTCTACCTCCTTCAAGGAGGCTACACTGTCGCTTGAGGTAACTCCGCAGATCACTCCTGATAATCGTATTATCATGGAAGTTAAAGTCACCAAGGATGAGCCTGACTTCTCTCGTGTGAGTGCTACTGGTGCGCCGCCCATCAAGAAGAATGAAGTCAATGCCAAGGTGCTAGCCTCTGACGGCGAAACAATTGTTATCGGTGGTGTATTCTCCAATACACAGACCAAGTCGGTGGACAAGGTGCCATTCTTAGGGGATCTGCCTTACTTGGGTCGCCTGTTCAGTCACGATGTTGTAAAGGACAGCAAGACTGAGCTTTTGGTTTTCCTCACGCCGCGAATCATGAATAACCAGGCTATCGCGGTAACCCGCTAACTCTGTGAATAACATTGTTCTGATTGGCCCGATGGGTGCTGGTAAGAGCACCATCGGGCGTCTTCTTTCTAAAGAGCTGCGCTTGCCGTTCAAGGATTCCGATAAGGAAATTGAACAGCGCACAGGCGCGGATATTCCCTGGATTTTCGATGTGGAGGGCGAGCAGGGCTTTCGTGAGCGTGAACAGGCGGTTATTGCCGATCTAAGCGCGGGCGAGGCTCTGGTCCTGGCTACCGGCGGTGGTGCCGTATTGCGCGAGGCAAATCGGCGCAGTTTGCGTGATGGCGGCCGCGTCGTTTATCTGCATGCCTCCGTGGATCAGCAGATTGAGCGTACTGCCCGAGATCGCAATCGTCCGTTGCTGCAGCGTGACGATCCGGCAAAAGTTCTGCGTGAACTGATGGCTATTCGCGATCCGCTCTACCGCGAAATCGCGGACATCATCATTGAAACCGATGAGCGCCCGCCGCGCATGGTGGTGCAGGAGATCATCGAGCGGCTTCGCGCACTTCCTCCCCGTTAATGCCGGCTTCAAACTGGAGTATCCTATGCCCCTTCGTTTTCTAGGGGGCGTCATGCGGACACTTCAGGTTGATCTTGGCGATCGCAGTTATCCCATTCATATCGGTTCGGGCCTGTTGGCTGTGCGTGAGTTGATTGCTCCGCATATTGCTGGTCAGCAGGTTGCAATTGTGACCAATGAAACCGTGGCTCCGCTGTATCTGCAGCAGTTGATCGACACGCTTGATGGCTTTACGGTGTTGCCGATTGTTCTGCCCGATGGCGAGGAATTTAAAAACTGGGAAGTGCTGCAGCGCATTTTTGATGCATTGCTTGAAGCCCGGCATGACCGTAAAACAACGCTCATAGCGCTTGGCGGTGGCGTGATTGGCGATATGACGGGGTTTGCTGCGGCCAGCTATCAGCGTGGGGTCGACTTTATTCAGATTCCGACCACGCTGTTGTCTCAAGTCGATTCGTCGGTAGGCGGCAAGACCGGGATCAATCACCCGCTTGGCAAGAATATGATCGGGGCGTTCTATCAGCCCAAGGCGGTGATCATTGATATCGCCACACTGAAAACTTTGCCGGAGCGTGAGTTGTCGGCAGGTTTGGCTGAAGTGATCAAGTATGGGCTTATCTGTGATGAGCCATTTCTGGCCTGGCTGGAGCAGCACATGGCCGGACTGCTTGCGCTTGATGAGGCACTTCTGAGTGAGGCTATCGAGCGCTCCTGTGCTGCCAAGGCGCGTGTGGTGTCGGCCGATGAGCGTGAAGGCGGGATTCGGGCGATTTTGAACCTCGGCCATACCTTTGGTCATGCCATCGAGACTCATCAGGGCTACGGCGTCTGGCTGCATGGTGAGGCCGTGTCGGCCGGAACGGTGATGGCGCTGGAAATGTCCTGTCAGCTCGGCAGTATCACCCAGGAGCAGCGCGATCGTGCGATTCGTCTGTTGCGCAGCGCTCGTCTTCCCATCACTCCGCCCGTCGATATGGCGCCTGCTGATTTTGCGCGGCATATGGCCGTCGACAAGAAAGTTCTGAATGGCAAGTTGCGTCTGGTTCTGCTGTCTGCGCTGGGTGAGGCTGTCATCAGTGGTGACTTTCCGCGTGCCGTGCTGGACAGTGTTCTGGCAACCGATTACCAGCGCATTGCCGCGCAAATCTAAGAGATTGCAGTCTGATGACCAACTTGCATGCCGATGAGGCTTTCCTCGGCCACTATCAGTTCAGCCACGATCCTTTTGCTCCGCGCGTGCCCGGTTTCAAGTTTTTCCCGGCGCAGCGCAAGCCTGTACTGGGGCAGTTGCATCATCTGGCCCGTTACAGCCAGTTGCTGCTGACCGTCACCGGCCCGCGGGGCAGCGGCAAGACATTGCTGCGCCAGGCGCTGGTGGCCAGTACCAACAAGCAGTCCGTGCAAAGCGTGGTTGTTGCGGCGCGCAGTGGTGGTGTTGATGCGGCGGCGGTATTGCGTCAGATCGCTCAGGGCTTAGCAGTTGCTCAGGCGGATCTGCGCTCGATTCTGGCTCAGGTGGCGCAGCTTTCGCTGACGGGGCAGGAGGTCTACCTGCTGGTTGATGACGCCGAGTTGCTGGATGACTCGGCCCTGCAGGCATTGCTTGCGCTGGCAGCTGGAGATGGTCCCGGACATCCGCATGTATTCCTGTTTGCCAGTTCTGCTGTGGTTCCTCGTCTGGAGTCGCTGGCGAATGGTGAAGAGTGCGTGCATGCCATCGAGTTACAGCCTTATTCGCTGGATGAGATGCGTGAATATCTTGCTCAGCGCCTCGAGGGGGCTGGTCAGGGCATTGAGTTGCTGAGTGACGAGCAGTTGGAGGATATCCACGAGCAGTCCTCGGGCTGGCCGGGGCTGGTCAATCAGGTCGCTCGTGATGTGATGATCGAGTCAATGCTGGCCGAGCGCGCTGGTAGCCGTGCAGGTGGCGCCGGCTTGAAGTTGCCGGTCAAGCATCTGGTGGCGCTGGTGGTTGTGGCGCTTGGTGTTACGGCTGCGTGGTTCATGCAAAGTAATAGCGAGCAGCCAGCTTCGTCGCCTGAAGTGGCTCTGCAACAGCCGGCAGGTATTCCAGCTGATTCGCCGGCTCCATCGGAGGGGGCGGCGCCGGCCGTGGAGTTTGCGGGGGGGAATCAGCCACTGCCTTTGCCCTTGGTGGGTGAGGCGCAGCCGGTGATTCGTCAACCGCTGGCACAGGCGGCGGGTGAAGGGGAGGCTGAGGAGCCGGTTGCTGATCTGTCTCAGATGGCACCGCCGGTTGCACCTGCTTCGCAGCCAAGCTTGCCAGCGACCGCTCAGATTGCTCCGGCTCCGGCTCCGGCTCCGGCTCCGGCTGTAGCGCCAGTCGTGAAGCCGGTGGCTGCCGCTCCAGCTCCAGTAAAGCCAGCGGCACCGGTTGCCAAGCCTGCCGCTCCTGCGCCGGTCAAGCCCGCTCCTGTTGCAGCCAAGCCGACTTCGCAGGGGACTGCTTGGTATGCCGGCCAGCCGGCTACGCATTTTGCCCTGCAGGTATTCGGCACCCGTTCTGAGTCGGCGGCTAAAAGCTTTGTCGGGCAGCAGGGGAGTCAGTATCACTACTACCGCAAGTCCCATCAGGGGCAGGCGCTGTACGTGGTTACCTATGGCAGCTTTGCCTCGCGGGCCGCGGCCCAGGCGGCAATCAAGTCCATGCCTGCCAAGCTTCAGGCTGGCAAGCCTTTCCCCAAGAGCTTTGCCAGCATCAAGCAAGAAATCGCTAGGTAACAGCGACCCGCAAGCCATAGCATGGCTTGCGGGTCGCGTTGTTCCGGAAAAGCGACATTTGGTTTCTTTTTTGCGCGACGAAAAATTGTAACGCACGCTGCGTGGTGTGTATTATGCCCTCCCTTTTGCCTGCGCAAAGCTGGCGCTTCGACCTGCGCGCTTGGTAAGTTTTTGAAATATTTGGAATTTTTCTGGTGGGAGTTCCTATGAGAGCAGGTTTGTACCGTCCTGATGAGTTCAAGGATAACTGCGGCTTTGGCCTGATCGCCCACATGGAAGGTGAGGCCAGTCACCATTTGCTGAACACGGCCATTGAAGCGCTGACCTGCATGACCCACCGCGGCGGCATCAACGCCGACGGCAAAACCGGTGACGGTTGCGGTCTGTTGATCCAGAAGCCGGATCTTTTCCTGCGTGCCGTCGCCAAAGAACAGTTTGGCTGTGAGCTGCCGCAGCAGTACGCCGTGGGCATGGTCTTCCTCAATCAGGATGCAGCTAAGGCTGACGCTGCTCGCGCGAACATGAACCGCGAGATCGAGCGTGAAGGTCTCAAGCTGGTTGGCTGGCGCAAGGTGCCGGTCGATACCAGCGTACTTGGCCGTCTGGCACTTGAGCGTCTGCCGCAGATCGAGCAGGTATTCATCGGCGGTGAAGGCCTGAGCGATCAGGAATTTGCCATCAAGCTGTTCTGCGCCCGTCGCCGCTCCTCGGTAGCCAACGCCGCAGACACCGAGCACTACATCTGCAGCTTCTCGCACAAGACCATCATCTATAAAGGTCTGATGATGCCGGCGGACCTGCAGCAGTTCTACCCGGATCTGGGTGACGAGCGCCTGCAGACTGCGATCTGCGTCTTCCACCAGCGCTTCTCCACCAACACCCTGCCGAAGTGGCCGCTGGCTCAGCCGTTCCGCTTCCTGGCGCACAACGGTGAAATCAACACCATCACCGGTAACCGCAACTGGGCGCAGGCGCGTCGCACCAAGTTCAGCAATGACCGTCTGCCGGCTCTGGAAGAGTTGGGCCCGCTGGTCAACCGTGTGGGCTCGGACTCCTCGAGCATGGACAACATGCTGGAGCTGATGGTCACCGGCGGTATCGACCTATTCCGCGGCGTGCGCATGATCATTCCGCCGGCCTGGCAGAACGTCGAGACCATGGACGCCGACCTGCGCGCGTTCTACGAATACAACTCCATGCACATGGAGCCCTGGGACGGTCCGGCTGGCGTCGTGCTCACCGATGGTCGCTATGCCGTCTGCCTGCTCGACCGTAATGGACTGCGGCCGGCGCGCTGGGTCACCACCAAGAACGGCTACATCACCCTGGCGTCGGAAATCGGCGTGTGGGATTACAAGCCGGAAGACGTGATCGCCAAGGGGCGTGTCGGCCCGGGTCAGATCCTGGCTGTGGACACCGAAACCGGCCAGGTGCTGAGCACCGACGACATCGACAACCGCCTGAAGTCGCGCCACCCCTACAAGCAGTGGCTGCGTCAGGGCGCGGTGCGTATTCAGGCTGCGCTGGACGATGACCAGGGCGTGGCCAGCTACGATGCTGACCAGCTCAAGCAGTTCATGAAGATGTTCCAGGTCACCTTCGAGGAGCGTGACCAGGTGCTGCGTCCGCTGGCCGAGCAGGGCCAGGAAGCTGTCGGCTCGATGGGCGACGACACGCCAATGGCGGTGCTGTCGCAGCGCGTGCGCTCGACCTACGACTACTTCCGCCAGCAGTTCGCCCAGGTGACCAACCCGCCGATCGACCCGCTGCGTGAAGCGATCGTGATGTCCCTGGAAATCTGCCTGGGCGCCGAGCGCAATATCTTCGAAGAGTCGCCAGCCCATGCCAGCCGCGTGATCCTCACCAGCCCGGTGATCTCGCCGGCCAAGTGGCGCGCGCTGATGAATCTGCAGACCCCCGGCTTCGAACGTCATGTCATCGACATGAACTACGACGAGTCGCAGGGCCTGGAGGCTGCCGTGCGCAGCATGGCCGATCAGGCCGAAGAGGCCGTGCGTGCCGGCAAGACGCTGCTGGTGCTGACCGACCGCAACATCGCTCCGGGCAAGCTGCCGGCGCATGCGTCACTGGTTACCGGCGCCGTGCACCATCGCCTGACCGAGCAGGGGCTGCGTTGCGACTGCAACATCCTGGTCGAGACCGCCACCGCCCGTGACCCGCACCATTTTGCCGTGCTGGTGGGCTTCGGTGCGTCCGCGGTGTACCCGTACCTAGCCTACGAAGTGTTGGCCGACCTGATTCGTACCGGCGAAGTGCTGGGCGATCTGGACGAAGTGTTCAAGCACTACCGCAAGGGTATCGCCAAGGGCCTGCTGAAGATCCTGTCGAAGATGGGCATCTCCACCATCGCCTCCTACCGTGGCGCCCAGCTGTTCGAGGCCGTCGGCCTGTCCGAGGAAGTGGTCGAGCTGAGCTTCCGTGGCGTTGCGAGCCGCATCAAGGGGGCGCGTTTCGTCGATATCGAAAGCGAGCAGAAGCTGCTGGCTGCCGAAGCCTGGAGTGCGCGCAAGCCGATCCAGCAGGGCGGTCTGCTCAAGTTCGTCTACGGTGGCGAATACCACGCCTACAACCCGGACGTGGTCAACACCCTGCAGGCCGCCGTGCAGCAGGGCGACTACGCCAAGTACAAGGAATACTCCGCGCTGGTCGATACCCGTCCGGTATCGATGATCCGCGACCTGCTCAAGGTCAAGCTGGCGGACAAGCCGCTGTCGCTGGACGAGGTCGAGCCGTTCGAGGAGATCCTCAAGCGCTTCGACTCCGCCGGTATTTCCCTCGGTGCCCTGTCACCGGAAGCCCACGAGGCCATCGCCGAGGCGATGAACCGCCTGGGCGCGCGCTCCAACTCCGGTGAGGGCGGTGAAGACCCAGCCCGTTACGGCACGGTGAAGAGCTCGAAGATCAAGCAGGTGGCCACCGGTCGTTTCGGCGTGACGCCGGAATACCTGGTCAATGCCGAAGTGCTGCAGATCAAGGTCGCTCAGGGCGCCAAGCCCGGTGAGGGCGGCCAGTTGCCGGGTGGCAAGGTCAATCCGCTGATCGCCCGTCTGCGTTACGCGGTGCCGGGCGTGACCCTGATTTCGCCGCCGCCGCACCACGACATCTACTCGATCGAAGACCTGGCGCAGCTGATCTATGACCTCAAGCAGGTCAATCCGCAGGCGCTGGTGTCGGTCAAGCTGGTGGCCGAGGCCGGTGTCGGCACCATCGCTGCCGGCGTGGCCAAGGCCTATGCCGACCTGATCACCATCTCCGGTTACGACGGTGGTACCGGCGCCTCGCCGATCACCTCGATCAAGTACGCTGGCGCGCCGTGGGAACTCGGTCTGGCCGAAACCCACCAGACCCTGCGCGGCAACGACCTGCGTGGCAAGGTGCGGGTACAGACCGACGGTGGTCTGAAGACCGGTCTCGACGTGATCAAGGCCGCCATCCTCGGCGCCGAGAGCTTTGGCTTCGGCACCGCGCCGATGATCGCCCTGGGCTGTAAGTACCTGCGTATCTGCCACCTGAACAACTGCGCCACCGGCGTGGCCACTCAGAACGACAAGCTGCGCAAGGACCACTTCATCGGTACCGTCGAGATGGTGATGAACTTCTTCACCTACGTCGCCGAGGAAACCCGCGAGTGGCTGGCCAAGCTGGGCGTGCGCAGTCTGGGCGAGCTGATCGGCCGTACCGATCTGCTTGAAGTGCTGCCGGGTGAAACCGACAAGCAGCAGTTCCTCGACCTGACTCCGTTGCTGGGCAGCGATCACATTCCGGCGGATAAGCCGCAGTTCTGTGAAGTTGACCGCAACCCGCCGTTCGATCAGGGCCTGCTGGCCGAGAAGATGGCCGAGCTGACCAAGGACGCGATTGCCAACAAGTCCGGTGGCGAGTTCGCCCTGGACATCTGCAACTGCGACCGTTCCATCGGTGCGCGTGTGTCGGGCGAAATCGCCCGTGCCCACGGCAACCAGGGCATGGCCAGCGCCCCGATCACCTTCCGCTTCAAGGGCACTGCGGGTCAGAGCTTCGGTGTGTGGAACGCCGGCGGTCTGAACCTGCACCTGGAAGGCGACGCCAACGACTACGTCGGCAAGGGCATGACCGGCGGCAAGCTGGTGATCGTTCCGCCGGCTGGCAGCCCCTTCAAGAGCCAGGAGTCGGCCATCATCGGCAACACCTGTCTGTACGGCGCCACCGGCGGCAAGCTGTTCGCCGTAGGGACCGCCGGCGAGCGTTTTGCCGTGCGTAACTCCGGTGCTCATGCTGTCGTGGAAGGCACTGGCGACCACTGCTGCGAGTACATGACTGGCGGTTTCGTCTGCGTACTGGGCAAGACCGGCTACAACTTCGGTTCCGGTATGACCGGTGGCTTTGCCTACGTGCTGGACGAAGACAACAGCTTCGTCGATCGCGTCAACCACGAACTGGTGGAAATCCAGCGCATCAACAACGAAGCCATGGAAGCCTACCGCACTCACCTGCAGCGCGTGCTCGCCGAGTACGTCGAGGAGAGCGGCAGCGCCTGGGGTCGTCACCTGCTGGACAACCTGGATGACTACGTGCGCAAGTTCTGGCTGGTCAAGCCCAAGGCGGCCAGCTTGAAGACCCTGCTCACCAGCACCCGTGCCAACCCGCAATAACAAGCGCCCGAAGTGGTTTGATGAGGTTTTGAAATGACTGAACGTCTGAACAATGACTTCCAGTTCATCGAAGTCGGGCGCAAGGATCCGAAGAAGAAACTCTTGCGTCAGCGCAAGAAGGAATTCGTCGAGATCTATGACCTGTTCAAGCCGGCCCAGGCTTCCGAACAGGCTCACCGTTGCCTCGGCTGCGGTAACCCGTACTGCGAGTGGAAGTGCCCGGTGCACAACTTCATTCCGAACTGGCTGAAGCTGGTTTCGGAAGGCAACATCTTGGCGGCCGCCGAGCTTAGCCACCAGACCAACACCCTGCCGGAAGTGTGCGGCCGGGTGTGCCCGCAGGATCGTCTGTGCGAGGGTGCCTGCACCCTCAACGACGGTTTCGGCGCGGTGACCATTGGCTCGGTGGAGAAGTACATCACCGATACCGCCTTTGCCATGGGCTGGCGTCCGGACATGTCCAAGGTCAAGCCGACCGGCAAGCGTGTTGCCGTGATCGGTGCCGGCCCGGCCGGTCTGGGCTGTGCCGACATTCTGGTGCGCAACGGCGTGACCCCGGTGGTGTTCGACAAGAACCCGGAAATCGGTGGTCTGCTGACCTTCGGCATCCCCGAGTTCAAGCTGGAAAAGACCGTGCTCAGCCGCCGTCGTGAAGTCTTCACCGGCATGGGCGTGGAGTTCCGCCTGAACACCGAGATCGGCAAGGACATCAGCATGGATGACCTGCTCGCCGAGTTTGATGCCGTGTTCATGGGCATGGGCACCTACACCTACATGAAAGGTGGCTTCCCGGGCGAAGACCTACCGGGCGTGACCGATGCGCTGGACTTCCTGATTGCCAACGTCAACCGCAACCTCGGTTTCGAGAAGTCGCCCGCCGACTTCATCGACATGGCGGGCAAGAAGGTGGTCGTGCTGGGTGGTGGTGACACCGCGATGGACTGCAACCGCACCTCCATCCGCCAGGGCGCCAAGAGCGTGACCTGCGCCTACCGTCGTGACGAAGAGAACATGCCGGGTTCGCGCCGTGAGGTGAAGAATGCCAAGGAAGAGGGCGTGAAGTTCCTCTTCAACCGCCAGCCCATCGCCATCGTCGGCGAAGGCAAGGTGGAAGGCATCAAGGTGGTCGAGACCCGTCTCGGCGAGCCGGATGCCCGTGGCCGTCGCAGCCCTGAGCCGATTCCGGGCTCCGAGGAAATCATCCCGGCCGACGCCGTGCTGATCGCCTTCGGTTTCCGCCCAAGTCCGGCGCCGTGGTTCGAGCAGTTCCAGATCCAGACCGACAGCCAGGGCCGCGTCGTGGCCCCGGAGCAGGGCAAGTTCAAGCACCAGACCAGCAACCCGAAGATTTTCGCCGGTGGTGACATGGTGCGTGGCTCCGACCTGGTCGTTACGGCGATCTTCGAAGGCCGCAATGCCGCCGAAGGTATCCTCGATTACCTGGGCGTCTGAGCCTGATCTGCATCAACGCGATGGACAAAAGGCACGGCAATCGCCGTGCCTTTTGTTTTGCGCTCTGCGAAAATGCCCGGCATTACGCGCAGGTGCCCGTCCCCGGTAGGGGGCGCTGGAGTCCGCAGGGCTGCATACTCCGGTCGTGCCACTACGCCCCTCTTTGTTGAATCAGGAAACCGCCGATGTCCGCCCTGAAGAATGACCGCTTCCTCCGCGCCCTGCTCAAGCAGCCTGTCGATGTCACCCCGGTGTGGATGATGCGTCAGGCCGGCCGCTACCTGCCGGAGTACCGGGCTACCCGGGCCAAGGCCGGTGATTTCGTCAGCCTTATGAAGAACCCGGAGCT
Organism: Pseudomonas fluvialis; assembly: GCF_014207935.1. Taxonomy (GTDB): domain Bacteria; phylum Pseudomonadota; class Gammaproteobacteria; order Pseudomonadales; family Pseudomonadaceae; genus Aquipseudomonas; species Aquipseudomonas fluvialis_A. The sequence goes on along the minus strand of NZ_JACHLL010000001.1, from coordinate 422,705 downwards.
GGCCTGCGAGGTTACGATCCAGCCGCTGGATCGTTATTCCCAGATCGACGCGGCGATTCTCTTCTCCGACATCCTCACTGTGCCGGACGCCATGGGTCAGGGCCTGTACTTCGAGACCGGCGAGGGTCCACGTTTCAAGAAGGTGATCAGTAGCCTGGCCGATATCGAGGCGCTGCCGATTCCTGATCCGGAGAAAGACCTGGGCTATGTGATGGATGCCGTGCGCGCCATCCGTCGCGAGCTGAATGGCCGCGTGCCGTTGATCGGCTTCTCCGGCAGCCCGTGGACGCTGGCGACCTACATGGTCGAGGGCGGCTCATCCAAGGACTTCCGCAAGTCCAAGGCCATGCTCTACAACAACCCGCAGGCCATGCATGCGCTGCTGGACAAGCTGGCGCAGTCGGTCACCAGCTACCTCAACGGCCAGATCCGGGCCGGCGCCCAGGCGGTGCAGATTTTCGATTCCTGGGGCGGCAGCCTGTCGGCGGCGGCCTACCAGGAATTCTCCCTGGCCTACATGCAGAAGATCGTCGACGGCCTGATCCGCGAACACGACGGACGTCGCGTGCCGGTGATCCTGTTCACCAAGGGCGGCGGCCTGTGGCTGGAGTCCATGGCTGACAGCGGCGCCGAAGCGCTGGGTCTGGACTGGACCTGCGACATCGGCAGCGCCCGCGCCCGCGTCGGTAGCAAGGTCGCCCTGCAGGGCAACATGGACCCGAGCGTGCTGTACGCGACTCCGGCGGCCATCCGCGCCGAAGTGGGGCGTATCCTCGCCGCGTATGGTCCGGGCGAGGGCCATGTGTTCAACCTCGGGCACGGCATCACCCCGGAAGTCGACCCGGCCAATGCCGCCGCCTTCTTCGAGGCGGTGCACGAGTTGTCCGCGCAGTATCATCGTTAAGCAAGAAGCCCGTCTTTTGACGGGCTTCTTGCTTTCAGTTAACTCGGATCAGGTTTTCTCGCTGATGCGCCGGAAGCTGGTCGATGGTCAGCAGGGTGAGGTTCTCTCCGTGCTCGTTTTTAACCACCTGTTCTCCCAAATCGACACTGGTGCCTTCTGGCAGCTTGTACATAGCGCCGGTAATTGGGTCGACGATAAGCATCCCAATCAGGCCGCCGAACAGGATATTGCCCCAATACCAGCCGCTTAGGCTGGAGTCCACGGTCACTTCCTGAGGTGCATGGCCTTCTTTGCTGAAGGCAATGGTGTATTGGGCTCCACTGAAGTATCCATCGCCTGAGTCCAGAGTAACTGTCTGTGGTGTGGTTCCTGTGTGGACAACCTTGCCGCTGTTATTACGAACCTCGAAAGAGGCGCCGGCGGGACTGCTGTTGACAGCCACCGGATAGGTACTGTCGCCAACAATACTGGCGCAGCCGCTGAGTAGCAGCGCCGAAAGTGAGAGCGGTAGGCTGAGTTTGGTGATGTAACTACGCAAGATCTACTCCTTGTGTCTTTGCGTTAGAGCCCCTGGCCGTTTGGCCAATGTCGTATTGCACGGACGTACTGGGCGGCACCAGATTATCGTGATATCAAAGTGATGTCATTTCGCGTGGGCCGTTTGGACGTTAGAGATTTGAGGGTGCCCTTTCAGGCGCTAATGCGCTGTTTTCGGCTTCCTGCTTGCCCTAGAATCGTTGGCCTAACTAGTCAGGGAGGTGTGGCATGCGGCGAGTGGTGTTCAACCAGAAAGGCGGCGTGGGCAAATCCAGTATTGCCTGCAACCTGGCAGCGGTCAGCGCGGCCGAGGGCTATCGCACCCTGCTCATCGACCTGGATGCCCAGGCCAACTCCACCCACTATCTGACCGGTCTGACCGGCGATGACATCCCGGTCGGCATCGCCGATTTCTTCAAGCAGACTCTGGCCAGCGGGCCTTTCGCCAAGAAAGGCAAGGTCGACATCTACGAGACGCCGTTCGACAACCTGCACGTGGTCACCGCCACCGCCGAGCTGGCCGAGTTGCAGCCCAAGCTGGAGCAGAAGCACAAGATCAACAAGCTGCGCAAACTGCTGGAAGAGCTGGCTGAGGATTACGACCGAATTTATCTGGATACACCGCCGGCGCTGAACTTCTACACCGTTTCCGCGCTCATCGCCGCCGACCGCGTGCTGATCCCCTTTGACTGCGACAGCTTCTCGCGCCAGGCGCTGTATGGCCTGATGCAGGAAATCGAGGAGCTCAAGGAAGACCACAACGAGGACCTGGAGGTCGAGGGTATCGTGGTCAACCAGTTTCAGCCGCGCGCGGCGCTGCCACAGCAGCTGCTCGACGAACTGATTGCCGAGGGCCTGCCGGTGCTGCCGGTCAACCTGATGAGTTCGGTGAAGATGCGCGAGTCGCACCAAGCCTGCAAACCGCTGATCTTCCTCGATCCGCGGCACAAGCTGAGCCAGCAGTTTCTTGAACTGCACCAGTTGCTCGAATCCGGCGAGTAATTCGCTTTCACGAGCAATGCCCCTTATGAACAAGGCCCCTGACGGGGCCTTGTTCATTTCACCAGCAGCACATCGCAGGGCGGCTGACGCAGGTAGTGGATGGGCAGACTGCCCAGCAGCGCTTCACTCAGGCGGCTGCGGCTGTGCTGGCCGAGGGCGAGCAACTGTGGGCGTTCTTCGCGGATACGCTCGTCCAGGCTGCCGGCCAGAGTACCGGGGATGACTTCGACGCGCACCGGGGATTTTCGCGCCGGTAGCTGTTCGCATTCATCCTCGACCATGTGCTGCAGCAGGCCCTGCTGAATCTCCAGTTGCTCACTGGTCTGGCGAGCATCGCGGCGCCCGCTGCCATCGAAGATATTGATGCCCAGCAGCTCGGCCTCGGCGGGAAGCAGGCAGGCCGCACTGCGCAGGGCCTGGCAGCCACACAGGGATTGATCGAGAGCTACGATGGCGCGCTGGTAGGGCGCCACCTGCTCGCAGCGAGCGAGCAGCAGCGGCATGCCGCAATGACGGGCCAGGCGCTCTAGATTGGTACCGCTGAATAGCTCCGGGCGGCCCTTGTGGTGGCCGCCGACCACCAGCAGGTCCGCGCCGATATCGCTGGCGACCTCCAGGGTGACCTGCGCGGCCTGACCGCTGCGCAGCACGACATCCGCACGGCAGTGGCTATAGGTCGCCAGGCGTTCGCCGAGGACCTTTTCAGCGGCGGCCTGCAGTTCGGCCAGCGCTTTGGCATCCGGATGGCCCTCGACCACATGCAGCAGAGTCAGCCGGGCGTGATGCTGGTTGGCCAGCTGCGCGGCACGCTGCAGGGCAATGTCGCTTTCCAGGCTGAGGTCGTGGGCAATCAGGATGTGGCTGAACATGGTGCGTCCTCCAAAGTTGTCATTGCAGTATGCGAGCTTGTGGCGCGCGGATCTTGATCCATGGCAAGCGTGGTTCAGGCCTTGCCGGGCGGATGGTCGCGCAGCCAGTGCTGCAGGGCATCGAGCATGGCGTGGAATTCGCTATCCAGCTCGGCCAGCAGTGGCTCAACCCTATCTGGTTGCTGCTGGCGGATACTGTCCTCGATGCGCAGGCACAGGGCGGGCACGCCGACTGCGCCGAGCGTGGCAAGGCTGCCGCGCTGGGTGTGCAGCAGGCGGCTGGCTTCGTCGTGTTTCCCGTTGTGCCAGGCCTCGCGGATTTCTTCCAGCGGTTGCAGGCCGCGATCGATGACGCTGGCGATCAGCCCTGCCATAGTCTGGTGCACGTCGGGACTGGCGGCACACAGTCGCTGGAGGTTGTCGGCATTGAGGACCGCTGAGGGCTGAGCAATGGCGGCCGCCGCAGTGACGGGCGGTGAGGAACGGTGGGGCAGGTAGGGGCGCAGGCTCTTTAGCAGCAGATGCTGGTCGATCGGCTTGGCGATGAAGGCATTCATGCCGGCCGCCAGACATTGTTCACGCTCGCGCGGGCTTACCCCGGCCGTCATAGCCAGCACTGGCAGCTGCAGGCCAAGTTCGTCGCGAATCAGGCGGGTGGCGGTGAAGCCGTCCATGCCCGGCATCTGGATGTCCATCAGGACCAGATCGAACGGCGGATCCGCCTGGCGCAGGCACGCCAGAGCCTGCTGGCCGTCACTGGCGGTGCTGACCCGGGCGCCCATTTGTTCGAGGATTCCCTGGGCCACGATCTGATTGAGCGTGTTGTCCTCTACCAGTAGCAGGTGGGAGCCCTGCAACGGTTGCTGTTCCCGCAGCAGCTCGTCGGCTTGCCGTGACTGCGGGTGCTGCAGGGCTTCGAGCATGTGTCGCTGCAGGCTGCTGCGAGTTACCGGCTTGAGCAGCAGGCCAGCCACTGACGCCCCGGTATCGGTACTGGTCAGGTGTTCGCGGGCAAAAGCGTTGACCATCAGCAGGCACGGCGGCATGGCCTTGGGTGCATGTTCGCGCAGGCGCTCCAGTGTCTGCAGGCCACTCGCACCAGGCATTTGCCAGTCGATCAATAACAGTTGGTAGGGCTGTCCGGCGATCAGTGCCTGCTCGAACAGCGCCTCGGCGCCGGCGCAGGACTCGGCGCAATCGACACTGCAACGGTAGGCGCACAATTGCTGCCAGATGATCTGCCGGCTGCGTGGATGGTCCTCCACCAGCAGCACCCGCAGGCCAGCCAGTGCGGCGATTTCCGGCAGTGTCGTCACGCTGGTTTGCAGGGGCTGCTTGAGGGGTAAATCGAACCAGAACTGGCTGCCCTGGTTCGTGGCGCTATGCAGGCCGATCTCGCCACCCATCAGTTGTACCAGGCGCTTGCTGATGGCAAGACCCAGGCCGCTGCCGCCGGAGGGGCTCGTGCGCATGGGCTCGCTGGACTCCAGGGCTTCAAACAGGCTGGCCTGTTGCTGCGCGCCAATGCCGATGCCGGTGTCGCGGACGCGAAAGTGCAGCAGGCTGCGGCTGCCTTGCTGGCGCACGCCAATGCTCAGCTCGACCTCGCCGTGGGGAGTGAACTTGATGGCATTACCGGTGAGGTTGGCGAGGATCTGCTCCAGCCGATTGCGATCGGCGAGCAAGCGCCTGGGGACTTGCGGCTCGACTTGGATCAGCAGCTCAAGGTCGCGCTCACCGGCCTGCAGGGTCATCAGGGAGGCCATGTGGCTGACCAGCTCGTCCAGCTCGAACTCGCAGGGGCTGAGCTGCAGGCGACCGGCTTCGATCTTGGCGAAGTCGAGAATGTCGTTGATCACGGACAGCAGCGATTTGCCGGCATCGTGCAGCATGTCCAGGTATTTGCGCTGGGTGCTGTTGAGCTCGGTGCGTTCGAGCAACTGGGCGATGCCCAGCACGCCATTCATCGGCGTGCGGATTTCGTGGCTCATGTTGGCGAGGAACTCGCTCTTGGTGCGATTGGCCTTCTCGGCAACGATGCGCAACTGGTTGAGCTTGTGCTGCGCTTCGACTTTGTCGCTGATGTCGTCGACCTGCACAATCAACTCATCGGCATCGTCCTGGCGGGGCAGGCGCGACACTGTGACATGGGCCCAAAACGGCTGGCCGTGGCTGTTGAGGAAACGCTTGTCGAGGGCATAGAAGTCGCACTTGCCGGCTAGCAACTCATCCAGACGCTCGCGTGACAGGTTGCGGTCATCCGGGTGGCTGAGGTCAAGATGGTGGGTACCCAGCAGATCTTCACGGCGGTAGCCGAACAGCTGGCAGAGGCGCTGATTGGCTTCGGTGATCAGACCGTCACTGCTGGCCAGGGCCACGCCGGTACCGGCGAAGGCCAGTGCCCCCCGGAAGCGCTGCTCGCTGATGCGGAAATCCAGTTCGCGCTGGCGGGCCTGCTGCAGGCTGGCGGACAGCAGTAGAGGCGGCATCAGCACGGCGAGAATCGGCAGGTAGAGCAGCATGGCCTGCCAGCTGGCGGTCAGTGGCGGCGGAATGAACAGCCCCAGCGAGAGCATGCCGCTGACCAGTATGGCCAGGCAGGCGTTGAACAGTGCGACGTTGGCAAAGCTCAGATAGAAGGTGGCAAGCAGCAGCGGCGCGCCGAGGTAGACAAAGGGGAAGGGCAGGTACAGCAGAGCCAGAATGCTCAGGCTCAGGCAGCTCATCAGCAGCGTCGGGGTCAGCATCGGATGGAAATCGCCGAGCAGGCGCGCCAGGCCCTGCTGGCGCCAGATCAGCATCAGCGGCAGTAGGGCCACCGAGCCAGTGCAGGAGCTGGCGAACCAGATCAGCCACAGGTCGACATAGTGGCCCAGCTGCAGTTGGCTGAGGCCAAAGGCGCCCAGGCTGGCGCTGAGCAGTACCGGCCAGACGGCACCGTTGCCGAGTGTGCGCAGCAGGGCGCGCGGGTTGTCCTGCAACTGCCGGGTGGCAGTCGTGGCACGTTGCAGCAGGCAGGCCGCCAGGCTGACTTCGAGCAGATTGACGCCGGTAAAGAACAGGCTGACCGCCAGCGGGTCGCCGAACAGCAGCTCGGCGGCAAGGTTGCCCAGCGCCATGCACGGCAGCAGCACCAGCCAATGGTGACGGGGGTGGCTGAACAGCACGGCACTGGCCAGCGCATTGGCCAGCCAGATGCTGGCGACGCCAGGCCCTTGGCGGCTGAGATAGAGCGACAGCAGGGCCAGCCCGAGATAGCTGAGCGCCAGCAGCAGGCAGGTGCCCAGGTGCAGGCTCGGTGCGCTGGCGGTACGTGGCGTGTTCATGAGGCAGCCCTGTGCCGCTGCCAGGCATAGCTGGCCAGCAGAATGACTGCGAGCAACAGCATGAGCAGCGCGGCCCCCTGTAGCAGTTGGCCGCCGGGAGCGTGTGGCGGTTTGGCCAGTGGCTGCAGCCATGGAGCCAGCAGCGCTTCGCGCTCCTGCAGGCTGAGTGAGCGCAGGCCGGTGTCGAGGATACTGCCCAGCTCTGGCCAGTCCTTGCGGTAGGCCAGGCTCAGGGGATAGTCGAAGCCGATGCGTGTACCGATCTGCAGGGCGCTGGGATTGAATTGCGGCAGCAGGTAGCTGGCGCTGCCGAGGTCGAGCACCACCGCTTCGACCTGGCGATTGAGCAGCGCCTGGATGCCCTCGCGGTCACCGGGCAGGGCTTGCCAGAGCACTTGCGGGTAGTGCTGGCGGACGAAACCTTCGACGGCGTAGCCCTGGCCGACGGCAACCTTCTGCCCTTGCAGCTCGTTCAGGGTCAGGTTGTTGCGCTGGTCGCGGCGCAGCAGCAGGACGGTCGGGACCTGCACGTAGGCGGCGGTGAAGGCAAGGTACTCGGCCCGTTCCGGGGTAGGGCGCAGTGAGGTCAACAGGTCGATCTTGCCTGCGCGGACGTCGGTCAGCAGCTGATCCAGCGGCGCGGCTGGAGCCCGTTGCAGCGGCAGATTCAGGCGTTGCTGCAGGAGCATCAGCAGGTCATGGGAGAGGCCGCGTGGTTGCTGCTGCGCGTCGAGGTAGATGAATGGCTGATAGTCGCGCTCTGCGGCCCAGACGATCTGCGGGTGCTGGCGCAGCCAGGCCTGCTGTTCGGCGTTCAGCGTCAACCCCGCCGCCAGCAGCGAGGGCGTAGCGAGTAGCAGAAGCAGCGCCCACCACGGCTGCCTGGGGTTGCGCGAGCGGAACATGTCCTGATGTCCTCCAGCGTGCCGGGTGAGCGCGGCGGAATCTGCCGACGGCATGCTGTCTCAACAGGTTAGCTGCTTTGCCCCGGCTGGCTAGGCGCGCCGACGCAGCTGATAGATTGCCTCGCTCTCGGCCACCACGCTGCCATCGGCGGCGGTCAGTTGCAGGTGCAGCGGGTAGTCGGCCTTGCCGTGCTCGCTGGCCAGGGCCTGCAGGCGCTCGATGTCTGTGCTGCTCATGCGGGCCTCGACCCGGATATCACCAATGGCCGGGCGAAGGAAGCGCAGGTTCAGGCTCTTGACGATGGGGTAGTAGTGCTCGGCATCGAAGCTGGTGAGAAACAGCGCGCCGCCGGGGATTTCCGCCAGGGTGAAAAGGGCGCCGGCATACATGCTGCCGATGTGATTTTCATTGCCCGCCAGCGGCATGCACAGGCGCACATGGCCGGGTTCCAGAACCTCGGCCTTGAGGCCCGAGCGTTTGACGAAGGCGATCTGCTCTTCGGTAAGGCGGCGTACCAGCTCGGTGGGCAGGGGCATGGCGGGACTCCGTTCTTGTCGTTGTCCGGCCAGCCTAAGGGTGGGTCATGTCGTTGGGAATGACCCGGGTGATCGCACGAGGCTGACTGAAACGCTCACACCCCCTGTTGGCGCAGCCAGCCGAGCAGTTGCGGCAACGGCAGTGCGCCGCTCTGGCGCGCCACTTCCACGCCGCCCTTGAGCAGTATCAGCGTCGGGATCGAGCGGATGCCCATTTCGGCGGACAGCTGTGGATTGGCCTCGCTGTCCAGTTTGGCCAGGCGGCAGCGCCCCTGCAGCTGGCCGGCGGCCTGCTCGAAGATCGGCGCAAAGCTGCGGCACGGACCGCACCAGCTGGCCCATACATCGATCAGCAGCGGCAGGTCGCCTCTGTTCTGCGCGTCGAAGCTGGCCTGGGTGAGTTCGAAGGGCTTGCCGGGCAGCACTTCGGCCTTGCAGCGGCCGCATCTAGGCTTATCGGCCAAGCGGTCGGCAGGAATGCGGTTGAGGCCATGGCAGGCCGGGCAGGGGATCAGCAGTGGGTCGCTCATAAGCGCCTCCGGTCGGGAATGACTCCAATCTGGAGGCGCTTATGGCGATATCAAGGGTGATCAGCCCTTGGAGGCTTCGAGCGCCTGGCTCAGGTCGGCGAGGATGTCGTCGCTGTGCTCGATGCCGATCGACAGGCGGATCATGTCGCGCGGCACACCGGCCTTGGCCAATTCCTCGTCGTTGAGCTGGCGGTGGGTGGTCGAGGCCGGGTGGCAGGCCAGCGACTTGGCGTCGCCGATGTTGACCAGACGTACCACCAGTTTCAGGGCGTCGATGAAACGCGCGCCGGCTTCCTGACCGCCGACAATGCCGAAGGAGAGAATGCCTGCTGGCTGGCCGCTGCAGAAGCGTTGCGCCAGGGCGTGCTCGGGATGATCCGGCAGACCGGCGTATTTCACCCAGGCCACCTGCGGGTGGTTCTGCAGGAACTGCGCGACCTTCAGCGCATTCTCGCAGTGGCGCTCCATGCGCAGTGCCAGGGTCTCCAGGCCCTGCAGGATGAGGAAAGCGTTGAACGGCGAGATCGCCGCGCCCATGTTGCGCAGCGGCACCACGCGGCAGCGGCCGATGAACGCCGCCGGGCCGAAGGCTTCGGTGTAGGTGACGCCGTGGTAGGACACGTCCGGGGTGTTGAGCAGGGGGAAGCGTGCCTTGTGCTGCGCCCAGGGGAACTGCCCGGAGTCGACCACGATGCCGCCGATGCTGGTGCCGTGGCCGCCCATGTACTTGGTCAGCGAGTGCACCACGATGTCGGCGCCATGCTCAAAGGGGCGGCAGAGAATCGGCGTGGCCACGGTGTTGTCGACGATCAGCGGCACGCCATGGCGGTGCGCGGCGTCGGCCAAAGCCTTGAGGTCGATGATGTTGCCGGCCGGGTTGCCGATGGACTCGCAGAACACGGCCTTGGTCTTGTCGTCGATCAGTGCTTCGAGGGCGGCGATGTCGTCATGCGCGGCGAAGCGCACTTCGATGCCCTGGCGCGGCAGGGTGTGGGCGAACAGGTTGTAGGTGCCGCCGTACAGCTTGGCCACCGAGACGATGTTGTCGCCGACCTCGGCGATGGTCTGGATGGCGTAGGTGATGGCCGCCATGCCCGAGGCCACGGCCAGCGCGCCGACGCCACCTTCCAGCGCCGCCACGCGCTTTTCCAGCACGTCGGTGGTGGGGTTCATGATGCGCGTGTAGATGTTGCCGGCCACCTTCAGGTCAAACAGGTCGGCGCCATGCTGGGTGTCGTCGAAGGCGTAGGAGGTGGTCTGGTAGATCGGCACCGCCACCGCCTTGGTAGTCGGGTCGGGGCTGTAGCCGGCGTGGATGGCCAGGGTTTCCAGTTTCATGCGCGCATTCCTTGAGGCAGAAGAAAGGCCGCAGCATGGAAAAAGCTGAATAAGTGGTCAATGCGCCAGAGCAATAAAAAGACGGATGTTCTAGATCTTTTGGCTAGGTGCATAGAACCCTGGCGCCTGCGGTTCGGTCGCCAGAAAGCGCCGCGGCCCCTGCGCTGACGATCAGGGCAGGGGCCGTGGGTGGGCGCTGTTCGTCGTGATCAGGCCAGGGCTTTGTAGATGTTGTAGGCGCTTATGAAGGTGATCAGGCAGCCGACGATGGTCAGCAGCGTTCTGGCCGGCAGCTTCTTGCACAGCAGGGCGGCGAAGGGTGCGGCGAACAGGCCACCAAACACCAGGCCGGCCACCATCATCCAGGTGCTCGGCTCGCCGGCCAGCAGAATGAAGGAGGTGGCGCTGGCGATGGTCAGGAAGAACTCGGCGAAGTTCACCGAGCCAATCGTGGTGCGCGGATCGCTGCCGGAGCCCAGCAGGCTGCTGGTGACTACCGGGCCCCAGCCGCCGCCACCGGCGGCATCGACGAAGCCACCGAACAGGGCCAGTTTGGCCACGTGCTTGGGCTCCTTGCGCTGCTTCACATGGTGGTAGGCCTTGCTCAGGATGTACAGCCCCATCAGCAGCAGGTACGCGGAGATGAAGGGCTTCATCACCGCGCCATCGAACTGGGTGATCAGCACGGCGCCCAGTACGGCGCCGATGATGCCGGGTAGCAGCAGACGCAGGAACAGTGACTTGTTGACGTTGCCCAGTTTGACGTGGGAGATGCCCGACAGTCCGGTGGTGAACACCTCGGCAATGTGCACGCTGGCGCTGGCCGCCGCTGGGCTCGCGCCGGCTGACAGCAGGAAGGTCGTGGCGGTGATGCCGTAGGCCATGCCCAGTGCCCCGTCGATGACCTGGGCGAAGAAACCCACGGCCACGGCACTCCAGAAGCTCGGACTGTTCAGGGTGTTCTCGATGATCTCCAGGCCGCTCTCACCACCGTTGTCACCGAAGAACAAGCGCCAAGCCAGCGTCCCCAGCAGGGAAATCAGCAACATGACGGCCAGCCACATGGCTGCCCGCAGGATGGGGTGATTGCCGGGGTGGCTGACGTAATCCTCAACAGGGGGCAGGCCCAATGCTTCGTGTTCGGCATTGACGGGGCTGGCGCTGAGGTCGAGATCGCGGATTTTCATGGGGTGGTGCGCCTGACAGAGGGTGGTGGAACAGGCTGGTTGTGTCGGGCGCCACGATAAGTGGCTTTTCTTAGAAGGTCTAAGACTGTTTTGCCATTTTTATATGCGATCAGGTTATTTGAATTGCGGGTTCACGATGAGCAGCTGATCTCCAGGTGCTTACCCCATTCCGGCGGACGCTGGGCATAGCGCTCGAAGCCGGGCTGCTCGTCGAACGGCCGACTGAGCACGGCGTGCAGTTCTCGCACGGGGCCGTAGTCCCCCTGTTCCGCGGCGCTGATGGCTTCCTGGGCCAGGTAGTTGCGCAGCAGGTATTTGGGGTTGACCGCGTGCATGCGCGTCTGGCGTTCGGCCTGACTGCCGCCCTCGGCGCTGACGCGGGCGCAGTACTCGGCTGCCCAGGCATCGAAGCCGGCCAGGTCGACGAAGTCCTCGCGCAGGGCGCGCACGGCATTGTCGGCGGTTGTCTCGCCAAGGCGGCGGAAGAACCGGCTGTAGTCGATGGCGCTGCCCTGCATCAGCTGCAGCAGGCGCTCGACCAGCGCTTCATCGCCCTCGTCGGCCTGGGTGAGACCGAGGCGGCGGCGCATCAGGTCGAGGTAATGCGCCTGGTACAGCGGTAGAAACAGGCCCAGGGTCTCGCGCAGCGTCTCCACCGGCACCAGAGGCGTCAGCGCCTGGGCCAGGGCGCCGAGGTTCCAGTGGGCGATCGGTACCTGGTTGCTGAAGCGATAGCGGCCGCTGTCGTCGGAGTGATTGCAGATGTGCTGGGCGTCGAAATCGTCGAGGAAGGCGTAGGGGCCAAAGTCGAAGGTGATGCCGAGGATCGACATGTTGTCGCTGTTCATCACGCCGTGGCAGAAACCGTAGGCCTGCCAGTAGGCAATCAGCTCGGCATTGCGCTCGACCACCTGGCGGAAGAAGGCGGCATAGGCCTGCGCCTGGTCGCGGCAGGCCGGGAAGTGACAGGCGAGTACGTGCTCGCCCAGTTCGCGCAGACGCTCATGCTGCTGGGTGTAATAGAAGTATTCGAAGTGGCCGAAGCGCACATGGCTGGGTGCCAGACGCAGCAGCATGGCGGCCGTTTCCTGGCGTTCACGCCACACCGGTGTGCTGGAGCCGGTGACGCACAGCGCCCGTGACGTAGGAATGCCCAGTGCGTGTAGGTATTCGCTGGCCAGGAACTCGCGGATCGAGCTGCGCAGCACGGCCCGGCCATCGCCCATGCGCGAATAGGGAGTTTCCCCGGCACCTTTGAGGTGCAGGTCCCAGTACTCGCCACGGCGGTTGACCACCTCGCCCAGCAACAGGCCGCGGCCGTCGCCTAGGCGCGGGTTGTACTGGCCGAACTGGTGGCCTGAATAGACCATGGCGCGCGGCTCGGCACTGCTCCACAGCTTGTGCCCGGCAAACAGCTGGGCGAACACCGGGCTGTCGGTCTCGCTCGGGTCGAGGTCGAGCAGGGCCATGGCGGAAGGGCTGGCGATGACCAGGCGCGGGTCGGCAATCGGCTCGGGCATGACCTGGGTCGAGAAGGCATCGCCGAGGCGGGCGAAGCGATTGTCGAAAACGAGTTCGCTGAGGCTGGGCACTGGCAGGCTCCGGTTCAATTCCGAGTATTTTCATCGGAATTGAGCCGGGGCGTCCAGTCAGGCCGGATCGGCTGCGGGGGGCGGTGTCTTGTTGTCCGCAGCCCCGGCGGCGGCTGCCTTGATCAGTTCCTTGTGCTCCAGAACCTGATCGTTCTCCAGGTTCTTGACGTAGACGTCCACCTGGCGGAAGGCGATGTTGATGCCGGCGGCCGTGAACTCGCGGTCGATCACCCGGTTGATCTCGTCGATGGCCATGTTGCGGTCGGCCAGCTCGTTGACGTGGATGCGCAGCTCGTGGTCCAGCGTGCTTTCCCCAAAATTGAGGAAGTACACCAGCGGCGCCGGGTCCTTGAGTACCCGTGGGTTGTTGCCGGCGGCCTGCAGCAGCAGCTTGCGTACCAGATCGAGGTCGGAGCCGTAGGCCACGCCGAGCTTGATGGTGACGCGGGTGACGGTGTCCGACAGCGACCAGTTGACCAACTGGCTGGTGATGAAGGTCTTGTTCGGAACGATGATTTCCTTGCGGTCGAAGTCGGTGATGGTGGTGGCGCGGATGCGAATCCGGCTGACCGTGCCGGACAGGTTGCCGATGGTCACGGTGTCGCCGATACGCACCGGGCGTTCGAACAGGATGATCAGGCCGGAAATGAAGTTGGCGAAGATTTCCTGCATACCGAAACCGATGCCCAGCGACAGGGCGGCGACGAGCCACTGCAGCTTGTCCCAGCTGACCCCGAGTACCGACAGCGTGCTGACGAAACCAAAGCCGTAGATGGCGTAGGACAGCAGGGTGGTGGTGGCATAGGCGCTGCCCTGGGCCAGGGACAGGCGCGAGAGCACCAGTACCTCAAGCAGGCCAGGCAGGTTGCTGGCCAGGGCGATGGTCAGGCCGACCATGACCAGGGCGACGATCAGATCCCCCAGGCTCAGCGGCACCATGGTGACGGCATCGCCGGTGCCACTGCTGTATTCGTAGAGGGTGATGTGATCGAGGTAGGTGATCACCGAAATCAGGTCGGCCCACACCCAGTACAGGGCGACGCCGAATACACCGAACAGGGCCAGGCGGGTCAGGCGCAGCGACTGCTGGTTGATCTGCTCGATGGCCAGGGTCGGGGTCTCCACCACTTCACCGCCCTCGGCGCCCTCCTTGGGTTGGCTCTGGCGCTTGGCCAGGGCCCGGTTGTAGGCCAGACGCCGTGCCGCCACCGACAGGCCGCGAACGAAGGTGGCCTCGACCATCACCCACACCACCAGCAGGTAGAGGGTATCGATCAGACGGTCGGTGAGTTTCAGTGCGGTGTAGTAGTAGCCCATGCCGATGGCCACGATCAGCATCAGCGGCAGCAGGGTGAAGGCCAGGCCGAGCAGCAGGCGCAGCGGCGAGGCATGCTCGCGGGCCGGGCCACCGAACAGCAGGCGTGCCAGCACCAGGGTCATCAGCGCGTAACCGAGCAGGACGATGCACAGGCCCAGGCTGTCCTTGGCCAGGCTGTCAGGCTGGTGCTCAGCCACAGTGACCACGGCAATCAGCGGAATCACCAGCAGGCCAAGGCGGCGGATCTGGGTATAGACGAAGTTGGTGGCGTCCTGCGGCCAGTGGAAGTGGCGCTCGGCCACGCCATGCGGCTTGAGGATGCGGAAACAGGTGTACAGCACCAGCCAGGCCAGGGCCATTTCCGCCAGAGCTTCACCCAGGTAGGCGTTCTGCCCCTGGCCGTCGATCTGCAGGGCAAAGCCGGCGAGCAGCAGGAACAGTGAGCCCGGAAGGGCCAGCAACAGGTTGAACAGCATCGCCAGCGGCGTGTGACGCTGGCTGTCGCGCTTGTAGTGGCCGATGTCCTGATCCAGCGCTTCCAGGCGGTGCTTCAGGTCGTTGCGCCGCCAGAGCAGGACGGCGATCACCAGCAGCACCGGGAAGAAAATCCACGGCTTGGCGCCCAGGCCCTTGATCAGGTCCTTGGTCACCACGCCCCATGGCAGGCTGGCGACCTGTTCGCTCAGGCGCTGCGGCAGCTGCTTGAGCCAGGCCAGGTCCAGCGGGCGGTTGCTGGGAATCCAGAACATCTGCTCGTCGAGGATGGTGCGCAGGCTCTGGCTGGTGGTCTGCAGCTGTTTCTGGTTGAGCTGCAGGTTGATCGATTCGTTGAGCAGGGCGTTGAGGTTGTGGCTCAGACGCTCATACAGGTCGGCGCGTAGCTTGAGCATGTCCTCCAGCGAGGCGCGGATTTCAGGGCTGCTCTCGCTGTTGCCGCTGAGCAACTGATCGAGGTACTGCGTGGGGTTGCTCAGTTCGTCGCGACGCTGATTGAGCTCGAACTGATACAGGCGGATATCGGCGATTTCATCGGCCAGGTTGCCATCGGCCTTGACGGTCGGCAGCGCCTGCTTCTGCTGGTAGAGGATGCGCGACAGCAGCAGGCTGCCGCGCAGCACGTTGATCTGTTCTTCCAGGGCCTGTTCGGTCTGGCTCAGGCTGTCCAGCTGCTGACGGGTCTGCAGGTTCTTCTGGGTCAGCTCGTTGAGGCGTTCGGTGGTGCGCAGCAGGTGGTCGGAGAGCTTGAGGTTCTCCGCGCTCTGCTGGCTGAGCAGGTTGTCGCTGCCGGCCTGCTGGTTTTCCTTGGCCAGCTCGGCCACGGTCTTTTCCGACTCGGCGCGGCGCTTGTCATTGATCAGTGACTGCAGAGCCTGGTTCTCCTGCTCCAGACGGCTGATCTTCAGGGTCAAAAGGTCGCGCTGGCCGGTGCTCAGGTCCTGCAGCAGGCTGTTGCTCTGCAGTTCCTGGCGCAGCAGCTGGCTTTGCGCATCAAGCGCGGCCAGCTCGGCATACAGCTTCTGCCTGGCCTCGCGCTTGAGTGGCGGAATGCTGTCCTTGGCGTTCTTCAGCTGAGTATTGATGGCCTGCGCGCGTAACTGGTTGGCGCTGATGTTGGCCTGGGCGCGCTCCGGGCGGGTCTGGGCGTTGAGCGCCAGGCTGCTGGCTTCGCTGAGGTCTTTCTGCCAGAGCATCAACTGGGTGGTGCGCTCAGCCTGCAGCTGCTCCAATTGCGGCACCCGCAGGTTGGCATAGCGCTTGGTGATATCCACGGGCTCGCTGGCCTTGATTCGTGCCAGTTCCTGCTGAGTGGCGCTGATCTGGCGGGGAGCGTCGGCGAGCTTGCGCTTGAGGCTGGCCAGCTGGCTCAGGTGGCTGTCGCGGTTCTCCAGCAGGTTCAGGGTGCTCTGCAGAATCTCGCCCGTGGCTTTCTGTTCCGCTTCGCTGAGCTTGCGATCGGCCAGGCCGTCGAGCTGCTGTTGTACCTCGCTGGCGCTGGGCGGCTCCTGAGCGGCGGCGGGCAGGCACAGGCAGAGGCTGAGAAGGGTGGTGGCGAGCAGGCGAAGGGAGACAGGCATGATGTGCTTCGGATGGCCGTGAAAGTGGCAGAGTTTAAAAAGAATGTGTGTCACGCGGGGCATTATTTCCGCGAACGCTTCCATCAGTGATGGCAATTGCGAATGCCTTCAAAGGTGGCAGCTGGATAAGCGAATGCCGCTATAGCAGCGCCGACCGGAATGAGTCTGACCGGCATCCGCGGAAAAAGTTTAAAAACCGAGCATCGGCCCCGGCTTGGCGCCCTGTGGGAAGCGTACGCCGACCTTGCGCACACGGTGGTCTTCGATCTGCGCCACGGTCCAGGTCAGGCCATTCCATTCCACCTGGTCGCCGACCACCGGCGCGCCGCCAATTTCGTGGGTCATGAAGCGCGCCAGATTCTGCGTGCCATCCACCTCGCCGAGCTTGAGGCCGTAGAGCGCCGCCACGTCGGCCAGGCGCGCCTCGCCTTCGAGGATGAAATCACCGAAGAAGCGCAGGTCCTGGCCGCGCTTGGGCGCCTGGCTAAACAGTTTGCCGAGGGCCGGCAGGTCGTGTTCGTGGCCGAGCACGCAGAGAATGTCGCCGGCGTCCAGGGTGGTGCTACCGGACGGGTGCAGCAGTTCGCGGCCGCGGAACAGCGCGGCGACGCGGGTGCCCTCGGGCATCTTCAGCTCGCGCAGCGGCGCGCCGATGCACCATTTTTCCGCGCCCAGGCGGTAGATGAACAGCTCCCACTGGCTGGTCGGGTGCACCTCCAGGCCGGCGCGGGAGAACGGCGCCGGGTCCGGTGGCACGGTGACCCGCAGCCATTTGGCCGCCAGCGGCAGGCTGGTGCCCTGCAGCAGCAGGGAGACCAGCACGATGAAGAAGGCGACGTTGAAGAACAGCTGGGCATGTTCCAGACCGGCCATCAGCGGGAACACGGCCAGAATGATCGGCACCGCGCCGCGCAGCCCTACCCAAGCGATGAAGGCTTTCTCGCGGTCATGGAAGGCGCGGAAGGGCAGCAGGCCGAGGAACACCGAGAGTGGCCGGGCGATCAGGATCATCCACAGCGCCAGGCCGAGGGCCGGCAGGGCGATAGGCAGCAGCTCGTGAGGCGTGACCAGCAGGCCGAGGACCAGGAACATGCCGATCTGCGCCAGCCAGGTCAGGCCGTCGAGCATGTGCAGGATGCCGTGGCGCGAACGGATCGGCCGGTTGCCCAGCAGCAGACCGGCCAGGTAGATGGCAAGGATGCCACTGCCGCCGACGGCGTTGGTACTGGCGAAGATGATCAGGCCGCCGCTTACGGTTAGCAGCGGATAGAGGCCACCGGCCAGGCTCATGCGGTTGATCAGCTGCAGCAGCAGCCAGCCGCCACCGAGGCCGAAGGCAGCGCCGATGGAGAAGTCGCGCAGCAGGTGCAAGGCGAGCGTCCAGTCCAGTGCATGGCCGTGACTGCCGAGTACGCCGATCAGGGTGACGGTGAGGAACACGGCCATCGGATCGTTGCTGCCGGACTCGATCTCCAGGGTAGCGCTGACCCGTTCGTTGAGGCCGCGCCCACCAAGCAGGGAGAACACCGCTGCGGCGTCGGTGGAGCCGACGATGGCGCCGATCAGCAGGCCTTCCATCCAGTTCAGGTTGAACAGCCAGGCCGCGGCAATGCCGGTCAGACCAGCGGTGACCAGCACGCCGATCGTCGCCAGTGACAGTGAAGGCCAGAGCGCCACGCGGAAACTCGACACGCGGGTACGCATGCCGCCGTCGAGCAGGATGATGGCCAGTGCCAGGTTGCCGACCAGGTAGGCGGTGGAGTAGTCGTCAAAAATGATGCCGCCCAGGCCGTCTTCGCCGGCGAGCATGCCGACGGCCAGAAATACCACCAGAATCGGGATGCCGAAGCGCGAGCCGAAGGCGCTGACCAGAATGCTCATGGCCACCAGCGCAGCGCCGATCAGAAACAGGCTGTTGATGCTGCTGGCGTCCACTCGCGTCTCCCCGTGCGTGGTGTTGTGGCTCGGCGTGACAGCCGCTTTGGCCCGATTCTAACCTTTCGTCGCCCGGCATGGCCGGGAAATCTGCAAGGAATGCACCGGGGCTAGACTCGACTGCACACCCCATGAACAGGAGAAGACGATCATGAACGGTTCGCGAGGATTGGCCCTGGCACTGCTGCTGTTCAGTGGTTCGCTCTGGGCTGAGTCGCAGGCGACGCTCGAGCAGCAGTGGCAGGCGCACATCGACCAGATGCGCGAGTTGCACCAGCAGTGGATGGCCGGAAAGACGCCGGAAGAACGGCAGAAACTGATGCAGCAGCACCAGCAGAGCATGGGCCAGGGCATGCAAGCCATGGGTGGCTGCCCGATGGGTATGACACACGGTATGGGGCAGGGCATGGGCATGCAGCAGGGCGCCGGCATGGGCGCCGCGCAGAGTGTCGAGCAGATCGATCAGCGCATTGCCCACATGGAGCAGATGATTGAGCAGCTGCGTGCGCAGCGCGAGATGCTGGAGCAGGCCAAACCCTGAAAAAAATGCCCCGCAAAGCGGGGCACAAGTGCCCGCCGGCCAGAACCAGGACACGGCGGGTAGTGAGAGCGGTTTAGAACCAGGCGTCCTGCATGCCGAGGCAGGTGTCGTCGCGGGCTTCGAGAATCGCCAGTTCGTGGTGGCAGCTCGGCACTTCCCAGGTCAGGAAGTAGCGGGCGGCCTGCAGCTTGCCCTGGTAGAAGTCGGCGTCGGCGGCGTTGCCCGCGCCCTTATGAATCAGCGCCAGGCCTTCCTCGGCGCGAATGGCCTGTTCCAGCCAGCGCCAGCCGATTACGGCATGGCCGAAGGCCTTGAGGTACAGCGCCGAGTTGGCCAGGCCCTGGTTGACCTTGCCGGCCATCAGGTCGCCGAGTAGGGCCAGGGTGACGGCTCCCAGCCGCTTGACCAGTTGCTCCAGCGGCTGGCGCAGGGCGTTCAGCGAACTGAAGGTTTCTGCGCGCTGGCAGGTGCCCTGAATCAGCGCCATCAGCTGCTTGAGCGCGGCGCCGCCATTCATCGACACCTTGCGCCCGAGCAGGTCGAGCGACTGGATGCCGTGGGTGCCTTCGTGGATCGGGTTGAGGCGGTTGTCGCGGTAGTACTGCTCCACCGGGTACTCGCGGGTGTAGCCGTGACCGCCGAGGATCTGGATGGCCAGCTCGTTGGCCTTCAGGCAGAACTCCGACGGCCAGGATTTGACGATCGGCGTGAGCAGGTCGAGCAGCTCCAGGGCGGTCTTGCGCTCGGCCTCGCTCGGCAGCGTTTCGGTATCGTCGAACAGGCGTGCGGCGTACAGACCGAGATCGAAGGCACCTTCGACGTAGGCCTTCTGGGCCAGCAGCATGCGGCGCACATCGGCGTGCTCGACGATGGAAATCTGCGGGCTGGTAGCGTCCTTGCCATCGGCATGACGGCCCTGCGGGCGGTTGCGGGCGTACTCCAGCGAATAGAGATAGCCGGCGTAGCCAAGCATGGTCGCGCCCATGCCGACGCCGATGCGCGCCTCGTTCATCATCTGGAACATGTAGGAAAGGCCGTGGTGCGGCTTGCCCACCAGATAGCCGACGCAATCGTCGTTATCACCGAAGTTCAGCGCGGTGGACGTGGTGCCGCGCCAGCCCATCTTGTGGAACAGACCGGCCAGCAGGGCATCGTTGCGCTTGCCCAGGCTGCCGTCTTCGTTGACCAGGAACTTCGGCACGATGAACAGGCTGATGCCCTTCACCCCGGGCGGCGCGTCCGGCAGCTTGGCCAGCACCATGTGCACGATGTTCTCCGAGATCGGCTGGTCGCCGCCGGAGATGAAGATCTTGTTGCCCTTGATCCGGTAGCTGCCATCGGCGTGCGGCTCGGCCTTGGTGCGGATGTCCGACAGCGAGGAACCCGCGTGCGGCTCGGTCAGAGCCATGGTGCCGAAGAAGCGACCGTCGATGATCGGCTGCAGGTATTTACGCTTCTGCTCGTCATTGCCGAAGGCTTCGATCAGGTTGGCCACGCCCATGGTCAGCATCGAGTAGGAGCTGGTGGCGATGTTGGCCGACTGGAAGTGGGCGAAGCAGGCCTGCGACAGCAGGTTGGGCAGCTGCATGCCGCCGTGCTCGAAGTCGCGGGTGGCGTTGAGGAAGCCCGCCTCGTGGAAGGCACGCAGGGCCGGCTCGACTTCCGGAATCAGCACCGCCGCGCCGTCCACGTACTGTGGTTCGTGCTCGTCGTTCTTGCGGTTGTGCGGGGCGAACAGCTCCTCGGCAATGCCGCGGGCGGTGGCGATGGCGGCGTCGAAGGTTTCGCGGTTGTGCTCGGCGAAACGTTCGCGCTGGGTCAGGGCTTGAGCATCCAGCACTTCGTAGAGTTCGAAGGCGAGGTTGCGGGAGCTGAGCAGGGTCTCGGACATGATCGGGCCTCCAGGTTGTCGCGGCAGTCTAGGCAGGTCAATCATGGTCGCCTAGCACTATTCAGCTGGTTGATTGAGGCTCAGAGATTGACCGTCAGGGCGCGGGTCAGCTCGGCGGCCGGGATGGCCTGGCAGCCGCTGACGTTCTGCCCGGCCCAGAGTGGCGAGAAGTCGCCGCTGCCCTGGGCTTCGGCGGCGGCGCGCAGTGGCGCAACCCCGGCAGTGGCCAGTGGAAAGGCCGGTGCCAGCGGATGCAGCGGGCCCAGCTCGCGCATCAGACGGTTGACGATGCCGCGCGCCGGGCGGCCGCTGTACAGGGTGGTCAGTGCCGTGGTGGCGGCTGCCTCGCTCTGCAGGGCGGCGCGGTGCACGGCGCTGGTGCTGCACTCCGGGCACAGCAGGTAGGCCGTGCCGACCTGCACCCCGGCGGCGCCGAGCACCAGGGCGGCGGCCACGCCCCGCGCGTCGGCAATGCCGCCGGCAGCGATCACGGGCAGCTCGACCGCCTGCACCACCTGCGGCAGCAGGGCGAAGGTGCCGAGCTGGCCGTTCAGGTCATGGTTGATAAACATTCCCCGATGACCACCGGCCTCCAGGCCCTGGGCGATGATGGCGTCGGCGCCATGGGCTTCCAGCCAGCGGGCCTCGGCGACGGTGGTGGCGCTGGACAGCACTTTGCTGCTCCAACTCTTGACCCGCCGCAGCAGGCTGGGCTCGGGCAGGCCGAAGTGGAAGCTGATCACCGCCGGTGGCTGATCCTCCAGCAGGTCGGCAATGGCATGACTGAAGGGCTGACGTGCCGGCGCCGGGCTGACCGCTTCCGGATCCAGTCCCAGTTCGCGGTAGTAGGGCGCCAGCAGCGCGCGCCACTGCTGTTCCCGCTGAGCATCCGCCGTTGGTTGGCTGTGGCAGAAGAAATTCAGGTTGAATGGCCGTGGCTGATGGACCGACAGGGCTGCCAGCTCGCGCTGCAGCCCCGCGGCGTCGAGCATGGCGCAGGGCAGCGAGCCGAGCCCGCCGGCGTCGCTGACGGCGACGGCCAGGGCGCTGCCCTGCACGCCGGCCATCGGCGCCTGGATAATGGGCAGTTCGATCCCCAGCAAGTCTTGCAGTGTCATCGCGGCTCTCCAGTAGGCGCAGGGCGTCAATCTAGCAGACGCCGGTGGTCGCCGGTCCGGGGGCGGGCGGTTAAACTGCCGGCTTCGAGGAGTACCGCCACCATGAACTACCGCCACGCCTTCCATGCCGGCAATCACGCCGATGTGCTCAAGCACCTGACCCTGTCGCGCATTCTCGCCCTGCTGGGCAAGAAGGAGGCGCCTTTTGCCTACCTCGACAGTCACGCCGGGGTTGGTCTTTACGACTTGCAGGGCGACCAGGCCAGCCGTACCGGCGAATACCTGGAGGGTATCGCGCGCCTGTGGCATCGCGACGACCTGCCGCCGGCGCTGGCCGATTACCTGCGGGTGGTCGATGAACTCAATCCCGATGGCGAGCTGCGTTACTACCCCGGCTCGCCGGAACTGGCGCGCTGCCTGAGCCGTCCGCAGGATCGTCTGCACGTCAACGAGAAGCACCCTGAGGATGGTCGTCTGCTTAAGGACAACATGGCCCTCGACCGCCGCGTGGCCGTGCACCTGGGCGAAGGCTGGCACCTGGCGCGGGCGCTGCTGCCCACCGCCGAGAAGCGCGTGCTGATGCTGATCGATCCGCCGTTCGAGCAGGCCGACGATCTGGAACGCTGCGTGCAGTCGCTCAATGAGGCCATCGGCCGCATGCGCCAGGCCATCGTGGTGATCTGGTATCCGATCAAGGATCAGCGCCAGCTCAAGCGCTTCTACCAGCTGCTGGCGGCGAGCAATGCGCCCAAGCTGCTGCGTGCCGAACTCTACGTGCACCCGGTGGACAACCCGCTGGGGCTCAATGGTTCCGGCCTGGCCATCGCCAACCCGCCGTGGGGCCTGGAGGCCGAGCTGCTTGAATGGCTGCCGTGGCTGGCCAAGCAACTGGCGCAGAGTCAGGGCAGCTGGCAGCTGGACTGGGTCATCGAAGAGAAAAAACCAGCCTGATATCAGAGTCTGGTCAGGCGCTCGCGCAGCAGGGGCTGGAAAAGCTCGGCCTCGGCCTGTAACAGGGCGAGTAGTGGCCCGGTTTCGTCCAGGCGCTGTTGTCGGCAGAGCTCCTCGATCTGCCCGCTGAGGGCTTGCGCCGGGCTCAGGCCGAAGCTGCCAAGCAATGATTTCAGCGAGTGCGCGGTCATCCGCAGGCTGTCCAGATCGCCGCTGCTGAGCGCCTGCTGCATCTTGTCCAGGTAGCCCGCCTGCAGATCGTCGTGAAAGCCCTGGCCGATGACCTGCAGCACGAATTCATCCGCCTCATTCAGCGCCTTGGCATAGTCGAAACCGTCCAGCGCGGCTGGCTGGTGGCCGAGGCTGGCGCTGTAGTGGCTGTCCAGGCCCTGCAGGACTTCGGTCATCACCCGGTACAGCTGCTCACGGTTGATCGGCTTGCTGATGAAGGCATCCATGCCTGCGGCCAGACAGGCGTCGCGGTCGCTGTCCATGGCGTTGGCGGTCATGGCGATGATCGGCAGGTGTCGTGAGCTGCCGGCCTCGCGCTCACGAATCCGCTGGGTGGCTTCCAGGCCGCCCATTTCCGGCATGTACATGTCCATGAAGGCCAGGTCGAAGCGGCACATGTCGAGCATGGCCAGGGCTTCGATGCCGTTGTGCGCCACCAGTACGCGGTGCTGGTGACGCTCCAGCAGCTTGCACGCCAGCATGGCGTTGATCTCGTTGTCTTCCACCAGCAGGATGTCCTGAGGCGCTAGCTGCACGGTACTGCTGGCGGCCGCGCGGGCTGGGCGCTCGCCGCTGACCAGGCCGAGCTGGCGCAGCAGGGTGTCGAGCAGTTCGGGCTTGGCCAGCGGTTTGCTCAAGTGGCTAAGACCCAGCTCGCCGCAGCGCTGGCTGCCTGCGCCGAGCTGGGTGGAATTGAGCAGCATCAGCGGTGTCAGCCCCAGGTTGCGCTGCACTTCCTCGGCGAGGAGAAAACCGTCGCCATCCTGCAGCCGGCCGTCGATCAGCGCCAGTTTGAGCGTGGGGCGTTCGGCCAGCAGGGTCATGGCTTCCACCAGATCGGCGGCGGCGACCGGCTGCAGCTGCCAGTCCTGCAGGCAGGCACCGAGCAGCTGGCGCAGCTCGGCCTGGCTTTCTACCACTAGTACCGGCAACCCCTGCATGACCCGCAGCTGTTCTTCGCTGGGACGCGGCTGGGTGGGGGAGTCGGCCAGGGCCGGCAGCTGCAGGCTGAAGTGAAAGGTCGAACCCTGGCCCAGCTGGCTTTCCAGCCACAGGCGGCCGTGCATCAGCTGCACCAGGCGGCCGACGATGGACAGGCCCAGGCCGGTACCGCCGAACTTGCGTGAGATGGAACTGTCGGCCTGGCTGAAGGCCTCGAAGATGCTGGCCTGGGCCTCGGCGGCAATGCCGATGCCGGTGTCGATCACTCGGCCGTGCAGGCTGCCGTCGGCCTGCAGATCGAGACAGAGGCGCACACTGCCGCGCTCGGTGAACTTGATGGCGTTGCCGACCAGGTTGATCACGATCTGCCGTAGCCGGCCGCTGTCGCCGAGCAGGCGCGCCGGTACATCCGGGGCGATGTCGAGGATCAGCTCCAGGCCCTTTTCCTCGGCGCGCACGGCCAGTAGCTGCAGGGCTTCCCAACAGGTGGCGGCGATGTCGAAGGGTTCGCTCGCGAGTTCCAGTTTGCCGGCCTCGATCTTCGAGAAGTCGAGGATGTCGTTGATGATGTTGAGTAACGCATCGGCCGAGAGCTTGGCCATCTCCAGATAACGCTGCTGTTCGCTGTTCAGCGAGGTGTCCAGGGTCAGGTCGAGCATGCCGAGAATGCCGTTCATCGGCGTGCGGATCTCATGGCTCATCACCGCGAGGAAGGCACTCTTGGCGCGGTTGGCAGCCTCGGCGGCCTGGATCGCCTGCTCCAGCTCGACCTCCTTGCGGATGCGCAGGGTCACGTCGCGGAAGCTGAAGACCTGGCCCTGCAGCTGGCGATTGATGTACAGCGGGATGCGATGGCGCTCGAAGTAGCGACCATCCAGCAGGGGCAGGGTGACAAATTGGCTGGGGTCGTCGCTGGCATGCTGGGTCAGCTCGACCACGGCCTGCAGGCCGGGCTCCAGCTGACTGTCGAGGAAGGTCAGGATCGCGGCATCGACACCCGCCACCAGCAGCGTCTCGGGAATCTGCCACATGCGTGCGAAGTGCCGGTTCATGTTGCTGATACCGCCGTCCAGGCGGGTGACCAGGATGCCTTCGGCAGTGGCTTCGAGGGTGGCGGCCAGCAGCGAGGTGGAGTGTTCCAGCGCCTCGTTCACCGCCTTTTGCGGCGCGGCATCGCGGAAGCTCAGCAGCAGCAGGGTGTGCTCGCCCACGGCCATCTGCCGCAGGCTTTTTTCCACGCTGAACAGCGAACCGTCCTTGCGCCGGTACTCGCCTTCGACGGCGGTCAGGTCGCTGATCTGGCCGTCGCGCACTTCGTCCCAGAAGAACAGGTCCTGAATCGACGACTCGATCTCGGTGATCGGCAGCTGCAGCAGTGCCTCGCGGCTGTAGCCCAGTGCCTGGCAGGCCGGCGGATTGGCTTCGACCACGCACAGCGTGGCCGGGTCGACCACCAGCATGGCCTGTTCGTAGTGGGCGAGGATCGCCTGGGCGATCGCGGCGGGGCTGGGGCTGCTCATCTAGGGTGTGCTGCCCTGCTGCGGGTCGAAGTAGTAGGTCACGTGCTGGCGCGGGCTCAGGTAATTGTAGATTTCCCGAGGCAGCTGGCCGGGGCGCAGACTCTTGCTGATGTTCAGCTCCAGGTCCTGTTCGAGGTCGAGGATGATGGCTTCCTCTTTAGGCACCTCGGGATCGTGCACGATCACGGTGGGGCGCAGCGGCTTGTTCGGGTTGACCGCCAGCACCAGGCCGATCATCTCGTTGGACAGCTGCACAATGCAGCCGGGTGGGTAGACCCCGAGGCAACGGATAAAGGCCTTCAGCGCCACCTCGTCGAAGCGCGTGCGCTGCTGGGCGAACATGCGCGACAGCGCTTCATGCGGGGTCAGCGCCTCGACCAGGTTGCTCGGGTTGCACAGGTTGTCGTACTGGTTGGCGATGCACACCACGCGGGTCAGTGGGCTGATCTGAGGGCCCTTGAGGCCATTCGGGTAGCCTGTGCCGTCACAGAACTCATGGTGTTCGAGAATCACCCGCTGGGCCGCGTCGGCCAGCTCCATCGGCTTGCTCAGCTTGATGCCGTAGGCGCAGTGCAGTTGCAGCAGGCTTTGCTCCGGCTTGGTCAGCGGCTCCGTCTTGAGGAGGATCTTCGACGGGATATCGAGCTTGCCGATATCGTGAAACAGCGCTCCGATGCCCAGCTGCAGGGTGTCCTCGCGGCTGAACTGGAGGATGCGCGCCAGCATGATCGACAGCACGGTGACGTTCAGCGAGTGGAAATAGGCGTCTTCGCCAGCCTTGCCGTTCAGCGCATGCATCAGCACGGTGTTTTCGCCGAGCATGGCGGTGACCATCTGATCGACCAGTTCTTCGGCCTGGCGCAGGGTTTCGTGGGGCTGGCTGCGGATGTTGCGGTTGATGTTCTTGACGGTCTGGCTGGCTTGCTGGAACTGCTTGTCCACTTCCGCCAGCTGCTTGCGCAGCGCGCGCAGCTGTTCGATGCGGGCCTGCTTGGCCTGCAGTGCGGCCAGCTCCTCGGCACTGGGCTGTGGTGGTGCGGGCGGCACGGGGGCTGGTGTGGCTGGCAGGGGCAGGGGTTTTACGTCGCTGCGTTTGGGGTCATAGCGCAGGCGTGGCAGGCCGAGCGCGCGGACGGCGAGTAGCTGCGCTTCGTCTTTGATCTTGAAGCTGCTGAAGGTGAAGGAGTGCTCCATCCAGCCGCGATCGAGATGGATGTAGAGACCTACACAGAGTTGATCGGGTGTGACGTACAGCGCGTCTGCAGACATGCCTTCCCCATAGCCAGCACAGTGCCGGGCAGTGCCCGGCGAATTTCCTCAGTCTAGTCGCGGCAGGGGGGCTTTGCCGATGGGGGTAAGCTCTGTCAGGAGAAAATCCACCAGCACCCGGAGGCGCAGGCTGGGCTGGCGCTGCTGCGGGTAGATCAGGGAGAACGGCCGGCTGCAGCCGCCGAAGTCGTCCAGGAGGGTGCGAAGCTGGCCACTGCGCAGCTCGTCCTCGACCATGAAGCGATAGCACTGGTAGAGCCCGCCGGCATGCCGAGCCAGACTGACTCCGGCCTGCAGATCGTCGCTGCAGGCGAAGTGGCCGTCCGGCTGCAGCTCGAATTCCTGACCGTCGCGGCGGAAGCTCCAGGGCACACTGCGTCCTGTGCGCGGCAGGAGAAAACGGATGCACTGGTGCGCGACCAGCTCTTCCGGGGTCTGCGGTGTTCCGTGTCTGGCCAGATAGTCGGGGGCGGCCACCACGACCAGTTCGGCATCCTCCAGCTTGCGTGCGATCAGGCTGGAGTCGGGCTGCGCTCGGGCGCGGATGGCCAAGTCGAAGTCATCGCGGGTGAAGTCGATGTTGTGGTTGCTCAGCTGCAGCTCCAGTTGCAACTGCGGGTAGCGCTGCTGCAAGCGTGGCAACAGCGGCAGTATGCGGCGCTCGCCATAGCTGGTGGGTAGGCTCAGGCGTAGCAGGCCACTGGGCTGCAGTTGCTGGCCGGCCAGCTGGCGTTCGGCTTCGCCCAGCTGCTGCAGGGCTGCGCGACACTCCCGATAGTAACTGCGACCGGCCTCGCTGAGGCGGATCTGCCGGGTCGTACGGATGAACAGGCGATTGCCCAGGCGTTGCTCCAGGCGTGCGATGCCGCGGCTGACCGCCGCCGGGGTGAGGCCGGCAACCTGGGCGGCAGCCGTGAAACTGTTGTGCTCGACCGCGAGGCAGAACAGCTCCAGGCTACCCAACTGCAGATCGCTGAATTGCCGCGCCATTTGTGACTCCGTGTATCAAGTGAATTGATGCTGCGTGTGTTTGTTGCGTTGATGATCGCAAATACCCTGTGCGCCATGTCAGCCCTTCGGCTGTTTGCCCACAGGAGAATTACCAATGTTATGGAATACGGGGTTATGGAATACGGGAACGCGGAATACCGGCTCATGGGATACCGAGCTGACCCGGCGTCTCGGTCTGCGCCTGCCTGTTGTACAGGGGCCGCTGGGCGGTGGTTTGTCCTCGGTGGCGCTGGTGGGCGCGGTAGCCGATGCCGGCGGCCTCGGCTCGTTCGGCGTGCATCACCTGGCGCCGCAGGCCTTGCTGGATACGGCGGCGCTGTTGCGCGCCCGGACCTCGGCGCCGTTTGCCCTCAACCTGTGGATGCCCTGCGCGTATCGCCAGCAGAAGCATATCGAGCCCGTGCAGTTCGCCCGAACCCTGGAGCTGCTGGCGCCCTTCTATGACGAACTGGGTCTGGCCTTGCCGGAGGCGCCACCAGCGGCCTGGCCGGATGAGCGCGAACAGATGGAGGCACTGCTGGAGGCGCGTCCGGCTGTCTTCAGCTTTGTTTTTGGCATCCCGCCGGATGACGTGCTGCGTCGTTGCCGCCAGCTGGGCATCCTCACCCTAGGCGCCGCCACTACGGTGGCCGAGGCCCGCGCACTGGAGGCGGCTGGAGTGGACATGTTGGTGGCCAGCGGCGCCGAGGCGGGCGGGCACCGCGTGGCGTTCCTTGAACCGCCGGAGCGGGGGCTGATCGGTCTGTTCGCCCTGTTGCCGCAGGTGGTGGATGCCGTACAGATTCCGGTGATCGGCGCGGGCGGTATTGCCGATGGGCGCGGCATGGCTGCGGCGTTGCTGCTAGGCGCCCAGGGGGTGCAGCTGGGTACGGCGTTTCTCGCCTGCGAGGAGTCGGCCGCCAGTGCTGTGCAGCGGGCCAGCCTGTTCCAGCCGCAGGCTAGCGATACGGTGCTGACCCGAGTATTCAGCGGGCGCCTGGCGCGCGGTATCCACAACGAATTTGTCGAGCGACTGCAGACCGTGGAGCACAGCCTGCCCGGTTATCCGCTGCTCAACAGTCTCACCGCCGAGCTAAAACGTGCCGCAGTGGCGCGCCAGCGCCCCGAGCTGATGTCGCTGTGGTCCGGGCAGTCTGCGGGCCTGTTGCGTCACCGCAATGCCGGAGCGGTGCTGGCTGCGCTGGAAGGGCAGGCGCAGGCGCTGCTGGGACGCCTGTGAGCCTCAGCTGGGCAGGCACACGCCGGTGCCGCCCAGGCCGCAGTAACCGCCGGGGTTCTTGGCCAGGTACTGCTGGTGATAGGCCTCGGCGTAGTAGAACGGTCCGGCGGGGGCGATCTCGCTGGTGATCGGGCCCAGGCCGGCCTGATCCAGTGCCTGCTGGAAGGCTTCCCGGCAGGCCTCGGCGGCGGCTTGCTGATCGGCATTGAAGGTGTAGATGGCGGAGCGGTACTGGGTGCCGACATCGTTGCCCTGGCGCATGCCCTGGGTCGGGTTGTGCGCCTCCCAGAACACCTTGAGCAGGGCCTGGTAGCTGGTCTGTTGCGGGTCGAACACCACCAGTACCACTTCGGTGTGGCCGGTCAGCCCGGAGCAGACTTCCTCGTAGGTCGGGTTTGGGGTCAGGCCGCCGGCATAGCCGACCGCCGTGCTCCACACGCCGGGCTGCTGCCAGAAGCGCCGTTCGGCTCCCCAGAAACAGCCGAGGGCGAAGATGGCTTGTTGCAGACCCGCTGGAAACGGGCTCTGCAGGGCGTTGCCATTCACGTAGTGCTGCGCCGGCACCGGCAGGGGCGTACTGCGTCCGGGCAGGGCCTGTTCGGCGGTGGGCAGGGCGAGTTTCTCGGTGAGGATGCGTGAGCGCAGGACCATGGTGGGACTCCTTGGACTGAACCTTGAGTGTCGCTGTGCGGCGCTGAAACGGCTACTGCTCAATCGTTGCCGAGTGTGCCGGTGTACTGCTGCAGACGGGCGAGCAGGTGGCGGCCGTCGATCGGCTGGTCGAACAGGTAACCCTGGCCGATATCGCAGTGCTGGCGGCGCAGGAAGGTCAGCTGCTCGGCATTCTCGATACCTTCGGCCACCACCTTGAGGCGCAGGCTGTGGGCCATGGCCACCACGGCGGCGGTGATCTGCATGTCGTCCTGGTTGGCCGGGATGTCGCGGATGAAGCTGCGATCGATCTTGATCACGTCGATGGGGAACTTCTTCAGGTAGCTGAGCGACGAGTAGCCGGTGCCGAAGTCGTCCATCGCCAGGGTCAGGCCCAGGCTTTTTAAAGCCTCCAGCTGCAGGCGGGTGGCATCGGTGGCATCCAGCAGCAGCGATTCGGTCAGCTCCAGCTCGATGCGTTCGCCACCCAGGCGCTCCTCTTGGAGAATCTGGCGGATCGATTCGACCAGCTCCGGATCGCTGAACTGGCGCGGCGAAAGGTTGATGGCGACCTGCACGTCGGGCATGCCCCAGAGTTCCAACTGGCGGCTCATCTGGCAGGCCTGGCGCACCACCCATTTGCCGATCGGGATGATCAGGCCGGTTTCTTCTGCGACCTGGATGAACTGGTCGGGGCGGATCATGCCCTTCTGCGGATGCTGCCAGCGCAGCAGGGCTTCCAGGCCGAGCAGGCGGCCGCTCTTTAGGCACAGCTTGGGCTGGTAGAACACCTGCAGTTCGCCCTGAGCGAGGGCGCGGCGCAGGTTGCTCTCGAGGAACAGCTTGTTGCTGGCTTCGGCGGTCAGCTGTTCGTTGAAGACCTGGAGCTGGTGCTTGCCGTTGGCCTTGGCCTTGTGCAGGGCTAGGCCCGCCTGCTTGATCAGGCTTTGCGGGTCGTTGCTGTGCAGGGGCGCGCAGGCCAGGCCGAGGGAACCGCTGACGTTGATCAGGTGGTTGTCGACGAACAGCGGCTTTTCCAGGGTGCTGAGCAGGCTGGCGGCAATCTGCTGGCCGTTGGCCAGGTCGGCGCCGTCGAGTACCACAGCGAATTCGTTGCTGGCCAGACGGGCCAGCAGGTGTGCCGGGCCGAGGGTGTTGCGCAGGCGCTTGGCCAGGCTGACCAGCAGTTTGTCGCCGGTGGGGTGGCCGAGGCTGTCGTTGATCCGCTTGAAGTTGTCGATGTCCACCAGCAGCAGGCTCAGCGGACGCTCGCCGTGCTCGCGGAAGTGCTGCTCCAGATGGCGGATGAAGTAGGGGCGGTTGCCCATGCCGGTCAGGCTGTCGCTGAAGGCCAGCTTCTCGATGCGCTGCAGGGCCTGGCGGCTGTCTGTGATGTCTTCGTAGATGCCGATGTAGTGGGTCAGATGGCCCTGGCTGTCGAGCACCTTGGACAGCGACAGGCGTGCCCAGTAAGGCTCGAGGTTCTTGCGTCGGCAGCGGAACTCGCCATGCCAGCGGTTGTGCTGGCCCAGGCTGTTGCTGCTGTTGAACAGCAGTTCGGCGAGGTTCTCCAGGGCCGGCAGTTCGCCGATCAACTGGCCTTGCACTTCCGCCTCACTGTACTGGGTGATGGCGGTGAAACTGGGGTTGGCGTAGGTCACCCGGCCGTCGCGGTCGATCAGCAGGAAGGCGCTGGCGCTCTGTTCCACCGCGCGCTTGAACAGGTGCAGGGCCTGGCTGGCCTGGCGGTGCTGCTGGCTGATGATGATCTGTGCATAGAGGTCGGCCAGTTCGCCGGCAAAGCCGATCTCGTCGCTCTGCCAGTGACGGATGCCGCTTGTGTGTTCCAGGCACAGTACGCCGACCAGTTCGCCGTCGATGCGCACCCCGGCGTCGAGGATGGCCTGGATACCCAGTGGCTTGAGGTAGCTGTCTGCCAGTTCGCGGGTGCGCGGGTCTTCCCAGGCATTCTGCGCGTCGATGGCGCGGCCGCTGTGCAGGGCGGCGAAATAGGCCGGGAAGGCGGAGGCGTTCAGAGTCGGTGGCTGCTCGTGGCGATTGCTGGCGCAATTGAACAGGCTGACGGCAACCAGTCGCTCGTCTTGTAGGCGCCACAGACTGGCCCGACTGACGCCATAGAGGTCGCAGGCACTGCGGGTGATCAGCTCGGCGGCCTCGCGCAGCGGGTCTTCGCTGGCGTAGCGATGCTGGGCCAGGCGCACGATCAGGTTCTGCTGGGCGCGTGAGCGAATCAGGTGCTGCAGGTGATCGTCCTGAGTGCGCTGGTAGGCTTCCAGGGCGCTGCGCAACCGCTGGTTCTGCGCCTGCAGCTGTTGCAGGGCGGGGGCAGGCTCCTGGGCGGTCGGTTGTTCCAGCAGGTAACCGCGCAGCAATTCCTGCTGGCCCTGC
Source organism: Pseudomonas fluvialis (assembly GCF_014207935.1). Lineage (GTDB taxonomy): Bacteria > Pseudomonadota > Gammaproteobacteria > Pseudomonadales > Pseudomonadaceae > Aquipseudomonas > Aquipseudomonas fluvialis_A. The sequence goes on along the minus strand of NZ_JACHLL010000001.1, from coordinate 390,897 downwards.
AGGCGGCGCTCACCCAGTTCGAGCAGCTGACGACTGCCGCTGGGCGTATGCAGCCAGTAGCGCACCTGATAGCGCCCCTGAACGGTGAGTTGCTGCTGGATATCCTGGTGCAACTGCAGGCGCTGCGCGGCATCCATCAGGCTGGCGTAGGGAGTGCCGATCAGACCGCACAGGTCGCGTGCGGCGACGCCCCAGCGAGCATGGCAGCTGGGGTCCAGATAGAGCAGAGGCCAGCCGGGGGCATTCAGGCGCTCGAACGCGAGCAGGCCCAGGTGTTCCGGTGAGGCTAACTGCGTCACATCCTCGCGGCCTGCGAGTGGTGGGCGCTCTGCGGGGCTTTTCACTTGGCCGGCCGTATCCATTATGCTCCTTGGATTCGGCCTACTACGTTGGTCTGGCATTAGCCAAGGGTGCACGATGCAATTACGACTGGCAAGACAAGCAATTGGCGCTGTTCTTCTGACAGCGGTGTCCGCATTCCTTCCGGTCTGGGCCAGTGAGCCCTCCAGCGTAACGGACGGCGGCGAGCAGGCGGCCTATCTGGCGGGGCTGAAGAAGCTCTACCTGACCGGTAGCGAGCGTCAGGCGCTGCTCAAACATTGCAACTCGCTGCTGACCAGCTACGCCCTGCGTGCCGGTTATCAGGTGGGGCAGAGTGAACGTCGCGACCTGCTCTACAGCCTGCAGGTCGACAAGGCAGGCGAGTTGCTGGTGCGTGAGGAAAGTCGGGTGCCCGATAGTGTGGAGCGCTCGGTGCGCAACCAGCAGGTCGATGTCTTTGGGGTCGATCCTTTCGTGCGCTACGAGTGCCCGGTCGGAGGTATCCGCTGTGTGCTGTTCAATCCGGTCAGCCGTCAGCCGCTGCTGACCATTGTGCGTGATCTGGACGGCGCTGCTGAGTTGGCCAAGGGGCTTACCTTTCTGATCCGCAATATTCAGAAGGGCTGATTGGCTCGTCCTCTTTCCCTGAAAACGCCCGACGCCTTGCCGTGGCCTGAATAACCAAACAAAACCCCGCCTAGGCGGGGTTTTGTGGTTACAGCGCGAGCGTTACAGCAGCAGCGTGCGGATATCTGCCAGTACCTCGCCGAGGCGCTTGGTGAAGCGTGCTGCGGCGGCACCGTTGATCACCCGGTGATCGTAGGACAGCGACAGCGGCAGCAGCAGGCGCGGCTGGAAGGCCTGACCATCCCAGACTGGCTGCATGCTCGCCTTGCTCACGCCGAGGATCGCCACTTCCGGCGCATTGACGATCGGCGTGAAACCGGTGCCGCCGATATGGCCGAGACTGGAGATGGTGAAGCAGGCGCCCTGCATGGCGTCGGCCGAGAGCTTCTTGGTGCGCGCCTTCTCGGCCAGATCAGCCGCTTCGGCCGCCAGTTGCAGCAGGCTCTTGCGGTCGACGTCGCGGATCACCGGCACCAGCAGGCCGTCCGGGGTGTCCACGGCAAAGCCGATGTGCACGTAGCCCTTGCGGATCAGCGCCTTGCCCGAAGGGGCGAGCGAGCTGTTGAAGTCCGGCAGTTCGCGCAGCAGGTGGGCGCAGGCCTTGAGCAGGATCGGCAGGATGGTCAGTTTGACTCCGGCCTTCTCGGCGGCTGCCTTCTGCGCCACGCGGAAGGCCTCGACCTCGCTGATGTCGGCGTTGTCGAACTGGGTCACGTGCGGCACGTTGAGCCAGCTGCGGTGCAGATTGGCGGCGCCGACCTGCATCAGGCGGGTCATCGCGACTTCTTCGACGGGACCGAACTTGCTGAAGTCCACTTCCGGAATCGGCGGAATGCCGGCACCAGCGGTGGCTGCAGCCGGTGCGTCCTTGGCCTTGAGCAACTGCTGTTTGACGAACTGCTGCACGTCTTCCTTGAGCACCCGGCCTTTCGGGCCGGTGCCGGTGACCTGGCTGAGGTCGACGCCGAACTCGCGGGCCAGCAGGCGCACGGCAGGGCCGGCATGCACCTTTGCGCCAGGCGAGGGCGGTGGCGTGGCCGGCGAGCTGGCGGCGGCAGCGGACAGTGCGGCGATGGCGCCAACTTCAGCGGCCACGGCCGGTGCGGCATTGGCGGGTGTGGTGTGTATCAGCGGGGCCGGCGCGCTGCCGGCCACCCGCACGCGGAGAATCACATCGCCGGTGCCGACTTCGGCATCCAGCTGCACCAGCACGGCCTCCACGGTGCCGGCGACCGGCGCGGGAATCTCCATGCTGGCCTTGTCCGACTCCAGAGTGATCAGCGACTGGTCGACGGCAATCACGTCGCCCGGCTTGACCAGCACTTCGATGACCTTGACCTTGCTGCTGGTGCCGATATCCGGCACCTGAATGTCCTGCACGCTTTCGACGGCGCTGGCCGCGGCGGGTGCCGGTACGGCGGCAGCCGGCTCGGGCTCGGCGGCCGCTGCCGGCGGCGTGGCAGCAACCGGTGCAGATACCGATGCGGTCGTGCCTTCGCTTTCCAGTTCCAGCAGCTCGTCGCCGGTCTTAAGGGTGTCGCCCAGTTTGACCTTCAGGCTCTTGATCACCCCGGCCTTGGGCGCGGGGATTTCCATGCTGGCCTTGTCCGATTCCAGGGTCAGCAGGCTCTGGTCGGCTTCGATGCGGTCGCCGACCTTGACCAGCAGTTCGATCACTTCACCCTCGCCACTGCCGATGTCGGGCACGCGAATCAATTCACTCATCGCCTGTCTCCTCAGCAATCCAGCGGGTTGGTTTTGTTGGCATCAAGGCCGAACCTGACTATGGCCTCGGCCACCACCTTGGCGTCGATGTCGCCGCGGTCGGCCAGCGCCTCCAGGGCGGTCAGCGCCACCCAGTAGCGATCCACCTCGAAGAAGTGGCGCAGCTTCTGCCGCGAGTCGCTGCGGCCGAAGCCGTCGGTGCCGAGCACCTTGTATTCCTTGACCGGCACCCACTGACGGATCTGCTCGGCAAACAGCTTCATGTAGTCGGTGCTGGCCACCACCGGGCCCTTACGTCCGGACAGGCACTGCTGCACATAGCTCTGCTGCGGCTTCTGCCCCGGGTGCAGGCGGTTCCAGCGCTCCACGGCCAGGCCGTCGCGGCGCAGTTCATTGAAGCTCGGCACGCTCCACACGTCGGCACCGATGCCGAATTCGTCACGCAGAATTTTCGCCGCCTCGCGCACTTCGCGCAGGATGGTGCCACTGCCCAGCAGCTGCACGTGATGCGCTGCGTCGCGCTTGTCCTCTTCCAGCAGGTACATGCCGCGGATGATGCCGTCCTCGACGCCTTCCGGCATGGCCGGCTGGACGTAGGCTTCGTTCATCACGGTGATGTAGTAGAAGACGTTCTGTTGCTCCTCGATCATCGCCTTGATGCCGTGGCGGATGATCACGGCCAGCTCGTAGGCGTAGCTCGGGTCATAGGTGCGGCAGTTGGGAATGGTGCTGGCGAGGATATGGCTGTGGCCGTCCTCGTGCTGCAGACCCTCGCCATTCAGCGTGGTGCGTCCGGCGGTGCCGCCGATCAGGAAGCCGCGCGCGCGGCTGTCGCCGGCGGCCCAGGCCAGGTCGCCGATACGCTGGAAGCCGAACATCGAGTAGAAGATGTAGAACGGCAGCATCGGCTGGTTGTGCGTGGAGTAGGAAGTACCGGCGGCGATCCAGCTGGACATGGCGCCGGCCTCGTTGATGCCTTCCTCGAGGATCTGGCCCTTCTTGTCCTCGCGGTAGAACATCACCTGGTCCTTGTCGACCGGCTCATACAGCTGGCCCACGGACGAGTAGATGCCGAGCTGGCGGAACATGCCTTCCATGCCGAAGGTGCGCGCCTCGTCCGGCACGATGGGCACGATGCGCGCGCCCAGGTCCTTGTCCTTGACCAGCTGGGCGAGGATGCGCACGAAGGCCATGGTGGTGGAAATGTCGCGGTCGCCGCTGCCGTCGAGGATCGACTTGAGGGTCTCCAGTGGTGGCGTGGGGATGCTGAAGCTCTGCGCGCGGCGCTGCGGCACATAGCCGCCGAGCTTGTCGCGGCGCTCCTGCAGGTAGCGGGCTTCGGCGCTGCCTTCCTCGGGTCTGACGAAGGGCAGGTTCTCCAGATCCTCGTCCTTGACCGGGATGTCGAAGCGGTCGCGGAATTTCCTCAGGCTGTCGACATCGACCTTCTTGGTGTTGTGCGCGGTGTTCTTCGCCTCGCCGGCGCCGGTACCGTAGCCCTTGATGGTCTTGGCCAGCACCACGGTCGGCTGGCCCTGGTGGTTCACCGCCTGGTGGTAGGCCGCGTACATCTTGTACGGGTCGTGGCCGCCGCGGTTGAGGTTCCAGATTTCCTGGTCGGAGAGGTCCTTGACCATCTCCTTCAGCTCGGGGCTGTTGAAGAAGTGCTCACGCACGAAGGCGCCGTCTTTGGCCTTGTAGTTCTGGTAGTCGCCGTCGACCACCTCGTCCATACGGCGTTGCAGGATGCCGTCCTTGTCCTTGGCCAGCAGCGGGTCCCAGAAGCGGCCCCAGATGACCTTGTTGACGTTCCACTCGGCGCCGCGGAACACGCCTTCGAGTTCCTGAATGATCTTGCCGTTGCCGCGCACCGGGCCGTCCAGGCGCTGCAGGTTGCAGTTGATCACGAAGATCAGGTTGTCCAGCTTCTCGCGGCCGGCCAGGGAGATGGCGCCCAGGGATTCCGGCTCGTCGCACTCGCCGTCGCCCATGAAGCACCAGACCTTCTGCTTGCCGGCTGGGATAAAGCCGCGGCTTTCCAGGTACTTCATGAAGCGCGCCTGGTAGATCGCCTGAATCGGGCCCAGACCCATGGACACGGTGGGGAACTGCCAGAAGTCCGGCATCAGCCAGGGGTGCGGGTAGGAGGACAGGCCGTTGCCGTCCACCTCCTGGCGGAAGTTGTTCATCTGTTCTTCGCTGATGCGGCCTTCCATGAAGGCGCGGGCATAGATGCCGGGCGAGGCATGGCCCTGGAAGAAGATCAGGTCGCCGCCGTGTTCTTCGGTCGGTGCCTGGAAGAAGTAGTTGAAGCCGATGTCGTAGAGCGTGGCGCTGGAGGCGAAGCTGGAGATGTGACCGCCCAGATCCGGGTCTTTCAGGTTGGTGCGCATCACCATGGCCAGGGCGTTCCAGCGCACCAGCGAGCGGATCCGCCGCTCCATGAACAGGTCGCCGGGCATGCGTGCCTCGTGGCTGACCGGGATGGTGTTGCGGTAGGGCGTGGTGATCGCATAGGGCAGCTGCGTACCGCTGCGGCTGGCCAGCTCGCCCATGCGGGTCAGCAGGTAGTGGGCACGGTCTTCGCCCTCTTGGTCGAGGACGGACTCGAGGGCGTCCAGCCATTCCTGGGTTTCGACGGGATCGAGGTCTTGCATGGCTTGCTCCAGGCCGGAAAGGCTTCCAGAATCGGTTGCCAGGGGCCGCCCGCACCTTGTGGGCAGGGCGGCATGAAAAGAGTGCTTGCCGGGGTGGGTCGGCAGCTCTGTAGTTTTACTACATTTAGAGCGTTGAAACAGCCTTTCGGTCACAGTCTTTAGTAGAAAAACTACAAAAGGGCCGTCTAGCGACCGCCCTGTCGCCATCAGGATAGACCATGAGCCTGCCTTCCCTGGCCACGCTGCCAGCTGCACTGTCCCCCCTGGCCGAACGGGCCCTGAACGATATCGAACACGCCCTGAGCGAGCTGGGCGCAAGCCTTGCCGGCTGGCCCGAGTGGCGGCGTGATCAGCTGACGCGGGTGCTGGCGCAGAGTTATTTCGCGGTCGAGCAGATCAAGCGTGATCCGGCCATGTTTGCGGCGCTGCTGGCCAGTGGCGAGCTGGAGCGCGCGCTGGCGCCGGGCGAGTTGCGCACTCAGCTGGCCGCTCTGGTTGCCGAGTGTGCGGATGAGGACGCACTGAGCAAGTGTCTGCGGCGTTACCGCAACCGCCAGCAGCTGCGCATCATCTGGCGTGACTTCACCCGCCAGACCGATCTGTGGGGCACCTGCCGTGACCTCTCCGATCTGGCCGACGCCAGCATCGATCTGGCGCTGGGCTGGCTGCATCCGCGCCTGTGCGAACAGTTCGGAACGCCGACCGGGCGCCGCAGCGGCCTGCCACAGCAGTTGGTGGTGCTGGGCATGGGCAAGCTGGGGGCCTTCGAGCTGAACCTGTCCTCGGATATCGACCTGATCTTCGCCTATCCCGAGGGCGGCGAAACCGAGGGGGTCAAGCGCTCGCTGGACAATCAGGAGTTCTTCACTCGTCTGGGGCAAAAGCTGATCAAGGCGCTCGACGCCATCACCGTCGACGGCTTTGTGTTCCGTACCGATATGCGTCTGCGCCCTTATGGCGCGGGTGGCCCGCTGGTGTACAGCTTCAATGCGATGGAGCAGTACTACCAGGATCAGGGGCGCGACTGGGAGCGCTACGCTATGATCAAGGCCCGCGTGGTCGCGGGCGATCAGCAGGCCGGCAAGCAGTTGCAGGAAATGCTGCGGCCTTTCGTCTACCGGCGTTACCTCGATTTCTCCGCCATCGAGGCCATGCGCTCGATGAAGCAGCTGATTCAGCAGGAAGTGCGGCGCAAGGGTATGAGCGAAAACATCAAGCTCGGCTCCGGCGGCATCCGCGAGGTGGAGTTCATCGCTCAGGTGTTCCAGCTGATCCACGGCGGCCGTGACCTGGCGCTGCAGGAACGCTCACTGATGCGCGTGCTCGGCACCCTGCGCGATCAGGGCTACATGCCGGCCAAGGCGGTTGATGAGCTGGTCGAGAGCTATCACTTCCTGCGCTACACCGAGCACGCCCTGCAGGGCATCGATGACCGCCAGACCCAGATGTTGCCCGATGGCGAGCAGGACCGCCTGCGCGTGGCTGCCATCATGGGTTTTGCCGACTGGGAGGCGTTCTACCATGCCCTGGGCGAGCGCCGGCGGCGGGTCGAGTACCACTTCCGTCAGGTGATTGCCGACCCGGACGAGGAGGAGGGCGCTGATGCGCTTTGTATCGGCGGGGAGTGGCTGCCGCTGTGGGAGGAGGCGCTGGAGCCCGAGGCGGCGCAGCGGCAGCTGAGCGAGGCCGGCTTTGCCGATGCCGAGGTGGCGCTGCGGCGTATTCTCGATCTCAAGCACGGGCCGCAGGTGCGGGCCATGCAGCGCATGGGGCGCGAGCGCTTGGATGCCTTCATGCCGCGCTTTCTGGCTCAGGCGGTTGAGCACGACGATCCGGACCGGGTGCTGGAACGGGTGTTGCCGCTGGTCGAGAAGGTGGTGCGTCGCTCCGCCTACCTTGTGCTGCTGACGGAGAATCCCAGCGCCCTGCAGCGTCTGCTCGAGCTGTGTGCCGCCAGTCCTTGGATCGCCGAGCAGATTGCCCGCTTCCCCTTGCTGCTGGATGAGCTGCTCAATGAGGGGCGGCTGTTCAAGCCGCCGCTGGCGCCGGAGCTGGCGGCCGAGCTGCGCGAGCGGCTGACGCGCATCCCCGAGGACGATCTGGAGCAGCAGATGGAGGCCCTGCGCCACTTCAAGCTGGCCCACCGTCTGCGCGTGGCGGCCTCTGAAATTGCCGGCACTCTGCCGCTGATGAAGGTGTCCGACTATCTCACCTGGCTGGCCGAGGCCATTCTGGAGCAGGTGCTGGCGCTGGCCTGGCGCCAGACCGTGGCCAAGTACGGCACGCCGCGCCGTGCCGATGGCAGTCTGTGCGATCCGGACTTCATCATCGTCGGCTACGGCAAGGTCGGCGGGATCGAGCTGGGCCACGGTTCCGATCTCGATCTGGTGTTTATCCATGACGGTGACTCCCAGGCCGACACCGATGGCGCCAAACCCATCGATGGCGCGCAGTTCTTCGCCCGTCTGGGCCAGCGCATCATTCACCTGCTGACCACCCAGACCACTTCCGGGCAGCTCTACGAAGTGGATATGCGCTTGAGGCCTTCGGGGGCTTCTGGGCTGCTGGTCAGTTCGCTGGGCGCCTTCGAGCGCTACCAGCAGAACGAGGCCTGGACCTGGGAGCATCAGGCGCTGGTGCGTGCCCGCGTGCTGGTCGGTTGCCCGCGTGTGGGGGGCGCCTTCGAGGCGATCCGCGCCCAGGTGCTCGGCCGTGAGCGTGATCTGCAGGCGCTACGTCAGGAGGTCAGCGACATGCGCGCGAAGATGCGCGACAACCTCGGCAGCAGGGAAAGCGCGGCCGGCACTGCCGCCAATGCCTTCGAGGCTGAGCAGCCGTTCAACCTCAAGCAGGATGCCGGCGGTATCGTCGATATCGAATTTATGGTGCAATACGCGGCCCTGGCCTGGTCGCACCAGTACCCGGAATTGCTGCGCTACACCGACAACATCCGCATCCTCGACGGGCTGCGCGATCACGGCCTGCTGACCGCCGCCGACGTCGGACTGTTGCAGGAGGCCTACAAGGCCTTCCGCGCCGCGGCGCACCGCCAGGCCCTGCAGAAACAGGCCGGCACGGTGCCTGGAGATCAATTGGCCGATGAACGGCGCAACGTGTTGCGCATCTGGCACGAATTGGGTTTGGCGTAGGTCGCCCCGAGCTGACGGGCGACTGCAACCGTAACGAATCGAAGACTTGAGGAGCTGGCAACTATGTCGAAGGCAATGGCGTCGATGGCTGATCGTGATGGCGTGATCTGGTATGACGGCAAGCTGGTGCCGTGGCGCGAGGCCACCACCCACGTGCTGACCCACACCCTGCACTACGGCATGGGCGTGTTCGAAGGCGTACGTGCCTACAACACCCCGGACGGCACCGCCATCTTCCGCCTGCAGGCGCACACCGACCGTCTGTTCGACTCGGCGCACATCTTCAACATGCAGATCCCCTTCTCCAAGGAGGAGATCAACGAGGCGCAGCGCGCCGCCGTGCGTGAGAACGGCCTGGAAAGCGCCTACCTGCGGCCGATGGTGTTCTTCGGTTCCGAAGCCATGGGCCTGCGCGCCGCCGGCCTCAAGGTGCATGTCATCGTTGCCGCCTGGCACTGGGGCGCCTACATGGGCGAAGAGGCCCTGCAGAACGGCATCAAGGTGCGCACCAGCTCTTACACCCGTCATCACGTCAACATCTCGATGACCCGCGCCAAGGCCAACGGCAACTACATCAACTCCATGCTGGCCCTACAGGAAGCCATTTCCGGCGGTGCCGACGAGGCCATGCTGCTGGACCCGGAAGGCTACGTGGCCGAGGGTTCGGGCGAGAACATCTTCCTGGTCAAGAACGGCGTGGTGTACACCCCTGAGGTGACTTCCTGCCTGAACGGCATCACCCGCAACACCATCCTGACCCTGGCCGACGAGCTGGGCATCAAGGTGGTGGAGAAGCGCATCACCCGCGACGAGGTGTACATCGCCGACGAGGCCTTCTTCACCGGCACCGCCGCCGAAGTGACGCCGATCCGCGAAGTGGATGGCCGGCAGATCGGCATCGGCCGTCGCGGCCCGGTGACCGAGAAGCTGCAGAAGGCCTACTTCGATCTGGTCACTGGCAAGACCAGCGGCCATGCCGAATGGCGCACTCTGGTTAAATAAGCGGTTATTAGGTCGAGACAGGGAGGCATCGCGCCTCCCTGCGCATTTCTGGAATTGGCATGAATATTCTGATCATCGGCCCCAGCTGGGTAGGCGACATGGTGATGGCGCAGACGCTGTTCACCTGCCTCAAGCAGCGTCATCCCGACTGCCAGATCGACGTGCTGGCCCCCGAGTGGAGCCGGCCGATTCTCGAGCGCATGCCCGAGGTACGCGCGGCCCTGAGCTTCCCGCTCGGTCATGGTGTGCTGGAACTGGCCACCCGGCGCAAGATCGGCCAGTCACTGGCCGGTCAGTACGATCAGGCGATTCTGCTGCCCAACTCGCTCAAATCCGCGCTCGTGCCGTTCTTCGCCAAGGTGCCCAAGCGCACCGGCTGGAAGGGCGAGATGCGCTACGGCCTGCTCAACGACATCCGCACTCTGGATAAAGAGCGCCTGCCGCTGATGATCGAGCGCTTTATGGCGCTCGCTTACGAGCCCGATGCGGAGCTGCCCAAACCCTATCCGCAGCCGCGCCTGACCATCGACGACGCCAGCCGCGAGGCCGCCCTGGCCAAGTTCGGCCTCGGCCTGGATCGCCCGGTGCTGGCGCTGTGTCCCGGTGCCGAGTTCGGCGAGGCCAAGCGCTGGCCGGCCGAGTACTACGCCAAGGTTGCTGAGCTGAAGATCCGTGCCGGCTGGCAGGTGTGGTTGTTCGGCTCGAAGAATGACCATCCCGGCTGCGAGGATATCCGCGCCCGGCTGATTCCCGGCCTGCGCGAGGAGTCGGTGAATCTGGCCGGCGAGACCTCGCTGGCCGAGGCCATCGACCTGCTGTCCTGCGCCGGTGCCGTGGTGTCCAACGATTCGGGCCTGATGCACGTGGCCGCCGCGCTTAACCGCCCGCTGGTGGCGGTGTACGGCTCCACCTCGCCGCAGTTCACCCCGCCGCTGGCGGACCAGGTCGAGATCGTCCGCCTGGGTCTGGAATGCAGCCCCTGCTTCGAGCGCACCTGCCGCTTCGGTCATTACAACTGCCTGCGCGAGCTCAAGCCGCGTCCGGTGATCGAGGCGCTGGATCGCCTGGTTGCCGATCCGGTCGAGGTGGAATAACCCGCCGATGCGTGTGCTGCTGATCAAGACCTCGTCGCTGGGCGATGTCATCCATACCCTGCCGGCGCTCACCGATGCGGCGGCGGCCATTCCCGGCATCCAGTTCGACTGGGTGGTGGAGGAAGGCTTCGCCGAGATTCCGGCCTGGCACCCGGCGGTGGCCGAGGTGATTCCGGTGGCCATCCGCCGTTGGCGCAAGAACCTGCTCGCCACCTGGAAGAGCGGTGAGTGGGCGGGCTTCAAGCACCGCCTGCGCGAGGGTCGCTACGATCTGGTGATCGATGCCCAGGGCCTGCTGAAAAGCGCCTGGCTGACCCGCTACTGCGCGGCGCCGGTGGCCGGTCTGGACCGTGCCTCGGCGCGCGAGCCGCTGGCCAGCCGCTTCTATGATCGCCGTTATGCCGTGGCCTGGGGCCAGCACGCCGTCGAGCGCACCCGCCAGCTGCTGGCGCAGGCGCTGGGCTACAAGGTGCCGGCGTCGGTGGGTGATTACGGACTGGATCGTGCGGCCATGGCCGGAGCGCCGGGCGCCGAGCCCTATGTGCTGTTCCTGCACGGCACCACCTGGGCCAGCAAACACTGGCCGGAAGCCGACTGGCGTGCGCTGGCCGAGCACTTGGATGCCCGCGGCATGGCCGTGCGCCTGCCCTGGGGCAATGAGGCCGAGAAGGCTCGCGCCGAACGTCTGGTCGAAGGTCTTGCCCATGCCCAGGTGCTGCCCAAGCTGAACCTGCGCGGCGTGGCGGCGGTGATCGCCGGCGCGCGCGCCTGCGTGGCGGTGGACACCGGCCTCGGCCACCTGGCCGCCGCGCTGGATGTGCCGAGCATTTCCCTCTACGGCCCGACTCTGCCGGTCAAGGTCGGCGCCTACGGTCGCGGGCAGGTCCACCTGTGCGCCACGGGGCCGCTGGCCGGTGGCGGCGATCGCGACAAACCCTGTTTTGACGGCCTGGATGCGGCGCGCGTGGCGCCCGAGCTGGACCGTCTGCTGGCCAGTCTGGAGACTCGCTGATGCAACTGGCCTTCGTGCTCTACAAGTACTTCCCCTTCGGTGGGCTGCAACGCGACTTCATGCGCATCGCCCTGGAGTGCCAGGCGCGCGGCCATGCCATCCGCGTCTACACGCCGATCTGGGAGGGCGAGGTGCCCGCCGGCTTCGACGTGCGGGTGGCGCCGATCAAGGCGTTCTTCAATCATCACCGCAACGAGAAATTCAGCGCCTGGCTGGCGGCGGACCTGGCCCGTGATCCTGTGGACCGGGTGGTGGGCTTCAACAAGATGCCGGGCCTCGATGTCTACTACGCCGCCGACGGCTGCTACGAGGACAAGGCGCAGACCCTACGCGCGCCCATCTACAAACGCTGGGGCCGCTACAAGCACTTCGCCGACTACGAGCGCGCGGTGTTCGCGCCAGAGTCGAAGACCGAGATCCTGATGATCTCCGAGGTGCAGCAGCCGCTGTTCATCCAGCACTACCAGACGCCGCGCCAGCGCTTCCATCTGCTGCCACCGGGCATTGCCCAGGATCGCCGCGCACCGGCCAACGCGGCCGAGATCCGCGCCGAGTTCCGTCGTGAATTCAAACTGGCGGACGACGACCTGCTGCTGGTGCAGATCGGTTCCGGCTTCAAGACCAAGGGCCTGGACCGCAGCCTCAAGGCCCTGGCCGCGTTGCCGCACGAGCTTAAAAAGCGTACCCGCCTGATCGCCATCGGTCAGGACGATCCTCGCGCGTTTCAGTTGCAGGCCAAGGCGCTGGGCGTTTCCGATCAGGTGCAGATCCTCAAGGGTCGCAGCGACATTCCGCGTTTCCTGCTCGGCGCCGACCTACTGATCCATCCGGCCTACAACGAGAACACCGGCACCGTGCTGCTGGAGGCGCTGGTTTCCGGCCTGCCGGTGCTGGTCACCGATGTCTGTGGCTATGCCCACTACATCGCCGAGGCGGATGCCGGCCGGGTGCTAGCAAGTCCCTTCGACCAGGCGCAGCTCAATCGCACTCTGGCCGATATGTTGGCCGACGATGAGCGCCGCGCCTTCTGGGGGAGCAACGGCTTGGCCTTCGCCGACTGCGCCGACCTCTATTCGATGCCGCAGAAGGCCGCCGACGTGATCCTCGCGGAGAAACGCCCGTGAAGCTCATGCTCGCCGAACCGTTCAAAAGCCTGTGGGCCGGCCAGGACGCCTTCGCCGCCGTCGAGGCGCTGCAGGGCCAGGTCTACCGTGAACTGGAGGGTCGCCGCACCCTGCGCACCGAAGTGGACGGGCGCGGCTACTTCGTCAAGATTCACCGCGGCATCGGCTGGGGCGAGATCGTCAAGAACCTGCTCACCGCCAAGCTGCCGGTGCTCGGCGCCGCCCAGGAATGGCAGGCCATCGCCCGACTGCACGAGGCCGGTGTGCCGACCATGACCGCTGTGGCCTATGGCGAGCGCGGCAGCAATCCGGCGCAGCAGCATTCCTTCATCATCACCGAGGAGCTGGCGCCGACCACCGATCTGGAGCAGTTCAGCCTGAACTGGCGGCAGCAGCCACCCGAGCCGCGCCTCAAGCGCGCGCTGATCGCCGAGGTGGCGAAGATGGTCGGCGGCATGCACCGCGCCGGGGTCAACCATCGCGACTGCTACATCTGCCACTTCCTGCTGCACACCGACCGGCCGGTGACGGCGGACGACTTCCGCCTGTCGGTGATCGACCTGCACCGCGCCCAGACCCGCGCCGCCACCCCGCGCCGCTGGCGCGACAAGGACCTGGCCGCGCTGTACTTCTCCGCCCTGGACATCGGCCTGACCCGTAGCGACAAGCTGCGTTTCCTGCGCATCTATTTCCAGAGACCGCTGCGCGACATCCTGCGCGACGAGGCCCGGCTACTGGCCTGGCTGGAGCGCAAGGCGGCCAGGCTCATGCTGCGTTACCAGCGCAAATATGCGCCGGGGGCCGGCTCATGAGTGCTTGGCGTACGGCCGGCGATCTGCCGGCAACGCTGGCCGTCAGTTTCGCCAGCCTCGACGCGGTGTTTGCCCTACAGGGCGAGCGCCTGACGCGCGATCCGCTGTCCGAGGTGATTCGCATCGAGCACGAGGGTGTGCGCTATTACGTCAAACGCTACTGGGGCGCGGGCAAGGGCTTGCGCCGCTGGGTCGGCCGGCCGCGGGTCAAGGCCGAGTGGCAGAACCTCAAGCATTTTGCCAGCTGGGGCATTCCGACCGCCTCGATCATGGCTTACGGCCTGGAGCGCCGCGGCGGTGCCTTCGCCCGCGGCGCGCTGATTACCCGGGAACTGCAACAGACCGAGGATCTTGCCCTGCTGGCGCAGCGTGGCGATCAACGGCTGCAGGATGCCGCCTGGGTGGATGCGGTCAGCCGCCAGCTCGCCCGCGCCACGCGCACCCTGCATGACCACCACTTCACCCATAACGATCTGAAGTGGCGCAATCTGCTGGTCAATCCGCGCGCCGAGCTGTTCTTTATCGACTGCCCCTCCGGCAGTTTCTGGTGGGGGCCTTTGCTGCGCTACCGCATCGTCAAGGACCTGGCCTGCCTGGACAAGGTGGCCAGCAAGGTGCTGTCGCGCACGCAGCGCCTGCGCTTTTATCTGCAGTACCGCGGTGCTGAGCGCCTGAGCGCGGCGGACAAGCGGCAGGTAGCCAAGATCGTGAGATTCTTCGAGGGGCGTGAATGAGCGACTTTATCGCGGCGGCAGATCGCCAGCTGCTTGAGCGGCATGGCCTGGCCAGCTTCGACGCGCTGTGGGCGCTGCAGCTGGATGCCGTTGACGTACCCAATACCGAGCGCGGCGGCTGGAGCAGTGTGTGCCGCCTGGAGCTTGGCGAGCAGGCCTATTACCTCAAGCGGCAAAGCAACCACCTGACCCGCAGCCTGCTGCATCCGCTGGGTGAGCCGACCTTTGCCCGCGAGTTTCGCAATGTCTGTCGTTATCAGCGGCTGCACATCCCGGCGCTGCAGGCGGCCTTTTTTGCTCAGCGGCGGGTGCCGGGAGAATCGCGCGCCGTCTTGCTGACTCGTGCTCTGAATGGCTGGCGTGATCTGGAGTCCTACCTGCCGCAGTGGTCGGCGCTGGCTGCGCAGCGGCAGACGGCCATCCTGCACGCGTGCGGCGCCCTGGCCCGTACGCTGCACGCTGCGGGGCAGATGCATGGCTGCTTCTACCCAAAGCATATCTTCCTGAAAGAGAGCGGTGAGGGCTTCGAGGCGCAACTGATTGACCTGGAGAAGACCCGTCCGTTGCTGCTGGGGCGGCGCGATCGGATCAAGGATCTGGAGCCGTTGCTGCGCCGCGCCAGTGTCTGGGGGGAAAGCGATATTCGTCAGTTCCTGCTGGGATATCTGGGCGATGGCGCTCAGGTGGACGTCTGGTGGCAGCGCCTGAGTGCGCGGCGCCGGCAGAAGGACGCACGTTGATGCGCCTGGATCAGTTGGCTGCGGCGGGCCGTGCACCGGCACTGCCATTGAGCCTTGAGCTGGCTGGCGAGCCATTGCTGCTGCAGAACCTGTTGCGGGTGTTGCCCGCTCAGCGCTATGTCGGCCTGGCCCGCTGGCAAGGCCGTGCCGTGCTGGCCAAGCTGCTGGTTGGCAGGAAGGCCGCGCGACATTTTCAGCGTGAACTGGCCGGTGCCCGCCTGCTGGCCGAGCAGGGTCTTGATACACCCGCGTTGCTGGCGCAGGGTTTTGTCGAGGGGCAGGGTGGCTGGTTGCTCTTCGAGTACATCGAGCAGGCTCACAGCCTATGGGATGCCTGGCGTGACGTGGCGCATGAGCCGTGGCTATCGGCGGGCCAGGAGGCCGTGCTGGCGCAGGCCCTGGGGGTGATTGCCCGGCTGCATCGCCGAGGCCTGTATCAGGCGGATCTGCACCTGGATAACCTGCTGGTCGAAGGCGAGCGCCTGTGGGTGATCGACGGTGGCGGTGTGCTGGCTGAGACACCCGGGCAGCCCCTGGCGCAGGTACGGGTATTGGAAAACCTCGGGCTGTTCTTCGCCCAGTTGCCGGCTGAGCTGGACGCTCACTTGGAAGAGCTGTTGATTCACTATCTGCTGGTGAACGGCGAACATGCCTTGCCTTTGGAGGCGCTGCAGGCGGCCATCGCCAAGGCGCGCCGCTGGCGGCTGCGGGATTATCTGAGCAAGGTGGCGCGTGATTGCAGTCTGTTCAGTGCGCGGATCGGCGCCTTCGGTCTGCGGGTGGTGCGGCGCGACTGCGCCGCCGAGCTCGAGCCCCTGCTGGCGGCGCCGGATCAGGCGCTGGATGGCGGGCAAGGACTCAAGCAGGGCGGCACGGCCACGGTGGCGCGCCTGCCGCTGGCGACGCGGGACGTCGTCGCCAAACGCTACAACATCAAGGGTTTCACCCACTGGCTCAAGCGCTTCTGGCGGCCCAGTCGTGCCTGGCACAGCTGGGTCGAGGGCAACCGCCTGCTGCTGCTGGGGATCGCCACGCCGCGGCCGCTGGCGGTGATCGAGCGGCGCTGGTGCTGGCTGCGCGGGCGTGCCTACCTGATTACCGAATACTGCGGCGGGCAGGATATAATCGCGCGTTTCAAGGCGTTCCACGAAGGATCGCCCCCGGAAGCTGACCTGCTGGCGCTGGATCGTCTGTTCGCCGCCTTGCTGCGCGAACGCATCAGCCATGGGGACTTCAAGGGCAGCAATCTGTTTTGGGATGAGGCATTGGGTAGCTGGTCGCTGATCGACCTCGATGCCATGCAACAGCATCGCAGTGCGCGCCGTTTCGCCCGGGCCTATGCCCGCGACCGCGCCCGTTTTCTGCGCAACTGGCCGGCTGACTCACAGCTGTGCAAGCTGCTCGACCAACGTTTACCGCAGGTGCCCGGCACCTGCCCGAACTAGAGGCTTTTACCTGTGGCATTGACCATTCTCGGCCTGTCCGGCGCACTCAGTCACGATCCGTCCGCCGCCCTGTACATCGACGGCAAGCTGATCGCGGCGGTGGAAGAAGAGCGCTTTGTGCGCGACAAGCATGCGAAGAACCGCATGCCCTACGAGTCGGCCAAGTTCTGCCTGGAGCAGGCCGGGATCAAGCCGACGGACGTCGACGTGGTGGCCATTCCGTTTGCGCCGATCAGCATTTTCGAGAAGGCCCGCTGGCAGTACGCCAAGCGTTACTGGTACGCACCGGACCGCGCCCTCGACGCCATCCTGATGGGCAATCGCCGCTACAAGCGCTACCACAAGAAGATTCAGTGGTGCCTGGAGCAGCTCGGCTTCGACCTGAAGAAGGTCAAGATCGAGCCGGTCGAACACCACCTGGCCCACGCTTCCAGCGCCTACCACTGCTCTGGCTTCAAGGAAAAGACCGCGATCCTCGGCATCGACGGCAAGGGCGAGTACGCCACCACCTTCTTCGGCTACGGCGAGAACGGCAAGATCCACAAGATCAAGGAGTTCTACGACCCGGATTCCCTCGGTGGTCTGTACGGTGCGATCACCGAGTTCCTCGGCTTCGAGATGCTCGATGGTGAGTTCAAGGTGATGGGCATGGCACCCTACGGTGACGCGGCCAAGTACGACTTCTCGCGCCTGGCCAAGTTCGAGAACGGTGAGCTGATCATCAACACCGAGTACGCCAACGTCATCGGCTTCCGCCGCTACAAGGAAAATGGCAAGGGCTACTACTTCTCGCCCAAGCTGATCGAATGGCTGGGCCCGAAACGCCAGGGCGATATCGCCGACGATCCGTACATCCACTACGCCGCCAGCATGCAGGCGCTGTTCGAGAAGCTGGCGCTGGAGATGATGGAGTACTACCTCGGCGACATCCTCAAGGAAACCGGCAAGATCGCCTTTGCCGGCGGCTGCGCGCTGAACGTCAAGCTGAACCAGAAGATCATCGCCCGTGACGACGTCAAGGAGCTGTTCGTCCAGCCGGCTTCCGGCGACGCCGGCACTGCGGTCGGCGCCGCCGCCTATATCTCGCACCAGCGCGGCGTGCCGGTGGAGAAGATGGAGCACGTCTACCTCGGCCCGTCCTACTCCAACGAGGATGTGATCGCCGCCTGCGCCCGTCACCCGAGCAAGCCCAAGTTCAAGCAGATCGACAACACGGCGCAGCGTATCGCCCGAATCATGGTCGATGCCAACCCGGTGGCCTGGTTCCAGGGGCGCATGGAGTTTGGCCCGCGCGCCCTTGGCGGCCGTTCGATCATCGGCTGCCCGAGCGTGCCGGGCGTGGCCGACCGCATCAACGAGCAGATCAAGTTCCGCGAGCGCTGGAGGCCCTTCTGCCCGTCGATGCTCGACACCGTGGCGCCGCAGATGCTCAAGGTCGATCACCCGAGCCCGTTCATGACCTTCACCTTCGAGGTCAACGAGGAGTGGAAGACCCGTGTCGGCGAGGTGGTGCATGAGGACGGTACCTCGCGCGCCCAGGTGCTGGAGCGCCGCTTCAATCCGCGCTGGTACGACCTGATGCTCGAGCTGGAAAAGCTGACCGGCAACGGCGTGTCGCTGAACACCTCGCTCAACCGCCGCGGCGAGCCGATGATCTGTTCGCCGACCGATGCGCTGAACATGTTCTACGGCTCGGACCTGCAGTACCTGATCATGGAAGACATCCTCGTGGTCAAGGACGACAAGGACTGGTACGACAATGTCGGCTAAGCCGCTGCTTAGCGTCGTCATTCCTACGTACAACTACGCGGCCGTGTTGCCGCGTGCCGTCGAGTCGGTGCTGGCACAGCTGGATGAGTCGGCCGAGTTGATCGTCATCGACGACGGCTCTACCGATGACAGCCAGCAGGTGCTGGCGCGTTTGCTGGAGCGGCATGCCGGCCGCTTTCGCGCCGTGCACAAGGCCAACGGTGGCGCTGCTTCAGCCCGCAATCTGGGTATCGATGAGGCCGCTGGCGATTTTCTGATCTTCCTCGATGCCGATGATGAACTGGCGCCCGGCGCCCTGCAGGCCGTGCGTCAGCATCTGCAGGCACAGCCGCAGACGCGTCTGGTGATCGGTGCCCACATTGCCATCAGTGAGGATGGCAAGTCGCGCGAGCACAAGCCGGGCGTGCTGCCTGAACCTGCGCTGGAGCGTTTGCGTGCCTATCTGCTGGACAAGCGCCTGGCGTTGTCCAATGGCGCCTGTGCCATGCACCGCGAGGTGTTCGCGCGTGGGCGATATCCGCAGGCCTTCCGCAGCGCCGAGGACATTCCGGTGTTTGCCCAGGCGCTGGCCAACTATTCGTGCTCGCGTCTGGAGCAGCCGCTGGCGCTGATTCACAAACACGACGACAGCCTGCGTCATCAGTTCCAGCATGCCAAGGCGGGTGGCCTGACGCTGGTCGATGAGGTGTTCGCCGCCGAGCGCCTGGGCGCACCATTCCAGGTGTTGAGATCGGCGTTCTATGTACAGCGCAGCCTGTCGCTGTTTCGCAGCGCGTACCTGGAGGGCGACGTTGCGGCCGCCAAGGCGTTCTTTCTCGCGGCACTCAAGCGCGACTGGCGCGTGCTGCTCAAGGGCTCCTATGTACGCAAGGCCCTGCGTCTGTGGCTGGGAGCTAAGGCATGACACGCAAGATCAAGGTCCTGCAGCTGCAGAACCGCTACAACGTCAATGCTTCCGATCTGGCTGAGCAGGTTATCCAGGCGCTGCCGGCAGAGCGTTATGAGGTGACCACTGCCTTTGTTCGCGGACGGCCAGGGCCGGGCGAGCCGGAAAGCCGGGCGGCGCGTTCGGTCTATTTCGAGTTCAGCCAGCAGGCGACCAAGGGGTTGCGCCTGCGCGTGCTCTGGGCACTCTACAAACATTGCCGGGCTGAAGGCTATGACGCGGTGATTGCCCATCGCTTCAAGCCGATCAACATGCTGCTGATTCTCGGCCGCTGGCTGCGAATTCCGGCCTGCATCGGCGTGCTGCACGGCCTGGGCGAGTACGATCGGGCCTACCGGCGATGGGAGATGCGCTGCCTGCGCAGCTCCGCCTGGCGCTTTGTCGGCGTGTCGCGGGCAGTGCGTGAAGACTTGCTGAACTGTGGCGCAGGTTTCAGTGAAGGCAATGTCCGGCAGATCAACAATGCCATCGACATCCGCCGTGCCGAATCGCTGCAGCACCCTCGCGCTCAGGCGCGCGAGCTGCTCGGGCTGCCTGCCGATGCCTGGGTGTTCGGCACGATCGGCCGCCTGGTTCCGGTCAAGGGGCATATCCATCTGTTGCAGGCCTTTGCCCTGATCAAGGGTGAGTATCCGGGCGCGATGCTGGCCATCATTGGCGAGGGGCGTTCGCGTACCGAGCTGGAGGCTGTGATCCAGAGCTGTGGTTTGCAGGGGCGCGTATGGCTGCTCGGTGCAAAGGAGGATGCTTTGCAGTACGTGCGGGCCTTCGACGCCTTCGTCATGCCGTCCCTCAGCGAGGGCTTGCCATTGGCCCTGCTGGAGGGCATGAGCGCCCACTTGCCGGTGATCGGTTCGGATATCGATAGCCTGCGCCCGATCCTTGAGGATTGCGGCGGGCGCACTTTCCCGGTCGCGCAGGCACCGGCGCTGGCCGAGCAGCTGCGGGCGGTGTTGCGGCTCTCCCCGGAGGCGCGAGCGGCAGAGGGCGAACAGGCTTACGCCTATCTGTGCCGGGCCCATGCCATCGAGGATTTCCGTCGGCAGTACCGCGAGCTGCTGGAGCAGATGCTGGCGGGAGCAAAAGGCGAGGGCGGTCATGAGTGAGTTGCCGCTGGTCAGCGTGATCATCGCTTCGTACAACCACGGGCCCTATATCGAGGCCTGTATCAACAGTGTGCTGGCACAGAGCTATCCGCGCATCGAGCTGCTGGTGGTCGACGACGGTTCGAGTGACGACAGCGTGGCGCGCATCAGTGCGTTGCAGGCGGTGCATGGTTTCGCCTTCCGGGCACAGGCCAACCAGGGGCTGGCGCGTACGCTCAATGACTGCATTGCGCAGGCACAGGGAACGTTGATCGCGCCGTTTGGCTCCGATGATGTGATGCTTCCCGAGCGCATCGCGACCCAGGTGGCTTATCTGCAGGGAAAGCCCGAGGTTGGTATCTGCGCCGGCAATATCCAGCACATCGATGGCGCCGGGCATGCGCTGGCCAAGCGTGACCGGCAACGTCCATTTCGACGGCTGAACTTCGAGGATGTCTTCTGCTCCGAGAAGGCCGGAGCGCCTGCGCCAACCCTGCTGTTCCGGCGTGAGGCGCTGGAGCAGGTCGGTGGCTTCGATCCCAGCATCCGGCTGGAGGATCTGCTGGTCGAACTCAAGATCACCCGGGCGGGCTATTTCATTGATGTATTGCCCGATGTGCTGGCGCAATACCGCGTGCACGGTGCCAATACCTACAAGAACCGGCGCTTCATGATCGAGCAGGTGCTCGCGACCTATGCACGCTTTGCCGATCATCCGGCCTACCGGCAGGTTTGCGCGCGCTTCATCAACTCGATGCTGCTCAAGTGTGCTGCGGATGACAAGCAACTCGCGCGCGAGTTGCTGGCGCAGCTGCCGTTGCGATCTTGGAATGGCAAGACGCTGCGCGCGCTGTGGCGTTGGCTAGTGGGTTGAGCGCGGGTGATACGCGACCTGAGCTGCGGTATGCCGGTGAGAAGATGCGGCAGGTATCGGTTGTAACTCTCAGGTGAATGCTGTTCAGGTCTTGAGTCGAGTCTGTTTTTGCCCAAGTAGCCTCTGCAGGCGTTGCAGCAGTGTGCTCATTGCATGACGCCAGTGGCGCACAGATGCTGCAAGTCCTTGGCGAGGCGCTCTGCACTCCTGCTACCGCATTGTTGGTCGTAGCCGCGCAGCAGGGCCGTTCGGTGCTCTTGGGTCAGCCAGGCGCTGTCTTCCTTGTAGCGCAGCATATGTTGCAGGTTGCGCTTGCGCTTCCAGCGGCCGAGCGGCTTGCCGCTGATTGTCATGTCGGAGAGGTCGATCAAGCCTAAACGCCGGTCCGGCAGGCACAGCACATTACCCAGGTGCAGTGAGCGGAAGTACACGCCTAGCTGATGCAGTTGACCTAGGAATGCACCGAAACGCTCGACTTCCACGTCCCGCTCTTGTGGCCCCAGAGCGCGCCAGTGATCGCGAAGGGTTTGCCCGGGCAGTGGCTGGTAGCGTACCCCGTTGAGTTTGCGCTGTGGAATTAGCAGGGTGTCGACGATAGCGGGCGCAATGAGACCGAGTTGCTGCAGGCGCCTGGCATTGTCGGCAAAACGTTGTGCGGGAGCCGACCACAACGCCGATGACATCAGCCGTTTGCGCCGGTAGAGCTTGAGAAAGTCTCCATCGACAAGGCGCGCGACCTTGAGGCCGTAGCCGTCCTCCTCAATGACTTTGGCGCCTTGTAGCAAGGAATCCAGTGCTTCAGGCTTGAGCGTCTTCATCGCGTGATTATCCGTTGGCGCTGGGCTAGCGACAGAGCGGCGGTCAGCGCGAGCGGTATCCAGACGATAAACCAGTTTTCGTTGGGCCTGGACAGAAAGCTGCTGCCTTCAGACAGGCCGGCACAGAGGCCGTAGACAATCAGAGCTGAGGTCAGCTGGAACTGGCGTTCATGCCTGAGTTGCAGGCAGCGAAGAAAAGCCAGTCCGTACATCAGCAGCCAGAGGATCAGGCCGATCAGGCCGAGCTCCAGAAGAACGGCCAGTTCAACATTGTGCGGATCGCTCAGTGTGTACCCAAGTTGGGTGGTATTGAACACGAAACTGCTGCCGTAGCCCTGTCCAAGCCATAGCTGTTCGCTGGCCAGGCGCAACGCTTCATTCCATAACTGTGGACGAAGTGATGTTCCGCGCTCCAGCCATATTTCGGGCTGCAGAGCCGCGAGTGTGCCTGCCGCCAGCGTGATCACTGCCAAGGGATAGAGCGCTCTCTTACCGGCCATGAACAGCATCCAGCAGCATGTCAGTGTCAGGGCCAGCAGTGGCGTGCGAGAGCCGGTAGCCAATATTGCAGCCACAAGGGGCAATCCCAGCAGCGGCGGCAGCCATGTCTGGCGCTCGTCGCGGAGCAGCCAACTGGCAAGCCAGTAGGTAAGGAAAAAACCAAAGACATGGGAGGTGAGTATGGGATTGCGCAGCGCCCCCGTGCCGATCATGCGGCTGGCGAGCGGGTTGCTGCTCAGGTGAATGAGCAGGTTGGCCAGCGCGGCGGCCCCGGCCAGGATGGCGGCGATACGCAATGCGCCCAGCAGCAGTCGTTCATCCTTGCCGGCGATCAGGGCACATGCTGCGAAGAGCAGGAAAACGTACAGCGGCCGTTTGGCGAGTTTGAACAGGCTGTTGTCGCTTTGTGTCCAGAAGAGTCCGATCAGAAGCCAGATGGCAAGGGCGATAAAGGCCAGAATCACCGGCTCGCGGACAACCATAGCCAGTCGACGTGGCGCAATCACCAGGCCAAGTAGTGCCGGAAACGCCATCAGGGCATAGTAGAGCTTGGTGTACAGGCTGCCGGAGGGAACCCAGAAAAGACCCGTCAGCAGCACCACATAGCCGAGCACCAGCCAGCGCTGGGTGATGAAATGATCCAGGGCCGCTCTGGCTGAGTTCGTCAGGGATGGGGATATCTGCACGTGAACTGTCGCGATTGCTGCGTGTGGGGCGCATCTTAATGCATCCGCCGGGAAGAGGCAGCTGCTGTGCTAAGCTATGCGGCCTTTTGGCAACGTCACAGCGTGAGCGCATGGCCGACCAGTCCTCCGATGCTGCCCAGGCATCCAGTCTGAAGATATACCTTCGCCTGCTCGGTTATGTCAGGCCCTATGCCGGCCTGTTCATGGTCAGCATCCTCGGTTACGTCATCTTCGCTTCGACCCAGCCGATGCTGGCTGGGATCCTCAAGTACTTCGTCGATGGTCTGAGCAATCCGCAAGCGGTGCTCTTCCCCAACGTACCCTACTTGCGCGACCTGCAGCTGCTGCAGACCGTGCCCCTGCTGATCGTGCTGATCGCGGCCTGGCAGGGCGTCGGCTCGTACTTGGGTAATTACTTCCTGGCCAGGGTTTCGCTGGGGCTGGTGCATGACTTGCGCATCGCACTGTTCGACAGCCTGCTGGCGCTGCCCAATCGCTATTTCGACAGCCACAATTCCGGCCATCTGATTTCACGCATCACCTTCAACGTTACCATGGTCACCGGTGCCGCCACCGATGCGATCAAGGTGGTGATCCGTGAGGGGCTGACGGTGATCTTCCTGTTTGCCTATCTGCTGTGGATGAACTGGAAACTTACTCTGGTGATGCTGGCGATCCTGCCCCTGATCGGTCTGATGGTGACCAGTGCCAGTAAAAAGTTTCGCAAGCAGAGCAAGAAAATCCAGGTGGCCATGGGCGATGTGACCCATGTTGCTTCCGAGACTATCCAGGGTTATCGGGTCGTCCGCAGCTTTGGTGGTGAGACCTATGAGTCCGGGCGCTTTGTGAGGGCGAGCCAGGACAATACCGACAAGCAATTGCGCATGACCAAGACTGGCGCGGTTTACACGCCGATGTTGCAGCTAGTGATCTACAGCGCCATGGCGGTGCTGATGTTCCTTGTGCTGTTCCTGCGTGGCGATGCCACGGCCGGCGATCTGGTTGCCTATATCACTGCGGCTGGCCTGCTGCCCAAGCCGATTCGGCAGCTGTCCGAAGTCAGCTCGACTATTCAGAAGGGGCTCGCGGGCGCCGAAAGTATCTTCGAACAGCTTGATGAGGCCCCCGAGGTCGATCAGGGCAGCGTCGAGCATGAGCGGGTCAGTGGTCGCCTGGATATCCGCAATCTCAGCTTTCAGTATCCAGGCACTGAAAAACGGGTCCTCAATGACATCAGTTTCAGTGTCGAACCGGGGCAGATGATTGCTCTGGTGGGGCGCTCGGGCAGTGGCAAGTCAACCCTGGCCAGCCTGATTCCGCGCTTCTATCACCATGAGGCAGGGCAGATCTTGCTCGATGGTGTAGATGTCGAGGAGTACAGGTTGCGCAACCTGCGTCGGCATATTGCCCTGGTGACCCAGCAGGTCACTCTGTTCAATGACACTGTCGCGAACAATATTGCCTACGGTGATCTGGCGGGCGCGCCCCGCGAAGCGATCGAGCAGGCGGTCGAGGCGGCCTACGCCAAGGAATTCATCGACAAGCTGCCCCGAGGGCTGGATACCGAGGTGGGTGAAAACGGCGTGCTGCTCTCGGGCGGCCAGCGCCAGCGTCTAGCGATTGCCCGCGCCCTGCTCAAGGATGCGCCGGTGCTGGTGCTGGACGAGGCGACCTCGGCCCTCGATACCGAGTCCGAGCGGCATATCCAGGCTGCCCTGGATCGGGTGATGACGGGGCGTACCACGCTGGTTATCGCCCACCGCTTGTCGACCATCGAAAAGGCCGATCTGATTCTGGTGATGGATCAGGGGCAGATTGTCGAGCGAGGAAGTCATGCTGAATTGCTGGCGTTGAATGGGTATTACGCGCGACTGCATGCAAGGCAGTTCAGTGAGGATGTGCACGAAGAATAATAAAAATGTGAGGTACGCATGAGCAGGATTGCTGGCATCGAGGCGTGGCTGGCCGTTCCCGGCGAATGGGTGGAGTCGCCGAACGAACGGCGAGGTGGGCACAGCGGCGTCAAACTCATCCGTGGCGAGGCTGGGGGGCTTTTGTATCGAAAGCAGCAGATCGGCCATGTTTACCGCAGCCTGATCAAGCCGCTGGGATATCCCACGGTCATGCGCGAGCGCGATGCTCTGGCGCATTGCCTGCAGCTAGGGGTGCTGGTGCCCAGAGTGGTCTTTGCCGATTGCCGACGCTGGGAGGGCACTTGGCAGGCGGTTTTGGTGACCGAGGCCCTTGAGGGGTTTCAAAGCCTTGAGGATTGCTATCGGCAGCAGCGCGAACGTGAGTGGGGAGCGGCGCTGCACAAGGCCATCCTCGAGGAGGTCGGGCGCATGTTAGGGCGCCTCAATCTTGGGCGCCGGCAGCATGGCTGCCTTTATCTCAAGCACGTTTTTGTGCAACTGGATGGAGCCGGGATTCGCGTAGCTCTTATCGACTTGGAGAAGAGCCGAATCCGTTTGACCCGAAGACAGGCGGCAAACCACGACCTGCGCCAGATTGCCCGGCGGTCCGGGTGGAGGGGAGAGCAGTGGAACGCTTTCCTTGAGGGCTACCGGCAGAGCTTTCCTGGCACCTTGCCTAAAGGGCTTGTCACTGGCTGAGGTCGGCGGCGGTTGCCTGTGTTCCGGGCCGGTAACAGGGCTTCGGCATGTTATGATTCGCCCCGATTTTGCCCCCTGCGGAGTTCCCATGAAGTTGTCCATGCCCCGTTACGATCAGGCTGCCGTGCTGGTAGTTGGTGATGTCATGCTCGACCGTTACTGGCATGGCGGTACGTCGCGGATTTCCCCGGAGGCGCCGGTACCGGTGGTCAAGGTCGAGCAGATCGAGGATCGCCCCGGTGGCGCGGCCAACGTCGCGCTGAACATCGCCGCCCTTGGCGCGCCGGCCGTGTTGGTGGGAGTGACGGGCGCCGACGAGGCGGCCGTCAGCCTGCGCGACAGCCTTGCAGCGGCTGGGGTGCAGGCGCATTTCCAGCAGATCGCTGCACAGCCGACCATCGTCAAACTGCGTGTGCTCAGTCGGCATCAGCAGTTGCTGCGCATGGACTTCGAGGAACCCTTCCATACCGATGCCGAGGCTTTGGCCGCCGATGTCGAGCGCCTGCTGGCCGGCATTCGGGTGCTGGTGCTGTCCGACTACGGCAAGGGCGCTCTGCAGAACCACCAGGCGCTGATTCAGCTGGCCCGGGCCAAAGGCATTGCCGTACTGGCCGATCCCAAAGGCAAGGATTTCTCCATCTATCGGGGGGCCAGCCTGATCACGCCGAATCTCAGCGAGTTCGAAACCATCGTCGGTCATTGTCGCGACGAAGCCGAGCTGGTGGCCAAGGGCGATGCGCTGATGCGTGAGCTGGAACTCGGTGCGTTGCTGGTGACCCGTGGCGAACATGGCATGACCCTGCTGCGTCCCGAGCAGGCGCCGTTGCACCTGCCGGCCCGCGCCCGCGAAGTGTTCGATGTCACCGGCGCCGGCGATACCGTGATCTCTACCCTGGCCGCCAGTCTGGCCGCGGGCGAGGCGCTGCCGCAGGCGGTTGCCCTGGCCAATCTGGCTGCCGGTATCGTGGTGGCCAAGTTGGGCACGGCGGCGATCAGCGCTCCCGAACTGCGTCGTGCTGTGCAGCGCGAAGAGGGTTCCGAGCGTGGTGTGGTCAGTCTCGATCAGCTGCTACTGGCGCTGGAGGATGCTCGCGCCCATGGCGAGAAAATCGTTTTCACCAATGGCTGCTTCGACATCCTGCATGCCGGGCATGTCAGCTATCTGGAGCAGGCGCGCGCCCAGGGCGATCGCCTGGTTCTGGCGGTCAACGATGATGCTTCGGTCAGTCGCCTGAAAGGCCCGGGGCGCCCGATCAACGCGGTGGACCGCCGCATGGCCGTGCTGGCCGGCCTGGGGGCGGTGGACTGGGTGGTGAGCTTTAGCGAAGACACCCCGGAAAACCTGCTGCGTGCAGTCCGCCCGGACGTGCTGGTCAAGGGCGGTGACTACGGCATCGACGGCGTGGTCGGTGCCGATATCGTGCGGGCCTATGGTGGTGAGGTGCGCGTCCTGGGGTTGGTCGAGAACAGCTCGACGACCGCCATTGTCGAGAAGATTCGCAGCAAGGATTGAGCATGATGCTAGAGCGTATTCAGCGGTGGCTGCACAACCTCGCCTACAAGAACCGGCGCTCTATCAAAGCGGGCAATTCCGTACGACTGCCTGCAAGCAGCGAGCGGCAAATGAAGAAGGTGACCATCAAGCTGGGTGGTCGCAACAATCGCCTGGTGTTCGGCGAGGACGTGGTCATCAGCCACTGCGAAATTCGCCTGGACGGTGAGGACAACCTGATCGAGATCGGTGACCGGGCGCGCTTCAGTTCGGGAAAGATTTACCTGCGGCGCACCTGTGGGCAGCACATCCGCATTGGTGCGGATACCACGGTGGAGGGGGCCTATCTGCTGGTCGATGAGGCGGCCAGTATCGATATCGGCGATGACTGCATGCTGTCTACCGATATCCTGATCCGTACTGGCGACAAGCACTCGATCATCGATGTGGCCAGCGGCCAGCGGATCAATCCCTCGCGCGATGTGCGCATCGCCGATCGCGTCTGGGTGGGGCGTGACGTGCAGATACTCAAGGGTACCGTGTTGCAGCCCGAGACCGTGGTGGGTGCCTGCTCTCTCGTCTCTCGGGCCTTCGATGAGGGCCACTGTGTCGTCGCTGGCGTGCCGGCCAAGATCGTCAAGCGCGGCATTCGTTGGGACCGCTCGCTGATCTAGCGCCTACTCGGTTCTTCTGCCGAGGTTGCCAGTGACTGGCGTGCCAGTTGCGCCTGTCAGACCGGTCATGGCGGGTTGCATCGGGCGCGGGGATGATCACGGGGTCTACCTCGTGGAGCCACGCCCATGCGTACCGATGTTCAGGGTCATGCCCTTGCCGTGCTGAGCAAGGTGGCCCAGGCCGATTGGCCTGACCGCTTCAAGTTGCGCCACCCCTTCGAAAAGCTGCTCTACACCGGCAGCCGCAGCAGCTTCCGTTATGCGGCGGCGCGCGGTGGCAAGAGCAAGGTGCCGCGCGTTGTGAGCAGCGATAGCCTGTTCGACCTGTCCCTGTCCGATGAACAGCAGATGCTGGTGGAGATGCTCGATAGCTTCGCCAGCGAGGTCCTGCGCCCCGCCGCCCATGATGCCGATGCGCAGGCGGCCGTACCGGCCGAATTGCTGATTCAGGCCCGTGAGCTGGGACTGGCCTTTTACGGCGTTCCCGAAGCGCATGGCGGCATGGCCGGTGAGCGCACTCTGGTGACCAATGCACTGATCGCCGAGGCGCTTGGCAAGGGTGACCTGACCCTGGCCGCCAGCCTGCTGGTGCCGCTCTCGGCGGCCAACTGCATTCGTCGCTGGGCGTCGCCCGAGCAACAGGCGCAGTGGTTGCCGGCCTTTGCCAGCGAGCAGGGCGCCGAGCCCTATGCCTTGGCTGTCAACG
Source organism: Pseudomonas fluvialis (assembly GCF_014207935.1). GTDB lineage: Bacteria > Pseudomonadota > Gammaproteobacteria > Pseudomonadales > Pseudomonadaceae > Aquipseudomonas > Aquipseudomonas fluvialis_A. Next base: position 362,291 of record NZ_JACHLL010000001.1, on the reverse strand, counting down.
AGCCCGCTGTGCTGGCGGACCCGCAGCGGCTGCAAACCACGGCGCGCAAGCGCGGCGGACATTACCTGCTCAATGGCGAGAAGAGCCTGGTCCTGCAGGGGCTCAATGCCAGTCGCTTGCTGGTCGCGGCGCAGTGCAGCGACGGGCCAGCGCTGTTCTGGGTCGATGCCGCAAGCAAAGGCATCAGCCGTCAGGCCGAGCCGGCCATGGGGCTCAAGGCGGGCGCGCTGGCGCGTGTGCGCTTCAAGTCGGTCAAGGTGCCGGCCGAGCAGCGTCTGGCCGGCGCCGATTTCGATTACTCCGCTTTCCTGGCCTGTTCCTCTCTGGCCTGGTGTGCCCTGGCGGTTGGCACCAGTCAGGCGGCGCTGGACTATGTGATCGGCTATTGCAATGAGCGGGTCGCCTTTGGCGAGCCGATCAGCCACCGTCAGGGAGTGGCGTTCATGGTGGCCGACCTGGCCATCGAGATCGATGCCATGCGCCTGATGGTCTGGCGGGCCTGTGCCCGGGCCGAGCGTGGCGAGTCGTTCCTGCGCGAGGCCTATCTGGCCCGCGTCCTCTGTGCCGAGAAGGCGATGAAGGTCGGCACCGACGCCGTTCAGCTGCTCGGCGGCCATGGCTTTACCAAGGAGCACCCGGTCGAGCGCTGGTATCGCGATCTGCGGGCGATCGCTATCCAGGCCGGCGGCCTGCACCTCTGACGGAGCGCACATATGTATCTGGAAACCCCCAAGAAATTCCGTGCGCTGGAGAACCAGGCGCATCAGGTGGCCGCGCAGTTCTTCCGGCCGATTTCACGCAAGTACGACAAGGCCGAGCATGCCTATCCCAAGGAGCTTGACCTGCTGGCCGCGCTGCTCGATGGCATGAACGAAGGCTCGCCCAATGCAGTGGGTGCGACCTCGGCCAGCAAGCGCGGCGCCGCGCGTGAAGTGGAGGAGGGCATCAAGAACGGCGGCAACCTGTCGGCACTGCTTGGCGTGATGGAGCTGTGCTGGGGCGATGTCGGCCTGCTGCTGGCCATGCCGCGTCAGGGGCTGGGCAATGCGGCCATCGCCGCGGTGGCCAATGATGAGCAGCTCGGGCGTTTCGGCAAGACCTGGGCAGCAATGGCCATCACCGAGCCCGGCTGCGGCTCGGACTCGGCGGCGATCCGCACCACAGCGGTGAAGGACGGCGATCACTACATCCTCAATGGCGAGAAAATCTTCGTCACCTCGGGCGAGCGGGCCAAGGCCGTGGTGGTCTGGGCCACGTTGGACAAGGGACTGGGTCGTGCGGCGATCAAGTCGTTTGTGGTTGAGCACGGCACACCGGGCATGACCGTCACCCGACTGGAGAAGAAACTCGGCATCAAGGCCTCGGACACGGCGGCGATCAGCTTTGTCGACTGCCGGGTGCCGGCGGCCAACCTGCTCGGCAATCCGGAAATCGATGTGCAGAAGGGTTTTGCCGGGGTCATGGAAACCTTCGACAACACACGGCCACTGGTCGCCGGCATGGCTATCGGCGTGGCCAAGGCGGCGCTGGACCGTACCCGTGAGCTGCTCTCCAGGGCGGGTTGTCGTTTCGACTACCGCAAGCCGCTGCTCAGTGTGAGTCATGCCGAGGCCACGCTGTACCGCCTTGAGGCCGAATGGGAGGCGGCGCGCCTGCTGACGCTCAAGGCGGCCTGGATGGCCGACAACAAGCTGCCCAACTCCAAGGAGGCGTCGATCGCCAAGGCCAAGGCCGGGCGGGTGGCCAACGAGATCACGCTCAAGTGCGTGGAGCTGGCCGGCGCCGCCGGTTACGGCGAGGACGAGCTGCTGGAGAAGTGGGCGCGCGACTCGAAGATCCTCGACATCTTCGAGGGGACCCAGCAGATCCAGCTGCTGATCATTGCGCGGCGTCTGCTAGGCAAGACGTCCAGCGAATTGAAGTAAGACTGCTTTGCCCACTTCGCCCCGGTTTTTCGGGGCTTTTTTATCTGGGGTTCAGGCGGCGCGCAGGCGCTGGATCCAGTCCTGCCAGGCGATGCGCTCATCGTGCACCAGCCAGCCATCGCGCTCGGCGAAGGCCTCCGACAGCCACAATGGCTGACGGGTATCGACCGGGTCGAGCATGCCCTGCTGCAGGGTGTACAGCTCGCTGGTGGGGTGGCCGCGGTGCAGGGGAATCAGGTAGAGATCAGGTTCGTCCGGTTGCAGTTCGGCCACCAGATGGCCGCCGATCAGTCGCTCGTCGGCGTGGAACAGGCTGAGCTCCCGGGCCAGGCTGGGTAGCTCCAGGCGCATGTTGTAGACCAGCTGCAACGACGCCGTGGGCAGGTGCACATAGGCGAACGGCCGCTCCAGCAGCGGCATCTGCCCGCGCAGAACCGGATGGGTCGAGCCAGCCTGAGCCTGCAGGCTGAAATGCTGCTCGTCGTGGTAGTCGAGGGTGTCGGCATAGGGTGTGGGCAGCCAGGTCTGGGCAAAGCGCCCGCACAGCCAGCCAGCCTCGCTCTGCACCAGACATTCTTCGGCCACTTCGTGCAGGGCAGTAAGCAGCGGCAGGTTGAGTTCGTGGGCTGGCACATAACCGGAGATCAGCTTGAGCACGCAGTCGCCGCGATCGGCGCGCTGCTGGCGGACCACCACCCAGTAGTCGCGACCATCCAGATGCAGGGTCAGGCGCACGGAAACACCGAGGTTGGCCAGTTCCACGCTGAATTGCTGGCTGTTGCCGATCTGCACCGGGCGCCGGCGAGCCTGCATCTGGGCAAAGTTCAGGGGCAATCCGATGCCCTGGTAATGCAGCTGGTGACCGTCGGCCTCGACGTGTAGGGCGAGGGTCTTGAAGCTGCCGGGGTCCTTGCGGGCGAGGGTCAGCGGCATGGTGACTCCTGTATCGCAGTCGACAAACGGAAGCTTGAGGCTAGCAGCTTAATTCCTGCTTGCCTGCGGGATGCGACGACCTGTCGCGCCTCGCTGTTTCGGGCTTCTGGCGCCGATTTTCCGCTTTCAACCGAGCGCTTTCAGTACCCCGGCGGCGCAGGCCACGTTGTGCGCCAGATGCGCGGGGTTGATGGTGCCGACGATGGCACTGGTCACGCCCGGGTGGCTGAACACCAGTTCGAAACTGGCCTGTACCGGGTCGACACCGGGTTGCAGGCAGGCATGGCCGCTGGCCAGCGCCTTTTTGACCAGAATGGCTTTGCCGTGACTGGCGGCGTAATCCAGCACCGGCTTTTCGCCCTGCTCGTTGAGGTTGTAGGTGACCATCGCGCAGTCGCCGTCTTGCAGGGCGAGCAGGCCGCCCTCGACAGTCTTGCCGGAGAGGCCGAAGGCGCCGATCTTGCCCTCGCGCTTGAGCTCGGCGAGGGTTTCGTAGATGCCGGAGTCACGCAGAATCGCCACATCGTTGCCATCGGAGTGCACCAGCAGCAGCTCGATGTGTTCGCTCTCCAGGCGCTTGAGACTGCGCTCGACCGAGAGGCGGGCATGGGCCGGGCTGAAGTCGAACAGCGACTGGCCGCCGATGAATTCTTCGCCGACCTTGCTGACGATTACCCACTCGTGGCGCTGGCCGCGCAGCAGCGGGCCGAGGCGCTCCTCGCTGGTGCCGTAGGCCGGCGCGGTATCGATCAGGTTGATGCCCAGTTCGCGGGCCTGCTGCAGCAGCGCCCGCGCGGCGGCGTCATCGGGAATGGTGAAGCCGTTGGGGTATTTGACGCCCTGGTCGCGGCCCAGCTTGACCGTGCCCAGCCCCAGTGGCGACACGCTCAGGCCGGTCGAGCCCAGCGGCCGGTGCCAGTCGTGCAGGGTGGCGGGGCTCATGGTAGCAGGGTCTCCCAGGCTGGCTGGGCCACGGCAGGGCGTGGCAGCGGTGGTAGCGCCGGGTGATTGCCGGGTTGGATATTGTCACGCTGCAGGGCCGCCAGAACGCGGTCGGCAAAGTCGGGCGACAGCGCGAGTTTGGTCGGCCAGCCAACCAGCAGCGGACCGTCTTCGGCGAGGAAGGCGTTGTCCGGGCGCACCAGGCCGGACTGCGCTGGCTCGGCGCGGTCGACCCGCAGGGTGGCCCAGCGGGTGGTGCTCTGGTCGACCCAGGGCAGCAGCTCAGCCAGCTCCTGCTGCGCGGTTTTGATCTGACTGGCTTCGTCGCGGGCCACGCCGTCGGCCTCGGCGAGATCACCGCCGAGGTACCAGACCCACTGGCCATCGGCCGCCGGGTGGGTGGTGACGGTCACCCGTGGCTTCGGTCCGCCGCCCAGGCAATGGGCATACAGCGGTTTGAGCGCGGGTCCCTTGGCCAGCACCATGTGCAGCGGACGCAGCTGCTGCTTGGGTTGCTCGATACCGAGAGTCGCCAGCAGTTGGGCATTGCCGGCGCCGGCGCTGAGCACCACGCGCTGGGCGCGTATCTCGCGTCCGTCGATCCGCAGGCCGCTGAGCTGCGTGCCATCACGCAGCGGCTGGATGTCCTGGGCGGCCAGCAGGCCGTCACCTGCCAGCTCGGCCATGCGGGTAATCAGGCTGGGCACGTCCAGCACCAGTTCGGCCAGGCGATAGACCTTGCCCTTGAACTTGCGGTCCTGCAGCGCCGGCGGCAGCTGCTCGCCCTTGACCTGGTCGACGCGGCCGCGCACGGCCTTGCTGGCGAAGAAACTGGTGAGGTTGCCGGCCAGGGTGCCGGGCGACCAGAGGTAATGGGCTTCGGAGAGCAGGCGCACACCGGAGAGGTCCAGCTCGCCGTTGCCGCTGAGGGCTTCACGCCAGCGCCTGGGCATATCGGCAATGGCTTCCGAGGCGCCGGTCAGCGCGCCGTGCAGCGCATATTTGGCGCCGCCGTGGATGATGCCCTGGGACTTTATGCTCTGTTCGCCGCCGAGGCTGCCGCGCTCGACCAGCAGGGTGCTGTAGCCTAGTCGGCGCAGGCGTGCGTTCAGCCACAGGCCGGCGATACCGCCGCCGATGATCAGGACATCAGTGCTCAGGGATTGCGACATGCTGGCGCTCACGACAGAAACAGGCGCGCAGTATAACGGTGATCAGTGCCCGGCGGTTTTCGAGAACAGCTGGATGAACACCACGCCGGCGACGATCAGGCCCATGCCGATGATGGCCGACAGGTCCAGCTTCTGCTGGTAGATCACCAGTGCGACGATGCTCACCAGCACAATGCCGAGGCCCGACCAGATGGCGTAGGCCACGCCAACCGGTACGGTCTTGACCACCAGGCTGAGCAGGAACAGCGAGACCGAATAGCCCACCACCACCAGAATCAGCGGCAGCGGTTTGTTGAAACCATCCAGCGCCTTCATCGAACTGGTGGCGATGACTTCCATGACGATGGCGATGGCCAGGTAGAGGTAGCCGGGCATGGCGGGTACTCCGTGAATGATGCGCTGATTCTATAAGTTGAGCGCTGGAGGTAAAGTCATCACCTATCTGGATGGGAGATAGGTATGGGGTCGAACCTGGAGCAGCTGCAGGTGTTTGTCAGAGTCGCGGATGGTGGGTCGTTCTCGGCGGTGGCGCGTGAGCTGGGGCGCGCTCAGTCGGCGGTGAGTAACGCTGTGGCTCTGCTTGAGGTGGATCTGGGCTGCCAGTTGTTCGAGCGCCGCAGCGGCTGTGCGCCGCGTCTGACCCGCGCCGGCGAGGCGTTGCTCAGCGAGGCGCGTGAATTGCTGCAGCAACAGCAGCGCCTGCAGGGGCGGGCGCGCAGCCTGGCCGGCGGCGAGGAAGCCTGTCTGCGCCTGATTCTCGACGAGGCCATGTCCTATCTGCCGCTGCTGGACAGTCTGGAGGCGCTGGGAGAGCGGCATGCCGAGCTGGAACTGCAGCTGTACAGCGGTACTCAGGGCGATATCGCCCGCTGGGTGGAGGGGCGGCGGGCCGATCTGGGGCTGCTGTTTCGTCAGGAGCAGATGCCCGCCAGTCTGGAGCGGCGCTGGCTGGGCAATGTGCCGCTGGTGCTGGTGGTCGGCCAGCAGCACCCACTGGCTCAGGCCGGGCGCGTGAGTCAGCGCGAGCTGGCTTGTCACCGGCAGTTGCTGATTGCCCCGCGTGAAAGCACCTACCCGGATCGCGAACGCATCAGTGCGCGAATCTGGCGTGCCGACAGTCTGTATGCCATGGCCGAGCTGGCCGCGCGCAACCTCGGCTGGGCGCTGTTGCCGCTGCATGTGGTGCAGTACCCGGTCTACCGTGAGCAACTGGTGACGCTGCAGGCAGACTGGGCGCCGCCCGCCTGGGGGGTAGAGCTGGTCTGGCGCCGTGATCAGGCCCTGGGGCCGGTGGCCAGTTGGCTGGCTGAGCGATTTGCCGGGCACTTGCAGCAAGGCTGAGCAGCGGGGATTTGGTAAGCTGCGGGGCATGAACCGAACTCTCTATTCCGTGCTGTTTCACCTGGCCCTTCCCCTGATCGCCCTGCGCCTGGCCTGGCGGGCCTGGCAGGCGCCGGCCTATGCGCGGCGCATCGCCGAGCGTTTTGCCCTGGCGCTGCCGCCGCTCAAACCCGGCGGTATCTGGCTGCATGCCGTCTCGGTGGGGGAGAGCATCGCTGCGGCGCCGCTGGTGCGCGAGCTGCTGGCGCGTTACCCGGAGCTGCCTGTCACCATCACCTGCATGACGCCGACCGGCTCCGAGCGCATTCAAGTCATGTTTGGCGGCCCCGAATATGCCGGCCGCGTGCAGCACTGCTACCTGCCCTATGACCTGCCCTGGGCCGCGGCGCGTTTTCTCCGGCGGGTGCGGCCGCGTTTGGCGGTGATCATGGAGACTGAGCTGTGGCCCAACCACATTCACCAGTGTGCGCGTCTGGGTATTCCGGTGGCTCTGGCCAATGCCCGGCTGTCGGAGCGCTCGGCCCGTGGCTATGCCCGCTTTGCCAGGCTCACCGCACCGATGCTGGCCGAGCTCTCGCTGATTGCCGTGCAGACGGAGGCCGAGGCGGAGCGCTTTCGCCAACTGGGCGCACGGCCTGAGGCCGTGCAGGTGACGGGCTCGATCAAGTTCGACCTGACCATTGATCCGGCCTTGCGTCAGCGCGCCGATGAACTGCGTGCCACCTGGCAACCGGCTGGCCGGCCGGTGTGGATTGCTGCCAGCACCCATGCCGGTGAGGACGAGATCATCCTCGCGGCGCACCGTGAGCTGCTCAGGCAGAATCCGCATGCCCTGCTGATGCTGGTGCCGCGGCACCCGGAACGCTTCAACAGCGTGTTCGAACTGTGCCAGCGCGAAGGCTTTGCCACCCTGCGCCGTTCGGCGGGTGAACCGGTCGGTGCCGGGCATCAGGTGCTGGTCGGTGACAGCATGGGCGAGCTGCTGTTCCTCTATGCGTTGGCCGACCTGGCCTTCGTCGGTGGCAGCCTGGTGGCCAATGGCGGGCACAACCTGCTGGAACCGGCCGCGCTGGGCAAGCCGGTACTGTCTGGTCCGCACCTGTTCAACTTCCTGGAGATCGCCGCGTTGCTGCGCGAGGCGGATGCTTTGTGCGAGGTGGCCGATGCTGAACAGCTGGCGCTGGCACTGCAGCAATTGTGGCAGCAGCCGGAGCAGCAGGCAGTCATGCGGGCCGGAGGGCTGACGGTCATGCGGGCCAACCAGGGCGCACTGGCGCGACTGCTGGGCGGTTTGCAGACGTTGTTGGAACGGTGATTCGCAGGCATAAAAAAGCCCGGCATTGCCGGGCTTTTTTATCGTTGCCGTTTAGAACTCCGGGTTGCCCAAGAGCTGGGCTTCGGCGGCCTTGGCCAGGTCTGGCGGGAGGAAGTCCTGGTCCGGGTTGTAGTCAGGCTTGAGGTAGGCCGACAGGGCTTCCAGATCGGACGGTGCCAGGGTACCGGCGGCCTGCTTCAGGCGCAGGTTGTCGATGATGTAGCTGTAGCGGGCGTTGTTGTAGTCGCGCACCGAGCTGTAGAGCTGGCGCTGGGCGTCCAGCACGTCGACGATGTTGCGGGTGCCGACTTGGTAGCCGATTTCGGTGGCTTCCAGGGCGCTCTGGTTGGAGATGATCGACTGCTTGCGCGCACCGACCTGCTCGACGTCGGTGTTGACGGCGCGGTGCAGGTTGCGGGTGTTCTGTACCACCTGACGACGCAGGCTTTCGCGGCTCTGCTCGGTCTGGTTCAGGCGCTGGTACGATTCACGCACCTGCGAGCTGGTCAGGCCGCCGCTGTAGATCGGTACCGACAGCTGCAGGCCGATGGACTGCTGCTCGGCGTCACCGTTGTACAGGCTGGCATTCGGGGTGTTGGTAAAGCCCAGGCTGTCGTTGTCACCCTTCTGGTAGCTCGCCACGGCATCCAGGGTCGGCGCGTGGCCGGCTTTGCTCTGGCGCAGGGTCTCTTCGGCGGCATCGACGGCGTAGTTGCTGGCCTGCAGGTTGAGGTTCTGCTGGGCGGCGGTATCCACCCAGGCCTTGGCATCATTGGGCGTCGGCACCACGACCGGCAGGCTGTGGCGCACGCCTTCCAGCGAACTGTACTGGCGGTTGGTCAGGGTAATCAGTGCCTGGAAGGCATCATCCACCTGCTGCTCGGCGATCATCCGGTTGGCGCGGGCGGTGTCGTAGCCGGCCTGGGCTTCCAGCACGTCGGTCTTGTCCGACAGACCGACGTCGAAACGCTCGCGGGCCTGGTCGAGCTGGCGCTTGAACGCGGCTTCTTCGGCCTTGGTGGTCGCCAGGTTGTCCTGGGCACGCAGCACGCTGAAGTAGGTTTCCGCCGTTTGCAGGATCAGGTTCTGCTCGGTCGCCGAGAACTCCAGGGCTGCCTGTTCACTGACGGCCTTGGCCGCTTGCAGTTGATACCAACGATCAGCACGGAATACCGGCTGGGTCAGACTGGCCTGATAGAGCAGGCCGCCGCGGGAGGCGTCAGTGGTGCCCAGGCGGGTATCCACTTCGGTGTCGGTATCGCTGTAGCCGGCGCCACCGCTGATGAATGGCAGCAGGCCGGCACGGGCCTGCGGCACCACTTCCTGGCGGGCCGCAAAGTCTGCGCGGGCAGCCGCCAGATCGGCGTTGTTCTCTACTGCGTCCTTGTATACCGAAACCAGGTCGCGCTTGAGCGATTGTGGGGGCTCTTCGGCCCAGGCCAGTCCTGATGCGGCGGCCACAGCCATGGCCAGAGTGAGTCTGCGCAGCATGATGGATCCTGCTTTTTGTCGGAAATGATCGGCAAGGCTAAGGGGGGGCGGGGGGGCGGTCAAGGCCGCAGGCGCCACAGGCAGTCTAGTTTGCAACAAGCTATGTTGCCTGCGCGCAACAATCCCCGGCCGACCAAGGGTCGTCTCGGGAGGTTGGAGTTCTGCGTCGGGCTTGATTAGACTGCCGGCAGTTCTTGTCGGGGTGCCCAGAGTCGTGGGCTGAGATCGGATAGTTCCGGATCCCGTTGAACCTGATCAGGTTAAGGCCTGCGTAGGGAACAAGATGTGCTCGCCGCTCAGGCGACCCCCTCTGGCACCGCTCCCGGTGCGCCCGCCGCCTTCAGGTTCGCTCCGACAGCCCACCCGGAGAAGCCGATGAGCGTGCAATACCAGAAGAACCTCAGCGAAAGCGCACAGGTCGACCAGCAGTCCGTACAGCCCTTCCCCCGTTCGCAGAAGGTCTACGTGCAGGGTTCGCGCCCGGACATCCGCGTGCCGATGCGCGAGATCAGTCTGGACGTCACCCCCACCGCCTTCGGCGGCGAGATCAACGCCCCGGTCACCGTCTATGACACCTCCGGCCCCTATACCGACCCGAATGTGACCATCGACGTGCGCAAGGGCCTGGCCGATGTGCGCAGTGCCTGGATCGAGGATCGTGGCGATACTGAGAAGCTGCCCGGCCTGAGCTCCGAGTTCGGCCAGCGCCGCCTCAATGATGCCGAGCTGTCGGCCATGCGCTTCGCCCACGTGCGTAACCCGCGTCGTGCCAAGGCCGGGCAGAACGTCAGCCAAATGCACTACGCCAAGAAGGGCATCATCACGCCCGAGATGGAATACGTTGCCATCCGCGAGAACATGAAGTTGGCCGAGGCCCGTGAAGCCGGTCTGCTGAAAGAGCAGCACACCGGACAGAGCTTCGGCGCCTCGATCCCGAAAGAGATCACCCCCGAGTTCGTGCGCAGCGAGATCGCACGCGGCCGCGCCATCATCCCGGCGAACATCAACCATGTGGAACTGGAGCCGATGATCATCGGCCGCAACTTCCTGGTGAAGATCAACGGCAATATCGGCAACTCGGCCCTGGGTTCCTCCATCGAGGAGGAAGTGGCCAAGCTGACCTGGGGCATCCGCTGGGGTTCGGACACTGTCATGGACCTGTCCACCGGCAAGCATATCCACGAGACCCGCGAGTGGATCATCCGCAACTCGCCGGTACCGATCGGCACCGTGCCGATCTACCAGGCCCTGGAAAAGGTCAACGGCATCGCCGAGGACCTGACCTGGGAGCTGTTCCGCGACACCCTGATCGAGCAGGCCGAACAGGGCGTGGACTACTTCACCATCCACGCCGGCGTGCTGCTGCGCTATGTGCCGCTGACCGCCAAGCGCGTCACGGGCATCGTCTCGCGCGGCGGCTCGATCATGGCCAAGTGGTGCCTGGCGCACCATAAGGAAAACTTCCTCTATACCCACTTCGAGGAAATCTGCGAAATCATGAAGGCCTACGACGTCAGCTTCTCGCTGGGCGACGGCCTGCGTCCCGGTTCGATCGCCGACGCCAACGACGCCGCGCAGTTCGGCGAGCTGGAAACCCTCGGCGAGCTGACCAAGATCGCCTGGAAGCACGACGTACAGACCATGATCGAAGGCCCCGGCCACGTGCCGATGCAGCTGATCAAGGAGAACATGGACAAGCAGCTGGAATGCTGCGACGAGGCGCCGTTCTACACCCTCGGCCCACTGACCACCGATATCGCTCCCGGCTACGACCACATCACCAGCGGCATCGGTGCGGCGATGATCGGCTGGTTCGGCTGCGCCATGCTCTGCTACGTCACGCCCAAGGAGCATCTAGGCCTGCCGAACAAGGATGACGTGAAGACCGGCATCATCACCTACAAGATCGCCGCGCACGCCGCCGACCTCGCTAAGGGTCACCCGGGCGCGCAGATCCGCGACAACGCCCTGAGCAAAGCGCGCTTCGAGTTCCGCTGGGAGGACCAGTTCAACCTCGGCCTGGATCCGGACACCGCGCGCAGCTACCACGACGAGACCTTGCCCAAGGACTCGGCCAAGGTCGCGCACTTCTGCTCCATGTGCGGGCCGAAGTTCTGCTCGATGAAAATCACCCAGGAAGTGCGCGAATACGCCGCCGAGAACGGCCTGACCGACGAGCAAAAGGCTATCGAAGCTGGGTTTGCCGAGCAGGCCGAGCGCTTCAAGGGGGAAGGCTCGGTGATCTACAAGCAGGTCTGACCTGTCGGTTGGCCAGCTGAATAAAAAAAACCGGAGCCTGCATCAGCAGCTCCGGTTTTTTTATGCCGGCTTGAACCCTGTCAGCGGCGGCCGGGGAAGTAGTACGGCTGGAGAATGCCGTTGAGGCGGGGGTAAGGCACGCGCAGGTCCGGGTGGCCACTGCTGTAGGGCGCGATGCGGGCGATGTCGTACTTGAGCATCACATTGCCGAACAGCAGGGCGATGTTGTCGCTGCGCTCGAACGGCCAGGTATCGAGAAACTCGGCATCCTGATCGTGACCATTGGCCTTGAGCCAGGTCTGGTGGGCCAGTTGAACCTGGTCCCAGAACGCATCTTCCTGGTCAGGCAGGAGCATGTCGTTGAGGGTGAGTACCTTGTTCAGGGTGCGGTCGTAGTTGAGGTAGGCCCGCCCGGGAATGCCATGGGCGCCGCCGGTAAAACGGTAGCTGGACAGCTCGATGACCAGCAGGCGGTCATGCTGCTCCAGCACCTTGGCCTGCAGGTAGCTGGTCCAGCCCGGCTTGGCTGTGGCGAGAAAGTCCTGCTCGTAGCGGGCCAGCGAAACCGGCGGCGGGTCGCTGGGCAGCTCGGTGGTCAGTTGCAGCAACTCACGCTCGATGCGGGCGTTGAGTTCGGGCAGGCCCGTGGGTAGCTGCAGGTCGATATTCACCAGCGGGCACTCGGTGCCAGTGCAGCCGGTGCTGCGATGCTCCCAGCGCTGCGTGCTGGTGGGCAAAGGTTGCTGAGCAGGTGACAGTAGGCTCTGGCAGCCGGCGAGCAGCAGGCCGGCAGTCGCCAGTACAAGGCAGTGAAATGCACGCATGAAGAGTCCTTGGCGGCGGCAGCGAAGGCGGCATTGTCCCTGTTGCCGGGCTGGCATCCAAGTGCTGCCGCACATGGCCGGCGCGATCACGCTGTATTAGGCTGTCGCCCAATCTCACATTGGAAACAGAGGCGGTCATGAGCGATACCTTCAGTCAGGCGGATGTCGAGGTGGTGGAGCGCGAAGAATGCTTTCGCGGCTTCTACAAGCTGGATCGCCTGCATCTGCGCCACCGGCTGTTCGCCGGCGGCATGGGCAAGCTGATCAACCGCGAGCTGTTCGTGCGCCATGATGCGGTCTGTGTGCTGCCCTACGATCCGCGGCGTGACGAGGTGGTGCTGATCGAGCAGTTCCGCGTCGGCGCCCTCGACAAGAGCCGCAACCCCTGGCTGCTGGAGCTGGTTGCCGGGTTGATCGACAAGGACGAACAGCCCGAGGAAGTGGCGCGTCGCGAGGCGATGGAGGAGGCGGGCCTGACCCTGGGCGCGCTGTGGCCGCTCAGTGTCTACTACCCGTCGCCGGGTGGCTCCGACGAACGGGTGCATCTGTTTGTCGGTCGTTGTGACAGTGTCGGTGCTGGTGGTATTCATGGTCTGGAAGAGGAGGGAGAGGACATCCGGGTGCATGTCCTGTCCTTCGAGGATGCTCTGGCGCGCGTGCGCGACGGGCGTATCGACAATGCGGCAAGCATCATGGCCCTGCAGTGGCTGGCGCTGAACCGCGATGAAGTGCGAGGTCTGTGGACGTGAATCTGCTGCGTGAACGCTATCGGGTCGACCTCGCGGGGCTGCAAGCCACCTGCGAGGCCAACTACGCCCGGCTGATGCGTTTACTACCGCAGATGCGCGAGAACTTCCAGGCCCGTCGGGTCGCCATGAGCCATGGCGAGCACCTGCTCGGTGTGCTGGCGCTGGAAGTCACCGAGGCCGGTCCCTACACCACGACCCTGCAGGTGCGTCAGGAGCACAGCCTGCCCTGGCTGCCGGTGCCGCATCTGGAAGTGCGCGTCTATCACGATGCGCGCATGGCCGAAGTCGTCGGTGCCGCCCATGCTCGTCGCCTGCGCCCCAGCTATCCCTACCCGAATGCGGCCATGCATCAGCCGGATGAGAAGAACCAGCTCAATCTGTTTCTCGGAGAATGGCTGAGCCACTGCATGGCTGCCGGCCATGAGCTGGCCGAAGTGCGTCGCTGAACGACAAAAACACGCGATTTCACCTACAGTGATCGACAGAGTTGCCGATTTATTGGCGCCTGCTAACTGTGAAGTGTTTCCGTTTGTCGGGTTTACCTTCGTACACCGGCACCACCATAATCTTGTCACCCCAGTCAAAGGAGACCGCCCTTGGTGCGCGCGTCCACTCCCGCTTCCGCTGATGCCGTGCTGCTGGTGCAGCTGACGGATAGTCATCTGTTCGCGGGTGCGCACGACCGTTTGCTGGGCATGGACACCGAAGACAGTCTGGCGCGGGTGATTGAACTGGTGCGTCAGGAGCAGCAGGGCATCGACCTGATGCTAGCCAGTGGCGACCTGTCCCAAGATGGTTCCCTTGACTCCTACCAGCGCTTCCGCGAGATGACCGACGGCCTGGCCCTGCACAGTCGCTGGTTCGCCGGCAACCATGATCTGTTGCCGAGCATGCGTGAAGCCACCGCAGGTAGCGACCTGCTCGAGCCAGTGATTGACTTGGGCAACTGGCGCATCATCCTGCTCGACTCCAGCATCGAAGGTGCCGTGCCTGGGCACTTTTCGGAGGATCAGCTAGAGCTGCTGGAGCAGGCGCTGCAAAGTGCCGGGCGCCGTCATGTCCTGATCAGCTTCCACCACCATCCGGTTTCCATCGGCTGCCGCTGGATGGAGCCGATCGGCATCCGCAATCCGGATGCTCTGTTTGCCCTGCTGGCGCGCTTCCCGCAGGTGAAAGCCGTGCTCTGGGGGCATATCCATCAGGAGTTCGACCAGGTGCGCGAGGGTGTGCGTCTGCTGGCCTCGCCGTCGACCTGCGTGCAGTTCGCGCCGGGCAGCGAGGATTTCCAGGTTGACCACGAAGCCCCAGGCTACCGCTGGCTGCGTCTGCATGCCGACGGTGAACTGGAAACCGGGGTGTCGCGTGTCACCGGTATCGATTTCGAGATCGATTACAGCGTCAAAGGCTACTGACCTTGCTGGCGGGCGCCCTTAGCTTGTAGCCTCGCGCCCATGACCACGCTTCTCTATATCCACGGTTTGAACAGCTCGCCGGCTTCGCACAAGGCGCGTCAGCTGACGGCTGCGCTGCAGCGTATCGGCCTGGCCGAACAGCTGGCCGTACCGGCCCTGCACCATGATCCGCGCCAGGCCATCGCCCAGCTGCACGAGGAGATTGCCCGCCTGGGCCGGCCGTTGCTGGTCGGCAGCTCCCTGGGTGGCTACTATGCGACCCACCTGGCGCAGCAGCATGGCCTGGCGCAGCTGCTGATCAATCCGGCGGTGTGGCCGCACCAGCGGTTTACCGGTTACCTCGGCCCGCAAACCAACTACTACAGCGGCGAAACCTGGGAGTTGACCACCGATCACGTGGCAGCCCTGGCTGAGCTGGAGGTGGCGGCGCCGACAGATCCGGCGCGCTGCCAGGTGTGGCTGCAGACCGGCGACGAAACACTCGATTACCGCGATGCCGCGACCTACTACCGGGCCTGCGCGTTGCGCATCCAGGCCGGTGGCGATCACGGCTTCCAGGGTTTTGCCGAACGCATCCCGGCACTGCTGGCGTTTGCCGGCTTCGATCCCGCGCTGTGGCGCGATCACGACTTTTCCGATCTTTGAGAGACCCCATGGCCCAGCAGAACGCCTATAACGCAGACGCCATCGAAGTACTGTCCGGCCTTGATCCGGTGCGCAAGCGCCCAGGTATGTACACCGACACCGCGCGGCCCAACCACCTGGCCCAGGAAGTCATCGACAACAGCGTCGACGAGGCGCTGGCTGGCCACGCCAGCTCGATTCAGGTGATCCTCCATGAGGACAACTCGCTGGAGGTGCTCGACGACGGCCGCGGCATGCCGGTGGACATCCACCCGGAAGAGGGCATCCCCGGCGTCGAGCTGATCCTCACCAAGCTGCATGCCGGCGGCAAGTTCTCCAACAAGAACTACCAGTTCTCCGGCGGCCTACACGGCGTGGGTATCTCGGTGGTCAACGCCTTGTCCAATCAGGTTGAAGTGCGGGTCAAGCGCGATGGCAGCGAATACCGCATGACCTTCGCCGACGGCTTCAAGGCTAGCGACCTGGAAGTGGTCGGCACGGTGGGCAAACGCAACACCGGCACCAGTGTGCGCTTCTGGCCGGACCCCAAATATTTCGACTCGCCGCGCTTCTCCATCAGCCGGCTCAAGCATGTGCTCAAGGCCAAGGCCGTACTGTGCCCCGGCTTGGAAGTCACCTTCAGCGACAAGAACAACGGCGAAACCACCCGCTGGTTCTACGAGGATGGCCTGCGCTCCTACCTGGTGGATGCCGTCAGCGAGTTCGCGCGCCTGCCCGAAGAGCCCTTCTGCGGCAGTCTGGCCGGCAGCAAGGAGGCGGTGGACTGGGCCCTGCTGTGGCTGCCCGAGGGCGGCGAGAGCCTGCAGGAAAGCTACGTTAACCTGATCCCCACCGCCCAGGGCGGCACCCACGTCAACGGTCTGCGCCAGGGCCTCTTGGATGCCATGCGCGAGTTCTGCGAGTTCCGTAACCTGCTTCCACGCGGGGTGAAGCTGGCGCCGGAAGATATCTGGGAACGCATCGCCTTCGTTCTTTCGATGAAGATGCAGGAAGCGCAGTTCTCCGGGCAGACCAAGGAGCGTCTGTCGTCGCGCGAGGCGGCGGCCTTCGTTTCTGGCGTCGTTAAGGACGCCTTCAGCCTGTGGCTCAACGCCCACCCGGAAGTCGGTCAGCAGCTGGCCGAGCTGGCCATCAGCAACGCCAACCGTCGCCTCAAGGCCGGCAAGAAGGTCGAGCGCAAGAAGATCACCCAGGGGCCGGCGCTGCCGGGCAAGCTGGCCGACTGCGCCGGGCAGGACCCGATGCGTTCCGAGCTGTTCCTGGTGGAGGGCGACTCCGCCGGCGGCTCGGCCAAGCAGGCGCGCGACAAGGAGTTCCAGGCCATCATGCCGTTGCGCGGCAAGATCCTGAACACCTGGGAGGTTGATGGCGGCGAGGTGCTGGCCAGTCAGGAAGTGCACGACATCGCCGTGGCCATCGGCCTCGATCCGGGCTCCAGCGACCTGACCCAGCTGCGCTACGGCAAGATCTGCATCCTCGCCGACGCCGACTCCGACGGCCTGCATATCGCCACCCTCCTCTGCGCGCTGTTCGTGCGGCATTTCCGCCCGCTGGTGGATGCCGGCCACGTCTACGTCGCCATGCCGCCGCTGTACCGCATCGATCTGGGCAAGGAAATCTTCTATGCCCTGGACGACGCCGAGCGCGACGGCATCCTCGACCGCCTGCTGGCCGAGAAGCGCCGCGGCAAGCCGCAGGTCACCCGATTCAAGGGCCTGGGCGAGATGAACCCGCCGCAGCTGCGCGAAACCACCATGGACCCCAACACCCGCCGCCTGGTGCAGCTGACCCTGGATGACTTCGAGGGCACCCAGGAAGTGATGGACATGCTGCTGGCGAAGAAACGCGCCGGCGACCGCAAGAGCTGGCTGGAGTCCAAGGGCAACCTGGCCGAGGTGCTGGCGTGACATTTCGCCGGCTGGCAGCCTGGCTGCTGGCGGCCGTAGCGTCTTACCAGGCGCATGCGGCAGAGGAGTTGCGTCTGCAGGCCGAGTATCCGCTAGAGGGCATGGCCGGCGGCAACCTGTCGGCGCTGGCGCGTTGTGACGGGCAACTCTGGGCCGTCTCGGATCGTGACGACCAATGGCTCTATCGGCTGCAGCCTCAGGTTGGCGTCTGGCAGGCCGAGGCGCAGCCCCTGCAGGTGCCGCCGCCACCGGCAACGGCCCTGACTTGGGGCCTGGCCTGGCGCAACCGGCTGTCGGGCCTGGTGCGTGGCGGCGTTCTGGATTTTGAGGGGCTGAGCTGCGATGCCGCGGGCAATCGTTATGTGCTCAGCGAGGCCTACAGCGCGGTGCTGCGAGTGACGCCGCAGGGGCAGGGTGAGTGGCTGGCTATTGCCCCAGAGGTATTCCGCCTGGCGCGCGCCAGCGGCCTGCTGCTGGACTACAACGCACTGGCTGAAGGCCTGGCGGTTGCCGCGGACGGTCAGCGCCTGTGGCTGGCCGCCGAGCAGCGGCGTCGGGGCCTGCTGGTGCTGCAGCCGCACCGCAGCGGTTGGGGCTGCAGTGATCCCTGTGTGCTGCTGGCCGAAGGGGGCGAGCAGCAGGCCCCAGCGGCGCTGGGTGGCGAGCGTCTGGCCATCGACTTCAGCGATATCGTTCGGCGTGGCGACAAGCTGTTTACCCTGGAGCGACAGGCGCACCAGTTTTGCCGGCGTGACGCACACAGCGCCCAGGTCGAGCGTTGCTGGTCCTACGCGGCCACGGCCCTGGCTGCGCCGCGGCTGTATCCCGGTGTGGACTACGGCACGGCCGAGGCGCTCTGGCTGGATGATGATGCCGCCTGGATCGGCATCGACAACAACGAGGTTGTGCGTGCCGACGGCGAGGCTCGCCCTGTGCTCTGGCAATTCGCGGCACCTGCCGGCGGCTGGGAGGCTTCATGAGTGCTACCCCTGCCGGTCAGCGCGCCGGCAAGATCATGCTGATGCTGGCCTGGGTCGCCGCACTGGCGCTGGCCACCCACTTCTTCGGGGTGTGGGAGCAGCGCCAGGTCAATCCCAACCCGCAGCCGGAGTCGGTGCACGGACGGGACTACATCGAAGTGCGCCTGGCCAGTGCCCGTGGCGGCCATTACCGCCTCAATGGGCAGATCAACGGCCAGGCGGTCACCTTTCTGATCGATACCGGCGCCACTGCCGTGGCGATTCCCCGTGAACTGGGCAATCGCCTGGGCCTGGAACCCGGTGCGCCGGTGGCGCTGAGCACTGCCAACGGCATCGCCGAAGGGCGCCGTACGCGCCTGGCCAGCCTGCAGCTGGGTGATATCCGCCTGCAGGATGTGGCGGCGATCCTCGCGCCGAACATGCCGGACAACGAGGTGCTGCTCGGCATGAGTGCCCTCAAACAACTCGAATTTACCCAGCGCGACGGCACTCTGGTGCTGCGCCAATCAACACGATAATGAGGCACGCATGAGCGACTCCCTCGATTTGAGCCTGGAAGGCGTGGAACGCCGTTCCCTCGCGGACTTCACCGAGCAGGCTTATCTCAACTATTCCATGTACGTGATCATGGACCGCGCCCTGCCGCATATCGGCGATGGCTTGAAGCCCGTGCAGCGGCGCATCGTCTATGCCATGAGCGAGCTGGGCCTGGACGCCGACTCCAAGCACAAGAAGTCGGCGCGCACCGTTGGCGACGTGCTCGGCAAGTTCCACCCGCACGGCGACAGTGCCTGCTACGAGGCCATGGTGCTGATGGCGCAGCCGTTCAGCTACCGCTACACCCTGGTCGACGGCCAGGGCAACTGGGGTGCGCCGGACGATCCCAAGTCCTTCGCCGCCATGCGTTACACCGAGGCGCGCCTGTCGCGCTACTCCGAGGTGCTGCTGACCGAGCTGGGCCAGGGCACCGTGGATTGGGTGCCGAACTTCGACGGCACGATGGATGAGCCGGCGACCCTGCCGGCGCGCCTGCCCAACCTGCTGCTTAACGGCACAACGGGGATTGCGGTCGGCATGGCCACCGATGTGCCGCCGCATAACTTGCGCGAGGTGGCTACCGCCTGCGTGCGTCTGCTGGACGAACCGAGCGCCACGGTCGAGCAGCTGTGCGAGCACATCCAGGGCCCGGACTTCCCGACTGAAGCGGAAGTCATCACGCCCAAGGCCGATCTGCTGAAGATCTACGAAACCGGCCGTGGCTCGGTGCGCATGCGCGCCGTGTATCGCGTGGAGGACGGCGATATCGTGGTCACCGCGCTGCCGCACCAGGTCTCCGGGGCCAAGGTGCTGGAGCAGATCGCCGCGCAGATGCAGGCCAAGAAGCTGCCGATGGTCGCCGACCTGCGCGACGAGTCGGACCACGAGCATCCCTGCCGCATCGTCATCATCCCGCGCTCCAACCGCGTGGATGCCGACGAGTTGATGACCCACCTGTTCGCCACCACGGAGCTGGAAAGCTCCTACCGGGTCAACACCAACGTCATCGGCCTCGACGGCAAGCCGCAGGTGAAAGACCTGCGCACCCTGCTCACCGAGTGGCTGCAGTACCGCGTCGGCACCGTGCGCCGCCGTCTGCAGTTCCGTCTAGACAAGGTGGAAAAGCGCCTGCACCTGTTGGAGGGCTTGCTGGTTGCCTTCCTCAATCTGGACGAAGTGATCCATATCATCCGTACCGAGGATCAGCCCAAGCCGGTGCTGATGGCGCGCTTCGGTCTGACCGACGTGCAGGCCGACTACATCCTCGATACCCGCCTGCGTCAGCTGGCGCGTCTGGAAGAGATGAAGATCCGTGGCGAGCAGGACGAGCTGGCCAAGGAACGTGACAAGCTGCTGGCCCTGCTCGGCAGCGAAGCCAAGCTGAAGAAGCTGGTGCGCCAGGAAATCCTCGACGACGCCGAGAAGTACGGCGATGCCCGCCGTTCGCCGATCGTCGCCCGCGCCGAGGCCAAGGCTCTGTCCGAAACCGAGCTGATGCCGACCGAGCCGGTCACCGTGGTGCTCTCTGAGAAGGGCTGGGTGCGCTGCGCCAAGGGCCACGATATCGACGCCACCGGCCTCTCGTACAAGGCCGGCGACGGCTTCAAGGCCGCCGCGCCGGGCCGATCGAATCAGTACGCGGTGTTTATCGACAATACCGGCAGGAGCTATTCGCTGGCCGCGCACTCGCTGCCGTCCGCGCGCGGTCAGGGCGAGCCGCTGACCGGCCGCCTGCAGCCACCGCCGGGTGCCACCTTCGAGTGCCTGCTGCTGCCCGATGACAATGCCCTGTATGTGATTGCTTCGGACGCGGGCTATGGCTTCGTGGTCAAAGGCGAGGACTTGCAGGCCAAGAACAAGGCGGGCAAGGCGCTGCTGACCCTGCCGGCCGGCGCCCTGGTGGTGCCGCCCAAGCCGCTGGGCAACCGCGAGGAAGACTGGCTGGCCGCGGTGACCACCGAGGGACGCCTGCTGGTGTTCAAGGTGGCCGACCTGCCGCAGCTGGGCAAAGGCAAGGGCAACAAGATCATCGGTATTCCCGGGGAGCGCGTGGCCAGTCGCGAGGAGTACCTCACCGACCTCGCTGTGCTGCCGAGCGGCGCCGCGCTGGTGCTGCAGGCCGGTAAGCGCACCCTGACGCTCAAGGCCGATGATCTGGAGCACTACAAGGGTGAGCGTGGTCGTCGTGGCAACAAGCTGCCGCGTGGCTTCCAGCGGGTCGATGCGCTGCTGGTCGAGTTGCCGGGCTAAGCCATGAGCGAGCCGGCCGCGCTGCAGTGGCAGAGCCTGGCGGGCACCGAGGCCGGCCTGCTGGTCTCTGGCGCCTGGACGCTGCAGCAGGCCAAGCCGGAACTGGAAACGCTCTGGCGCAGCCGGCCGGCGGGGCTACAGGTCCTGCGCGTGCAGGTGGCGGTGAGTGCCTGGGACAGCAGTCTGCTGGCTCTGCTGCGGCGCTTGCAGCGTCTGGCCGAGGGCGATGGCGTCGACTTGCAATTGCTGGGATTGCCCGAGGGGGTTGAGCGTCTGCTGCAGATGGCCGCCACGCCCTCGGTGCAGGCTCAGGCCGCCGCGCCCACCCGCTACGACCCGATCTCGCGACTGGGCCTGCAGGGCCTGGCGGTGCTGGCCAGTGTGCGTCAGGCCTGCGAGTTCGTCGGTGAGGTCGTGCTCGCCCTCGGGCGGCAGCTGGCGGGTCGCGGGCGCATGCGCCGCAGCGATTTCTGGCTGGCTCTGCAGCAATGCGGGCCCGGAGCCCTGCCCATCGTGGCGTTGATCGCCAGTCTGGTCGGGCTGATTCTGGCCTTTGTCGGCGCGGCGCAGCTGGAGGCCTTCGGCGCCCAGCTGTATATCGCCAATATGGTGGCCATCGGCATGACCCGCGAGATGGGCGCGCTGATGACGGCGGTGATCATGGCCGGCCGAACCGGCGCGGCTTATGCGGCGGAACTGGGCAGCATGCAGGCCAACGAGGAGGTGGATGCGCTGAAAACCTTCGGCTTTCCGCCGCTGGAATTTCTCGTGTTGCCACGCCTGCTGGCGCTGCTGGTGGCCATGCCGCTGCTCTGCGTGTTCGCTGACGTGCTGGGGATTCTCGGTGGCTTCATCATCGGCGCCGGGCTCTTCGATATCTCCGCGCCGCTCTATCTGCAGCAGAGTCTGGTGATGCTCAAACTGCCTGACCTGCTGCTCGGCGTGTTCAAGAGCCTGGTGTTCGCCGTGCTGATCGGTCTGATCGGTTGCCACTACGGCCTGTCCAGCGGGCGCAATGCTCAGGCCGTGGGCCAGGCTACCACCCGTGCGGTGGTCAGCATCATCGTGGCTCTGGTGGTCAGCGATGCGCTGATCACCCTGATCTGCACCCAACTCGGAATATGAAATGAACGAGCCCGTGCTGATCGCGGAAAACCTCAGCGCCGGTTACGGCAGTCTGGTGATTCAGCACGATCTGAATTTTGCCATCCGCCAGGGAGAGGTGTTCGTCATCATGGGGGGCAGCGGGTGTGGCAAGAGCACCCTGCTGCGGCATCTAATTGGTCTGCAGGCGCCCTTGGCCGGCAGGGTGCTGCTGCATGGCGAGGACTTCTGGGCCCATGCCGATGAGCAGCGGGCCGAGCTGCAGCAGCAGTTTGGCGTGCTCTATCAGAACGGCGCCTTGTGGGGCGCGATGACGCTGCACGAGAACATCGTGCTGCCCCTGACTACCTACCGCCCGCAACTCTCGGCGGCCGAGTGTCGTGAACTGGCGGAGATCAAGCTGGCGCTGGTCGGTCTGGCCGGTTGCGCCGATCTGTACCCGGCCGAGCTGTCCGGCGGCATGCGCAAGCGCGCGGCGCTGGCACGGGCGCTGGCCCTGGACCCGCAGGTGCTGTTCTTCGATGAGCCGTCGGCGGGCCTCGACCCGCTCAGCTCGCTGGCGCTGGACGAACTGATCCTGCAGTTGCGCGACAGTCTGGGCGCGAGCATCGTGCTGGTGACTCACGAACTGCCGAGCATTTACCGGGTGGCCGACACCTGCCTGTTTCTCGATAACCAGACACGTACCCAGATTGCCTATGGCCCGCTGCAGCAGTTGCTGGAGCAGGGGCCGCCGGTGGTCCGGCGCTTTCTGCAGCGTGGCGAAGGTCCTGCTGCCGCGGAGGAATCATGAGCCAAGCCCGTCAACCCTTTCTGATCGGCGCTTTTCTGCTCGGTGGCCTGTTTCTGCTGGTCGCGGGCGTGCTCCTGCTGGCGCGCGACAGCTGGTTCAGTGAGCCCAATGAGTACGTGGTGTATTTCACCGGTGCGCTGGATGGTTTGGATATCGGCGCTGCCGTGACCTACCGTGGGGTCAAGGTCGGTACGGTGAAGGAAATTCGCCTGTCCTATGACGATGAGCTGCAGGATGTGGTGATGCCGGTGATCCTGCAGATCCAGAAGCCGGGCAGCGCCGATGAGGTCAGCGGCGAGCAGTTGGGTGAGTTGGTCGAGCGGCTGGTTGAACGTGGGTTACGCGCACAGCTGCAGACGCCGAGCCTGTTGACCGGCAAGGCCATCGTCGCGCTGGACATGTTTCCGGCCGAGCCTGGCTTTGTCCATGCTGGCAAAGGTATCCCGCTGCCGGCGATTCCCAGCGTGCCGTCGCGCATCGATCAGGCCGCCGATGTGCTGCGCGAGTTGGTCGCCAGTTTGCGCGAGCTGCCACTCAAGGAAATGACCGAGTCGGCGACGCGCACCCTGCAAGGTCTGGAGAAGCTGAGTAACTCCAAGGATTTGCAAGAGAGTGTGGCGCACATGAACCAGCTGCTCGGCAAACTGGATCGCCTTAGTGGCAAGGTCGAGCAGCAGTTGCCGGGCCTGCTGGAGGATGCCCGTGGCAGCAGCGGCGATCTGCGTGCCGCGGTTGGCGAGATTCGCCGTGCGGCGCAAAATGCGGCCGATGCGCTGGCTGAGGTCAATCAACTGGTCGTCAGCAGCCGCCGTGATCTTGGCCCCGAGTCGGCGGTTCAGTACGAAATGCTGCGTGCCCTGCAAGAGCTCAGTCAGGCCAGCAAGGCGTTGCAACGAACAGTGGAAGGCCTGGATCAGCAGCCGCAGTCGCTGATCTTTGGCAAACAACGGTAGGGATGTGATGAAGTTCTTTCCTTTGGCGCCCATGCTGGCGCTGCTCGGCAGTCTCCTGATTACGGGCTGTGCGCTGCAGCCATCGCCGCAGTTCTATCAGCTGGATGCCGGCCAGCCGGTGCTGCCAACCCTCGACAAGGGCCCGGCGGTGCTGCTCGGGCCACTGAAACTGGCGGATTACCTGCAGCGCGAAAATCTCCTGCAGCGCGAAAGCGACGGCAGCCTGCAACTGAGTCAGGAGGCCCGCTGGGCGGGCAGCCTGGAAGACGATGTCGGCCAGTTGCTGGTGCGTCAGCTGGCCGGGCGTCTGGACAGCAGCCGCGTGGCCTTGTACCCGGACCGTGTCGGGTTCGTCGGCCAGTGGCAAGTGGTGCTGACCATCGGGCGTCTGGATTCTGGTGTCAGTCAGCCGGCAGTGCTCGAAGCTCAGTGGCGTGTCCTGGATGCCGCCGGCAACCTGCGTGACAGCCGTCTGCTGCGGCTGCAGGCCGAGCACGATGGTGCAGTGGCGTCCCAGGTGAAGGCGCAGAGCCAGTTGCTGCAGCAACTGGCGGGGGAGCTGGCGGCTACGTTGGGCAAATTGCCTGTCAGCAGCCCGCCTGCCCGCGCCACCGGCAAGTCGGCCGGTCAGCGCCCGGCTAGCGTGCCGAAGGTGGCTCCGTCTCTGCCTGTACCGCAGGCTGAGGTTTACCGCTTCTGAGCCGCTGCAGGCCCAGGCGCAGCAACCATACGGTGGCGCTGATGGCCAGGCAGGGCTGCCATACCCATCGCCATTCCGAGGCCAGCACTGCCAGGCCGCGCGGGGTAAAGAAACCGTGCAGAAACGGCGAGACCTCGATGGGGCGCCAGGGCAGGAAATAACGCTGGGCGTCCCAGGGCCATAGCCAGGCCACGCCCAGGCCGCCGTTGGTCATGGCATCCAACAGGCTGTGCGAACCTACCGCGGCACTGACCCACAGCAGGGCGGTCAGCGGTCGGCAGCGCAAGCCACGACAGGCCAGCATGGCCAAGATCCCGCATAGCCCGGCAAATAGCAGCGAGTGGCTGAAGCCGCGATGGCCGAGCACATCCTGGTAAGCGATGCCGAGGCGGAAGGCGAGCATGTCGGCATCCGGCAAGCAGGCGGCGATAGCGCCCAGCCAGAGCAGGCGCGGCGGTATCACGCGACTGCCCAGCGCCAGGCCAAGGGCCAGTGCGGGCAGTGGGTGAGTTATCAGGGTGGTCATGGGGCCGTTCCTTGGCCGATCCCTCAGCGTCCGCGCGCGTCGTGCATGCGCGTCAGCTGGCGCTCCAGCAGGGCCGGGTAGGGGTCTAGCAGGCGCTCGACGCAGCAGGCACCCTCGGGGCTGGCAATCGGGCGGATGCGGCTGCGTTGGCGTAGCAGGCTGTCGTCGCCGATCTGGCGCTCAATCAGCAGCAGGTTGCGGCTGTGCTGCGACAGCGCCAGCGCGCGTTGTACCGTGTCGCTGAGCAACAGCTCGCCGTGGCCAAGGCCGCTGAGGTTGTCGCCCAGGCTCAGGCCCAGTTGCAGCTGCAGGGTGATGCCGCTGTCGGCTACCTCGATCTGCAGGGCGTGGCCGAGGGCGCGCATCAGCTCGCCGCAGCAGATGGCGTGGGTCAGGTAGTCCTCGGGTGCGTTCTGCGCATGGAACAGAATCAGGCTGCTGCCGTCGCTGAGGGTGTGCAGTTCGCCTTGATACAGCGCCGCGCTCTGCGCCATGCAGTCGCGGTAGCGTTCGAGCAGATCGACCAGGCGCGCGCGGGGCAGGTGGCGCAGCTGGTCCTGGGCGCCGAGCTGGATGGCCAGGACAGCGCTGTTGCTGGCCGCTGCGGATGCCGGTTCCGCGGCGGGGGCGGGCTGCTCGTCCAGGGTGGGCTCCAGCTCATCGAGCTCGAGCAGCTCGTCGTCCTCAAAATCCTGCTCGGTCGACTCTGCTGGGGCGGGTCGCTCGGTCTCGGCGAAGTCGGGCTCGTCGTCGAAATCGGCAGCAAAGTGTTCGTATTTGTCCTGTGCCGCCGGCGCTTCAAGGTCCGGGTAGTCGTCTTCGGGCTCGAGGTCGTCGGGCTCTGCCACCGGTTCGGGGCGTGGCGGCACCAGACGCGCCTGCAGCTGGCGGGCGAGGTCGCCGATCTCGTCCTGGCGACCGGCTCCCGGCGCCGGATCATCCGGGTCGCGCAGCCAGACGCGCAGTTGCAGCAGGGGCAGTGACAGGTGTCGGCCCAGGCGTAGGCTGAGCGACAGGCTCAGGGCCAGCAGGATCAGGCTGAGAATGCCCATGCTCTGCAGGCTGATGGTCATCGGCTGCTGGAACTGCTGCATGTCCAGGCTGATGCGCAGGTGACCGGCGATCACTTCCTGGAAGGTGATAGGGGTGGAATACAGCCCTTCGGTCTCGCCGATCAGGGCCTGGCTGGGGCGGTTGCCCGCTTCGGCCAGCACACGGTTATCCACGCTGTAGATGGCGGCGTGAGCGACCAGCGGGTTACGCACCAGGTTGCTGAGCAGCACGTTGAGGCTGAGGATGTCGTTGGACACCAGAAGCTCGGTAGCCGAGGCGGCGGTCTGCACGGTCAGGCTCTGGCCCAGGGCATCGGCCTGCTGCTGCATGGCCTGGCGGAACTGCATGCCCATGACCCAAGTGTAAATCAGCAGGGCCATCACCACCAGCAGCAAGCTGTGGCTGGCAATGCGCAGGGCGAGCGGGATCCGCCGCTGACGCAGGGCATTGAACAGCAGCAGGAAGAAATTGTCGGGCTTGACGCTGTTGGGCCGGTTCACAGGGCGCGGCTCTTCTCGAATAAGGTGGCGCGCAGTATAACCAGCGCCCCATAGGCGGCAAAGCGCCGCGGCTCACGGTTACGCGCGCTTTGCGGGTAGAATGGCCTCCTTTTTTCCTGGCTTTCTTGGTTTTCCTGGAGAGGTGCGCCTTGCGCGAAATCGTCCTGATCAACATTACCGGTGAAGACCGTCCCGGTCTGACCTCGGCCATTACCGGCGTACTGGCACAGGGCGGGGTGAACATCCTCGACATCGGCCAGGCGGTGATTCACGACACCCTGTCCTTCGGCATCCTGGTCGAGATCCCGCATACCGAGGAGGCTTCCTCGGTGCTCAAGGACGTGCTGTTCACGGCCTACAAGCTTGACCAGCAGGTGCGCTTTACCCCGGTATCCGAGGCGGATTACCAGCAGTGGGTCAATGGTCAGGGCAAGCCACGGCACATCGTGACCCTGCTGACACGCAAGGTCACCGCCGAACAGCTCAACCGGGTCAGCTCTATCACCGCCAAGTACGGCCTGAACATCGATCACATCGACCGCTTGTCCGGGCGTATGCCGCTGGATATGCCGGAAGATCAGGGCAAGGGCTGCATCGAGTTCTCGGTGCGCGGCGAGCCGGCCGATCCGGTGGCGCTGCGCGAGGAATTCCTGCGCGAGGCGCAGGCGCTCAACGTCGATATCGCCTTCCAGCAGGACTCGCTGTTCCGCCGCAACCGCCGCCTGGCCGTATTCGACATGGATTCGACCCTGATCGAGGCCGAGGTGATCGACGAGCTGGCCAAGGCCGCCGGCGTGGGTGAGCAGGTGGCAGAAATCACCGAGCGGGCCATGCGCGGTGAGCTGGATTTCCGCGCCAGCTTCAAGGAACGCCTGGCGCTGCTCAAGGGCTTGTCCGAGGACGTGCTGGAGGACATCGGTGCCTCCCTGCGCCTGACCGAGGGCGCCGAGACCCTGTTCGCCGAACTCAAGCGCCTGGGCTACAAGACCGCCATCCTCTCTGGCGGTTTCACCTACTTCGCCAAGCAGCTGCAGGCCAAGCTGGGTATCGACTATGTGTACGCCAACGAGCTGGAAATCGTCGATGGCAAGCTGACCGGTGTGGCCATCGAGCCGATTGTCGATGCGCAGCGCAAGGCCGATCTGCTGCGTGAGCTGGCGCACAAGGAAGGCTTGCAGCTGGAGCAGACCATCGCCGTGGGCGATGGCGCCAATGACCTGCCCATGCTTGGGTTGGCCGGCCTGGGTGTGGCTTTCCGGGCCAAACCGCTGGTCAAACAGTCGGCCAAGCAGGCGATCTCGACCCTGGGCCTTGATGGAGTGCTGTATCTGCTGGGTCTGCGTGATCGCGACGGGCACAATTGAGTCTGACCTGAAACAAAAAAGCCGCCTTGAGGCGGCTTTTTTGTGGGCGGCTTACTCGTCGCCTGACGAGAAGTCGTAGTCCATGCTCTGGCTGGGACCCTGCAGGTAGTAACCCTGGATGTAGTTGACGCCGGCCTGCCAGAGGGTGGCCAGGGCACTGGCCGACTCGACGAAGGGCACGATAGTCAGCTTGGCCTGGGCGTGCAGGCTGGCCAGCAGGGTCTTGAGGGCTTCCTGGTTTTCCGCCGTGGTCAGGTCCTGGCTGTAGGAACCGTCGACTTTGACGAAGTCCACAGTCAGGTGCTTGAGGGTATTGAACGGATTCAGCGAGCAACCGAACTGACACAGTGCGACCTTGCAGTGCAGTTGCGCCAGGCCTTCGGTGAGCGCCTTGGCCTGCTTGAGGTAAGCGATCGCATCCGGTTCGTTGAACTGGAAGACCAGCGCGTCCGAAGGCAGGCGGGCTGCCTTGAGGGCTACACTAAGCCATGGCAGCAGGCTCGGATCCTGCAGGCTGTTGCTCGACAGGTGCACGAACAGGCGCGTTTCATGCCCCTTGGAACGGTGCTCGGCGAGCAGCTTGATGGCGTTGAGAATGACCCAGCGATCCAGCTTCTCGGCCAGGCCCGCTTCGCGGGCCGCGTTCATGAAGTCGCCTGGCGATACTTCCTTGCCCTCCGGATCGAGCAGGCGCAGCAGCACCTCGTAGTGCTCGAAGCTGTCGCCGCGCAGGCTGATCACGGGTTGGAACAGCAGGCGGAAGCTGTTCTGCTCCAGCGCCTGCTGGACCATGGCGACGATGTTGCCCTGGCTGGCGGCTTTACGCAGGTCATCGGCAGGGTCGTAGATCTTCAGGCCGTTGCCGGGCAGTTCGTCGGCGCAGCGATGCGCGCGGTCGACCACTTCCTGGGCCTTGGCGGTTTTCTCGTTGACGCCAGCCACGCCGATCGACAGGGTCGTCTGCAGGGTGCGGCCGGAGACCTCGAACAGATGACCTTCGACCTTTTTCAGCAGGCTCTGCAGGCCTTCTTTGCACTGCTCGGGCGTTTGCTCGGCCAGCAGGGCACAGAACACGTCATCGCCGAAGCGCGCCAGTTCCGCCTGCTGGCCGAAGTGGCCGCGCAGCAGGTTGGCCAGGTCGGTGAGTAGCAGGTCGACTCCGGCCATGCCGGCTTCGGCCAGCAGGGTCGAGTACTGGTTGACCTCGATATAGGCAAGGGTGGCGCTGCGTCCGCTGCTGACCGCCTGGTTCACCGCGCCATCCATCAGCGAGAGGAAATAGGTGCGGTTGTACAGGCCGGTGACCAGGTCCTGGCTGCTGATTTCGCGCAGTTTTTCTTCCAGCTCGGCATTGTTGGCTTCGGCGCGGATCACCACCTGGATGCAGGGTTCGGCATCGTAGGTGGCGGGAGAAAAGCTCATATTGGCGCGAAAGGTCTTGCCGTCGATGGTGACGCCGCCACAGTTGAGCTCGGCGCTGCCCTCGGCGTAGTTCTTCAGGAAGTCCTTGAAACTCGCCTGATCGGCCGGATCGATCAGGTCGATCATCGGCATGCCCTCTAGCTCCTCGGCATCTTCGTAGCCGAAGAGTTGCAGGTAGGCGCGGTTGGCGTAGATGTGCATGCCATCGTGGACATAGGTGATGGCATCCACCGAGCTGTTGAGCAGCAACTGGCAGCGTTTCTCTGCTTCGCGCAGAGCCACTTCGGCGAGGCGTCGGGCACGACGCTCGTTCAGGTTGGCCAGCTCGCGCTTGGCGATCAGCACCAGGCGTTCGTCTTCGCCTTGTGGCAGGGCATCCTGGGCGCCCAGGGCCAGGGCCTCGGTAATGGCGTCGGCATCGTTGCCCTCGACCATCTGTATGAACGGAATATCCTTGGCCTGCTTGCGGATCGCGTTGAGTGCTTCCAGTGGATCAAGGTTGCTGCTGTTTGGGGATGCGACCAACAAGTCCCAGCTCTGGTGCAGAGCCTCGGCCAGATCATCGCTGGAGGTCAGGCGGTGTACACGGGTGGCGTTGCCCGCGTTGCGGAACAGGCTGACCAGGCGTTCGGCTTCGTTTTGCGAATCCTCAAGGATCAGCAGCCGTATTGTTTTCTTTTCTATGGCCATGAAAAAGCTCTAAATCGCGGGTAAACAGCGACTCTTGGGCGGCTACAGGAGGGTTGGCCGCAATCTACAGCGACTTCCAGAGGGAGTCAAAATCTTCCGAGGTCCCAACCGTCAGGCCTGACGAGCCTGTGACCGGAGTTGTGTTCTCGCGGGCGGGCTGATCAAGCAGGCGGTATTCAAATTGATTGAAACTGCCGGTGCTGGTCTTGCGCCTAGTCAATAAAGCGCGTCGTTCTTCACCGCCGCTGTTGATATGCACCTTGTTGCCTTCCTGGAACGGCAGGCGGGCGGTGATCAGGCTGGCGGGCTGAGAAATCACGGCAATTTCCGGTAGCAGCAGGGCGCGCAGGTATTGGCTCGGCTGCTCGGCCTTGCGCAGCAGCTGTACGGCGCAGGGCTGGGCCTGTGGTGCTATCAGTTCGATGCCCATCTGCGTGCCGCCACCCTTGACCTGACGGATCCAGCGCACCACGGCCACGCTCCAACTGCTCTGCGGATCATCCTGCAGGCCGAGAATCTCTCCCGCCTGTAGTTGCCCGGGCACCTCGCGTGGCCAGCTCAGGCAGTAACCGCCAGGGCTGAGGTTGACGATGGGCAGCTGGAAGGTCTGCGGACGCTCTGTGCTGTTGTCGGCCGCGCTGGGCTCGGGCTGACTCTCGTTGCGCTGCTGGGGCAGGTGAAACTGAATTTCCTCGCTCTCGATACCCTGTTCCCAATGGCTGATGCGTTCGGCATCGAAGGCATTGGCCCAGACATCGCGTGTCGGCGTTGCCGCAACTACCGGCTTGGCGGGGGTGGCAACATGCAGTTTGAGGGTGTCATTGAAGGGTTTTTCGCCGGAGAGGAAGAAGTGCAACGGGCTCATGCCGATGCACAGGGTCAGGCTGCCGGAGGCCGGGTTGCGCTGGAAGGTGCGTTCGGCGATATCCCCCCAGGCCGACTGCAGGTGCTGCAGAAGGTCCAGATGCAGGCCTTCGGGTACCGGCAGGGACAGGCTCTCGCGCTCCTGCGGGGTCGCCGCCAGATACTTGGCAATGCCATTGATCAGCCGGCGCGGGTCAAGCCCTACCAGGCTGTTCAGGCTGGCACTGGGGAACAGGGTCTTGTAGCGCGGCGGGCCGTCTACTGCGCTGGAAAAGGCAAACAGGCTGCTGTCCAGTTCGGCGCTTTGCAGGCTGACCAGATCGCTCCATTGCTCCAGGGCTTCGGCTACGCGGGCGATGCCGGACTGACGCATCTGATTGCTGCGAGCGCAACCGAGCATCAGGGTCTGGATGTAGGTCTGTTCGGGGCTCAGGCTGTCACGGTGGCGCGCCTGGGGCTCACGGACCTGTTGCTGGTGCAGGTTGAGCTGCGTGGCCAGGCGATACAGCTGGTGCAGCTCCAGCCACAGCCCTTCTGGCATTGGGCAGTACAGCTGGGAGGCACGCACCAGCGGGCCGAACATGCTGTGCATGGCGCGCTGGATGGCCAGGGCCATGATCTGCCCTCGCTCGCGAATAAATGGTTGGGCTTCCTGGGTGACGATCAGCTTGTAGCCGATGGCCAGGTGGTTCTGCAGGGCCTGGCAGAGGTTGGCCACCTTGCGTGGACGCTCATCCAGGACAATGGCCTGGTTGAGGAAGTGCTTTTCCAGATGCTTGCAGACGAAATACACCTCGGGCCGCAACAGTTCGAGCAGTTGCAGGCGGTTTTCCGTCGAGGTGATCAGTTGGTTCAGTTCCACCAGGCAGTGATAGAGCTGGCGAGCCATTTCACCCAAGTTTGCCTTGGGCAGGTTGCCCAGCCAGCGCTTCAGGTCGCGCGGCGATGCCTCACAGAAGGTCAGGCTGTGCTGATTGGGCGTGGGGACGCGCAACTGCTGATGTGGACTGGTTCTTTCCATGTCGATCGAGTGCTCCGCGGCGCCGGCTAAACGCCTGTCTTTTCAGGCAACTCTAGCAGTATCCGGGGCTGCTGGCAGCCCGAACGCTTGATCAGTTCGGTGGCCGCCCTGCACCTGTCTGGATGATGCAGGGCGTCGGGGCGTCAGCGGGGCAGGGCCAGTTGCTGACCCATGCGCACAGGACTGGCTTCTCCCAGGCTGGCGGCCCACTGTACCTGCTCCGGCCCGAACAGCACGATGGCGGTGGAGCCAAGCTTGAAACGGCCGATTTCGGCGCCTTTATCCAGCTGAATCGGGCCTTGCGGCTGGTCATAGCGCACGCTTTTCAACTCTCGGCGTGGTGGAGTGACCAGGCCGGCCCAGACGGTTTCGATGCTGGCTACGATCATGGCGCCGACCAGAACCACGGCCATCGGCCCGCGCTCGGTGTCGAACAGGCAGACCACGCGTTCGTTGCGAGCGAACAGCTCGGGAACGCTTTCGGCCGTGGTCTGGTTGACCGAGAACAGGCGACCCGGCACATAAACCATCTCCTTGAGTGTGCCGGCCAGCGGCATGTGCACGCGGTGGTAGTCCTTGGGCGACAGGTAAACGGTGGCGAAGTCGCCGCCCATGAACGGCGCGGCGCGCTCGGCATCGCCACCGAGCAGCTCCAGCACGCTGTAGCTGTGGCCCTTCGCCTGGAAGATGCGACCGTGTTCGACCTTGCCCAACTGGCTAATGGCGCCGTCGGCCGGGCAGAGAATGGCGCCTGGGGTGGCGTCCAATGGTCGGGCGCCCTCTTTGAGGGCGCGGGTGAAGAAGGCGTTGAAGTGCTCGTAAGCGTTCAGGTCTTCCACGGCTGCCTCGCGCATGTCGACCTGATAGCGGCGGGCGAACCAAGCGATCAGGCGGCTTTTGAACCAGGGGGCGCTGCACTCGGCGGCGCAGCCGATCAGGCGCGACAGCAGGTGATGGGGCAGCAGGTACTGGCTGAGGATGAACAGGCGCTGTTTCATGGTGCTTCCTTGAAGAGGATGTTGGGCCGTTTTGCGGCTCAGGATTCGATCGGTGTGTCCGTCAGGTTGCCCCACTCCGACCATGAGCCGGCGTAGGCCTTGACCCGCGGATAGCCCAGCGCCTTGGCCGCCACGTAGGTGAACCCGGAGCGGCGATGGGTCTGGCAGTGGGTGATGATTTCCTTGTCCGGCGTTATGCCCAGATCTCGCAGCACTTGTGCCATATCGCTGCGGATGCGCAGGCCGCGCTGAGAATCCATGCCGGCTGTCCATTCGAAGTTGATGGCGCCTGGGATGTGGCCGCCTCGTGCTGCCAGCACCTTTTCGCCGCTGAACTCGGCGGGACTGCGGGCGTCCCAGATGGCCAGATCGTTGGCTCCGAGTCTGCTCTGCAGGTAGTCGCGGCTGGCGGTCGGAGCATCGTGAATGATCAGTTGCAGCGACTGTGCGGCGGCTGCCGCCGGAACTTCCTGGGTGACCGGCAGACCGTCGGCAAGCCAGGCCTGTAGTCCGCCGTTGAGGAAGTGGTAGCGCTGGTGGCCGATTACGTCGAGCAGCCAGATGAAGCGCCCGGCCCAGCCGCCACCTTCGTCGTCATAGACCACGTAGACCGCTTCCGGATGATGGCCCAGCTCGGCAAACAGGTTTTCCAGCTGCTGCACTGGCGGCAGCAGGCCGGGTGCCGGTGGTTGGCCAAGCTGGGTGCGCTTGCTGTCGACCCAGCGCGCGCCGGCGATATGGCCTTCGGCATAGCGCGCGGTAGTGCTCAGGTCGACCAGGATCAGCTCGTCGGCATCCAGACGGCTGGCCAGTTCGGCGGGCTCGATCAGCAGGGGCAGAGAGGCGAACGCGGACATGATGGCTTTCCGGGGCGGCAAAAAGTGCGATTGTAGCGGAAAGCTCAGCGGCCGCGGCGGGCGAAGCTGCCCAGGGCGCGCTCGATGCATTGCACGGTTTTGCCGAAAGCCTGCAGCTGGGTTTCGTTGAATGGTGCGCCATGCTGGTCGACCACCAGCAGCATGGCTACATGCCCCTGGTTGGCGATCGAGCGCAGGATCAGGTGCTGGCCGATGAACAGGCTCTTCAGGCTGCCGGGCAGCAGTGCCGAAAATTGCGCCATGTTATCCGGCGACAGTCGCAACTGCCCAGGCTGGCTGAGCAGGCGGCGCAGCACCTGACTCTGCTGCGGGTCGAGTACCAGCTTGCCGGCTTCGGCGGGCAGGCCGTGGCTCTGCTGGGCTTGCAGGCGAGTGTGCTGGCGGTCGGTGAGCAGCAGCAGAACACGCTGCATGCCGCAGTGCTGCAGGGCGTCACGGGCGCATTGGGTCAGTTGCAGCACATTGGCGAAGGGCGTGGGGTCCTTGAGTAGCTCGCTGCAGGCCTGCCGCCATGCCAGCACACCAGTCGGCGTGACGGGTGCCGCAATGGCAGCTGCCTTGTTCAGAGGTTTCCAGCGTCGCTCGGCCCAGGGCCAGATCAGTGCCTCGGCGGGATGCCAGAGGCCAGCATGGGCGTGGCGACGGGCGCTGCTGGCGGCCTGCTGGTGGATCTGTCCCTGCAGTTCACCCAGTGCGGTATGCAGATAAAGTCCGCTCAGGCGTTGCCAGCGCAAGCTGTGCTGGCCTTCCCAGGCAATATGCGCCGACAGGGCCAGACCATTGGCCAGCAGAATGCTGTTTTCCGGGCGGGTCAGCCAGCGCCGCAGCGGTTCGTCGCCATCCAGAATCTGTTGCTGATGCAGCGGGTGCTCGTTGTCGCGGGCAATGTGCAGGGCTTTGACCAGCAGGCGGCGATCATTCAGTAGCAGCTGGTAGCAGTGGATAATCCAGCTCGGCAGTCGCCATTGCTCGGCCAGCTGCAGGCAGATTTTCAGCAGCGGCACACCGAGCAGCTCGCGTTCCACTGCGAGGCCAGGCTCGCCCTCGCAGAGCACCCGGCGCGTCCATTCCTGCAGCACAAGTGGCTGGCTGGCCGCCAGCGGCCAGAGCGGGGCGAGCAGCAGAAGGGCACCGCTGTTGATCTCCTGCCACAGGCGTGCCAAACGGGCGCCGAACAGACCGCTGGCTTGCTGCTCGGCGTGCTGACTGATCAGCTGCAGCTGGCGCAGTGGCTGGGGGATGGCGCTTTCCTCAAGAACAGGCAGGCGCCGCAGCAGTTCTTCGGTGTTTTTCAGACCGATGCGGTTGAGCGCCGTCTCCAGTGTGGCCGCGGGCTCGCCCAGGCTGCTGGCGCTACGATTGGCTTCACGCATCACGGCCAGTGCCGCCGCGGGGCAATCCTGCAGGCGCTCGGCGATGTCGCGCAGCGAGCGCCGGCTGTCCAGCACAGTGTGCAGTACCAGATCGCGACTCTGCGTCGTGACGGGCAGGCGGACTCGCTCCAGCTGCTTGAGCCATTGGTCGAGGGTGCGTGGAGCGGATGTGTTGGCGGTCATGCGGATTGAGCCTGACTGGCTTTTCGCCCTAAGTGGCTATAGTCTGGCTCATATCTTCCGATAAATAGAAGGGTCATCTTTCCTGGCCCCTTCGTCAGCCTCGAAAAGCTTTATTCCTATGGCAAAAATCATCGGCATCATTGTGGTGTTCGGCAGTGTTCTGGGTGGGTTTATCCTCTCGGGCGGCAAGTTCATGGCCCTGATTCACCCGTTCGAGGTGATGATCATCGGTGGCGCCGCGCTGGGTGCATTCCTCCAGGCCAACCCTGGCAGCACCTTCATGCATGTGTTCAAGAAGTCGCTGAAGATGTTCAGCACCCGCTTCACTCACAGCTTTTACCTTGATGTGCTGAAGATGCTTTACGAGATTCTCAACAAGAGTCGCCGTGAAGGCATGATGGCCATCGAGGCCGACGTCGAGGAGCCGAGTTCCAGTCCGATTTTCAGCAAGTACCCGACCGTACTGGCCGATGCGCACATGACCGCCTTTGTCTGCGACTATCTGCGCATCATGTCCTCCGGCAACATGGCGCCGCACGAGCTTGAGGGCCTGTTCGATCAGGAATTGGAGAGCCTCAAGGAGGAGCTGGAGCATCCTGCCCATGCGGTGGCCAAGGTGGCCGACGGTATGCCGGCCATGGGTATCGTGGCGGCGGTGCTGGGGATCGTGATCACCATGTCGATTCTGGCCTCGGCCAGTAACGCGCAGATCGGTGAAAAGGTCGGTACCGCCCTGGTCGGGACCTTCCTCGGGATTCTCGCTTCCTATGGCTTCTTTGCGCCGCTGTCGGCCGCACTGGAACACGATGCCAAGGAAGAAATGAACCTGTATGCAGCAATCAAGGCCACCCTTGTGGCTTCTGCATCGGGTATGCCGCCGACCCTGGCTGTGGAGTTTGGGCGCAAGGTGTTGCTGCCTGCACACCGCCCGAGCTTCAGCGAGCTGGAACAGGCGATGCGCGGCGGCTAAGGCTGACTCATGGAAAACAATCAGCCCATCATCGTTAAACGGGTCAAGAAGAGTGCTGCCGGTCACCACGGCGGCGCCTGGAAGATTGCTTTTGCCGACTTTGCCACGGCGATGATGGCCTTCTTCCTGGTGATGTGGCTGATGTCTTCGGCCACGCCCGAACAGAAGAAGGCCATCTCCGGCTACTTCCAGGACCCGATCGGCTTTACCGAAAGTGCCAGCC
The DNA here is from genome assembly GCF_014207935.1 of Pseudomonas fluvialis. Lineage (GTDB taxonomy): Bacteria > Pseudomonadota > Gammaproteobacteria > Pseudomonadales > Pseudomonadaceae > Aquipseudomonas > Aquipseudomonas fluvialis_A. The sequence continues at coordinate 325,994 of NZ_JACHLL010000001.1, read as the reverse complement.
CCTATGTCATCGACCTGGGCGGCACTCCCACGGTGGCACCTGATCGCACCCTCAATCCGGAGATCCAGGGCCAGCCCAGCTCGGACGAGATTCACAACAACCCAAAGTCGGACGAGGGGCAGAAAGGCGAGGGCAAGATCGACGAGGAGCTGGCTGAGAGTGTGGCCGAGAAGGTCGAGCGCGAGCGCCTGGAAATGCTGCTGCAGGAACTGCAGAACAAGGTCGAAGAGAACCAGGAGCTGAAGAAGTTCAAGGATCAGATTCTGTTCGAGATCACCCAGGATGGCCTGCGCATCCAGATCATGGATGCCGAGAATCGTCCCATGTTCCGTTTGGGCAGTGCGCAGCTGGAGCCTTATTTCGAGGACATCCTGCTGGCCATGTCCGAGGTGATCAAGGCCGTGCCCAATAATGTCAGCGTCAGCGGACACACCGATGCCAAGCCCTTTGCCGAGGGGGCCGAGTTCACCAACTGGGAGCTGTCGGCCAATCGGGCCAATGCCGCGCGCCGTGTGCTGGTCTTCGGTGGCCTGCCGGACACGCAGATCGCCCGCGTGGTCGGTTATGCCTCATCGGCGCTCTTTGATCGCGAGGATCCGTTCAATCCGGTCAATCGACGCATCGACATCATCGTGCTGACCAAAAAGGCGCAGCGCCGTCTGGAAGGGCAGGACGGTCAGGAGACGGAGACTATCGATCCGGCGGTGCCTGCTGGTGAGGCACCAGCGGGTGACGCTGGTCCGGCTGCCAGCCCGGCGCCCGGCGAGCCGTTGGGCGCCGGCGATGTGCAGGAAAAACTCAATGTATTCGAGGACGGCGCCCTGCAGTTCGATCAACCGAGCGAGTAGCGGGCGTCAGTCTTTTCTCAGAGGGGGCGCCCTGCGGCAGCCCCTACCCCATGTTTCAGTATTCCGTTTCCGGCAGGCTCGCCAGAATGTGCCGGTAGCTGGCCATGCGCTGTGGCTGGATGCGTCCATCTTCCAGCGCCTGCAGCAGTGCGCAGCCGGGCTCGCGGTCGTGCTTGCAGTCGCGGAAGCGGCAATGGCCGAACAGCTCGCGAAACTCGATGAAGCCGTCTTCCACGTCGCTGCGACTGACATGACCGAGGCCGAATTCGCGGATGCCGGGGGAGTCGATCAGATCGCCGCCGCGCGGGAAGTGGAACAGACGCGCCGTGGTCGTTGTGTGGGTGCCCTTGCCGGTCACCTCGGACAGCGCGCCGACACGGGTATCGACTCCCGGCAGCAGACTGTTGATCAGCGATGACTTGCCCACCCCGGATTGACCGACAAACACGCTGATGCGCCCGTCCAGGCGGTCGGCCAGTTGATTCATGGCTGTGCCGTCGTGGGCGGAGACTTCCAGCAGCGAGTAGTCCAACTGGCGGTAGGTGCTCAGCAGACTGTCGAGAAATACGCTGTTCTGCTCATCGATCAGGTCGGCCTTGTTGAGTAGCAGCAACGGGCGGATACCCGCGTGCTCGGCCGCGATCAGGTAGCGGTCGATCAGGTTGGCATGCGGTTCGGGCAGTGGCGCGAAGACGATGATGATCTGATCGACGTTGGCCGCCACTGGCTTGAGCTGGCCACGGCTGTCCGGGCGGCACAGTTCGGAGTGACGGGGCAACTGGGCGACGATCACGCCGTGGCCCTGGTTGCCCGAACGCCATACCACGCGATCGCCGGTCACCAGGGGGGGCAGGTTGGCGCGCAGGTGACAGCGGAAGACGCCGCCGCTCTGTTCGCCATCCAGAGCCTCGACCTCGACCTGTACGCCGAAGTGAGCAATCACCAGACCGGTCTGCTCGGGGCCGAGGTCGCCGCCTTCCAGTTCGTCCAGCATGCGTGACTCGCGCTTGGCGGCGCGGGCAGCGCGTTCTTCCTGGATTTTCTCGATGCGCCAGTTTTGCCGACGGCTGAGGTGACGTTTGGCCATGATGGTCCCGGGTATGAAGTCGCCGCGAGTTTAGCATGGGCATCTCTGCCTCAGGCTTTCAGCCGCGCCCGGCTTGGTTACACTGCTGCGATCTGATGCGAGGACGGCCATGACCGAGTCTTTTCTACAGCGTATGGGGAGGCGCCCGGGCCTGCTGGCGCTGCTGCTGCAGCTACTGGCGCTGTGTGCGGTGCTGCTGCTGCATCGAGGCTTGTTGCTGGCTGGCTGGGCAGTGCCTCTAGTGGTGCTGGTTGGCTTGCAGGCGGCTATGTCGGCACTGCTCAGCTGGCGCTGCGGGCAGGCGAGCTGGTGGTGGCTGATTCATCTGCTTTTCGTGCCCGGCTTGTGGCTGGCGGCGCACTGGCAGGTGGCGCCCGGCTGGCTGCTGGCGGCCCTGTTGCTGGTGCTGCTGCTCAATTGGAACAGCCTGGGTGAGCGCGTTCCTCTATATCTCACCGGGCGCCGCACCGAGCGCAAGCTGCAGGGGTTGCTGGCTGACCTGCCGCCGACCTTGCGCCTGGTCGATCTGGGTTGCGGTCTGGCCGGCACGCTCTGTCGTCTCGCCGAGCGCTATCCACAGGGGCAGTTCGTCGGCGTCGAAACGGCGCCGCTGGTATTTGTGCTTGCCTGGCTGCGGTGCCTGGGGCGGGCCAATTGCCGGGTGTATTACCGCAGCCTGTGGGATGAGCGGCTCGGCGACTACGATGTGGCGTATTGCTTCCTGTCGCCGGCGCCGATGCCGCGTTTGTGGCAGAAGGTGCAGGCGGAAATGCGCCCCGGCAGTTGCCTGATCAGCAACACCTTCGCCATTCCCGATGTGCCGGCGCAGCGGGTGATTGAGCTGCATGACTGGCGCCGTTCGCGTTTGCTGCTCTGGCAGCGCTGAGCGGCTGTTAAACTGAGCGCCTGATACGAGGAGTGAGCCCCATGCAGAATGCCCAGAACCTGATCTGGATCGACCTGGAAATGACCGGTCTGGATCCGGACAACGACGTGATCATCGAGATCGCCACCATTGTCACCGACAGCGACCTCAACGTACTGGCCGAAGGGCCGGTGATGGCCGTGCATCATGGCGATGCCGTGCTGGCCGGCATGGATGAGTGGAACACCCGCACCCATGGTGAGAGCGGTCTGACCCAGCGTGTGCGCGAAAGCACCATCAGCACTGCTCAGGCCGAAGCGATGACCATCGCCTTTCTGGAGCAGTGGGTGCCGGCCGGCAAGTCGCCGATCTGCGGCAACAGCATTGGTCAGGACCGCCGCTTCCTCTACCGGCATATGCCGCAGCTGGAAGCCTTCTTCCATTACCGCTACCTGGATGTCTCGACCCTGAAGATTCTCGCCGAGCGCTGGGCGCCGCAGGTCAAGGAAAGCTTCCAGAAGAAGGGCACGCACCAGGCACTGGACGATATCCGCGAGTCGATCGCCGAGCTTCGCCACTACCGGCAGCACCTGCTGAAAGTCTAAGTCTGAGACTGATCAAAGCACCGCCTGGTGCGGGCTTTTGTTTGCCCGGCTCAACGCCCGTGCCGGCTCAGGGCCCAGTGCACATGCTCGCGGACCAGCTCGGACGGGTGCTCGCGGCGCAGCTCCAGCGCTTCGATGACCGCAATGCTGCCGGGCGCGTTGCCCAGGCCGACTGCCAGGTTGCGCAGCCAGCGTTCATAGCCGGCGCGCCGCAGCGGCGAGCCTTCGGTGCGGCTGAGAAATTCCTCTTCGCTCCAGCGGAACAGGCTGGCCAGCTCTGCACTGTCCAGCTGGTGGCGGGGCTGGAAGTCGCCCTGTTCGCTGGGACGGGCAAAGCGGTTCCACGGGCAGACGATCTGGCAGTCGTCGCAACCGAACACGCGGTTGCCGATCAGCGGGCGAAGCTCTTCGGGGATCGCGCCCTTCAGCTCGATGGTCAGGTAGGAAATGCAGCGCCTTGCGTCCAACACGTAAGGGGCAACGAAGGCTTTGGTAGGGCAGATGTCCAGGCAGGCGCTGCAGCGCCCGCAGTGCTCGCTTGCCTGTGGTGTATCAACCGGCAGCGGCAGGTCGACGAACAGTTCGCCGAGGAAGAACCAGCTACCGGCCTTGCGGTTGATCACCAAGGTGTTCTTGCCAATCCAGCCAAGCCCGGCCTGTTCAGCTACAGCCTTTTCCAGCACCGGCGCGCTGTCGACGAAGGCGCGGTAGCCGAACGGGCCGATGGACTGCTGCACGCGTTCGGCCAGCTGTTGCAGGCGCTTGCGGATCAGCTTGTGGTAGTCACGCCCCAGTGCATAGCGCGAGACGTAGGCCTTTTCCGGGCTGGCCAGTTGCTCGGCCATGCGCGTGTCGCCGGGCAGGTAGTCCATGCGCAGGGATATCACCCGCAGAGTGCCGGGCACCAGTTCGTCCGGGTGTGAGCGCTTGCTGCCATGGCTGGCCATGTAGTCCATCTCGCCCTGGTAGCCGGCATCGAGCCAGCGTTGCAGGTGCGCTTCGTGCTCGCCCAGGTCGACGCTGCTGATGCCGACTTGCTGGAAGCCGAGCTCGCGCCCCCAGAGCTTGATGCTGGCGGCGAGCTGATCGAGATCGGGCGAGTGGCTGGACATGGCTGGCGGTGCTGCTGGCTGGACTGGGTATAATTCTGCCAGACCTTGATGCGAGGCACGCATGTCCGCTTGTGACGATCTTCCCCTGAATCTCTACAGCGCCGCCCAGGTGCGCGATCTGGATGCGCGCCTGATTGCCGCCGGAACGCCCGGTTTCGAGCTGATGCAGCGCGCCGCCCATTCGGCCTGGCGTGCACTGCGCCAGCGCTGGGGCGAGTCGGGTGTGCTCACTGTGCTGGCCGGCCGGGGCAACAATGCTGGTGACGGCTACCTGATCGCTGCTCTGGCACAGCGTGCCCGCTGGCAGGTACGCGTGCTAGCCGTGGCGGAGCCGGCGCAGCTCAGTGGTGATGCTGCGGCGGCCTTTGCCGAGGCGCAGGCAGAGGGCGTGCTGATCGAGTCCTGGACTGAGCAGTCGGCGCTGTCGGGTGTGCTGGTCGATGCTTTGCTTGGCACTGGCCTGACAGGTGAGGTGAGGGGGCAGTACCGTCAGGCCATCGAGCAGATCAATGCCAGTGGCCTGCCGGTGCTGGCGGTGGATATCCCGTCCGGACTCTGTGCCGATACCGGGCAGGTGCTGGGTGTGGCTGTGCGCGCTGAGCTGACGGTGACCTTTATCGGTCTCAAGCTGGGCCTGTTTACCGGCGAGGCGGCGGATTGGGTCGGAACGTTGCGCTTCGCCGATCTGCAGGCTGATGCACAGGTGGTCGAGCAGGTGCCGATCAGTGCCGTGCGCCTTGCCGCTGCCAGCGTGGCGCGTCTGGCGCCGCGAGCCAGGACTGCGCACAAGGGGCGGTTGGGGCATGTGCTGCTGGTAGGAGGCGATCGTGGCTATGGCGGCGCCGTGCTGCTGGCTGCGCAGATGGCCTTACGCGCCGGCGCCGGCCTGGTCTCGCTGGCCACCCGCGAGGAACATGTGGCTGGGGCGCTGGCGCGCCTGCCGGAAGTCATGACGCGCGGTGTGCGTTCGGCCAATCAGTTGGGCGATCTGCTGGCGGCCGCCTCGGTGCTGGTGCTGGGGCCCGGTTTGGGCCAGCAGGCCTGGGGGCGCAGTCTATATTCGGCAGCGTTGCAGCAGGCTGGCGCCTGGGTGCTGGATGCCGATGCGCTCAATCTGCTGGCGCTGGATGCGCAGGCGTTGCCTGTGAATTGCATCCTTACCCCACATCCCGGTGAGGCCGCGCGCCTGCTGGGATGCACGGTCCGTGAGGTGCAGAACGATCGGCCAGCCGCTGCGCGCGATCTGGCTCGACGTTACGGCGCTGTAGTGGTGCTCAAGGGCGCCGGTAGTTTGGTGGCCGCCGCGGATGGGCGTCTTGCGCTTTGCGAACGGGGCCATCCAGCCATGGCAGGTGCGGGTTTTGGCGATGTACTCAGTGGTTTGCTGGGTGCATTGCTGGCTCAGGGCATGAGCGCCTATGAGGCCGCCTGTCTCGGTGTCTGGCTGCATGCCTGCGCCGGTGAGCAGCTTGGCCAGGGCGGCCGTGGCCTGGCGGCCAGCGATTTGTGTATGACCATTCGTCAGTTGCTTGAGGAGCATGCGCCGTGTCTGAACTGAAACTGCCGGCCCTGGATGAAGAGGCCATGCTGGCCTTGGCCGCGCGCCTGGGGGCAATCAGTGGCGGGCAGGGCGTGATCTACCTGCACGGCGATCTGGGGGCCGGAAAGACCACCTTTTCCCGCGGCTTGCTGCGTGGGCTGGGGCATATCGGAGCGGTGAAGAGCCCGACCTTTACCCTGGTCGAGCCGTATGACCTGGGCAGTGGCATGGTCTACCACTTCGACCTTTATCGGCTGGTCGACCCCGAGGAGTTGGAGTTCATGGGGATTCGCGACTACTTCGAGGAGCGTTGCCTGTGTCTGATCGAGTGGCCGGAGCGCGGTGCGGGTGTTTTGCCAAAGGCCGACCTTGACATTACCATTGCCCCGCATAAGAACGGACGCCTGCTGACGCTGAGCGCGCATGGTGCGCGTGGCGAGGCCTGGTGTGCCGCCTTGAGCGGGGAATCATGATAAGAACGTCGGGGTGGGGTGTGCGCTTGCGCGGGATATCGCTGTTCGGTGGTGTGTTGCTGGCGCTGCTGACGGTCGAGGCCTGGGCTGCTGCCGAGGTACGCAGTGTGCGGTTGTGGCGCGCCCCGGATAACACTCGCCTGGTCTTCGACCTGTCGGGCCCGGTACAGCACAGCCTGTTTACTCTTTCTGCGCCCAATCGCATCGTGATCGATGTGTCCGGTGCCGACCTGAAAACGGCCCTGGAACAACTGTCGCTGAGCAATACCCCCATCACCTCGGTTCGCTCGGCACAGCGGGCGCCGGGTGAGCTGCGCATGGTTTTCGACCTGTCTGCGCCCGTTACGCCGAAGAGCTTCACCCTGGCGCCGAATCAGCAGTATGGCCACCGCCTGGTAGTTGATCTGTTCGACCAGGGTGGTGACGATACACCGGCCCGCTCCCCGAACACGTCTCCCGCCAGTGTCTCGCCAGTGACCGCACCGGGTGTCGCGGTAGCGGTGTCGCCGCCTCCAGCGCCGGTTGCCAGCATTACGCCGCCTCCTGCCAACCTGCCGCCCGTGCCTGCCGGCAAGCGCGTGATTGTGGTCGCCATCGATGCTGGACATGGTGGTGAGGATCCGGGTGCCCTAGGCCCGAAGGGTCAGCACGAGAAGAATGTGACCCTGGCGATTGCCAAGGAACTGCAGCGCCAGATCAGTCGCGAGAAGGGTTTCCGTGGCGAGCTGGTGCGAACCGGCGACTACTTCATACCGCTGCGTAAGCGCACCGAGATCGCGCGCAAGAAAGGCGCCGATCTGTTCGTGTCGATTCACGCCGACGCCGCGCCGAGTCGCAGCGCCTTTGGCGCCTCGGTGTTTGCCCTGTCCGACCGTGGAGCCACCTCGGAAACCGCGCGCTGGCTGGCCAACAGTGAGAACCAGTCCGACTTGATCGGTGGTGCCGGCAACGTCAGTCTGGACGACAAAGACCGCATGCTGGCGGGGGTGCTGCTGGACCTGTCGATGACGGCGTCACTGTCTTCCAGTCTGAACGTAGGGCAGAAGGTGCTTTCCAACATGGGGCGGGTGACTTCGCTGCACAAGCGCCGGGTCGAGCAGGCCGGCTTCATGGTGCTGAAGTCGCCGGATATCCCGTCGATCCTGGTGGAGACCGGTTTCATCTCCAATATCAACGAGTCGCAGAAACTGCACAGCACCGCGCATCAGCAGGCGCTGGCCCGTTCGATCACGACTGGGGTCAAGCAGTTCTTCCAGCAGAACCCGCCTCCGGGTACCTACATCGCCATGCTGCGTGATCAGGGCAAGGTGCCGATGGGGCCGCGCGAGCATGTGGTTACTTCCGGCGAAAGTCTGGCGCTGATTGCCCAGCGCTATCAGGTCAGCCTGTCCTCCCTGCGTTCGGCCAACAGCCTGCGCAGTGACAGTATTCGCGCCGGTCAGGTGCTGCAGATTCCGACCACCGCGCTGGCGGTTCAGCCATGACCGAACTGCGTCGTATCCAGCTGCTCAGTCCGCGGCTGGCGAACCAGATTGCTGCCGGCGAAGTGGTCGAGCGACCCGCCTCGGTGGCCAAGGAACTGCTGGAAAACTGCCTGGATGCCGGCGCTACCCGCATCGACGTGGATGTCGAGCAGGGTGGCATCAAGTTGCTGCGGGTGCGCGACGATGGCGGTGGTATTCCCGCCGATGACCTGCCGTTGGCGCTCGCGCGTCACGCCACCAGCAAGATCCGTGATCTGCAGGATCTGGAGGCCGTTAACAGCCTGGGTTTCCGCGGCGAAGCGCTGGCCTCGATCAGCTCGGTGTCGCGACTGACCCTGACTTCACGCACACCGCAGGCCAGCGAAGCCTGGCAGGTGGAAACCGAAGGCCGTGACATGGAGGCCCGCGTGCAGCCGGCGGCGCACCCGGTCGGTACCACGGTGGAAGTACGTGATCTGTTCTTCAATACCCCGGCGCGGCGCAAGTTCCTGCGCGCCGAGAAGACCGAGTTCGATCACCTGCAGGATGTGATCAAGAAGCTGGCGCTGGCCCGGTTCGATGTGGCCTTTCATTTGCGCCACAACGGCAAGTCGGTGCTGGCGCTGCACGAGGCGAATGATGCCCAGGCGCGTGCGCGCCGGGTGGGTGCGGTCTGCGGCACGGCGTTCCTTGAGCAGGCGCTACCCATCGAGATCGAGCGCAATGGTCTGCGCCTGTGGGGTTGGGTCGGTTTGCCGACCTTCTCGCGCAGCCAGGCGGACCTGCAGTATTTCTATGTCAACGGGCGCATGGTCCGCGACAAGCTGGTTGCCCATGCTGTGCGCCAGGCGTACCGCGATGTGCTGTACAACGGTCGCCATCCGACCTTCGTGCTGTTCCTTGAGATCGATCCGGCGGTGGTGGATGTGAACGTGCATCCGACCAAGCATGAGGTGCGCTTCCGCGACAGCCGCATGGTGCATGACTTCCTCTACGGCACCCTGCATCGCGCGTTGGGCGAGGTGCGGCCGGAGGATCAGCTGGCGGCCCCGGCGGCTGTGCCGCAGGTGGTTCGAGCCACGGGGCTTGAGGCTGGCGAATTCGGCCCGCAGGGCGAGATGAGCCTGGCCGCCAATCTGCTGGAGCGGCCAGTGGTCGAGCCGAGCTGGCTTCCCGTGAGCGGTTATCAGGCGCCGCGGGCGCAGCCGGCATTGCCGGTTTCAGAGGCGCAGGGCGCCTATCGTGAGTACTTTGCGCCGCTTGGTGCAGTCAGCGCGGCGCCCGCCTTGCCTGCCGAACAGGGTGATATTCCGCCGCTCGGCTATGCGCTGGCGCAGCTCAAGGGGGTGTATATCCTCGCCGAGAATGCTGCTGGCCTGGTACTGGTGGACATGCATGCCGCCCATGAGCGCATCACCTACGAGCGCCTGAAAACCGCCATGGCGTGCGAGGGGCTCAAGGGCCAGCCGCTGCTGGTGCCCGAGTCGCTGGCGCTCAGCGAACGCGAGGCGGATTGCGCCGAGGAACATGCCGCCTGGTTTACCCGGCTGGGTTTCGAACTGCAGCGTCTGGGGCAGGAAAGTCTGGCCATCCGGCAGATTCCGGCATTGCTCAAGCAGGCCGAAGCCAATCAGCTGGTACGCGACGTGCTCGCCGATCTGCTCGAATACGGCACCAGCGATCGCATCCAGGCTCACCTCAATGAGCTGCTGGCGACCATGGCCTGTCATGGTGCGGTGCGCGCCAATCGCCGTCTGACCTTGCCCGAGATGAATGGCCTGCTGCGCGACATGGAGCAGACCGAGCGCAGTGGTCAGTGCAACCATGGTCGCCCGACCTGGACCCAGCTGGGCATGGATGATCTGGACAAGCTGTTCCTGCGCGGTCGTTGAGGCGTACGCGCCGGGAGTTCTGCATGTCTGCCTTGCCACCCGCCATCTTTCTCATGGGGCCGACCGCGGCCGGGAAAACCGATCTGGCCCTGGAGCTGGCGCGCTGTCTGCCGTGTGAGCTGATCAGTGTCGATTCGGCGCTGATCTACCGGGGTATGGACATCGGTACGGCCAAGCCCGAAAAGAGCGTACTGGCCGAGTTTCCCCATCGCCTGATCGATATTCGCGACCCGCTGGAGGCTTATTCCGCCGCGGAGTTTCGCGCCGATGCCCTGGCGGCGATGGCCGAGATCAGCGGACGCGGCAAGATTCCCCTGCTGGTGGGCGGCACCATGCTGTATTACAAGGCGTTGCTGGAAGGCCTGGCGGACATGCCCTCTGCCGACGAAAAGGTGCGCCGCGAGATCGAGGCGCAGGCGGCAGCCCAGGGCTGGGCGGCCGTGCATGCTGAGCTGGCGCGGGTTGATCCGCAGTCTGCGGCGCGCATTCACCCCAATGATCCGCAGCGGCTGACCCGCGCGCTGGAGGTCTGGCGGGTGAGCGGCCTGAGCATGAGCGAGCATCGTTTGCGTCAGCTGCAGCAAAATGCCGCCCTAGACGCGCCTGGCGCCGGGCAATTCCCTTATACTGTGGCGCAGCTGGCCATTGCGCCGCTCGATCGCCAGGTGCTGCACGAGCGTATTGAACGGCGTTTTCAGCTGATGCTGGAACAAGGCTTCGTCGAAGAAGTCGAAGCATTGCGTCAGCGAGGTGACTTGCACGCCGCGTTGCCGTCTATTAGGGCAGTTGGCTATCGCCAGGCGTGGGATTACCTCGAGGGGCGGTTGACGCATGACGAGATGGCCGAGCGTGGCATCATCGCCACTCGGCAATTGGCCAAACGCCAGTTCACCTGGTTGCGCGGTTGGTCTGATGTGCACTGGCTGGACAGCCTGGCCGGCGACAATTTGTCTCGCGCCTTGAAATACCTGGAGTCGGTCGCCATATTGGCCTGAAGACCTCGCCAGTTACCGTCTATCCTTGGGGGTACGACGGTTTTTGCTGTTTTCTAAAATTAATAATGATGTTTTTCCTCTAAGGAGTGCGGCACATGTCAAAAGGGCATTCGCTACAAGACCCTTACCTGAACACCCTGCGTAAGGAGCGCGTTCCGGTTTCCATCTATCTGGTCAACGGCATCAAGCTGCAGGGCCAGATCGAGTCTTTCGACCAGTTTGTCATTCTGCTGAAGAACACTGTCAGCCAAATGGTCTACAAACACGCCATTTCCACCGTTGTGCCGAGCCGTCCGGTTCGTCTGCCGACTGCTTCCGAGCAGGAGCAGGCTGCCGAGCCCGGCAATATCTGACGGGAGGCTGAGTTGTTCTTCGAACGCCCGGGTGGTGGTGAGCGGGCCATTCTGGTCCATCTGGATGGCCAGAATCCCGAGGTGAGCGAAGACCCTCAGGAGTTTCAGGAGTTGGCGCGCTCGGCGGGGGCGGAAATCGCGTCCTTCGTCAGCGTGGCGCGCCAGCAGCACACCGCCAGGTACCTGATTGGCAGCGGCAAGGTCGATGAGCTGAGCCAGCTGGTCAAGGAGGCCGAGGCCGAGCTGGTCATCTTCAATCACACCTTGAGCCCCAGTCAGGAACGTAACCTGGAGCGGGCGTTCGAGTGTCGCGTCCTTGATCGTACAGGCCTGATCCTCGATATCTTCGCCCAGCGCGCGCGTACCCACGAGGGCAAGTTGCAGGTTGAACTGGCCCAGCTGGAGCACATGAGTACCCGGCTGGTGCGTGGCTGGACCCACCTGGAACGGCAGAAGGGTGGTATTGGCTTGCGCGGTCCGGGTGAAACCCAGCTGGAAACCGACCGCCGCCTGTTGCGTGTGCGTGTCCGCCAGATCAAGCAGCGTTTGGAAAAGGTACGCAGCCAGCGTGAACAGGCCAGGCGTGGCCGGCGTCGGGCCGAGATTCCTGCGGTTTCCCTGGTGGGTTACACCAACGCCGGCAAGTCGACCCTGTTCAATGCGCTGACCACTTCAGAGGTGTATGCGGCCGACCAGTTGTTCGCCACGCTCGATCCCACCCTGCGGCGTCTGCAGCTGGATGACTTGGGGCCGATTGTGCTGGCCGATACCGTGGGTTTCATCCGTCATTTGCCGCACAAGCTGGTGGAGGCCTTTCGCGCCACTCTCGAGGAGTCGAGCAACTCCGACCTGCTGCTGCATGTGATCGACGCGCATGAGCCCGAGCGCGACCAGCAGATCGAGCAGGTGCACGCGGTGCTGACTGAAATTGGTGCCCACGAGCTGCCGATGCTTGAGGTGTACAACAAGCTCGATCTGCTTGACGGAATTGAGCCGCATATTCAGCGCGACGAGCAGGGTAAGCCGCTGCGCGTCTGGCTCTCGGCGCGTGAAGGGCGTGGTCTGGAGTTGCTCAAACAGGCCGTGGCCGAGTTGCTCGGCGAGGATTTGTTCGTCGGTACCCTGTGTTTGCCGCAAAGCATGGGGCGCTTGCGCGCGCAGTGCTTTGCCCTGGGGGCGGTGCGGCACGAGGAGCATGATGAGCAGGGCAATATCCTGCTGGCGTTGCGTCTGCCGCGTAGCGAGATCAATCGCCTGGTCAGCCGCGAGGGCTGGCAGCCGGATGAGTTTATTGCGCAACACACTTTGCAATGAAAGCGGTCCGTTAGGTTTTGGCTTAACAGCGGGCATTCGATAGCATGGCCGGCATTGCGACAGATGTCGGTTGAATAGGATGGAGAGCGCTATGGCTTGGAATGAGCCGGGTGGCAATTCGAACAATCAGGACCCATGGGGCGGCCGCAAGGGCGGTGGGCGTCAGGGGCCTCCGGATCTCGATGAGGCGTTCCGCAAACTGCAGGAAAGCCTTGGCGGTATCTTTGGTGGTGGCAAACGCAGCAGTGGCGACAGCTCGGGCGGCGGCCTGGGAATGCTGGGCATTGGCCTGTTGCTGCTGTTGGCGCTGTGGCTGTGGAATGCCGTTTACATCGTCGACGAGCAGGAGCAGGCCGTGGTGCTGCGCTTCGGCAAGTATTACGAGACGGTCGGCCCGGGCCTGAACATCTACTTCCCGCCGATCGATCGCAAGTTCCAGGAAAACGTTACCCGCGAGCGCTCCTACTCGATGACCGGGCAGATGCTGACCGAGGACGAGAATATCGTCGAGGTGCCGTTCACCATTCAGTACAAGGTCAGCAAGCTGCAGGACTTCGTGCTCAATGTCGATCAGCCTGAGGTGAGCCTCAAGCATGCTACCGAGAGCGCGCTGCGCCATGTGGCCGGCTCGACCACCATGGATCAGGTGATTACCGAGGGGCGTGAGCGCATGTCCACCGAGGTGCGCGACCGCCTGCAGAGCTTCCTCAATACCTACGGCACCGGCATCTCCGTGACCCAGGTGAACATCCAGCGGGCGACGGCTCCGGCTGAGGTCAAGGATGCCTTCGATGACGTGATTCGTGCCCGTGAAGACGAGCAGCGTGAGCGCAATCAGGCGGAAACCTATGCCAACGGCATCGTACCGGAAGCTCGCGGTCAGGCTCAGCGCATCCTTGAGGAGGCCAGCGGCTACCGCGATGAGGTGGTGGCGCGCGCCGAGGGTGAGGCTGACCGCTTTACCAAGCTGGTTGCCGAGTATCGCAAGGCTCCGGAAGTAACCCGCGAGCGTCTGTATCTGGACACCCTGCAAGAGGTGTACAGCAACACCAGCAAGGTGCTGGTGACCGGTGACAAGGGGCAGAACAATCTGCTGTATCTGCCGCTCGACAAGATGGTCAATGCGTCTGCGGGCGCTGCGTCCGCCGTGGCGGGCAATGCAGTGGCGCCCGATATCGGCGCGCGCATCAGTCAGGAAGTACAGCAGCGTGAGCTGCGCGTGAGGGAGGCCCGCTGATGAGCAACAAGGCATTCGTGGCCCTGATCGCTGGCGTGCTGCTGGCGATTGTTGGCTGGAACAGTTTTTACATCGTGGCGCAGACGGAAAAGGCTGTGCTGCTCAAGTTTGGTCGTATCGTTGAGGCGGATGTCCCGCCAGGTCTGCATATCAAGACGCCGCTGGTCAATTCGGTGCGCAAGTTTGATGGGCGCCTGCTGACACTGGACTCGCCGACTCAGCGCCTGCTGACGTTGGAGAAAAAGGCGGTGATGGTTGATGCGTACGCCAAGTGGCGAGTAGCTGACACTGGGCTGTTCTACACCGCGACCTCGGGCATGAAGCAGATCGCCGACGATCGTCTGTCGCAACGTCTGGTGGCGGCGCTGTCCAACCAGTTCGGCAAGCGCTCGCTGCACGATGTGGTGGCCGGTGAGCGCGATGCGCTGATGGGTGACATCACCGAGTCGCTGAACAAGATGGCGAAGAAGGAGCTGGGTATCGAGGTCATTGATGTGCGGGTTAAGGCCATCGATCTGCCCAAAGAAGTCTATGCCAGTGTGTTCGAGCGCATGCGTTCGGAGCGTGAGCGGGAAGCCCGCGAGCACCGTGCCAAGGGGCGTGAGCAGGCAGAAGGCGTGCGTGCCGATGCTGACCGGCAGAAGCGGGTGATTCTGGCGGAGGCTTATCGTCAGGCGGAAGAGGTGCGCGGTGATGGCGATGCCAAGGCCGCGTCCATCTACGCCAAGGCCTTTGGTCAGGATGCCGAGTTCTACAGCTTCTATCGCAGCCTCAAGGCCTACCGCGAGAGCTTCTCCAGCAAGAGTGACGTGCTGGTGCTGGATCCGGGTAATGACTTCTTCCGTTATCTGGAGAAATCCAAGCCTTAAACGCAACTACCCCGGCAGAGCAAACGCGCTGCCGGGGTAGTCTGCGGGTAATTTGTGGTACCATAAGCCAGCCGGGAAAATCCCGGCTTTTTTGCGTCTGCGGGAATCATGTGGCAGCAACTGGGTATCGCGCTTTGTCTCGTGCTGGTGCTGGAAGGCATCCTGCCCTTTCTTTGCCCGCAGCAATGGCGCAGCGCAATCATGAGTCTGGCCCGGCTGAGTGAATCTCGGCTGCGGCTTATCGGGCTGGCCAGCATGCTGCTGGGAACCGGTCTTCTGTATCTGCTGGACTGAAGACCTGCCGCCTGGGCAAGAGGGGAATGGGGAAATGGCAACGGTAGACCGCTGGCTACTGCCAGATGGCATCGAGGAAGTTCTGCCGCCGGAAGCGGCATGCATCGAAGCAGCCCGCCGCCAGGTGCTGGATATGTTCCAGCGCTGGGGCTATGAGCTGGTAATCACCCCGCACATCGAATTTCTGGAGTCGCTGCTGTCTGGTGCCGGGCAGGACTTGGATCTGCGTACCTTCAAGGTTACCGATCCGTTCAGCGGGCGACTGATGGGGCTGCGTGCCGACATCACCCCGCAGGTGGCGCGTCTCGATGCCCACAGCCTGCGTCGTGAGGGTCCGAGCCGTCTGTGCTACGCCGGTAGCGTGCTGCATGCGAAACCGCGTGCGCTGTCGACTTCGCGCAGCCCTATCCAGGTTGGTGCCGAACTCTATGGCGATGCCAGCCCTGCCAGCGATGTCGAGGTCATCAGCCTGATGCTCGATACTCTGGAGCTGAGTGGTGTCGCCGATGTGCACATGGATCTGGGGCATGTCGGTATCTATCGCGGTCTTGCGCAGGCCGCCGGCCTGAGCGGCGATGCCGAGCAGCGACTGTTTGACGCCCTGCAGCGCAAGGCAGTCGATGAGGTCGATGCGCTTACGGCCAGTATCGATGAGCCTCTGGCCAATATGCTGCGCTCGCTGGTCGAGCTGTGTGGCGGTCGCGAGGTGCTGGATCTGGCGCAGGCCTGTCTGGTCGAGGCGCCGAGTGAGGTGCATCGCGCCCTGGACGAGCTGCTGGCGATCGCTGACGAGCTGGAGCTGCGCTATCCGGAACTGCCGCTGTATTTCGATCTTGGCGAGTTGCGCGGCTATCACTATCACACCGGCGTGGTATTTGCCGCCTTCGTGCCGGGCATGGGCCAGGCAATTGCCCAGGGGGGCCGCTACGATGACATCGGTGCCGATTTTGGTCGGGCGCGTCCGGCAACCGGTTTTTCCACGGATCTGAAGACGCTGGTCACCTTGGGCAACATGACGCCGACGGCAGCCGAGCCTGCCGTCTGGGCGCCCGATCACCATGACCTGTATCTCTGGCAGGCTGTTCAGCGCCTGCGTCGTGAGGGTGTTCGAGTTGTCCAGGCCTTGCCTGGGCAGGATGCGGCGGCAGCCCGCGAGGCGGGTTGTGATCGCCAGCTGCAATGGCAGAACGGTATTTGGCAGGTGACGCCGCTGGCGTCCTGATGAGATTTTGCTGGCTGCGGCCGGCGCAGGCTTTTCCGAAGAGGATACGTTTATGGGTAAGAATGTCGTCGTCCTGGGTACCCAGTGGGGTGATGAGGGCAAAGGCAAGATCGTTGATCTGCTGACCGACCAGGCCGCAGCAGTCGTGCGCTATCAGGGTGGTCACAACGCGGGCCACACCCTGGTCATCGATGGTGAGAAGACCGTTCTGCACCTGATCCCTTCGGGCATCCTGCGTGAAAACGTCGAGTGCCTGATCGGCAACGGCGTGGTCGTGGCGCCGGACGCGCTGCTGCGTGAAATCACCAAGCTGGAAGAAAAAGGTGTGCCGGTGCGTGAGCGCCTGCGCATCAGTCCGGCCTGTACCCTGATTCTGCCGTATCACGTCGCCCTTGATCAGGCGCGCGAAAAGGCGCGTGGCGATGCCAAGATCGGCACCACCGGCCGTGGTATCGGCCCTGCCTATGAAGACAAGGTGGCGCGCCGTGGTCTGCGCATCGGTGACCTGTTCCACCGCGAGCGTTTTGCCGCCAAGCTGGGCGAAGTACTGGATTACCACAACTTCGTGCTGCAGAACTATTTCAAGGAGCCGGCCGTCGACTTCCAGAAGACCCTCGATGAGGCTCTGGAGTACGCGGAAATCCTGCGTCCGATGGTGATCGACGTGGCGGCGCGCCTGCATGAACTGCGCAAGCAGGATGCCTACATCATGTTCGAGGGTGCTCAGGGCTCGCTGCTGGACATTGATCACGGCACTTATCCCTACGTGACCAGCTCCAACACCACGGCAGGTGGCACGGCCACGGGTTCCGGCTTCGGTCCTCTGTACCTGGACTACATTCTGGGCATCACCAAGGCCTACACCACGCGTGTCGGTTCCGGTCCGTTCCCCACCGAGCTGTTCGATGACGTTGGTGCCTACCTGGCCAAGCGTGGTCATGAGTTCGGTTCCACGACCGGGCGTGCTCGTCGTTGTGGCTGGTTCGATGCCGTGATCCTGCGTCGTGCCATCGAGATCAACAGCATTTCCGGTCTGTGCCTGACCAAGCTGGACGTCCTTGATGGTCTGGAAACCATCTGCATCTGTGTCGGCTATCGCGACCAGAACGGTCAGGTGATTGATGCGCCGACCGATGCCGACAGCTACATCGGTTTGCAGCCTGTGTACGAAGAAATGCCGGGCTGGAGTGAGTCGACCCTGGGTGCTCAGAGTCTGGAAGAGCTTCCGGCCAATGCTCGTGCCTACATCAAGCGCGTGGAAGAGTTGGTCGGTGCGCCGATCGATATCATCTCCACTGGTCCGGATCGCAACGAGACCATCGTGCTGCGTCATCCCTACGCCTGATTCTGTCAGGGGTAAGCAAAAGGGCCGCCATTGCGGCCCTTTTGCATTTCTGAGTGCGCCGTCACGGCGCCTGCAGGCTGGACTATAACTTTCTAAGGCGCAATTGGTGCCGCTGGGAGGTTTGTCGTGTCTGCCATTCTTGCGTTGCTGCGAAGTCGATTGCTGCGCCCGGCCTTCATTGCTCTCGGTGTGGCTTTCGTGATTCAGGTGCTGGTGGCGCTGATGCTGACGCGCTCGACTGTCGGCGGCCTGGTGGATGAGCTGGCCGCTGGCCTGGCGGCAGATACCCAGCGTGTGGCTGGCGGACTGGAGTCGGCAACGGCGGAGGTGCGTAAAAGCCTCGATGGCATGGCGGCCAGTACCCGTGATCGATTGACCACCGGCCTGACGGCGCGTCTGGAGGAAGAGCAGCAGGAGCTGCGTGTCGAGCTGGAACGTAGCCTCAAGCAGTCCGCCGATGACATGGCGCAGTTGCTTGCCTCCGTGGCGCCGAAAGCCATCTGGGATAACGACGTGCCGGCGCTGACCGAGCTGGCGCGCATGGCGCAGCGTAATGGCAATGTGCTGTTCGTGGTGTATTTCGATGCTCAGGGTCAGCGCCTGACGCGCCACCTCAATCGCCAGGATTCGCGCGTGCAGCAATTGCTGGAAAAGGGTGAAGGCAAGGGTGCTCTGGACAAGGTGCTGAACGCTGCGGCGCAGGACCCTTATGTGTATGTCACGGAGGCGCAGATCAGTCCCATGGGCAGCGTGATCGGCAAGGTGCTGCTTGGCGTCTCCACGGCTCAGGTGGACGATACGCTGTCAGCGCTGGATCGGCGTTTTACCGGGTTGATCGAGAGCAGCGGCCAGCTGGTTGAGGATGGCTTGAGCGGTGCCGCCAAGGACAGCAGTGCGATTCTCTCGGCACGTCTCAAGGTTGCCCATGAGGCGGCGCTGGGTATGGCGGGTAGCAGTCGGCAGTTGGTCGAGTCGGCGGCGCAGCGTCTGCTCTGGCGGGTCAGTGGTGGTCTGGTGATTGTGGCCGTGCTGGTGTTGCTGGTACTTGCGGCGATTCTTGGTTGGCGGGTGGTCAATCGTTTGCGTTTGCTGATTGGTGCGCTCGGCGAGCTGGCGGCCGGTGAGGGCGATCTTACTCGGCGGGTCGAGATGCGCAGCAGTGACGAGCTGGGAGAGATGGCCGGTGTGGTCAATGGCTTCGTTGCTCGCCTGCAGCCGATCATGTGCGAGGCTAGTCAGGTGGCTCGGCGGACCGATACCGAGATTGCCGGGCTTGGGCGCCGCAGTGCCGCTGCCGAGGCGGCGACGGTGCGGCAGTGCGACGAGGTGGCGGGCAGTCTGCAGGCGCTGGCGCAGATGAGCAGCGATGCCCAGGCGGAAAGTCTGGCCATGCAGGATGCGTTGCAACGAGTGGCGTCCATCCGTCAGGCGGCCGAAGAGAATGCGGCGATCGCTGTTCGGGTCAATGGTCTGATCGAGGGGTTGGTGTTGCGGGTGGAAAATGGCGCGGCGGTGATCGAGCGTCTGGCCCAGCAGAGTCAGCAGATCGAAGTGGTGCTAAGTGTGATCCACGGCATTGCCGAGCAGACCAATCTGCTGGCGCTGAATGCGGCCATCGAGGCGGCGCGGGCGGGAGAGAGTGGTCGCGGTTTTGCTGTGGTTGCCGATGAGGTTCGGGCGCTGGCAAGCAAGACTCAGCAGTCGACTGGGGATATTCAAAGTCATATCAACGCACTGCAGCAGGGGGCTGGTGAGGCGGTTGCCGCGGTATCCCAGGCGGCGCAGCAGGCGCGGGAAGGGCAGGCAGCGCTGCAGCAGAGCGCTGGTTTGCAGCAGTCTATCCAGCATTCGGTGAATGACGTACATGGTGCGATCGACTCGGCGTCACTGGCGGCGCGGCATCAGGCGGAAGGGGTGGATGCCGTGCGCGGTCGGGTCGAAATCATTCATGGCGAGGCGCAGCGGGTCGCCGACGTGGTCGGTGAGATGGCGGCGAGCGGTCGGGTATTGGAGGGGCTGGCTGAACAGTTGCGCGGCAGTCTCGGCCAGTTCAAGGCCTGAAACGAAAAAACCGAGCCCAAGGCTCGGTTTTTTCTTGAAGAGTGGTGCCCAGGAGAAGACTCGAACTTCCACGGTGTTGCCACCGCTAGGACCTGAACCTAGTGCGTCTACCAATTCCGCCACCTGGGCACATTGCGATGATCACTCATCGACTTACGCGGTTTACCTGGCAAGCCAAGCGGTACTGCGCCAACCGTTACAGCAAAATCAAGTCAGTGACTCGATTTCTTGAATAAGTGGTGCCCAGGAGAAGACTCGAACTTCCACGGTGTTGCCACCGCTAGGACCTGAACCTAGTGCGTCTACCAATTCCGCCACCTGGGCACTGGATTCGATGATTCCTCATCGTTTCCGTGTTACAACGTCTCAGCAACGTTGTGGGCGCGAACTATACGGAGCAGGTTTTGCCTTGTAAACCCCTGATGGCGAAAAAATTATTCTCAGGATTAAAGCTGACCGACAGGCGGGTTTCGCGCTTCAATAGACAGTAGATAGAGATGCGATATCGCACACACAAAGGTGACACCTGACTAATGGCCGATTGGCAATCCCTCGATCCCGAGGCCGCCCGCGAGGCGGAAAAATACGAGAACCCCATCCCCAGTCGCGAACTGATTCTGGCGCGACTTGATGAGCGTGGCGCCCCTGCCAGCCGTGAGCAGCTGGTTGACGAGTTCGGGCTGACTACTGAAGAGCAGCTGGAGGCCTTGCGCCGACGCCTGCGCGCCATGGAGCGCGATGGACAACTGATTTATACCCGGCGCGGCACCTATGCGCCGGTCGACAAGCTGGACCTGATCTGTGGGCGCGTCAGCGGTCACCGCGATGGCTTCGGTTTCCTCATTCCCGATGATGGTAGTGATGACCTGTTCCTCAGCCCGGCACAGATGCGCCTGGTGTTCGACGGCGACCGCGCGTTGGCGCGTGTTTCTGGTCTGGATCGGCGTGGCCGTCGCGAGGGTGCAATCGTTGAGGTGCTGACCCGTGCCCACGAGACCATCGTCGGTCGCTACTTTGAAGAGGCCGGTATCGGCTTCGTCGAGGCCGATAACCCGAAGATCCAGCAGGAAGTGCTGGTCTCTCCGGGGCGTACCGCCGGGGCGCGCATTGGTCAGTTCGTCGAGATCAAGATTACCCACTGGCCGACGTCACGTTTCCAGCCGCAGGGCGACATCATCGAGGTGATTGGCAACTACATGGCGCCGGGCATGGAGATTGACGTGGCGCTGCGCAGCTACGACATCCCGCATGTCTGGCCGGATGCGGTCGTCAAGGAAGCGCACAAGCTCAAGCCGGAAGTCGAGGAGAAGGACAAGGAGAAGCGCGTCGATCTGCGTCATCTGCCGTTCGTCACCATCGATGGCGAAGATGCCCGCGACTTCGACGATGCGGTGTTTTGCGAGAAGAATGGCAGCCGCTGGAAGCTGTTTTCCGGTGGCTGGAAGCTGTACGTGGCGATCGCCGACGTGTCGCACTACGTCAAGGTCGGTTCGGCGTTGGATGAAGAAGCGACCAAACGTGGTAACTCGGTGTATTTCCCCGAGCGCGTAGTGCCTATGCTGCCGGAGGAGCTTTCCAACGGCCTCTGCTCGCTGAATCCGCATGTCGATCGTCTGGCCATGGTCTGTGAGATGAGCATCTCCAAAGCTGGCAAGATCGTCGACTACCAGTTCTATGAGGCGGTGATTCACTCCCATGCACGTCTGACCTACAACAAGGTCAGCACCATGCTGGAGCAGCCGAAGAGCACTGAAGGCAAGGCGCTGTGCGGCGAATACAAGGAAGTGCTGCCGCACCTCAAGCAGCTCTATGCCCTGTATCAGGTGCTGTTGGCCGCCCGCCACGAGCGTGGTGCCATCGACTTCGAAACCCAGGAAACCCGTATCGTCTTCGGTGAAGGGCGCAAGATCGCCGAAATCCGTCCGACGCAGCGCAACGATGCGCACAAGCTGATCGAGGAGTGCATGCTGGCGGCGAACGTCGCCACGGCGCTGTTCATGCAGAAGCATGAAATCCCGTCGCTGTATCGCGTGCATGATGGCCCGCCATCCGAGCGCGTCGAGAAGCTCAAGGCTTTCCTGGCTGAGCTTGGCCTGGCCTTGCACAAGGGCAAGGAAGGTCCGACGCCGAAGGATTACCAGAAGCTGCTGCAGGGTATTCAGGATCGTCCGGACTTCCATCTGATCCAGACTGTCATGCTGCGCTCGTTGAGTCAGGCGGTGTACAGCGCTGACAACAACGGTCACTTCGGCCTGAATTACGAGGCCTATACCCACTTCACTTCGCCGATTCGCCGTTATCCGGATCTGCTGGTGCATCGGGCTATCCGCAGTGTCATTCGCTCCAAGCAGGAGACGCCGCATGTGCAGCGGGCTGGCGCGGTGGCCATGCCCAAGGCGCGCATCTATCCGTATGACGAGGCGGCGCTGGAGAAACTGGGTGAGCAGTGCTCGATGACCGAGCGGCGAGCCGATGAGGCCACCCGTGATGTGGTCAACTGGCTCAAGTGCGAGTTCATGCAGGATCGCGTCGGCGAGAGTTTCGAGGGCGTCATTACTGCAGTCACCGGCTTCGGTATTTTCGTCGAGCTGCGCGATATCTATGTCGAAGGGTTGGTGCATGTCACCGGCTTGCCGGGCGACTACTACCACTTTGACCCTGTTCATCACCGTCTTTCGGGTGAGCGGACTGGTCGCACTTTCCGCCTGGGTGACAGCGTTGAAGTGACGGTCATGCGCGTCGACCTCGATGAGCGCAAGATCGACTTCGAACTGTCCGGCAAGCAGCTGGCTGCGCCGATCGGGCGCAAGGGTGCAGGCAGTGACAGGCGCGAGGCTGCGCCCGCCAAAGGCAATGCCAGGGGGAGCAAGACGCGTAGTCGTGGCAGCAAGCCGGCGGCACAGGCCAAGCAGCAAGCGCAGGCCGAACGCCATGCCGCGCCTCCGCCTGCGAGTTCGCCGCGCAAGCGTGGTGCTGGCAAGGTTCAGGCGCTGGATGTAGCGCCGGAGTTGCTGGCGCAGGCCGAAGAAATGCTCGGCAATACCGACGTGAAGAAAAGTCGGGCGGTGAAGCAGGCGTTGCTTGCCGACGCCAAGTCGGGCGGCAAGTCCAAGGCTTCGGCGGCGGACAAGGGTGGCAGCAAGAGCAAGTCGGGCAAGCCGTCCCGGCATCGCAAGGGCGCTGCCAAGCCCAAGGCGGATGGTGCACCGAGTAAACCCAGAGCGAAATCATGAGTCAGTTGGAACGAATCTACGGCGTCCACGCCGTA
Organism: Pseudomonas fluvialis; assembly: GCF_014207935.1. Classification (GTDB taxonomy): domain Bacteria; phylum Pseudomonadota; class Gammaproteobacteria; order Pseudomonadales; family Pseudomonadaceae; genus Aquipseudomonas; species Aquipseudomonas fluvialis_A. The sequence goes on along the minus strand of NZ_JACHLL010000001.1, from coordinate 303,151 downwards.
GAGGCGCTGTTGCGTCATCACCCCAAGCGGGTCAAGCAGTTGTGGCTGGCAGCGGGACGTCAGGACCCGCGGGTGCAGGTGCTGGTCGATCTGGCAGGTCAGCAGCGCATTGCTGTGGGTCAGAAGGACCGCCGCGAGCTGGATGAGTGGGCCGAGGGCGTGCACCAGGGCGTGGTTGCCGAGGTCAGCCCGAGCCAGGTCTGGGGTGAGAACATGCTCGATGAGCTGCTCGATCGCGCTACCGCGCCGCCATTGCTGTTGGTGCTGGACGGTGTGACCGATCCGCACAATCTCGGTGCCTGCATGCGCACGGCCGATGCCGCGGGGGCTCACGCGGTGATCGTGCCCAAGGACAAGTCGGCCACCCTCAATGCCACGGTGCGCAAGGTAGCCTGTGGTGCGGCGGAAGTCATTCCGCTGGTGGCGGTGACCAACCTGGCCCGGACCCTGGAAAAGCTGCAGCAGCGTGGCCTGTGGATCGTCGGTACGGCCGGTGAGGCCGAGCAGGAACTCTATCAGCAGGACATGACCGGTCCGACCGTGCTGGTCATGGGGGCTGAGGGCAAGGGCATGCGTCGGCTGACCCGCGAACACTGTGATTATCTGGTCAAGCTACCCATGGCCGGCAGCGTCAGCAGTCTCAATGTCTCGGTGGCCACCGGCGTGTGCTTGTTCGAGGCGGTACGCCAGCGTCAGGGCAAAACCGCTGGTTGATCGAATCAGCTGGCGATTGTTCAAATAATCGCCAGTTTTCCTTGCGCCCTCGTGGGCGCTTTCTCTAGAATGCTCGGCCTTGCCGGATTGGCAGGCGCTCGCGCGTCTTCAGTCTGACAAGTTCATTGAGTCATTCACTCCTTGCCTGACCGCGTTAGTCGGCAGGCTACAACCCGTAAGGAGCATTTATGCGTCATTACGAAATCGTTTTCCTGGTCCACCCGGATCAGAGCGAACAAGTCGGCGGTATGGTCGAGCGTTACACCAAAGTCATCGAAGAAGACGGTGGCAAGGTTCATCGCCTGGAAGATTGGGGTCGTCGTCAGCTGGCTTACGCCATCAACAACGTGCACAAGGCTCACTACGTGATGCTGAACGTTGAGTGCAGCGGCAAAGCCCTGGCCGAGCTGGAAGACAACTTCCGTTACAACGATGCCGTGATCCGTAACCTGGTCATCCGTCGCGACGAAGCTGTTACCGAGCAGTCCGAGATGCTCAAGGCTGAAGAGAACCGCAACGAGCGCCGTGAGCGCCGTGAGCGCGTTGAATCTGACGTTGCCGATGGCGACGACAGCGACAACGCTGACGAGTAATCCACGGATCTTATTGAGGAGCCAATCTCATGGCACGTTTCTTCCGCCGTCGTAAGTTCTGCCGCTTCACCGCAGAAAACGTCAAAGAGATCGATTACAAAGATCTCAACACCCTGAAGGCCTACATCTCCGAAACCGGCAAGATTGTTCCTAGCCGTATTACCGGTACCAAGGCCAAGTATCAGCGTCAGCTGGCTACCGCTATCAAGCGCGCTCGCTACCTGGCCCTGCTGCCCTACACCGACAGCCACGGCCGTTGATAACGGGCCGTCGACGTAGGTAAGGGATAGACGCATGCGCCCACTCGCTGAATTCATCATGCGTGGACGCATGCAGGCCGCCCTTGTGGTGGTCGGTGCAACGGCGTTGCCGTTGCTCTTCTGGCTAGGTGCTGCAGCGGGGGCTTTGGTCCTGTTGCGGCGCGGCCTCGGTGATGCTATGGGCGTAGTGGCCTGGGGGCTGCTGCCGGCGCTGGCCTGGTGGTACTTCGGTGAGCCGCGCGCTCTGCTGGTACTGCTCGGCACGCTGGCACTGGCTGTGGTGTTGCGGGCTACGACGTCCTGGACGCGTGTGCTGCTCGCCAGTGTTGCCGTTGGGGTGTTGTATGGCGTGACCCTCGATGCGGTGTTTCAGGAACCGATCCAGGCCCTGGCCAAAGAGCTGCAAGCTCTGTTGCCACAGGTTCTGCAAGGTGTTCAGGAGCTCGGCGCCGAGGAGCAGGCCCGCTTGCACAGTTTGCTGGTGCCGGTTCTGACCGGGCTGCTGGCTTCGCTGTTGCAAGCCGGCAGTCTGCTGGCCCTGGCGCTTGGTCGCTGGTGGCAGGCAGCGCTGTACAACCCCGGTGGATTCGCTCGCGAAATTCGCGAGATGCGTCTGCCGCCGGCGCCAATGGCGCTGCTGCTGGCCGGCATGCTGTTGGGCCCCAATCTCGGGGTGCAACTGGCGATGCTGACGCCGCTGTGCAGTGTGCCCTTGGCCTTCGCCGGTGCGGCGTTGCTCCACGGCCTGGTGGCCCAGGGGCGCCTCGCTCGGTTCTGGCTGGTCGGGCTTTATGTGTCGCTGCTGATCTTCATGCAGCTGGTTTATCCGTTACTGGTGGTCCTGGCCATCGTCGACAGTCTGATTGATTTTCGCGGCCGCTCCGCGCGCAACAACGGCGCCGGGCCTGCGAACGGTGAAGGTTAAAAGTTAAGAGGTAAGACCCAATGGAAGTTATTCTGCTGGAAAAAATCGCCAACCTGGGCAACCTGGGCGACAAGGTAAACGTCAAGTCCGGCTACGGCCGCAACTACCTGCTGCCGCAAGGCAAGGCCACTGCCGCTACCGCCGCGAACATCGCTGCGTTCGAAGCGCGCCGTGCCGAGCTGGAAAAGGCTGCTGCCGAGAAGAAAGCATCTGCTGAAACTCGCGCTGCCCAACTGGCTGAGCTGGAAGTGACCATCACTGCTGTAGCTGGTGACGAAGGCAAGCTGTTCGGCTCGATCGGTACTCACGACATCGCCGACGCTCTGACTGCTTCCGGCGTGCCGGTTGCCAAGAGCGAAGTACGTCTGCCGAACGGCACTATCCGTCAAGTTGGCGAGTTCGACGTGGCTGTGCACCTGCACACCGACGTAGAAGCTACCGTCAAGCTGATCGTGGTAGCCGCCTAAGTCGAGGCGACTTGCAGGTCTTGCGTGAAAGCGCCGGCCTGCTGACAATCGGGCACGACATTGCATTTGCGGTGTCGTGCCCGTTGTTTTTTCAGCCCCGGGCAATTGTCCGCGGGCCGCTGTGATTGAGAATTTCAGGTGCCATGAACGATATCAGCCTGCCGCAACAGTACGATCTGGAAACCGCCGCACTCAAGGTGCCGCCCCATTCGATCGAGGCCGAGCAGGCCGTGCTGGGTGGCCTGATGCTCGACAACAACGCCTGGGAACGGGTTTCCGATGCAGTGTCCGATGGCGATTTCTACCGCCACGACCATCGCCTTATTTTCCGCGCCATCTACAAGCTGGCCGAGCGCAACGACCCCTTCGACGTGGTGACCCTGTCTGAGCAGCTGGACAAGGAGGGGCAGCTGGCTCAGGTCGGAGGTCTCGCCTACCTCGGTGAGCTGGCCAAGAACACCCCGTCGGTGGCCAACATCAAGGCTTACGGACAGATCATTCGCGAGCGCGCGACCCTGCGCCAGCTGATCGGTATCAGCAACGAGATTGCTGACATGGCCTATGCCCCGCAGGGCAAGAGCGCCGTGGAAGTGCTCGACGAGGCCGAACGGCAGATTTTCCAGATTGCCGAAGCGCGGCCCAAGGCCGGCGGGCCTGTGGGCATCAACGAGATTCTGGTCAAGGCCATCGACCGGATCGACGAGCTGTTCAATACCAACGAAGGCATTACCGGTATTTCCACCGGCTTTACCGATCTGGATGGTATGACCAGCGGCTTGCAACCGGCCGACCTGGTGATCGTCGCCGGCCGTCCGTCGATGGGTAAGACCACCTTCGCCATGAACCTGGTGGAAAACGCGGTGCTGCGCTCGGACAAGGTGGTATTGGTGTTCTCCCTGGAAATGCCCGCCGACTCGATCGTGATGCGTATGCTCTCGTCGCTGGGGCGTATCGACCAGACCAAGGTGCGTTCCGGCAAGCTGGACGATGACGATTGGCCGCGACTGACTTCGGCGGTCAACCTGCTCAATGAGCGCAAGCTGTTCATCGACGATACCGCCGGCATCAGCCCCACCGAGATGCGCGCGCGGGCCCGCCGTCTGGCGCGCGAGCACGGCGAAGTGGCGCTGATCATGGTCGACTACCTGCAACTGATGCGCATCCCGGGAGCCTCCGGTGAGAACCGCACCAACGAGATCTCGGAAATCTCGCGCTCGCTCAAGGCCCTTGCCAAGGAGTTCAACTGCCCGGTGGTGGCGCTGTCGCAGCTCAACCGCTCGCTGGAGCAGCGACCCAACAAGCGCCCGGTCAACTCCGACCTGCGTGAATCCGGGGCGATCGAGCAGGACGCCGACATCATCATGTTCGTCTACCGGGACGAGGTCTATCACCCCGAGACCGAGTACAAGGGTGTGGCCGAGATCATCATCGGCAAGCAGCGTAACGGCCCGATCGGTACCTGCCGCCTGGCGTTCCTCGGCAAGTACACGCGCTTCGAGAACCTGGCGCCGGGCATCTACAACTTCGACGATGACGAATAACCCAGCGCGGCAGCCATAGCCGCACAGGGATCAATGAAAACGGGCGCCCAGCGGTTAAGATGGGCGCCCGTTTGCTTTGGGGTGTTCTCATGCGTCCGCTCGTTGCTTCCATCGATCTCGCCGCCGTGCGGCACAACTACGCCCTGGCCAAGCGCTGCGCGCCGGGGCGTCAGGCCTTTGCCGTGGTCAAGGCCAATGCCTACGGGCACGGCCTGCGCGAGGTGGTGACGGCCTTGTTTGATGAGGCGGACGGCTTTGCCGTGGCCTGCCTGGAGGAGGCGGCGCAGGTGCGGGCGATGCATGGCCGTGCGCGCATCCTGCTGCTGGAAGGTTGCTTCGAGGTTGGCGAATACCGGATGGCTGCCCAGTTGCAGCTGGATGTGGTGCTGCACAGTGCGCTGCAAGTCGAGCAACTGCTGGCCAGTGAGCTGGCCCGGCCCGTGAACGTCTGGCTCAAGCTGGACAGCGGCATGCATCGCCTGGGTCTGGATGAGGCTACGCTGCGCGACTGCCATGCCCGCCTGCAGGGGGCGGCACAGGTGGCCGAGCTGAATCTGCTCAGCCACTTCGCCTGCGCCGACGAGCGCGGTCACAGCCTCACCGAGCTGCAGCTGGAGCGCTTCCTCGATGTACTGGATCTGCCTTTTGACCAGCGCAGCCTGGCCAACTCGGCGGCCGTGCTGATGATTCCGGCGGCGCACATGGACTGGCTGCGGCCGGGGATCATGCTCTACGGTGCCAGCCCGTTCGCCGAGCTGTCCGCCGCCGAGCTGGGTTTGCAACCGGTGATGAGCCTGACGGCCGAGCTGATTGCCGTGCGCGAGATCGCTGCGGGCGAAACTGTCGGCTACGGTGCCGGCTGGCAGGCCGAGCGGCCCGCTCGCATCGGCACGGTGAGCTGCGGCTATGCCGATGGTTATCCGCGCCACGCGCCGGCGGGCACGCCGGTATGGGTGGCGGGTGTCAGCGTGCCGCTGGTGGGGCGTGTATCGATGGATATGTTGTGCGTCGATCTGAGCGATCATCCCGGCGCTGAGGTGGGTGATGCGGTCGAGCTGTGGGGTGCGAATCTGTCGGTCGACCGGGTGGCGCAGGCCAGCGGCACCATTGGTTACGAGCTGCTGACCAAGGTCACGGCGCGGGTGCCGCGCCGCTACCGTTGATCAGAGCAGGCCGCTGGGCACCTTGAGCAGGTCGAGCTGCAGGCAGGCATCGCTGGACAGCTCGCCGTCATCGCCGAACAGGCGATAGCTGCTGCGGCCGGCACTCTTGGCCTTGTACAGCGCCAGGTCGGCGGTCCTGTACAGGGCGTTGAACAGGCGCGCCTGCTGCGGGAAGAGGGCAATACCGATACTGATCGAGACGCGCAGCTGGTGGTCGTGATAGGTCACTGGTTGGGCCAGCTCGCTGATCAGTCGCTCGGCGATCTCCACGGCATGTTCCTGGGCGTTGGGCCCGCTGATCAGCACGGCGAACTCGTCACCGCCCAGGCGCGCCACCATGTCGTGGCTGCGCACGACCTGACGCAGGCGCAGGGCCTCGGTGCGCAGCATGACGTCGCCGGCATCGTGGCCGTAGGTGTCGTTGATCGGCTTGAAATGGTCGAGATCGATCAGCAGCAGCGCCAGGCTTTCCTGCCGGCGGGTGGCATCGGCCATCTGCGCTTCGGTGTGCTCGATCAGGTAGCGCCGGTTCGGCAGGTCGGTCAGCGGATCATGCCAGGCCGCATGTTGCAGCTCCTGCTCGCGCAGCGACAGGCGCTGGTTGGCGCTGGCGAGTTCGGTGGTGCGGCTGTCGACCGCCGCCTGCAACTCTTCGGCAAAATGCTGCATCTGCTCCAGTCGCGCGCTTTTCTCGCAGTCGGCCTGCTCCAGTGCCGCCGCTTTCTCCTGTTTGAGAATCTGGATGCGGTAGGCCAGGGCGAAGGAGAACAGGATCGATTCGGCAGCGATGGCCAGCGGATACAGGTAGGCGGTGAATGGGCCGGGCTGGATGATGCCCGCGGCGCGCATGACCAGCACGGCGGTGCTGACCAGGACGGTGCCATAGCCGATCAGGTACAGGCGCGCCGGGAAGAATCCTTGGCGCATGCGGATGGCGGCGCAGATCAGCGCGACCGGCATGCTCAGGATCGGCGCCAGGGCGATGATCACCGCGCCTGTGTGCGGATAGCCAAAAGCATTGATGAGGATGGCGCTGGCATACAGCAGGCAGCCCAGGTTCAGCAGCCAGTGGCCCCAGCGCAGGCTGTCGCGGGTATACAGCAGCTCCTGGGTAAAGCGCATGACCAGGATGGCCCATAGGGCCGGCAGGGTGATGCGATCGATCCAGAACGGCACGGCCTGCTCCGGCCACAGGTACTGGAAGCCATGGCCGCTCATGCTGAGGATGAAGGTCAGTGCGCAACCGGTGGCCAGTACGTACCAGAAATAGGCGGCGTCGCGCAGGCTGATGAGGATGAACAGGTTGTACAGCATCAGCGCCAGGATGATGCCGTAGAGCAGGCCGAGGCCGAGGTTCTCGGTGGCGGCATACTGGTTGAGGTCGCTGAGTTGCCAGACCTTGAGTGGGAAGGAGTTGCCGCGGGGGTCGTAGCTGCGCAGGTAGAGGGTCAGCGGCTGCTCGTCGAGCAGCGGCAGGCGGAATACCTGGCGGCGGTACTCATGGTCGCGGCCGACGGCATAGGGCACCTGTTCGCCGCTCAGGCGTTCGATCCAGCCACCCTTCCCGTCGGGTAGGTACAGGCGCAGGTCCATGATGGTGATGCCGCCGTTTTCCAGCCACCACTGAGCCGGAGCATCGGCTGCGCGCTGCAGGCTGATCTTGATCCACCAGGCGCTGCGGCTGAGGCCGACGCTGGCGCTGCTGCTCGACGGCACGAAGCGCTGCTGCACCTCGGGGCTGGCCATGTCGGCGATGCTCAGTGTGCCTGTCGTATCTTCCAGTAGCTCGACCTGGGTGTTGATCGACTGTCCGCTGCTGGCGGCCGACAACAGCAATGCCTGGGCCTGCTGGCACAGCAGGCAGCACAGCAGGCAAAGCAGAAAGCGCCGTCGCTGCATGAAGTCTCCGTATCACGGCAGGCCAGGGGTGGCGATGGTTCGAGTATAACCACAATGCATGACTGTGATCACAGTTGCCCGGAACGGGCGCAGTGGTGGCGCTTGACCGAGCGTGCTACTCGGGTTCTGTATATTTTTTGTGCTATGATCCGCGCCCGTTTTTTTGAGTCCCGGTCGCCGCCATGCACGCCGCCACGCCGTTGTTCGACTATCCCAAGTACTGGGCCGAATGCTTCGGACCCGCGCCCTTCCTGCCGATGAGCCGGGAAGAGATGGATCAGCTGGGCTGGGACTCCTGCGACATCATCATCGTTACCGGTGATGCCTACGTTGACCATCCGTCGTTTGGCATGGCCATCATCGGGCGCCTGCTGGAGGCCCAGGGCTTCCGCGTGGGGATCATTGCCCAGCCGGACTGGACCAGCAAAGCCGACTTCATGAAGCTGGGTGAGCCCAACCTGTTCTTCGGCGTCGCGGCCGGCAACATGGACTCGATGATCAACCGCTACACCGCGGACAAGAAGATCCGCTCGGACGATGCCTATACCCCTGGTGGCGAAGCGGGCAAGCGGCCGGACCGTGCCAGCCTGGTCTACAGCCAGCGCTGCAAGGAAGCCTACAAGCACGTGCCGATCATCCTCGGCGGCATCGAGGCCTCGCTGCGCCGCATCGCCCACTACGACTACTGGCAGGACAAGGTCCGCCATTCGATCCTGATCGACGCCTGCGCCGACATCCTGCTGTTCGGCAACGCCGAGCGCGCCATCGTCGAGGTGGCCCAGCGTCTGGCCGCTGGCGAGACCATCGAGGACATCAATGATGTACGCGGCACGGCCTTTATCCGTCGTGACACGCCCGAGGGCTGGTTCGAGGTCGACTCCACCCGCATCGACCGGCCGGGCAAGGTCGACAAGATCATCAACCCCTACGTCAACACCCAGGACACTGCCGCCTGCGCCATCGAACAGGAAAAGGGCGAGGTTGAGGATCCCAACGAGGCCAAGGTGGTGCAGCTGCTGCCGCACCCGCGGCTGGAGCGCGACAGGACGGTGATCCGCCTGCCGTCCTTCGAGAAGGTGCGCAACGACCCTGTGCTGTATGCCCATGCCAACCGCGTGCTGCACCTGGAGACCAATCCCGGCAACGCGCGCGCCCTGGTGCAGAAGCACGGCGAGGTGGATGTGTGGTTCAACCCGCCGCCCATCCCGCTGACCACCGAGGAAATGGACTACGTGTTCGGCATGCCCTATGCGCGCGTGCCGCACCCGGCTTATGGCAAGGCGAAGATTCCGGCCTACGAGATGATCCGCTTCTCGGTCAACATCATGCGCGGCTGCTTTGGCGGCTGCACCTTCTGCTCGATCACCGAGCACGAGGGTCGCATCATCCAGAACCGTTCACACGAGTCGATCCTCAACGAGATCGAGGAAATGCGCGACAAGGTGCCGGGCTTCACTGGCGTGGTCTCCGACCTTGGCGGGCCGACCGCCAACATGTACCGCATCGCCTGCAAGGACCCGGAAATCGAGCGCCACTGCCGCAAGCCGTCCTGCGTGTACCCGGGCATCTGCGAGAACCTCAATACCGACCACAGCTCCCTGATCGAGCTGTACCGCAAGGCCCGCGCCCTGCCTGGGGTGAAGAAGATCCTGATCGCCTCCGGCCTGCGCTACGACCTGGCCGTGGAGTCGCCAGAGTATGTCCAGGAGCTGGTTACCCACCATGTCGGCGGCTACCTGAAAATTGCTCCGGAGCACACCGAGCGTGGCCCGCTGGACAAGATGATGAAGCCGGGCATCGGCAGCTACGACAAGTTCAAGCGCATGTTCGAGAAGTACTCCAAGGAAGCGGGCAAGGAGCAGTACCTGATTCCGTACTTTATCGCCGCCCATCCTGGGACGACCGACGAGGACATGATGAACCTCGCCCTGTGGCTCAAGCGCAACGACTTCCGTGCCGATCAGGTGCAGGCGTTCTACCCGTCGCCGATGGCCACCGCCACCGCCATGTACCACTCGGGCAAGAACCCGCTGCGCAAGGTCACCTACAAGAGCGAAGGCGTCACCATCGTCAAGAGCGAGGCGCAGCGCCGTCTGCACAAGGCCTTCCTGCGCTATCACGATCCCAAGGGCTGGCCGATGCTGCGCGAGGCGCTGGAGCGCATGGGCCGCAGTGATCTGATCGGTAACGGCAAGCATCAGCTGATCCCGACCTACCAGCCGCAGACCGACGAGTACCAGAGTGCGCGGCGGAAGAACTCCACCCCGGCCGGCAGCAAGAAGGTCGGCGCTCAGGGCAAGACGGTCGGCAAGATCCTTACCCAGCACACCGGTCTGCCGCCGCGTGGCAGTGACGGCAGCCAGGCCTGGGACAAGCGCGAGCAGGCCAAGGCCGCTGCCGAGGCCCGGCGCAAGGCGGAGAAATCCGGTGCTGGTAAGGACGCCGGCAGCAAGGGTGGCAAGAAGGGCGGCAAGCGCCCGGTAGCGCCGCGCTAACTTGGTGCGCCCGCCCGCCGCTGGTGCGGCGCCGGGCGCGCTTGTGGTGCTGCAGCCCGCCTGGCGCGGGCTTGAGCCTGTGGCATAAGTCTTGCGCTGGCAGAGTCATTCCCGCCGCGCAGGAGACTCGCCGTGTCGATCCATGTCGCACTGCACCACGTCACCCACTATCGCTACGACCGCCACGTGCAGCTCGGTCCGCAGATCGTTCGTCTGCGTCCGGCGCCGCACAGTCGTACGCGCATCCTTTCCTATGCCCTGAAGGTTGAGCCGGGCGGCCACTTCGTCAACTGGCAGCAGGACCCGCAGGGCAACTACCTGGCGCGTCTGGTGTTCCCCGAGAAGACCGGCGAGTTCAAGGTCGAGGTCGATCTGGTCGCCGAGATGGCGGTGTTCAACCCGTTCGACTTCTTCCTCGAACCCTACGCCGAGCAGATTCCCTTCGCCTACACCGAAGGTGAGGCGGTGGAGCTGGCGCCCTACCTGCGCAAGCTTCCGGCCACGCCGGCCTTTGCCCGCTACCTGGCCGGCATATCCCGCGAGCCATTGGCCAGCGTGGATTTTCTGGTGGCCCTCAACCAGCAACTGGCCCACGACATCCAGTACCTGATCCGCCTGGAGCCCGGTGTGCAGACGCCGGAGGAGACGCTGAGCAAGGGCTCCGGTTCCTGTCGCGATTCGGCCTGGCTGCTGGTGCAGCTGTTGCGTCATCTGGGGCTGGCGGCGCGCTTCGTTTCCGGCTACCTGATCCAGCTCAGCGCCGATGTGAAATCCCTCGATGGTCCGTCCGGGACAGAGCATGACTTCACTGATCTGCATGCCTGGTGTGAGGTGTATCTGCCGGGAGCTGGCTGGATCGGTCTGGACGCCACCAGCGGCCTGTTCGCCGGTGAAGGGCATATCCCGCTGGCGTGCAGCCCGGAGCCTTCATCGGCCGCGCCGATCAGCGGGCTGATCGACGAGTGTGAGTGCGAGTTCGTCCATGCCATGAGCGTGGAGCGGGTGTGGGAGGTGCCGCGTGTCACCAAGCCCTACAGCCCCGAGCAGTGGCAGGCGATTGTCAGCCTCGGCCAGCAGGTCGACCGCGATCTGGCGCAGGGCGATGTGCGCCTGACCATGGGGGGCGAGCCGACCTTCATCGCCCTCGATTACCCCGATGATGCCGAGTGGAACACCGCGGCGCTGGGGCCGAACAAGCGCCGGCTGGCCGCTGAGCTGTTCCACCGGCTGCGTGCACATTATGCGGCGCAGGCGCTGGTGCATTTCGGTCAGGGCAAGTTGTACCCCGGTGAGCAACTGCCGCGCTGGTCGCTGAACTGCTTCTGGCGGCGCGACGGCGAGCCGATCTGGCAGGATCCGGCGCTGTATGCCGATGAACATACGGACTACGGCGTGGATGCCGATAAGGCGGCCTTGTTCCTCGCCTGTGTGGCCGAGCGCCTCGGGGTGAGTGGCGAGCATGTGTTCCCGGCCTACGAGGACTGGCTGTATTACCTGTGGCGCGAGCGCCGCCTGCCGGCCAACGTCACCCCGGATGATCCGCGTCTGGCCGATCCGCTGGAGCGGGAGCGGCTGCGCAAGGTGTTTGATCAGGGTCTGGAACAGATGGTCGGGCATGTGCTGCCACTGGCGCGTAACCCGGCCAGCAATGCCTGGCAGAGCGGCCCCTGGTACCTGCGCGAGGAGCACTGCCGGCTGCTGCCGGGTGACTCGCCGCTGGGCTACCGCCTGCCGCTGGATTCCCAGCCCTGGGTCAGTCAGGCCGACTACCCCTACGTCAATCCGGCCGATCCGTCGCAGCTGTCGGGCAGCCTGCCGCCGGCCGCGCAGATCCGCCAGCAGGTCAGGGGTGTCTGGCCGGAGGGCTTTGGCGCCGCCAGTGCGCCGGCCTCGGGCATGGCGGGCATGAGCAGCACGGGTAAACCCCTGCCGGGGCAGTCGGCCAGCTGGATCACCCGTACCGCGCTGTGTGCCGAGCCGCGTGGTGGTCGCCTGTACCTGTTCCTGCCGCCGTTGGCGCACCTGGAGGACTACCTGCAGCTGGTGGCCGCCATCGAGGCAACCGCGGCCGAGCTGCAGTGCCCGGTGCTGCTGGAAGGCTACGAGCCCCCGGCCGATCCGCGCCTGCTGCACTTCCGCGTGACACCCGATCCGGGCGTCATCGAGGTAAATATCCACCCGGCTGCCAGCTGGGACGAGCTGGTCGAACGCACCGAGTTTCTCTACGAGGCGGCGCGCCAGACGCGCCTGTCCAGCGAGAAATTCATGCTCGACGGCCGTCATACCGGCACCGGCGGCGGCAATCACTTCGTCTTGGGTGGCGCCACTCCGGCCGACTCGCCTTTCCTGCGCCGGCCCGATCTGCTGCGCAGCCTGCTCAGCTACTGGCACAACCACCCGTCGCTGTCCTACCTGTTCAGCGGGCTGTTTATCGGGCCGACCTCGCAGGCGCCGCGGGTGGACGAGGCGCGCAACGACGCCTTGTACGAGCTGGAAATCGCCTTTGCGCAAATGCCCGAGCCAGGGCGCGACTGCCCGCCGTGGCTGGTCGACCGGCTGCTGCGCCACCTGCTGGTGGATGTCACCGGCAATACGCACCGTGCAGAGTTCTGCATCGACAAACTCTACTCGCCGGATTCGGCCAGCGGCCGCCTCGGTCTGCTGGAGCTGCGCGCCTTCGAGATGCCGCCGCATGCGCAGATGAGCCTGGCGCAACAGCTGCTGCTGCGCGCGCTGGTCGCCCGCTTCTGGAAAACCCCTTATGCGCCGGCCAAGCTGGCGCGCTGGGGCACCGAGCTGCATGACCGCTTCCTCTTGCCGCACTTCATCGAACAGGACTTTGCCGATGTGCTGCAGGAGCTGGGCGCGGCGGGCTATCGCCTGCGTGCCGAGTGGTTTGCCCCGCACTTCGAGTTCCGTTTTCCCAAGTGCGGCGACTTCCACGTCAAGGGCATCAGCCTGGAGCTGCGTCAGGCGCTGGAGCCCTGGCATGTGTTGGGCGAAGAGGGCAGCGCCGGGGGCACGGTGCGCTATGTCGATTCCTCGCTGGAACGGGTGCAGGTCAGGCTTGAAGGCATGGCGCCGGACCGCTACCAGCTGGTGTGCAACGGCGTGCCGGTGCCGCTGCGGCCGACCGGCAAGGTGGGCGAGTTTGTCGGCGGCGTGCGCTTCCGTGCCTGGCAGCCGGCCAGTTGCCTGCAGCCGACCATCGGCGTGCACGCGCCGCTGGTGTTCGACCTGCTCGACACCTGGATGCAGCGCTCGCTGGGCGGATGCCAGTACCATGTGGCCCACCCCGGCGGACGCAATTACGAGAGTCTGCCGGTCAACGCCTATGAGGCAGAAAGCCGCCGGCTGGCGCGCTTCTTCCGCCATGGCCATACGCCGGGGGCGCTGGCGCCCAAGCCTGTTCTGCACAATGATGAGTTGCCGATGACCCTGGATCTGCGCCGTTCCTGACCTCCGCCCAGCCCTCCGCTGGAGGGCTGGGGGCTGCATTACTGAGACGTTCATGCCTGACCTGCTTGCCGACTACCCGCGCCCGGACGCGACCTACCACGAAATGCTCGATGCCGGTGGCAGGGTGCGTCCGCACTGGCAGCGCCTGCACGAGAGCCTGGCGCGCAGCACGCCGGCGCAGCTGCAGCAGCGTCAGGCGCTGGTAGAGCGGCAGATCCAGGAAAACGGCGTGACCTACAACGTCTACGCCGATCCGCAGGGCAGTGACAGGCCTTGGGCGCTGGATCTGCTGCCCAACCTGATCGACGCCGAGGAATGGCAGGGCATTGCTGCCGGGGTGGCGCAACGCGCCGGCCTGCTCAACCGTGTGCTGGCCGACCTGTATGGCCCGCAGCAGCTGCTGCGTGACGGGTTGTTGCCGGCCGAGCTGGTATTCGGCCACAACAATTTTCTCTGGCCCTGCCAGGGCGTGCAGGTGCCGGGCGATACTTGGCTGCACTTGTATGCGGTGGATCTGGCGCGTGCGCCGGATGGCCGCTGGTGGGTGCTGGCCGACCGTACCCAGGCGCCTTCCGGTGCCGGTTACGCGCTGGAGAACCGGCAGATCGTCTCGCGGGTGCTGCCCGAGCTGTACCGCGACCTGCGCGTGCAGTACCTGGCCGGCTTCTTCCGTACCCTGCAGGAGCAACTGCGCGAGCAGGCGCCCAGCGAAGGCGAGACGCCGCTGGTGGTGCTGCTGACGCCCGGCCGTTTCAACGAAACCTATTTCGAGCACCTCTATCTGGCCCGCCAGCTGGGTTTCCCGCTGGTCGAAGGCAGCGACCTGACAGTGCGTGATGACACCCTCTACCTGAAAACGCTGGATGGTCTGCAGCGCGTGCATGCCCTGTTGCGCCGGTTGGATGACGACTTCTGCGACCCGCTGGAGCTGCGCACCGACTCCGCCCTCGGTGTGCCGGGCCTGCTGGAGGTGGTGCGCCAGGGCCGTGTGCTGGTGGCCAATGCCCTGGGCAGCGGCGTGCTGGAGTCGCCGGGACTGCTCGGCTTCATGCCGGCGATTGCCGAGCAGTGGCTGGGCGAGGAGCTGTTGCTGCCCTCGATCGCCACCTGGTGGTGCGGTGAGCCGCCGGTGCTGGAGGAGGCGCTGGGCAAGCTCGGCGAGCTGGTGATCAAACCGGCGTTCCCGTCACAGAGTTTCGAGCCGGTGTTCGGCCGCGATCTGGATGAGGAGGGACTCAAGGCCCTGGCCGAGCGGCTCAAGGCCAGGCCCTATGCCTACATCGCCCAGGAGCTGGCGCAGTTGTCGCAGTCTCCGGTGTGGGATGGCCAGGGCCTGCAGCCGCGGGCGATCGGCATGCGTGTGTACGCAGTGGCCAGTCGTGACGGGTATCGCGTGCTCCCCGGCGGCCTGACCCGTGTGGCTGGCCAGGCCGGCGCCGAGGTGGTGTCGATGCAGCGCGGCGGCGGCAGCAAGGACACCTGGGTGCTGGGCGAGCGTGCCCAGGGCCAGGAGCCCTGGCACTGGAGCAAACCGCTGGGCGTGCGCGACCTGATCCGCAGTGATCCCTACCTGCCGTCGCGGGTGGTGGAGAACCTGTTCTGGTTCGGTCGCTACAGCGAGCGCTGTGACGACGGCGCGCGCCTGCTGCGGGTGTTGCTGGAGCAGTATGTGGACGACGGCGACGATCCGCTGGCCCTGCAGGCGGCGCTGGCGCTGGGCGAACAGACCGGCTGGCTGCCACCGGGCGAGCGCCTGGAAGAGCGCCTGCGCGAGGCCTTGCTGGGTGAT
The DNA here is from genome assembly GCF_014207935.1 of Pseudomonas fluvialis. Lineage (GTDB taxonomy): Bacteria > Pseudomonadota > Gammaproteobacteria > Pseudomonadales > Pseudomonadaceae > Aquipseudomonas > Aquipseudomonas fluvialis_A. The sequence goes on along the minus strand of NZ_JACHLL010000001.1, from coordinate 287,846 downwards.
GAATGGCCGTACAGCCTGCGCAGCAACCTGCAGCGCCTGCAATGGTCGGCGAGCCAGGTGCGCGGCAAGCTGTCCCAGGAAAACTGGCAGGCGCTGGTGGAGCTGCAGCGCGAGGCCCAGGCCCTGGAAAGCCGCGACAGCGACCTCGGCGAGCTGCTGGATTTCCTCAACCGTCTGCTCCTGCAACTGGCGGCGCTGACCGGTTTTGCCCTGGACGACATGACCCGCGACGATGGCTGGCGCTTCCTCATGCTGGGCCGGCGTATCGAGCGCCTGCAGTTTCTCGCCGACAGCCTGGCGGCCTTCCTGCGCGGTGCCGGTGCCCGCGATCAGGCGGCGCTGGAGTGGCTACTGGAACTGGGTAACAGCATCATCACCTACCGCTCGCGCTACCTGGCGGCACCGCAGCTGATCCCGGTGCTCGACCTGCTTCTGCTCGACGAGCAGAACCCGCATTCCCTGCGCTTTCAATTGCACATGGTCGAGCGCTCGCTGGGCGCCCTCGACGAGCGTTTCGCCACGCCACTGGAGCACCGCCTGACGCTGCTGGCCGGGCAGTTGGAGGCTTTCGATCTGGGCAGCCTGGACGCGCGCACGCTGTTTGGCGAGAGCGGCGTGCAGGCGGTCCTGCAGGGCCTGGCCGATCTGCTGCAGACCATCTCCGGTGCGGCGGGGGAGCTGTCCGATCGCCTGGCGCTGCGCCATTTCGCCCATGTCGATGCGGTCAGCCAGCAGACCCTGTCCAGTTGAGGTGGCGATGACAGCCAGTGCGCGTTACCAGATTTTCCACGACACCCAGTACCGCTATGCCGCGCCTGTGTCGCTGGCCCAGCAGCAGGCACACCTGTGGCCGCGCGAGTGCGCCTGGCAGCGCTGCCTGTTTCAGGAACTGGACATCCAGCCCGAGCCGAGCCGGCGCCAGGACGGCCTGGACGTGTTCGGCAATCCGCTGACCCGCCTGGCCTTCGAGCGTCCACACACGGAACTGCAGGTCAATGCGCGCCTGCTGGTCGAGGTATTTGCCCACGCCCCGCACAGCCTGGCCGAATCGCCACCCTGGGAGCAGGTGGTGGCGCAGCTGACCTACCATGGCCAGGCCTTGAGCGAGGCCGAGCTGGAGGCCGCCGCCTATCGCGTCGAGTCGCCATTCGTGCGCCTCAAACAGGCCTTCGCCGATTACGCCGAGGACTGCTTTGCACCAGCGCGGCCGTTCCTCGAAGCGGTGGCGGCGCTGATGGACAAGATCTTCCGCGAGTTCACCTACGACGGCGAGGCGACGCTGGTGGCCACGCCGCTGCTGGAAGTGCTGGAGCGCCGCCGCGGCGTGTGCCAGGACTTTGCCCACCTGATGCTGGCATGCCTGCGTGCCCGCGGTTTTGCCGCGCGCTATGTCAGCGGCTATCTGCTGACCCAGCCGCCACCGGGGCAGCCGCGGATGATCGGTGCCGATGCGTCGCATGCCTGGGTGTCGGTGTATTGCCCGCAGCTGGGCTGGGTCGACTTCGACCCGACCAACAACCTGTTGCCTGACCTGCAGCACATCACTCTGGCCTGGGGTCGTGATTTTGCCGATGTCTCGCCGCTGCGCGGAGTGATTCTCGGGGGCGGCAGTCACGATCCCGAGGTGCGTGTCACCGTGCTGCCGGCTGGTGAGGTGGCGCAGGCGCAGATCTAGCAGGCTGCCAGACTCAGTGCTCGTGGCGTGCCAGGCTGACCCGGTTGCGGCCGTCGCGCTTGGAGGAGTACATGGCCTTGTCGGCGTTCTGCACCAGGCTTTCGGCCGTGTCGCCATGCTCCGGATACAGGCTGATGCCCAGGCTGGCCTGCACCAGTACCTGATGGCCACCGAGCAGCAGGCGGTTCTGCAGATGGCCGAGCAGCTTCTGGGCGATGCCACTGAGGATTTTACCGTCCTCGATCTGGTCGAAGAGGATGATGAACTCGTCGCCGCCCAGGCGCGCCACCGTGTCGCCGCCGCGGGTAATGGAGCTGAGCAGGCGGGCGATGCTGCACAGCACCTCGTCGCCGATGGCATGGCCCAGTTCGTCGTTGATTTCCTTGAAGTGGTCGAGGTCGACGAACAGCAGGCCGACCCGTTTGCCGCTGCGCTTGGCATTGGCGATGGCGTGTTCCAGACGGTCGAAGAACAGCCGACGATTGGGCAGGCCGGTCAGCGGATCGTGGTGGGCCAAGCGTTCCAGTTCGATGCGGTTTTCGTTCAGTTCGCTGATCTGGCGGAGAATCTCTTCCTGCATGTCGCGCAGGTTGCGCGCCAGGCTGCCGAGTTCGTCCTGGCGCCCGGTGGGCAGCGGGTGCAGGCTGCGATTGCGGGCAAAACGGGCGATGGCCTGGCCGATCTGGTTCAGCGGACGGGTCAGGGCGCGTGCCAGCAGCAGGGCCAGCAACAGGGTCAGCACGCTGAGGGCGATGACGATCTGCACGCTGCGCTGCCCGAGTCGCTGCGATTCGCGCAGGATGTGGGCTTCGGGGATGGCGATGCCGAGCAGCAGCACGCTGTTGGGGCTGCGCTCGTCGATGCGCACGCGGGTGAACGCGGCAATTCGTTCCGGCTGCTTGCGTGTGGCCGGTAGGCGGGTGAGCAGGTTCTGCGCCTCGCCCTCGACCAGGCTGCGGGTCAGTGGCAGTTCTTCGTGTAGTCGGTACTGTGGGCCGTGGAGGCTGGCCTGGCGGTTCTTGCCGTCGGGGTAGAGCAGCAGGTCGCCCTGGCTGTTGGCGAGAAAAACCTGATAATAGTCGGGCAGCTCGCTTTCCAGGCGCAGGAACAGGGCCTGCACATCGATGCTCAGCAGGATCAGGCCGAGTGCCTCTGGTGCCTGATTCCACACGGGGTTGCCGATGTGCAGGGTCATGGCCTCGGCGGAGCCACTGCCGTGCTGGGCAATATCGGAAAAGTACTGCTCGCCACGCGCCAGACGCAGGGTCTCGAAGACATAGGGGAAGTGGCCTTTCTCGCCCAGGCTGTTGGCGTCGGCCGGCCCCTGATGATCCACGCTGATGCGCTCCAGTCCGTGTTCACGGGCAGTGACCAGGCGGATGCGCCGGTACTCCGGATGAACCGCCAGCAGCGCCTGAAACAGGCCGACCAGCTCTTTCTCTTCAAGTTCGCGGCCAGGTCGTTGCTCCAGCACGTCTAGGGGTTGCGATTGTTCGGCCAGCACACGAGCGTCATTGGCAAAGCCCTGCAGGCTCAGTTGCAGGTTGCGCCCCAGTACCTGGTTGGCGGTCTGCAGGTCACGCTTGGCCGCGTCGATCAGGATCTGCTGGCTGCTGCTGAACAGGTAATAGCTGGCCAGGCCGGTCAGCAGCAGGCCAAACAGGCTGAGCAGCGCGGTGAGTTTGACGCTGATGCCCAGCTTCATGGGAATGCGTACTTCATGGGGAGGCAGGCTTCATGGACGGGTCAGATTCTCCGGGCGCTCACCGGCGACAATGCGTTGCCACAGCTGGGCGCGCTGCTGGGCGTTTTCCACCGGTTCCAGCCAGATCAGCAGCGGTGCGTTGCTGCCGCCGGGCAAGGGTTCGAGGGTGTTGCCCAGCCCCTGGCGCTCGCTCAGGGCCCGGCTGACCACCGGGTCCAGGCTGTAGTCGATCCAGCGTTCGGCCAGGCGCCGTTGTGGCGTGGCCCGGCTGATGGCCCAGCAGTCGAGCCAGGCCAGGGCGCCTTCGCGGGGCAGTACGTAGTCGACGTTGGCCCCGGCATCACGCAGCAGCTTGAGTTGCTGGCGGCCGTAGTTGGCCAGGATCAGGGCGACCTTATGGCGTTTGTACAGGGTCACCGACTCTTCCGGCAGGCTGTAGAAACCCAGCACGTTGCGGCGCAGGGCCACCAGTTGCTGCAGGGTTTCGCCGAGGTCGGCCTGGGGAATTGTGAAGGGTGGCTTGCCCAGTTTCAGGCGCGTCAGGGAGAAGTTGTGGCTGCTGCCGTCATAGGCCAGCACCTGGCCTTGCCAGCGCGGGTCCCACAGGCTGCTGAGCGAGTCGGGTGGTGTGGTGACCAGATCGCGGTTGTAGATCAGCCCCATCTCGCCGTAGGTGTAGGGGATGCCGTAGGCCTCGCCATCCTTGAACAGGCCAGGGATGTCGCTGAGCTGGCGGAACTGGCGCAACTGGCGATTGCGGTTGGGCAGGTTGTCCAGGCGTACCGGCTGGAGCAGCTGCTGCTCGGTGAAGTGGCGGATTTCCGAAGTATTGGCGGCAATCACGTCGTAGTGGCTGCCGTTGTCGGCGCTGAGCTTCTGGCGCAGCTCGTCGTCGCTGCCCACCAGGGTGACTTCGACCTCGACGTCCTCCTGTTCGGCAAAGACGCGCACCAGATCCGGGTCGGCATAGCCGGGCCAAGCGAGGATGCGCAGCAGCGGCTCGGCCTGCAGCGGCAGGCTGAGCAGGCTCAGTAGCAGAACAGGGATTATCTGGCGTAGCGGCATGGCGGCTCCTGCGGGCGGTACTTCTTGCAGTGTAGGCCAGCTGAGCAGACAGGCGCAGGGCTGACTCCGCCTGTCTTGGCAATGCTCAGAAACGCGCGGGCACCAGCTTGAACGGGTAGGGCTTGGCTTTGACCTTGGGCTTGCTGCGCTTGGGCAGCTTGACCTTCTCTGTCGGCAGGTCCTCGTAGGGAATCTGCTCCAGCAGGTGGCTGAGAATATTCAGGCGCACGCGCTTCTTGTCCTCGGAGTGGGCCATGAACCAGGGCGCCCAACTGGTGTCGGAGGCAGCGAACATGTCGTCGCGGGCCTGGGTGTAGTCATCCCAGCGGGTGAACGACTTGACGTCCATGGGCGTGAGTTTCCAGGTCTTGCGGCCGTCTTCGATACGGTCGCGTAGGCGCCGTTCCTGTTCTTCCTGACTGACCTCCAGCCAGTACTTGATGAGGATGATGCCGGATTCGACCATGGCCTTTTCCACCAGCGACACGCCCTTGAGGAACTTATCGGCCTGTTCGTCGCTGCAGAATCCCATGACCCGCTCGACGCCGGCGCGGTTGTACCAGCTGCGGTCGAAGATCACCACTTCACCGGCCGCCGGGAAGTGCTGGATGTAACGCTGCACGTACATCTGGCTCTTCTCCCGCTCGGTCGGCGCTGGCAACGCGACCACGCGGAAAACCCGTGGGCTGACCCGCTCGGTCAGTGCCTTGATGGTGCCGCCCTTGCCGGCGCCGTCACGGCCTTCGAAGACCACGATGACCTTGAGGCCCTTGGCCTGTACCCAGTTCTGCAGTTTGACCAGCTCCACGTGCAGGCGCTTGAGTTCGGCGTCGTACTCCTTGCGTGACAGTTTCGCGCCGGCGGTTGCCTTGTTTGGCGCCGCGTCCTTATGCTGCTTGCTCATTGCGTTGTCCTCGTATGGGTTGCAGATCCCTGGCGTCACGCCCGAGCTGCACGGTGCGGGTAAACGTACTCTGCAAGAGTAGCGAGGCTCCGGGGCGCTTGACCATGCTCCAGATCACTGCGGGCAGTTTCTTCAGAGTAGATTGGCTTGTCTACGATCACTCAGCAGGAGCTTGACCATGGAAGAAATCAGCCTCAACAACCTGTCCGTCGAGAAGGCACAAAGCCTGATGGACCTAGGTATGCACTACGCCACCAGCTTCGGCGTGAAGATCCTCGCGGCCATTGCCTTCTGGGTGATCGGTCGTTGGCTGATCGGCACGGCGGTGGGCATGGTGCAGCGCTCGCTGGAGCGGCAGAAGGCCGATCCGACCGTGCTGCGGTATATCGGTTCGTTCATCACCGTGACCCTCAACATCCTCCTGGTGATTGGCATCCTCGGTTATTTCGGGGTGCAGACCACCACCTTCGCTGCGCTGATCGCTGCCGTCGGCGTGGCTATCGGCATGGCCTGGTCGGGGCTGCTGGCCAACCTGGCGGCGGGTGGCTTCATCATTGTCCTGCGCCCGTTCAAGGTCGGTGATTTCATCAGCGCCGGCGGTGTGACCGGCACGGTGACGGAGATCGGCCTGTTTGTCACCACCATCACCACCCCTGACAATGTGCTGACCCTGGTGGGCAACAACAAGATCTTCTCCGACAACATCCAGAACTTCACCGCCACGGCGTTTCGCCGCGTCGATCTGACGGCTCAGTTGTCGGGTGCGGCCGACTACAAGGCGGCGATTGCTCTGCTCAAGGACAAGATCGCCCAGCAGCCCAATGTGCTGTCGCAGCCGGCGGTGGATGTGGAGATACTCGAGTTCAACCTGGTGGGCCCGGTGCTGGCGGTGCGTCCTTACTGCAAGCCGGAGCATTACTGGTCGGTATATTTCGCCACCAATCAACTGCTCAAGGATGCCCTGGGCGGAGCCGCTTTCCCGGCGCCGATGGCGGCGCAGACGGTAATCGTGCAGCAGAGCTGAAGGCTCGCGGCGGGGCAATGCGGGCGGCCTTGGCCGCCCGTTTGCTTGGTGCCGATTGTGCGTCAGATCGGTTGCCGGGCATCCCATTTGGGCGTGACGGTGCCCTGTTGCTGTTGCAGCAGATCAAGTAGCTGTGCCGGGTCTTCGGCCTGATGCAGCAGGCCACGATGGGGTGGGCGGATGAAACCGGCGCTGACGGTCTGATCCAGAAAGGCGCTGAGGCCCTGGTAGAAACCGGCGACATCCAGCAGTCCGAGGGGCTTGGCGTGATAGCCGAGCTGGGCCCAGGTCCACACCTCGAACAGCTCCTCCAGGGTGCCCAGACCGCCAGGCAGGGCGATGAAGGCGTCGCTCAGTTCGGCCATGCGTGCCTTGCGTGCGTGCATGCCGTCGACCACCTCCAGGCGGGTCAGGCCCTTGTGGCCGATTTCCGAACGTTGCAGGCTCTGCGGAATGATGCCGATCACCTCGCCACCGGCGGCCAGCACGGCATCGGCCAGCTTGCCCATCAGGCCGACCTCTCCGCCGCCATAGACCAGGCGCAGGCCGCGTTCGGCCAGGGTGCGGCCGAGGGCCTCGGCGGCCTGCTGATAGGCCGGGTCATGCCCGAGGCTGGCGCCGCAGAACACGCAGATCGATTGCAGGGGCATGGGCTTCTTGCTGCCTCAAACGGCTGTCAATGCACGCTGGACTCGCCGTCACAACCGCTACAGGCACAGGCATAAGCCGCCAGCAGGCATTGCAGAACAGTGGGAATAAACATGGCGCTGACTCCACGGGAAGACAGGCTTAAGCCTAGTCGAGCCGGTGAGCGCGCGTGGTTGATTGTCTCGATCAGCGCAATAGTCAGGGTTTGACGTTGAAATCCGGTGTGCTGCCAAGGCCCTGGATGTCCTGCAGGTAGTTGCGGAATATCTGGCTGAGCACCTGGTTGGCGGCCTGCAGCTCTTCTCGGCTCATCTGCTGGGCCAACTGGTCGGCGCTGTCCATGGCGTCTTCGGCGCCATTGATGGCCGCCATCTTCAGTACGATGAAGGCCTGCACGCGGTTGGCGGGCACACCCTCGCCGCGGGCGAACATCAGGCCCAGGCGCCACTGGGCCTGCGCGTGGCCCTGCAGCGACGCCTGCTCGAACCAGGCCAGCGCTTTTTGAAGATCCTGGGGGGTGAGCTGGCCGTTGTAGTAATACTCGCCCAGTTCGAACTGGGCCTTGCTGTCGCCGCCCTTGGCGTAAGCCTCGCAGGCGGCAAGAGCCTCGCTGCGCTGCTCGGCCACGGTGTTCAGGGTGCAGCGACCCAGCGCCGGCACCAGCAGCGAGTTGCCCTCGGCCAGTAGCAGGGTTGGGGTGAGTGTCAGGGCCACCCCGATCAACAGGGCGCGGCAGGTGCCGTTCATGGGCAATTCCGTGTAATTCGGCCGGTCGGCCGCAACTGTCGTCATTATGGAGCAGTGCGGGCGGCCGGACCAAGCATCACTTGAGCCGGGCGAAGGCGCGCTCGGCGGCGTCCAGGGTCAGCTTCAGCTCGGCATCGCCGTGGGCAATAGAGGTGAAACCGGCCTCGAAGGCGCTCGGGGCCAGGTACACGCCGCCTTCCAGCATCAGGTGGAAGAACTGCCTGAAGCGCTCGGCATCGCTGGCCATCACGTCGTCGAAGGTGACGATGTCGTCGGCACCGCTGAAATACAGGCCGAACATGCCGCCGGCCTGGGTGGTGACGAACGGGATGCCGGCGGCATCGGCGCGCTCCTGCAGGCCTTGCAGCATGCGGCGGGTGTAGTCGGTCAGTTCGGCGTGGAAGCCCGGACGGCTGATCAGCTTGAGGGTGGTCAGGCCGGCGGCCATGGCCAGCGGGTTACCCGACAGGGTGCCGGCCTGGTAGACCGGGCCCAGCGGAGCGATACAGCCCATGATGGCGCGCTTGCCGCCGAAGCAGCCGACCGGCATGCCGCCGCCGACAATCTTGCCGAAGGTAGACAGGTCCGGGGTGACGCCGTAGTGCGCCTGGGCGCCGCCCAGGGCAACGCGGAAGCCGGTCATCACCTCGTCGAAGATCAGCACCACGCCGTGCTTGTCGCACTGCTCGCGCAGACCCTCGAGGAAACCCGGCGCCGGCGGCACGCAGTTCATGTTGCCGGCCACCGGCTCGACGATGATGCAGGCCACGGTCGAGCCGACTTCGGCCAGGCACTGCTCGACGGCGGCCAGGTCGTTGAACGGCAGGGTCAGGGTGTGCTTGGCAAAATCCGCCGGCACGCCCGCCGAACTCGGCACGCCCTGGGTCAGCAGGCCGGAACCGGCTTTCACCAGCAGGCTGTCGGAGTGGCCGTGGTAGCAGCCTTCGAACTTGATGATGGCGTCGCGGCCGGTGTAACCACGGGCCAGGCGGATGGCGCTCATGGTCGCCTCGGTGCCGGAGCTGACCATGCGCACCATCTCCATGGACGGCACGATGTTGCACACCAGGTCCGCCATCTCGGTTTCCATGGCGGTCGGCGCGCCGTAGGACAGGCCGTGTTGCAGCTGGTTGCGCACCGCGTCGAGCACGTCCGGGTGGGCGTGGCCGAGAATCATCGGGCCCCAGGAGCCGACGTAGTCGACATAGCGCTTGTCGTCCTCGTCCACCACATAGGCGCCTTCGGCGTGCTTGAAGAACAACGGCGTGCCACCGACGCTGCGGAACGCGCGCACAGGCGAGTTGACGCCGCCGGGGATGTGCTTCTGGGCGTTGGCGAACAGGGTTTCGGAACGGGACATGGCAGCTCTCTCTCGAATCAGGATGACGGGAACAGCACGCTGAAGGCGCGTGCTCGGCGCTCCACCTCGGCGGCGGAGGGCGCGGAAAACAGGGTATGGACCACGGCCAGCAGGTCGGCGCCGGCGCGGATCAACTGGCCGGCGTTGTCCAGGTCGATGCCGCCGATGGCCACCAGCGGCAGATTGAAGTGGGCGCGGGCCTGGTTCAGCAGCTCGGCACTGGCGGCCGGTGCGCCGGGCTTGGTCTGCGAGTTGAAGAAACGGCCGAAGGCCAGGTAGCTGGCGCCTTCGCGGTTGGCGGTGGCGGCCAGTTCCAGCTGGGCGTGACAGGTGGCGCCGATGATCGCCTTGGGGCCCAGCAGGGCGCGGGCGGCGGCCAGCGAACCGTCGCTCTGGCCCAGATGCACGCCGACACCCAGGCGCGCGGCCAACTCGGCATCGTCGTTGATGATCAGGTCGGCGCCGTACTGCCGGCACAGCTCGCGCAGGGCCTCGGCCTCGCGCAGACGGCGTGCCTGGTCGGCAGATTTGTCACGGTACTGCAGCAGGCGCGCGCCGCCTTTCAGAGCAGCTTCGACATAAGGCAGCAGCTTGCCGTCAGCCAGCAGATGGCTGTCGGTGATGGCATACAGGCCGCGCAGTTTGCTGCTCACGAACGGCTCTTCATTGCGAGAAATCCAGCGGCAGGCGACGCGGCACATACTGGCCACGGCCGGGTTGCTCGGCATCGCGCAGGGTGCGCCAGGTGTAATCCAGCGCCGAGCGCACGGCGCTGACCAGTTCTTCACCCAGGGCCAGGCGGCCGGCCAGGGTGCTGGCCAGGGTGCAGCCGGAGCCGTGGTAGCTGCCGGGCAGACGCACGCAGGTGAAGGTGTGGCTGTCGCCGTCGCGCACATAGAGTCGATTGTGGATGTCGGTCTCGTCGCCGTGGCCGCCGGTGATCAGCAGGTGCCGGCAGAAGGGCGAGAGTTTCTCGGCGCATTCGTCCGCCGTGCCTTCCGGCAGTTCGGCCAGAATGCGCGCTTCCGGCAGGTTCGGCGTGGCGATGGCGGCGATCGGCAGCAGGCGTTCGCGCATGGCGTAGCCGACATCATCCTTGCCCAGCGAGCCGCCGCCGCCGGCGCGCAGCACCGGATCACAGACCAGGGGGATGCCGGGGAGCTGTTGCATCAGCTCGACCACGGTATCGACCATCTCCACCGAGCCGAGCATGCCCAGTTTGACGGCGGCCACCGGCAGGTCAGCGATCACGGCCTGGGCCTGAGCCATGACCCAGGCGCGGTCGAGCACGCGGAAGTCGGAGACATTCACCGTGTCCTGCACGGTCAGCGCGGTGACCGTGGGCGCGGCATGGCAACCCTGGGCGAGCAGGGCTTCGATGTCCGCCTGCAGGCCTGCGCCACCACTCGGGTCGTGGCCGGACAGACAGAGGACAACGGGGCGGGAAGGGTAGGTATTCATGGCGGCGCAGCTTACCACCAACCGTAGGGCAGACCGAAATCGGTGTGACCGCCAGGTTCCCCTTCGTACCCTGCGGTATTGCTGGCGCGAAGCGTATGTGCATGGCCGATTCAGAACATTTTTTGCAGCACGCTTGTGCTAGATTTCTTCTATCCCAACTCCCTAGCGCCTGGACCCGGCTCGTCCCGCCGTGCGCCGGAAACGTAGCAATCGACGAGTGTGGCAATGCGCTATTTCTTAACCCTGTTGTTTCTCTGCTGGGCCCAGCTGGCTGGTGCGGTCATCTTCGACGAGCATGCCCGGCAGGTGCCGCTGGGCCGCGAAATCGCGGTGTTCGAGGATGTGCGCGGTAATACGGCGCTGACCGATATCACCTCGGCGGCGCTGGAGGCCAGTTTCCGCCGGCATGACAAGGATGTACTCAACGCCGGCTATTCGCGCTCGGTGTTCTGGTTGCGCCTGGATCTGCAGTACCAGCCGATCCAGGGGCAAGGCAGCCGGGAGTGGCTTCTCGAACTGGCCTATCCGCCGCTGGATCAGTTGGACCTCTACGTGCCGGACCTGTGGGGTGGCTTGCAGCGTGTCGCGCAGACTGGCGATGCCCTGCCGTTTGCCACGCGCCTGATCAAGCAGAACAACTACGTCTTCCCCCTGCAGTTCCAGCCAGGTGAGCACAAACGCATCTACCTGCGCCTGCAGAGCCAGGGTTCGATCCAGGCACCGCTCAACCTATGGTCGACCCAGGCCTACCTGGAGGCTCAGCCAGGCCGTATCTACGTGTTGGGCATCATCTACGGCGTGTTGCTGGTGATGCTGGTGTACAACCTGTTCATCTACATCAGCGTGCGCGATACCAGTTACCTCTACTACATCCTCTACATCGCTTCGTTCGGTCTGTATCAGGTCTCGGTCAACGGCGCCGGGGTGCAGTATTTCTGGCCTGACAGTCCCTGGTGGGCGAATGCCTCGACGCCGTTCCTGATCGGCTCGGCGGCCCTGTTCGGCTGCCAGTTCGCCCGTAGCTTCCTGCACACCGCCGAGCACAGTCCCTGGGTCGATCGCACCCTCCGCCTGATGATGCTGGCCGGTGGCCTGGTCATGCTGCTGGCACTGGTGGCCAGTTACGCTCTGGCGCTGCGCCTCGCCACCCTGCTGGCGCTGGTGTTTACCCTGGTGATCTTCAGCGCCGGGTTGATCTCCTGGTGGCGTGGCATGCGCGTGGCCCGTTACTTCATCTTCGCCTGGTCGGCGTTCCTGATCGGCGGCCTGATCAATACCCTGATGGTGCTGGGCTACCTGCCGAACATGTTCTTCACCATGTATGCCAGCCAGCTGGGCTCGGCGCTGGAGGTCGGCCTGCTGTCGCTGGCACTGGCCGACCGCATCAATGCGATGAAGGAGGAACGTACGCGCATCCTTCAGGAGTCCAGTCGCAAGCTGGCCATGCTCAACGAGGAGCTGGCCAACAACAACCGCTTGAAGGACGAGTTCCTCTCCACCGTGACCCATGAACTGCGCACCCCGATGAATGGCGTGATCGGCTCGCTGGAGCTGATGCAGACGGTGACGATGGACATCGAACTGGCCCAGTACCACAAAACGGCCGTGCGTTCGGCGCGTGACATGATGCACATGGTCAACGACATCCTCGCGCTCACCGAGCTGGAGGCCGGCAAGCTGTACCCGCGGCGCGAGCCATTCAGCCTGCGCGCGCTGCTCGACAGCCTGCGCGTGCAGTTTGCCGGGCGCGCCCACGACAAGGGCCTGAACTTCGAACTGCAACTGGATGACAGCCTGTCCGATACCCTTGAGGGTGATGCTGCCAAGCTGGCCCAGGCGCTTGGCTATCTGCTGGACAACGCGGTCAAGTTCACCCAGCAGGGGCGGGTGATTCTGCGCGTGCATGGCGAGCAGGCCAGTAGCAGTGGGCTGACCCTCTGCGTGCAGGTCGAAGACAGCGGTATCGGCTTTACCGAGCAGGCCGGCGGTTCCCTGTTCCAGCGCTTCCGCCAGCTGGATGGCTCCATGACCCGCGAATACGGTGGCCTGGGCATCGGCCTGGCCCTGAGCAGCCAGTTGGCCCTGCTGCTGGGCGGCGAGCTGCAACAGCGCAGTGAGCCTGGTCGGGGCAGCTGTTTCACCCTGCGCGTTCCGGTCGGCCTGCCGCTGCGCACGCGCGCCGAGCAGGCGCCGCCGCGCCTGCGCCGTGAGGGCACGCCCGTTCGCGAGCCGGGGCAGTGCGTGGTGCTGGTGGTGGAAGACAATGCCATCAACCAACTGGTGACCCGCGGCATGCTGCTCAAGCTCGGCTATCAGGTGCGCACGGCCGACAACGGTGCCGAGGCCATCGAATTGCTGCGCCGCGAGACGGTGGATGCGGTGCTGCTCGATTGCCAGATGCCGGTGATGGACGGCTTTGCCACCGCGCGCGCGCTGCGCTCCCTGCGAGGCTGTGCCGAGGTGCCGGTGATTGCGGTGACCGCGCACAGTCACAGCGGTGATCGCGAGCGCTGCCTGGCCGCCGGCATGAACGACTACCTGGCCAAACCGGTCAAGTTCGCCGAGCTGCAGGTGCTGCTGCACGACTGGGTGCTGTGCGCCGCGCCAAGCGAGGCAGTTATCGCCCGCTGACGGCGCCCCCTGCCTCTATGTCTGGGTCTGTCTCTGGGCCTGGCCGGATCGGCCGGGCGCTTTGGCACAAATCCCCCTTTGCCTGTGCTGCTGGTCGTGATTCACTGCTGCAAGATGTGAATCAGGATTCAGAGTATGGCTTACCGTACCACCACGGCCCGTGTCGAACGCGATCAGCAGCTGCGCGAGCATATCCTCGTCTGTGCTCATGCCCAGGTGGCCGCCGGCGGTTTTGCCGCTCTGACCATGCAGGGGCTGGCCGCCGAGGTCGGGATCGCCACCGGCAGTCTGTACCGCCATTTCAGCCGCAAGGGCGAGCTGGCCTCCGAGGTGTTTGCCCGTGCCAGTCAGCGTGAGGTGGATGCCCTGGCGGCGGTGTTCGACGCGCCGGGCAGTCCCTGCGAGCGCCTGCTGGCCGGCGTTCGGGGCTTTGCCGAGCGCGCCTGGCATAGTCGCCAGCTGGCCTTTGCGTTGATCGCCGAGCCGGTCGAGCCCGAGGTCGACGAGCAGCGCCTGCGCTTTCGCGAGGCCTATGCCCAGCTGTTCGCCAGCCTGTTGGAGGAGGGGCGGCGCCTGGGCCAGTTCCAGGTCGACTCGCTGAGCCTGAGCGCCGCCTGCCTGGTCGGTGCGATCGCCGAGGCGCTGGTCGGCCCGCTGTCGCCGGCGGCCCGCGCGGCCCGTGAATCCGGTGCGCCCAGCATGGACCTGGCGGCAGTCAGCCAGGGGCTGAGCAACTTCTGTCTGCGCGCAGTCGGCGCGCAACTGTCATCGAATATTCAGCCTGTAGAAAAAATGCCTGCACAAATGCTGCCTGTAGAAAACCAGCCCGTGGAGATTGCCCGATGAGCCTGCACCAGTTCGCTGAAACCCATGAGGTGTTCAACCAGGTTCCCAGCCTGGATGGCGCCAACCTCTACCGCCTCGACCTGCCGTTGCAGGAGTGGAGCCGCCGCTTCGGTGCCGGCTGGGCCGAGCAGCGTCTGGACACCTACGGCGCCCTGGCCGGCGGGCCGCTGATGGCGGCTGGTTTTCTGGCCAACGAGCACAAGCCGCAGTTCAAGACCCACGACCGCTACGGCAACCGCATCGACCTGGTGGAATTCCATCCGGCCTACCATGAGCTGATGCGCACGGCCGTCGAGCATGGTCTGCCGTCGCTGCCCTGGACCGAGTCACGCGCCGGTGCCCATGTCGCCCGCGCCGGTCTGACCTACCTGCACAGCCAGGCCGAGGCCGCCAGTGGCTGCCCGCTGACCATGACCTTCGCCGCCGTGCCGGCGCTCAAGCTGCAGCCGGACATCGCCGAGCATTGGCTGCCGAAGATCCTCGCCACCGAGTACGACCCGCGCAATGTGCCGATGACGCAGAAGGCCGGGGTCACCATCGGCATGGCCATGACCGAGAAACAGGGCGGCACCGACGTGCGCGCCAACACCACCCGCGCCTACCCGGTGGGAGCCGGCGGTCCGGGCCAGGCCTACGAGCTGGTCGGGCACAAGTGGTTCTGCTCGGCGCCCATGTGCGACGCTTTCCTCACCCTGGCGCAGACCGACAAGGGCCTGTCCTGCTTCCTCCTGCCGCGTCACCGCCCGGATGGCACGCGCAACCAGTTCTACGTGCAGCGCCTGAAGAACAAGCTGGGCAACTGGGCCAACGCCTCCAGCGAGGTCGAATACCGCGGCGCGCTGGCCTGGATGATCGGCGAGGAAGGCCGCGGCGTGCCGACCATCATCGAGATGGTGGCCATGACCCGCTTCGACTGCATGGTGGGCTCCAGCAGCCTGATGCGTCAGTCGCTGACCCAGGCCGCGCACCACTGCGCATATCGCCAGGTGGGTGGCAAGGTTCTCGCCGAGCAGCCGCTGATGCAGAACGTGCTGGCCGACCTGGCCCTGGAAAGCGAGGCGGCGCTGGCGCTGTGCATGCGCATGGGCCGAGCGCTGGAAAACCCGCACGACGAGCAGGAAGCCAAGTTCGCCCGCCTGGTCACGGCCATCGGCAAGTACTGGATCTGCAAGCGCGCGCCGGAGATGGTGGCCGAGGCCAGCGAGTGCCTGGGCGGCGCCGGCTATGTCGAGGAAACCATCCTGCCGCGCCTGTACCGCGAAGCGCCGGTCAACTCCATCTGGGAAGGCTCTGGCAACGTGCAGTGCCTGGACGTGCTGCGCGCCCTGTCCAAGGAACCGGGCGTGCTTGATGCGCTGTTCCATGAGTTGGGCGACGGCCATGGCGATGCGCGCCTGGCGGCGCATATCCGCCAGCTCAAGAACGACTTCAGCGACACGGCCGACATCCAGTACCGCGCCCGCCAGCTCACCGAGGATGTGGCGGTGGCGCTGCAGGCCAAGCTGTTGCTGGAAGCCGGCAATGCCACGGTCAGCGATGCCTTCATCGCCAGTCGCCTGCAAGGGCGCGGACGTGTCTACGGCACCCTGCCACGGGGCGTCGATGTGGCGGCCCTGCTGGCACGCAGCACGCCGCATCTGAGCTGAGTCTGTATCACGCATTCTCCTGAACACGCGCGGGTGACAAACTGTCGCCCGCGCTGTCAGAGCAGACAGCCAACTGGTGGCCTGTCGTGGAGTGTCTGTGAAAGCCCTGAAGTCCTTTTCTCTGCTGGCATTGAGCACGCTGTTGAGCGCTGGCGTCCAGGCGGCCGGTTGCCCGGCCGGCCAGCAGCAGGTGTGCCTGCTGGCCTGTTTCTGCGCGCCGCAGGATGCCCCGGGGCTGGATGATCTACATCAGTTGGCCAGCAGCGGTCTGCGCGACTGGATTGTGCAATCTCGCCATCGTCTGCTGGCCAGTGGTGTCGAGCCGATTCCGCTGCATATCCGCGCCGAGCTGGAGCCCTACTTCGACTTTGCCGTGCTGGATTCGGTGCGCTTCAAGGTCGGTGATCCGGTGGAGCTGAACATGGCTCACACCCTGATGCAGAACCCGGATGTCAGCGCGGTGACCCTGGTCGATGTGATCGTCTTTCGCGACGCGGCCGAAGCTCGTGATGACGTTGCGCTGTGGGCCCATGAACTCAAGCATGTGGAGCAGTATCGGCAACTGGGCGTCGACCAGTTCGCCGCACGTTATGCCCGCGACTACCGCGGTCTGGAGGCGCCGGCCTACCAGCTGCAGGGCCAGGTGCGTCAGGCGCTCAAGGCCCGCGCAGTAGCCCGCCAGTAGCGGGCTCAGTTCAGGCGATAGCGCGCCAGCTCGGCCTGGGACAGTACGCGCATGTTGCGCGGCTCGATGCGCTGCATGTCTTCGAGCAGGGCGGTGGGGATGTTCATCTCGCGGAAGTAGGCCGCCGGGCTGTAGCGCACGCCCTGGTAGGTCAGCCCGGAGAACACCGAGTCGCCGCTGGCGAAGGGCGGCTTGTGCAGGCCGACGTAGCCTTTCACGGTCTTGTCGCGGCCGGCGGCCAGCAGGTAGACGCAGGTGCCCTGGCACACGCCGGTGGACGGTACCAGCGCATCGAACCCGGACTCGCGCAGCAGGCGACCCATGCGCATGGCTTCCGGCACGCTGCCGCCGATGTTGTCCAGCAGCACGATCTTCTTCACATAGCGACCGGGGTTGCCGGTGATGCCGCGCAGGAGCACTTCGTAATCGCCGGGGCTGATCTCCTCGGCCACCTTGGCCACCAGCATCGGGCCCAGCGTCTTGTGCTGTACCGGCTTGACCTCGACCCTGGCCAGCGCCAGTGGCGCGCCGAAGGCGGTGATGCAGAACAGGGCGGAGTGAAGTAATGAACGAGTCATGGGCAGCGTGTATGCAGTGAGGGTGCCCCACCATACTGGATTTGCCGGGCAGAGCCCAATACCGCTCGGCGCGACGCAAGCAGTACTGGCTTCGCCGGCCCGGCACTGGGCAAGATAGGCGCAGAGGGTTTTGCCAGGAGACGGTTGATGAGTGCCATGCTGTTCAACGAGTTCGTGGTGGCCGCCACTGCCGAGGAGGCCGTCGAGCGGCTGTCAGTGCTGCACCGCCAGGCCCGTGAAGCCCTGAGTCAGGCGCTCAGGCGCTATCTCAAGGAGCGCGCGCAGCCCAGCGCCCTGGAGCGCGAACAGTTCCGCTACCCCGAGCTGCGCCTGACCTACCACTGCCAGGGCGAGGTGCCGAGTACGGTGCGCGCCTATGCCAAGGTGCAGGTGCCGGGTACCTACAGCGTCACGGTCACCCACCCGGATGAATTCCGCCGCTACCTGCTGGACCAGCTCACCCCGCTGATGGCCGATTTCAGCGTGACCATCGAGGTCGGCCTGAGTCAGCAGAACATTCCCTACCCCTATGTGGTCGAGCAGGGTGACGAGCTGGCCGGCTCCGGGGTGACGGCTGCCGAGCTGGCGCGGGTGTTCCCCAGTACCGACCTGTCCACGGTCAGCGACGGCACCGCCGACGGCCTGTACGACTGGGCCAATATCGACCCGCTGCCGCTGGCCCTTTTCGACGCGGCGCGGGTGGATTTCTCCCTGCGCCGTCTGGTGCATTACACCGGCAGCGACTGGCGCCATGTGCAGCCGTGGATTCTGCTGACCAACTACCACCGCTACGTCGACCAGTTCATCCGCCATGGCCTGGATCAGCTGCTGGCCGACACCCGCTACGTGCGCATGGTCCTGCCCGGCAATGTGCTGGTCGAGCGCGGCATGGACGAGGGCGAGATGCAGGCGATCATCGAGGGCGTGGTCTGGCACCGCTACCAGATGCCGGCCTATCACCTGATCGCCGACGACGGCCACGGCACCACGCTGGTCAACATTGGCGTGGGCCCGTCCAACGCCAAGAACATCACCGATCACCTGGCCGTGCTGCGCCCGCACTGCTGGCTGATGATCGGCCACTGCGGCGGCCTGCGGCAGTCGCAGACCATTGGCGACTACGTGCTGGCCCATGCCTATATGCGCCGCGATGGAATACTGGACCGAGTGCTGCCGCCGCACATTCCCATCCCGGCGCTGGCCGAGGTGCAGCAGGCCCTGCAGGAAGCCGCTGCCAAGGTCACCGGCGAGCGTGGTGAGGCGCTGAAGAAGCGCCTGCGCACCGGCACCGTGCTGACCTACGACGACCGCAACTGGGAGCTGCACTGGGCCCACGAACGGGCGCTGATCAACCTGTCGCGGGCCGTGGCGGTGGACATGGAGAGCGGCACCATCGCCGCCCAGGGCTACCGCCTGCGGGTGCCCTACGGCACCCTGCTGTGCGTGTCGGACAAGCCGCTGCACAGCGAGATCAAGCTGCCGGGTTCAGCCACAGGGTTTTATCAGCGTGCGGTCAGCCAGCACCTGGCCATCGGCATCGCCGCGCTCGATCTGCTGCGTGGCCAGCTGGACTCGCTGCACTCGCGCAAGCTGCGCAGCTTCGACGAGCCGCCGTTCCGCTGAGCGTCGGAGGCTCTATTCCTCGGCCTGGGTCAGCTCCAGAACGCGCAGGCGGTCCTGCTCTTCGCGGCTGAACAGGCGCTGGCGCAGGGCCTCGCGCTGGGCCTGACGGTCGGCCGCATCGAGTGGCGCAGCTTCCAGGCGGCGGACTTCCTCGCGGTAATCCTGGTAGCGTCCGCGCAAGGCCCGGTCCGCTTCGTATTCCTGGAACAGGCGCTCCACGGCCTCGGGCGGATAGTCGCGGGCCAGCACCTCGCGCACGCGCGCAGGGTCCTGCTCCTCGGCGAGGAGCCTGGCGGTGGCATTCATGCGCCGGGTTTCCTCGGCGTAGCGCTGACGACTGGCCTGGATGGCCGGCGGCATCTGTGTTTCCAGCTGCGCCAGGGCCTGGTTGCGCTGGGCCTCGCTGAGGCGGCTGTCGGCTTGCAGCTCAAGGCGCGCGAGGGTCAGCCTGCCGTAGGCTTCTTCCTCGGCGAAGAAGGCGTCGCTGACGGCGCCTCCCAGGTGTTCGCGGCGCAGGCGCTGGATCTGCTCGGCGATCTGTCGGAGTTGCCCGATCTGGCTGGCCTGGGTCACGTCCTGCAGGGGCGCGAGCGGTGTCTGCTCGAGTGTCATCAGTGCCAGGCGGTAGTTCACATAGTGCTGCAGCAGCTCGCGCAACTGCTCGTGCGCGGGCGTCTTGAGCTGTGCCTGGGCGTCCAGCAGCAGGGCCTGGCGCGCCTTGGCCAGGCCGACGCGGTCTGCCTGGGTAATGAAGAAGTCGAGATAGTCGCGCAGGGCCAGGTCTACGATCAGGTTGCCGGCACTGTCTTCGGCCACGCGGCCGTCGACCTGGATTTCCAGGCCCAGCTCGGCCAGCACGGGCGCGCGCGCGGTACTGTGCGCCGGCGTTGGCGTGGGGGTGCCCGGGCTGGCCTTGACCGGTTCGGGCGCGACCGTGGGTCTGGCGCTGTGTGTCGCTGTGGGCGGTGCCCTGTTGAAGTGGATTAGGCCGAGACCCAGGGCCACGCCGAACAGGGGCGTAACGAGCAGGGCCAGCAGGACGGGTTTGTTGGGCATGCGAACTCCTTGGGCATGGGCTCGGCTGTTGGCGCCGCGGCGCAGTGCCGCGGGCCGTTCTGTCAGCAGTTCGCGGTTACAGGCCCTTGAGCTGCAGGCGGTTTGCGTGCTGGCGATAGAGCGCGACGGGGTCGGTCAGGCCGCGGATGCCGCTCATCTGATTGACCTCGTCCATGTGGTTCATGTTGTAGCTGTCGCCGATCACCTGGCCCAGGTAGCTGGAGCAGACGCCGACCAGGCCGTCGTTCTTCTCGCTGCCGATCAGCGCGCTGGTGGTCACCAGGAACGGATCGACCAGGTCGAGGGCGTTGGTGTAGGCGGCGTTACCGCTCCAGGAGTAGTAGCGGATCGGGTAGCCCTTGACGTTCTGCACCTCGGTGGACTTGGCGCAGCTGCTGCTGGTGTTGACGCCCCATGGGTATTTGCTGGTCAGCGTGGCGCTGCCGGTGGTGGTCAGGGAGTTGAGGGCGGCGATGGCGTCCTGTTGATGGAAGTTGCCGGACATGATGCCGACCAGGTAGCCGACGGCATTGGAAATGGCGGCGGTATACAGGCTGGTGCCCTGGGCGTCGGCCACCTTGGTGCCCTTGTTGACGCCGCCGACCGAAGTCACCGATGCCACCAGGTCCGGACGCAGGCCGGCGGCGACACGCGCGGTCGGCGAACCCTGGCTGTGGCCGATGAGGTTGACCTTGCCGCCATTGGCGGTGGCCCAGGGGGTCATCTGCTTGACCAGTTCGGCGCCGCGCTGCTCGCTGCTGTTGAAGGCTGCCACGCTGGCGATATAGACCTTGGCGCCACTGCGTTCGAGGTTGAAGGGCACGGTGTAGAAGTAGTCGTACAGGCCGGCGATGCTGTCGAAACCGGTCAGGCCGTGGACCAGTACGATCGGGTACTTGGTCTGGGTGTAGCCCGCTGCCTGGACGGCAGGGGTGAGGCTGAGGCAGGTGAGGGCCGTAATGCCGGCCAGGGCGAGGGTGCAGCGTTTGTGCATGGGTTTGTGCATGGGTCGGGTCTCCACGAATCTTGTAGTTGTAGGTTGCCGGGAGACAACATCCGGCACGGCACTCTAGGAGCCGCACGGGGCACCCTCCAATCGCGAGAAGGGGTGAATTTGCCGTGGTCAACTTTGGTATGACTGGTTGGTCACGACTGGTCGCGGCGCGTCTAGTTGCGAGAGGCGGTGCCGGGTTGGCGGGCGCGGCGCCGCCAGTCCCGCGGGCTGCTGCCGTGCCATTGGGCAAAGGCGCGGCTGAAGGCACTCTGCTGGGAGAAGCCGAGCAGGGCGGCGATTTCGCTGAGCGGCAGTTGCGCGTCCTGCAGGTAGCCTTCGGCCAGTTGCCGGCGTGTATCGTCCAGCAGTTGCTGGAAGCTCAGCCCCTGTTCGCCCAGATGGCGCTGCAGGGTGCGCGGCGAGCGGTGCAGCTGGCTGGCCAGGTCGGCCAGACTGGCCCGGCCATCACGCAGCAGCGGGATCAGCGCCTGCTGGCATTGCTGCAGCAGGCCGCCCTGTTGCTGCTGGCGCAGGAACCCCTCGGCCTGGGCGTCGAGTAGCGCCAGCAGGGCCGGGTCGGCCTGGCGCAGCGGCAGCTGCAGGTAGTGCAGGGGCAGGACGATGCGCGTGCTGCGCTGGGCAAAACGCACCGGGCAGCCGAAGAACGCGGTGTAGGGGGCTAGGTCGGCTGGGGGCGGATTGACGAAATCCACGGCGCTGACAGGCAGCGCCTGCCCTGTCATGTTGCGCGCCAGCTGCACCAGTGCCGCCACGCCGGTTTCATCGACCAACTGCCCCGGGCAGCCGCAGGCGATGCCCCATTCCACGATGACCTGCTCGCCTTCGAGGCGCAGCTGCGCCGGATTGACGTCGTACACCAGGGCATGAAAACGCTCCAGCCGCTGCAGCGCCTCGCCCAGAGTGGTGCAGGCCAGTGCCGCATAGCCGACCACGCCGAAGTGCCGCGGGCTGATGCCGGCGGCAATCTCCAGGCCCAGTGCCGGGCGTTGCAGGGCGATGTCGGCGCGCTGCAGCAGGCTCTGCCACAGTGGCATCGGCACCTGCCCGTGGCTGCCGGCCGGTGGCGGGCCGAGCAGAGTCGGGCCGTCGACACCTAGCCGCGCGAGGTATTCGTAGAGCAGGGTGACGTAGCTGGTGGCGATGCGCATGCGGACTCGCAGGTTGGCGTGATTGGTCAAAAAGATAGCGGGGACGGTCAAGCCTGGCCAGCGCTTTTGCCGCACGCTTGGCGCACTGGAAAACCGTGTGGAGCCTGACCATGGAATTGCTTGCCGAGCTGTGGGGCGCCGTCGATGTGCGTCGCGATCTGCTGCTGATTCTGACCCCGCTGTTTATCGCCACCCTGGCCGCCGAGTGGCTGAAAATGCGTGAGCGCGGCGTCTACCGACTGGGTGATTCGCTGGCCAGCCTCGGCCTGGGCGGCATCTATCTGCTGGCCGACGCGTTGCTGGTACTGGTGCTGGTGCTGCCGGCCTATTACTGGGTGCATGCCCACCGCGTGCTGGACTTCAGCATGACGCCGCTGGCCTATGTGGCGCTCTTCTTCGGTCTGGAGCTGTGCTACTACGCCTTTCACCGCGCCAGTCACCGCATCCGCTGGTTCTGGGCGGCGCACGTGGTGCACCACAGCTCGGAGCACATGAACTTCACCACCGCCATGCGCCAGAGCCTGTTCTACGGCGTGGCCGGCAACTGGCTGTTCTACCTGCCGCTGGTGTGGCTGGGCTTTGCACCGGAGTGGGTGCTGTTCATGCTCTCGGTGAGTCTGGCCTATCAGTACTTCGTGCATACCCAGGCGGTGCACAAGCTGCCGCGCTGGTTCGAGTGGTTCTTCAATACTCCTTCGCACCACCGCGCTCACCACGGCCGCAACCCGCAGTACATCGACCGCAACTACGGCGGCATCCTGATCATTTACGACCGCCTGTTCGGCACCTTCGTCGAAGAGCAGGAGGAGGTCGACTACGGCATCGTGCGCCAGGTACAGAGCTTCAACCCGCTGTGGCTGAACCTGCACGAATGGGTCGATCTGGCTCGCGATGTGGCACGCCCCGGTCCTCTGTTACAGCGCCTCAGGCACCTGTGGATGCCGCCGGAGTGGCAGCGGCCGGAGGCAACTGAAGCCGCTCAGCCAGCCACTGACAGAAGCTGACCGTCAGCGGGTCTGCCTCGCTGTCGCGATGCACCAGCCAGCTCCAGCGCGGACCGCGCACGCGCTGTTCGACCAGTGGCTGCAACGTGCCTTGTTCGCGAGCTTCGCTCGACAGCAGCTCGCTGGTCAGGGCGATGCCAAGCCCCTGGCTGGCGGCATCCAGCAGCAAGCCTGGGTCGGAGAAATTCAGCCCCTGGCTGTGCTGGCCCACGTCTGCGCCGCCCTGTATCTGCCAGTGGCTCCAGTCCATTTCCCGTTCGCCATGCAGGGTGGTGCGCGCCTCGGCGGGCTGGCTCAGCACGTTGGGGTGAGCGACCGGCAATAGGCGGTCTTCCAGCAGGACGCGGTAGTTGCACTCGGCCTGGGCGGTGAGGTCATCGCGCACGGCGACATCGATGGTCTGGGTGGCCATGTCCGGTACCTCGTCACTGGTGAACAGCCACAGGTCGATCTGCGGGTGATGCTGATGAAAATCTGCCAGATGCGGAACCAGCCAGTGGCGGGCGAAGGCCGGAGTGGTGTTGACCACCAACTGATTGGGTTTGCGGTACTGCTCAAGCCGACGGATGCCCACGGCCAGTTGCTGCAGCAGCGCCTGGGTGGTGCTGAGCAGATCGAAGCCCGCATCGGTCAGGGCCACGCTGCGGCCCTGACGGAAAAACAGTGGCTGTTCCAGATAGCTTTCCAGGCTGCGGATCTGCTGGCTGATGGCCGACTGGGTGAGGTGCAGCTCCTCGGCGGCCTTGTGGAAGCTGCCCAGGCGGGCGGCCGCTTCGAAGCCGCGCAAGGCATTCAGGGGAGGCCAGTGCTTGAGCATGATTGATAAGTCCTGCTAATCAGAATTGCGCAAAATCTATCGTTTGTTGCTGCATTTTTACAGGCCTAGCATGCAAGTCATTACCGCGTCTGCGGTTTTGTTTGATAACAAAGACTTAATTGATAGGCACTTTTATGCAGTTTGCTAGCGACGTACACAACGGCTGGGTAATGCCTGCCGAATGGGTTCCACATGCCGCCACCTGGATGGCCTTCCCGCACAATAAAGCGCTCTGGGAGTCGGGCTGGGGCGTGACTCTGGCCGAGGTGCAGGTTGATTTTGCCCGCGTGGCCAACGCCATTGCGCGCTTCGAACCGGTGAAAATGGTGGTCGACCCGTCCGCTGTGGCCCGTGCCCGCGAGCTGTGTGGTGCCAATATCGAGCTGATCGAACTGGCCATCAATGACAGCTGGTGCCGTGACTCCGGGCCCAGCTTTGTCTGCCATCCGCAGTTGGGGCTGGCCGGTGTGAGCTGGCGCTTCAATGCCTGGGGCGGAAAATCAGCCCATGATCTGGACGAGAGCCTGGCCCGGCGCATCCTCAACGGCCTGGGTCTGGAGTGCTTCGGCACACCGCTGAGCAATGAAGGTGGCGCCATCCATGTGGATGGCGAGGGCACCCTGATCACCACCGAATCGGTGCTGCTCAACCCCAACCGCAATCCGGGCATGAGCAAGGCCGAGATGGAAGAGGTCTTCACCCGCCTGCTGGGCGTGAAGAAGACCATCTGGCTGCCGGGCGATCCGCAATACGTTACGGGCGACATGACCGACGGCCATGTGGATGGTGTGTGCGCCTTCGCCAAGCCGGGTGCGCTGCTGGTCGACGCCACCCATGACAAGGGTTCGGTCTATGCCGAGGTGGTGCGTGAGAACCGTCGCGCCCTGGAGCTGGCTACCGATGCCCGTGGTCGTCAGTTCGAGCTGATCGACCTGTATGAGGCCACCGACGCCGTGGACACCGAGGCGGAAGTGTTCTGTGCCTCCTACACCAACTTCTACATCTGCAATGGCGCCATCATCATGCCGGCTTACGGTATTGCCGCCGATGATGAGGCGGCCGCTACCCTGCGCATGGCCTTCCCGGGCCGCGAAGTGGTTCCGGTGCAGATCAACCAACTGGCCCATGGCGGTGGCGGTGTGCATTGCATTACCCAGCAGCAGCCGGCCTGGCCGTTGAAGGGGTGAAGTCATGAGCAAGCTGACTGTCGCTACCACCCAGTTTGCCTGCAGCTGGGACCTGAAACAGAACCTAGACCGTGCCGAGGAACTGGTGCGTGAAGCCGCTGCTAAAGGCGCGCAACTGATCCTGCTGCAGGAGCTGTTCGCCACCCCGTATTTCTGCATCGAGCAGGACCACAAGCACCTGGCGCTGGCCGAAGAGTACAAGAGCAGTCCGCTGCTCAAGCGCTTCGCCGCGCTGGCTGGTGAGTTGGGTGTGGTACTGCCGCTGTCCTGGTTCGAGAAGGCCGGCAATGCCTACTTCAATTCGCTGACTGTGGCCGATGCCGATGGCCGTCTGCTCGGGGTGTATCGCAAGACACATATCCCCAACGCCATCGGCTATCAGGAGAAGGAATACTTCAGCCCAGGCGATACCGGCTTCCGTGTCTGGGACACCGCCTTCGGTCGCATCGGTGTGGGTATCTGCTGGGACCAGTGGTTCCCCGAGACGGCCCGCTGTCTGGCCCTGCAGGGTGCCGAAGTGTTGCTGTTCCCCACCGCCATCGGCTCCGAGCCGGGCGCTGCGGCGCTGGACTCGCGCGATCACTGGCAGCTGACCCAGCGTGGCCACGCGGCCGCCAACATCATGCCGGTGATTGCCGCCAACCGTGTCGGCCGTGAAGTGGCGACCACCGACCCGGCGTTGCAGATGAGTTTCTATGGCTCGTCCTTCATCACCGACCACAAGGGCAAGCTGCTGGCTGAAGCCGATCGCGACACCAGTGGTGTGCTGGTTCGTGAACTGGACCTGGCAGCCATGCGCGAAGAGCGCCTGACCTGGGGTGTCTACCGCGACCGCCGGCCGGAAATGTATGGCCCGCTGCTCGGCCTGGACGGCCAGAAAACGCATATCCACTGGCAAACGCCGGGAGTCTGAGCATGAACGCATTGAACAAGCTGTTGGTTGGCTCGCTGAGCCTTGCACTGGGCTGTGCGGTACTTTCGGCCAAGGCCGAAGAGAAAACCCTGAAGCTGTATAACTGGGCCGACTACTTCGCCGAGGACACCCTGACCCGGTTCACTCAGGAAACCGGTATCAAGGTCATCTACGACGTCATGGACAGCAGCGAGACGCTGGAAGCCAAGATGATGTCCGGCCACAGTGGCTACGACCTGATCTTCCCTGGCGACACCGTGGCCGAGCGGCTGATGCGTGCCGGCGCTTTGCAAAAGCTGGACAAGAGCAAGCTGGAACATCTGGACGACATCGAGCCGGGCCTGCAAGCGCTGCAGACCAAGTACCCCTACTCGCGCCACGCCGTGGTGCCCTACACCTGGGGCTCGATCGGCCTGACCTACAACGTCGAGATGATCAACCAGCGCATGCCGAATGCGCCGACCAACAGTCTTGATCTGCTGTTCAAGCCGGAGCTGGCAGCCAAGTTCGCCGACTGTGGTATCTCCATGATCGACTCGCCCGACGAGGTGCTGGCCGTGGTGCTCAACTACCTCGGACATGAGCCGCGCAGTGGCAAGGCTGAGGATCTGGCTGAGGCCACGGCGCTGCTCAAGTCGATCAAACCCTACATCCGCAAGTTCCAGTCGCAGCCGGTGACCCAGCTGGTCAATGGTGATATCTGCCTGTCGCTGGGTTACAGCGGCGACATGACCCAGGCTCAGCGCAGTGCCGATGCCGCGGGCAAGAAGGTGCAGTTCGCCTACCGCATCCCGCGCGAGGGCAGCACCATCTGGATGGACACCATGGCCATTCCCAAGGATGCCCAGCATCCGGAATACGCCTACGCGCTGATCAACTTCATCATGCGCCCGCAGAACATGGCGGATATCAGCAGCTTCACCGGTTACCCCACTTCCAGTGCCAAGGCCCGTCCGCTGGTGGCCGAGGACATGCGTGGCAACCCGGACATCTACGTGGATGAGGCGACCTACGCCCGGCTGATTCCCGGCAAGGACATCCCTCAGCGCGATATGCGTGCCCGCATGCGAGCCTGGACGGCGTTCAAGACCGCCCAACACTGATCCCCGTTCCCTGATTAGCCCTCACCGTCGCAGCTCCGGCTGCCGGCGGAGGGCTTCTTCGGCCCGAAAAACAACAAGAAGAGAGCGCTCCATGAAACCACTCGCCTCACTCAGCCTTGCCGCCGCACTGTCCGCTGCGGCCTCGATCACTCAGGCCATCGAGTTGAACCAGGACTTCGGCCTGTACCTGGATGCCGGCGCCTACAGCGACTACCGCACACGCGGCATCTCGCAGACGCAGAACGACCCGGCCGTGCAGGGCTCGGCCACCCTCAGCCATGCCAGCGGGCTGTATGCCGGGGTCTGGAGTTCCAACGTCGACTTCGGCCTGGGCAGCGATACCCGCCAGGAGATCGACTATTTCGCCGGTTACAACTGGCAGATCAGCGATGACATCAGCCTGGACACCGCCTACTACAAGTACGCCTATCCCAGGCAGGGCGACCTCAACTACAGCGAGGTCTACAGCAAGCTCAGTGCCTACGGCTTCCAGATTGGCGGCTACTACTCGGACGATCTGGGCGGCAACCAGAGCATGCTCTACAGCTTCGTCGGCTACAGCCATGTGCTGCCGGCGGAGATCGGCATGGATCTGCGCTATGGCTTGGTCGACTACAAGGACCCGCTGTTCATCGACAGCCAGGGCGACACTCGCGACAGCTACCACGAGTGGCAGGTCAAGCTGAGCAAGGAGCTGCTGGGGCTGAACTGGTCGGCCAGCTACATCGACACCGACCTGTCCGACAGCGAGTGCCTCAATTACATGGGCTTCGACGACGTCTGCTCGGCGACCCTGGTACTGGGTGTGAACAAGACCTTCTAACGCTTCGAGGGAGCCGCACGCCAGGGAGGGCGGCGCCGGGCCTCGGAGTCGGTCGCGGGCGTCAGCCAATCACTACCAACGGAGAGAGCAGCAACATGTCGACACGTCGTGAATTCATCAAACAGCTCACCCTCGCGGCCGGCGTGGGTGCGGTATCCACCCTGGGGTTGGGCCTGAGTGCGCCGCGCGTGCGTGCCGCCCTGGCGGGTAACTGGTACATGCCGGACGAGCATGCGCTGCAGGAACGGGTATTTCTCGCCTTCGCCGCGTCCACCGCAATCTGGGAAGACTGGGCGACCCCGGTCAACAACTGCATTGCCCTGCTGGCCAAGACCATCGCCAAGTACCAGCCGGTGACGGTGCTCTGCCGCGCCAACCAACTGAGTCTGGCCAAGCAGAAGTGCGGCACCAGCAACATTCAATTTCTCACGATGCCGCTCAATGACATCTGGGTGCGCGACTACGGCGGCTGCTTCGTCGTCGATGGTCAGGGTGGGCGCGGTCTGGTCGACTTCAATTTCAACGGCTGGGGCGGTAAGCAGGCCTCTGGCAGTGATACGCAGGTGGCCGACAGCCTTAGCTACGAGCTGGATGCGACCTATATCGGCAGTCAGCTGACCGGCGAGGGTGGCGGCATCGAGGTCGATGGCCATGGCACGGCGATCATGACAGAGAGCTGCTGGGTCAACAGCAACCGCAACCCGGGTATGAGCAAGGCGCAGATCGAGGCGGAGCTCAAAGCCAATCTGGGTCTGCGCAAGATCATCTGGCTGCCGGGCATCAAGGACAAGGACATCACCGACGCCCACGTCGACTTCTATGCGCGCTTCGTCAAACCGGGCGTGGTGATCGCCAATCTGGACAACGATCCGAAGTCCTATGACTACGCGGTGACCCGCACCCACCTGAATATCCTGCAGAGCGCCACCGATGCCGATGGCCGCAAGCTGGTGGTACACACCCTGCCGCCGCCCCTGAAAAAGCGCAGCAACGTCTACACCCAGAACAATCCGGATTTCGCTCCGGGCTACATCAACTACCTGCCGATCAACGGCGCGGTGATCGCCCCGCAGTTCGGCGACGCGGCGGCGGACAAGTACTGCAAGGACCTGCTGACCAAGCTCTACCCGGGGCGCACCGTGGTGCAGGTCAATATCGACCCGATCGCCGCTGGCGGTGGTGGCATCCACTGCGTGACCAAGAACATGCCGCGCGTGTGATCTTTACTTGCTCCAATGAGGGGTGACGTGTGCCCCTCCTTTTCCCCATGCCTGGTTGATGCGCAGCACCATCCCGGTATTGCTGGTTATGCGCTCCCACACCTCGGACTGGCGCATGCCGCAATACTGGCTGCGGATTAGCCTGGCATGGCTTTTTTGGAGTGGTCTTGTGCCATGCGACGACTTGTCCTGTCCTGCTTCACGCTGGTCGCTTCCTGCGCTTTTGCCGAGGAGCAGGCTGCCAGCCTGGTACTGCATAACGCCCGCATCCATACCGTCAACGATGAACAGCCCTGGGCACAGGCCCTGGCGATCGATGAGGACGGCCGCATCCTGGCGGTCGGCAGCGATGCCGAGGTCGAGGAATATGCCGATGACCGGACCGAGTTCGTCGATCTGAAGGGGCGTCTGGTGCTGCCTGGTTTTCAGGATACCCATGCCCATGTGCTGGATGCCTCCTCCGAGGCTCAGGCCGACTGTCCGCTGCAGGCCGACGAGAGCCTTGAACAGTGGCTGGACGCTATCGGTGACTGCAGCGATTCCGCATCAGGAACATGGTTGCTGGGCAGCGGCTTTGCCTTGCATACCCTGTTGCAGAGCGGGCAGAGCCCGCGTGCACTGCTGGACCAGATCGCGCAGGATCGGCCGGTGGCCATCATGGAAGAGACTTCGCACGCTTACTGGCTCAACAGTGAAGCTCTGCGCCTGGCCGGCTTCGAACAGGCTCAGGATGATCCTGAGGGTGGGGTGATTCTGCGGGATGCCCAGGGGCGGCCCAGCGGTATTGTCCTCGACAACGCCGGCGACCTGGTGATGGACAAAGCGCTGCCTCCCTCCAAAGCACTGCAGGAAACCTACTATCAGGCCGTATTGGCCGGCCAGGAGGAGTTGGCTCGCAACGGCATCACCTCGGTGGCCGATGCTCGGGTGTTCTGGCGGCGAGGGCATCTGCAGGCCTGGCAGCGTGCGGCGGCTGCCGACCAGTTGCTGGCCCGAACCAGCCTTGGGCTCTGGGCCTATCCGCAGCTGGAAGACGACGATCAGTTGGCGGCGCTGGCGGATCTGTATGACGCAGGTCGCGAAGATTCACTGCTGCGCGTCAATCAGATCAAGCTGTACGTGGACGGTATCGTGCACAACACCACCGCCCGTTTGCGCGAGCCTTACCAGAGCAGCTTGCCGGGCGTCGATCCACGGGGGCTGTATTACTTCACGCCTGTGCGGCTGCAGCGCTATGCCCGCGAGCTGACCGCAGTGGGTTTTGATCTGCATATCCACACCATCGGGGATCAGGCGGTGAGGGATGCGCTGGACGCCATCGAGCAGGCGGAGAAGGGGCGTCACCGCCTGACCCATGTGGAGCTGGTGACTCAGGAGGATGTGCCACGCTTTCGGCAGTTGGGCGTGATCGCCGATTTCCAGCCCAGCCCCTATTTCACGCCCTCGTTTCTCAAGGACAACCAGCCGCTGATTGGCCCGCGCGCCTACCGCATGCTGCCAATGCGTGAGCTGTACGACAGCGGCGCGCCTGTGACCCTGAGTTCTGACTGGGATGTGAACCCGCTGTCGCCGCTGGGCATCCTGCAGAATGCCCTGAGTCTGGGGCCTCGCAGCCTGCCCAGCCTGGAGGCGGCGGTAAGGGCCTATACCCTCGATGCGGCCTATACCTTGCGCCAGGAGCAGGACACCGGCTCGCTGGAGGTGGGCAAGCAGGCCGATCTGGTGCTGCTGGACCGCGATATCTTCAAACTGCCGGTCAACCAGATCGGCCAGGCCAAGGTGCTCTGGACCCTGCTCGGCGGCGAGGAAACCTACCGCGCGCCTTCGTTCTGAGGCTTGCTTTCCGGCAGTACAGGCACCTGCCAGTGCTCGCCAGGCTTGGGCGCGCGGAACTGCTCGGCCGGCACCTGCCAGTCGAGTAGTGCCTGGTGCAGAGCCTGGGGCGGAGCGAACTGGTTCTCGTCACTGAGGTTGAAGGTGCCGAAGTGGATGGCCATGCTCTGCTGGCTCTCCAGCTGACGGTGGGCCTGCACGGCGTCGTCGGGGTTCATGTGGTTGTCGCGCATGAACCAACGAGGCGCGTAGGCGCCGATCGGCAGGGCGGCAAAGCGCATGGGGCCGAAGCGCTGGTGGATCAGCTTGAACTCGGGGCCTAGTCCGGTATCGCCGGGGAACAGCACCGGGCCTTGCGCCGAGTCGAGGACAAAACCCAGCCACAGGGACTGATTGACGTCGCTGCGGCTGCGGGATGACCAGTGTTGTGCCGGCACGGCATGCAGGGTCAGCTCATCGTTGAGTGCCAGCGATTGCCACCAGTCCAGTTCGGTGATGTGCTGCAGGCCGCTCTGGCGGATCAGCGCGGCATTGCCCAGGCCGGTAACCACGCGCGCCCGGGGGTAGCGTTCGGCGAGCAGGCGCAGGGTCGCCAGGTCGAGGTGGTCGTAGTGGTTGTGACTGACGAGGATTACGTCGATCGGCGGCAGCGCGTCCAGGGTCACTCCCGGCGGGTGAAAACGCTTCGGTCCGACCCAGCTGAACGGACTGGAGCGCTCGCTCCACAGGGGGTCGGTGAGGATGTTCAGGCCATGCTGCTGGATCAGCAGGGTGGCGTGGTTGACGTAGGTGACGTGTAGTTCGTTTCCTTCTACCCGTTCTGTCAAGCGCGGCGGTTCGGCCGGCCCGGGTTGCGGCAGCCAGTCCACTTGCGGTTCACGGTTGAACTGCCATTTCAGGAAGCTCCAGAAACTGTGGTGCGGCTTGGGCTCGATATTGCGGAAGCGCTGGCCATCGAAGTGGTCGCTGACCGGGCCCTGATAGGGCGTGGTGCAGCCGGCCAACGTCAGCAGACTGATCAGCCAGGTGGGACGCAGGGCGCGTGACATGTGGTCGTTTCTCGCTTGCCGGGGACAGAGGCAAAACCTAGCATGCGCGCCAGCACTTCTGCCCAGCCAACTGATTGCCAGTCATGTCACGTCCGCCGCGCCCCCGATCGCCGCACTCCAAGCCTTCGCCTCAGTCCCGTTCCGCGCCGCGCGCGGCATCGGCGGTCGGGCGGCGGGTCGCCAAGCCGGCTCCGGCGCAGGCGAAGCTGATCCTGCTGAACAAGCCGTTCGATGTGCTTACCCAGTTTCAGGATGAGCAGGGTCGCGCCACGCTCAAGGACTTTGTCGATGTGTCGGGCGTGTATCCGGCAGGTCGTCTGGACCGCGACAGCGAAGGCCTGTTGCTGCTGACCAATGACGGTCAACTGCAGGCGCGCATTGCCGACCCCAGGCACAAGCTGAGCAAGACCTACTGGGTGCAGGTCGAGGGTGAGCCCAGCGAGGCCCAGCTGAAACAACTGCGTGACGGTGTGCTGCTCAATGACGGGCCGACGCTGCCGGCCGAGGCACGGCAGATCGACGAGCCGGAATTGTGGGAGCGCCACCCGCCGGTCCGTTTTCGCAAGAGCGTACCGACCGCCTGGCTGGAACTGGTGATTCGCGAGGGGCGCAACCGTCAGGTGCGGCGCATGACGGCCGCCGTGGGCCTGCCGACCCTGCGTCTGGTGCGGGTGCGCATCGGCCCCTTTGCTCTCGAGGGGCTGCAGCCGGGGCAGTGGCGTGAGGTGCCGGCGCGGCTGGAGTGAGGCCCGGCCCGGAGACAAACCGGGCTATGAGGCTAAGGGTTACTCGCCGCCGAGGGCGGCCAGTTCGCGTTCCAGCAGACCCAGGTCGCCGAGGTTGAGTTCGACCAGGCGGCGTAGGTGGCTGATCGAGTCCAGGTCGATGTGCCGGCAGACGAAGCCGAGCATCGGGCCGTCCTGGCGGGTCAGCACCACTTCCATTTCCACGCGGATATCGCTGCCCAGGGTGATGATGGCCTTGAGCGGCTGATTGGTATCGGCATTCCACTGCGCCGGCGCATGCACCATCAGACCCTTCAGCGACACGTCGTGCAGTTGCACCGGCCAGTGCCGTTCACCCTGCTGCAGCTCGGTGAGGGCGTCGAAGGCGATGCGCTGGAAGCGCCGGCGCTCGGAAACGGACTCGGTCATGACGGGACTCCTGATGGGTTTGCTTTACTATAGACCCTGGCTGCCGGCGCGGCGACGCCACAGGGCGATCCCGCCTCCGAGCAGCAGGCCGGCGGCGCCAAGCAGCGGCAGCTTCCACGGCCCCAGGCTGTGGCGGATGGCGCTGGCCTGTTCCTGCCACTGGCGTGTCTGCGCCGCGGCAAAATCCGGTTCCTGGCACTGGCGGCCGAAGTCGGCGGCCCAGGGCACGTAGGGGCCGTTCTCCACATACTGGCGATACAGGCGTCGGGCACTGGCCAGATCGACATATTCCACCCAGCCGCTGCCCTGGCAGAGGGTCGCGGCATAGGCCTGGCTGGACTGCGGCAGCTGGGCGGCGGCCTGTTCGGCCAGGGTCGCCGCCAGGTAGCGGTAGTGGTAACGCAGATTGGGCTGGGCCAGGTGATCAAGCTGGCGGCTGGCTTCGGCCTTGCTCAGCCAGGGCCCTGGCTGCAGTTGCACGGGGCCGAAGGAATAGCTGCCACCGAGGACCTGATAGTCGGGGCCCATTTCGCTGCCCAGTAGTTCCATACCATGTTGGCGGGCCAGCAGGCCGGCGCGGTACAGCGCCTCGGCCTGACCGATGGAGCTCCAGCGCGACTGCGCCTGCTCGCGGGCCTCGGCATAGTCATGGGCATGTTGCTGCAGTTCTGAACGTGCAAAGTAATCGGCCGCGTCATCCCAGCGCTCCGCGCGCAGCAGTCGCCGGCCCAGCAGCTCACGCAGGCGGGCGGCGACCGGCAGGGGTTCGTAGCTGTCGGCGGCCGGGATCTGCTCGGGCGTCGGGGCGGGTACGTGCTGGTCGACAAACGTCTTCAACTCATCGAGGGTCAGCACCCGTTCGGCCACTTCGGCGGTGTCGTACCAGTACAGATCGCCGCTGGCATAGAGCAGCTCGAAGGCTTGCAGATAGTCACCTCGTTCCAGGGCGAGGATGGCGCTTTCACCCTCGATCCGGCAGCGCGGTTTGACCGTCTCGTAGCTCCAGTCCGGGGCGCGGCGAAAGCCCCATTGTTCGTCATCCGGGAAGGCCTTGGCGGCTTTGGCGTAGGCGTCGCGCGCCGCATCCTTGTCGCCGTCCTGCAAGGCCAGCTTGGCCTGTAGCCACCAGGCCAGGCCGCTGTCGCCCGCGCGCTGGAGAAACTGGCGGGCCCCGCGGTAGTCGCCATGCTGGTAGCTGAGGGCGGCCAGACGATCGGCTTCGGCGAGCAGGCCATCGCCGCGTTGCAGCAGGCGCAGCACGTAGTCCGCACGACCCTCCGGCTGCTCGCCGTAGGACCAGTCCAGGTGACTGAAGAGAAAGGCGGTGAGCAGGCCGGCGACGGCCGATTGCTGCAGCAATGGGGAAAGTTGTTCCTCGGGCATCTGCCCCAGTTCGCGGGCCAGTTGCTTGAGCGAGCTGTAGCCGGTGGGCGAGTCGTGCTGCATCTGGCTGGCATAGAGGCGGATGGCACCGTCCCAGTCGCCGGCCTGCCGCTGCAGGCGGGCTTGTTCGCCGAGGCTGGCGATGCCCAGCTCCAGTGGGTCGGCAAAGCCGCTGCTGCTCAGGGTGCGGGTTTGGGCGAAGGCTGCGCTGGCTTGCTCGCGCAAGACCTGCTGGCGAGCCTGGGCATCTTCCGTGTCGCTGGCCATTTCGCTCTGGTAGCTCAGCGCGCGTCCCAGGGAGTAGGCGGCCCAGGTGCTGCGCAGGGCGCGTTCGCTGGCAGGCAGGGCGAGCAGGCGACGGAAGTAGTCGGCGGCCAGGGGCCAGTCGCCCTGGGCGAAGGCAACGGCGCCGGCACTGTACAGGCGCAACTCGGCGGGCAGGTCGGCCGCGGCGGCTTCTGCGGCGGCGGGGTCGGTGAGTCGGCGCAGTTCGACCAGGCGTGCAGCCTGCTCGGGGCTCAGGCCGGCCTGTTCCAGTTCGTCTCGCTGTTCGATATAGCGCTGGTTATCTTCATCCCACCAGGGTTGCAGGGTGGCTTCGCTGGCCTTGCCCAGTCCGGCAACTGGCTGGCCGAGGCGTGCGGCCTCGACGGCGAAGTTGCCCTCGGGCAGGTCACTGAGGCTGAGCTGGCGATCGCCCAGCAGGCGCAGCTGGAAGTCGGGGCCGCAAGCCAGCGTGGCACTGCTGCCGATAATCAGCGCGCTGCCCAGCAGGGCATGGCGCCAGTCAGGGTTGTGCATTCCATCCTCCTTGATTGATGACTGCGCAGCGTGCCCAGCCCAGCGCCAGTCGGCTACCGGGGCGCAGTTCAGCAGGCTGTTTGCGGATAAACAAGAGCTGCGTCGGCTCGCGCTGCAGATGGAAATGACGCAGGCCGTCGGCGGCGCTGCACTGGCTGGCGGGCAGCTGCAAACGGGTGGGCAGTAGCCAGGGCAGATTGCCGCGGTTGTACAGGCTCAGCTGGCTCAGGCCGTTCTCGCTATGGACCTGCAGCTCACCCTGCGGCTGCAGCGCCTCGCCACGGGCGACAGCCAGTAGTGTTGCCAGCGGCCAGCTGCGGCGGTCGTCGGCCAGAGGCAGGCGAAACCAGATCAGCCCCTGCAGGTGTGGTGGCGGCTGCTCACGCAGCTGGCGTAGCAGCAGGGCCATGGCGTGCGGGTCGCTGCGCAGTTCGCGGCGAGGGGCGCGGTTGTCGAGCGGTGCTTCGGCTTCGATCAGGGGGCGCCGCCCAGCTTCGTCCAGCAGGGCTACGGAATAGGCGGGCAGGGCCAGGAGAAAGGGTGTCTGGCTCTGCCGGCTCCAGCGCTCGGCCCACTGACGGGCTTGAGCGGCATCGAACAACCCCTGGCTGGCGCGCTGCACGGCATGCACCTGCAGCACGCTCTGCTGCACGCTGCCAAGCAGGGCGGGCAGTTCGGGGCTGTCCAGCCAGGCGGGCAGGGCGGTGATGGACAGGCGAATACCCTTGGGCAACTGCTGGTGCAGGGCGGTCAGCAACTGGCGGTAGTGGGCGAGCTGCGCCGTACCGGCATCATGGTCCAGCTCCAGGCCGACCAGCGGCAGGCCGGCACGGCGCCAGTCATCGAGCAGCGCCAGGCTGCGCCGGATCACCTCGGCAGGCTGCTCCGGCAAACGGCCGTCGAGGCGCACCACGGCTACCAGGGGGCGCCCATCGGCCCGCAGCAGTGCCAGGTCGGGACGGGCCGCGCTCCAGCCCGCCTGCGGGTGGTACTGCAGGGCGAGCACGCGCAGCTGGCTGAAGGTTTTGCGCGTCTGCTGCAGGGCTTCGGCGTGACTCGGCCGCCACTGCCGCTGCCAGATGTACAGCTGCTGGTCCAGCTCGGCGGGCGGCGTGCAGCCGCTCAGCAGGCAGAACAGGAGCAGCAGGGTTATCGGCTTGGGCATGATCACATCCATTTGGTCGGCAGAGTCTCCCCGCGGTTTGACAGGGTGGCAAGCCTGGTCAAGGCTCAAAACGCCTTTCCTCTCGCTAGATGGAGCACATGATGAACAAACAACTGCTGGGCAAGGGATTGATGGTGGCTGTACTGGCAAGCATGAGCCTCGGCGCTCACGCGGCGGCGGCCGGTGGCAACGGCTGCGGCTGGGGCAACATGCTGTTCGAAGGCCAGAGCGGCATGGCGCCGCACTTCCTTGCCACGACCACCAACGGCACCTCGGGCAATGCCACCTTCGGTATGACCTCGGGCACCAATGGCTGCGACACCAGCGTCAAGCTGGGCTATGGCGGCCGCTCCATGCTGGCGATGAACGGCAT
This sequence comes from Pseudomonas fluvialis, assembly GCF_014207935.1. GTDB lineage: Bacteria > Pseudomonadota > Gammaproteobacteria > Pseudomonadales > Pseudomonadaceae > Aquipseudomonas > Aquipseudomonas fluvialis_A. The sequence continues at coordinate 251,204 of NZ_JACHLL010000001.1, read as the reverse complement.
GCTGGAGACCATCGCCGAAGACATGGCCCAAGGGCAGGGCGAGGCGCTGGACGCCTATGCCACCCTGCTGGGCATCGAGGCGCAGGACCGGGCGCATTTTGCCCAGGTCACCCAGCAGCACTTCGGCGAAATCTTCAGCAGTCAGGGCGCCACAGGTGATCAGGTGCTGGCGGCTACTCTTGAGGTAATGAGCCGCGACGATCGACTGGCGCGCTACGCCAAGCAGCCAGCCTGATACTCGCAGGCAATAAAAAACCCGGCATTCGCCGGGTTTTTTATTGCGCGGTGAAGGCTTAGTTGCCGTACACCGGCAGACGGGCGCAGACGGCCTTGACCTTCTCGCGTACGGCGTCGATGACCGACTCGTCGCCCATGTTCTGCAGGATGTCGCAAATCCAGCCGGCCAGCTCGCGGCACTCGGTTTCGCCGAAGCCGCGGGTGGTGACGGCCGGAGTACCGATGCGCAGACCAGAGGTGACGAAGGGCGAGCGCGGGTCGTTCGGCACGCTGTTCTTGTTCACGGTGATGTAGGCGCGACCCAGAGCGGCGTCGGCGTCCTTACCGGTGATGTCCTGCTTGATCAGCGACAGCAGGAACAGGTGGTTCTGAGTGCCACCGGAAACCACGTCGAAACCGCGCTCGATGAACACGGCAGCCATGGCCTGGGCGTTCTTCACGACCTGCTGCTGGTAAGCCTTGAACTCAGGCTGCAGCGCTTCCTTGAAGCACACGGCCTTGGCGGCGATCACGTGCTCCAGCGGGCCACCCTGGCCGCCCGGGAAAACGGCGGAGTTCAGCTTCTTCTCGATCTCTTCGTTGGCCTTGGCCAGGATCAGGCCGCCACGCGGACCGCGCAGGGTCTTGTGGGTGGTGGTGGTGACCACGTCGGCGAACGGTACCGGGTTCGGGTACACGCCGGCGGCAACCAGACCGGCCACGTGGGCCATGTCGACGAACAGGTAGGCACCGACCTTGTCGGCGATGGCGCGGAAGCGGGCGAAGTCCAGTACCTGCGAGTAGGCGCTGAAGCCGGCGATGATCATCTTCGGCTGGTGCTCGACGGCCAGGCGCTCGACTTCGTCGTAGTCGATCAGGCCGGCGTCGGTGATGCCGTACTGCACGGCGTTGTAGATCTTGCCGGAGAAGTTGACGCTGGCGCCGTGGGTCAGGTGACCGCCGTGGGCCAGGCTCATGCCCAGTACGGTGTCGCCCGGCTTGACCAGCGCCTGGAACACGGCGGCGTTGGCCTGGGAACCAGCGTGCGGCTGGACGTTGGCGTAGTCGGCGCCGAACAGCTCTTTGGCGCGGTCGATGGCCAGTTGCTCGACGATGTCGACGTATTCGCAACCGCCGTAGTAGCGCTTGCCCGGATAGCCTTCGGCGTACTTGTTGGTCAGCACGCTGCCCTGGGCTTCCATGACGGCCGGGCTGGTGTAGTTTTCCGAGGCGATCAGCTCGATGTGATGTTCCTGGCGCTGGGCTTCTTGCTCCATCGCGGCAAACAGGTCGGCGTCGAAACGGGCGAGGGTCAAATCACGGCTGAACATGGGCAGTCACCTGGAAAATCAGCTGGGCGGAAAGAATAAGGGGGCGGATTCTAACCCATCTGCCCGGCCCTGGCATATGAATGGGCGTCATGTCGCAGACAAGCGGGGCTCATCGGCAGGGCGCTGCACGGAGTGCCTCAGTTGAGCATGAACAGCGCCGGGCCGCTGAACAGCTGGCAGAACTGGCTGGCCGGCATGGGTTTGCCGAACAGGTAGCCCTGCACCTGATCGCAGCCATGCTCGCGGAGGAAGTCCAGCTGGGCCTGGGTTTCCACGCCTTCGGCGATCACCGCCAGGTTCAGGCTGTGGGCCATGGCGATGATGGCGCGGGCGATCTGCGCATCCTGCTCACCCTCGGGCAGGCCATCGACGAAGCTGCGGTCGATCTTCAGCACATCGATGGGGAACTGCTTGAGGTAGTTGAGCGACGAATAGCCGGTGCCGAAGTCGTCCACCGCGATACACAGGCCGAGGCGTTTGAGACCGGCGAGGATCTGCAGGGTTTCGCCGACGTCACGCATCAGGATGCTCTCGGTCAGCTCCACTTCCAGTGCGGTCGGTGGCAGCTGGAACTCCTGCAGGATGCGTGAGATGCGCAGGCCCAGCTGGCCGTCGGCGAACTGCCGTGCCGAGAGGTTCACCGAGACCTTGGGGATGTTCATGCCGGCAGCTTGCCAGCGTTTCATTTGAGCGCAGGCTTCGGCCAGTACCCAGTCGCCCACCTGCACCACCAGGCCGAGCTCTTCCAGTACCGGAATGAACTCCACGGGCGAGACCAGGCCGCGCGTGGGGTGCTGCCAGCGCAACAGGGCCTCGGCGCCAGTCAGGCAGCGGCCGTCCCCGGAAAACTGCGGCTGGTAGTAGAGGGCGAACTGGCCCTGTTCGAGGGCGTGGCGTAGATCGCTTTCCAGCTCCAGGCGCTCCAGAGCACGGGCGTTCATCTCGGCCTGGTAGAACTGGAAGTTGTTCTTGCCCATCTCCTTCGCGTGGTACATCGCCGTGTCGGCGTTCTTCATCAGCTGGCTCAACTCCTGGCCGTCCTGCGGGCTCAGGGCGATGCCGATGCTGGCGGTGACGAAGAACTCGCGGCCTTCGAGGCGGAAGGGCTGTGCCATGGCGCCGAGGATGGCCTCGGCCACATGAATGGCGCGGTTCAGGGCGCCCTCGCGGGTGCTGCGCGAGGCCAGCAACAGGGTGAACTCGTCGCCACCCATGCGTGCCACGGTTTCGTCTTCATCGACGCAGCCGAGCAGGCGTGCCGCCACTTCCTTGAGCATGCGGTCGCCGGCGGCGTGGCCGAGGGAGTCGTTGATCGGCTTGAAACGGTCGAGGTCGAGGAACATCAGCACCAGCCACTCGCCATGCCGTTCGGCATGCTGCAGCGCGCTGTGCAGACGGTCCTGGAACAGGCTGCGGTTGGGCAGCTGGGTCAGCACGTCGTAGTAGGCCAGGCGGTGGATGCGTTGCTCACTGGCCTTGCGCTCGCTGATGTCGCTGAAGAAGCACACGTAGCTGACCAGGTCGCCTTCGTCGTCGCGAATGGCGGTGATGCCGATCCACGCGGGGAACAGTTCGCCCTGCTTGCGCTTGAGCCATATCTCGCCTTCCCAGCTGCCGCGCAGTTCCAGGTGGTCGATGATGTATTGCAGGGCGCCGGCCTGCTGGTGGTTGGCGGTGAGCACGCCAGGGTGGCGGTCGAGCACTTCGCTGGCCTGGTAGCCGGTGATGCGGCCGAAGGCGTGGTTGACCTGGACGATGGCGCCCGTGGGGTCGGTGACCAGAATCGCGGCGGTGGAATGCTCGAACACCGTGGCGGCCATGCGCAGGTCCTTTTCCGCGCGGCGCTGCTGGCTGATGTCGCGGGCGATGCAGTGCAGGCCGAGGAAGCGGCCACGCTCATCCCACATCAGCATCAGGCGCAGTTCCACCGGGATTTTCTGACCGTCGGCACGAAGGCAATCGAAGAAGAACTGTTGCGAGCCGAGCTGGCGCAGTTGGTTTAACGCCTCGGGTTGTCCCGCTGCGGCACGGATGCGTTCAAGCAGTTCAAGTACACCGGCTATCTGCGCCGGGTTGGCGGCGGTCTTCTGCATGCCGTGCTGCATGACCCACTCGCTGCTGTAGCCGAGGGCTTCTTCCACCGAGGAGCTGACGTAGTTGAGCTGCAGCTGGGCGTCGGTGGTGTAGATCACGTCGCTGGTGCTTTCGGCCAGCAGGCGGTAGCGCCGTTCGTTCTCGCGCAGCGATTCGCGGTCCTCGATCTGCGCGGTGATGTCCTTGGCGATGCCGATCAGGCGGCTGACGCGGCCCTGGGCGTCGCGGGCCAGGGCCTGCTCGCGGATATCGAACCAGTGCCAGCTGCCGTCGCGGTGGCGCCAGCGCAGCTCGAACTGCATCAGCACCTGGTTGCCGACCACCTGCTGGATGTTGCGCATGCGCTGGTACAGCTCGACATCGTCCGGGTGGAGGATCTTTTCCCACAGCTTGTCGCCCAGCGCGCGCAGTTCGGCCTTGCTGTAGCCCAGCTGCGGGCCGAGGTGGTTATTGCTGAACATCACCCGCTTGCCGGGAATGTCATGCACGTAGAGCGTATCCGGCACCGCGCGCACCACCTCGGACCAGAAACGCTCGCGCTCGATCAGCGAGACTTCGATGCGCTTGCGGCTGGTGATGTCGCTGAAGCCCAAGGTCACCGCGTGGTAGTCCTGGAGCATCTCCGGCAGGCGCATCACCAGCCACAGGTGGCGTTCGTGGCCCTGAGGCGTGTGGATGCGGGTTTCAAGTTCCAGCTGGGTCTGGCCACTGATCACGGCGGTGATCAGTTGGAAGGTATGACCGCCGCTGGCAAGGCTGTCGCGCTGCAGCAGGTACTGGTTGACCTGGCTCTGTTCGGCGATGCCCAGCAGGCGCAGGGCGATCTGGTTGGCCTCGGTGATGTGCAGCTGGGCCAGCAGCTCGTCGTGGCGCTGTGGGTGGTCGTTCAGCCAGCGCTCCAGGGCGGTGGCGCTGAAGATGCGCTGCTGGTGGAGGAACTGGCGCAGACCGAGCAGGTCGAGCACGCACAGGGCGGTACTGCTGCCCTCGAAGATATCCTGGTAGCGCCGGCGGGTTTCCTGCATCACACGCAGGGCCTGCTGCTGCTCGGTGACATCGCGCAGTACCCAGACATAGCCAAGCAGGCGGGCATTCTCGCTGAGCTCACTGCGGGTCACGGCGAACTGGCGTGCCTGGCCGTTCTGCAGGATCTGGATGATCTCCGGCTGCTCTTCGCTGAACAGCGCGCTGGCATTCAGCAAGAGCGGGTCGAGGCCCGGCACCAGACTGCGCAGCGGTCGGCCGCTGGCAAGGGCGCTGGACAGGCCGAACATGGCCTCGGCCTGCGGGTTGAGGTAGGTCAGCAGGCCGTCCGGGTCGCTGACCAACACCCGCTCCTCGATCGCGCCGAGGGCACTGGCGGCCTGGTGCAGGCTGCGCCGCGAGGCAGCGTTGAGTTCGCGCAGGCCGCGTTGTTCGCGCTGCAGGCCGTACAGGGTGATCAGGGTCAGGGCGCTGATCAGGGTGAACAGCAGCAGTTTGCCGGCCATGCTCGGCAGCAGTCGGGCCTGCAGGCTGCGGGGGTCGAAGAGTGTGCGCAATTGCCAGTCGGTACCCTGTACGTTCTGGCTGCTCAGGGTTAGGCCCTGGTCTTCGGCGCTCACCGGCACGCTGATCGGGCTGCTCCGGGCCAGGCCCAGGCTGCGGGTGAGGATGCGTTCGCTGGGCTGGTCTTCGAGCAGCCAGGCATATTGCTGCCGCTCGCCCAGCTGCAGGGTTTGACTGAGCAGTTCCAGCGGCAGGCGCAGGATCCAGGAGGCACTTCTGCCATCGTCCGGGTGCTCCTGCAGCAGCAGGTAGATCATGCCGCCACTCTCGCCGCTGAAGGCGTAGTGGTAGGGCTGGGTATGGTGAATGCGGTGCAGGCGCTGGATGAACGTCGAATCGTCGACCTGATGGCTGTCGTACAGGCGCCGTCCCTGGTGATCCAAGTAGGTCAGGCTGTGCAGACCGGGAAAGATGCTGGTCAGCGCAGCGGCCAGTTGCAGGCGGTCGTGGTTGTCGTTCTGGCGGATGATGGCCAGGGCCGAATGGGCCTTGAACTGCAGGCTCAGTTCCAGATCCTGGCCCAGGTGGCTGACGTATTCCTCACTGCGTTCGCGCTGGTTGCTTTCCAGTTGCTGGAACTCGGCGCGCAACTGCCACACCAGTACCCCCAGCATCAGCAGCACCAGGGCGACCAGGGCGCCTTTCAGCGGGCCGCGCACCGGCAGGCCGCTGGCATCGGTCAGCTGGCGGGAAGGACGCTGGGGAGCGGGAACTTGCACGTTATAGGCCTGCTTCTACGGCGAATGGGCAGGAAAGCGGGAGTCAGCCGCGTGGGCTGTTGCAAGCATGCCTGCTGCCGCGGCGAAGTGCCAGTACAGGCGACGAGCGTGGTTTGCCCGCGGGCCTGCATTCCGGTAGCTTTGCGCCACGCGCGCGGGCAGGCGTCCTGAACAGCATAGGCCGCTCCCGGCAGTTCCTCATTTTCCCGCAACAAGGTCAGTCATGGCTCAATACGTCTACAGCATGCACCGGGTGAGCAAGGTTGTTCCCCCGAAGCGTGAAATCCTCAAGGACATCTCCCTGTCGTTCTTCCCCGGCGCCAAGATCGGTGTGCTGGGCCTTAACGGCGCCGGTAAATCCACCCTGCTGCGCATCATGGCCGGCGTCGACACCGAGATCGACGGCGAAGCCCGCCCGATGCCGGGGATCAAGGTCGGCTACCTGCCCCAGGAACCGCAGCTGGACCCGCAGAAGACCGTGCGTGACATCGTCGAAGAGGCCGTGGGCGAGATCAAGCAGGCCCAGGCCCGCCTCGACGAGGTCTACGCCGCCTACGCCGAGCCGGACGCCGACTTCGACGCCCTGGCCGCCGAGCAGGCCAAGCTGGAAGCCATCCTGCAGAGCGCCGACGGCCACAACCTGGAACGTCAGCTGGATGTCGCCGCCGACGCCCTGCGTCTGCCGGCCTGGGACGCCAAGATCGAGCACCTCTCCGGTGGCGAGAAGCGCCGCGTGGCGCTGTGCCGCCTGCTGCTGTCGGCCCCGGACATGCTGCTGCTGGACGAGCCGACCAACCACCTGGACGCCGACTCGGTGGCCTGGCTGGAGCACTTCCTGCACGACTTCCCCGGCACCGTGGTGGCGATCACTCACGACCGCTACTTCCTCGACAACGTCGCCGGCTGGATTCTGGAACTGGACCGTGGCCACGGCATCCCCTACGAGGGTAACTACTCCGGCTGGCTGGATTCCAAGGCGGCTCGTCTGGCCCAGGAAGCCAAGCAGGAATCCTCCCACGCCAAGGCCATGAAGGCCGAGCTGGAGTGGGTGCGCCAGGGCGCCAAGGGACGCCAGGCCAAGTCCAAGGCCCGTCTGCAGCGCTTCGAGGAAATGCAGTCGCAGGAATTCCAGAAGCGCAGCGAGACCAACGAAATCTACATCCCGGCCGGTCCGCGCCTGGGTGACAAGGTCATCGAGTTCAAGAACGTCTGCAAAGGCTACGGCGACCGCGTGCTGATCGACGACCTGTCCTTCAGCATCCCCAAGGGCGCCATCGTTGGCGTGATCGGTGGTAACGGTGCCGGTAAATCGACCCTGTTCCGCATGATCATGGGCAAGGAGCAGCCGGATTCGGGCAGCATCGAAATCGGTGAAAGCGTGCAACTGGCCAGCGTCGACCAGAGCCGCGACAGCCTTGATGGCAGCAAGACCGTGTGGGAGCAGGTTTCCGACGGCTTCGACATGATCAAGGTCGGCAACTACGAGGTGCCGTCGCGTGGTTACGTCGGTCGCTTCAACTTCAAGGGCGCCGACCAGCAGAAGTTCGTCAAGGACCTCTCCGGTGGTGAGCGCGGCCGTCTGCACCTGGCCCTGACCCTGAAGCAGGGCGGCAACGTGCTGCTGCTCGACGAACCGTCCAACGACCTCGACGTGGAAACCCTGCGTGCTCTGGAAGAGGCGCTGCTGGACTTCCCGGGCGTGGCCGTGGTGATCTCCCACGACCGCTGGTTCCTCGACCGTATCGCCACCCACATCCTCTCCTACGAGGACGACGGTAAGGTGTACTTCTTCGAAGGCAACTACACCGAGTTCGAAGCCGACCGCAAGAAACGCCTCGGCGACGCGGCCTCCCAGCCGCACCGCGTGCGTTACAAGAAGCTGGCGCAGTAAGCGTTCAGCTGCAAACAACAACGGCGCCGGAAGGCGCCGTTGTTGTTTGATCCCGATGCAACCTGGCTGTCAGTACAGCGCCTGATACAACTTGCGCCGGTAGGCGGTGACCAGCGGGTGATCGCTGCCGAGCAGGTCGAACACCTGCAGCAGGGTCTTGTGCGGCAGACCGTTCTCGTAGCCGCGGTTGCGCACGAACAGCCGGAGCAGGGCGTCCAGCGCCGGCTCGTACTGCTGGCGTGCCAGTTGCCAGATGGCCAGCTGGTAGGCGGCCTCGTCGTCCTGCTCGTTCTGCGCCAGACGTGATTTCAGCGTGGCGGCTTCCGGCAGTTGTTCGACCTGACGCAGGAAGGTCAGCTGCGCCTTGGCGCCGGCCAGGGCCTGCTTGTGTTCGTCGCCCTTCACCGCATTGAGCACGGCCTCGGCCTCGCCCAGCTCGCCGCGTTCGGCCAGGCAGCGGGCGTAGAGGATCAGTGCCGCGCCGTTCTCGTTGTTCTCGGTCAGCACCTGCTTGAGCAGGGCCTCGGCCTCACCGATGCGGCCTTCGGCGAACAGCGCCTGGGCGGCTTCCATCGGGTCGGCGGCCAGCGGTGCCGGCTCGGCCACATGGGGTTTGAGCATCTCGCGGATGGCCGACTCCGGCTGGGCGCCGGCAAAGCCGTCAACCGGCTGGCCGTCTTTGAACAGCACCACGGTCGGCAGGCTGCGGATGCCGAAGCGCATCACGATGTCCTGTTCGATATCGCAGTTGACCTTGGCCAGCAGCAGTTCGCCGCGGTACTCCTCGGTGATCTTGGCCAGCAGCGGCATCAGAGCCTTGCACGGCGCACACCACTCGGCCCAGAAGTCCACCAGCACCGGCTTGTGGAAGGAGTTCTCGATGACCAGCTGTTCAAAGCTGGCACTGCCTGCGATGTCGAAGATGTAAGGGGTGTCGCTCATGTCGGATCTCAGATGGAGGCGAGGGCAATGCGGCTAAAGATGCGGGCTCTGGCGCCGGTATACAAGGGTTAGCGGCGGGCGTGATACAGGCTGACGTTGCGAAACTCGGCCGGCTCGGCCAGGTCCGGCCAGGTGCAGGCGTCCAGCATGCCCAGGCGTTGGTAGAGCGAGTGCTGGAAGTCTTTGACCCTCGAGTCGGCTACCAGGGCCTCGCGGCCGCGACTGAGGAAGTGATCGAGCAGCGGCAGGTTGGCGCGGTCGTAGAGCACGTCGGCGACGATGATCAGGTCGAAACGGTCATCCTCGGCGAAGAAGTCCGGCGAATAGCTCAGCTCAACGCCATTGAGCGCCGCGTTGGCGCGGCAGGCTTCGATCGCCAGTGGGTCGAGGTCGCAGGCCACCACTTCCAGCGCCCCCGCCTTGGCCGCAGCAATGGCCGCCACACCGGAGCCGGCGCCGAAGTCCAGCACGCGCTTGCCGCGCACCCATTCGGGCCGTTCGGCTAGCCAGCGGGCCAGAGCCAGGCCGCTGGCCCAGCAGAAGCACCAGTAGGGCGGCTCTTCGAGGATGCGCCGGGTTTCCTCGGCGTTGAAGGCGCGGTCCATGTTCAGCGCATCGATCAGCCATAGCCTGAGGTCGGTGCCGGGCAGGGTTTCGACGCTGAGCTGGGCGTCGCCGAGCAATTGCTGCAGCGGTTGCAGCAGGCTGAGCGGGGCGCTCATGGCGCACGCACCAGCTGCAGCGGTCCGAAGTCACGGCTCTGGGTCGGATTCAGGGATTGCGGTGGCAGACGCAGAATCAGCCGGCCGGACTGGCTGACCCGGGCGCGCAGTTCGAAACGGCCGTCACCCGGAAGGCTCTGCGGATCAAAACTCAGCGCAAAGGGCAGGGCGCCGCCCTGGCCCAGCAGGCGCTGGCTGGCATAGCTCTTCAAAGGGCGGCCCTTGCTGTCGACCTGCAACAGGGCGATCTCAGCTTCGGCGTCGGCAGGAATGCCCAGCAGGCTGCCGCTGAGTTGGCGCAGGTGGCCCGGCAGCGGCGCGGCAATGGCCTGCTCGGAGCTCGGGCGTTTGGGCTTGGCCGGTGCCGGCGAGGCTTTTTCCGGCTGGCTGCTGCAGGCGGCCAGCAGCAGGGCGAGGGACAGCAGCGCAAGGCGGTGCGGGGACATGGGCAGGCTCCCGGTGAAATTCGACGGGCGCCTGTATACCGCAAAGTGGCTGGCTTGTCTTGAGAGTGGGATCGGCTACCATGGCCGCTTCATTTGCCACTGCCAGTTGCCGCCATGCATTGTCCGTTCTGCGGTGCCCACGACACCAAGGTCATCGATTCCCGTCTGGTCGCCGAGGGCGAGCAGGTGCGCCGCCGGCGCGAGTGCCTGGCCTGCGAGGAACGCTTCACTACCTTCGAGACCGCCGAACTGGTGATGCCGCGCCTGATCAAGTCCGATGGCAGCCGTCAGCCCTTCGACGAAGAGAAGCTGCGCGCCGGCATGCAGCGGGCGCTGGAGAAGCGCCCGGTCAGCGTCGAGCGTCTGGAAGAGGCCATCGCCCATATCAAGCACAAGCTGCGCGCCACCGGCGAGCGTGAGGTGAAGTCGCGGGTGCTCGGCGAACTGGTGATGACCGAACTGTCCAAGCTCGATGAAGTGGCCTATATCCGCTTTGCCTCGGTGTACCGCCGCTTTCAGGACCTCAACGAGTTCCGCGAAGAGATCGAGCGCCTGTCGCGGGAGCACGACTGAGTGCCGCTGTCCGATCAGGCCTATATGGCGCGGGCGCTGGAGCTGGCGCGCAAGGGGCTGTATTCCACCCATCCCAATCCGCGCGTCGGTTGCGTGATCGTCCGTGATGGCCAGATCGTCGGCGAGGGCTGGCACGCCAAGGCTGGCGAGCCGCACGCCGAAGTGCACGCGCTGCGCGCCGCCGGCAACCGGGCGCGCGGTGCCACCGCCTACGTGACGCTGGAGCCGTGCAGCCACTTTGGTCGCACTCCGCCCTGCGCCAATGCGCTGATCGAGGCTGGTGTGGCGCGGGTGGTGGCGGCGATGCAGGACCCCAATCCGCAGGTGGCTGGGCAGGGGCTGGCACGGCTGGCCGAGGCTGGCATCGAAGTGGCCTGTGGTGTGCTGGAAAGCGAGGCGCGGGCACTGAATGTCGGCTTCATCAAGCGCATGGTGCGCGGCCTGCCGTTTGTCCGGGTCAAACTGGCGATGAGCCTGGACGGGCGCACGGCCATGGCCAGTGGCGAGAGTCAGTGGATCACCGGCCCTGCGGCGCGCGCCGCGGTGCAGCGGCTGCGCGCCCAGTCCAGTGTGGTCATCAGTGGTGCCGATACCGTGCTGGCCGATCAGGCGCGGCTGACGGTGCGTGCCGAGGAACTGGGACTGAACGCCGAGCTGACGGCCCTGGCCATCGACCGGCCGCCGCTGCGCGTGCTGATCGACGGGCGCCTGCGCGTGCCCCTCGATGCGCCTTTCTTTCAGGCTGGCAGAACGCTGGTGGCGACCTGCGCGGTGGCCTCGGCGCGGCAGCGCTATCAGGAAGAGGGGCATGAATTGCTGGCCATTCCCCACGCCCATGGCCATGTCGACTTGCGCAAACTGTTGCAGGAGCTGGCCGGGCGTGGTGCCAACGAGGTGCTGGTCGAGGCCGGGCCGAAACTGGCCGGCGCCTTTGCCCGCGCCGGGCTGGTCGACGAGTACCAGTTGTTTGTCGCCGCCAAGTTCCTCGGCTCCTCTGCCCGCCCGCTGCTGGACTGGCCGCTGGCGCGTATGGCCGAGGCGCCGCAGCTGAAAATCACCGATATGCGCGCCGTGGGGGATGACTGGCGGATTACCGCTGTACCCGTTGCCAGTGCCTAGTACGCTCCCGTGGCGCGGCAATCTGTGGTAAAACTGCCGCAGCCACGCGAGTGGCCATAACGTTCTCAGGGCGGGGTGCAACTCCCCACCGGCGGTAATGCAGCGCAAGGCTGCTAGCCCGCGAGCGCTCCCACGGCTTACCAGTCGGCGGAGGTCAGCAGACCCGGTGTGATTCCGGGGCCGACGGTCATAGTCCGGATAAAGAGAGAGCGGGATTGCGTGACGGACGCGCCTGGCGTGTGTCCGGTCCATCCCTTTCGATTCTTGTGCCCTGTTTTTCTCAAAACAGGAGTTTCAACCGTGTTCACCGGCATTATCGAAGCCATTGGCACCATCCGCGCGCTGAGCCCCAAGGGTGGCGATGTGCGTGTCTATGTGGAAACCGGCAAGCTGGATCTGGCGGACGTCAAACTGGGCGATAGCATTGCTGTCAACGGCGTGTGCCTGACTGCCGTGGAGTTGCCTGGCGACGGCTTCTGGGCCGACGTCAGCCGCGAAACCCTGGCGCGCACCGCCTTTATCGATCTCAAGACCGGCAGCAAGGTCAACCTGGAAAAAGCCCTGACACCGAGCAGCCGCCTGGGCGGCCATCTGGTCAGCGGCCATGTGGACGGAGTGGGCGAAATTCTCAAGCGCGAGGACAATGCCCGCGCCATCCAGTTCACCGTGCGCGCTCCGCGCGAGCTGGCCAAGTACATCGCCCTCAAGGGCTCGATCACCGTCGATGGCACCAGTCTGACGGTGAATGCCGTCAATGGTGCCGAGTTCGAGCTGACCATCGTGCCGCACACCCTGGTCGAAACCATCATGGCCGACTACCGCCCCGGACGGCAGGTCAACCTCGAAGTCGATCTGCTGGCGCGTTATCTGGAGCGTCTGCTGCTCGGCGACAAGGCCGCCGAGCCGGCCGCTTCTGGCATCAGCGAAAGCTTTCTGGCCGAACACGGCTACCTCAAATAAGTAAGGATTGGCCCCATGGCTCTGAATACCGCTGAAGAACTGATCGAAGATATCCGCGCCGGCAAGATGGTCATCCTCATGGATGACGAGGACCGCGAGAACGAAGGCGACATCATCATCGCCTCGGAATGCGTCACCGCCGAGCACATCAATTTCATGGCCCGTTTCGCCCGCGGCCTGATCTGCATGCCGATGAGCCGTGAGCGCTGCGAGCTGCTCAAGCTGCCTCTGATGGCGCCGCGCAACGGTTCCGGTTTTGGCACCAAGTTCACCGTTTCCATCGAAGCCGCCGAGGGCGTGACCACCGGCATTTCCGCGGCCGACCGCGCGCGCACCGTGCAGGCTGCCGTGGCCAAGGGCGCCGTGGCCGACGATATCGTCAGTCCGGGCCATATCTTCCCGCTGATGGCCCAGCCCGGTGGCGTGCTGGCCCGTGCCGGCCACACCGAGGCCGCCTGCGATCTGGCGCGCATGGCAGGTTTCGAGCCGAGCGGCGTGATCTGCGAGATCATGAACGACGACGGCACCATGGCCCGCCGTCCGGAGCTGGAAGTGTTCGCCGCCGAGCACAACCTGAAGATCGGCACCATCGCCGACCTGATCCACTACCGCCTGATTCATGAGCGCACCGTGCAGCGCGTTAGCGAGCAGAAGATCGACAGTGAGCTGGGTCAGTTCAATCTGGTCAGCTACCGCGATGCCCTGGACGACAGCGTGCACATGGCCCTGACCCTGGGCAGTATCTGCGCCGAAACGCCGACCCTGGTGCGTGTGCACAACGCCGACCCGCTGCGCGACCTGTTCATGGTCAAGCAGGCCGGGCGCTGGAGCCTGCGTGCGGCCATGGCCGAGGTGGCCAAGGCCGGTAGCGGCGTGGTGCTGCTGCTGGGCAATCCGATCAACGGTCCGGAGCTGCTGGCTCAGCTGGAACGCAGCCAAGGCGCGGAAAGCAAGTCCGCGAGCCCAGCGACCTACAGTACCGTGGGTGCCGGCTCGCAGATTTTGCGCGACCTGGGCGTGCGCAAGATGCGCCTGCTCAGCTCGCCGATGAAGTTCAACGCGATATCCGGCTTCGACCTGGAAGTAGTAGAATACGTGCCCGCTGAATAAGCCGGTCTGCCGACCCGCTGTTCATATCCTATGTTTACAGTGCGCTGTGAGTGGCGCACTGGCTCTTTAACGCCATACGAGACTCGCCATGACCCTGAAGACCATCGAAGGTACCTTCATCGCCCCCAAGGGCAAGTACGCCCTGGTAGTGGGCCGCTTCAACAGCTTCGTCGTCGAAAGCCTGGTCAGCGGTGCCGTTGACGCTCTGGTACGCCACGGTGTGAGCGAAAGCGACATCACCCTGATCCGTGCGCCGGGCGCCTTCGAGATTCCCCTGGTGGCCCAGAAAGTTGCCCAGCGTGGCGAGTACTCCGCCATCATCGCCCTCGGTGCGGTGATCCGTGGCGGTACCCCGCATTTCGAATATGTGGCCGGTGAGTGCACCAAGGGCCTGGCCCAGGTGTCCATGGAGTTTGGTGTACCGGTCGCCTTTGGCGTGCTGACGGTCGACTCCATCGAACAGGCCATCGAGCGTTCCGGCACCAAGGCTGGCAACAAAGGCGCCGAAGCCGCGCTCTCCGCTCTGGAAATGGTCAGCCTGCTGGCGGCCCTGGAGGCCAAGTGAGCCTGAATCACGATATCGACAGCCCCGAGCAGCCTGCCGGTAAGCCGGCCAAGGGCAAGACCGCGGCGCGTCGTCAGGCCCGTAGCCTGGCCATGCAGGCCCTGTATCAGTGGCACATGGCTGGCCAGTCGATCAACGAGATCGAGGCGCAGTTCCGCGTCGACAACGATTTCTCCCACGTCGACGGAGCCTACTTCCGCGAGATCCTGCACGGTGTACCTGCGCAGAAGAGCGATATCGACGAGCTGCTGATCCCGCACCTGGATCGTCCGCTGGCGGATCTCGATCCGGTCGAGCTGGCCATCCTGCGCCTCTCCAGCTTCGAGCTGCGCAATCGCCTGGATGTCCCGTATCGCGTGGTGATCAACGAAGGCATCGAGCTGGCCAAGGTCTATGGCGCCACCGACGGACACAAGTTCGTCAATGGTGTGCTGGACAAGCTGGCACCGAGCCTGCGCGCGGCTGAAGTCAAAGCCAACAAGCGCTGACCCGGCAGCTTGTTGTGGGCGAGTTCGAGCTTATCCGCCGTTTCTTCGCCGCCGCGTCCTGTGCCCAGGCCGGCGGCGAAGTCGCGTTGGGTATCGGCGACGACTGTGCCCTGCTGACCTTGCCTGCTGGTGAACAGCTGGCCGTGTCGACCGATACCCTGGTAGCCGGGGTGCACTTCCCCGATCCCTGTGATCCCTCTCTGTTGGCCCAGCGCGCTCTAGGCGTCACGGCTAGCGATCTGGCAGCCATGGGCGCCACGGCCATCGGCTTCACTCTCGCCCTGACGCTGCCTCAAGCTGGAGCCGACTGGCTGGCGGCTTTTGCCGGGGGCCTCAATCAGGCTGCCGAGCGTCATGGCCTGCGCCTGATCGGCGGCGATACCACGCGCGGCCCGCTGAGCCTGACCCTGACCGTGTTCGGCCGTGTCCCCGCCGGGGCGGCGCTGCGCCGCAGTGGCGCGCGTCCGGGCGACCTACTGTGTGTCGGTGGCAGCCTAGGCGATGCGGCGGCGGCCCTGCCGCTGGTGCTGGGCCAGCAGCAACTGCCCGCCGCGCTGGCGGAGCCCTTGTTGGCGCGCTACTGGCAGCCGCAGCCGCAGCTGGCATTGGGTCAGGCGCTGCGTAGGCTGGCCAGTGCGGCGCTGGATATCTCCGATGGCCTGCTGGCCGATGCCGGGCATATCGCCGCGTCTTCGGGTGTGGCGCTGTGTATCGAGCAGGCGCGTGTGCCGCTGTCGCCTGCTTTGCAGCTGCTGCCTCGCGAACAGGTACTGCGTGGCGCACTCAGTGGTGGCGATGACTACCGTCTGCTGTTTACCCTGCCGCCGGAGCATCTTGCCGAGTTGCAGGCGCAGTGGCCGGAGCTGGCTGTGCTGGGGCGGGTCGAGGTCGGGTGCGGCGAGGTAAGACTGTTGGCCGAGGATGGCCGCGAGCTGCCGCAGCCTGTAGGCGGCTATCAACATTTTGGACAAGACCGTGACTGACAACCCTGCGACGCCCATTCCACCCTCCGTGTGGCGCAACCCCTGGCACTTCCTCGCCTTCGGCTTCGGCTCCGGCACCATGCCCAAGGCGCCCGGTACCTGGGGGTCGCTGGTGGCGCTGCCGTTCATGCCGCTGTGGCAGATGCTGCCGGACTGGGGCTACTGGCTGATGCTGGGAGTGACCATGCTGTTCGGCTTCTGGCTGTGCGGCAAGGTCGCCGATGACCTGCGGGTGCACGACCACGAAGGCATCGTCTGGGACGAGATGGTCGGCATGTGGATTACCCTGTGGCTGGTGCCCGCCGGCTGGCAGTGGTTGCTGCTAGGCTTCCTGGTGTTTCGCCTGTTCGATATTCTCAAGCCCTGGCCGATCCGCTGGATCGACCGGCATGTGCATGGCGGGGTCGGCATCATGCTGGATGATGTCCTGGCCGGAGTCTTCGCCTGGCTGAGCATGCAGTTGATCATCTGGGGTTTCGCCTGACAGGAGGCTGCATGGGCAAGTGGTGGTTGCTGTTGGGCGCTCTGGCGCTGCTGCCGCAGGCGCAGGCCGGGCCGCTTCACAGGATCAATCTGGTCACCGAACAGTGGCCGGGACACACCAATCCAGACGGTACAGGGTTAGCCTTCGATCTGCTGCGCAAGGTCTATGAGCCGGCTGGGGTCGAACTCCACTACCGCATCGTGCCCTACACCCGCTCGATTGGCCTGGTACAGCGTGGCGAGGCGGATGCCTTCATCGGCGCGTATGCCAACGAGGTGCCGCGGGTGTTCTTTCCGCGCTGGCACTACGATGCCGACCAGATCAGCGCCCTGAGCCTGATCGATAAGCCGGTGCCGACCCTCGAGACGCTGGGTCGCTATCGCCTGTCGTGGGCGCGGGGATACAGCTACGAAAAGTATCTGCCCAATGTGCGCGAGTTCCGCGAGGTGCATCGGCGCGGGGGTATCCTCGCCATGCTTGATCGCGGGCATGCCGACTTCTTCATCGATGCCAGCACCGAGGTCGAGGATGTGCTGGCCGAGGCGGACAGCCCGCAGGGCTATCGGATTACCCCGCTGACCCGCTTGCCGCTGTACCTTGGCTTTGTCGATGATGCCCATGGCCGCGAGCTGGCGGCGATCTATGACCGGCGTCTGCAGGAACTGGTGCGTTCCGGTGCACTGCGGCCGCTGTTCAAGCGCTGGGATGCGCCGTACCCCTTCGACAAGGAACTGGAGAAACCTTATGCGTTGCCGTAACTCCCTTTCGCGCGGGCTGCTGCCCCTGTTGCTGGCCCTGGCGCCGCTGGCCTGGGCCGCGCCCGCCGTACAGGTGGTCGGCCTGTTTCCGGGAGCTGCCGTGCTCAATGTCGACGGCGTGCGCAAGCTGGTCAAGGTGGGGCAGGCCGGTCCGGCTGGCGTGCAGGTGGTCAGCGTCGATCGCACTGGTGCGCAATTGCGGGTCGAGGGTGTCGAGCGGCGTTATGAGCTCAGTCGCGACTACTCCCAGGGCTACAGCGCGCCGGAGAAGCAGCAGCTGAGCATTGCCCAGGGTGTGGGTGGGCACTATTGGGTGGCCGGGGCGATCAAGGGGCAGCCGGTGCAGTTCCTGGTCGATACCGGAGCGACCTCGGTGGCGATGAACGAGGCGCAGGCGCGCCGGCTGGGGATCGATTTTCGCGTGAGTGGCCGGCCGATGGTGGTCAATACCGCCAGTGGTGTCGCAAAGGCCTGGCAGATCACCCTGCCCAACGTCAAAGTCGGCAGTATCGAAGTGGTCGGTGTCGAAGCGGCGGTGCTCGAAGGCGATGCGCCGACTGATGTGCTGCTGGGCATGAGCTTCCTCAGTCGCGTGCGCTGGCGCGAAGAGCAGGGCGTTCTGCAGCTGGAATCGAAGCTCTGAGTCTTCGCTGAATCAACGCAAGCGAGCCCGTCATTCAGCCAGGCAATTGCCGCCATCGGCATGACCCCAGGGCCAGGCGCTGCTGTTACAATGCCCGCCCTGATTTCCACCTGCTGCCGATTTCCAGGAGCTCCCGGTGTCTGTCGTTTTTGTCGCCGCCTCGCAATTGCCCACGCCCTTCGCGGTGTTCACCATGCATGGTTTCCTCGATGAGGCCAGTGGCAAGGAGCATGTGGCTCTGACCCTGGGAGACGTGGCCGATGGTGCCCCGGTACTGGGGCGTCTGCATTCCGAATGCCTGACCGGTGATGCCCTGTTCAGTCAGCGTTGCGACTGTGGCGCACAGCTGGAGGCAGCCTTGCGGGCGATTGCCGCCGAAGGTCGTGGCGTGCTCCTGTACCTGCGCCAGGAAGGTCGTGGCATCGGTCTGCTGAACAAGATCCGCGCCTATGAGTTGCAGGATGGTGGTGCCGACACGGTAGAGGCCAACGAGCGTCTGGGCTTTGCCGCCGACCAGCGCGACTACTCGATCTGCCAGCCGATGCTCGATCATCTGGGCATCAGCACCATCAAGCTGATGACCAACAATCCGCGCAAGGTCAATGCTTTGGAAGGCTTTGGCGTGCGCGTGGCCGAGCGCGTTCCGCTGCAGGTCGGCCTCAATCCGCACAACAAGCTGTACCTGGCGACCAAGGCCGGCAAGCTGGGGCACATGCTCGGCCTCAAGCACCAGGAAGAAGAATGACTCGCGGCGAGGTGCGTCGGCGCCTGGCCGTGCAGTGGTGGCGTCAGCTGCTGCTGAGCCTGGCACCCTTGCTGGCGACGAGCCTTGTTTTCGGCGGGGATGCCGCCCTGCTGGCCATTCTGGAAATGCCGCTGTTCATTGCCGCTCTGGCCTCGCTGTTCGTGACCCTGCCGTTGTTCTCCGCCTACAAGCGCGCCTTGATTGCCACCGAGCGCAGCCTCGATACCGCTGCCGAGCATGACGCCTGGCTGGCCTTGGCGCGTCAGCGCAGCAAGGGCCTGCTGGCGGCTGGTCTGCCAGCCTGGATAGGCGCCCTGGCGGTGCTCGCCGGACTCAATGCGGTGGCCCTGACCCTGCTGGCGCTGGCCAGCGTGGTGCTGCTGTGGCTCTATCGCCTCCCGCCTCAGCTGGGCTGAAAACCGCCCTGGCACTGGGTGCCTTGCTGCTGGCGCAGTCGCTGGCAGCGGCGCCCCGGGTGATTACGCTGGCCCCTTCACTGGCTGAAATCATGGTCGAGCTGGACAGCGCCGACCTGGTGGTCGGGGTGCTGGACTCCGGTGTGCGCCCGTCTGTCTTGCTCGATCGCCCCTCGGTTGGACGGCATGCCCAGCTGGAGCTGGAAAGCCTGCTCAGTCTCAAGCCCGATCTGGTGCTGCTCTGGCCGGACAGTATTTCCCGCAGCCAGCGCGAGCAGCTCGAAGGCCTGGGCATCCCGCTGTATGTGGCCGAGCCCCATGATCTGGATCAGTTGGCCGGGCAGTTCCGCGAAATCGCCGTGCAGCTGGGGCGGGCCGAGGCGGGCGAACGCCTGTCGGCACGCTTCACCCAGGGCCTGGCCGACTTGCGCCAGCGCTATGCCCGGCGCGAGCCGGTGACGGTGTTCTATCAGGTCTGGCACGAGCCGCTGTTCACCCTGGGCGGGCAACAGATCGTCAGCGATGCGCTGCGTGTGTGCGGTGCGCGCAATGTGTTCGCCGACCTGTCCCTGCCGGCACCGCAGGTCAGCGTCGAGGCGGTGCTGGCGCGTGATCCGCAAGTGATCCTGGGCGGCAGCGACGCTCAGCTGGAACCCTGGCAGCAGTGGTCGACCCTGCAGGCGGTGCGCAAGCGGCAACTCTGGGAGGTGCCCGACAAGGGGCTGGAGCGGCCGAGTTTCCAGATGCTCGGCGCGCTGGAAAAACTCTGCGCGGTGCTGCACGAGGCCCGGTAGGCAGGCATCAAGCAAAAGGCCCCGGAAGGGGCCTTTTGTTGTTCAGCGGTTTCAGAAGCGGTAGCCGACACTCAGCTGCACATCTTCCTCGGCCGCCGGGTACAGGCCTTTGCTGCCGGGAACCCAGTTGGCGTAGGTCGCAAAGCTGTCGTAGCGCTTGCCGGTCAGGTTGTTGACCCGCAGCTTGCTGGTGAACTGCTGGTAGTCGTAGCTCAGCGCGGCATTGAACAGGGTGTAGCCGCCTTCGCGGGGCATGGCGTGGCCATCGTCACTGGCCAGGTAGCGTGCCCCGGTGTATTCCGATTCCAGGTAGCCCTTGAGCCCCGGCAGGATCTGGTAGCTGACATGGGCGCTGGCGCTGTGGCGGGAGACCCACGGCACTTCATTGCCCTGATAGTTGCCGTCGCGGTATTCGGAGTCGGTGAAGCTGTACTGACCGCCGACGGAGAGGCGGCTGGTCAGCTGGCGTTCGGCTTCCAGCAGCAGACCGTCGCGGCGGGTCTTGTCCAGGTTGATGTTGGCGCCGGGAAAACCGAAGGGGCCGGCGGCCAGCGGGTCGTACATCAGTTCGTCGGTCAGATCCAGGCGATACAGAGTGGCCTGGTAGCGCTGCACGCCATCCTGCCATTCCAGTCCGCTTTCCCAGGAGGTACCGGTTTGTGGCTTGAGAAAGTCCACGTCCGGACCGACGAAGCCGTTCTCGTCGACGTTGGCCCAGCGCAGGACATCCTCGCGCTTGACGAAGGCGCGCAGCTGTTCGTCGACCTGCCAGTTCAGCCCCAGGCTGCTGCTGCCTTCGCGGTCGGTGTGGCTGGTGTCGGCACCCTTGTTGCGGTCTTCGGCCTCGCTGGCGCGGTAGCCAGCGGTGAGGCTGACGCTGTCGGTCAGCGGCTGGGTCAGCTGGCCGTACCAGTCGCGCAGGGTCTGGCGGAACAGGGTGGCGCCATAGCTGGAGCGGTATTCGTAGTCGCTCTGAGTGTGGTCATGACCGAACAGCCAGTCGCTGCGTCCCAGGCTGCTGTCGAAGTGACCGGACAGGCGCGGGCTGAAGGTTTCCACACGGGTGCCCTGGGTGAAGGGCGAGTCGCCCCAGGCGCTGTTGTAGGTGCCCTGACCGTCGGTGTCGCGGTGACTGTAGTCGAGATCGGCGGTCAGCCAGTCGTTCAGCGCCTGTTGCAGGGCCAGGCGGTGTACCTGGGTGTTGCTGTCATTCCAGCCATTGGAGTTGGCGGCGTAGCTGGCCTTGCGGTCGCTACGGCGCTGGGCTGCGGTCAGGTAGCCGGGAAATTTCAGCTCATCGTCGATGCTCTGGTATTCGTAGAGGGCGTGGCCGCCTTCGTGGTCGTGGCGCAGACGCAGGAAGGCGTCGTCATAGCTGGCGTTGTTGTGGTCGCGGTAGCCGTCGCTGTTGCGTGCTTCGCCACTGGCATAGGCGGAGAAACCGGCGCCGAGCTGCTGGTAGACATGCCCGCGATAGGCTTCCAGGTCATGGCTGCCGATGCTGCTCTCGACATAGGCCTCGTTGTCCTTGGGCTGACGGGTGATGATGTTGATCACCCCGCCGACGGCCTGATCGCCATAGAGCACGGTGCCTGCGCCGCGCAGGATTTCGATGCGCTCGATATTGGCCAGCGGCACGCTGTTGAGGTCCGGCCCCTGCAGGCTGGGGTTGTTCAGGCGGCGGCCGTCGACCAGCACCAGGGTGTTGTTGGCCGCGTTCTCGCCGAAGCCGCGCAGGCTGACACCGACACGGTTGCCGTCGCCCAGGGTGTCGCGGATCTGCAGGCCTGCCTGGCCGCGCAGCACGTCCACCAGTGCGCTGGCGCCACTGGCTTCGATCTGCTTGCGGTCGATGACCTTGACGCTGGCCGGGGTGGTTTGCTGAATCGGCGTGGCGCGGGTCACCACCAGTGGTGGAATTTCCAGCGCCTGCTGAGCGTCAGCCAGGGTCAGTGTAGGGGCAAGGGAGATGGCCAGGGCCAGGTGGGACAATTTCATCAGGAAGCCTCAAAAGCGGGAATGAACTTTTGAGGAGGGCAGACAAGCACAGCCCTGCATGTGCGGGCTGTGCTTGACGGTGCTGCCCTCCGCAACACCAGTCGACTCCATCCAGGCCGGTCTCCGGACTCTCGAGGCTCAGTCGTTCGCCTTCCCAGGACGAGTCCCAGTGGCTTGCTGAACGCCTGTGCAGCCCTCTGGCTGCGCTCGATTACCGTTGCGGGGGCAGTGCCGGGATAGCTCGTGATGAGCGCACCGGCTTCCCGATTATCACCAGCCTGAAGGCTGGCGCACCTGGGTGGAACACCAAACGCCGCGCACCTTAAGGGGCGCGGCCATGAAAAACAAGCAGATCAGATCGGGTTTAGCGTGAATTCTGCTCAAGCAGCGCCAGGCGCTGGCGGATGCTGGCTTCGATGCCGGCGGCATCCAGGCCGCACTCGGCGAGCATGTCTGCCGGTTTGGCGTGCTCCACGTAGTAGTCCGGCAAACCCAGGTGCAGCATGGGCTTGATCCGGCCTTCGGCGGCGAGAAACTCGCTGACCGCGCTGCCGGCGCCGCCCATGATGCTGTTTTCCTCGATGGTCACCAGCAGTTCGTGGCTGTCGGCCAGTTCGCGCAACAGGGCTTCGTCCAGCGGTTTGACGAAGCGCATGTCGACCACGGTGGCATCCAGTGTCTCGCCTACCTTTAGGGCCTCGGCCAGTTGCACGCCGAATACCAGTAGCGCGGTCTTCTGACCCTGACGACGGATCACGGCCTTGCCGATTTCCAGCGGCAACAGCTCTGTTTCGATGGGCGCATTCGGGCCGCTGCCGCGCGGGTAGCGTACCGCCGCCGGGCCATTGAACAGGTGCCCGGTGGTGAGCATGCGGCGCAGTTCGTTTTCGTCGCTGGGGGTCATGATCAGCATGCCCGGAATGCAGCGCAGGTAGGACAGATCGAAGCTGCCGGCGTGGGTCGGGCCGTCTTCGCCGACCAGACCGGCGCGGTCGATGGCGAACAGCACGTCGAGGTTCTGCACCGCCACGTCATGGATCAGTTGGTCGTAGGCGCGCTGCAGGAAGGTGGAGTAGATCGCCACCACCGGCTTGATGCCGTCGCAGGCCATGCCTGCGGCCAGGGTCACGGCGTGCTGCTCGGCGATGGCGACGTCGAAATAACGCTCCGGGAAGCGCTCGCTGAACGCCACCAGATCGGAGCCTTCCTTCATCGCCGGGGTGATGCCGACCAACCGTGGATCTGCGGCGGCCATATCGCACAGCCACTGGCCGAAAACGCTGGAGTATTTGGGGCCGGAGGGCCGCTTCGGGATAGAGAGGGGCGCGGCCTCGGCGTTGAGCGGTTCCAGCTTGGTGATCGCGTGGTAGCCGATTGGATCGGCCTCGGCCGGGGCGAAGCCCTTGCCCTTCTTGGTGATCACATGGAGGAACTGCGGGCCTTCCAGGTCGCGCATATTGCGCAGCGTGGCCAGCAGGGTCGGCAGGTCGTGGCCGTCGATCGGGCCGACGTAGTTCCAGCCGAGCTCTTCGAACAGGGTGCCGGGCACCAGCATGCCCTTGGCGTGCTCCTCGACCTTGCGCGCGATCTCCCAGGCGCCGGGCAGGTGCGAGAGGATCTTCTTGCTGCCCTCGCGCATGCTCGAATAGGTGCGGCTGGAGATGATCTTGGCCAGGTAGGTGGACAGGCCGCCGACGTTCTTCGAAATCGACATGTCGTTGTCGTTGAGGACCACCAGCATGTTGGCCTTGACGTCGGAGGCGTGATTAAGCGCCTCGAAGGCCATGCCGGCGGTCAGCGCGCCGTCGCCGATCACCGCCACGCTCTTGCGCGGCGAGCCCTGCAGGCGTGCAGCGATGGCCATGCCCAGCGCCGCACCGATGCTGGTGCTGGAGTGGCCGACGCCAAAGGTGTCGTACTCGCTCTCGCTGCGACGCGGGAAGGCTGCCAGGCCATCCTTCTGACGCAGTGTGCTCATGCGCTCACGGCGACCGGTGAGGATCTTGTGCGGGTAGGCCTGGTGGCCGACATCCCACACCAGACGGTCATCCGGGGTGTCGAAGATGTAGTGCAGGGCGATGGTCAGCTCGATCACGCCGAGGCCCGCGCCGAAATGCCCACCGGTCTGGCCGACGCTGTACAGCAGGTACTGGCGCAGCTCGTTGGCCAGGGCTTCCAGTTCGCTTTCCGCCAGGCGACGCAGGCCGGCCGGGGTGTCGGCACGGTCGAGCAGCGGTGTGACGGGGCGCTCGCGGGGGATCTGGTGGAAGGTCGTCGGCATCAGGCGGATCGTTATAGGCATAAAAAGACGCGCAGTTTACCCGAAAGCACCGCCCTTCGGCAGCGCGGCGCAGGGCCGCGCTGCCGCTGTCTCACCAGGTGTCGACAAATGGCCGCTTCTTGCCGGTTCGCGCGGCCGGGCGCGGCGTGGCATTCAGCCCGCGCAGCAGCCAGGCACGGGTCTCGGCGGGGTCTATGACGGCATCTATTTCGAGGTAACTGGCCATATTCAGCCCTTTGCCGTTCTCGTAGGCCTTGGCCACCAGCTTGTCGAACAGCGCCTGCTGCGCCACTGCGTCCGCCTGGGCCGCCAGTTCCTTGGCGAAGCCCAGGCGTACCGCGCCTTCCAGGCCCATGGCGCCGAACTCGCCGCTGGGCCAGGCGATGGTGAACAGCGGCGAGTGGAAGCTGCCGGCGGCCATGGCCTGGGCGCCGAGGCCGTAGCCCTTGCGCAGCACCACGGTGAAGAACGGCACGCTGAGGCTGGCGGCGGCGACGAACATGCGTGATACGTGGCGCACCGTGGCCTGTTTCTCCGCCTCCGGCCCGACCATAAAGCCAGGGGTGTCGCACAGCGACAGCAGGGGGATGTCGAAGGCATCGCACAGCTGCATAAAGCGCGCGGCCTTGTCGCCGGCCGCTGCGTCGATGGCACCGCCCAGGTGCGCGGGGTTGTTGGCGATCAGGCCGAACGGCTTGCCTTCGATGCGGACCAGGGCGGTGATCAGGCCCAGGGCGAACTGGCGGCGCAGTTCCAGCACCGAGTCGCGGTCGGCCAGCAGCTCGATCACTCGGCGGATGTCGTAGACGCGCAGGCGGTTTTCCGGGATCAGGTGGCGCAGCTCGCGCTGGTCGGCGCAGTCCCAGTCGGCCAGCGGTCCCTGGAAGTAGGACAGGTACTGTTTGGCCACCTCAACGGCTTCGGCTTCATCCGCCACCCGCACGTCGATCACCCCGTTGGGGCCCTGCACCGACACCGGGCCGACCTCTTCGGGCCTGAAGCTGCCCAGGCCGCCGCCTTCGATCATGGCCGGACCGGCCATGCCGATACTGGCGTTTTCGGTGGCGATGATCACGTCGCAGCAGCCGAGCAGGGCGGCATTGCCGGCGAAGCAGCGCCCGGAGACCACGCCGACCAGCGGCACCAGGCCGGAGAGTCTGGCCATGCCAACGAAAGTGTGGCAGTCCAGCCCGGCCACGCCGACGAAGTCGGTATCGCCGGGCCGGCCGCCGCCGCCCTCGGCGAACAGCACCAGCGGCAGGCGCCACTGTTCGGCCAGCTGCAGCATGCGGTCGGTCTTCTTGTGGTTGATCACGCCCTGGGTGCCGGCGAAGACCGTGTAGTCGTAGGCGATGGTCATGCAGCGCGCCGTTTCGCTGCCGAACTGGCCGGCGTTGACCGTGCCGATGCCGGCGACCAGGCCATCGGCCGGGCTCAGCTCCATCAGCTCCTCGGCTGAACGACGCCGTCGTTGCGCGGCCAGGGCCAGGGCGCCGTATTCGATGAAGCTGCCGTCATCCAGCAGGTCGGTGAGGTTCTCGCGCACCGTGCGCTGGCCCGTCTTGCGCCGCTTGGCCACGGCCTGGGGGCGGCGTTCGTCGGTGAGGCGTGCGTGGCGCTCCAGCACTTCGGCCAGGTCGGCGCGGATATGCGCCAGGTCCAGGCTCTGTTCGTTGTGGCCGTGCTCGGCGGCCACCTCGGCCGGTTCGATGAACAGCAGCGCCTGGCCTTCGGCCAGGGTATCGCCCGGCTGGGCGACCAGCGCGCGGATGATGCCGCTGTGGCTGGCGCGCACCTCGAACTCCATCTTCATCGCCTCCAGCACGGCGATGGTCTGGCCGGCGGCCACCGCGTCGCCCTCGGCCACTTCCAGGCACACCAGCACGCCGGTGCTCGGCGTGTTCAGCGGCTGGGTGCCGGGCGGGGCGTCGACCGGTCGCGGGCCGGTCGCGGACTGTGCCAGGCTGGCGGAAAAATAGTGATGGGCATGAGCTTTGGGCTGGGCCGCGAGCAGCTCGTCCAGGCGGCTCTCGACGAAGCGGGTGCTGACCCGGTTGCCCTGCACCTCGGGCAGGCGCAGCAGGTTCTGCAGCAGATGCAGGTTGCTCGCCACGCCGTCCAGGCGGAATTCGCACAGCGCGCGGTAGGCGCGGCGCAGGGCGGCGGGGTAGTCGGGTGCGGTGGCTATCAGCTTGGTCAGCAGTGAGTCGTAGCTGGGGCTGACCGGGTAGCCGGCGTAGCCGTAGCCGTCCACCCGCAGGCCGGGGCCGCTGGGCGGCTCGTAGGCGGCGAGAGTGCCGACCGCCGGGCGCGTGCTGCCGTCGGCGTGAAGGGTTTCCAGGTTGATCCGCAGCTGCACGGCGCAGCCCTGCACGGCCGGTGGCTGGCGCAGGCCCAACTGGTCGAGGGAAGCGCCGGCAATCAGGCGGATCTGGGTGTGCAGCAGATCGACGCCGGTGATCTGTTCGGTCACGGTGTGCTCCACCTGCACCCGCGGGTTGGCTTCCATGAAATAGAAGCGCTCCGGTTGCTCGGCATCGAGGAGGAATTCGAAGGTGCCGATGCCGCGGTAGCTCACCGCGCCGGCCAGTTGCAGGGCGCACTCGATGATCGCCGCGCGCACCTCGTTGTCGAGGTCTGGGCTGGGAGCGATTTCCACCAGCTTCTGGTTGCGCCGCTGCAAACTGCAGTCGCGCTCCCACAGGTGGCTGACCGTGCTGCCATCGCCGAGCACCTGCACCTCGATATGCCGCGCCTGGCGCACCAGTTGCTCGACATACAGGGCGCCGTTGCCGAACGCCGCCTGGGCCTCGGACTGGCAGCGCGCATAGGCCTCGGCCAGCTCGTCCTGCGCGAACACCGCGCGCATGCCGCGCCCGCCGCCGCCGGCCAGGGCCTTGAGCATCACCGCGCCATGTTCGGCGCAGAAGGCCTGGGCCTGCTCCAGGCTCACCGCCTGGTTGATTCCGACCACCAGAGGTACGCCGCAGCGTTCGGCCAGGGCGCGGGCGGCGGCCTTGTCGCCAAACAGTTCCAGTACGCTCGGATCAGGGCCGATAAAGACGATGCCGGCGGACTGGCAGCGGCGAGCGAACTCGGCGTTCTCGGCGAGAAAACCGTAGCCGGGATGGATGGCGTCGCAGCCCTGGGCGCGGGCCACTTCGATCAGTTGGTCCATGTCCAAGTAGGCCGGCACGCCGCGCCCGCGCAGCGGCACGGCGAGATCGGCCTTGCGCGTGTGCAGGCTAGCGCCGTCGTCTTCGGCGAACACCGCCACCGAGCGAATGTCCAGGTCAGCGCAGGCGCGTGCGATGCGGATGGCAATCTCGCCGCGGTTGGCGATCAGGATGGTATTGAAGGGTGCGCTCATGGGGCTCCAGCTTATTTTTGTACTGTGTGGAGGGCAGTTGGCTCGGTGTTGGCGGCAGGGCCCCGGCTGGTGTCGATGCTAGCGCGAAGTGCCAGGCGACCGTTGTATGCCTGTGAATACAGGGCATGAATGGTTGCCTAAGTGTGGTCGGGGCCATGTACGAGGATTGCGTGGCGCGGCAAATTCCGGCCAGACTGGCGGTATTGCCCCGACCCTGATGAGAAGCATTGATGCCCGAGATTCTTCACGACCTGTCCTGGGTCCTGCCCTTGCGCCACGACTGGCTGACGCCGCTGATGCATGGCTTCACCCAGCTGGGTTACGAGAAGTTCATCCTGTTCTTCCTGCCGCTGGGTTACTGGGCCTGGAACAAGCCGTTGTTCCTGCGCCTGTTCCTGCTGGTGGCCTTTACTGCGGTGTTCAATGCGTTCTGCAAGGATCTCTGGCAGGACCCTCGTCCGGCGCTGGACTATCGCATGGACCATGAAGTGGGGCAGAGCTTTGGGCTGCCCAGTGGCCATGCGCAGATCGCCGTGGTGCTCTGGCTCTGGCTGGCCTATGAGTTGCGCCAGCGCTGGATGTGGCTACTCAGTGGGGTGGTGGTCAGCGGCATCATTTTTAGTCGCCTGTATCTGGGGGCCCATGATCTGGAGGATGTGTTGGGCGGTGCGCTGCTCGGCGCGCTGACCCTGCTCGGTTTCGCGCTGGTGCAGCCGCTGCGCTGGTGGCGCGAGGCGAATGCCTTCTGGCATCTGGGGCTTATCGTGCTGCTGGCGTTGGGCTTTCAGCTGGCCTGGCAAGGCACGGCGCCACATTACGTGCCGTTGCTGGCGGCGATGCTGGTCGGGGTACTGCTCGGTTATCGTCTGGAAGGCCGCTGGCTGGATAGTCATGCGCAGGTCTCCACCTGGCGGCGGCTGTTGGCGGCGGCGCTGGGTGCTGGTGCGTTTCTACTGTTGCAAGTGGCGCTCAAGGCGCTGGCAGACCTGTGGCCGCTGCAGGACTGGCTGTGGCAGGTGGTTCGCGGCCTGATCATGGGCCTTTTTGTGGCCGCCTTGATGCCGTGGGTCCTGGTGCGCCTGCAATTGCTCGGCGCACGGGCTTCGCGGCCTCTGGCTTCAGAGGTGCTCGAGTAGCGATTCCAGATGGGCGCTGTTGCTCTCGTCGATATCGATGATGTGAAAGCCCGCCCAGCAGTGCTGGTTGTCGGCGCCGGGACGGCTCCACAGGCAGTCGGCGCCCACCTCTACTGGGGGCAGTTCATCCAGTGGTGGGCAGGGCTGCAGGCGGCACTCCCACACCGAGTCTGCGGCGATGGGCTCTTCGCTGAACAGCATGAAGCCGTCCAGCGACAGGTCGACGATGCGGCCCAGGCGGCGCCCGCTGTGCACATCAAAGACCTCCAGCGTCACCTCGGCAGCGTGGCGGTTGTGCAGGCGTCGTTCATCCATTCTCGCTCCTCAGGCCGTTTGAGCGGCCGGATTGCATTCGGGTAGTCAGTGGGCCGTGCTGGGTGTGCGTCCGGTGAAGCGTTGCAGGGCCCGGTAGATGGCGCCGAGGGCGCGGTCCACCAGAGGCGCGTTGCGCTCGCGGGGCAGCAGGCGAGCTTTGCCCTGTTCCATTTCTTCGGCCAACTGGCCGATGGGTTTGACGGCCACCCGTTGGCCCGCATGGTCGACAAACATGTAGTTGCGCGTGGTCGGGCTGAACCAGGACAGCTTGAGGGTTTGCGTGTCGTCGCCGTTGACGAACTCGAACCAGACGCCAAACTCCAGGGTTTCCAGTTCCTTGACGAAGCCCTGTGCGCGAGCTGACAGCGAGCCTTTCGGTCGCGGCGCCTTGGCGAGTTCGGCGTCTTCGCCGAGCATGGCGCCGAGGGCGCTCTCCTGCAGTTGCGGCTTGAGCCTGGCGGCCAGCTGTGGCTGTTTGGCTTGCACTGCGTGCTGGCAGGCTACTATGTCCTGCAGCAGGCGACGAATGCCGTCTTCGTGATAGCCGCCGAGCAGTTCCAGGCCCTTGCGCAACTCTTCGAGCAAGCCTATACGCAGCTGGCCGAGTTGCGCGCGGCCGTTCTCGTCCAGCGGCGTGCCACTCCAGGCCAGTTGTTCGGCGGTGTCGCAGGCTTTCTGCCATTCGCCACTACGCTCGCCGCCGCGCAGAAGGATGAACACCAGCACGTCGGTCCAGGTCAGTTCGAGAAAGTTCTTCAGCAGTGGCGGCAACTCGCGGCCATGCAGGCATTTTTCGATGGCTTCGACTGCCTGCTGGCGCGCGCCGAGCAGCTTGTCGCGCCCCTTGGCGGCCTCCACGGCACGCCGCTCGCGCAGCTCGACCTTGTGCTTGAGGGTGGCGACGTATTCATTGAACTCGTCAAGCAGGCTGTCGAATAGCTGCAGGTCGCCATTGAAGCTGTGGATGACCCGCTCGACCACCCAGTGCATCTTCGCCAGCAGACCACTGTCATCGCCTTCGCCGCCATACAGCACGCCCGCCTGGGCCATGCTGTTGAGCAGCTGGCGGGCCGGGTGCTGGTGCTGGGTAAAGAGTGCCTTGTCGTGCAGGGCGACCTTCAGGTACGGCGTGTGCAGGTGAGACAGCGCAGTCTTGCAGTTGTCCGGCAGGTTGTCGTCATCGAGGATGAAGTCGAACAGCATGCCGACCAGGTCGATCACATCGGCTTCTTCGTCGGCCAGTTTTTGCTGGCCGGGCAACTGGCTGATGGCTTCCAGCTGTTCATGCAACTCGGCTTTGAGGCCTTCCACTGCCTGGGGTTGTTGCAGGCGGCTTTGCAGGTCCTGGCCGGAGCTTTGTTGCAGCCGATTGAGGGCGTTGAGCAGTTCGCTGGCGCTGTAGGTGCTGTGTGCGCCCTGCGGGGCATAGCTGGCAATGCTGCGCGAGCCGCCGAACAGCGGGGCATGGGGCGCTTGCTGGCGCTGTTCGGCCATGAGCGAGCTGAGGTCGGAGAACAGCTGCGCCGGGCTCTGCTCGCCGGTCTGTCCGTTGCTCTCACCCGGCAGGCTATTGCCAGCGGGCGCTGCGGCACTCGATGCAGGGCTACCACCGCCCTGGGGGTTGAAACCACTGTAGGCAGCGGCTGCTGCGGGTGCCATGGGCTGGGCCGGGCTGTGGGCGGGTGGCTCGGTGCTGGGCTGGTGTTCTGTCGGTGCGGCGACCGGCGGACTGCTGCGGCCGGCGGCATGGGTCGGCCGGTACTTGAGGTTCGGCAGCAAGCCGGCCTCAATCAGCTTCTGGTTGAGTTCGGCAAACAGGCTGTCCAGGCTACTCATCAGGTACTGATCGAACAGCTGGTAAAGAGTCAGGCGAATACTCAGCGGGAACGGCGAGCCTTTGAGCGTTTCGCGGAAGGCCTGGGCGATCAGGCGCGGGCCGAAGGGATTGTCTTCTTCGCGTGGCTTGAGGCCATTGTTGAGCAGGGCCAGGCGTTGTTCCAGGCCAAACAGGGGTTGTGCGCAGCGGGCGTTGACCCGGCTGGTCATGTTGGTGACCTGCAGGCTTTCCTCGTAATCGTCGTTCTGCACCAGGCTCAGGTCGTCCAGGCCGACCTGTTCGCTTACGGCAGTCTGGCAGCGGCCTTCGGCAAAGGCGCTGAGCTTCTGGCCAAGCCACTGATGGTAGGCCCGCTCCAGGTGCACGCGCTGCTTGCGGATCTCACGCATGCTGTCGAAGTACAGCGTTTGCTCGCTGTTGCTGCTGGCCTTGTCGGCGCACTCGAAGAGTGCGTCATCGACGCCGGCGAATACCGCCTCCAGCTGTTTGGCCAGATGGTTAAGCAACAACTGGCGGCAGCCTTGCAGCAGGTCGCCGAAGCGCGGTTGCGGCATGCGGCTGCTCAGGGATACGACGTTTGGCTTGCTGTCCTGTTCATTCATGAGGCATTCCTGCGGAGCAGGCCATTGAGGCGGTGGGGGCGCATATCGATCAGGGCAGTCAAAGAGAGTGGCGTCTGGTGTGCGGCGAGTGTGCTGAGTGCACATCTGTGCTTGTGATCACATCTTGGCTAGATATAGCAGCTCGCGCCGTGCCCTGCAAAGAATAAGAGCGAGTTGTAAATCAAGGGGTTGACAGCGCGTCGCGGAAACGTAAAATGGCGCGCCTCAGATGCGGGAACGGATTAAACCGAACCAGTAGCTGGGATTGGAAGACCGAAGTTCCGCGATAGCTCAGTCGGTAGAGCAAATGACTGTTAATCATTGGGTCCCTGGTTCGAGTCCAGGTCGCGGAGCCAACTTCCAGCCGGGGTATAGCGCAGTCCGGTAGCGCGCCTGCTTTGGGAGCAGGATGTCAGGAGTTCGAATCCCCTTACCCCGACCATTTTTGGGTCGTTAGCTCAGTCGGTAGAGCAGTTGGCTTTTAACCAATTGGTCGTAGGTTCGAATCCTACACGACCCACCATATAGAAATGCAGAGAGCCCGCCTTGTGCGGGCTTTTTGTTGTGCACGAAAAAGGGCTTCATCTCGCCGGGCTTAGGCTCGTTCCGGGGGGGCTGATGCTTAGACGAGCTGGCTAAGGAGTCGGCTGAGCAGGCCCAGGGCAATCACTGCCGCCAGCAGGATGGCCAGTAGCCGCCAGGGCCGGAAGGGCTGGCGTTGGACCTGATGCTGGGGGGCGCTCAGGTAGTGGTCTACCTTGGCCTGGTCTTCGGCGCTGAGTTGGCTGGGCATGCGGGCCTCGCTGGCAATGGTGAATAGGGTTCAGTTCACTATAGATAGCTGATCCTGCAGGCGAATGATGCCTCCCTGCACGACGCGGGCGGTGATGCCACCATGCCCGCGCACGGCCTGGAATGCTCCGCTGCCGAGTCGTGCCTCCAGGCGGGCGCAGGGTTGGCACCAGCCGGTGGTTTCCAGGATGGCCTGGCCTAGGCGAAAGCGCCGGTTCTTGAGGCTGAATAGGTTGATACCGCTGATGGCGATATTACGGCGCAAGTCCAAGGCAGTGATTGGCTTGCCAAGCAGGGCGCTGATCACGTCCAGATGTTCCCACTGGATCAGGGTGACCTGGCGGGTATTGTTGGCGCTGGGGCGGCTGTGATCGCCGGTCAGGCCAGCATCGCGTCGGGCTTCTACGGCATCGACTTCAAGCATGGGCGCTTCTCGTGCCGGACGCACGCCGATCCAGCGCACTTCACCGATCTGCGGCACGCTGGCGATCAGCTCCTGCAGGCTCATAGCCCGATGCCCAGATCGAACAGCACGGTGCGGCCGCGGTTGTGGCGCAGAAAATCCGGGGCGTTGTCGTGGGTGAACAGGATGCGCACGAAGTTGGGACCGACCAGCGACAGCGAGCGCCAGCCCTGGCGCTGGTATTCCGAGGGTGGCGGGAACGGGCTGTTGAAGTCCAGTGCCGCCTGCTTGAGGTTGCAGAACGCGAGCAGATCGAGTTCGCCCAGCGGCAGGCCTCGTTCCTGATAGTTGTGCGCCTTTTTGCGCAGGGTCGGTCCCAGGCGCGCCTGCAGATCGCCAGCGCTCAGCCAGCGCGGTCGGCGATGGCGGCGAACCAGCTGGCTCAGGGAGAAGGCCGAGCGACGTCGCTCGACTTCATCGCGCCATTCCTCATTGAGGCGACGACCTTCGTCGAGGACGAAGAATACTTCGAAGTTGGCCTCGCGAAACTGCACGTCCGGTGGCTCCTGACCGCTGCCGAACTCGTCCAGGCGATGGCTGATGTTGAAGGCTTGCAGCAGGCGCTGGCAGACCCAGCGCTCGCGTTCCCACTTGCGGGCATTGGACAGAAATTCGTTGGCCTGTTCGGCCTGGCGCGTCAGTAGGCGCAGGTAATCGCTCTCGTGCATGTGGCTCATGATAGGCAGGCGACTGGATAGCGTACAGCCTGTGACGACCGCGCCGGTGTGCCTCATGCCGGTCGGCGGGTTGCGGTGTAAACTGCGCCCATTCGCGAGGTGCCTGATGATCCGCTCTGCTACTGCCGACGACCATGCCCAGCTGTATGCCTTGTGGCAGCGCAGTGAAGGGATTTGCCTGCGCGACGAGGACGGCTATGTGCCGTTCTGTCGCTATCTGCAACGCAACCCGCAGCTCAGTCTGGTGCTTGAGTTGCAGGGGCAGGTGGTGGGGTCGCTGCTGGTGGGGCACGATGGTCGGCGTGGTTATCTGCAACATCTGGTGGTCGATCAGCCCTGGCGTGGCCGCGGTCATGCGCGGGCATTGTTGCAGGAGGCGCGGGAGCGTCTGGCTGCGTTGGGAATCGATAAATCGCATGTATTTGTGTTGCGCACGGCGCCTGTCGCACAGTCCTTCTGGTCGGCTCGGACGGACTGGTTGCGTCGTGAGGATATCGATGTGTTTTCCACAAGAGGAAATGACTGATGCGAAGTGTACTGGCGGTATTTATGTTGCTGTTTTGCGCAAGCGTCATGGCGCTGGAAAAGGGAGAACGTCTGTTGCCGTGGACGCTGCTCGATCAGTTCGACAAGGCCTATACCCTTGATCAGCAGGCGCGCATCCTGCTGGTGGCGCGCAACATGACCGGCGCCAAGCTGCTCAAGGCGGCGCTGGAGGAGAAGCCGAAGGGCTATCTTGAGGCGCGCCAGGCGGTGTTCGTGGCGGATGTGAGTCGTATGCCGGCAGTGATTTCGACCCTGTTCGCCGTTCCGGCCATGCGCGATTACAACTACCGGGTGCTGCTGGACAGCCAGTCCCGCGTAGCCTCGCGCTATCCGGCCGCAGAGGATCAGGTGTTGTGGCTGGATCTTGAGCACGGTGTGCTGCGCGACAGCCGTACCTTCACGGATGCCCAGGCGTTGCGTCAGGCTCTGGATCAGGCGCAGCAATGATCAGCGCAGGGCTGCTGACGTCGGAAGTCCTGCAGCTCGGCTGGCTGGTGTATGGGCCGGCGCTGCTGTGGGCGGTCTGGCGGGCGCCCTGGCTGGAGTTGTTCAGCGATTTTCGTCGGCAGCACCTGCTGTTCGGCACGGTGTTGAGTCTGTTTTTGCTGTGGCTGGTGCGGCGGGATTTCGAGTCGGGGCTGGCCTTTCATTTCATCGGCATGACGGCCGTGACCCTGCTACTCGACTGGCCACTAGCGATCCTGGCCGGAGCGCTGGCACAGTTGGGGTTGCTGGCGCTGGGGCGCCAGGAGTTGGCAGCCATAGGTGTCAATGCCCTGTTGTTGATCCTGCTGCCGGTATGGGTAGCCGAGGGCTGCGCGCTGCTGGTCGAGCGTTTCCAGCCAAAGAATCTGTTTGTCTATATATTCTGTGCCGGCTTCTTCCCGGCCGCCTTGACTGCCGCACTCTGTGTGTTGTTGGGGCTGGGCTTGCTGTGGTGGAGCGGCATCTACGCCATGCCGCCCTGGCTGGACGATATGGCCGCCTACCTGTGGTTGGTTATGTTTCCCGAAGCGTTCATCAATGGCACGGCCATCACGGGGCTTGTGGTGTTCTGTCCCGACTGGTTGGAAACCTTCAATCGCACCCGTTACCTGCAGGCGCCCTGGAAAGACGACGAGTCGCAGCGCTGATGCCGGACGATTCATTGAGCTGATGCTTGTTGGGCTGTTGATCCATATCAAGCGCTTAATCTCGTTGGCCGAGCAGCATCAGGCTTTGTCTGCAGAGGAGCAGCATCATGGGGGCGCATGAATGGGCGCGGGGCGCAATCGACAAGGCTTTGAATGAAGCGCGCCAGGCAGGGCTGGATGAGGCGCTGGTGCTGCGTGCGCTGCTCAGTGCTCTGGTCGAGCGCAGCAAGGCGTCGCGACCGCTGAGTGATCTGGCGCAAGAACTGCAGTTTCTGGCCGAGAATCTGGATGATGGGCGCGACTATATGTTTATGCGGCCCTGAGTGCGGCATGGCGGAGTAGGTTGAGCCGCTTTATGGGGAAGTCCATAAGCTGCGCCGATTGTCGGGTTTCGCTGCTCTTAACGCCAATCTACCCTGTGCTTGGTGGCGAAGCCGTACGCTTTGCTCAGTGTTCGCGCGGGGGCAGATCGCCGGAAAACAGTTCGTCTTCCAGTGGGTCGCCCGGAATGGCGTGACTTTCCGAGGCCCAGGCGCCCAGATCAATTAGCTTGCAGCGTTCCGAGCAGAACGGACGTTGTGCGTTTTGGGGTGTCCATTCGACCGGCGCGCCACAGGTAGGGCAACTGACGGTAGGGGTTGCTTTCATGGTTGGCCTCCCTTGAAGCGCAGATACTGTTGGTGCAGTCGCTCCACCTGCTGTTGCAGCCAGTGCAGGTCGCGATCATTGACCAGCACGTCGTGGGCGTGTTGCAGGCGCTTTTCCCGCGCCGCCTGGACCTGCAGGATGGCTTTCACCTGATCTTCTGCCACCTGATCGCGTTGCATGGTGCGGCGGATCTGTTCTTCTTCCGGTGTGTCGATGACCAGCACGCGTTGAGTCATGCGGTACTGGCCGGACTCAATCAGCAGCGGTGAAACCAGGATGGCGTAGGGCGAGGTTGCTTGCCGCAGATGCTGGCGAATCTCGGCGCCGATCAGCGGATGCAACAGGCTTTCCAGCCAGCGGCGTTCCTCGGCGTCGCTGAAAATCCGTGTGCGCAGGGCGGCGCGATTGAGTTGGCCGTCTTCCTGCAGAACCTCATTACCGAAGCGATCGACAATGGCTTGCAGCGCCGGGCGACCAGGCTCCACCACCCAGCGGGCGGCGTGGTCGGCGTCGACGGTGTGTATGCCCAGGGCGTCGAAGCAGGCGGCGGCAGCGCTCTTGCCACTGCCTATGCCGCCAGTCAGGCCGAGAATCCAGGGAGTCATTGCAATCATTCCGGAACAGCGGGCGGTGATTATCCGCGACAGCTGGCGCTGCTGTCATGCCCGACGGGTGTCGGGCAGCATTCAGTTGAAGTGGGCGATCTGCAGATAGGCAGAGGTGATCTGCTCACCCCAGATCAGCGCAATCCAGCCGGCGATAGCCAGATAGGGGCCGAACGGGATGGGGATGCTGGTCTCGGCGTTGCGCAGGCGCAGCATGATCACGCCCAGCACGGCGCCTACCAATGAAGACAGCAGGATGGTCAGCGGCAGAATCTGCCAGCCGCCCCAGGCGCCGAGCATGGCCAGCAGTTTGAAGTCACCGTAGCCCATGCCTTCCTTGCCGGTCAGCAGCTTGAACAGCCAGTACACCGACCACAGGCTCAGATAGCCCGCCACTGCGCCCCACAGAGCGTCGCCTGGCGTGGCAAACAGTCCATATTGGTTGATGATCAATCCCAGCCACAACAGTGGCAGCACCAGTACGTCCGGCAGCAACTGGTGGTCGGCATCGATCAGGCTCATCGCCAGCAGCCCCCAGCTCAGCAGCAGCATGGCTGCGCACTGCCAGGTCGGACCGAATTGCCAGGCAATAAAGGCGGACAGCACGCCGCAAGCCAGCTCCACCAGCGGATAGCGCGTGCTGATCGGAGCTTTGCATGCCGAGCATTTGCCGCGCAGTGCCAGCCAGCTGAGCAGGGGGATGTTCTCCCAGGGGCGAATCTCATGCTGGCAGTGCGGGCAGGTGGAGTTGGGCAATACCAGATTGAAGGTCGGCCCTGCCGGCTCAGGCTCAAGCTCCAATATTTCCCTGGCCTGCACGCACCATTCGCGCTGCATCATCTTGGGCAGGCGGTAGACCAGTACATTGAGGAAGCTGCCGATTAGCAAGCCGAAAACCAGTACGACCAAAACAAAGGCCGGCAAATTGCCGGCCAGAAATGTCAATCCATTCATGTATTAGCCAACGACATTG
Source organism: Pseudomonas fluvialis (assembly GCF_014207935.1). Lineage (GTDB taxonomy): Bacteria > Pseudomonadota > Gammaproteobacteria > Pseudomonadales > Pseudomonadaceae > Aquipseudomonas > Aquipseudomonas fluvialis_A. The sequence goes on along the minus strand of NZ_JACHLL010000001.1, from coordinate 214,281 downwards.
CCGAGTTGGAAGATTGGCAGGTACATGGCGATGATCAGGCCGCCGACCAGTACGCCGAGAACAGCCATGATCATAGGCTCCATTAATGCGGTCAGCCCGTCCACCGCATTGTCTACTTCTGCTTCGTAGAAGCTGGCTACCTTGTCGAGCATGGTGTCCAGGGCGCCCGATTCTTCGCCAATGGCCGTCATCTGGATAGCTAGGGAGGGGAAGATGCCGGTGCTGCGCATGGCGAAGTTGAGCTGGGTGCCGGAAGACACATCCTGCTTTATGGTGCCAATCGCATTGCGGAAAACCACGTTGCCTGAGGCGCCTGCCACCGAGTCCAGTGACTCCACCAGTGGTACACCTGCTGAAAAGGTGGTGGCCAGGGTGCGGGCAAAGCGCGCTACGGTCGCTTTATACATGATGTCGCCAACAATCGGCAGCTTCAGCATTGTGCGGTCCATCCAGTCTCGGAAGGCTTCTGAGCGCTTGTGAGCCTCCTGAAATGCAAAGACAAAAGCAAGAATGGCGCCTAAAAACAGATACCAATACTCTTGTAGTCCGCGTGACATGTTGACTACGACTTGAGTAAAGGCGGGTAACTCAGCGCCAAAACCTTCAAAGACCGCCTCGAACTGTGGTACTACCTTGATCAGCAAGATCGCAGTCACGATGATTGCTACTACGATCACGGCCATTGGATAGTTGAGGGCCTTTTTGATCTTGGCTTTTAGTGCTTCGGTCTTTTCCTTGAAGGTGGCGATACGGTCTAGCAGAGTTTCCAAGGCGCCGGACTGTTCGCCGGCATCGACTAGATTGCAGTACAGGTCGTCAAAATACTGCGGTTTCTTGCGTAGAGAGGAGGCGAAGCTGTTGCCTGCAGCGACCTCCATTTTCACTTCATCAACCAGCTTGCGCATGTTGGGATTATCGAAACCCTCACCGATGATGTCGAAGGACTGCAGTAGCGGAACGCCGGCCTTCATCATGGTGGCCATCTGTCTGGTAAACAGGGCAATGTCCATGGGCTTGATCTTCTTGCCCGCGCCACCAAAAAGATCCTTGCCCTTTTTGGTCACCTTGGTCGGGTTGATGCCCTGCTTGCGCAGTTGCGCCTTGATCAACGCCGGGTTCTGTCCGTTCAGCTCGCCCTTGACCTTGGCTCCTTTGCGGTCAGTGCCTTCCCATTTGAAGACACTGGTTTGCAGTGCTTTCTCTGCCATTACTTAATCCTTGGTCACACGGTTGACTTCTTCCAGGCTGGTAACGCCATGCATTACCTTAACGAGGCCCGAAGTTCTTAGATCATTGAAGCCGTCTTTGCGCATTTGCACCGAGATATCGATGGAGTTGCCTTCTTCCATGATAATCCGCTGTAGCGCGGGCGTGACTTTAACCACTTCATAAATACCGACACGACCTTTGTAGCCGCCTTTGCAGTTTTCGCAGCCAACCGGGCCGTAGACCTTAAAGGTGCCAATCTTGTCTTCAGGGAATCCTTCCTTCAACAGCGCTTCTTTGGGAATTTCGACTTCTTTCTTACAGGAGCAGAGCTTGCGGGCCAGGCGCTGGGCAATGATCAGGTTAACCGAGGTGGCAATGTTGAATGACGGCACGCCCATATTACGCATGCGTGTCAGGGTTTCCGCTGCGCTGTTGGTGTGCAGAGTGGACATCACCATGTGGCCGGTCTGTGCTGCTTTCACTGCAATGGAGGCAGTATCCAAGTCGCGGATCTCACCGACCATGATGATGTCTGGGTCCTGGCGCAGGAAGGCGCGCAGTGCCTGAGTAAAGTCCATGCCCTGCTTGGGATTAACGTTGACCTGGTTGATGCCCTCAAGATTGATCTCTACAGGGTCTTCCGCGGTGGAAATATTCACATCTACTGTATTGAGGATATTCAGGCCGGTGTAGAGCGATACCGTTTTGCCGGAGCCCGTAGGGCCAGTCACCAGAATCATGCCTTGCGGTTGTTTGAGGGCAGTCAGATAAAGTTCTTTCTGTTCTTCTTCGTAGCCCAGTGCGTCAATGCCCATCTGCGCGCTGCTGGGGTCGAGGATTCGCATTACGATCTTTTCGCCCCACAAGGTCGGCAGGGTATTGACGCGAAAGTCGATGGCCTTGTTCTTGGATATTTTCATTTTGATCCGGCCATCCTGCGGCTTGCGCCGTTCGGAGATATCCAGAGCAGCCATTACCTTCAGGCGGGCGCCAATACGGCTGGCCAGCTGAATCGGTGGGCGCGCTACCTCATGCAATATACCGTCGGTGCGAAAACGCACTCGGTAAGCTTTTTCATAAGGTTCGAAATGCAGGTCTGACGAGCCACCCTTGATGGCGTCAAGTAGCATTTTGTTGACGAAACGCACCACGGGAGCGTCGTCGGCATCATTGCCAGCTGTTTCCTCCTTGTCATCCGAGATGGCTTCGACGTCAAGGCCTTCAAGATCGACGTCAGCCAAGTCTCCCATGCCACTCGCGCCGGTATCGAAAAACTTCTCTATTGCCTCCCCTAGTTTGTCGTCTTCAACCAAGAGTGCTTCAGTGCTCAAGCCAGTACTGAACTGAATATCCGTTGTGGCTTGATGGTTGGTTGGATCAGAGATGGCAATAAAGAGCTTATTACCACGCCTATACAGTGGTAGCACTCGGTGTTGGCGGCAAAGCTTTTCGCTGATCAGATCGCGGGGTTGACTTTCCTTGTCGATGGAGGCAAGGCTGCAATACGGTACGCCAAACTGGTCGGCAGCTACTTCCAGTAGTTGGCTGCTTTTAATCAGTTTGTTCTGCACCAGATAGGTGACCAGCGATAGCTTGTTGCGGTGGGCTTGCAGTTGTGCCTGCTGGGCGCTGCGCTCGTCGAGCAGCTCGGCAAGCACCAGTTGCTTAGCAAGGCCGGTAAGGATAGGCAGGGCGTCGTTCATATCGGGCGGTAACCGTCTAGCGTTATGCTTGCCTTATAGCCTAGATCACCGGGGAAACCAAACCGTGCCTACGTGAGGTGACCAAAAATGTCACTAACTGCCGGCGGTGATCCGGTTGGTGGCCGGGGTTATCTTGGTATTCTCAAGATTGTGGCGGGTTTCAGTTGATTGGCACGCTACCTGCTGTGGTCAGTACGGGTCCCCAGACCTTACTAACTCAGGAGCACATTGTATGAAGAAGCAAAAGGGCTTTACCCTGATCGAACTGATGATCGTGATTGCGATCATCGGCATTCTGGCTGCTATCGCAATTCCGCAATTTAACGAGTATCGCGCTAAAGCGAACGACTCGAGCGCGCAGGCTGACGCAAAGAATGCGGCTACCGTGCTCTCTGCAGCTCAGCGCTAATTTAAAGTTAAATTGAGAGAACGAATCATGAAAAAGCATGCAATCGCAATTGCTCTGACTTCGCTGTTTTTTGCCGCCGGTGCCTCTGCAGTTGACCTGCCGCAAGGTGGTGTGATTACTACCGCTGCCTGCCCTACTCTGGGTGAGGATGTAACCATCCAAACATCTAATGGCGTTCTCGCGGCTTATGCCTGCAATGAAGCGGCTAACGCAGCTGCAGTGTCAACCTGTCACAATGCCGGTAGCCGCAAGTCGCGTGTCTACCAGTGTGTTTCAACTGATCCGGGTGCTGATGCCCAGGTTGGTACCGCAGATGACTCCTGGAACAATGCTTCTTGCCCGAATGGTGATGGCAGCACTCAGGTAGCAGGTCAGTTTACCATCACTGCAGATTACTCCGGCTTCGTTGTTAATACCCGTGGTGGTGGTGTCGCAGGTCAAGCACTTGGGGGAAATTGCACGTCGGGTACTGTTGGCGCTATTCTGCCGTACTAATAGGGTGTCATAGAAAAGAAGGCGTTCTGCGCCTTCTTTTTTTTTGAAGTCAACTTTATTGGTGGATTGGTGGTGTTTTTGGATAAGGGATTGCTTGCTCAGTTTCGATTGGCATTGCAGGTTGCAGTGCGGGGGAAAATTGGTTTGTGGTGCGGCTTAACATTGGCGCTTGGATGTCTGGTTTTTTTGGCGTCGATGTTTAGTGCGCGTCAGCCGGCGACGGTTTCTCTTGATATTGGTATTTCGGTTATCCGTATTTTTTTACCGATGTTGATTTTTGTTGTCGTGCATGAGTTGATTTCTAGGGAGTTTGAGCGGAAGTATTACTTGTGTACGATGGTTTATCCGTTGTCTCGAGTGCGTTGGTTGGTTTCGAGGATTTTGGCTGCTTGGTTGCTGGCTATTGGTTTGCTGGTTTGGTTGTTTGTTCTTCTTGGGTTTGAGGTTTTTTGGATTTCAGGCTGGTATCAGCAATCTACTCCTGTTTCTTTGCTAGGGGGGCTTTCTTTTACGGCTGCTCTTTTAGTTTTTGATGCTTTGGTTTTTACTGCGGTTGTTGTTTTTTTATCAGTGTTCTCATCTTCTGCTGGTTTTGTGTTCTTGGGTGGGGCGGGTTTTTTAATTATAGCAAGGTCGTATTCTTCTGTGCTTGAGCTGCTTGGAGTGTCTCCTTGGGTTGTTGGTGATGGCTATGCTGGCTTTTATAGGAATGGGGTGGGTTGGCTGTATTATCTTGTTCCTGATCTCGGGCAGTTGGATGTGCGTGGGGTTGCTCTGTATTCAACATGGGAGGTTTTGCCGTCTGGTTTAATTTGGTCGGTAACTTCTTCAGTGATTTATGCATTTATTTTTATTGCGCTTGCTATTTTTGCTGTGCGTCGTAGATGTATGGATTGATTTATGTGGGTCTGGAAGAAATATATAGTTTTCATTTTGGTGTTTGGCTTGTTCGTTGCGTCGGCTCAGCTCTCGAGGAGTGGGGGGGCTGCTGCCGATTATTCATATGGTGATCGAGTTGTTGTTCCTGCACCGTTTCTTGTGGTTTTAATGGCGGGTGATCGTTTTTTGGCGGGTGACTTGGAAGTCATGCGCTTGGCTGTGACTGGTGTGGATGTTATTGGTGTTGATACTCTTTATTTGACAAGGGCTCAGCGGGAGGTGGCGCGGCTTCATCCGTGTCATGAGGATAATTATTACTTGGCAAATGGTTTGTTGGCATGGGGCGGTGCGGTTGATGATGCTAACTTTGTGCTGCAGGCTGCGATAGATTGTCGTATGTGGGATGGTGTTCCAGGTTTTCTCTATGCAATAAATAAATCTTTTTTCGAAAATGATATTGATGAGGCTGTGCGGGCGCTTGAATTGTCTGCGCAGCGCTGGCCAAGCAATTCTCCTGCTTTGATGAAGTTGGCGATTATGTTGCGCGTTGAGAGCTTTGCTGATGAAAGATTGGCTCTTGATTATTTGACTCAGCAGCGTGACGCTAGCCGTGATTCAAAGTTGCGCGTAATACTCGATAAGCGTGTTGTTCGGCTACAGGGGTTGGTCACTTTGCGCGAGGCGCAGCGCCGTTATGAGAAAGATAATGGTGCGTTAGTGAGACTTAATCAGCTAATCGATGCGGGTCTGTTGGCACATTTACCTGAAGACCCTCTTAACCTTGGTTACGAACTGCGCGATGGGAAAATCATCTTGAAGAAAATGAAGATCGCCGGTATGGAGGATTAGTCGTGAGCGCTGCATTAGAGTTCCACGGCGTCTCCCAGACCTTTCGTGGCAAGGGTAAGGTGGTTCAGGCTCTTCGTAATGTCGACCTGAGTGTTGCTGAGGGCGAGGTTTTCGGTTTTGTCGGCCCCAATGGTGCCGGCAAGTCCACCACCATAAAGGTGATGCTCGATATCATTAATGACTATCAGGGGCAGGTCAGTATTTACGGCGTTGATGCTCGGCGTGCTGAAGCTCGTCAGCCGCTCGCCTTTGTGTCTGAGTCGCCCTCGCTCTATGAGCAGTTCACTCCACTGGAAATCCTGCGTGCGGCGCTGTCCATGTATGGCATCAAGCGCAAGGATGCCAAGGCTTGGTGCGTGTCCGTGCTGGAGCGTTTTTCCGTAGCTGAGAATGCCAACCGGCGTATCCGTGAGCTTTCCAAAGGCAATGTTCAGCGGGTAGCCCTAGCGCATGCCATGGTGGTACAGCCCAAGCTGCTGGTGTTGGATGAGCCGCTTTCCGGCCTTGATCCCGTCGGGCGTAAGGATGTGGTGGATATCCTTAACGAGTACAAGAAGGAAGGGGGCGCCATCTTCTTTACCTCTCATGTCTTGCACGATGTCGAGCGTATTGCTGATCGTTTTGGCTTTATCAACAAGGGTGAGCTGCTGACCGTACGCTCACCGCGTGAGTTGGCCGCTGAGCGGGCGGATTGCCTGTTGGTGCGTTTTAATGCTCAGATCGATTTCGAGCCGGCAGCCAAGTGTCTGCGTGACGGCGAGTTCGAGTTCGAGGTGATGCAGGCCGATTTGCCGGCATTTATCAACCGTCTGAATATGGCGGGTGGGCATGTGCTGACGGTCAAGCCGGCGGTTTCTCTGGAAACCGTGTTCTTCAAGATTCTTGAAGATGCCGAGCGGCAGAAGATGAAGGCGGCGGTTTAAGCGTGTCGATTTGTGCTGCCTGTTCCGGCAGAATGTCTTCTACGCCGGTGTAGCTCAGTCGGTAGAGCAGCTCATTCGTAATGAGAAGGTCGGGGGTTCGATTCCTCTTACCGGCACCAAATAAAAAGCCCCGCGATTGTGGGGCTTTTTATTTCTAGAGGCTTTGAGTTGATTACATCGTTAGGCGCATGGATAGGTCGATGGCTTTGATGTCCTTGGTCAGGGTTCCAATGGATATGTAGTCCACGCCGGTTTCGGCGACGCTGCGCAAGGTGCTGTCGTTGATGCCGCCGGAGGCTTCCAGCTTGGCGCGGCCGGCTGTGAGCTGTACGGCGGTGCGCATGTCCGCGTGGCTCAGCTCGTCGAGCATGATGATGTCGGCGCTGGCGTTCAGAGCCTGTTGCAGTTCCTCAAGACTCTCCACTTCCACTTCCACCGGTTTTCCGGGGGCGATTTGCCGTGCGCTGGCAATGGCCTGAGCGATTCCTCCGCAGGCAGCGATGTGGTTTTCCTTGATCAGGAAGGCGTCGTACAGCCCGATGCGGTGGTTGTGGCAGCCGCCGCAAGTGACGGCGTACTTCTGTGCCAGGCGTAGACCGGGGATGGTCTTGCGAGTGTCGAGCAGTTTTACCGACGTACCTTCGACCAGGTCGGCGTATTGGCGGCAACGGGTGGCGACGGCGGACAGGCTCTGCACGAAATTCAGTGCGCTGCGCTCACCGGTGAGCAGAGCGCGTGCTGGGCCGTTCAGGGTGAACAGGGTCTGATCGGCACTGACTTTGTCGCCGTCCTGGGCGTTCCAGGTGACGACGACGCTGGGGGCCAACTGGCGGAAGACCTCGTTAACCCAGGCGCTACCGCACAGTACGGCTGCCTCGCGGGTAATCACGCGGGCGCTCGCCATGCGTTCTGCGGGAATGAGCTGGGCGGTGATGTCCCCGGCGCCGACATCTTCCTGCAGCGCCAGTTGCACGTTGCGCTGAATTTCGTCGTACAGGTCGGCAAGGCGCAGGTTGGGCATGGTCGGGCTCCATATCGGGGATGGCGCATTATACGGAGGCCGTGCGTGGCCTGCTAATGGCGGCGCTGGTCTGCTGTGCGCGACCGTTGGTAGGGCATTTGTCGCTAACTGTGACCCTGATCATATCTGCCGGTATGCGCAGTTGGTTGTAATGCCGGCCTGCTTCAATAATGACTCAAGAGAAATTGACGCCAGAGGGTTGACCTTTTTTGTACTGGCGTTCCGGTTGTTGATGCGGGCTGATGCTCCAGGCTGGACATTGGCCTGCAGGAGAACTGAAATGCAGACTGATGCGAATGTGGTGCCGCTGAATCGGCCGGCCCCTGAGCATACCTCTCACACCCAGGTAGGAAGACTGCCCGTGGCGTTGACGCAATTGCGTGACAAGGCTGCCCTCCAGCTTAAACAGGACTTGCAGGCGTTGTTCGATAACGCCGACGACAGTCTGTTCGAGATGGCGGACCGTGCCACATCAAATGCCGAGCAGAATGATCTGTTCGAGGCGATGCGTGAGTTGCGCCTGAAGCGCAAGAGCATCGCCAATGGTTTTCTGCGCAAGGTCTTCGAGGGCTTTGCCGAGTTGGCACGCTACAGCGTGGGCCAGGCACCGCAGCTGACTCCAGTGGCGCTGGAAGGCCTCAGCCTGATGCAGAACGACGAGCTGGAAGAGTCGGTGGCGGTCGATGCCATGGCCGCCAAGGTGCTCAGTCGGGATGCCCAGGCGCTGCACCACCTGACCACGCGTATCAATACCCTGATTCACAAGAAGATTGATGACACCAGCAACCCGCTGGGCCCGAGGCCGGTATGCGAGAGTTTTGTCAGCGCCTGTGCTGACCTGGGCGTGGATATCCGCATCAAGCTGATCATCTACAAACTGTTTGAAAAGTATGTGCTCAGTGAGATGGGCCAGTTATATGCCGAGGCCAATCAGATTCTGGTGCAGGCCGGTGTTCTACCGGAGTTGAAGTCGGCGCCGCCAGCGGCTCGGCAGCCTCGATCGGGCGCGCGCTCTGCTCCGGCCGCGCCTGTTGTGCCGGAGTCGTCGGCCAGTTTTGCAGGCGCTGGCGAGGACATGCAGGAAGCCTTTGCCGCCTTCCAGGGGCTGATGACTCAGCTGCGCGGTTCAGCCTTGCCGCTGCGCGAACTGCCGGCCGATGCTGTGCCGATCACCAGTAATGATCTGACCCGGCTCCTCTCGCATTTGCAGCAGCACTTGCCGGCAGCCAATCAGATCAGTGGTGAGGAGCTGCGCGAAAAGCTCGATCTGCTGCTCAGCAAGGCCAGCGCCAAGTCGGGCAAGACCCGCGTGGTGGGGCAGGTCGATGATGATGCGATCAACCTGATCTCCATGTTGTTCGAGTTCATTCTCGATGACCGGGCTCTGCCGGATTCGCTGAAGGCTCTGATCGCACGTCTGCAGATTCCCATGCTCAAGGTGGCGGTGCAGGACAAGGCGTTTTTCAATCGTGGCAGTCACCCGGCTCGGCGGCTGCTCAATGAGATCGCCACGGCGGCATTGGGCTGGAGTGAGCACGATGCCGAGAAACGCGACAGCCTGTACCAGAAGATCGAGCAGGTGGTGCAGCGGCTGCTCAATGACTTTGTCGATGACCCGCGGATCTTCTCCGAGTTGCTGGCCGACTTTGTCGCGTTTACCGGCAATGAGCGCCGTCGCAGTGAACTGCTGGAACAGCGCATGCGTGATGCCGAAGAGGGCCGCGCCAAGTCCGAACAGGCGCGCCTGGCGGTTGAGCAGGCTATGAATCAGCGGCTGCTGGGCAAAACCTTGCCGGCGGCAGTGGTGCGGTTGCTGCAAGAGGCCTGGAGCAAGGTGCTGCTGCTGGTCAACCTCAAGCATGGTGGTGACTCTGCAGCTTGGCGCGATGCCACGGCGACCATGGATGATCTGGTGTGGAGCGTGTCCACGCCGGAAACCGCCGAGGACCGCCTGCGTCTTTTGCAGATGGTGCCTGGCCTGCTGCGCAGTCTGCGCGAAGGCATGGCCGAGGCATCGCTGGACCCCTTTGCGGTCAACGAGTTGTTTGCCGGTCTTGAAGCGCTGCATGTGCAGGCTTTCCAGCGCATGCGGCAGGAGCCGGAGGCTGATGCTGCGGTCAGTGCTGTCGAGGCGCAGGCGCTATCGCAGGTGGCTGAAGTGCTGCCACTGGATAGCACGCCGGAGCTCAGTGAGCCGGCGCCGATGGTGGAAGTGATCGAGGAGATTGTTCTGCTGGCGCCCGGCGAGCGCCGCGAGCGCGAGGAACAGCCGGTGGTCGAGGATGAGGCCGTGCTGGCTCAGGTCGATGCCCTGCGAGTTGGCAGCTGGGTGGAGATTCAGGAAGATGAGGAGCACAAGTTGCGCTGCAAACTGGCTGCGGTGATCAAACCGTCGGGCAAGTTCATCTTCGTCAACCGCACCGGTATGAAGGTATTGGAGAAGACCCGCATGGGCTTGGCCGTGGAGTTTCGCCGGCAGGCTGTGCGCCTGCTGGATGATGCCTTGCTGTTTGATCGGGCTCTGGAGTCGGTGATCGGCAATCTGCGCCGCATGAAAGGCGCCTGAACGCAGCTCTTGCAAACGCCCGGTACTGCCGGGCGTTTGCATTTATGGCTGGCGCACTCTGTTATCCTCGCGCTTTTCTTGCGGCAGGAATACGTGTGACTGAGCTGCATCTGGATATCGACAGCGGGTGGGTAGCAGGAGCTATTCATTGCCCGTCGCCGAACTGTAATAGCCGTCCTGTGGACGAAGTGTCCCTGCTGGTGATTCACAACATCAGCCTGCCGCCAGGGGAGTTCGGTAGTGGGCGCGTGCAGCAGTTCTTCCAGAATCAGCTTCCCAGCGATGCGCATCCCTACTTCGCCAGCATTGCCGAATTGCGCGTGTCGGCGCACTTTCTGATCGAGCGTGACGGTAGCCTGACCCAGTTTGTATCCTGCCGCGAGCGGGCCTGGCATGCCGGCGTTTCCAGCTTTGCCGGGCGTGAGGGCTGCAACGACTTTTCCCTGGGCATCGAGTTGGAGGGTACGGATGATCTGCCCTATACCGCGGCGCAATATGCCACGCTGCAGAAACTGACGAATCAGTTGCTGAGCGCCTATCCCCTGCTGACGCGTCAGCGAATCTGTGGACACAGCGATATCGCACCGCAGCGCAAGACCGATCCGGGGCCTGCATTTGACTGGAAGCAGTATTTTGCCGGGTTGCCACAAGAGGAGAGCAGTCAATGAGTTTTCTGGTGATGTTGCTGGTTATCTGGGTCGAGAAGTTTTCTGCCCTGCGCCAGCGAATTCAGCAGGATGGTTGGTGGTTGCGCCAGCTGCGCGGCCTTGAGACAACGCAGGCTGGTGATACCTGGCAACTGCTGCGACTGGTGCTGTTACCGATGCTGTTGTTGGCGCTGCTGCTGTGGCTGTTGCAGTCGGTGGCCTACGGCTGGCTGGCTCTGCCGGTGCATTTGCTTGTGCTGGTGTACGCCCTGGGGCGCGGTGACGTAATGGCCTCGCTGGGGCCGTTTCGCGATGCCTGGCGGCGCGGCGATCGGGAGGCAGCCTATCTGGCCATGCAGCGCGACCTCGGTCTTGCTGCCGAAGGTGAGTCGTCGTTGCTGGGGCAGGTGCAGGTACATCTGCTCTGGCAGGCCTATCAGAGTTTCTTTGCGGTGATCTTCTGGTACGCCCTTGCGGGGCCTGTGTTTGCGTTGGCCTATCGCCTGCTGGCCCTGCTGGAGGAGCATGCGGCTAGCCCGGCACTGCACCAGCAGGTGAGCATGTGGCGTCATGCACTGGATTGGCTGCCGGTGCGTTTGCTTGCGGGCGCCTTCGCGCTGGTGGGGGATTTCACCGCGGTTGGCAGGGTGCTGCTGCATGATCTGCTCAACTGGCAGGCCGGTGCCGCGGGGCTGGTGGCGGTCAGCGGTCAGGCGGCAGCTGATCTGAGCGACGCCGGCAATGCTTCTGATGGGGTCGCCACGCTGGATCAGTTGTGGCAACTGCTGATTCGCGCAGCCATGCTCTGGTACGCCGCCTGGGCGGTGTGGTTGCTGCTGATCTGACCGGCTATTGCCACAGCCAGGCGGCGCCCCGAACGCCGCTGGAGTCGCCGTGGCGAGCCTGTACCAGACGCGTGTTGACCTGATCGGAGAAGACGTAGCGAGCCAGCAGCGGCGGTACTTCGTGGTACAGCGCGGCGATGTTGGAGAGTCCGCCACCGAGGACGATCACCTCGGGGTCGACGATGTTGATCACGCTGGCCAGGGCGCGTGCGAGTTGATCGTAATAGCGTTGCTGTGCCTGCACGGCCTTCTCTTCGCCTTGCTGCGCGCGCTGCACCAGGCTGCGCGCATCTCCCAGCAGGCCGCTGCGAACCGCCCAGCCCGGTCCGCTGAGAAAGGTCTCGATGCAATCCTGCTTGCCGCAATAACAGCGACGTGGTTCGCCATCGCTTGCTGAGCGCCAGGGCAGGGGGTTGTGACCCCATTCGCCACTGATGCCGTTCGGCCCCTGCAACAGTTGTCCGTTGATGATCAGGCCACCGCCCACGCCTGTGCCTATAATCACTGCAAAGACCGTTTTCGCACCGGCTGCGGCGCCGTCGCAGGCCTCGGAGACGGCGAGGCAGTCAGCGTCATTGGCCAGGCGGATGGGGCGCTGCAGCAGAGTCTGCAGATCTTCCTGCAGCAGTTGGCCGTTGAGGCAGGTGGAGTTGGCGTTTTTGATGCGGCCATGGTCGGCCGAGCGCGTGCCGGGAATGGCAATGCCCAGGCTGCCGTGCTGGCCGAGCTGCTGTTCGCACTGGCTGACCAAGTGGGCGATGGCGGCCAGTGTGGCTGCATAGTCTCCGCCGGGAGTCGGGCAGCGCTGGCGCAGCAGTTCGCGACCGTCTGGGGCCAGAGCTATGATTTCGATCTTGGTGCCGCCAAGGTCTATACCGAGCCGTAACGAGTTGTTCATGCTGCACCTTAAGTTCCGCAAACGGGGGCCGATAATTGTTGATGACGGCCTTACCAGAAAGTAATGATGGCATTATGCCTTTTGATGGGTGGCTATCAGAGAGCCTGATGGCAGTGTCCGCATGTCTGCCGCTTCAGCTTTATCCCATGCCGACGTGCCAGAATGGCTTTGCCCCTTGGGCGGGCGTAGAAAAATAACAGGAGACGTCTCGTGAAGACCGTGTTGTATCCGGCTATCGCACTGATGAATCGTCTGAGCTTTGGTATGAAGTTCAGTCTGATTAGCGTCATGTTCTTCCTGCCCATGGGCATTACCAACTATTACCTGGTGAGCGACTCCTACACGCAATACCAGAACACCAAGTCCGAGCTGGAAAGTCTCGACCTGTTGTCTTCCAGCCTGCAATTGCGGCGCGATCTGGAAACCCTCAATGACCTGGTGCAGGTCAATGCCATGGTCGGGCAGTCCGGCAAGGCCGGGGACATCGAGACGCAAATCACCAAGCTGGAGCAGGGGCTGATTCAGCGCGTGGAGGAGATGCAGTCGGTTTCCCATCACCCGGCGGAAATTGAGGACTTCAACAGCAAGCGTGATGCCCTGCTCCAGGCACTCAAGGCCGTGCGTGCGGAAACCTCGCTGCAGAGCAAGACCGGCGCAGTGGAGAAGCAGCTGGGCAGTTCCCAGGTGTTTCTAAAATACGTCGCCGCCCAGGCCGGTCTTAGCCAGGACGGCCGCGCCGATGTACGCCAACTGACCGAGCTGATCACGGGTTTCACCCCGCAGGTGACTGCCAATATCGCCGTGGGCCGGGCTGTGGGGGCTTACTCCCTAGCGCAGGGGTTTCTCAACTCATCATCCAGCACCAAGATGGATGACCTGCTGCTGCAGCTGGAGAAGCTGCAGGGCGAGTACTCGGTACGCCTGAAAGAGGCACTGGCGGGCGGTGAAGCCAAGGCGGCGCTGTCGTCCAAGGCTGAGGACAGCCTGAACAGCCTGAAGGAGGTTTCCACCTTCTTCGAAGACCAGATCATCGTTGCCGACAGCCTGGATCAGCCCTGGCAGGGCTATTTCGAGCAGGTCAGCGCCCATCTGGAAAAGACCTATGCCCTGAATGATGCCTCCGTTGAGCTGTTGCGCTCGGTTCTGGAGACACGTCTGGCTGCGAAACGTACCGATACCGTCCTGCTGGTGGTGGCGCTGGTGCTGGTGTTCCTGGTCATTGTCTATCTGTATGGCGGCTTCTATGTGTCCACCCGCAGCACCTTGAAGACCCTTGGTCAGGTGATGGACAAGGTGGCGGCCGGCGACATGACCGTCGGTTTCAAGGCGCAGAGCCAGGATGAGCTGGGCGAGCTGGGTCAGGTATTCAACGACACCGTGGCGAAGATTCACGACCTGATCGATATCGTTGGCCAGACAGTGATCGAGGTGGAGCGCCAGGCGGATCGTGTCGAACTTGTCTCCGGCGAGAGCAACCAGGCGGTCTATGAACAGCGCGGGCAGATCGAACAGGTGGCTACGGCCATGAATCAGATGTCGGCCACCGCTCAGGAGGTGGCGCGCAGCGCGGCGGCGGCGGTGCAGAGTGCGCAGAGCGTCAACGACGAGACCGTCAGTGGCCGCAGCCTGGTCGAGAATCAGGTCGGCAGCATCCGTCGTCTGGCGGCCGAGATCGATCAGTCCGTGGCGGTCATCAACCAGCTGGCGGCCGATAGCGCCTCTATCAGTCGGGTGCTGGAAGTGATCAAGGGCATTGCTGAACAGACCAACCTCCTGGCCCTCAATGCCGCCATCGAGGCGGCGCGTGCCGGCGAACAGGGCCGCGGCTTTGCCGTGGTGGCCGACGAGGTGCGCACTCTGGCCAAGCGCACTCAGCAGTCCACCGAGGAGATCGAGCAGATGATTGCCAAGCTGCAGGGAGGTGTCGGTGCCGCGGTGAAGGCCATGAATGTCAGTCACCAGATGGCCGATGGCACGGTCAATCAGTCTGGGCAGGTGCAGCAGGCGCTGGAGAATATTCTCGGCGCGGTGGGCATGATCGTCGACCAGAACCAGCAGATTGCCGCCGCGGCCGAGGAACAGACGGCCGTGGCGCACGACATCGACCAGAATATTGTGCAGATCAACCAGGCCGGCGAGCGCACGGCCGAAGGCTCCAGTCAGACCGAGCAGGCCAGCCGCGAGCTGTCGGCGCAGGTGGCCCAGCTCAAGCAGTTCATCGGTGCGTTCAAGGTGCGCCGCCACTGACCTCGCGTTGCGCTGAAAAAGCCCGCCATTGTGCGGGCTTTTTCATGCCGGTCAGATCGGCCAGCGGAACAGTTCGCAGGCGTTGCGCGTACTGGCCAGGGCCAGCTCTTCAGCCGGGATGCCGCGCAGCTCGGCCAGGGCGGAGCAGATCGCCGGCAGATGCTCAGGGCTGTTGCGCTGGCCGGCAAACATCACGGGCGCCATGTCCGGGGCGTCGGTTTCCAGCACGATGGACTCCAGCGGCAGTTGCGCCACTACCTTGCGCAGGTGCAGCGCCTGCGGCCAGGTGGGCGCGCCGCCCAGGCCGAGTTTGAAACCGAGCTTGAGGTATTCGCGGGCTTCTTCAAGGCTGCCAGCGAAGGCGTGGATGATGCCGCCGCGTGCTGGTTTGAAGCGTTTCAGCGTCGCGATGGTTGCCGCATGAGCGCGGCGTACATGCAGCAGGGCGGGAAGCTCGAACTCGATGGCGAGTTTCAGCTGCGTCTCGAGCAGCTGTTGTTGCCGCGTGCGGTCCAGTTGTTCGAGAAAGTAGTCCAGGCCGATCTCGCCCACTGCGCAGAGCCTGGGGTTGTCCGCCAGGCGCTGCAGCCAGTCGCGCAGCTCCTGCAGGTGCTCGGGCTGATGCTGGTCAAGGTAGACCGGGTGCAGACCGAAAGCGGCGTACAGGCCATCCTCCTGCTGCACCTGATCCCACAGGCGTTGCCAGTTGGCCTGGTAGACGCCGAGCAGCACCAGGCGCTCGACCCCCAGTGCACGACTGCGCGTTAGCAGTGCTGCGCGGTCGGCGTCGAACTCAGGAAAGTCGAGGTGGGTGTGGGTGTCGATCAGGTGCATTGCATCAGGGCTGGCAAGAGCTGCCGGAGAGCTGCAGGCGACGAGCTTCAGTCTCATTTACGCACTTGCTGTCGAAGCCTTGAACGATCTGCGGTGACTTGTCGCGTATGCTGCTGGTGAAGCTGTCGACGAAGCGTTGCGCCTTTCCTGGGTCATCAAAGCGGCGCGCCGAGGCTTGGTTGGCGCTGTAGCTGCCGTTACTGGAGGCAAAGCACTGGCTGTAGCCTTCGCAGGCCAGTTGCACGTACCAGTAAGGTTGGCGGATTTCCACTCCGGCCAGGCTGTGGCTGGCGAGCAGGCTTAAGGCGGTGAAGAGCATCGTGCGCATGGAACTACTCCCTGTAGGTTGAGTGACCAGCCTAAGCCAGTGCCTTGTCCGTGGGAAGTGTGCTGCTCGAATCGTCGCGGCAAAAGCCGAGCATATGCTTATGCTCGGCTTCGCTAGGGCTTAATGATGCTCGCGTGTGGCGCGGAATTTCACATCCGGCCAGCGTTCTTCCATCAGGCTCAGGTTGACCCGGGTCGGCGCCAGGTAGGTGAGGTGGCCGCCCCCATCCACCGCCAGGTTCTCGAAGGCCTTTTCCTTGAATTCCTCAAGCTTCTTCTTGTCGTCGCACTCGATCCAGCGTGCCGACCAGACGTTGATCGCCTCGTAGGCGCATTCGACCTTGTATTCCTCCTTGAGGCGGCTGGCGACCACGTCGAACTGCAGCACGCCGACGGCGCCAAGGATGATGTCGTTGTTGCGCTCGGGGAAGAACACCTGGGTCGCGCCTTCCTCGGCCAGCTCCTGCAGGCCCTGGCGCAGCTGCTTGGATTTCAGCGGGTCCTTCAGGCGCACTCGGCGGAACAGTTCCGGGGCGAAGTGCGGGATGCCGGTGAAACCGAGCACCTCGCCTTCGCTGAAGGTGTCGCCGATCTGGATGGTGCCGTGGTTGTGCAGGCCGATGATGTCACCGGCATAGGCCTCTTCGAGCATCTCGCGTTCGCTGGAGAAGAAGGTCAGGGCGTCGGCGATCTTCAGATCCTTCTTGATACGCACATGGCGCATCTTCATGCCCTTCTCGTATTTACCGGAGCAGATGCGCATGAAGGCGATGCGGTCGCGGTGTTTCGGGTCCATGTTCGCCTGGATCTTGAACACGAAGCCGGAGAATTTCTCCTCGACTGGCTCGACCACGCGCTCGTGGGCCGCGCGGGCCAGTGGCTGCGGCGCCCAGTCGACGATGCAGTCGAGCACCTGGTCGACGCCAAAGTTGCCCAGCGCGGTGCCGAAGAACACCGGGGTCATCTCGCCCTTGAGGAAGGCGTCCTGGTCGAATTCGTGGCAGGCGCCCTGCACCAGTTCCAGCTCATCGACAAAGCGTTCGTAGAGGTCGCCCAGGTGCTGGCGGGCTTCGTCCGAGTCGAGCTTGTCGATCACCTTCTGCTCGGTGCGCTCGTGGCCGTGACCGGGGGTGTAGACGATGATCTTGTCGTCGGCCAGGTGGTAGACGCCCTTGAAGTCGCGGTAGCAGCCGATCGGCCAGGTGATGGGCGCGGCCTTGATCTTCAGCACCGCCTCGATCTCGTCGAGCAGTTCGATCGGGTCGCGGATGTCGCGGTCGAGCTTGTTGATAAAGCTCACAATTGGAGTATCCCGCAGGCGGCAGACTTCCATCAGGGCAATGGTGCGTGGCTCTACACCTTTACCGCCGTCGAGCACCATCAGCGCGCTGTCCACCGCGGTCAGGGTGCGGTAGGTGTCTTCCGAGAAGTCTTCGTGGCCGGGGGTGTCGAGCAGGTTGACCATGTGCGCGCGGTAGGGGAACTGCATCACCGAGGTGGTGATGGAAATGCCGCGCTGCTTTTCCATCTCCATCCAGTCGGAGGTGGCATGGCGGTCGGACTTGCGCGACTTCACCGTACCGGCGACCTCGATGGCCTTGCCCATCAGCAGCAGCTTCTCGGTAATGGTGGTCTTACCGGCGTCGGGGTGGGAGATGATGGCGAAGGTACGGCGCTTCGCCACTTCGGCGGCCTGGATGCTCATGCTGGGAAACCTGTCGACTGAGTAGTCAGTTTGTCAAAAAAGGCGGCGATTATACCGGTAAAGCCGAGCCTCGCGGCGCCCGCTCGGAAAGTGGGTGAAATCCCCGGTTTGTGCAGCATTCCGGACGTTTTGTTAAGGATCGAAAACAGGCAATCGAGCAGGCGACAACCGGGTGCAAAAAGGCGGCAATTTTTGATTGATCTGTAGGGCTCATGGTCCTAAAGTTCGCGCCCGAACGTCCATGCTGGAAACGATCCATCCGGCTCAAGTACTGACGACGAGAGACCCGCAGGGTACTCGGCGACATGCCTTGGGAAGTAGGCGAACCAAAGTGGGGAAACGGATTAGACGTTCGCGGCTCTTCGACGAGCCAACATCCCTGTTAAGCACCCATAGCTTGCCTTAGCCATTTGGAGTTCCCTGCATGCCGATCAAGGTCGAAGACTACTACCCGCGCGAAACCTTCCAGAAAATGAAGGCTTTCGCCGACAAGCAAGAAACCCCCTTCGTGGTGATCGACACCGCGATCATCGGCCAGGCCTACGACGACCTGCGTGCCGGTTTCGAATTCGCCAAGGTGTACTACGCGGTCAAGGCCAACCCGGCCGTCGAGATCATCGAGCTGCTGCGCGACAAGGGTTCGAACTTCGACATCGCCTCCATCTATGAGCTGGACAAGGTGCTGGCCACCGGTGTCGGCCCGGAGCGCATCAGCTACGGCAACACCATCAAGAAATCCAAGGACATCCGCTACTTCTACGAGAAGGGCGTGCGTCTGTACGCCACCGACTCCGAGGCGGACCTGCGCAACATCGCCAAGGCCGCGCCGGGCTCGAAGGTCTATGTGCGTATCCTCACTGAGGGCTCGACCACGGCTGACTGGCCGCTGTCGCGCAAGTTCGGCTGCCAGACCGACATGGCCATGGACCTGCTGATCCTTGCTCGCGACCTGGGCTTGGTGCCCTACGGCCTGTCCTTCCACGTGGGCAGCCAGCAGCGCGACATCTCCGTGTGGGACGCGGCCATCGCCAAGGTCAAGGTGATCTTCGAGCGCCTCAAGGAAGAAGACGGCATCGAACTCAAGCTGATCAACATGGGTGGCGGCTTCCCGGCCAACTACATCACCCGCACCAATAGCCTGGAAACCTACGCCGAGGAAATCATCCGCTTCCTCAAGGAAGACTTCGGTGACGACCTCCCGGAAATCATCCTCGAGCCGGGCCGCTCACTGATCGCCAACGCCGGCATCCTGGTCAGTGAAGTGGTTCTGGTCGCGCGCAAGTCGCGTACCGCCGTGGAGCGCTGGGTGTATGTCGATGTGGGCAAGTTCAGCGGCTTGATCGAAACCATGGACGAGTCGATCAAGTTCCCGATCTGGACCGAGAAGAAGGGCGAGATGGAAGAAGTGGTGATCGCCGGCCCGACCTGCGACAGCGCCGACATCATGTACGAGAACTACAAGTACGGCCTGCCGCTCAACCTGTCGATCGGCGACCGCCTGTACTGGCTGTCCACCGGTGCCTACACCACCAGCTACAGCGCGGTGGAGTTCAACGGCTTCCCGCCATTGAAGGCCTATTACCTGTAAGCGTTCCGTAGCATCAAGAAAACCCCGGCTAGCCGGGGTTTTTGCATTTCTGGCCGAGCCAATGGCCATCCTGGCTATGCGAATTCATCCTGAATGATATTTTTTCTCGAAAACGGATGATCCTTTATTGCGATAGTAAATGATAATGATTAACATCCGCTCCGCTTCGAACTTACCGCCCTTGGCGCGGCGCACTCATCCGCAGAGGTGCAGGCGCCGCGAAGGGCATTTACCTGTTTCGAGTTGGGGAAGTCCATGTCCATTCGTAGTCGCAAACACCACAAAGCCACGCAGCTGGCCGCACTGATCGCCGCCGCCATTCCAGCCCTGGCCGTTGCCGAGGAGCAGAAGGGCGAACTGAGCCTGCCGGCCATCAGCGTCAGCGATACCGCCCAGGCGCCTTCCTACAAGGCCAGCCGCAGTGCCAACGACAAGATGACCGAAGACCTGCTGGACACCCCCAAGACCGTTCAGGTGATCAAGAAGGAAATGCTCCAGGAGCAGGGCGCCAGCAACCTGATGGAGGCGCTGCGCAACACTCCCGGCATCACCATGCAGCTCGGTGAGAATGGCAACACCTCGGCCGGCGACACCTTCATGATGCGCGGCTTCTCCACTCAGACCTCAACCTTCGTCGACGGCATCCGTGACCTTGGCGCGGTCAGCCGAGACGTGTTCAACCTGGAACAGGTGGAAGTGGTCAAGGGCGCCGCCGGCTCCGATATCGGCCGTGGCGCCTCGTCCGGCTACATCAATCTGGTGTCCAAGCTGCCGACCCTGGAAGACAGCATCAGCGGCACCCTGGGTTACGGCACCGCCGACAAGGCAGCCATGACCGCCGACATCAACCAGACCATGAGCCAGGGTTCCGCCCTGCGCCTGAACCTGATGCGCCGCGACGGTGGCGTCGATGGCCGCGACTACGTGGAAAACAGCAGCTACGCCGTGGCGCCCGCGGTGGCGTTCGGCCTGGATGGCGATACCCGTCTGTACGTCTACAGCCAGCATGTGCGCCAGGAAAATGTCCCGGATGGCGGTATCCCGACCATCGGTATGGACGGTTTCTACAACGCGGACGCTCGTCTGCGCGCCGGTGGCAAGGTCGATGAGGACAACTTCTACGGCAGCACCGGTGACTACGAGGATGTCGATGCCGACATGCTGACCGTCAAGCTGGAGCACGATCTGAATGACGTGACCACCGTGCGCAACACCTCGCGCATTGGCAAAACCACCACGGATCGCATCCTCACCGGGGTCAATACCCTGTCGGCGAATAGCTCGAGTGATCCGTCTGACTGGACTGTCAGCCGCTCGCGCCAGCTGACCGACCAGGAAAACGAGATCGCCGCCAACCAGACCAACCTGAGCACCGAGTTCTTCACCTTCGGCCTGCGCAACACCCTGGCCACCGGCGTCGAGTTCATGCGCGAGAGCCAGCGCACCGAGTCCGGTGCCACCGCTCTGCAACTGATCGATGGCGTGACCTATGCGGCGGTAGCGTTGCCGAATGCCAATCTGTATGACCCCAACGCCCATGACGTGTTGGGCAAGCCCTACAAGACCGGCGTGTACAGCGATGGCACCACCGATACCGCAGCGCTGTATGCCTTCGATACCCTGCACCTGAACGAGCAGTGGTCGGTCAATGCTGGTGTGCGCTTCGAGCATTACCGCACCGATACCAAGGGCGCCTCACTGGTGTCGATTGCCTCGACCTCGGCAAGCAACGATTACCTGCTGACTCCGTATGATCTGGACAGCTCGGACGACCTGACCAGCTGGAACACCGGCGTGGTCTACAAGCCCGCCGAGAACGGCAGCATCTACCTGTCCTACGCCAACTCGCTGACCCCGCCGGGCAGTGGCAACTTCGCCCTGTCGACCTCCGAGTCCAGCGATAGCCAGCCAAACCTGGACCCTCAGGAAACCGAGCATGTCGAGCTGGGCACCAAGTGGGACCTGCTGGATGAGCGCCTGAACCTGACCGCCGCGCTGTACCGTACCGAGAACACCAATCAGGTGTCCTACGACGCGCTGAGCGACAGCTACCAGCAGGACGGCAAGATCCGCGTGACCGGCGTCGAGCTGGGCATGGTCGGACAGATCACCAACTTCTGGCAGGTCAGCGCCGGCATCGCCAGCATGGACACGGAGCAGCTCGATCAGGTCAGCCGCAGCAATGCGGGCGTTGTTACCGAGAACACCGGCGTGCGCTGGTCGCCGGACCTGACCGCTACCCTGTGGACCTCCTACACCCTGGGTGACCTGACTCTCGGTGGTGGCGCGCGCTACGTCTCCGACCAGGATCGCTTGATCGCCAAGGGCGCCGACAGCAGCACCACCAACATGCCGGAAATTCCGTCTTACTGGGTGGCCGATGCCATGGCCGCGTATCGCCTGAACAAGAACGTCAACCTGCGCCTGAACGTCTACAACCTGTTCGACGAGGAGTACATCTCCACCCTCAACAACAGTGGTGCACGGATGGTCCTGGGCACGCCGCGCTCGGCCATGATGACCACCGAGTTCAGCTTCTAACCGGCCGTCACACCAGGGAGCCCGCGTAAGCGGGCTTCCTGCGTTGAGCGAGGAGAACCACAGATGTTGCTGCATATCCCCCAGGTACTGAGCAAGGCGGAAGTCGCCGGGCTGCGCGCCGAACTGTCTGCCCATGACTGGGTCGATGGCGCGCGGACCTCTGGTGCTCAGGCTGCCCAGCTCAAGCGCAACCTGCAGTTTCCGGCCGACTCGTCGGCCTTTGCCGGCCTGTCGCAGCGCGTCGCCGATGCCCTGGCGCGGCACCCGCTGTTCGTCTCGGCCGCCTTGCCGCGGCACATGCTGCCGCCGATGTTCAACTGCTACCGCGGCGGTGGGCAGTATGGCAATCATGTTGACAACGCCCTGCAGCGTGACCGTTTCAGCGGTGTGCAGGTGCGCACCGATGTGTCGACCACGGTGTTCCTCAGCGAGCCCGAGGAGTACGAAGGCGGCGAGCTGATCGTCGAGGACACCTACGGCGAGCACGAGGTCAAACTGGCCGCCGGTGACGCCATCGTCTACCCCTCCACCAGCCTGCACCGGGTTGAGCCGGTGACCGACGGCGCGCGCATCGCCGCCTTTCTCTGGACCCAGAGCTGGGTGCGTGATGCCTGGCAGCGCAAGATGCTGTTCGACCTGGACATGACCATCCTCAAGCTGCGCGGCCAACTGGGTGACAGCGAAGAAGTGCTCAGCCTGACCAGCACCTACCACAACCTGCTGCGCCAGTGGGGGGAGTGAGCATGTCGCGCTTGCCGCCCCTGAGCGGGATTCCTGCCGATCTGGTGTCGGCCGCCGACTACCAGCGCCATGCCCGGCAGCGGCTGGACGAGAATGCCCTGGTCTATCTGGAGGGCGGCGCGGCCGATGAGCTGACCTGTCAGGCCAACCTGCAGGTCTGGCAGGAGTGGGCTCTGTTGCCGCGGATGCTGCGTGATCTGCGCGGCGGACATACCCGCTGCCGCCTGCTGGGGCAGGAGCTGCAGCACCCGATTCTGCTGGCACCGGTGGCCTACCAGCAGTTGTTCCATGCCGAGGGCGAGCTGGCCACGGCGATGGCCGCCGGGGTGATGGGCGGCGCGGCGGTGCTCAGCTCGTTTTCCTCGACCTCCCTGGAAGCGGTTGCCGAGGTGGCGCAGGGCCCGCTGTGGTTCCAGCTCTACTGGCAGGGCGATGGCGAGCGCACGCTGGCGCTGGCCGAGCGGGCTGCTGCTGCCGGTTACCAGGCGCTGGTGCTGACCGTGGATGCACCGGTCAGCGGTGTGCGTAATCGTGAGCAGCGCGCGGGTTTCCAGCTGCCGGAGGGAGTCCGTGCGGTGAATGTGGATGAGTCGCCGCGTCTGCCCGAGCTGCAGTCTGGGCAGAGTCCGGTGTTCGACGGCCTGCTGGCCCTGGCGCCGCGCTGGGACGAGGTGGCCTGGTTGTGCCGGCACAGCCCGCTGCCGGTGTTGCTCAAGGGCATTTTGCACCCCGCCGATGCGCGGCAGGCCATGCAGGCTGGCGCCGCCGGAGTGATCGCCTCCAACCACGGCGGTCGCGTACTGGACAGTCAGTTACCGGCCGTGAAGATGCTGCCGGCGATTCGCCAGTCCGTGGGGGCCGAGGCACTGCTGCTGGTGGATGGCGGTATCCGCCGCGGCACGGATGTGCTCAAGGCCATCGCCCTGGGTGCTGATGCGGTGCTCATCGGCCGGCCCTATGTGCATGCCCAGGCCACGGCTGGTGCGTTGGGCGTGGCACACCTGCTCAAACTGCTGCGTGAAGAGCTGGAAGTCGGCATGGCCCTGTGCGGCTGCCGCGAACTGGCGGATATCACGCCCGAATTACTGGTGCGGCTGTGAGTCGAGCTGCCCAAGGTAAAGGCTGGGTAAACCTCAAGCAGATGCAAATGCTTCCTATCTAGAATGTGCGCCGTTATGGGCGTGGCCTGTTGATCAAGGTGTTTGTCGTGTTCAAGAAGATCGTTTTCCAACTGCACTGGTTCTTTGGCATTACCGCCGGCCTGGTGCTGGCGCTGATGGGCGTTACCGGTGCGCTGTACGCCTTTGAAGGCGAGATCATGGGTGCCCTCAATCCCGAGGTACTCAGGGTCGAGGTGCGTGACTCGGGCATCCTGCCGCCGGCCGAGCTGGTGGCGAAGATCGAAGCGGCCGAAGGCAAGACCGTCTCCGGCCTGTGGGTCGATCAGCGTGACGGGCAGGCGGCGCGGGTGTTCTTCACCCCGCCACCAGGCGAGCGCCGCGGACCTATGCGCTTCTTCGACCCCTACACCGGCGAACTGCTCGCGCAGCCGGTGGGGCAGGGCTTCTTCGGCCTGATGCTGCAGCTGCACCGCTTCCTGGCCATGGGCGATACCGGCAAGCAGATCACGGCGGCCAGCACCCTGGCGCTGGTGTTCTTCTGCCTGTCCGGGCTGTACCTGCGCTGGCCGCGCCAGGCGCTGAACTGGCGTGCCTGGCTGACCCTCGACTGGGCGAAGAAGGGGCGTGCCTTCAACTGGGACCTGCATGCGGTCTTCGGCACCTGGGCGCTGCTGTTCTACCTGTGCGCCAGCCTGACCGGCCTGTACTGGTCCTATGACTGGTATCGCGATGGCATGACCCGCCTGCTCAGCGATGCGCCGGCCGGCGAGCAGCGCAAGCCCGGCGAAGGCCGCCGTGAAGGCGGTCGCCCGGGGCAACCGGGCGTCCCCAGCGGCCCGCCGCCAGCGGTGGATTACCCGGCGCTGTGGCACAGCCTGCAGCAGGCGGCCGGTCCGCAACTTGCGGCCTGGAACCTGCGCCTGCCGCCGGTGGCCGGGCAGCCAGCCACGCTGTTCTATCTGCTGGAGGATGCCGGGCATTCGCGGGCCTTCAATCAACTGACCCTGGAAACGGACAGCGGTCGGGTGCTCAAGCATGAACGCTATGCCGACAAAGCCTTCGGCGCGCAGCTGCTGGGCAGCGTCTATGCGCTGCACACCGGTGAATACTTCGGCCTGCTCGGGCGCATCCTGATGGCGCTGGCCAGTCTGGCCATGCCGCTGTTCGCCATCACCGGCTGGCTGCTCTACCTGGACCGCCGGCGCAAGAAAAAAGCCGTGCAGGCCGCGCGAGTCGCCACCGGTGAGAGCGGTACAGACGAACCCTGGCTGATCGGGTTTGCCAGCCAGAGCGGCATGGCCGAACAGCTCGCCTGGCGCAGTGCCGGCCAGTTGCAGGCGGCCGGTCATACCGTTCAGGTGCAGCCGCTGGCCCGCCTGGATGCGCAAAAGCTGCAGCAGGTCCGTCGCGCCCTGTTCGTGGTCAGCACCTTTGGTGATGGCGAGGCACCGGACAATGCCCGAGGCTTCGAGCGCAAGCTGTTGGCCGGCGAGCTGGCGCTGGGCGAGCTGAGCTATGCCGTGCTGGCTCTTGGGGATCGCCAGTATCAGCAGTTCTGCGGCTTTGCCCGGCGCCTGCACGACTGGCTGGGGCGGCAGGGCGCGCGCAGCCTGTTCAGCCCGGTCGAGGTGGACAACGGCGACAGCGCGTCGCTCAGCCGCTGGCAGCAGCAACTGGTCGAGCTGGGCGCTGCGGCGGCAACGGCCGAGTTGGCGCCAGCTCTGCAAAACTGGACTCTGCTGGAGCGGCGCTGCCTGAACCCCGGCAGCAGCGGCTCGCCCCTGTTCCTCCTGCGGCTGCAGGGGGCGCAGGGTTCCCAGTGGCAGGCCGGTGATCTGCTCCAGGTGCAGCCGGGCAATGAGACCGGTGCCGCGCTGCGCGACTACTCGATCGCCTCGCTGCCTGCCGCCGGTGTGCTGGAGTTGCTGGTGCGTCAGGAGCGCCTGAGCGATGGCCGTCTGGGCCTGTGCTCCGGCTGGCTGACCACCGGTCTGGCGCTGGGTGGGAGCCTGCGCGCCAGTCTTCGCAGCAATCCGGCGTTCCGCGTGCCGGAGGCGGATGTGCCGCTGATCCTGATCGGCAATGGCAGCGGTCTGGCCGGTCTGCGCAGTCTGCTGCAGGCGCAAGTGGCTCTGGGTCGCCAGCGCAACTGGCTGCTGTTTGGCGAGCGCAACCGGGAGCATGACTTCTTCTTGCGCGAAGAACTGGAGGGCTATCTCGCTGATGGTCATCTGCAGCGACTGGACCTGGCGTTTTCCCGCGACCAGCGGCAGAAGATCTATGTGCAGGATCGTCTGCGCGAGGCGCGGGTCGAGCTGCAGCGCTGGCTGGAGCGGGGCGCGGTGCTGGCCGTGTGCGGCAGCCTGAAAGGCATGGCCGCGGGCGTCGACGAAGTTCTGCAGGAACTGCTCGGGCGCGAGGCTTTGGAGCAGTTGCAGGACCGCGGTCGTTACCGGCGCGACGTGTACTGACGCTCGGGCGGGAGCGGGCAGCGCCGCTCCCGCTGGCCGCGAGCCGTTTCCCGTCTTAAGCTTCGCGGATGAACAGAATTCTCCTCAATTGCGACATGGGTGAAAGCTTCGGCGCCTGGCAGATGGGCGATGATGCTCTGGCCATGCCGCTGATCGATCAGGCCAACCTGGCCTGCGGCTTTCATGCCGGTGATCCGCTGATCATGCAGCAGAGTGTTCTGCTGGCCCGCGAGCATGGTGTCAGCATCGGTGCTCATCCTTCCTACCCCGACCTGCAGGGCTTTGGCCGGCGTCATCTGGCCTGTTCGGCCGAGGAGGTCGAGGCGCTGGTGCTGTACCAGTTGGGCGCGCTGGATGCCTTTTGCCGGGCGGCGGGCACGCAGATCGATTACGTCAAACCCCATGGCGCGCTGTACAACGATCTGCTGCTGCGCGATGACCTGCTGCAGGCGGTGTTGCGCGCCTGTGCCCGCTACCGTGCCGGGCTGCCGCTGATGCTGCTGGCCCGTGGCGGCCAGCAGAGCGACGGCAATGCCCGAGAGCGACGGCTGGCCGAGGCGGCCGGCGTGCCGCTGCTGCGCGAGGCCTTTGCCGATCGCGCCTACCTGGCCGATGGCAGCCTGGCACCGCGCCGCCTGCCCGGTGCGGTGCACCAGCAGGCCGAGCGCATTCTTGAACAGGCGCTGGCCATCGCCCGTGGCGAACCTTTTGCCGCGCTCGATGGCAGTCCGCTGCGTCTTGAGGCCGACAGCCTCTGCGTGCATGGCGACAACGCCGAATCCCTGGCGGTGCTGCGCCGGCTGCGGGCGCAACTGGACAGCCTGTGATCCGCCTCGAACCGGCTGGTGCCGAAGCCCTGTTGCTGGTGCTGGCCGAGGCGCCGGATGCCGAGCTGCCGCTGCGCCTGGCGGTACTGGCGCAACGCATTCGTGCCGAACTGGGGCCTCTGCTGATTGATCTGGTGCCGGGCTGGACCACTCTGCTGCTGCATTACGACCTGCTGCAGATCGATCACCTGGCGCTCTCGGCCCGTCTGACGCCGCTGCTGGAAGTCTGGCTGGCCGAGCCGGCGCCGGAGCAGGCTGGGCGCCTGCATGAGTGGCCGGTGTGGTACGCGGGGGAGGACCTGGACGAGGTGGCACAAGCCTGTTGCCTCAGTGTTGCCGAGGTGATTGCTCTGCACAGTGCGGTGGAATACCGCGTTGGTGCCATCGGTTTCGCACCGGGCTTTGCCTATCTGGGGGAGCTGGATTCGCGGCTGCAGCTGCCGCGCCGGGCCACGCCCCGCACGCGGGTGCCAGCGGGCAGCCTGGCGATTGCCGAGCGGCAGACGGCGGTCTACCCGCAGGCTTCCCCCGGCGGCTGGCACTTGCTGGGGCGTTGCCCGCTGCCTCTCTTCGATGCCCGGCAGACGCCGCCCAGCCCGCTGGCCATCGGCGACCGGGTGCGCTTTCACGCCATTGATGAGGCTGCTTATCGCGCTCTGGGTGGGCCGCGGTGAAGGGCCTGCGCGTGCTGCGGGCGGGACCGCAGACCCTGCTGCAGGATGGCGGCCGTCAGGGCTGGCTGCACCTGGGCGTTTCGCCGGCCGGGCCGCTGGATCTGAAGGCGGCCGCCTGGGCCAATCGCCTGCTGGACAACCCTTGGGGCACGCCACTGCTGGAGATCGCTCTGGGCGACGTCGAGCTGGAAAGCCAGGTCGATACCTGGCTGGCGGTGACTGGCGCCGAGCTGCCGCTGCGCCGTGATGACGAGCCGCTGCCTTTGTGGACGCGCTTTGCGCTGCGCGCCGGGCAGCGTCTGAAACTGGGCTTCGCCCAGCGAGGCCAGCGGGCCTACCTGGCGGTCGCCGGGGGCTTTCGTGGTGAGGCCGTGCTGGGCAGTGTCAGTTGCCAGCACCGCGAAGGGCTGGGCGGCCATGGCGGTGGTGGAAGGGCGTTGCAGGTGGGGGATCGCTTGCTGTGTGCGCCTGCACAGTTTCGCCAAACCGCCAGCCTGCCCTGGCCGTATCGGCCGGATTACAGTTGCTCGCCCGTACTGCGGGTGATCACCGGCGGCGATGCTGCCGAGTTTGCCGAGGACGAACTGCAGGCGTTCTTCGCGCAGGCCTGGCAGCTCAGCCCGCACTCCGACCGCATGGGGGCGCGCCTGTGCGGCCAGGCCATCGAGCCACCACGACGGCAGTGGTCGCTGGGGGTGACGCGCGGCGCCATTCAGGTGCCGCCCGATGGTCAGCCGATCATCCTGCAGGCCGATCATCAGAGCATGGGCGGGTATCCGATTCTCGGCTGGCTGCACCCGCTGGACCTAAGTCGTCTGGCGCAATGCCCGGCGCAGCAAGCGCTGCGCTTCACACCGGTCAGCGTGGGCGATGCCCAGGCCCAGTTGCGCCAGTTCTACCGTTTCTTTCAAACCGCCTGAGCGGGGTGATTCGTGCACAAGCGCGAGGTTTCAGCCAGACTGCATACCGGTTGCCCAACAACTACCTGAGAGAGCTGCATGTTGTCAGTGTTTCGCCATACCCTCCCGCGTCACCGTCCAGGCCTGGCCGTCGGTCGCTGGCTGGCGGCTGCTCTGCTGAGCGCGCTGGTTGTCGGCGGGCTCAGGGCCGAGGATGGCGTGAGTGACGACGAGGTGCGCCTGGGAATGGTCAACGCCCAGAGCGGGCCGGCCGCCGGCCTGGGGAAGGGGCTGCATGCTGGCGCCCTGGCGTACTTCGCCCGGGTCAATTCCGCCGGTGGCGTGCATGGGCGCAGGGTCAGCCTGCTGCTGCGTGATGACAGCTACGAGCCGGCCCGTACCGCCGAGCAGACCCGCCAGCTGATTACCTCCGGCGCGGTGTTTGCTTTGTTTGGCTATGTCGGTACGCCGACCTCGCGGGCCGCCATGCCGATTGCCCTGCAGGCCGAGGTGCCTTACCTGTTCCCCTTCACGGGGGCCGAGGTGTTGCGCAAGCCGGTGCACCCCTGGGTGTTCAATGTGCGCGCCTCCTACTTCGACGAAACCGAGGCGATGGTCGAGCGCATGACGCGCGACCTCGGTCTGAGCAAGGTCGCGCTGCTGATGCAGGACGACTCTTTCGGCGAGACGGTCAAGAGTGGCCTGGCCGGTGCTCTGCACCGACGCGAACTGAAAATTCACGGCGAAGCGCGGGTACAGCGCAATTCGCTTGATGTGGCGGCCGCGGTGGCCGAGCTGAAGCGCAGCCAGCCAGAGGCGATCTTCTTTGTTGGCACTTACAAGCAGCTGGCCGCGGCGATTCGCCAGGCGCGGGTCAGTGGCCTGGATGCACGCTTTTTCACGGTGTCCTTTGTCGGTACCGACAACTTCATCACCGAGGCCGGGTTGGCTGGCGACGGTGTGCATATCAGCCAGGTGGTGCCGTCCCCGCAGGACCGCACTTCGGCGCTGATCCGCCAGTATCAGGCCGATGTAGCAGCGGCCGATATCGGTTACGCCTCGCTGGAGGGTTACATCGATGCGGCGGTGTTTGTCGCCGCCCTGCGTGAGGCCGGGCCGCAGCCGACCCGGGCCTCCTTGGTGCAGGCCCTGGCCTTTCTGCAGATCGACCTGGCCGGCTTTCCGGTCGCCTTTTCGCCGAGCAATCATCAGGGCTCGGACGCGGTGTTCATCACCCGCGTCGCGGCCGGTCAGGCCGTGCCAGTCGACCGGCTGCGCTAGCCGCCTGTTGAACTCAGAACCTGTTCAAAGTCTCGCGAGCTAGAGAAAAACAAGGCGAAAGTGGCTGAGGAAGCGGAGTTTACGAGTGGTAAATGAGCATTCCGAAGCCACTTTCAACGCAGTTTTTCCGACGCGCAGCAGACTTTGAATAGGTTCTCAGGGCATCTGTACCTCGATTACCCCATCGGCGCTGAGCGTCACCTTGCTGCTGCCCGCTTCGATTTCCGGGGCCGGTGCTGCGTCGCTCATGGCCATGCTCTTCATTGCCGCCATGCGCACCGGCATCGGTGGCTGGAAGCCACTGGTGAAGTTCAGGCTGATCAGCTTGTAGCCGCTGCCGCCGAGTGCCTCGCTGGTCAGTTGCGCGCGGGCCTTGAAGGCTTCCACCGCGTTTTTGATCAGGGCGTCTTCGCTGTCCTGGCGCGTACCGTCGGCGATGCTGAAGCTCATGCCGCCCATTTTCAGTTGCTGCAGCAGTTCGCCGGTCAGCTCGGACAGTTCGGCAAATTTGGCGCTTTCCAGGCGTAGCTCGGCACGTTCGCGCCAGGCACTGATGCGCTGGCCGTTGTCGCTGTACACCGGGTAGCTGTGGCGGCTGCCCAGGCTGACCTGTACGCCCTTGCTCTGCCGGGCGCGGGCAATGGCCTGGTTGAGGCTCTCGGTGATGCCGGCGGCCAGCTTGGCCGGATCGTTATCCTGGGCTTCGCTGTAGAGGGTGACCTGCATCAGGTCGTGGGCCACCTCCTGGCTCACTTCGGCGCGCAGGCTGATCTGGTTGTAGTGCAGGGTGTCGGCCTGGGCCGCGCCGGCCAGCAGGGCGACGGGCAGCAGCAGGGGGGCGAGACGGATGGACGGGGTCATGCAAACTCCTTGGCGAATGGGCCGCAAGCGGTTGTCATCAGGGTAGACGTTGCACTTGCGGCTAACGGGTTAACCGGACGTTGAAAATTAACTCGGCTTTTTGGCTTCCAGCGTCGCCCTCCCTCCTGCATCCAGGCAGTCGTGCGTTGCCATCGCCAGCGTTCTCAACGGCCAGTTAGCAGATCCGGGAAAATTGTCATGGTTCAGCCTGCGGTTTGTTGCCGCAGGGCAACGGTTGCCTTCCGGTGCCTTGGTTATACTCGCCGCCACTTACCGGAGATGCCATGTACACACCCGTTCAGCTGCTATCCGCCAGTCGCCAGAATCTCTGGCGCCTGACCCTGATCCGCATCCTGGTGCTGGCCGCCCAGGCCGGCTCGGTCGGCTTCGCCTGGCTGTCCGACCTGCTGCCGCTGGCCTGGTTGCCGATCGGTATCACCCTGGGTTTCTCGGCGAGTCTGTGCCTGCTCACCGCCTTGCGTCTGCGCGGGCCATGGCCGGTGACCGAGCAGGAATATGCCGTACAGCTGGCCGGCGACCTGATCATTCACAGCGTGCTGCTGTATTTTTGTGGCGGTTCGACCAACCCGTTTGTGTCCTATTACCTGGTGCCGCTGACCATCGCCGCCGCTACCCTGCCGTGGATCTACTCCATGGTGCTCAGCGGTCTGGCGCTGTCGGGCTATACCGCTCTGCTGATCTGGTATCACCCGCTGCACCTGCAGGGCGTCGAACATGAGGCGCTGATGATCAGCCTGCACCTGTTCGGCATGTGGCTGAACTTTGCCCTGTCGGCGGCCTTCATCACTTTCTTCGTGGTCAAGATGGCCGGTGCCCTGCGTCGTCAGGACCAGTTGCAGGCCGAGCGGCGCGAGGAGCACATGCGTGACCAGCAGCTGCTGGCCGTGGCCACCCAGGCGGCCGGCGCCGCCCATGAGCTGGGTACGCCGCTGGCGACCATGAGCGTGCTGCTCAAGGAGCTGCGTCAGGAACATCGCCATGAGCCGGCGTTGCAGGACGATCTGGCCCTGCTGCAGGAACAGGTCAAGCTGTGCAAGGACACCCTGCAGCAACTGGTGCGTGCCGCCGAGGCCGACCGCCGTCAGGCGGTGGTCGAGCAGACGGCCGTGCAGTGGCTGGAGTCGACCCTCAACCGCTGGCACCTGATGCGCCCGGAGGCGACCTACCGCTACCAGTGCCTCGGCGTGGGCGCGGCGCCGCGGCTGATGCCGCCGGCCGACCTGACCCAGGCGCTGCTCAACCTGCTCAACAATGCCGCCGATGCCTGCCCGGACAAGCTGGACATCCAGCTCAACTGGGATCATCAGTGGGTGGTGCTGGGCATTCGCGACAAGGGCGCCGGCGTGCCGCTGGCCATCGCCGAGCAGTTGGGCAGGCCGTTCTTCACCACCAAAGGCAAGGGCTTCGGTCTCGGCCTGTTTCTCAGTCAGGCCAGCGTGACGCGCGCCGGCGGAACGGTGAAACTGTATAACCATGAAGAGGGCGGGACCCTCACCGAATTGAAGTTGCCGCGTTCGTTCGGGCTATCCTGACGGACGCACAGAGAGGAATCAGCATGAGCGAAGAGCATCTGCTCGAAGGTGAAGAACAGCCCCATCTGCTGCTGGTGGATGATGACCCGACCTTCACCCGGGTCATGGCGCGGGCCATGGACCGCCGCGGTCTGCGCGTCAGCGTGGCCAACTCGGCCGAAGAGGGCCTGGCAATCGCCAAGGCCGATCTGCCGGATTACGCCGTGCTCGACCTGAAAATGGAGGGCGACTCCGGCCTGGTGCTGCTGCCCAAGCTGCTGGAGCTGGACGCCGAGATGCGTGTGGTGATCCTCACCGGCTATTCGAGCATCGCCACCGCAGTGGAGGCGATCAAGCGTGGTGCCTGCAACTACCTGTGCAAGCCGGCCGATGCCGATGACGTACTCACTGCGCTGCTCTCCGAACACGCCGATCTGGACAGTCTGGTTCCGGAAAACCCGATGTCGGTGGACCGCCTGCAGTGGGAGCACATCCAGCGCGTGCTGGCCGAGCACGATGGCAACATCTCCGCTACCGCTCGCGCCTTGGGCATGCATCGGCGCACCCTGCAGCGCAAATTGCAGAAGCGCCCGGTACGGCGCTAAGCGCGGCGTCTCACTCGCGAGGGAGTTCCTTGAGCATGCGCTGGTAGGGGGCGATCAGGTCGTCGGGCAACCAGCGCTCATAGCTGCTGCGCAGTACGTCCTGATGCCTGTTTGTTTCGAGAATGCCGGTGAGGTCCGCAAAGGCCTGATCGGTTTGCGGGCTGCGCGTGCAACTCAGGCGTCCGGGGAGCAGGCGGTCGTTGCCTTCGATCAGGTAGAACTGCAGGTCCTGATGGCGTGACGCGAAATAAACCAGTTCGCCGGGATAGCTGAAGGTGTAGTCGATCCGCTGGTGGTCGAGCATGCTGAACAGCCCACTGGTGGACTCGCTCTGGTGGATCTGCGAAATGGGTGCGCCCTGCGAATCGCTGGCGCTTTTCAGCAGGTTGTCGATCAGGCTGCCGTAGCTGCGCTGACTGGCAATGCCGGGGCGCAGATGCTCATCCTGCAGCAGGCGCGCCAGCTGGATCTGCCCATTGGCGTTGAGGTAGCTGGCAAAGGCCTCGCGTTGCGCGCGGCGTGCGACCAGACCGAGCGGGAACACATGGCCATATGGCTTGCTGAAGCGCAGGTAAGCCTCTCGTTCCGGCGTCTGGAATGCGGCCAACAGGCAGTAGGGCCCGCCTTTTTCGGCCATGTGCATGGCTCGCTGCCAGGGCACGACCTGTTCATCGAACTGATGCTGCGGCAGGGCCTCCCCGAGGAAGCTGGCCAGCGCATTGATATAGCCCTGATGAGCCTGGGGCCCCTGGCTCATGGCCATGGGCGGAAATTCCGAATTCAGCCAGATGATGCTGTCTGCTCGCACCGTGCTTGCCAGGCCGGTACTCAGGGCAATCAAGAGGTTGATCAGGCATTTCATGCGCGCATTCTCAGGGTGGCGGTCACGGGTGCGGGTTTGGCATTCGCCCCGCATTTTCACCGTTTAGGTGGCTCCGGGAGTCGCTGCTCAGTTGTTCTGCCGGTGTTCGTCGATGACTTCCTGGGCGGCGCGAAAGGCGTCGATGGCGGCCGGCACGCCGGCATAGACCGCGCAGTGCAGCAGCGTTTCGCGGATTTCCTCCACGCTGCAGCCGTTGTTCAGGGCGCCGCGTACATGCCCCTTGAGCTCCTGCGGGCATTTGAGTGCGGTCAGTGCCGACAGGGTGATCAGGCTGCGGGTCTTGCGATCCAGGCCTTCGCGGGTCCAGACCCCGCCCCAGGCATGCTCGTTGACGAAGTCCTGCAGTGGCTGGGTGAATTCGGTGGCGTTGTTCAGGGCGCGGTCGACGAAGGCATCGCCCATTACCTGGCGGCGAACTTGTTCGCCACGCTTGCTGTTTGTGCTCATGGTTGCTCCAGGGTCAGTTGGACTCTTGCGGTGCCGCTGCGCAGCATGCCCAGCTGCTCGGCCGCCTTGCGCGAGACGTCGATGATGCGCCCGCCGCCATGAGGGCCGCGGTCGTTGATACGTACCACCACCGAGCGCTGGTTGGCCAGGTTGGTCACCCGCACTCGGCTGCCGAAGGGGAGCTCGCGGTGGGCTCCGGTCAGGTCGGTGTTGTTCAGGCGTTCGCCGCTGGCGGTGCGTCGGCCGTGCAGGCGCGAGGCGTAATAGGAAGCCTTGCCCTGGCCGATGATTCGCAGGTGTGGCTTGGGCGTCGCGGGCGGCGGCGCCTTCACCACGGGGCGGGATGCCTGAATGGGCTTGGTCGGTGGCGGGCTGGCCGGTGGTTGGGTGACGCAGCCCGCCAGTACCGCCAGCAGAGCCGCCAGCGCGCCTTGCCGTAGCCCGGATGTCATTCGGTGGCGGGTATTGTCTCGGGTGAGCGGGCTGCGAGTCGGCATCGGGCAGGTTCTCCAGAGAGAAGAACGCCGGGCGAGCCCGGCGTTGATTCAGGCTCAGGACTCGAGCTTTTTCTTCAGTAGCTCGTTGACCTGGCCGGGGTTGGCCTTGCCTTTCGAGGCCTTCATCGCCTGGCCGACGAAGAAGCCGAACATCTTGCCGCGCTTGGCCTCATCAGAGGCGCGGTACTGCTCGACCTGCTCGGCGTTGGCCGCCAGCACTTCATCCAGCATCGCTTCGATGGCGCCCGAGTCGGTGACCTGCTTGAGGCCTTTCTTCTCGATCACCTCGTCAGCGGTGGCGCCTTCACCGGCGGCCAGGGCTTCGAACACCATCTTGGCGATCTTGCCGCTGATGGTGTTGTCCTTGATGCGCAGGATCATGCCGCCCAGCTGTTCGGCGGATACCGGCGACTGGTCGATTTCCAGGTTGTCCTTGTTGAGCAGGCTGGACAGCTCGCCCATCACCCAGTTGGCGGCCAGCTTGGCATCACCGCATACGCTGTTGACGGCCTCGAAGTAGTCGGCCATCTCGCGGCTGGCGGCCAGCACGGTGGCGTCGTAGGCGGACAGACCGAACTGCGCCTCGAAGCGCTCGCGCTTCTGCACCGGCAGTTCCGGAAGGCTGGCGCGCACTTCGTCGAGGAAGCTCTGCTCGATCACCACCGGCAGCAGGTCCGGGCAGGGGAAGTAACGGTAGTCGTTGGCTTCTTCCTTGCTGCGCATGGAGCGCGTCTGATCCTTGTTCGGGTCGTACAGACGGGTTTCCTGCACCACCTGGCCGCCGTCCTCGATCAGCTCGATCTGGCGCTGCACTTCGTGGTTGATCGCCTTCTCGATAAAGCGGAACGAGTTGACGTTCTTGATCTCGGCGCGGGTGCCGAACTCGGCCTGGCCCTTTGGTCGTACCGAGACGTTGCAGTCGCAGCGCAGCGAACCTTCGGCCATGTTGCCGTCGCAAATGCCCAAATAACGCACCAGGGCGTGGATGGCTTTGACGTAGGCCACCGCTTCCTTGGCGCTACGGATATCCGGCTCGGAGACGATCTCCAGCAGCGGCGTGCCGGCACGGTTGAGGTCAATGCCGCTCATGCCGTGGAAGTCTTCGTGCAGGCTCTTGCCGGCGTCTTCTTCCAGGTGTGCGCGGGTGATGCCGATGCGCTTGACAGTGCCGTCTTCCAGGCTGATGTCCAGATGACCCTTGCCGACGATGGGGTGATCCATCTGGCTGGTCTGGTAGCCCTTGGGTAGGTCCGGGTAGAAGTAGTTCTTTCGCGCGAAGATGTTGTGCGGCGCGATGTGCGCGTCGATCGCCAGGCCGAACTTGCAGGCCATGCGCACGGCCTCGGCGTTGAGCACCGGCAGGGTGCCGGGCATGCCGAGGTCAACCAGGCTGGCCTGGGTGTTGGGCTCGGCGCCGAAGGTGGTGGCGCTGGCCGAGAAAATCTTCGATTGGGTGCTGAGCTGGGCGTGGATTTCCAGCCCGATCACGGTTTCCCATTGCATGTGTGTCGTCCTCAGAAACCAGTCGGTGCTTGTGTGTGCCACTCAGTAACCTGTTGGTACTGATGGGCGACATTCAGCAGGCGTGCTTCCTGGAAGTAGGGCGCCAGCAGTTGCACGCCGACCGGCAGACCGTCGACGAAGCCGGCGGGCATGGATAGCCCCGGGATGCCTGCCAGGTTGGCGGTAATGGTGTAGATGTCTTCCAGGTAGGCCGAAACCGGGTCGGCATTCTTCTCACCGATCTTCCACGCCAGGTTCGGTGTGGTCGGCCCGATAATCAGGTCGACCTCGTTGAAGGCCGCGACGAAGTCGTTCTTGATTAGGCGGCGGATCTGCTGAGCCTTGATGTAGTAGGCGTCGTAGTAGCCGGCGGACAGGGCGTAGGTGCCGACCATGATGCGGCGCTTCACTTCCGTGCCGAAGCCTTCGCCGCGCGAGCGCTTGTACAGGTCTTCGAGGTTGACCGGGTTCTCGCAGCGGTAGCCGAAACGCACGCCGTCGAAGCGCGACAGGTTGGAGCTGGCTTCGGCCGGGGCGATCACGTAATAGGCCGGAATCGCATGCTGCATGTTCGGCAGGGAAATTTCCTTGACCGTGGCACCGAGCTTTTTCAGCTCTTCGACCACGCCCAGTACCTTCTCGCCGATGCGCGCGTCGAGGCCGGCGCCGAAGTATTCCCTGGGCAGGCCGATACGCAGGCCGGCCAGCGGCTGGCTCAGGGCGGCCAGGTAGTCATCCAGCGGCTGATCGACGCTGGTCGAGTCCTTGGGGTCGAAACCGGCCATGGCCTGCAGCAGCAGGGCGCAGTCCTCGGCGTTACGGGCCAGCGGGCCGCCCTGGTCGAGGCTGGAGGCGTAGGCAATCATGCCCCAGCGGGATACGCGGCCGTAGGTGGGCTTGAGGCCGGTGAGGTTGGTCAGCGCGGCCGGCTGGCGGATCGAACCGCCGGTGTCGGTGCCGGTGGCGGCCGGAATCAGGCGTGCGGCCACGGCGGCAGCCGAGCCGCCGGAGGAGCCGCCCGGCACGCGGGTCAGGTCCCAGGGGTTCTTCACCGGGCCGAAGTGGCTGGATTCGTTGGCCGAGCCCATGGCGAACTCGTCCATGTTCAGCTTGCCCAGGGTCACGGTGCCGGCTGCGGCGAGCTTCTCGACTACGGTGGCATCGTAGGGTGCTTTGAACCCGCTGAGGATCTTGGAGGCGCAGCTGGTCAGCACGTTGCGGGTGCAGAACAGGTCCTTGTGGGCGATCGGCGCGCCGAGCAGGGCACCATTCTCGCCGGCGGCGCGGCGCTCGTCGGCGCTTTTGGCCTGGCTCAGGGCCAGCTCTTCGGTGACGGTGATGAAGCTGTTCAGTTGCGGGTCGACCGCCTGGATGCGTGCCAGCAGGCTTTGCGTCAGCTCGGTGGCGGAGAAGTCCTTGTTGGCCAGGCCGCTGGCGATCTGGCGCAGGGTCAGTTCATGCATGCTCATTACTCGATCACCTTCGGCACCAGGTACAGGCCGCTTTCCACGGCCGGGGCAATGGCCTGGTAGGCCTCGCGCTGGTTGGTTTCGGTCACCATGTCGGCGCGCAGGCGCTGGGTGGCTTCCAGCGGGTGCGCCAGCGGCTCGATGCCGGTGGTGTCGACGGCCTGCATGGCGTCGATCAGGCCGAGGATGTTGTTGAGGGTGTCGGTGGTTTGCGGAACTTCCGCCTCGGTCAGGCCCAGGCGGGCCAGATGGGCGATTTTTTCCACGTCGGAGCGTTCAAGCGCCATCGGGAGTCTCCAAAGGAAGGCCTGCGAGTGACCAGGCAAAAAAACAGGCAGGGCAACTATGTGCCAGGCAGGCGGTCAAACGCCGTGCTGACGGGCCAATCAGGCCCGGAAAAACAGGCAATCTACCACAGCGCGCGGGTTGCCCAAAAGGCCGCTGGTTGATAGAGTTTGCCGCACTTTTTTACCCAGCGTTTTTTCACGCTCTGTCTAGGGTTTTCCATCCCATGTTCAAGAAACTGCGTGGCATGTTTTCCAGCGATCTGTCGATCGACCTGGGTACCGCCAACACCCTGATCTATGTGCGCGAGCGCGGCATCGTCCTCAACGAGCCTTCCGTGGTCGCCATTCGCAACGTCGGTACGCAGAAAAGCGTGGTGGCGGTCGGTACCGAAGCCAAGCGCATGCTCGGCCGTACCCCGGGCAACATTCAGGCCATTCGCCCGATGAAGGATGGCGTGATCGCCGACTTCAGCGTGTGCGAGAAAATGCTGCAGTTCTTCATCAACAAGGTGCACGAGAACAGCTTCCTGCAGCCGTCGCCGCGCGTGCTGATCTGTGTGCCGTGCAAGTCGACCCAGGTTGAACGCCGCGCCATCAAGGAATCGGCCCTCGGCGCCGGTGCCCGCGAGGTGTACCTGATTGATGAGCCGATGGCGGCTGCCATCGGAGCCGGCCTGCCGGTGGAAGAAGCGCGTGGCTCGATGGTCGTCGATATCGGCGGTGGTACCACCGAAATTGCGCTGATCTCCCTGAATGGCGTGGTTTATGCGGAATCCGTGCGTGTCGGTGGCGACCGCTTCGACGAGGCCATCGTCACCTATGTGCGCCGCAACTATGGTTCGCTGATCGGTGAATCGACTGCCGAGCGCATCAAACAGGAAATCGGTACTGCCTTCCCGGGCGGCGAAGTGCGTGAAATCGACGTCCGTGGCCGCAACCTGGCCGAAGGCGTACCGCGCAGCTTCACCCTCAACTCCAACGAGGTGCTGGAAGCGCTGCAGGAATCCCTGGCGACCATCGTTCAGGCGGTCAAGAGCGCCCTGGAACAGTCGCCGCCGGAACTGGCTGCCGACATCGCCGAGCGTGGCCTGGTGCTGACTGGTGGGGGCGCGCTGCTGCGTGACCTGGACAAGCTGCTGTCGCAGGAAACCGGCTTGCCGGTGATCGTTGCCGAGGACCCGCTGACCTGCGTGGCCCGTGGTGGCGGCAAGGCCCTGGAAATGATGGAGCGCCACACCCTGGAGCTGCTCTCCACCGAGTAAGCCTGGCGTTGCAATACCGAAGCCGGAAGCCTGACTTCCGGCTTTGCATTTGTGCCGACATGCAATGGGAGATGCCGTTATCAAACCGCTATTCGTGAAAGGTCCTTCGCTCGGGGTGCGCCTGCTGGTGCTCACCGTGCTGTCGGTCAGCCTGATGGTGGTGGATGCGCGCTTCGATACCCTCAAGCCGCTGCGCAGCCAGATCGGCCTGCTGGCCACGCCGTTGTACTGGCTGGCCGATCTGCCCACTCGGCTGTGGGAAGACATGACCTTGTCGATCAGCAGTCGCAGCGAGCTGCTGGCCGAGAATGAGAAGCTCAAGGCCGAGGCCCTGCTGCTGCAACGGCGCCTGCAGAAGCTGGCGGCGCTGACCGAGCAGAATGTGCGTCTGCGCGAGCTGCTCAATTCCGCCGAGCTGGTCGATGAGCAGGTGCTGGTCAGCGAGCTGATCGGCGTCGATCCTAACCCCTTCACCCAGCGGGTGATCATCGACAAGGGCAGCAAGGATGGCGTGAGCCTGGGCATGCCGGTGCTCGACGCCCGCGGCCTGATGGGCCAGGTGGTCGAGGTCATGCCCTACAGTGCGCGCGTGTTGCTGCTCACTGATGCGACTCACGGCATTCCGGTACAGGTCAACCGCAATGGCCTGCGTGCCATCGCCAACGGCACGGGCAACCCGGGGCTGATCGAGCTGCGGCATGTCGCCGACACGGCCGACATCAAGGAAGGCGATCTGTTGGTCAGCTCCGGCCTGGGCCAGCGCTTCCCGGCCGGTTACCCAGTGGCGATCGTCAAGGAAGTGGTGCGTGACTCGGGCCAGCCGTTTGCCATTGTTCGTGCCGAGCCGACCGCCGCCCTGAGTCGCAGCCGCTACCTGTTGCTGGTGTTCAGCGATCAGCGCACACCGGAACAGCGTGCCACCGACTCGGCAGAAGCCCAGGAGGCGGCCGATCGTGATGCGGCGGCCAGGCAGGAGGCGGCAGCGCCGACCCCGGCCGTAGCTCCGGCGCCCGCTGCTCCGGCCGCCACAGGAGAGAACCGCAATGGTCGAAACTAGATCGCGCAATGGCTGGGTGATCTGGCTCAGCCTGGTGTTGGCGCTGCTGCTCTCGGTGGCGCCGATGCCGGCTTTTCTCGAGTCCGGCCGCCCGCTGTGGCTAGCGCTGTTTCTGACTTACTGGGTGCTGGCCCTGCCGCACCGTGTGGGCATGGTGGCGGCCTGGCTGTTCGGCCTGTTTGCCGATGTGCTGTATGGCAGCCTGCTGGGGCAGAACGCCCTGGTGCTGATGCTGACCACCTTTTTCGTGCTGACCCTGCATCAGCGTCTGCGCCTGTTCCCCTTGTGGCAGCAGAGCCTGGTGCTGCTGGTGTTGTTCGGTATCCCGCAGCTGGTGCAGCTGTGGCTGTTTGCCCTGGCCGGCAATCGCCCGCCGGAGGCGCTGCAGTTTCTCTATCCGGTGCTGATCAGCGCGCTGCTCTGGCCCTGGGTGCATACCCTGTTGCGTGGCCTGCGCGTACGCCTGCAGGTTAACTGATAGCGGTTGCGCGGCGCCGACAAGGAGATGTTCATGCCCCCCCTGTTCCTTGCATCGGCTTCACCGCGCCGCGCCGAGTTGCTCGGCCAGATCGGCGTGCCGTTCCAGCGCGTCAGCGCAAGCATCGATGAAACCCCGCGAGTGGCCGAAGATCCAGGCGCCTATGTCGAGCGCCTGGCGCTGGAAAAGGCGCAGGCCGGCCTGCAGCGACTAGAACCGGCTGCCGATGCCGTGGTGCTGGGCGCCGACACGGCGGTGGTGCTGGATGGGCGGATTCTCGGCAAACCGCAGGATCGCGCCGATGCGCTGGCCATGCTGGCGGCGCTGTCCGGGCGCGAACATCAGGTCCTGACGGCCGTGGCCCTGTGTTCGGCCGCGCGCCGTGCCTCCGTGGTGGTGGCCAGCCAGGTACGTTTTGCTTCGATCAGTACGGCGCAGGCCGAGGCCTACTGGGCCAGTGGCGAGCCGCTGGACAAGGCGGGCAGCTATGCCATCCAGGGCCTGGGCGCCGTGTTCGTTTCCGCTATGAGTGGCAGCTATTCGGCTGTGGTCGGCCTGCCGCTGTGCGAAACTGCCAGCCTACTGGCCGAATTCGGCATCCCCTGCTGGCAGATGTGAGCTGAGCATGAGCGAAGAAATCCTGATCAACATCACCCCGATGGAGTCCCGCGTGGCGGTGGTGGAAAACGGCGTCTTGCAGGAAGTTCACGTCGAACGCACGCAAAAGCGCGGCATCGTCGGCAATATCTACAAAGGCAAGGTGGTTCGTGTACTGCCGGGCATGCAGGCGGCGTTCGTCGATATCGGCCTGGAACGCGCGGCATTTATCCATGCCGGCGAGATATCCAGTCGCGAAGGCAGTGCGGTGGAGTCCATCAGTGCCCTGGTGCATGAGGGGCAGAGCCTGGTGGTGCAGGTGACCAAGGACCCGATCGGCAGCAAGGGTGCACGCCTGACCACACAGCTGTCGATTCCCTCGCGTTATCTGGTGTACATGCCGCGCACTGCCCATGTCGGCATTTCCCTCAAGATCGAGGACGAAGCCGAGCGCGAGCGCCTGAAAAAGGTGGTCACCGACTGCGTGGCAGCCGAAGGCATCGAGGAGGCGGGCGGCTTTATCCTGCGCACGGCCGCCGATGGCGCCAAGGCCGAGGATATCCTCGCCGACATCCGTTATCTGCGCCGCCTGTGGCAGCAGATTTCCAGTCAGATGCAGACGGCCAAGACACCGTCGGTGATCTACGAAGATCTTTCGCTGGCCCTGCGCACTCTGCGCGATCTGGTCAATTCGCGCATCGAGAAGATCCGTATAGATTCGCGCGAGACCTTCCAGAAAGTCACCCAGTTCGTCGATGAACTGATGCCGGAGGTGGCCGACCGTCTGGAGCATTACCCGGGCGAGCGGCCGATCTTCGACCTGTATGGCGTCGAGGATGAAATCCAGAAGGCGCTGGAGCGCAAGGTGCTGCTCAAGTCCGGTGGCTACCTGATCATCGACCCGACCGAGGCGATGACCACCATCGATGTGAATACCGGCGCCTTCGTCGGCCATCGCACGCTGGAAGAGACCATCTTCAAGACCAATCTCGAGGCGGCCACGGCCATTGCCCGCCAGCTGCGCCTGCGCAACCTCGGTGGCATCATCATCATCGACTTCATCGACAT
Organism: Pseudomonas fluvialis; assembly: GCF_014207935.1. GTDB lineage: Bacteria > Pseudomonadota > Gammaproteobacteria > Pseudomonadales > Pseudomonadaceae > Aquipseudomonas > Aquipseudomonas fluvialis_A. Next base: position 172,035 of record NZ_JACHLL010000001.1, on the reverse strand, counting down.
GGAAGATGAAGAGCATCAGCGCCAGGTGCTGCGCACCCTGGAAAAGCAGCTCGAACGTGACCATGCCAAGACCAACATCATCGGCATCACCGAGCTGGGGCTGGTGCAGATGACCCGTAAGCGCACTCGCGAGAGTCTGCTGCAGGTGCTCTGCGAGCCCTGCCCGAGTTGCCAGGCGCGCGGCACCCTGAAGACCGCCGAGACCATCTGCTACGAGATTTTCCGCGAGATTCTGCGCGAGGCGCGGGCGTATCAGGCCGAGGGTTACCGGGTGCTGGCCAACCAGAAGGTGATCGACCGGCTGCTGGACGAGGAGTCGGGCAATGTCGCCGATCTGGAGGCCTTCATCGGCCGGCCGATCAAGTTCCAGGTCGAGGCCATGTACTCCCAGGAACAGTATGACGTGGTGCTGCTCTGATGCCGGTTGAGGGCGCCGCTGCATGAGCCGTCTGGGGCTCTGGCTGATCCGCCTGTTGCGCGGCCTGCTCGGGCTGGCCGCGTTTGTCCTGGTTCTGCTGGCGCTGTATGTCAGCCTGGGCCGCGAGCTGGCGCCGCTGGTTGCCGAATACCGTGGCGAAGTCGAGCAGCGTGCCAGTCAGGCGCTGGGGCTGCCGGTGCGTATCGGTCGTCTGCAGGGCGAATGGAGTGGTCTGGCTCCGCGTCTGGTGGCGCACGACGTCGAGCTGGGCGATGGGCAGAGCGGCCTGCAGCTGCAGCAGATCGCCGTGGTGCCGGCCGTGCTCGACAGCCTGCTCAGTCGTTCACCGCGTCTGCGTCATCTCGAAGTAGCCGGCCTGCAGCTGCGCGTGACGCAGGATGCCGCGGGCGACTGGCAGCTGCAGGGCTTACCCAGCCGCCAGCCGGGTGCGGCGCTGGAACCGCCGCAGCTGCTGGCGGCGCTGGGCATGATCCAGCACCTGACTTTGCTCGACAGTCAACTGATCATCCAGCGCCCGGACGCGGAGCCGCTGAGTCTGACCTATCTGGGCTTTACCCTGCACACGGGGCGCCGTCTGCATCTGGATGCCCGGGTGACCCTGCCGGATGGCCAGCCACTGGCCCTGCAGCTCAAGGTGCGGCCGAACGTGAAGGATTGGCGGCAGTCGCCGGCGCAGCTCTACCTGAGTCTGCCGCAAAGTGACTGGGCGCAGTGGTTGCCGCAGCAGCTGCTGCGTGACTGGCGTTTTGCCGAGCTCAAGGGCGGCGGCGAGCTGTGGCTGGACTGGCAGGGTCGTCTGCAGGGCGCGGTGGCACGTCTGCACCTGCCCAGTGTCAAGGCCAGTCATTCCAGCTACACCCCACAGCAGTTCAGCGACCTGGGCTTTACCGCGCATTTCCGCCATACCGAGGCGGGGTATCGCTTTGTCGTCGAAGAGCTGGGGCTGACCTACGACAAGCGGCGCTGGGGACCGGTGGTCCTGGGCGTCGAACACCAGCATGAAACCGCCGAGGTGCAGGCCGAGTGGCATATCAGTGCCGACGAGCTGCAACTGGCGCCGATTGCCCATGCGGTCAACGCCCTGGCGCCCTTGCCGGATAAGGCCCGCGAAGTGCTCAAGGCGCTACGTCCCCAGGGTACCCTGCGCAACCTGCAGGTGGACTGGCGACCACAGCGCGAGGGTGCCAAGCGCCTGGAATTTGCTGCCAACCTGGAGCAGGTCGGCGTCTCCGCCTGGCAGACGGCACCGGCGGCGGAGAATGTCAGCGGCAGCGTCAGCGGCGACCTGCAGCAGGGGCAGTTGCGTCTGGCCAGCGAGGCGTTTGGTCTGCATTTCACCACCCTGTTCCCTGAACTCTGGCGCTATCACGAGGCCGGTGCGCTGCTCAAATGGGAGCTGAATGAGCAGGAGTTACTGCTCAACAGTCCCTATCTTCGTTTGCGCGGCGACGAGGGTGAGCTGGCCGGTGATTTCACCGTACGCTTGATGCGCGATGAGCTGGCTGAGGACTACATGGACCTGCGCGTTGGCCTGCGTCAGGGCCAGGCGCAGGCCGCCAAGAAATATCTGCCGAGCCGTTCGCCCGGCTTCAACCCGGCATTGGCCAAGTGGCTGGACGAAGCGATTCGTGGCGCACGCATCGAGGAGGGATTCTTCGAGTACCAGGGCTCGCTGATGAAGGGCGCAGACCCGGCGGCCACTAGTATTGGCCTGTATTTCAAGGTTAGCGATGCCGAGCTGGATTATCAGGCAGGCTGGCCGGTATTACGCCAGGCTGCGGGCGAGGTCTGGGTCGAGGACAGTGGCGTGCAGGTGCGCGTCGGCAGTGGTCGGCTGCATGACAGCCAGGTGCGCCAGGCCGTGGCCAATGTGCCTCATGTTGCCGCTGGTCAGGTGCCGCGCCTGTTGCTGCAGGCCGAGCTGGACAGCAGTGTCGAGGATGCCTTGCGCACGCTGCGCGAGGCACCGATTCCCAATCAGGATTTCGCCGACTGGCGTGGCCAGGGCGCGCTGAGCGCCAAGCTGCAGCTGGATATCCCGCTGGCGGCGGGGGCTGCGCCGGGTGGGCAGGTGGCCTTTCGCAGCGAGGCAGCCAGTCTGCAGCTGAGCAGTCCTGCCCTGGCGCTGAGTCGGATCAAGGGCGATTTCAATTTCGACCTGGCCAAGGGCCTCAGCGCCCCGGCGGTATCGGCGCGGGTGCTGGAGCATGAGGTGCGTGGCCGCATTCGTGCCGAAGGTAGCGCCGGGCGGCTGCGTACACGCATCGAAGTGCAGGGCCGGGCACCGCTGAAGCCGGCACTGGACTGGCTGGCAGTCAGCCAGCCGCTGCCACTGCGGGGTGAGCTGCCCTACCAGTTGCAGCTCAATATCGAGGGCGCGGACAGCCTGCTCACGCTCGACAGCGACCTTAAGGGGCTGGCCATCGACCTGCCGCCACCCTTTGGCAAGGCGGCTGACGAGCTCCGTACGACGCGTTGGCGCATGACCCTGGCCGGCGCGCAGCGCCGCTACCAGCTGGAACAGCCGGAGCAGCTCAGTCTGCTGTTGCAGATGCCGCCGGGCGAATGGGCCAAGGCCGCCACTGCCCTGGTGATTGGTCCGGGCAAGGCCGTGCTGCCGGCTCAGGCCGGGCTGCGCGTGCGCGGCGAGCTGGCCGAACTGTCGCTGGAGGATTGGCAGGCGGCGCTCAAGCCCTATGCACAGGCTGACGTACGCCCCACCGTGGCGGCCGACGTGGCTCTGCAGATCGGCCGTTTTCGCGGCTTTGGCATCGACCAGCAACAGGTGGGCGTGACCCTGCAGCGCGCTGCCGGTGCCTGGCAACTGGGGGTCGATAGCGCACTGGCCAAGGGCCTGGTCAGCGTGGCGGATGCTGCAGGCGAGCCGATACAGGTGAGTCTGGACTATCTGTCGCTGCCCAGGTCCGAGGGGCTCAAGGGTGTGGATGCCGAGAGCCGTGATCCCCTGGCCAGCGTGGATCCCCGTGTGGTGCCCGCCATGGACGTGCAGGTGGCCAGGGTTCTTTACGGTAACGAGTTGCTGGGGGCCTGGCGTTTCAAGGCACGCCCGCAGACCCTGGGTAGTCAGTTCAGCGATTTGCAGCTGGAGCTCAAGGGCATGCTGCTGAACGGCACGCTCAGCTGGAATCAGGAGGTCGAAGGCTCGCGCACCCGCTATCAGGGGCGTCTGGCGGGAGCCAATCTGCGCGACGTGCTGGCGGCCTGGGGCTATGCGCCGACGGTCAGCAGCGAGCATTTTCGCCTGGACGTGGCCGGCGACTGGCCCGGGTCGCCGGCGGGCCTGAGTCTCAAGCGCTTCTCCGGAACTCTGGACGCGAGCCTGCGCAAGGGTGCGATCAGCAAGGTCGAGGGCGGGGCGCAGGCCCTGCGGGTATTTGGCCTGCTCAACTTCAACGCCATCGGTCGCCGGCTGCGCCTGGATTTCAGCGACCTGTTCGGTAAGGGGCTGGCCTACGATCGCATGAAGGTGCGCCTGGAAGGTCCACAGGGGGTTTTCGTCACGCGTGAGCCGCTGCGTATCGAGGGACCGTCCACTCAGGTCGAGCTGGATGGCACCCTGGACATGGCCAGGGATCAGATCAACGCGCAGTTGCTGGTCTCCCTGCCAGTCAGCAACAACCTGCCGCTGGCGGCCCTGATTGCCGGTGCACCGGCAATCGGCGGGGCGCTGTTCGTGGTCGACAAGCTGCTCGGGGATCGGGTGGCGCGGATGGCCAGCGTGAAATACCACGTCAACGGACCCTGGCAGAACCCGCAGATCAGCTTCCTCAAGCCGGATCAGCAGAAACCCTGAGCAGCCTACGCAAGCCTGTGTCAGTCTGAGGGCTGTCGGGTGAATGAAGTCGAGACGTCATGACGATTGCAGTGATTCAGATGGTCAGCCAGGCCGACGTGGCGCAGAACCTGCGCGATGCTCGGCACTTGCTGGAACAGGCGGCGCAAGCCGGCGCCCGGCTGGCCGTGTTGCCGGAGAACTTCGCCGCCATTGGCCGCAGTGACCTGCCGGCGCTGGGCGCGGCCGAGGCGCTCGGTGACGGACCGATTCTGCCGTGGCTGCGTAACAGCTGCCGTGATCTGGGCCTGTGGCTGGTCGCCGGAACCATCCCGCTGCCGCCCGATGGCCAGCCCGATGCTCGTCCCCATGCTTGCTCATTGCTGCTGGATGACCAGGGGCAGCGTGTGGCGCGCTACGACAAGCTGCACCTGTTTGATGTCGATGTGGCCGACAGTCGTGGCCGCTATCGCGAGTCGGATGACTATGCCCATGGCGGCCAGGCGGTGGTGGCCGATACGCCCGTGGGGCGCCTGGGGCTGTCGGTGTGCTATGACCTGCGCTTTCCCGAGCTGTACACCGCCCTGCGCGAACAAGGCGCCGAGCTGATCAGCGTGCCCGCAGCCTTCACGGCCGTGACAGGCGCCGCACACTGGCATGTACTGACCCGTGCCCGAGCCATCGAAACACAATGCTATGTGCTGGCGGCCAATCAGGGGGGCACTCATCCGGGGCCGCGGCAGACCTTTGGCCACTCGGCCATCATCGATCCCTGGGGCGTGGTGCTGGCTGAGCAGTCCGAAGGCGAAGCTGTGCTGCTGGGCGCGCGCGATGCCCAGGCGCAGGCCGAGATTCGCCAGCGCATGCCGATCAGCCAGCACCGGCGCTTTTCTATTTCCCGTCTGACCAGTAGCGACCGCACGACGGCCGTTTCGGAGTGAACATGAACAATCCCCTGTCCATCGTCAGTGAGCAGTTGCTCAGCCCGGGCGGACTCGATCTCGATCAGCTGCAGGGCATACTCGGCGAGCTGGCTGGCCCCGGCATCGATGCGGCCGACCTGTATTTCCAGGGCCAGGTGTCCGAGTCATGGATGCTGGAGGATGGCATCGTCAAGGAAGGCAGCTTTCACCTGGATCAGGGTGTCGGTGTGCGTGCCCTGTCCGGGGAGAAAACCGGTTTTGCCTACAGCAACAGTCTCACGGCCGAGGCTTTGCGCCAGGCCGCCCGCGCGGCGCGCAGCATTGCCCGTGCCGGGCAGCAGGGGCGTGTGCAGGCGTTTGCGCCAGCGTCTGTGCCGGCCCTGTATATCGACGGCAATCCGCTGGATGTACTGAGCCGTGCGGAAAAGGTCGAGTTGCTCAAGCAGGTGGATCAGGCCACGCGTGCCTTCGATCCGCGCATTCAGCAGGTGACCGTGAGCCTGGCCGGAGTCTGGGATCGTGTGCTGGTGGCGGGTATGGATGGCAGTCTGGCGGCGGATATTCGTCCGCTGGTGCGTTTCAATGTCAGCGTCATCGTCGAGCAGAACGGTCGACGCGAGCGCGGAGGCCATGGCGGTGGCGGTCGTACCGATTACCGCTATTTCCTGCAGAAGGCCGGCAGCGAACAGAACCGCGCCATGGACTATGCCCGCGAGGCGGTGCGCCAGGCACTGGTCAACCTGGAGGCTGTTCCGGCTCCGGCAGGCACGCTGCCGGTGGTGCTCGGGCCTGGCTGGTCCGGGGTACTGCTGCATGAGGCCGTGGGCCATGGTCTGGAAGGCGATTTCAACCGCAAGGGCAGCTCGGCCTACAGTGGCCGCATCGGCGAGCAGGTGGCTTCCAGCCTGTGCACCATCGTCGACGACGGCACCCTGGCCGATCGCCGCGGCTCACTGAGCGTGGACGACGAGGGCACTCCGACCCAGTGCACCACGCTGATCGAGAACGGCGTGCTCAAGGGCTACATGCAGGACAAGCTCAATGCCCGACTGATGGGCGTGGCAGCCACCGGCAATGGCCGACGCGAGTCCTATGCCAATCTGCCGATGCCACGCATGACCAATACCTACATGCTGGCCGGGCAGAGTGATCCGCAGGAAATCATTGCGTCGGTGGAGCGGGGTATCTACTGCGCCAGCCTCGGCGGCGGCCAGGTGGATATCACCAGTGGCAAGTTTGTCTTCACCACCAGTGAGGCCTACCTGATCGAAAATGGCCGCATCACGACCCCGGTCAAGGGAGCGACCCTTATCGGCAATGGTCCGGAGGCGATGGGGCGAGTGTCGATGGTCGGTAACGACCTGGCGCTGGACAGCGGCGTGGGCACCTGTGGCAAGGATGGCCAGTCGGTGCCGGTGGGTGTGGGTCAGCCGACTCTGAAGATCGATGCCATCACCGTAGGCGGGACCGGGGCCTGATGTTGCCCCGGTGCGGCGAGCCGCAAAGCCTAGCGCAGGCCGCGCTGGGTTTCGTCCAGCTCGCGGATGTACTTGAACATCTTGCGTGCGGCGGCCGGTGGCTTGCTCTGCGCCGCTTCGTGCTGCGCCTGACGCAGCAGCTGACGCAGATGCTGGGTATCGGCATCGGGGTATTGACCGACAAAGTTGTTCAGCACTTCATCGCTGCCCGTCAGCAGCAGGTCGCGCCAGCGCTCAAGGGCATGGAATCGCTCGTTGTACTGACGGGTCGAGGCGTCCAGCTGGTCGATCAGCGTGGTAATCGCCTCGACGTCGGCGGTACGCATCAGTTTGCCGATGTACTGGATATGGCGTTTGCGCGCGATGTGCGCCTTGTGTTTCGGCGCATCGTCCAGCGCCTTGCGCAGAGCATCGCTGAGCGGCAGCTTGGTCAGCAGCTCAGGCTTGAGGGTGGTCAGGCGCTCGCCCAGATCCTGCAGCGCCTGCAGCTCGCGCTTGACCTGGGTTTTGCTCTTCTCGCCAGAGAAGTCATCGTCATACATTTCAGACATGGGGCGGGTCCAGTGGGGAACGCCGCCATGATAACCAGTCAGGGCCGGCTTGTCCGGCCCGGCCGCGCAGCGGTCAGTGGAACGGAGTAGGTTATGAGTGCAGTTGCCAGTGTCGGACCCCAGGCCTTGCCGGTCCTGCAGGAGCAGGTCGAGGCGATTGTTGCCGAGGCGCGTCGGCAGGGCGCGACGGCCTGCGAGGTAGCGGTTTCTCTTGAGCAGGGGTTGTCGACCACGGTGCGCCACGGTGATGTCGAGACCGTGGAGTTCAACCGCGACCAGGGTTTTGGCGTGACCCTCTATGTCGGTCAGCGCAAGGGCTCGGCCAGTACCTCGGCCAGCGGCTCCGAGGCGATTCGCGAGACGGTGGCCGCGGCCCTGGCGATTGCCAAACACGCTTCCGAGGATGACTGCGCCGGTCTGGCAGATGCGGATTTGATGGCCCGCGAGCTGGTCGAGTTGGACCTCTATCACCCCTGGGAGCTGCCGCCCGAGCGCGCCGTAGAGCTGGCCCTGAGTTGCGAGCAGGCGGCGATGGCGGTTGATCCGCGGGTGCGCAAGGCCGATGGCACGACCCTGAATACTCACCAGGGCTGCCGTGTGTATGGCAACAGTCATGGTTTCATCGGCGGTTATGCCAGTACCCGGCACAGTCTGAGTTGCGTGATGATTGCCGAAAGCGATGGGCAGATGCAGCGCGACTACTGGTACGACGTGGCCCGTCGTGGCGACGATCTGCAGGCGGCCGAGCTTATAGGCCGGCGCGCGGCAGAGCGCGCGGCGGCCCGGCTGGGCGCGCGCAGCGTGCCGACGGGCGAGGTTCCGGTGCTGTTCGCGGCCGAGTTGGCTACCGGCCTGTTTGGCCATTTTCTCGCAGCGATTTCCGGCGGCAACCTGTACCGCAAGTCTTCCTTCCTCGAAGGGGCTCTGGGGCAACAACTGTTCCCCGACTGGCTGAGTCTTCATGAGCTGCCGCATCTGCGTGGCGCGCTGGGCAGTGCGGCGTTCGATGGTGATGGTCTGGCGACCTATGCCAAGCCTTTTGTCGAACAGGGGCAACTGGTCAGCTACATCCTTGGCACCTACTCCGGGCGCAAGCTGGGCATGCCCAGCACGGCCAATGCCGGCGGCGTGCACAACCTGCAGGTCAGTCACGGTGAAGAGTCCCAGGCCGCGCTGCTCAAGCGCATGGGGCGCGGCCTGCTGGTGACCGAGCTGATGGGGCAGGGCCTGAATCTGGTGACGGGTGACTACTCGCGGGGGGCAGCAGGCTACTGGGTGGAAAATGGCGAGATCCAGTTCCCCGTTCATGAAGTCACTATCGCCGGTAACTTGCGCGAGATGTTTGCACAGATCGTCGCCGTAGGCGGTGATGTGGAGCGACGAGGCAATATCCACACTGGTTCGGTACTGCTGGAGCGGATGATGGTGGCCGGCAGCTAGATTCTGAGCGGCCACGAAAAAGGGCGCCAATGGCGCCCTTTTTCGTGGGATGCGACGCTACTCGCCCTCGTCGAACCTGTTGTTGATCAGTTCGATCAATGCCGCCAGCGCGGCCTGTTCATCCTCGCCTTCCGTCAGCAGATGCACGGTGGTGCCCTTGCCGGCGGCTAACATCATCACGGCCATGATGCTCTTGCCGTCGACCTGGCTCTCAGCGCTGCGACCTATGCGGACTGTCGAGCTGAATTGGCTCGCTATGCCGACGAATTTGGCCGCCGCGCGGGCATGCAGGCCGAGTTTGTTGATGATGGTGATTTCGCAGGCGGGCATTACCGTCGATCCTTATTCGCTGAGATCGCGGTGGCGAATCTGCACGTTCTTCAGGGCGGGTTTGAGGGCTGCGCCGAGGCGCTCGGCAATGTACACCGAGCGGTGATGACCGCCGGTGCAGCCGATGGCGATGGTCACATAGGCGCGATTGCTGGCGGCGAAACGCGGCAGCCATTTCAGCAGATAGGCGTGGATGTCCTGGTACATCTCTTCGACATCGGCCTGTGCGGCCAGGTAGTCGCGGACCGCTTCGTCCTTGCCGGACTGCTCGCGCAGCTCCGGTTTCCAGTAGGGGTTGGGCAGGCAGCGCACGTCGAAGACCAGATCGGCATCGACTGGCATGCCTCGCTTGAAACCGAATGACTCGACCAGAAAGGCGGTGCCAGGCTCGGGGGTGTTGAGCAGACGCAGGCGCAGGGCGTCGCGCAGCTGGTACAGATTGAGACTGGTGGTGTCCAGGCGCAGGTCCGCCAGGTCGGCGATTGGGTGCAGCAGCGTCGCCTCGTCACGAATGGCTTCTGCCAGTGAGCGGTTCTCATTGGTCAGCGGATGACGCCGGCGCGTTTCCGAAAAACGCTTGAGCAGGGTGCCTTCCTCGGCGTCGAGGAACAGCACGTCAACTTGGATATGCCGGGCGCGGACTTCGGCCAGCAGCTCCGGAAAGCGCTGCAGATGGCTGGGCAGGTTGCGTGCGTCGATCGACACGGCGACCTGCGGATGCAGCAGCTCGGTATGTACCAGCGCTCGTTCCGCCAGCTCCGGCAGGAGCCCAGCAGGCAGGTTGTCGATGCAGTAGAAACCGTTGTCTTCAAGGACATCGAGAGCGGTACTTTTACCCGAGCCGGAGCGGCCGCTGACGATGATCAGGCGCATGACTCAGAGTCCGTTCTGGGCGTCGACAACAATCTGGTACAGCGCCTGGCTATCCGCGGCCTGGCGCAGGCGTTCGCGGATGTCGGCACGGTCAAGCATGCTGGCGATCTGGCGGAGCAACTCGAGATGTTCGTCGGTCGCCGCTTCCGGCACCAGCAGGACGAAAAGCAGGTCGACCGGCGCGCCATCGATGGCGTCGAAATCGACAGCCGCTTCCAGATGGAGAACCGCACACAGGGGGCTGCTGCAGCCACTCAGGCGGCAGTGGGGAATGGCGATACCGTTGCCAAAGCCGGTGGAACCGAGCTTTTCGCGGGCGATCAGACTTTCGAAGATATCGTGCGCATCCAGCTCGCCGAGGTCTCGGGCGGCCAGTGCGGCGATCTGTTCGAGTACGCGTTTCTTGCTGCCGCCCGGCACGTTCACCAGGGAACGGCCGGGGGTCAGGATGGTCTGCAATTGGATCATTGGTTTTTAACGGGCACCAGCGCCTTGTTGTCGCTCGACGAGGCGCTCTTTGTGTTTGATCAGTTGACGGTCGAGTTTGTCGGCGAGCAGGTCGATTGCCGCATACATGTCGTCGTGTTCGGCGTTGGCGACAATTTCGCCGCCAGCAATGTGCAGGGTGGCTTCGATTTTCTGCTTCAGCTTTTCGACTTCCATGATCACCTGAACATTGGTGATCTTGTCGAAATGACGCTCCAGTCGGCCAAGCTTTTCGCCGACATAGTCGCGCAGGGCGTCGGTCACATCCAGTTGGTGTCCACTGATGTTGACTTGCATACCGCTTTCTCCTTGTTTCCCGTGGAAAGTGGCAGGCTGGAAGGCCTGCCGCCGGAACACTTGTGCGTTGATTCTGCTCGCGTCACATCAGCCGTTTGCGTTCGCTTGACGGCGCTATCCCGAGGGATTCGCGGTACTTGGCTACGGTGCGACGGGCCACTTGAATGCCCTGTGCTTCCAGTAAACCAGCGATCTTGCTGTCACTCAACGGCTTTTTGGCGTTTTCCGCCGCCACTAGTTTCTTGATGATGGCGCGGATCGCGGTGGACGAACACTCACCCCCTTCGGCGGTACTGACGTGGCTGGAGAAGAAGTACTTCAGCTCGAAAATGCCGCGTGGTGTGTGCATGAATTTCTGTGTGGTCACCCGCGAGATGGTGGACTCATGCATGCCTACCGCTTCGGCGATGTCATGCAGGACCAGAGGCTTCATGGCCTCTTCACCGTACTCGAGGAAACCGCGCTGATGCTCGACGATCTGGCTGGCTACCTTCATCAGGGTTTCGTTACGGCTCTGCAGGCTCTTGATGAACCAGCGAGCTTCTTGTAGCTGATTGCGCATGAAGGTGTTGTCGGAACTGCTGTCGGCGCGCTTGACCATGCCTGCGTACTGCGGATTGACCCGCAGGCGCGGCATGGCTTCTTGATTCAGTTCGACCAGCCAGCGACCGCTGTCCTTGCGCACGATCACGTCGGGCACCACGTACTCGGGCTCGCTGCTTTCGATCTGTGAGCCCGGGCGGGGGTTGAGGCGCTGAATCAGGTCAATGGCGGGTTTGAGTTCTTCCTCGCGCAGCTTCATGCGCCGCATGATCTGACTGTAGTCGCGGCTGCCGAGCAGGTCGAGGTAGTCGCTGACCAGACGTTGGGTTTCTTTCAGCCAGGGGGTGTTGGCCGGTAGCTGGCGCAGCTGCAGCAGCAGGCATTCACGCAGGTCACGGGCGCCGATACCGGCTGGCTCGAATTGCTGGATGCGATGCAGGACGGCCTCGATCTCGTCGAGTTCGATGTCCAGCTCCGGGTCGAAGCTCTCCAGCAGTTCTTCCAGGGTTTCTTCCAGATAGCCATCGTTGCTGATCGCATCGATCAGGGTCATGGCGATCAGGCGATCCTTGTCCGACATCGGGGCCAGGTTGAGCTGCCACAGCAGGTGGCTTTGCAGGCTTTCCCCGGCCGAGGTACGGGCGGTGAAGTCCCACTCGTCATCGTCGTTGCTGGGCAGGCTGCTGGCGCTGGTCTGGTAGATGTCTTCCCAGGCGGTATCTACGGGCAGCTCGCTGGGGATCTGCTCGGACCACTGGTTTTCATCGGGGAGTTCGGCGTTGGCAGGCGCGTCCTGAAAGGTGATTTCCTGGGCGGGAGCGCTGGCCAGTTCATCACCGTCGGCCAGCGGATCGCTGTTGTCGAAGTCGTCGCCGTCTTCCTGGCGTTCCAGCATCGGGTTGGCTTCAAGCGCCTCCTGGATTTCCTGCTGGAGATCCAGAGTGGAGAGCTGGAGGAGTTTGATTGCCTGTTGCAGCTGCGGGGTCATCGTCAGCTGCTGGCCCATCTTGAGGACTAGCGAAGGTTTCATGGCAGGAAGCTTTGCACCTTATCTGCTGGCGCTGTTGCGCCACCCACTACAGGGCGCCGGGGCGCCGCCAATAAGCAAATTATATGCCTGATCTCGGCGGCTTTGCCTAGGCTTGACAACGTCCTTGTAGTGAAAAAGTGCCAGAGGCTACAGGCGGAATTCGTGGCCCAGGTAGACATCCTTGACCAGTTGGTTGGCCAGGATGGTTTCGGCATTACCTTCGGCAATCAATTGGCCGTCATTCACAATGTAGGCGATTTCGCAGATATCCAGCGTTTCACGCACGTTGTGGTCGGTAATCAGTACACCAATTCCCTTGGCCTTGAGGTGATGGATGATCTGCTTGATGTCGCCGACCGAGATCGGATCGACGCCGGCGAAGGGCTCATCGAGAAGAATGAATTTCGGGTTGGTGGCCAGGGCGCGGGCGATCTCCACGCGACGCCGCTCGCCGCCGGACAAGCTCATGCCCAGGCTGTCGCGGATGTGGCTGATGTGGAATTCCTGCAGCAGAGCCTCAAGTGCCTGCTGGCGACCGGCGCGGTCGAGGTCGCTGCGGGTCTCGAGAATGGCCATGATGTTATCGGCCACGGACAGCTTGCGGAAGATCGAGGCTTCCTGCGGCAGGTAGCCGATGCCGGCTCGGGCGCGGCCGTGCATGGGCTGATGGCTGAGGTCGTTGTCGTCGATGCGGACGCGACCCTGATCGGCCTGTACCAGGCCGACGATCATGTAGAAACAGGTGGTCTTGCCGGCACCGTTGGGGCCTAGCAGGCCGACGATCTGCCCGCTGTCGATGCTCAGGCTGACATCGCGAACCACCTGGCGGCCTTTGTAGCTCTTGGCCAAGTGCTGGGCTTTCAGGGTGGCCATCAGGGTGCTGCCTGCTCGGTTTTCTTCTTCGGCTGGATGATCATGTCGATCCGCGGCCGTGGAGTTGAGACCTGGGCGCCGGTGGCGCGACCGGCGTTGACGATCTGGCGCTGGGTGTCATAGACGATTTTCTCGCCTTCGAAGGTGTTGCCTTCCTGGATCACCTTGGCCTGATCGATCAGCACAATGCGCTCGTTGCTGGCGTAGTACTGGATGGTCAGGCCGTAGGCCTTGACGATCTGCTTGTCCGCCGAGGGTTGCTGTTCGTAATAGGCCGGCTTGCCCACGGCGGTGAAGACTTCCAGGTCGCCGGTCTGATTCTGTGTCAGGGTCACGGTGTCGCCGGTGATCTTCAGGCTGCCCTGGGTGATGACCACGGAGCCGCGGTAGACGGCTACGCCTTGCTTGTCATCCAGTTCGGCGCTGTCGGCCTGCACACGAATAGGCTGATCGCGATCGCTGGGCAGGGCCCAGCTGGTCGAGCTGGCAGCAGCCAGTCCGAGGCTGATCAGAAGGGGGAGGGGGTTAACGAACCTCATGCAGGCCTCTCACGTTGGACAGCAGGAGCATCCTGCCGTCTTGCAGATACGCTTTCATTCCCTTGGCGGTAGTGACGCCGTTGGCCGCTGCAATTCTAACGGCTTGTGCCGTCTGCGCATATTCCTGCTCGGGGAATACGGTCATGCGGCTGCTGGTGATCACAGTCGGGCGGCCCTTGGCGTCAGTGCGGGCGATACGCACCTCGTCGATCAGTTCGACTTCCTTGCCGCCGGGCGCGACCTCGCCTTTCAGGCTTTGTACATGCCAAGGGTAGGGGGTGCCGCGGAACAGTTGCAGGTCGGGTTGCTGAAGCAGGGTGACATCGCGAGCCTTCAAATGCTCAAGGCGCTTGGCGGTCATCTCGTAGCGTAGCTTGCCGTCTTCCTGATACTGAATGCTGTAGGCGTTTTCGACGAAGAAGTCGATGTCTTGCGCTGTCTGGGTATTGGTTTCCTGGGGTTGTATGAAGCTGTCCGGACGGATGTTCCAGTAACCGATGGCCATCAGCAGCAGGGCCGGGAAGCCAAAAAGCAGCAGGAGACGAAGTGGGCGAGGCATGCTGTTTCCTACAGATAGGCGGCTTGCGCAGCGTCCAGGTTGCCCTGGGCGCGCAGGATCAATTCGCAGAACTCGCGTGCAGCGCCTTCGCCGCCGCGGGCCTGGGTGACGCCGTGGGCGTGCTGGCGAACGAAGCCATCGGCACTGGCGACTGCCATGCCCAGGCCGACGCGGCGGATTACCGGGAGATCGGGGAGGTCGTCGCCGAGGTAGGCAACCTGCTCATAACTCAGGCCGAGTTCGGCGAGCAGGCCATCAAGCACCACAAGCTTGTCTTCGCGGCCCTGGAACAGGTGCTGGATGCCGAGGTTCTGGGCGCGGCGCTCTACCACCGGGGTCTTGCGCCCGCTGATGATGGCGGTCTGCACGCCTGAGGCAATCAGCATCTTGATGCCGTGGCCATCGAGGGTGTTGAACGTCTTGAATTCGCTGCCGTCGGGCAAAAAGTACAGACGACCATCGGTGAGCACACCATCGACATCGAAGATGGCCAGTTTGATGGCGCGGGCGCGTTGCAGCAGTTCGTTGCTCATCAGAGGACTCCCGCGCGCAGCAAATCGTGCATGTTCAGGGCGCCCACCGGACGGTCGTCGCGGTCGACGGCGACCAGCGCGTTGATCTTGTGGTCTTCCATGATTTTCAGAGCCTCGGCGGCCAGCATATCCGGGCGAGCGGTCTTGCCATGCACGGTCATCACGTCGTCGATCAGGCAGTTGTGGATATCTAGTCCCTTGTCCAGAGTGCGGCGCAGGTCGCCGTCGGTGAAGATGCCGGCCAGTCGGCCATCGGCTTCTTCGATGACGGTCATGCCCAGGCCCTTGCGAGTCATCTCCAGCAGTGCTTCGCGCAGGCTGGTGCCGCGTTTTATCAGTGGCAGGCGCTCGCCTGCGTGCATGATGTTTTCTACCTTGAGCAGCAGGCGTCGACCCAGGGCGCCGCCCGGGTGGGAAAAGGCGAAATCTTCGGCGGTGAAGCCTCGAGCCTCCAGCAGGGCGATCGCCAGGGCGTCGCCGAGAACCAGGCTGGCGGTGGTAGAGGAGGTCGGAGCCAGGTTCAGCGGGCAGGCTTCCTGCTCGACGCGCGCGTCGAGGTTGACTTCGGCGGCTTGGGCCAGGGGCGATGCCGGGTTGCCGGTCATACTGATCAGGGCAATGCCGAGGCGTTTGATCAGGGGTAGCAAGGTGACGATTTCTGCGGTGCTGCCGGAGTTGGACAGTGCCAGAATCACGTCGTCGCGGGTAATCATGCCCATGTCGCCGTGACTGGCCTCGGCCGGATGGACGAAAAACGCCGGGGTGCCAGTGCTGGCCAGGGTGGCGGCGATCTTGTTGCCGATATGTCCGGATTTGCCCATGCCGACCACCACCACGCGGCCGCGGCTGTTCAGAATCAGCTGGCAGGCTCTCTCGAAGTCGCCATCAATGCGCTGCAGCAGGGCCTCGATGGCCTGCAGCTCCAGGCGGATGGTGCGCTCGGCGGATTGTTTCAGGTCGGCGGGCTGGCCCATGGCATTCATGACTGATCAGGTAAAACGCGGAGTATACCGTCTTCGGGGGAAGTGCTCACCTGTCAGCCATGTTGCGCTTGCCTTGGGTGCGCCTGGCAGCGGTGGTATATTGCGCGGCTCATTACTGCCCATGCCTGAGCGGGTGCCTTGCTGCAAGGTGCTGGCGTCAACCAAGGAGGGCGGTTTGCAAGGAGAACAGATGAGTGCCGGTAACGACTGCGCGGTCGAACTGAAGGGCGTCACCTTCAAACGTGGCGAGCGCACTATTTTCGACAACGTGGATATCATCATCCCGCGGGGCAAGGTCACCGGCATCATGGGGCCCTCTGGCTGCGGAAAAACCACGCTGCTGCGACTGATTGCTGCCCAGCTCAAGCCCTCGGCGGGCGAAGTGTGGGTCAATGGCCGCAATCTGCCGCAGCTGTCGCGCAGCGAACTGTTCGACATGCGCAAGCAGTTTGGCGTGCTGTTTCAGAGCGGCGCCCTGTTTACCGATCTGGATGTATTCGAGAACGTCGCCTTCCCTTTGCGTGTGCATACCGCGCTACCGGAAGAAATGATTCGCGACATCGTGCTGATGAAACTGCAGGCCGTTGGTCTGCGTGGCGCCGTCGAGCTGATGCCGGATGAGCTGTCCGGAGGCATGAAGCGTCGTGTCGCCCTGGCGCGTGCCATTGCCCTGGATCCGCAGATTCTCATGTACGACGAACCCTTCGTCGGCCAGGATCCGATCGCCATGGGGGTTCTGGTGCGCCTGATCCGCCTGCTCAACGATGCGCTCGGGATTACCAGTATCGTGGTCTCTCACGATCTGGCGGAAACCGCCAGCATCGCCGATTACCTCTATGTAGTAGGAGACTCCCAGGTGCTGGGTCACGGCACCCCGGATGAGCTGATGAACTCTGCCAATCCTCGTATTCGTCAGTTCATGCAGGGCATTCCGGATGGTCCGGTGCCTTTCCATTTTCCGGCGCCGGACTACCGTGAGCAACTGCTGGGGGGTGACGATGCGTAAGCGCTCGTTGCTGGAGCAGATCCGCCTGCTGGGCGCCAGTGGCCTGACTCTGGTCGAGGCCCTTGGGCGGTCGACGATCTTCCTCATGCATGCCCTGGGTGGGCGCAGTGGCACGCGCAATGGTTTCCAGTTGCTGCTCAAGCAGCTGTTTGCTGTCGGTGTGCTGTCGCTGCCGATCATTGTTGTGTCCGGCCTGTTCATTGGCATGGTGCTGGCCCTGCAGGGCTACAACATTCTGGTCGACTATGGCTCCGAACAGGCCGTGGGGCAGATGGTTGCGCTGACTCTGTTACGTGAGCTGGGGCCGGTGGTGACCGGTTTGCTGTTTGCCGGTCGTGCCGGCTCGGCGCTGACGGCCGAGATCGGCAACATGAAGTCTACCGAACAGATTTCCTCGCTGGAAATGATTGGTGTCGACCCACTCAAGTACATCATTGCCCCGCGCCTGTGGGCCGGCTTTATCTCCATGCCGCTGCTGGCTGCGATTTTCAGCGTGGTCGGCATCTGGGGCGGGGCGATGGTCGCGGTGGACTGGCTGGGTGTGTATGACGGCTCGTTCTGGGCGAACATGCAGAACAGCGTCGAGTTTTCCGAGGATGTCCTCAATGGCGTGATCAAGAGCGTCGTGTTTGCCTTCGTGGTGACCTGGATTGCGGTATTCCAGGGCTTCGATTGCGAGCCCACCTCGGAAGGGATCAGCCATGCCACTACCCGGACCGTGGTCTATGCCTCGCTGGCTGTACTGGGTCTGGACTTCATTCTGACTGCCCTGATGTTTGGAGATTTCTGATGCAAATCCGCACCCTGGAAATTGGTGTCGGCCTGTTCCTGCTGGCCGGCCTGCTGGCGCTGCTGCTGCTGGCCCTGCGGGTCAGTGGTCTGTCGGTATCCAGTGCCGGTGAGACCTACAAGGTCTACGCCAACTTCGACAACATTGCCGGGCTGACCGTGCGCGCCAAGGTCACCATGGCGGGCGTGACCATCGGCAAGGTCACCGCGATTGATCTGGATCGCGACAGCTACACCGGCCGGGTCACCATGGATATCGAGAAACAGGTGAACAACCTGCCGGTCGACTCCACGGCGTCGATCCTGACTGCCGGTCTGCTGGGCGAGAAGTACATCGGCATCAGCGTGGGCGGCGAGGAGGAGGTGCTGGGCGAAGGCGGTCAGATTTCCGATACCCAGTCGGCGCTGGTACTGGAAGACCTGATCGGCAAGTTCCTGCTGAACTCGGTCAACAAAGAAGAAAGCAAGTAAGGCAATTCTCCGTAACGAGGCATTTTTCCATGTTGAAGACATTGCGTCGCAGCCTGCTGGCACTGCTGGCCGTATTCCCCCTGATGGCTGTGGCCATGCCCAGTGCGCAGCAGGTGGTGCAACAGACCACCGACAACCTGCTGGCCGATCTCAAGGCCAACAAGGCTGGTTATCAGAGCAATCCGCAGGCGTTCTACGATGCGCTGGAGCGCATTCTCGGGCCGGTGGTTGACTCCGAGGGCATTGCCAAGGGCGTGATGACTGTCAAGTTCACCCGCAAGGCCACGCCGGAGCAGATCAAGCGCTTCGAGCAGGAGTTCAAGCGCAGCCTGATGCAGTTCTACGGCAATGCCCTGCTGGAGTACGACAACCAGACCATTCGCGTGCTGCCGGCCACTGGCAAGGTTGATCCGGTCCGCACCAGCATCAACATGGAAATCGTCGATCACAAGGGTGTGGTCTATCCGATCTCCTACACCATGGTCAGCCAGGCGAGTGGCTGGAAGATGCGCAACGTGATCATCAACGGCATCAATATCGGCAAGCTGTTCCGTGACCAGTTCGCCGACAGCATGCAGCGCAATGGCAACGATCTGGAAAAGACCATTGCCAGCTGGGCCGACGTGGTCGCCAAGGCCAAGCAGACCGCCCAGGCCGATGCGCAATGAGTGAAGCGAACCTGACGCTGGCCGCCGACGGCGTTCTGAGTCTGGTCGGTGTGCTGGACTATCGCAGTGGTCCGGCCTTGCGCGAGCAGGGTCGGCAGCTGATCACGGGTTGCACGAAGGGCAGCGTGTTGCTCGATTGCGCCGGCGTGAGCAAATCGTCAAGTGTCGGGCTGGCGCTGGTGCTGGCGTTCATGCGCGATGCCCGGGGCGCAGGCAAACAGCTGGCGCTGCGCAACCTGCCCGAGGACATGCGCGAGATCGCCCAGGTCTCCGGTCTTGGCGATTTGTTGCCGCTGCAGGCCTGACGCTGGCATAGCCCTCCGTCAGCGAACACCTGTGCAGGGTTCGCAGATCGGGGGGTTTTTTGTATGATGCCCGGCTCGCGAGCTTTTGCTCGCACTTGAATTCCCGTTCGCCATTGTGAGGTTGAGCATGCAGGCGCTTGAAGTGAAGAGCTTTCTGGAAGCCAAAATGGCGGATGTACAGGTTGAGGTGGAAGGCGAAGGCTGCAATTTCCAGCTCAATCTGATCAGCGATGAACTGGTGGCGTTGAGCCCGGTGAAGCGTCAGCAACAGGTTTATGCACACCTCAATCCGTGGATCGCCGATGGCAGCATCCACGCCGTGACCATGAAATTCTTCAGCCGTGCCGCCTGGGCCGAGCGTTCCTGAGCCTGCGGGCGACGAGAGAGATATGGACAAACTGATTATTTCCGGCGGGCAGCCTCTCGAGGGCGAGATCCGCATTTCCGGGGCGAAGAACGCCGCGCTGCCGATCCTGGCTGCCACTCTGCTGGCTGATGAGCCGGTGACCGTGTGCAACCTGCCACACCTGCACGACATCACCACCATGATCGAGCTGTTCGGCCGCATGGGCGTGCAGCCTGTGATCGACGAAAAGCTCAGCGTCGAAGTTGATGCGCGTACCATCAAGACCCTGGTCGCCCCCTACGAGCTGGTCAAGACCATGCGTGCCTCAATTCTGGTGCTCGGCCCGATGGTCGCCCGTTTCGGTGAAGCCGAAGTGGCGCTGCCCGGTGGTTGCGCCATCGGTTCGCGTCCGGTCGACCTGCACATCCGCGGCCTGGAAGCCATGGGCGCGAAGATCGATGTGGAAGGCGGCTACATCAAGGCCAAGGCGCCAGAAGGCGGCTTGCGCGGCGCGCACTTCTTCTTCGATACCGTCAGCGTGACCGGTACCGAGAACATCATGATGGCCGCTGCGTTGGCCAAGGGCCGTAGCGTGCTGGAAAACGCAGCACGCGAGCCGGAAGTGGTCGACCTGGCCAACTGCCTGATCGCCATGGGCGCCAAGATCCAGGGCGCCGGTACCGACACCATCACCATCGATGGCGTTGAGCG
The DNA here is from genome assembly GCF_014207935.1 of Pseudomonas fluvialis. Taxonomy (GTDB): domain Bacteria; phylum Pseudomonadota; class Gammaproteobacteria; order Pseudomonadales; family Pseudomonadaceae; genus Aquipseudomonas; species Aquipseudomonas fluvialis_A. The sequence continues at coordinate 152,069 of NZ_JACHLL010000001.1, read as the reverse complement.
TCTGCATGGCGCGCGCTACAAGGTGATGCCGGACCGCATTGAGACCGGTACCTACCTGGTGGCGGCAGCCGCCACCGGTGGCAAGGTCAAGCTGAAGGATACCGATCCGACCATTCTTGAGGCTGTGCTGGCCAAGCTGCAGGAAGCCGGCGCGGAAATCACCTCGGGTGACGACTGGATTGCCCTGGACATGCACGGCAAGAGGCCGAAAGCGGTCAACCTGCGTACCGCACCGTACCCGGCATTCCCGACCGACATGCAGGCGCAGTTCGTGGCGCTGAACGCGATTGCCGAAGGTACCGGCACGGTGATCGAGACCGTGTTCGAGAATCGCTTCATGCACGTCTACGAGATGAGTCGCATGGGTGCCCAGGTGCAGATCGAGGGTAATACCGCCATCGTCACCGGCGTGCCCGGCCTGAAGGCCGCTCCGGTGATGGCGACCGACCTGCGTGCGTCCGCCAGTCTGGTGATCGCGGCGCTGGTTGCCGAGGGCGATACCCTGATCGACCGCATTTACCACATCGACCGTGGTTACGAGTGCATCGAAGAGAAACTCCAGCTGCTCGGCGCCAAGATTCGCCGCGTGCCGGGTTAAGGCAAGGCCGCGTAGCTCGCTGTCTGCCTGCCAGCCCGAGAGGGCTGGCGCCTGTTCTAAGGAAATTGCGTCATGCTGACCATCGCCCTGTCCAAAGGCCGCATTCTCGACGACACCCTGCCGCTGCTCGCGGCGGCCGGTATCGTGCCGACCGAGAATCCGGACAAGAGCCGCAAGCTGATCATCCCCACCACTCAGGAGGATGTGCGCCTGCTGATCGTGCGCGCCACCGACGTGCCGACCTATGTCGAACACGGCGCCGCCGACCTGGGTGTGGCCGGCAAGGACGTCCTGATGGAGTACGGTGGCCAGGGTCTGTATGAGCCGCTGGACCTGAAGATTGCCAACTGCAAGCTGATGACCGCAGGCAAGGTCGGCGCGCCGGAGCCCAAGGGGCGTCTGCGCGTGGCCACCAAGTTCGTCAACGTGGCCAAGGCGTTCTATGCCGAGCAGGGGCGTCAGGTCGACATCATCAAGCTGTACGGCTCCATGGAGTTGGCACCGCTGGTCGGCCTGGCCGACAAGATCATCGACGTGGTGGACACCGGCAACACCTTGCGCGCCAATGGTCTGGAACCGCAGGAAATGATCGCCAGCATCAGTTCGCGACTGATCGTCAACAAGGCCTCGATGAAGATGCAGCATGCGCGCATCCAGGCCCTGATCGAGACCTTGCGCGAAGCCGTTGAGGCGCATCAGCACGCCTGATTGAGTCCGCGACAACGGGTCGCGGAAGCCTATCCGCGTCATAGCCAGAATTGTCAGGTGTCCGCGCGGGCCGGCTGTTAGTCTACGGACACCTGAGCAATCGCCAAATCAAGAGGCCCGCTATGACCGCTCCTATCGCTATCCGTCGTCTCAATGCCGCTGACCAGGATTTCGCGCGTCATCTGGATCATCTGCTGAGCTGGGAAAGCGTGTCCGACGACGCGGTCAACCAGCGCGTGCTGGACATCATCAAGGCGGTGCGTGAGCGCGGTGATGCTGCCGTGGTCGAGTTCAGCCAGCGCTTCGATGGTGTGACGGCGACCTCCATGGCCGAGCTGATCCTGCCGCGCGAGCGCCTGGAACTGGCGCTCACCCGCATTACCCCGGAGCAGCGTACGGCGCTGGAAAAGGCCGCCGAGCGCGTGCGCCTGTACCACGAGCGGCAGAAACAGGACTCCTGGACCTACACCGAGGCCGACGGCACCGTGCTGGGCCAGCAGGTCACGCCGCTGGATCGCGCCGGTCTGTATGTGCCGGGCGGCAAGGCTGCCTATCCGTCGTCGGTGCTGATGAATGCCATTCCGGCCAAGGTCGCCGGCGTCGCCGAGGTGGTGATGGTGGTACCGACTCCGCGCGGCGAACTGAACGAGATCGTTCTGGCGGCTGCCTGTGTCGCCGGTGTCGATCGCGTGTTCACCATTGGCGGTGCCCAGGCCGTGGCCGCGCTGGCCTACGGCACCGAGAGCGTGCCGCAGGTGGACAAGATCGTCGGGCCGGGCAACATCTATGTGGCCACCGCCAAGCGTCACGTGTTTGGCCAGGTCGGCATCGACATGATCGCCGGGCCATCGGAAATTCTCGTGGTCTGCGATGGCCAGACCGATCCGGACTGGATCGCCATGGACCTGTTCTCCCAGGCCGAACACGACGAGGATGCCCAGGCCATTCTGGTCAGCCCGGATGGCGAGTTCCTCGACAAGGTTGCCGCGAGCATCGAGAAACTGCTGCCGACCATGGAGCGCGCCGAGATCATCCGCACCTCGCTGCAGAATCGTGGCGCGCTGATCCAGGTGACGGACATGGCCCAGGCCATGGTAGTGGCCAACCGCATCGCTCCCGAGCACCTGGAACTGTCAGTGGCCGATCCCGAGCAATGGCTGCCGCAGATTCGTCACGCCGGCGCGATCTTCATGGGGCGCTACACCGCCGAGGCGTTGGGCGACTACTGTGCCGGGCCGAACCACGTGCTGCCGACTTCCGGCACCGCGCGTTTCTCTTCGCCGCTGGGCGTGTATGACTTCCAGAAACGTTCGTCGATCATCTTCTGCTCGGCCGATGGCGCCTCCGAGCTGGGCAAGACCGCCTCGGTGCTGGCGCGCGGCGAGTCGCTGACTGCCCACGCGCGCAGTGCCGAATACCGGATCAAGGGGTAACCGCATGAGCAAATTCTGGAGTCCCTTCGTCAAGGACCTGGTGCCCTATGTGCCGGGTGAGCAGCCCAAGCTGGCCAAGCTGGTCAAGCTCAACACCAACGAGAATCCCTATGGCCCGTCGCCCAAGGCGATTGCGGCCATGCAGGCCGAGCTGAGCGACAACCTGCGCCTGTACCCGGATCCGAACAGCGACCGCCTGAAGCAGGCTGTGGCCGACTACTACGGCGTGAGCACGGCGCAGGTATTTGTCGGCAACGGTTCCGACGAGGTGCTGGCGCATGCCTTTCATGGCCTGTTCCAGCACGGCAAACCGCTGCTGTTCCCCGATGTGACCTACAGCTTCTACCCGGTGTATTGCGGTCTGTACGGCATTCCGTTCGAGGCAATCGCCCTGGACGAGCAGTTCCAGATTCGGGTGGAAGATTATGCGCGGCCCAATGGCGGCATCATCTTCCCCAACCCCAATGCCCCGACCGGCTGTGCCCTGGGTCTGGCGGCCATCGAGCAGTTGCTTCAGGCTAACCCGGATACCGTGGTGCTGGTGGACGAAGCCTATATCGACTTCGGTGGCGAGACGGCGATCAGCCTGGCGAACCAGTATCCCAACCTGCTGGTGAGTCAGACTCTGTCCAAGTCGCGTTCGCTTGCCGGTTTGCGCGTCGGTATCGCGGTTGGCCATCCCGACCTGATCGAAGCGCTTGAGCGGATCAAGAACAGCTTCAACTCCTATCCGCTGGATCGCATGGCCATCGCCGGTGCGGCGGCTGCATTCGAGGATCGCGCCTATTTCGAACAGACCTGCCAGCAGGTGATCGCCAGTCGTGAGTCGGTGGTTGCAGGGCTGACGGCGCTGGGCTTTGAGGTGCTGCCGTCTGCGGCCAACTTCGTCTTTGCCCGCCACCCGGGCAAGGATGCGGCGGGTCTGGCTGCCGGCCTGCGCGAGCAGGGCGTGATCGTGCGCCACTTCAAGCAGGCACGCATTGCCCAGTTCCTGCGCATCACCATCGGTACGCCGGAGCAGAATCAGGCCTTGCTGGACGCACTCAAACCTCTGGTTTGAAGCCGGGCTGAATGAAAAAAGGCACCTCCGGGTGCCTTTTTTCATGCTCGCACGCTTTACTGCGGGCTGGCCGGGTTGCTCGGCGGCCTTGCGCCTACCTCGGCGTTTAGGGTGATGACTTCGCCATTGCGCAGCACCTCGAGGGCAATTTGCTGGCCGGGTTTGTTGCGCGCGACCTGGTTCATCGAGCGCCGGCCGTCGCCGGCCTCCTCTCCATCGATGGTGAGAATCACATCGCCCAGCTGCAGGCCAGCCTTCTGCGCCGGACCATCGCGGTATAGGCCGGCCACAACGATGCCGGGGCGACCTTCCAGACCGAAGGATTCGGCCAGTTCAGGGGTCAGCGGTTGTACCTCGATGCCCAGCCAGCCGCGGATGACCCGGCCGTGCTCGATGATCGCCTGCATCACATCCATTGCCAGCTGGGTGGGAATGGCGAAGCCAATGCCCTGGGAGCCGCCGGACTTGGAGAAAATCGCGGTGTTGATGCCGATCAGGCTGCCATAGGCATCCACCAGCGCGCCGCCGGAGTTGCCCGGGTTGATGGCGGCGTCGGTCTGGATGAAGTCCTCGTAGGTGTTCAGGCCCAGGCGGTTGCGGCCCTTGGCGCTGATGATGCCGAGGGTGACGGTCTGGCCGACGCCGAAGGGGTTGCCGATGGCCAGTGCGACATCGCCGATGCGGATTTTCTCCGAGCGGCCCAGGGTCATCGCCGGCAGATCCTGGAGATCGATCTTCAGCACGGCCAGATCGGTTTCCGGGTCGGTACCCACCACGCGGGCGAGGGTTTCGCGACCATCCTTGAGTGCCACGACGATCTGGTCGGCGCCGTCGATCACATGGTTGTTGGTCAGCAGGTAGCCTTCCGGGCTCATGATCACCGCCGAGCCGAGGCTGGACTCCATGCGTTGCTGGCGCGGCAGGTTGTCGCCGAAGAAGCGCCTGAACAGCGGGTCGGCAAACAGCGGATGCACCGGCTTGCTGACCAGTTTGGTGGTGTAGAGGTTGGCAACCGCCGGCGCGGCATTGTTCACCGCGTCGGCATAGGACACCGGGCCCTGCATGCCGGGCTGGTACTGCGGTGCCTGGCGCAGGTGCACCGAGTTGTTCGGCAGGCCGACCCACTGGGGGAACTGCTGGATGATCAGCAGCGCCAGCAGCAGGCCGGCAGCCAGGGGCCAGCCATAGAGTCGCAGGGCCTTGGGCATGGGAAATCCTTGGGGTTGTCGGAGCCGGCATGGCCCCTTAAGGTGGCGGCCATTATAGAGACTGCGTGGGCGCGTAACAGCGCCCGTGCCGCAAGATGAGGAGACGAAGATGGCGATTGCCCTGCGCGCCCTGGTGGAAGAGGCGGACCGTTACCTGAATGCCGCGCGCATCCAGGACTACTGCCCCAATGGCCTGCAGGTCGAAGGTCGGCCCCAGGTGCGTCGCATCGTCAGTGGCGTGACCGCCAGTCTCGCGCTGATCGAGGCGGCCATCGAGGCCGAGGCCGATGTGCTGCTGGTTCATCACGGCTATTTCTGGAAGGGCGAGGACGCCTGCATCACGGGCATGAAGCAGCGCCGCCTGAAGGCATTGCTGAACAATGACCTGAGTCTGCTGGCCTATCACCTGCCGCTGGATGTGCACCCCGAGGTGGGTAACAACGTGCAGCTGGCCGCGCAGCTGGGTATCGAGGTCGAGGGCGAGCTGGAGCCCGGTAATCCGCGCACCGTCGGGCTGGTCGGGGCGCTGGCCGAGCCGATGCTGGCCAGCGATTTTGCCCGGCACGTGCAGGAGGTGCTCGGTCGTGAGCCGCTGCTGATCGACGGGCCGCGCACGGTGCGGCGTATCGGCTGGTGCACGGGCGGCGGGCAGGGCTATATCGATCAGGCGATTGCTGCCGGGGTCGACCTGTTTCTCAGTGGCGAGGCCTCCGAGCAGACCTTCCACAGCGCCCAGGAAAATGGCGTGTCGTTCATCGCCGCCGGTCACCATGCCACCGAGCGTTACGGCGTGCAGGCGCTGGGTGATTATCTGGCCCGGCGCTTTGCCCTGGAGCACCTGTTTATCGACTGCCCGAACCCGATTTGATGGGTATATAAGCAGATCGTTTTGATCTAAGTGGCGGCCTGATTAGAAGAGGGTGCTGTGGTAGAGTGCGCGCTCGTCCACGGCCCGCCGGCCGTTATCCTGTATTTCGAGAGTAGCCATGCTCGACAAACTGACGCACCTGAAACAGCTTGAGGCGGAAAGCATCCACATCATTCGTGAAGTGGCCGCCGAATTCGACAACCCGGTGATGCTGTATTCCATCGGTAAAGATTCCGCCGTGATGCTGCATTTGGCGCGCAAGGCGTTCTTCCCTGGCAAGCTGCCGTTCCCTGTCATGCACGTGGACACGCGCTGGAAGTTCCAGGAGATGTACAGCTTCCGCGAGAAGATGGTCAAAGAGTACGGTCTTGACCTGATTACCCACGTCAACCCGGATGGCGTGGCGCAGGACATGAACCCCTTCACCTACGGCAGTGCCAAGCACACCGACGTGATGAAGACCGAGGGCCTCAAGCAAGCGCTGGACAAGTACGGCTTCGACGCCGCCTTCGGTGGCGCGCGCCGCGACGAAGAAAAATCCCGCGCCAAGGAGCGCGTGTATTCCTTCCGCGACAGCAAGCACCGCTGGGATCCGAAGAACCAGCGTCCCGAGCTGTGGAACGTGTACAACGGCAAGGTCAAGAAGGGCGAGTCGATTCGTGTGTTCCCGCTGTCCAACTGGACCGAGCTGGACATCTGGCAGTACATCTACCTAGAACAGATCCCGATCGTGCCGCTGTACTTCGCCGCCGAGCGTGAAGTGATCGAGAAGAACGGCACGCTGATCATGATCGACGACGATCGTATCCTCGAGCACCTCTCGGACGAAGAAAAAGCCCGTATCACCAAGAAGATGGTGCGTTTCCGTACCCTCGGCTGCTACCCGCTGACCGGCGCGGTGGAGTCCACGGCGACCACGCTGACCGACATTATCCAGGAAATGCTCCTGACCCGAACTTCCGAACGCCAGGGCCGCGTGATCGACCACGATCAGGCCGGATCGATGGAAGAAAAGAAACGTCAGGGCTACTTCTAAGGATTCTGCACCATGAGCCATCAATCCGATCTGATCAGCCAGGACATCGTTGCGTACCTGGCCCAGCACGAGCGCAAAGAGCTGCTGCGCTTCCTCACCTGCGGCAACGTCGACGACGGCAAGAGCACCCTGATCGGGCGCCTGCTGCATGACACCAAGATGATCTACGAAGACCATCTGGAGGCCATCACCAAGGATTCCAAGAAGGTCGGCACTACCGGCGATGAAGTGGACCTGGCTCTGTTGGTCGACGGCCTGCAGGCCGAGCGCGAGCAAGGCATCACCATCGACGTGGCGTACCGCTATTTCAGCACCGCCAAGCGCAAGTTCATCATTGCCGACACCCCCGGCCATGAGCAGTACACCCGCAACATGGCCACCGGCGCCTCCACCTGCGACCTGGCGATCATCCTGATCGACGCGCGCTACGGTGTGCAGACCCAGACCAAGCGCCACAGCTTCATCGCCAGCCTGCTGGGCATCAAGCACATCGTGGTAGCCATCAACAAGATGGACCTCAAGGGCTTCGATCAGGGCGTGTTCGAGCAGATCAAGGCTGACTACCTGAAGTTCGCCGAAGGCATCTCGCTCAAGCCGACCTCGCTGCACTTCGTGCCGATGTCCGCGCTCAAAGGCGACAACGTGGTGAACAAGAGCGAGCAGTCGCCTTGGTACACCGGTCAGTCGCTGATGGAAATCCTCGAAACCGTGGAAGTCGCCGGCGACCGCAACTTCGACGACCTGCGCTTCCCGGTGCAGTACGTCAACCGCCCGAACCTGAACTTCCGTGGCTTCGCCGGTACTCTGGCCAGCGGCATCGTGCGCAAGGGCGACGAAGTCGTCGCTCTGCCGTCGGGCAAGGGCAGCAAGGTCAAGTCCATCGTCACCTTCGAGGGTGAACTGGAGCAGGCCGGTCCTGGCCAGGCGATCACCCTGACCCTGGAAGACGAGATCGACGTGTCGCGCGGCGACATGCTGGTGCATGCCGACAACCGTCCGCTGGTCACCGACAGCTTCGACGCCATGCTGGTGTGGATGGCCGAAGAGCCGATGCTGCCGGGCAAGAAATACGACATCAAACGTGCCACCAGCTACGTGCCGGGCTCGATCCCGAGCATCGTCCATCGTGTCGACGTCAACACCCTGGAGCAGGGGCCGGCCAGCAGCCTGCAGTTGAACGAGATCGGTCGGGTCAAGGTAGCGCTGGATGCGCCCATTGCCCTCGATGGCTATGAGCACAACCGCACCACCGGTGCCTTCATCGTCATCGACCGCCTGACCAACGGCACCGTCGGTGCCGGCATGATCATCGCCGATCCGGTCGGTGCTCAGGGCGGCGGCCACCACGGCAAGCTGGCCCACGTCTCCACCGAGGAGCGTGCCACCCGCTTCGGCCAGCAGCCGGCCACCGTGCTGTTCTCGGGCCTCTCCGGCGCCGGCAAGAGCACCCTGGCCTATGCCGTGGAGCGCAAGCTGTTCGACATGGGGCGCGCTGTGTACGTGCTGGATGGCCAGAACCTGCGTCATGACCTGAACAAGGGCCTGCCGCAGGATCGTGCCGGGCGCACCGAAAACTGGCGGCGTGCGGCGCACGTGGCGCGTCAGTTCAACGAAGCCGGCCTGCTGACTCTGGCTGCCTTTGTGGCGCCGGATGCCGAAGGTCGCGAACAGGCCAAGGCGCTGATCGGCAATGATCGCCTGCTCACCGTCTACGTCCAGGCCTCGCCGGCTGTGTGCCGCGAGCGCGATCCGCAGGGTCTGTATGCCGCCGGTGGCGACAACATTCCGGGCGAATCCTTCCCTTACGACGTGCCGCTGGATGCCGATCTGGTGATCGACACCCAGAGCCTGTCGGTGGAAGAGTGCGTCAAGCAGGTGCTCGATCTGCTGCGCAGCCGCGGCGCGATCTGATCGTCGCACGCTGCCCTGTGCAGCATGAAAAAAGCCCCGCATTGGCGGGGCTTTTTTCTGTCTGGCGTTTTGATTCAGACCTTGGGTTTCAGGCCAAAGGTTTCATCCAGCATGCCGGGGCCGTCGTCGACTTTCGGCGCATAGTCTTTGGGCGGCAGTGTGCTTTTCGGCGGCGTCAGGCGCTCGCGCGGCGCGTTGGCTTCCTCGGCCTGCAGGGCGGCGAGCAGGCGCTGGCGGGTCGGTTCGTCCAGCGCCAGGCGGCCGGCGCCCTGGGCCAGATGATCCTGCACGTCGTGGTAGCTCTGGTTCATTTTCTTCAGCAGGCTGGCGCTGGTGTTGAAGTGGGTGACCACTTCGCTCTGGTAGCTGTCGAAACGTTCTTTCAGTTCGTCGAGGTCGCGCTGGGTGCGTGAGGGCGCGGCGCTGGGGACGGTGCGGGCGATGATGAAACCGATGACAATCCCGACAATCAGGGCCAGGGCTGGCATGAGCCAGGGGGTGAGCGACTGTTCCACGAATCCTTCCTCTGTAGGCGGCTTTGCTTTACGTTAACGGCTCAAAACCGCGCTGTATACCGCGATGCAAGCCTGCTTGTGCTAATCGAAGACGTGTCGGCCCGTCCCAGGGTCACGGAGTATCCCGTTGTTAGTTCGTGAAACCCCCATTTCGCTCGAAGGCCCCTGCGGGCCGCTGGAAGCCCTGTACCTGCCTGTAGAGGGTGCCAGGGGCATGGTGCTGCTGTGTCACCCCAATCCGGTACAGGGCGGCACCATGCTCAACAAGGTCATCTCGACCCTGCAGCGCACCGCCCGTGATGCCGGTTACAGCACGCTGCGCTTCAACTACCGGGGTGTCGGTGCCAGTGCCGGTGTGCATGACATGGCCCAGGGCGAGGTGGATGATGCGGCCGCGGCGGCGCAGTGGCTGCACGAGCAGCACCCTGATCTGCCGCTGACGCTGCTGGGCTTTTCCTTCGGTGGTTTTGTCGCCGCCAGCCTGGCCGGGCGGCTGGAGCAGCAGGGCGTGGCGGTCAAGCGACTGTTCATGGTGGCGCCGGCCGTGGTGCGCCTGCCTGCTGACACGCCGCTGGCACAGCGGGCCGAGCTGACCCTGATTCAGCCGGAGCAGGATGAAGTGATAGACCCGGCGCTGGTGTATGCCTGGTCGCATGCGCTGCCCCGTGCCCATGAGCTGCTGAAAGTGGCAGAATGCGGCCACTTTTTTCACGGCAAGCTGGTCGAGCTCAAAGAGCTCGTTCTGCCGCGCCTCTGATCCCGATTGCAGTCTGACAAGCGACCCGCCATGACCACCCGCATTCTTACCGGCATCACCACCACTGGTACTCCCCATCTGGGCAACTACGCCGGCGCCATTCGCCCGGCCATTGTGGCCAGCCGTGCGGCCGATGCCGACTCGTTCTATTTCCTCGCCGACTACCACGCGCTGATCAAGTGCGATGATCCGGTACGCATCCAGCGCTCGCGTCTGGAAATCGCCGCCACCTGGCTGGCCTGCGGTCTGGACGTGGACAAGGCGACCTTCTACCGCCAGTCGGACATTCCCGAGATTCCCGAGCTGACCTGGCTGCTCACCTGTGTCGCCGGCAAGGGCCTGCTCAATCGCGCCCATGCCTACAAAGCCTCGGTGGACAAGAACGTTGAGGCCGGCGAAGACCCGGATGCCGGCGTGACCATGGGCCTGTTCAGCTACCCGGTGCTGATGGCGGCGGACATCCTGATGTTCAACGCGCACAAGGTGCCGGTCGGTCGCGACCAGATTCAGCATGTGGAGATGGCGCGCGATATCGGCCAGCGCTTCAACCACCTGTTCGGCAAGGGGCGCGAGCTGTTCACCCTGCCCGAGGCGGTGATCGAGGAAAGCGTGGCGACCCTGCCTGGCCTCGATGGCCGCAAGATGAGCAAGAGCTACGACAACACCATCCCGCTGTTTGGCACGGCCAAGCAGCTCAAGGATGCCATTGCCCGCATTGTCACCGACTCGCGCCTGCCGGGTGAGCCGAAGGATGCCGATAGCTCGCACCTGTTCACTCTGTATCAGGCCTTCGCCACGGCGGAGCAGCAGGCGGCTTTCCGTGCCGAACTGGAGGGCGGCCTGGCCTGGGGTGAGGCCAAGCAGGCGCTGTTCACGCTGCTCGACAACGAACTGGGTGAAGCGCGCGAGCGTTACCACGCGCTGATCGAGCGCCCGTCCGACCTGGAGGACATTCTTCTTGCCGGCGCGGCCAAGGCGCGCAAGACGGCTACCCCGTTCCTCGGTGAGCTGCGCGAGGCAGTGGGCCTGCGCTCGTTCCGCGAGCAGGTCGGTGTGGCTGGTGGTGAGAAGAAAAAGGCGGCCAAGTCCGCGCGTTTTGTCAGCTTCCGCGACGAAGAGGGCAGCTTCCGTTTCCGTCTGCTGGACGCGGCTGGTGAGCAGTTGCTGCTGTCGGTCGCCTTCGCCGATGGCAAGACCGCCGGGCAGGTCAACAAACGCCTGCAGTCGGGCGAGGCGCTGGATGTGCGTGAGCAGGGCGCCGGGTTTGCCGTTTGGCTGGACGGTGCCTGTGTGGCCGAGAGTCCGGCCTTTGCCGATGCCGCGGCCCGTGAGGCTGCTATTGCCCGTCTGCGCGAGGCGCTGACGCCGCAGGAATAAAGCGCCGCCAGACCACTGGTGGATTGCCAAGCAACGGGGGCGTCGCTAAAGTGGCGCCCCCGTTTTTACTTGCCCGGCTAACGAATATGACTCCCCTCGAGCGCTATCAGGCCGACCTCAAGCGGCCGGACTTCTTCCACGATGCGGCGCAGGAAAATGCCGTCCGTCATCTGCAGCGTCTCTATGACGACCTGGTGGCCAGTTCCCAGGGCGGCACCGGCCTGCTTGGCAAACTGTTCGGCAAGAAGCGCCAGGGGCCGATCAAGGGCGTCTATTTCTGGGGCGGTGTGGGCCGTGGCAAGACCTATCTGGTCGATACCTTCTTCGATGCCCTGCCGTTCGAACAGAAGATGCGCACGCACTTTCACCGCTTCATGAAGCGTGTGCACGAGGAAATGAAGACCCTCAAGGGTGAGAAGAACCCGCTGACCATCATCGGCAAGCGCTTCGCCGACGAGGCGCGGGTGATCTGCTTCGATGAGTTCTTCGTCAGCGACATCACCGACGCGATGATTCTCGCCACGTTGCTCGACGAGCTGTTCAAGAACGGCGTGAGCCTGGTAGCCACCTCCAACATCGTGCCGGACGGTCTGTACAAGGACGGTCTGCAGCGCGCGCGCTTCCTGCCGGCAATTGCGCTGCTCAAGGAGCACACCGAGATCGTCAACGTCGACAGCGGTGTGGATTACCGTCTGCGGGCCCTGGAGCAGGCCGAACTGTTCCACTGGCCGCTGGATGCCGAAGCCGAGATCAGCCTGGACAAGAGCTTCCGCAGCCTGCTGCCGGAACACTGCACGGTGGAAGAGAACAAGGCGCTGATGATCGAGAACCGCGCGATCATGGCGCGCAAGGAAGGCGATGACGTCGCCTGGTTCGAGTTCCGCGAGCTGTGCGACGGCCCGCGCAGCCAGAACGACTATATCGAGCTGGGCAAGATCTATCACGCGGTGATCCTGGCCAACGTCGAGCAGATGGGCGTGGCCAAGGACGATATGGCGCGGCGCTTCATCAATCTGGTGGACGAGTTCTACGACCGCAACGTCAAGCTGATCATCTCCGCCGAGGTGGAGTTGAAGGATCTGTACACCGGCGGGCGCCTGAGCTTCGAGTTCCAGCGCACCCTCAGTCGTTTGCTGGAGATGCAGTCTCACGAGTTTCTCTCGCGTCCGCACAAGCCGTAACGCGAGCGGAAATGCAAAAGGGCAGCCCATGGGCTGCCCTTTTTGTTGCTCGCAGGTTTAGTTGCTGGCCAGTTGCGCCTGGTACTGCTTGAGCAGCTTCTGGGCGTGGGCCACTTCCAGGGCTTCCATGGCATTGATCGGCTTGATCGCCACGGCTTTCTGCAGGTGCTGCAGGGCCTTGTCTTCCTCGTCGTCGCCGTACACGTAGCCGAGGGCATTGGCGTACTCGTAGTGGCCGATTGGCAGGTCGTCCTTGGCGCGGAACGAGCGGCCGAAGTATTGCTCCATCTTGTCGGCGCTGACGCCGTAGGTCATGCGGCCGACCATCGAACCCACCTTGCGGATCACGCCGGCTTCATAGCCGCCATACAGGGCAAGGGCGAACGGCTGGTTGGGCTGCTTGGCCAGCAGGGCATCAAGCTCTTTGGGGATCTGGCTGGTGTAGCCGCGCTTGAGCACCACCGGCACCGACAGTTCTTCGCCCAGGCGGGCCTTGGCATAAACGCGGCCGAACTGGGCGGCGACGTCGGCCTGCACCAGGTCACCGGCCTTGTCGGTGTAGTCGATGACTTCTTCCAGCAGGCGGTGTTTTTCCTGCTGATTGCTTTCCATGAACAGGGCGTAGATCACCTGGGAGAACATCGCCGGAATCTGCCCGCCCACGCCGAGCTTGAGGCCGTCAGCCTTGGCTTTGGCGAAATCGCCACGGAAGGTGCTACGCCAGACATCCTGCAGTTTGGCGGCATAGATTTCGGCTTCTTCCGGCTTGCCGCTAAAGCCTGTGCCACCGGCTACGGTCAACTCCAGGGCCTTGGGGTACTTTGTGGCCATGGTGACGATGTAGTCGGCATCCGGGAACGGGTAGTTGGGGCCGAAGCCGCGGGTCAGTTGTGGCCAGGCCTGGCGCAGCTTCTCGCCCGAGTAGTCGTAGGCCTGCTGGTCGAGCGGGAAGGGCTTCCAGTTGTCGTTGGCGTGGGCAGCCAGGCTGCAGGTGGCGAGCAGGGCAAAGAGAGTGCGGCGCATGACGGTAACCTGTTCTTGTAGTTGTCGGACAATCCCCGGAGGGTTGCGCCGATCATAGGGGCGTCTGCGCCTGGTCCAACCCATCCTAGGGATGGGCGTCTTTCTGCCGGTACTGCTGGCGGTACTGGTTGGGTGACAGCTGGGTGTGCTGGCGAAACAGACGGGCGAAGAAACTGGCGTCGTCGTAGCCCACTTCGTAGCTGATGGTCTTGATGCTCTTGCGAGTGGAAGAGAGCAGGCTCTTGGCGGTTTCGATGCGCAGCCGCTGCAGGTAGTGCAGTGGCTTGTCGCCGGTGGCGCTCTGGAAACGGCGCATGAAGTTGCGGATGCTCATGCCGTGGTCGCGGGCGACATCCTCGAAACGGAACTTGTCGGCGAAGTGTTCTTCCAGCCATTGCTGGATCTGCAGGATGCTCACATCGCGGTGCAGTTTCTGGCCGCCAAAGCCGATCCGGCCCGGGGTATAGCTGCGCTGCACTTCGTAGAGGGTGTCGCGTGCCACGGCCTGGGCCACGGCGGCGCCGCAGTAGCGTTCGATCAGGTAGATATACAGGTCGCAGGCCGAGGTTACGCCCCCTGCACTGAACAGGTTGTCGGCATCGGCCAGGTGCTTGTCCTGGTTGAGCAGAACCTTGGGGAAGCGCTGCTCGAACTCCTTGAAGAAGCGCCAGTAGGTGGTCGCTTCCTTGCCATCCAGCAGGCCGGCCTGGGCCATCCAGAACACGCCGGTGGCTTCGCCGCAGATGGCGCTGCCGGCCGCGTGGCGCTGGCGCAGCCAGGGCGCGATTTGCGGGTAGCGCCTTAGCAGATCATCAAAGTCACCCCAGAAGGCCGGCAGGATGACGATGTCGGATTCATCCAGGGCGCCATCGACGGCAATGGCGACGCCGCTGAAACTGTTTACCGGTTGACCGTCGGGGCTGATCAGGCGGATTTCGAATTGTGGCGTCAGGCCCTGGCCCTGCAGCTTGCCAAAGCGCAGGCTGGCCATATGAAAGAAGTCCTTGGCCTGCATCAGGGTGGAGGCAAACACGCAATCGGTGGCCAGGATGCTGATGCGACGCAGAGCGGATGTCGGAGCCATGGTTTTATTTTTATAAGGGTAAAGTGGTCAGTTGACGGCTGGATCGTCTTATTTTTTGGCGCATGTGTCCAGTGTTGACCAAGCGATTGCTTGGTTAAAGTCATTGGCCTTACTTCATAAGTCCGCTCACTAGGTGTCACCATGATCCCCAGAACACTGTTCAGCTCCGACCACGAACTCTTCCGCGACAGCGTGCGCAAGTTCCTTGAGCAGGACGCTGTGCCTTTCCATCACCAATGGGAAAAGGATGGGCATATTGACCGGGCGCTTTGGAACAAGGCGGGGGAGGCGGGCATGCTCTGCTCGCACATTCCTGAGGAGTACGGCGGCATGGGTGCCGATTTCCTCT
The DNA here is from genome assembly GCF_014207935.1 of Pseudomonas fluvialis. Lineage (GTDB taxonomy): Bacteria > Pseudomonadota > Gammaproteobacteria > Pseudomonadales > Pseudomonadaceae > Aquipseudomonas > Aquipseudomonas fluvialis_A. Next base: position 136,961 of record NZ_JACHLL010000001.1, on the reverse strand, counting down.
ACAGCGCCGTAGTCATTGAGGAGATCGGCCGCCTGGGCTTGACCGGTATCGGTTTTTCCCTGCATTCGGACATCGTCGCTCCCTACATTCTTCATTACGGTTCCGAGGCGCAGAAGCTCAAGTACCTGCCCAAGCTGGTTTCCGGCGAGATGGTCACTGCTATCGCCATGACCGAGCCGGGGGCTGGCTCCGATCTGCAGGGCGTGAAAACCACAGCCGTGCTGGATGGCGACGAGTACGTGATCAATGGCTCGAAGACCTTCATCACCAACGGCTGGCTGGCTGATCTGGTGATAGTGGTGGCCAAGACCGATCCCAAGGCAGGTGCCAAGGGCACCAGCCTGTTCCTGGTCGAGGCGGGCACGCCGGGCTTTTCCAAGGGCAGGCGCCTGGAAAAGGTCGGTATGAAGGCGCAGGACACCTCCGAGCTGTTCTTCCAGGATGTGCGTGTGCCCAGGGAAAACCTGCTGGGGCAGCCCGGCATGGGCTTCGCCTACCTGATGCAGGAGCTGCCGCAGGAGCGTCTGACCGTGGGTATCGGTGCGCTGGCCAATGCCGAGGCGGCACTTAAATGGACCCTGGAGTACACCCGTGAGCGCAAGGCCTTTGGCAAGTCCGTGGCGGATTTCCAGAATACCCGCTTCAAGCTGGCCGAAATGGCCACCGAGATCCAGATCGGTCGGGTCTTCGTTGATCGTTGCCTGGAACTGCACCTGAACAAGAAACTGGATGTGCCGACGGCGGCCATGCTCAAGTACTGGGGTACTGACCTGCAGTGCAAGGTGCTCGATGAGTGCGTGCAGCTGCATGGCGGCTACGGCTACATGTGGGAGTACCCGGTGGCTCGGGCCTGGGCGGATGCGCGGGTGCAGCGCATCTATGCCGGTACCAACGAAATCATGAAGGAAATCATCGCCCGTTCGTTGTAAGGCGAGCCTGTGCGAGCGGGTTAAATGCCTGCTCGCACAGATTGCGGTTGAATAATTTCTGCCAATCGGCATAATGCCGCGTCTTTCCCGACGAGGATGCCTAGCTCGAACGGAAAGAACTCTCGATGGGAATGCCTAACCTGTCGAACCCCCGCCGTAGCGGACGCGCTGACCCGAGCCCCCGAGTAGTGTCTGTTTTCGGCTGCCTTTGTCTTGCAAGGGCAAGTACTGTCCAGTATGATTCGCCGTCTTATTTTCAGGGCGGCCCCTGAGGCTACGAAGAATGAAAACTTTCACTGCAAAACCGGAAACTGTTAAGCGCGACTGGTATGTCGTCGACGCTGCAGGTCAGACCCTGGGTCGTCTGGCAACTGAAATTGCTACCCGCCTGCGCGGCAAGCACAAGCCTGAGTACACTCCTCACGTAGATACCGGCGACTACATCGTCGTGATCAACTGCGAGCAGGTACGTGTCACTGGCGCCAAGACCTCCGACAAGATGTACTACAGCCACTCCGGCTTCCCGGGCGGCATCAAGTCCATCAGCTTCGAGAAGCTGATCCAGCGCGCGCCGGAGCGTGTCATTGAGACCGCCGTCAAAGGCATGCTGCCGAAAGGTCCGCTGGGTCGTGACATGTACCGCAAGCTGAAGGTGTACAAGGGTGCTGTTCACCCGCACACCGCTCAGCAGCCGCAAGAACTGAAGATCTAACGGGATAGTTAATTATGTCGGCGACTCAAAACTACGGCACTGGCCGTCGCAAGACCGCTACCGCCCGCGTCTTCCTGCGTCAGGGCACTGGCAAAATCTCCATCAACAACCGCACTCTGGACCAGTTCTTCGGTCGCGAAACCGCCCGCATGGTGGTTCGTCAGCCGCTGGAGCTGACCGGTAACGTCGAGAAGTTCGATGTATACGTGACCGTGGTTGGTGGTGGTGTTAGCGGCCAGGCTGGCGCTATTCGTCACGGTATCACTCGCGCTCTGATGGATTACGACGAAAGTCTGCGTCCGGCTCTGCGCAAAGCGGGCTACGTCACTCGTGACGCCCGTGAAGTGGAGCGTAAGAAGGTTGGTCTGCGTAAGGCGCGTAAGCGTCCGCAGTACTCCAAGCGTTAATACGCTACGCTACACAAAAGACGCCCAGTATCCGCAAGGATGCTGGGCGTTTTTTTATGTCTGTAGTGGTTGTGCGACAACTTGTCGCGCAGCGGAAAGTCCCGTGCTGCAAGGCTTTTGGCGAATTTGTGTCGGCTTATTGCCTTGTCAGAAATGGGGCTTTTCTTTACCATTCGGCAAATTTTGTGCGGCCCGATTTTTACTTAGTAGAGGCCTGAACAACAGGCCACAAAGCTGATGGGAGACGACTGAATGAGCAATGACGGCGTGAATGCAGGCCGGCGTCGCTTCCTGGTAGCGGCCACCTCTGTGGTGGGTGCTGCGGGAGCGGTAGGTGCTGCGGTCCCGTTCGTGGGGTCATGGTTCCCCAGTGCGAAGGCCAAAGCGGCCGGTGCACCGGTGAAAGTGAATATTGGCAAGATCGAAGCCGGTCAGCAGATTGTTGCTGAGTGGCGTGGTCAGCCGGTATTCATCGTGCGCCGCACCGAGGAGATTCTGAGCAATCTGGCGAAGCTGGAAGGTACCGTTGCGGATCCGCAGTCGGCCGCTTCCGTGCAGCCGGAGTACGTGGACAAGACCAATCGCGCGATCAAGCCGGAGATTCTGGTTCTGGTCGGTCTGTGTACTCACCTTGGCTGCTCGCCATCCTTCCGGCCGGAAGTGGCGCCTGCCGACCTGGGTGCCGATTGGGTGGGTGGTTACTTCTGCCCGTGCCATGGCTCCAAGTACGACCTCGCTGGTCGCGTCTACAAGGCTCAGCCGGCTCCGCTGAACCTGCCGGTGCCACCGCACACCTACGAGTCCGATGATGTGCTGATCATCGGCGTGGACCAGGAGAAAGCCTGATGGAAAAGTTCATGGCTTGGGTTGATGCGCGCTTCCCCGCGACAAAGATGTGGGAAGACCATCTGAGCAAGTACTACGCCCCGAAGAACTTCAACTTCTTCTACTTCTTTGGCTCGCTGGCCCTGTTGGTTCTGGTTAACCAGATCCTGACCGGTGTCTGGCTGACCATGAGCTTCACCCCGTCCGCCGAGGAAGCCTTCGCTTCCGTCGAATACATCATGCGCGACGTGGAGTACGGCTGGATCATCCGCTACATGCACTCCACCGGTGCGTCGGCGTTCTTCGTGGTGGTCTACCTGCACATGTTCCGCGGTCTGCTCTACGGCTCCTACCAGAAGCCGCGTGAGCTGGTGTGGATCTTCGGCATGCTGATCTACCTCGCCCTGATGGCCGAGGCCTTCATGGGCTACCTGCTGCCCTGGGGCCAGATGTCCTACTGGGGTGCCCAGGTAATCATCTCCCTGTTCGGTGCCATCCCGGTGATCGGTGATGACCTGACCATGTGGATCCGCGGTGACTACCTGATCTCCGGCATCACCCTGAACCGCTTCTTCGCCCTGCACGTGATCGCTCTGCCGATCGTTCTGCTCGGCCTGGTCGTGCTGCACATCCTGGCGCTGCACGAAGTCGGTTCGAACAACCCGGACGGCGTCGACATCAAGAAGAAGAAGGATGAGAACGGTATTCCGCTCGACGGCATCGCCTTCCACCCTTACTACTCGGTGAAAGACATCGTTGGCGTGGTGGTGTTCCTGTTCGTCTTCTGCGCAGTGATCTTCTTCTTCCCGGAGATGGGTGGTTACTTCTTGGAGAAGCCGAACTTTGAACAGGCCAACCCGTTCAAGACTCCGGCTCACATTGCTCCTGTCTGGTACTTCACTCCGTTCTACGCGATCCTGCGCGCCGTTCCGGACAAGCTGCTGGGCGTAATCGCTATGGGCGCTGCCATCGCCATCCTGTTCGTCCTGCCGTGGCTGGACCGTAGCCCGGTCAAGTCCATGCGCTACAAGGGTTGGATGAGCAAGATCTGGCTGCTGGTGTTCTGCGTATCCTTCGTGATTCTGGGTGTGCTGGGTGTTCTGGCACCGACGCCGGAGCGTACCCTGCTGTCGCAGATCTGCACCGCGCTGTACTTCGCCTACTTCATCCTGATGCCGTTCTACACCCGGATGGAGAAGACTAAACCGGTTCCGGAAAGGGTGACTGGCTGATGAAAAAGCAATTCCTCGCACTGATTCTCGCTGTACTGCCAGCCTTTGCTTTGGCTCAGGCCGCCCTCGAGTATCCGAATGATCACGTCGATATCGACCTGACCGACAAGGCTGCCCTGCAGGATGGCGCGCGTACCTTCGCCAACTACTGCATGGGTTGCCACAGCGCCAAGTTCCAGCGTTACGAGCGCGTGGCCAAGGATCTGGGTATCCCGGAGCAGGTCATGCTGGAGAACCTGGTGTTCACTGGCGCCAAAATCGGCGAGCACATGAAGATCGGTATGCAGCCCGAGCAGGCCAAGGTCTGGTTTGGTGCTCCGCCGCCTGATCTGACCCTGGTTGCTCGTGTTCGTGGTGCCGATTGGATCTACACCTACCTGCGCACCTTCTATGAAGATCCGGCGCGTCCTTGGGGTGTGAACAACAAGGTCTTCCCGAACGTGGGTATGCCCAACGTGCTGGTCGGCCTGCAGGGTCGCCAGGTGATAGGTTGCAAGCAGGTGCAAGTGGTTGAGAACGGCAAGAAGCAGTTCGATCCGCTGACCGGCGCGCCGATCACTCACGAAGCCTGTGATCAACTGACCGTTGTGCCGAAGACCGGTACTCAGTCGGAAGCCGAATTCGACGAAACCATCAAGAACTTGGTGACTTTCCTCGAGTACTCGGCCAACCCGGTCAAGCTCGAGAGCCAGCGCATTGGTGTCTACGTGCTGCTGTATCTGGCCTTCTTCTTCGTATTCGCCTATCTGCTCAAGCGCGAATACTGGAAAGACGTGCACTGATCCAGTCTCTGCTTTACCGTGCGCGCCCTTCGGGGCGCGCACGCGTTTCTGCTGTTTGTAAACCGCTGTAGCGAGGAGGGCTTGATGGCCTCTATTACCAAGCTCACCCTGTTTTCCGATCCTGTCAGTCACTACAGCCACCGCGTGCGTCTGGTGCTGGCCGAGAAAGGCCTGGTCGCCGATCTGCAGGAAATTCCGGCGGGTCAGTGTCCGGCGCGTCTGGCTGAACTGAATCCCTACGGCAGCCTGCCTACCCTGGCTGATCGCGATCTGGCCCTGTATGAGCCGGCTGTGATCATGGAGTACTTGGAAGAGCGCTATCCGCATCCGCCGTTGTTGCCGGTCTATCCGGTGGCGCGGGCCAACAGCCGCCTGCTGATGCATCGCATTCAGCGCGACTGGTGCAGTCTGGTGGATCAGCTTCTTGATCCCAAGGTCAAGGAAGCGGCCAAGGTGGTGGCACGCAAGGAGTTGCGGGAAAGCCTGACGGGCGTTTCGCCGCTGTTTGCCGACAAGCCTTACTTCCTCAGTGAAGATTTGAGCCTGGTTGATTGCTGCCTGCTGCCGATCCTTTGGCGCCTGCCGCTGATGGGGATCGAGCTGCCGCGGCCGGCCAAACCGCTGCTTGACTACATGGAGCGCAGCTTTGCCCGCGAGGCATTTCGTGCCAGTCTTTCGGCTGTCGAACGCGACATGCGCTAAGGAGCTGTCGATGATGAATTCCAGTCGTCCCTATCTGGTTCGTGCGCTGTACGAGTGGATCGTGGACAACAACTGCACGCCGCATATTCTGGTCAATGCCGAGTATGCCGGGGTCAAGGTTCCGGCAGGCTTCGCCAAGGACGGGCAGATCGTGCTCAATGTCTCGCCCAATGCGGTGCGTTACCTGCAGATGGAAAACGCGGCAGTGAGCTTCGAGGGGCGTTTTGGCGGGGTTCCGCAGAGTCTCTACATTCCTATTCAGGCGCTGATGGCTATCTATGCCCGGGAAAATGGCCAGGGTATGGTCTTCGAAGTCGATGGTGAGGGCGAAGATGATGCAGGGCCCGAGGATGATGGTCCGTCCGGTGGTGGCGAACCATCGCGACCAGCTGCCCGGCCCAGTCTCAAAGTGGTCAAGTAACAAAAAAGGCGATCGGAAGATCGCCTTTTTCATGTCTGAAGATCACGTTAGTCGACGTACTCGAACAGCTTGACCACCTTCTGCACCCCGGAGTGGGTGGTGGCAACATTGGCCGCGCTTTGCCCTTCCTTACGGGTGACCAGGCCGAGCAGGAATACAATGCCGTTTTCCGTGACGATCTTGATCTTGCTGCTGGGGATGGTGGTGTCGAGCAGCATGTTCGCCTTGATCTTGCTGGTGATCAGGGCGTCGTTGCTGCGTGCCAGGGCGTTGGATGGCGTCATGACCTGCAGTTCGTTGTAGACCTTCTTCACGTCCTGGGTGCGCCCGGCGGCCTGGCCGGCCAGTTGCTTGAGCTCGGCGCGTGGGGTCTGCCCGGCCAGCAGGACCACGCCGTTATAGCTGGTCACGACAATGTGCGAACTCTTGCTGCCGAGGTCGGCGTGAGCACGCTCGATGTTGCTGCTGACGTTGCTGGGAATGAACTGGTCGTCGATCTTGTTGCCGACGCTGCGGCTGCCGCAGCCGCTGATCAGCAGGGTGGCGCCAAGAAGCAGGGCCAGAGTCAGGCGTTGTTTCATTCTTCACTTCCGAACAGTTGGCTGTCGATCAGGTCGCACAGGCAGTGGATGGCCAGCAGGTGGACTTCCTGGATGCGTGCGGTGACTTTCGAGGGGACGCGAATCTCCACGTCTTCCGGCAGCAGCAGCGAGGCCATGCCGCCACCGTCGCGACCGGTGAGCGCGACGACGAGCATCTCGCGGTCATGGGCCGCCTGGATGGCCTGGATCACGTTGGCCGAGTTGCCGCTGGTGGAGATCGCCAGCAGCACGTCGCCCGGCTGGCCGAGCGCGCGGATCTGCTTGGAGAACACCTCGTTGTAGCTGTAGTCGTTGGCGATCGAGGTGATAGTCGAGCTGTCGGTGGTCAGGGCGATGGCGGGCAGGCTCGGGCGCTCGCGCTCGAAGCGATTGAGCAGCTCGGAGGAGAAGTGCTGGGCATCACCGGCCGAACCACCGTTACCGCAGGTGAGAATCTTGCCCTCGTTGAGCAGGGCGTTGACCATCACCTGGCTGCCCATCTCGATGTGAGGGGCGAGTACGTCCATGGCCTGTTGCTTGGTGTCGATGCTGGCCTGGAACAGCTGGCGGATACGGGATTGCATGTCCATGGATAAACCTTCATTGGGGCGGCTGTCAGGTCTCGAAGGCATTCTGGATCCAGTCCAGCCGCGGGTGTGAGTGGTCGTCCGGGCTGATGGCGACCACGTCGAATCGGCAGGGGTGTTTGGCCCAGCGCGACTCTTGCAGCAGAAAGTGCTGTGCGGCGGCGGCAAGGCGGGCGCGCTTGCGCGCATCCACGCTTTCCACGGCGCCGCCCCAGGCGGCATGCCGCCGGTAACGCACCTCGACGAATACTACTGTATCGCCGTCGAGCATGACCAGATCAAGCTCGCCCTGGCGGCAGTGCCAGTTCTGCGTCAGCAGACGCAGGCCCTGATGCTGCAAGTGCTGGCAGGCCAGTTGTTCGCTGGCCTGGCCTTGTTGTCGGGTGTTGCTCAAATGCCGCTGGCCGGAAGCGGTTGTACCTGGCCGTCACGGTACTCGGCCCAGGGCAACTGGCGCTGCACGCGCTGATCGGGCGCCAGGCTGAGTGCGCCGGAAGCGCCTTCGACGTGCGTATCCGGCAGGGCCTTGAGCTGACTCAGGCGTGGCGCCAGGCGGTAGGCATCGAGGCCCATGGCATACAGGCGGCCGAGGCTGCCGCCGGCCTGCGGCCACTGGCTGCTGACTTGCTGGCGCAGCGCATCGCTGCTGTTGAGCAGCCAGGGCGTTTCGCAGAAACGGATGCCGTTAAGGTCGTTGTCCTGGGTGCCATTGCTGCCACTGAACAGGTGCGACGTGGCGTAGACCGGCACGTCGCCGGCGTACTGGAAGGCCAGGGTCGGTTTGATCTGGCGGGCCTGCTGCGGGGTGGCGGCGAGGAAAATGAAGTCGACATCCTGACGGCGTGTGGGTTGTGCGCTGACAGGCACGCCGAGAGTGTTCTGCAGACGCTTGGCGCGAGCCTCGCTCTGGCGCAGTTGGAACAGGTCACCGATCTGCTGCGCCAGCTCCACGGGCTGGCTGACGCGGCTAGCGGCGATCAGTGTGCCGCCGTTGGCCTGCCAGCTTTGCTGGAAGGCCGCCAGGACACGGTCGCCCCATTCGCTTTCCGGCACCAGAGCCACGGCGCGGCGCATGCCGTCATCCCAGGCGCGGCGGGCTACTTCGCGCGCTTCGTCCTCGGCGGCCAGGCCGAACTGGAACAACTGCGCAGGGCCTTGCTGGCCGGCATCGGCGTAGTTCAGGGCAAGGGTGGTGATGGGCAGCTGCGGGCGGCTGGCCAGTTGCTTGACCAGGGGTTTTTCCAGTGGGCCGATGACCAGCTGCACGCCGGCGGACTGAGCCTGGCGGTAGAAATCATCCAAAGAGCTGAGGCGTGAGCTGTCGTAGAAGTCAATCTTCGGTGGGTTCTGCCCGGCCTGCTGGGCGGCGAAGTGGCCGGCCATGAAGCCGTCGCGCAGAGCCTGGCTCACCTGTGCGAGCTGGCCTTCAGCCGGCAGCAGCAGGGCGATGTGGGTCAGGGGCTGGCCGGCCAGCTGCAGCACCTTTTGCAGGTCGGTCGGCAATTCACGAGCAGCGGGGTGGCTGGGATTAGCGCTGCGCCAGGCTTCGATCGCGCTCAACTGTTGGTCGGGCGTGGCGCTGGTTTTGGTCAGACGCGCTAGCTCCAGCCAGCCGCTGAGGTCGGCGTCACCGGTGGGTTGCAGTTGCTCCAGCGGCAGGCTGCTGACCAGTTTCCAGATGGCCTCCTGGTTCTGCGAAGCGGCTTCGCCACTGAGCAGTGGGGCGATGAATACGCGCTCGCGGGCGGCATTCAGGATTTGACCACTGCCTTCAAGGGCGCGCGCACGGGCCAACTGGCTGCGGATCTGCAGGTCGACCGGCAGGGCACTGAGTTGCTCCAGGCTCGGGTGTTGGAGGGCCTTGAGGGCGGTTTTGGGTTTCTGCCGGGCCAGGGCCAGTTCGGCCGCCAGGGTGCTGGCGAACACCTGCTGGGCCGGCTTGAGGCTGTCCATAGGCACCTGCTGCAGGATGCTGCTGGCGCGGCCGATGTCCTGCTGGCGGTAGGCCTGGTCCGCGGCCGACAGGCGCAGCAGGCCGGCTTCTTCGCCGCTGGCTGCAGCGGCCTGTTCCAGCAGTTGCTCGATGCTGGCAGTAGGAGTGCGCGGCAGTTCGCCCAGTTGATTGCTCGGCGTGCTGGCGCAGGCGCACAGCAGGCTGGCGAGGAAAAGGGCGGAAAGCGGACGCAGGCGGGCGGTCATGGGCGATTCCATTGCTCGTCGGGAAAGTCGCGATTGTACCCAAGGGGCGGCGGTGGCGCGACGTGAGTGCGGGCAATCGCGATACACTAGGCACCTTTCGCTCGATCGAGGTGGGCTGTGAGTACTTGTGGAACGCTGTATGTCGTGGCCACGCCGATTGGCAATCTGGATGACATCAGCGCGCGTGCCCTGCGCGTGCTGCGCGAGGTGGCGCTGATCGCTGCCGAGGACACGCGTCATTCGCAGCGATTGCTGCAGCATTTCGGCATCGGCACCCCCCTGGCGGCCTGCCATGAGCACAACGAGCGTGATCAGGGTGGCCGCTTCATCGGTCGCCTGCTGGCGGGCGAGGATGTGGCGCTGATTTCCGATGCCGGCACGCCGCTGATTTCCGATCCCGGCTTTCATCTAGTGCGCTCTGCGCGGGCAGCGGGCATTGCCGTGGTGCCGGTGCCGGGAGCCTGTGCGCTGATCGCTGCCCTGTCGGCGGCCGGGTTGCCATCGGATCGCTTCATCTTCGAGGGATTCCTGCCAGCCAAGGCGCTGGGCCGTCGTCAGCGCCTCGAAGCGCTGCGAGAAGAGCCGCGGACCCTGCTGTTCTATGAGGCGCCTCATCGGCTGCTGGAGAGCGTCGAAGACATGCTGGCGGTGTTCGGTCCCGAGCGTCCGGCGCTGCTGGCGCGGGAGCTGACCAAGACCTTCGAGACCCTCAAGGGCCTGCCGTTGGCCGAGTTGCGCGAGTTCATCGCGGCCGATAGCAATCAGCAGCGCGGTGAGTGCGTGCTGCTGGTGGGTGGCTGGCAGGCGCCGGAAGGCGAAGAGGCGATCTCGGTCGAGAGCCTGCGCGTGCTCGACCTGCTGCTGGCGGAAATGCCGGTCAAGCGCGCGGCAGCGCTGGCGGCGGAGATCACCGGGGTACGCAAGAATCTGCTGTATCAGGCCGCGCTGGAGCGTCAGGGCAAGGCTTAAGCTTGTTCCGCTGCGCCGCAATGGGTAACCTTGGCGGTGGAGAGTCGGTTGGACAGTCGCTGCCTTCGCAAGAAGGGGGAGGAAAGTCCGGGCTCCATAGGGCAGAGTGCCAGGTAACGCCTGGGAGGCGCGAGCCTACGGAAAGTGCCACAGAAAACAACCGCCTAAGCGCGCAAGCGCCGGTAAGGGTGAAAAGGTGCGGTAAGAGCGCACCGCACGGCTGGTAACAGTCCGTGGCTAGGCAAACCCCACTCGGAGCAAGACCAAATAGGGTTCCATTGGCGCGGCCCGCGTTGGAACCGGGTAGGTTGCTAAAGGCATGCAGTGATGTATGTCGTAGAGGAATGGCTGTCCTCGACAGAACCCGGCTTACAGACCGACTCTCCACCTTTTTCTGCTTAATCTGCTTTTGCTGTTTTCCCGCCTGCGCAATATCTAAAAATTCTTACTCTTAAGAAGTTACTTTAAGTTCGGCGCTCAGCTCTCTGAGTGCGTGAAATATTGCCTGAAAATCCCCCGCCAAAAACCCGCTAAAACCCCCTCGAATCGTCGCTAAATCTACGTTCTGTAAGGATTTTTCCCCCAAGGCTCGCCTTGACGGTGGGGAGCTTGCGTTCCTATAGTGTGCGAAAGTGGTATGAAGTGGGTTGAAGTGGTTTTTTAAGCACGGAAAGCTAGTTAATAAGGGGAAGCGCAATCTTGTTTCGCGGAGCTAACGCCATCAGTCTCGACGCCAAAGGGCGCCTCGCGATGCCGAGTCGGTATCGTGATGAGCTGCTTTCGCGTTGTGCCGGCCAGCTCATCGTGACGGTTGATGCCGTCGACCCCTGCCTGTGTGTCTACCCGCTGACCGAGTGGGAGCTGATCGAAGCCAAATTGCGTCAGCTGCCATCCCTCGTCGAAGAAAACCGCCGCCTGCAACGTGTGCTGATCGGCAATGCCGTGGATCTGGAACTGGACAGCAATGGCCGTTTCCTGGTGCCACCGCGTCTGCGCGAGCATGCCGGCCTGGACAAGCACGCGATGCTGGTCGGCCAGCTGAACAAGTTTCAGTTGTGGAATGAAAGTGCCTGGAACGCGCTGGCAGAGGCGGATCTGGCGGCCATCAAACAACCTGGCGGTCTGCCGGATGAACTGCGTGATCTGATCCTGTGACTATGACTGCCAGCGACTACCGCCATATCACCGTGCTGCTCGACGAGGCCGTCGAGCAGTTGGCGCTGCGCGCCGATGGTTGCTACGTCGATGGCACGTTCGGTCGCGGCGGGCATAGTCGGCTGATTCTCGAGGGGCTCGGCGCGCAAGGGCGGCTGCTCGGTTTCGACAAGGACCCTCTGGCAATTGCCACCGGCAACGCTCTGGCGGCCGAAGACGGCCGCTTTGTCATTGTGCAGCGCAGCTTTGCCGACATGGGCGATGAACTGGCGGCGCGCCAGCTGACGGGTCAGGTGCAAGGTGTGTTGCTCGACCTGGGGGTGTCCTCGCCGCAGCTGGATGATCCGACCCGCGGTTTCAGCTTTCTCAATGACGGCCCGCTGGACATGCGCATGAACCCGGATGCCGGTGTCAGTGCCGCGCAGTTCATTGCCACGGCGGATGCCGAAGAGATTGCCCGCGTCTTCAAGGAGTATGGCGAGGAGCGTTTCGCCAAGCGCATGGCGCGGGCAGTCGTAGAGCGCCGTGCGCTCAAGCCGTTCGAGCGCACCGCCGATCTGGCTGCGGTGCTGACCGAAGCCAATCCGGCGTGGGAGAAGGGCAAGAACCCGGCAACCCGGGCCTTCCAGGGCTTGCGCATTCACGTCAATAACGAGCTGGGTGATCTGGAACGCGGGCTGGATGCGGCTCTGGAGAGCCTGGCAGTCGGCGGCCGCCTGGTGGTGATCAGCTTCCATTCGCTGGAAGATCGCATCGTCAAACAGTTCATGCGCAGGCATGCCAAGGGCGAGGCGGACAATCTGCCGCGTCACCTGCCGATCATTCCCAAGGCCTTCGAGCCGCGCCTCAAGCTGCTGGGCAAGCCGATCTTCGCCAGCGATGCCGAGGTAAAAGCCAATCCGCGCTCGCGCAGTGCGGTGATGCGTGTGGCGGAGAAGCTGCGTTGAGTCGCCTTTATGCCAAGCCATTGCCGCCGGGCAGTTTTCTGCTTGGTGTGCTGTTTGCTGCCATTCTGCTGTCGGCGGTGGGCGTGACTTACACCGCGCACTGGAACCGCCAGTTGCTCAATGCTCTGTTTGCCGAGCTCAGCGTGCGCGACAAGGCGCAGGCCGAGTGGGGGCGTCTGCTCCTGGAGCAGAGCACCTGGACCGCGCATAGCCGCATCGAGGCGCTGGCCACCGGACAGCTGCAGATGCGCATTCCGGAACCTGCCGAAGTACAGATGGTGGCGCCATGAGTAGTCTCGACGGCGCACTCTATCCCTGGCGCTTCCGCCTGGTGCTGGCGCTGCTCGCGGCCATGGTCGCGGCGATCTGCTGGCGGATCGTCGACCTGCACGTGTTCGATCAGAAGTTCCTGCAGGGTCAGGGTGATGCACGCAGCCTGCGGCATATTCCGATTCCGGCGCATCGTGGCCTGATCACCGATCGCAATGGCGAGCCGCTGGCCGTCTCCACTGCCGTGACCACCCTTTGGGCCAACCCCAAGGAGCTGCTGGGTGCCAAGCAGCGCTGGCCGCAGCTGGCCGCCACGCTGGGTGTAGAACCGGCCATGCTGGCCGAGCGCATCGAGCTGCACCGCAAGCGCGAGTTCATGTACCTGGTGCGCGGGCTGACGCCCGAGCAGGGGCAGTCGGTTACCGATCTGAAGATTCCCGGGGTGTATGCCATCGAGGAATTTCGTCGTTTCTACCCGGCCGGTGAAGTGACGGCTCACGTGGTCGGCTTTACCGATGTCGACGACAAGGGCCGTGAAGGCGTCGAGCTGGCCTATGAAGACTGGCTCGCCGGTGTGCCGGGCAAGCGCCAGGTGCTCAAGGACCGTCGTGGTCATCTGATTCGCGATCTGCAGGTCACCCAGAACGCCAAGGCGGGCAAGAGCTTGGCGCTGTCCATCGACCTGCGCCTGCAGTACCTGGCGCACCGCGAGCTGCGCAACGCACTGGTCGAGTTCGGTGCCAAGGCCGGCAGTCTGGTGATGATCGATGTGCAGACCGGCGAAGTGCTGGCGATGGCCAACCAGCCGACCTATAACCCGAACAATCGCCGCAACCTCAACCCGGCGATGATGCGCAACCGCGCCATGATCGACGTGTTCGAGCCGGGCTCGGCGGTCAAACCGTTTGTCGTGGCCATGGGCCTGAACTCGGGCAAGTACCAGCCGGAAACCATCATCGACACCCGTCCGGGCTACTACCAGGTGGGGCGCAAGACCGTGCGCGACGTGCACAACTACGGCGTGCTGGATATCACCGGGGTGATCAAGAAGTCCAGCAACGTCGGCGTTGCCCGCATTGCCCTCGACATCGGTGGTGAGCAGCTCTATTCGACTCTGCAGCAGGTGGGTCTGGGACAGGACACCGGGCTGGGCTTCCCAGGCGAGCGGGTTGGCAGCCTGCCGAATTTCCGCGTGTGGAAGCCGGTCGAGACGGCGGTGATGTCCTACGGCTACGGCCTGTCGGTGACCGCCGTGCAGCTCGCCCACGCCTATGGCGTACTGGGCAACCGGGGACTCAGCGTGCCGCTGTCAATGACGCGCATCGATCAGCGCCCGACCGGCGTGCAGGTGCTCGACACCAAGGTGGCCGATCAGGTTCTGCAGATGCTGCGCACCGTGGTCGACGAAAACGGCGGCACCGGTTCCAAGGCGCGGGTGCCCGGTTATCAGGTGGGCGGCAAGACCGGCACCATTCACAAGACCAAGGCCGGCGGCGGCTACGAAGAAAAACGCTACCGCTCGGTATTCGCCGGCCTGGCGCCGATTTCCAATCCGCGCCTGGCCTGCATCGTCATCATCGATGAACCGCGTCCCGTGTTCGGTCAGTACTTTGGCGGCTTCGTTGCTGCACCGGTATTCGGCAAGGTCATGGCGGGCGCCCTGCGCCTGATGAACGTGGCCCCAGACAATCTGCCAGCGCCCGTCCCGGCTGAAACCGCCGTGGGCAAGACGGCGGCGCTGGTGCAAGGCAAAGGAGGGCGCATCTGATGCCCATGCCGCTCAATCAATTCATGCTGCAGGCGGAGAGCTCGACGCTGATTCGCGAGCTGACCCTGGATAGCCGTGCGGTCAAGGCCGGTGATCTGTTTCTGGCCATTCCCGGCACCCGTAGTGATGGCCGTGACCATATCGCCGATGCCATCGGCCGTGGCGCCGCCGCGGTGGCCTATGAAAGTGAAGGCGCGCCGCAGATGAGCGATAGCGCCGCCCAGCTGCTGCCGGTCAAGGGGCTGGCCCAGCAACTGTCGGCCATCGCCGGGCGCTTCTATGGCGAACCGAGTCGCGGTCTGCATCTGGTCGGGGTGACCGGCACCAATGGCAAGACCAGCGTCAGCCAACTGATTGCTCAGGCCCTCGACCTGCTGGGCGAGCGCTGCGGCCTGATCGGCACCCTGGGTGTGGGCTTCTTCGACGCTCTGGAGAGCGGCAAGCACACCACGCCCGACCCGCTGGCTGTGCAGGCCACCCTGGCCCGCCTCAAGCAGGCCGGTGCTCGTGCCGTGGCCATGGAGGTTTCCTCCCATGGTCTGGAGCAAGGGCGCGTGGCGGCGCTGGATTTCGATGTGGCGGTGTTCACCAACCTGTCGCGTGATCACCTCGATTACCACGGCAGCATGGAGGCCTATGGCGCGGCTAAGGCCAAGCTGTTCGCCTGGCCGCAGCTCAAGTGCCGGGTGATCAATCTGGACGACGCCTTCGGTCGCCAGCTGGCTGCCGGGGTCGCTGAGTCGCGCCTGATCGGCTACAGCCTGGAAAACGCCGATGCTTATCTGTATTGCTCCGAAGCCCGCTTCAGCAATGACGGCATCGAAGCACGCATTGTCTCGCCGCAAGGTGCCGGCCTGCTGCGCAGCCCGCTGCTGGGCCGTTTCAACCTGAGCAACCTCTTGGCGGTAGTCGGGGCCTTGCTGGGTCTGAACTATCCGCTGGACGAAATTCTCGCGGTCATGCCGCAACTGCAGGGTCCGGTAGGCCGCATGCAGCGCCTGGGCGGCGGTGCGCAGCCGCTGGTTGTCGTGGATTACGCGCACACCCCGGATGCTCTGGAGCAGGTGCTGCGGGCGCTGCGTCCGCATGTGCAGGGCGAACTGTTGTGCCTGTTCGGTTGCGGTGGTGACCGTGACCGTGGCAAGCGTCCGCTGATGGCGCAGATTGCCGAGGCGCTGGCTGATCGTGTGCTGGTTACCGACGACAACCCGCGCACGGAAGAGCCGGCACAGATTTTTGCCGATATTCGCGCCGGCTTCGCTCAGGCCGAGGCTGTGCAGTTCCTGCACGGTCGCGGCGAGGCCATCGCGCAGCTGATCGCCGCCGCCAAGGTCGGTGACGTGGTGGTGCTGGCCGGCAAGGGGCATGAGGACTACCAGGAGATTCACGGTGAGCGTCTGCACTTCTCCGACCTCGAAGAAGCGGCCAAGGCTCTGGCTGGCCGTGAGGTGAAACATGCTTAAGCCGCTGCGGCTCAGTGAAGTGGCCAACGCCCTCTGTGCCCGGGTGATTGGCGCCGATGTGGCTTTTGCTGCCGTGAGCACCGACAGCCGCAAGATCGAAGCTGGCCAGCTGTTCGTCGCTCTGGTTGGCCCCAACTTCGATGGTCACGACTATCTGCCTGACGTGGCGGCCAAGGGCGCCGTTGCCGCGCTGGTGCAGCGCGAAGTGCCGGATGCGCACCTGCCGCAGCTGGTGGTGGCTGATACCCGTATTGCGCTCGGGCAACTGGGCGCGCTTAACCGTGCCGCCTTCAGCGGCCCGCTGGTCGCGGTCACCGGCTCCTCCGGCAAAACCACGGTCAAGGAAATGCTCGCCAGCATTCTTTCGACCCTGGGGCCGGTCCTGGCGACCCGCGGCAACCTGAACAATGACCTTGGTGTGCCGCTGACTCTGCTGGAGCTGGCGCCCGAGCACCGCAGTGCCGTGATTGAGCTGGGCGCCAACCATGTCGGCGAGATTGCCTACACCGTGGCGCTGACCCGGCCGCAGGTGGCCATCCTGAATAATGCCGGCAATGCCCACGTCGGCGAGTTCGGTGGTCCGGAGAAGATTGTCCAGGCCAAGGGCGAAATTCTCGAAGGGCTGGCCGCCGATGGTGTGGCTGTGCTCAATCTGGACCAGGCCGCCTTCGCGACCTGGCGGCAGCGTGTCGGCGAGCGCCCCGTGCTGACCTTTGCCCTGAACAACTCCCAGGCAGATTTTCACGCCAGCGCCATCGAGCATGATGCGCGCGGCTGCCCGGCCTTTACCCTGCACAGCCCGGCGGGCGAGGTGCGGGTGCAGCTCAATCTGCTGGGTCTGCACAACGTTGCCAATGCCCTGGCTGCGGCGGCTGCGGCGCACGCGCTGAATGTGCCGCTGGTCGGGATCCAGCAGGGGCTGGAAAGCCTGCAACCGGTCAAAGGCCGCGCCGTTGCTCGTGTGGCGACGAATGGTGCGCGTCTGATCGACGATACCTACAACGCCAACCCGGTCGCCGTGTGCGCCGCGGTTGATATACTCGCCGCCTTCCCCGGCCGCACCGTTCTGGTGCTGGGGGATATTGGCGAGTTGGGCGAATGGGCCGAGCAAGGCCATCGCGACGTCGGCACCTATGCGGCCGGCAAAGTCGACGCGCTATATGCCGTCGGCCCGCTGATGCGCCATGCGGTAGCCGCATTCGGCGCCGAAGGCCACCACTTTGCCGATCAGGCCAGCCTGATCGCCGCACTGGCCGCCGAGCAGGGACCCTCTACCACGCTATTGATCAAAGGTTCGCGCAGTGCGGCTATGGACAAGGTCGTCGCTGCACTTTGCGCATCCACCGAGGAGACTCACTAATGCTGCTGCTGCTGGCGGAGTACCTGCAACAGTTTCACACCGGCTTCGGCGTGTTCCAGTACCTGACCCTGCGCGGGATTCTCGGGGTGCTGACGGCCCTGGCCCTGTCGCTGTGGCTGGGCCCGTGGATGATCCGCACCCTGCAGATTCGCCAGATCGGCCAGGCTGTTCGCAACGATGGCCCGCAGTCGCACCTGTCGAAGAAGGGCACGCCGACCATGGGTGGCGCGCTGATTCTCACCGCGATCGCCGTGAGCACCCTGCTGTGGGCGGACCTGTCCAATCGTTATGTCTGGACCGTACTGGCCGTGACCCTGTTGTTTGGCGCCATCGGCTGGGTGGATGACTACCGCAAGGTGATCGAGAAGAACTCCCGTGGCCTGCCGAGCCGCTGGAAGTATTTCTGGCAGTCGGTATTCGGTCTCGCCGCCGCTGCGTTCCTTTATATGACCGCGCAAAGCCCAGTGGAAACCACTCTGATCGTGCCGATGCTCAAGGATGTGGCCATTCCGCTGGGTGTGGGCTTCGTGGTGCTGACCTACTTCGTCATCGTCGGCACCAGCAATGCGGTGAACCTGACTGACGGTCTCGATGGCCTGGCCATCCTGCCGACCGTGCTGGTGGGCGGCGCACTGGGCATCTTCTGCTACCTGTCGGGCAACATTAAGTTCGCCGAATACCTGTTCATCCCCTATGTGCCGGGCTCCGGCGAACTGATCGTGTTCTGCGCCGCGCTGGTCGGTGCGGGTCTGGGCTTCCTCTGGTTCAACACCTACCCGGCTCAGGTGTTCATGGGCGACGTGGGCGCGCTGGCGCTGGGCGCGGCGCTGGGCACCATCGCCGTGATCGTTCGTCAGGAGATCGTGCTGTTCATCATGGGCGGCGTGTTCGTCATGGAAACCCTGTCGGTGATGATCCAGGTCGCCAGCTTCAAGCTGACCGGCAAGCGCGTGTTCCGCATGGCGCCGATCCATCACCACTTTGAATTGAAAGGCTGGCCGGAGCCGCGCGTGATCGTGCGCTTCTGGATCATCACCGTGATTCTGGTGCTGATCGGCCTGGCCACCCTGAAGCTGCGTTGAGGACTGACCTGTGAGCCTGATCGCCTCCGACCAATTCCGCATCGTTGTCGGCCTCGGCAAGAGCGGCATGTCCCTGGTGCGCTTCCTCGCGCGCCAGGGCCTGCGCTTTGCCGTGGCCGATACCCGTGCGAATCCGCCGGAGCTGGTCACCCTGCAGCGCGACTACCCTGAGGTGGAAGTCCGCTGCGGTGAACTGGATGTGGAGTTCCTCAGTCGCGCCAGCGAGCTGTATGTCAGTCCCGGTCTGGCCGTGGCCACCCCGGCTCTGCAGGAAGCCGCCGCGCGCGGCGTCAAACTGTCGGGTGATATCGACCTGTTTGCCCGTTATGCCAAGGCTCCGATCATTGCCATCACCGGCTCCAACGCAAAGAGCACGGTGACAACCCTGGTCGGCGAAATGGCTGCCGAGGCCGGCAAAAAGGTCGCGGTGGGCGGCAATCTCGGCACCCCGGCGCTGGATCTGCTCAGCGACGAGGTGGAGCTGTACGTGCTGGAGCTGTCCAGCTTCCAGCTGGAAACCACCGAGCGCCTTAATGCCGCCGTGGCAACCTGCCTCAATCTCAGCGAAGACCACATGGACCGCTATGCGGACATGCAACAGTACCACCTGGCCAAGCACCGTATCTTCCGCGGCGCGCAGCAGGTGGTGGTCAATCGCGATGACGGCCTGTCGCGTCCGCTGGTGGCCGATCAGTTGCCGTGCTGGACCTTCGGTCTGGGCAAGCCGGACTTCAAGGGTTTTGGCCTGACCGAGCGCGATGGCGAGAAGTGGCTGACCTTCCAGTTCGAGCCGCTGCTGCCAACCCGTGAACTGAAAATGCGCGGTGCACACAACCAGAGCAACGCCCTGGCGGCCCTGGCACTGGGGCACGCCGCCGGCCTGCCGTTTGCGCCGATGCTGGCGACCCTGCAGCGTTTCGTCGGTCTCGAGCATCGCTGTCAGTGGGTGTGCGAACACTCCGGGGTCAGCTACTACAACGACTCCAAGGCAACCAACGTTGGCGCGGCACTGGCTGCCATCGAAGGGCTGGGCGCGGATATCGCCGGCAAGCTGGTGCTGATCGCCGGTGGTGATGGCAAGGGCGCGGACTTCGCTGCGCTACAGGCACCGGTGGCGAAGTTCTGTCGCGCCGTGGTGCTGCTGGGGCGTGATGCCGAGCGTCTGGCTGGGGCCTTGGGCGATGCCGTACCGCTGCTGTGTGTGCAGAGCCTGGAAGAGGCCGTGCAGCGCGCTGCCGAGCTGGCCGAGAGTGGTGATGCCGTGCTGCTGTCGCCGGCCTGCGCCAGCCTGGACATGTTCAAGAACTTCGAAGAGCGCGGCCGTCTGTTCGCCGCTGCAGCGCAGGCCCTGGCATGATCAACGGTCTCGGCTTCCTGCGCCCCTTCCCGTCACCGCTGAACAGCGGGCGTGGTGTCGATATCGATTTTCCGCTGCTGGCCGGCTGCCTGGCACTGCTCGGCCTGGGCCTGGTGATGATCACCTCGGCTTCGTCCGAAGTGGCCGCCGCGCAGTCCGGCACGCCGCTGTATTACATGGTGCGTCACTTGGTGTACCTGGCCATTGGCGCCGTGGCCTGCGTGCTCACGCTGATGGTGCCGATGAGCACCTGGCAGGCCAATGGCGGCAAGCTGCTGCTGGGTAGCGCGGCTCTGCTGGTGCTGGTGCTGATCCCCGGCATCGGCCGTGAGGTCAACGGTGCTTCGCGCTGGATCGGCTTCGGCATCTTCAACATCCAGCCTTCCGAGTTGGCCAAGGTGGCAGTGGTGATCTATCTGGCCGGCTACCTGGTGCGCCGCCAGCAGGAAGTGCGGGAAAGCTGGATGGGCTTTATCAAGCCGTTCTTCGTACTGCTGCCGCTGGCGGTGCTGTTGCTGCTGGAGCCGGACTTCGGCGCCACCGTGGTGATGCTCGGGGCGGCCGGTGCCATGCTGTTCCTCGGTGGGGTGGGGCTGTTCCGCTTCCTGCTGCTGGTGATTGCCGCCGTGGTCGCCGTGGTCATTCTGGTGCAGGCGCAACCTTACCGGATGGCGCGTCTGACCAACTTTGCCGATCCCTGGGCCGATCAGTTCGGTGCCGGTTACCAGCTGTCGCAGGCACTGATCGCCTTCGGTCGTGGCGAATGGCTGGGCGTGGGACTGGGCAACAGCATCCAGAAGCAGTTCTACCTGCCGGAAGCCCACACCGACTTCGTCTTTTCCGTGCTGGCCGAAGAGCTTGGCATGATCGGAGCGCTGCTGACCGTGGCGCTGTTTGTCTTCGTCGGCGTGCGTGCCCTGTACATCGGCCTGTGGGCGGAGAGGGCCAAGCAGTTCTACTCGGCCTACGTCGCCTACGGCCTGGCGTTCCTGTGGATCGGCCAGATTCTCATCAATATCGGTGTGAACACCGGTCTGCTGCCGACCAAGGGCCTGACCCTGCCGTTCCTCAGCTACGGCGGCAGCTCGCTGGTGGTCTGCGCCGCCTGCCTGGGCGTGCTGCTGCGCATCGAGTGGGAGCGCCGCAGCCTGCTGGGCAGCGAGGAAGTGGAGTTCTCCGAAGATGACTTCTTCGACGAGTCGGCCGTACGGGAGCTCCGCCATGGCCGCTAACGTACTGATCATGGCCGGCGGTACCGGCGGGCACGTGTTCCCGGCGCTGGCCTGTGCCCGCGAGTTCCAAGCGCGCGGTTATGCCGTGCACTGGCTGGGCACCCCGCGCGGCATCGAGAACGAGCTGGTGCCCGCCGCCGGCCTGCCGCTGCACCTGATCCAGGTGTCCGGCCTGCGTGGCAAGGGCCTGAAGTCTCTGCTCAAGGCCCCGTTCGATATCCTGCGAGCCCTGCTGCAGGCCCGCCGCATCGTCCGCGAGCTGCAGCCGGTCTGCGTGCTCGGCATGGGTGGCTACGTCACCGGCCCCGGCGGCCTCGCCGCTCGCCTGGCTGGCGTACCGCTGATCATCCATGAGCAGAATGCCGTGGCCGGCACTGCCAATCGCCTGCTGTCGCGCATTGCTGCGCGGATTTGCGAGGCCTTCCCGCAGACTTTCAAGGCCAGCGCCAAGCTGCACACCACCGGCAATCCGGTGCGCGAAGAACTGTTCCTGCCGACGCCGCGGACTTCACTGCAGGGCCGCAAGCCGCGCCTGCTGGTGCTGGGCGGCAGCCTGGGTGCCGAACCGCTGAACAAATTGCTGCCGGCGGCGTTGGCGCTGCTGCCCGAAGCTCTGCGCCCGCAGATCTGCCACCAGGCCGGCCGCCAGCACGCGGAGATCACCGCCGGGCGCTATCAGGCTCTGGCCATCGAGGCGGACGTTCGCCCGTTTATCAGCGACATGGCCGATGCCTACGGCTGGGCCGACCTGATCGTCTGCCGCGCCGGCGCGCTGACCGTCAGCGAGGTGGCCGCTGCCGGCCTGCCGGCTTTCCTGATTCCGTTGCCCCACGCGATCGACGATCACCAGACGCGCAACGCCGAATTTCTGGCCAACGCCGGCGCCGCCGTGCTGTTGCCGCAACATGCCACTGATGCGACCGCGCTGGCCGCACAGTTGACCGAGGTTCTGATGCACAACGACAAACTGCTGGCCATGGGCGAGATCGCCCGTCGTCTGGCCAAACCGGATGCCACCGACCGTGTGGTGAGTATTTGCCTGGAGGTGGCCCGTGGTTGAGAGCCAGAAAGCCTTTCCGCAGCCGGAAATGCGCCGTATCCGCAACATCCATTTCGTCGGCATCGGCGGCGTGGGTATGTGCGGTATCGCCGAGGTGTTGCTGAACCTTGGCTATCAGGTATCCGGCTCCGACCTCAAGGCCTCGGCCGTGACTGAGCGCCTGGAAAGCTTTGGCGCCACCATCCATATCGGCCACCGTGCCGAGAACGCCGCCCAAGCAGACGTACTGGTGGTATCCAGTGCGGTGAATACCAGCAACCCGGAAGTTGCCCAGGCACTGGCCCGACGCATTCCGGTGGTACCCCGTGCGGAGATGCTCGCCGAGCTGATGCGCTACCGCCACGGCATCGCCGTCGCCGGCACCCACGGCAAGACCACCACCACCAGCCTAATCGCTTCGGTCTTTGCCGCCGGTGGCCTGGACCCGACCTTTGTCATCGGCGGCCGCCTGAATGCCGCCGGTACGAATGCCCAGCTGGGCACCAGCCGCTACCTGGTGGCCGAGGCCGATGAGAGCGACGCCAGCTTCCTGCACCTGCAGCCGATGGTCGCCGTGGTTACCAATATCGACGCCGACCACATGAGCACCTACGGCGGTGACTTCAATGTACTGAAGAAGACCTTCGTTGAGTTCCTGCACAACCTGCCGTTCTACGGCCTGGCCGTGCTCTGCGTGGATGATCCGGTGGTGCGTGAGCTGCTGCCGCAGGTAGCTCGCCCGACCGTGACCTACGGCTTTGCCGAAGATGCCGACGTGCGCGCGATCAACGTCCGTCAGCAGGGCATGCAGACCTTCTTTACCGTCCTGCGCCGTGACCGCGCGCCGCTGGAAGTCTCGGTGAACATGCCGGGCAACCACAACGTACTCAATTCCCTGGCCACCATCGCCATCGCCAGCGAGGAGGGCATCGACGATGCAGCCATCGTCGCCGGCCTGTCGGGCTTCCAGGGTGTTGGCCGGCGCTTCCAGGTCTACGGCGAACTGCCGGTGGACGGCGGCAGCGTGATGCTGGTCGACGATTACGGTCATCACCCGCGTGAAGTGGCCGCGGTGATCCAGGCCGTTCGCGGTGGCTGGCCTGAGCGCCGCCTGGTGATGGTCTACCAGCCGCACCGCTACAGCCGTACCCGCGATCTGTATGACGACTTCGTGCAGGTGCTCGGCGACGCCAAGGTGCTGCTGCTGATGGAGGTCTACCCGGCCGGCGAGAGCCCGATCCCGGGCGCGGACAGCCGCCAGCTGTGCCACAGCATTCGCCAGCGCGGCAAGCTGGATCCGATCTATCTCGAGCGGGGCGTGGACATCGCTCCGCTGGTCAAGCCGCTGCTGCGTGCCGGCGACATCCTGCTCTGCCAGGGTGCCGGCGATATCGGCGGCCTGGCACCGCAACTGCTGAAACACCCGCTGTTTGCGGGTCAGGGTGAGTCGAAATGAGTCTGCGTTCGCAACATGCGCCGGCGGCCTTCGGTCGCGTGGCGGTTCTCTTCGGTGGCAAGAGCGCCGAGCGTCCGGTGTCGCTGAAATCTGGCGCCGCCGTGCTGGCCGCCCTGCAGGAAGCTGGCGTGGATGCCTTCGGCATCGATGTCGGTGATGACCTGCTGCAGCGCCTGACCAGCGAGAAGATTGATCGCGCCTTTATCGTGCTGCACGGTCGCGGCGGCGAAGACGGCACCATGCAGGGTCTCTTGGAATGCGCCGGGATTCCCTACACCGGTAGCGGCGTGCTGGCCTCGGCGCTGGCCATGGACAAGCTGCGTACCAAGCAGGTCTGGCAGAGCCTTGGCCTGCCGACTCCACGGCATGCTGTGCTGGCCTCGGTCGCCGATTGCGAAAAGGCCGCCAGCGAACTGGGCTTTCCGCTGATCGTCAAACCGGCCCATGAGGGGTCGAGCATCGGCATGGCCAAGGTCGACAGCGTGGCCGCGCTGATCGAGGCCTGGCAGTCCGCCGCGCAGTTCGACTCGCAGGTGCTGGTCGAACAGTGGATCAAGGGCCCCGAGTACACCATTGCCGTGCTGCGCGGCGAGGTGCTGCCTCCCATAGGCCTCGGCACACCGCACAGTTTCTATGACTACGACGCCAAGTACCTGGCCAATGACACCCAGTACCGCATTCCCTGCGGCCTGTCGGCCGACAAGGAAGCCGAACTCAAGGCTCTCACAGCTCGCGCTTGCGACGCAGTGGGTACCCAGGGGTGGGCGCGGGTTGACGTGATGCAGGACGCTGACGGTCAGTTCTGGCTGCTGGAAGTGAATACCGTGCCGGGCATGACCGATCACAGCCTGGTGCCGATGGCTGCCAAGGCGGTTGGGCTGGAGTTCACCGACCTGGTCCAGGCGATTCTGGCCGACAGCCTTGAGGCGCGGGGTTAAGTCATGAGCATGTCGCTCCGTCACCACCAGTACGCCGTTCCGGAACGCAGCACGCCGCCGCGTCGTCCGGAGCAGCGTGGCGCCAGCCGCCTGGTGGCCAAGGAGCCGCTCAGCCTGCGTCTGCCCAAGCCGGATTTCAGCCCGCTCAAGCGCCTGATCTGGCCGGTGCTGTTGCTGGTGCTTGGTGTGGCCGCCTATGAAGGTGCGCAGCGCGCGCTGCCCTATGTCGACCGGCCGATCAGCAAGGTCAGTGTCGACGGCGAGCTCAGCTACATCAGCCAGCAGGCGGTGCAGCAACGTATCGCGCCCTACATTCAGGCCAGCTTCCTGCAGATCAACCTGTCGGGCATGCGCCAGGAGCTGGAGCAGATGCCCTGGATCGCCCATGCCGAAGTGCGTCGGGTATGGCCGGACCAGATCATGATCCGCCTGGAAGAGCAGCTGCCGGTGGCGCGCTGG
Organism: Pseudomonas fluvialis; assembly: GCF_014207935.1. Classification (GTDB taxonomy): domain Bacteria; phylum Pseudomonadota; class Gammaproteobacteria; order Pseudomonadales; family Pseudomonadaceae; genus Aquipseudomonas; species Aquipseudomonas fluvialis_A. The sequence continues at coordinate 112,089 of NZ_JACHLL010000001.1, read as the reverse complement.
GGCGATGAGGCCCTGCTGAACAATGCCGGGCATGCCTTTGCCCCGCGCGAATCGGCCAACTACCAGCATCTGCCGCGTCTGGCCGGGCCGCAGCGTGCCCAGCGCCAGGTGATGCAGCAGTACCAGGTTCTCAGTCAGATGCTGCGGCCGCTGGGCTTTTCCATCATCGCCCTGGAAATGCGCGAGCGTGGCAGCTGGTATCTGCGTACCGCCCAGGGCATCGACCTGCTGCTGGGTCGTGACCATATCGTCGACAAGATGCGCCGCTTTGCGGCGATCTACGAAAAAGCGCTGAAGGCGCAGCAACCCAATATCGCGCGCATCGATCTGCGCTACCCCAACGGCCTGGCCGTGGCGTGGCGCGAGCCGGTGGCGCCCACGGCGGCCAAGGCCGCCGCCGTACAGTGAAGCGAGGAGAAGGCAAGGACATGGCAAGCATGCAGAGCGGCAAGATGATCGTCGGTCTGGACATCGGCACCTCCAAGGTGGTGGCGCTGGTGGGCGAAGTGACTGCCGATGGCGCACTGGAAATCGTCGGGATCGGCACCAATCCCTCGCGCGGCTTGAAAAAAGGCGTGGTGGTCAATATCGAATCCACCGTGCAGTCGATCCAGCGCGCCATCGACGAAGCGCAGCAGATGGCCGGCTGTCGGATTCATTCGGCCTTCGTGGGCGTGGCCGGCAACCACATCCGCAGCCTGAACAGCCACGGCATCGTCGCCATCCGCGACCGCGAAGTCAGCCCAGCTGATATCGAGCGGGTACTGGACGCGGCCCAGGCGGTGGCCATTCCGGCCGACCAGCGGGTGCTGCACACCCTGCCGCAGGATTACGTGATCGATAACCAGGAAGGTGTACGTGAGCCGCTGGGCATGTCGGGTGTGCGTCTGGAAGCCAAGGTGCACGTGGTCACCTGCGCCACCAACGCCTCGCAGAATATCGAGAAGTGCGTGCGCCGCTGTGCCCTGGAAGTCGACGACATCATTCTGGAGCAACTGGCCTCGGCCTATGCGGTGCTGACCGACGACGAGAAGGAACTGGGCGTGTGCCTGGTCGATATCGGCGGAGGTACCACCGACATCGCCATTTTTGCAGAAGGTGCGATACGTCACACTGCGGTGATTCCGATCGCTGGCGACCAGGTTACCAATGATATCGCAATGGCATTACGTACCCCGACCCAGTATGCCGAGGAGATCAAGATTCGGTATGCTTGTGCACTAGCCAAACTGGCCGGTGCTGGGGAAACCATCAAGGTTCCCAGTGTTGGGGACCGGCCACCGCGGGAACTGTCCCGTCAAGCTCTGGCTGAGGTTGTCGAGCCTCGTTACGACGAGCTTTTCACCCTCATTCAGGCCGAGCTGCGGCGCAGTGGCTATGAGGACATGATTCCGGCCGGGATCGTCCTTACCGGTGGCACCGCCAAGATGGAAGGTGCCGTCGAATTGGCCGAAGAGATCTTTCACATGCCGGTGCGCTTGGGCGCTCCTCATAACGTCAAGGGAATGGCTGACGTGGTGCGTAATCCGATTTATTCCACTGCCGTGGGCTTGCTGATGTACGGACTACAAAAACAGTCCGACGGTTATGCCATGGCGGGCGGTTTGTTCAATGACGAACCCAAGACACCTGTATTGGAAAAGCTGAAACGCTGGATCCAAGGCAATTTCTAAACCGCGGTAGCTGTTGGCGATATAACTAAAAAAGGAAGGAGAGGGGAAATGTTCGAGCTCGTAGACAATATCCCGCAAAGTGCTGTGATCAAAGTTGTTGGCGTGGGCGGCGGTGGCGGCAATGCCGTGAACCACATGCTGCGCAGCAACATCGAAGGCGTCGAATTCATCTGCGCCAACACCGATGCACAGGCACTGAAAAATGTTTCCGTACGCACCGTGCTGCAACTCGGCCCGGGCGTTACCAAGGGACTGGGCGCCGGTACCAACCCGGAAATCGGCCGTCAGGCTGCCCTGGAAGACCGTGAGCGCATTCAGGAAGTCCTGAATGGCGCCGACATGGTCTTCATCACCACCGGCATGGGTGGCGGTACCGGTACCGGTGCTGCACCGATCATTGCCCAGGTGGCCAAGGAAATGGGCATCCTCACAGTCGCCGTGGTGACCCGCCCGTTCCCGTTCGAAGGTCGCAAGCGTATGCAGGTAGCGGACGAAGGCATCCGCGCCCTGGGTGAGTGCGTCGATTCGCTGATCACCATCCCCAACGAAAAGCTGCTGACCATCCTCGGTAAGGACGCCAGCCTGCTGTCCGCCTTCGCCAAGGCTGACGACGTGCTGGCTGGTGCCGTGCGCGGCATCTCCGACATCATGCAGCGTCCGGGCTTGATGAACGTCGACTTTGCCGACGTGAAGACCGTGATGGGCGAGATGGGCATGGCCATGATGGGCACCGGCTGCGCCAGCGGTCCGAACCGTGCGCGCGAAGCGACCGAGGCGGCCATCCGCAACCCGCTGCTGGAAGACATCAACCTGCAGGGCGCCCGCGGTATTCTGGTCAACATCACCGCTGGTCTGGATCTGTCCCTGGGCGAATACGCCGCGGTGGGCGAGATCATCGAGGCCTTCGCTTCCGAGCACGCGACCGTCAAGGTTGGTGCCGTGATCGATCCGGAACTGCGTGACGAACTGCACGTGACCGTGGTCGCCACCGGCCTGGGTCAGCGCAGCGACAAGCCGGTCAAGGTGGTCGACAACACCGTCGCTGCTCCGGTAGCCGTGGCGTCGGCGCCTGCCGCCGCTGCTCCGTCCCGTCAGCAGGCTGAGGCCAGCGTCAACTACAAGGACTACGAGCGTCCCACCGTGCAGCGTCAGAGCTACGCAGCCGCCGCTACTGCAGCCAAGCTGAATACCCAGGATGATCTCGATTACCTGGATATCCCGGCTTTCCTGCGTCGTCAGGCTGATTGATTTTTGCTATGGGGAGCACAGTTGTGATTGGTGTGCAGCGATGGTCGGCTCTGTTATCATGCTCGACCATTGTTGAAAATTGTTCGCAACTGACGTAAAGCGACTGAGTCCATGATCAAACAACGCACCTTGAAGAACATCATCCGCGCCACCGGCGTTGGCCTGCATTCGGGAGAGAAGGTTTACCTGACCCTGAAGCCAGCTCCGGTGGACACCGGTATCGTGTTCCGACGCACCGACCTCGACCCGATGGTGGAAATTCCGGCACGGGCGGAAAATGTCGGTGAAACCACCATGTCGACCACGCTGGTCAATGGTGACGTCAAGGTGGACACCGTTGAGCACCTGCTCTCGGCTATGGCCGGTCTGGGCATCGACAACGCCTATGTCGAATTGTCCGCATCGGAAGTGCCGATCATGGACGGCAGCGCCGGTCCCTTCGTGTTTCTGTTGCAATCGGCTGGCCTGCAAGAGCAGGAAGCGCCGAAGAAGTTCATCCGCATCCTGCGTGAGGTGACGGTTGAAGATGGCGACAAGCGCGCTACCTTCGTACCTTTCGACGGTTTCAAGGTGAGCTTCGAGATCGACTTCGATCACCCGGTGTTCCATGGTCGCACCCAGACCGCCTGCGTTGACTTCTCCAGCACCTCCTTCGTCAAGGAAGTCAGTCGCGCGCGGACCTTCGGTTTCATGAGCGATATCGAGTACCTGCGTTCGCAGAACCTCGCGCTCGGCGGCAGCGTGGATAACGCCATCGTGGTCGATGAGGATCGCGTGCTTAACGAAGATGGCCTTCGCTATGAAGACGAGTTCGTCAAACACAAGATTCTCGATGCGATCGGCGACCTGTACCTGCTGGGTAACAGCCTGATTGGCGAGTTCCGTGGCTTCAAGTCCGGCCATGCCCTGAACAACCGTCTGCTGCGTCAGCTGATTGCCGAGACGGATGCCTGGGATGTGGTGATCTTTGAAGACGCCGGCTCTGCGCCGATCTCCTACATGCGCCCGGCTGCGGCGGTGTAAGCAATACCTCTTTCCTTATGCTTTCTTTCAAGGCCACCTTCGGGTGGCCTTTTTTATGCGCGCGATTCGGAAATCAGGGCTGGTCGGCGTGTTTGGCCAGACGCTCTAGTGCTTCGCGCAGGCGCGGATCACTGATGCCGTCGGCGGCAGTACGCAGGCTTTCGGCTGCTGCTGGGGTGAGTTCGACATGGCGCGTGCCGGCCGAACTGCTGCCGGTGACAGGTTGAACCTTGAACAGGATGCGTTGCAGGCCATTGAAGGCAGTCTGTTCCTGCAGCAGGCGTAGCAGGCGGCGCTGTTGATAGTGCAAACGGGTGGCCCAGTGGCCGTTGCTGACGATCAGCAGCAAAGTGCCATCGCGCCATGACGCGACCTTGCAGTGCTCGCGTGCCGCCGGCTCTAGGGCGGCTTCCAGCAGCTTCTGCAAATGATCCAGGCGTCGCGCGGCACCCAGCAGTGCCTGCAGTGGCTGACTCTGGCGCAAGATGGAATCGGCGGTCTTCGCCGGTGGCGGGCGACGGCTCATGCGGGTGGGCTCCTGTGCGGTAGATCATGGTAACAAAAGCCCCCGTCGTTCGTTGGCCTGCAGGCTGTCCATAGGCCTTTTCTCGTCAACGTTTCCGAGTAGAATGCCCCCTTTGCTCTAAGCCTCAAGGCAAGACGGGCGACGTCGAAGCGCCCCTCCACTCATACGCTCGGGAAGACACGGTTAATGTTTGCGCCTCTGTTGAGAAAACTGTTCGGAAGCAAGAATGAGCGCGAAGTAAAGCGCATGCAGAAGGCCGTATTGGCAGTCAATGCGCTCGAGGAGCGGATGATTGCTCTGAGCGATGAGCAGCTGACGGCCAAGACCGGCGAGTTCAAGGAGCGTCTGGCCAAGGGTGAGACCCTCGACCAGCTGCTGCCAGAGGCCTTTGCCGTGGCCCGTGAGGCCGGCAAGCGCGTGATGGGCATGCGTCACTTCGATGTGCAGCTGATTGGCGGCATGACCCTGCATGACGGCAAGATCGCCGAAATGCGTACCGGTGAGGGCAAGACCCTGGTTGGTACCCTGGCGGTGTACCTCAATGCGCTGTCCGGCAAAGGTGTGCATGTGGTCACGGTCAACGATTACCTGGCCCGCCGCGATGCCAACTGGATGCGCCCGCTGTACGAGTTCCTCGGTCTTTCGGTCGGCGTGGTCAGCCCGTTCCAGCCACCGCAGGAAAAGCGTGCAGCCTATGCGGCCGACATCACCTACGGCACCAACAACGAATTCGGTTTCGACTACCTGCGCGACAACATGGCCTTCAGCCTGGAAGACAAGTTCCAACGTGAGCTGAACTTCGCCGTGGTCGACGAAGTGGACTCCATCCTCATCGACGAAGCCCGCACCCCGCTGATCATCTCCGGTCAGGCGGAGGATAGCTCGCGCCTGTATCAGGAAATCAACCGCCTGATCCCGCGCCTGACCCAGCACATCGAGGAGGTTGAAGGCCAGGTGACTCAGGAAGGTCACTACAGCATCGACGAGAAGAGCCGCCAGGTTGAGCTCAACGAGTCCGGTCACCAGTTCGTCGAAGAGCTGCTGGTGCAGGCCGGTCTGCTGGCCGAAGGCGAGAGCCTGTACTCGGCGCACAATCTGAGCCTGCTCAGTCATGTGTATTCCGGCCTGCGCGCGCACAAACTGTTCCATCGCAACGTCGAGTACATCGTGCAGCAGGATCAGGTGCTGCTGATCGACGAACACACCGGACGTACCATGCCGGGGCGTCGCCTGTCCGAAGGTCTGCACCAGGCCATCGAGGCCAAGGAAAATCTGCCGATCCAGGCCGAGAGCCAGACCCTGGCGTCGACCACCTTCCAGAACTATTTCCGCCTGTACAACAAGCTGTCCGGCATGACCGGTACGGCCGATACCGAGGCCTTCGAGTTCCGTCAGATCTACGGTCTGGACGTGGTGGTGATTCCGACCCACCGCACCGTGGCGCGCAAGGACTTCAACGATCTGGTCTACCTGACCCAGGACGAGAAGTACCAGGCGATCATCGAAGACATCAAGGAATGCCAGGCCATCGGCCGCCCGGTGCTGGTGGGTACTGCCACCATCGAAAGCTCCGAGTACGTCGACAAGCTGCTGCAGCAGGCCGGCATCGAGCACAAGGTGCTCAACGCCAAGTACCACGAGAAGGAAGCCGAGATCATTGCCCAGGCCGGTCGTCCGGGCGCGGTGACCATCGCCACCAACATGGCTGGTCGTGGTACCGACATCCTGCTGGGTGGTAACTGGGAAGCCGAAGTGGCTGCCCTGGAGAACCCGACCGACGAGCAGATCGCCGCGATCAAGGCCGAGTGGCAGAAGCGCCACCAGCAGGTCATCGAAGCCGGCGGCCTGCACGTGATCGCTTCCGAGCGTCACGAGTCGCGCCGTATCGACAACCAGCTGCGTGGCCGTGCCGGCCGCCAGGGCGACCCGGGTTCCAGCCGTTTCTACCTGTCGCTGGAAGACAACCTGATGCGCATCTTCGCCTCCGACCGGGTGAAGAACTTCATGAAAGCCCTGGGCATGCAGCAGGGCGAGGCGATCGAGCACCGCATGGTGACCAACGCCATCGAGAAGGCGCAGCGCAAGGTCGAAGGCCGCAACTTCGACATCCGCAAACAGTTGCTTGAATACGACGACGTGGCCAACGAGCAGCGCAAGGTGATCTACCACATGCGCAACAGCCTGCTGGCTGCCGACAGCGTGGGCGAGACCATTGCCGAGTTCCGTGACGAAGTGCTGACTGCCGCCATCGATGCCCACCTGCCGCCGCAGTCGTTGCCCGAGCAGTGGGACATCAAGGGCCTGGAGCACAGCCTGTCCAGTGACTTCGGCATCAAGCTGCCGGTGCAGCAGTGGCTGGACGACGATCACCAGTTGTACGAAGAAACCCTGCGTGAACGCATCCGCGAGCAGGTTCAGGCCGCTTACCTGGAGAAGGAAGAACAGGCCGGCGCCGATGCCCTGCGCAGCTTCGAGAAGCAGATCCTCCTGCGTGTGCTGGATGACCTGTGGAAGGATCACCTGGCGACCATGGATCACCTGCGTCAGGGCATCCACCTGCGTGGCTATGCGCAGAAGAACCCGAAGCAGGAATACAAGCGCGAGTCCTTCACCCTGTTCCAGGAACTGATGGAGTCGATCAAGCGCGACGCCATTCGCGTGCTCAGTCATGTGCAGGTGCGTCGCGAAGATCCGGCCGAGGAAGAGGCACGTCTGCGTCACGAAGCCGAAGAGCTGGCCAAACGCATGCAGTTCCAGCACGCCGACGCATCTTCGGTGCTGGCCGCCGATGAGGCGCAAGAGCTGCCCGAAGGCGAGGTGGTCAACCTGCCGCAGCGCAGCAGCGAACCGAAGATCGGCCGCAACGAGCCGTGCCCCTGTGGTTCCGGCAAGAAGTACAAGCATTGCCACGGGCAGATCAGCTGACGCTGATCTAGCCTGAACGCGCCGCGACCAGCCTGGCTGCTCGCGGCGTTTTTACCTCACCTTTCCGTATCAGACGGCTCTCAAGAGCCGCACACTTCGACAAGGAGCGCACACATGGCTGTTGGTCTTGGCCCTTTGCCCACTCTGCACCCGGTTCCCGGTTTTGAACTCGGCATTGCTTCCGCCGGTATCAAGCGCCCAGGGCGCAAGGATGTGGTGGTGATGCGCTGTGCCGAAGGCTCGCGCGTGGCCGGTGTGACTACTACCAATGCGTTCTGTGCCGCCCCGGTGCTGGTTACCCGCGAGCGCCTGCAGGGCGAAGTGCGTTACTTCCTCACCAATACCGGCAATGCCAATGCCGGCACCGGTCCGGACGGCCTGGCCAATGCCCGTCGTACCTGTGCGGCGCTGGCCCAGCTGACCGGTGTGAGTGAAACCGCCGTACTGCCGTTTTCCACCGGTGTGATCGGTGAGCCGCTGCCGGTGGAGAAGATCGAGGGCGCGCTGCAGGCGGCGCTCGACGATCTGGCCGAAGGCAACTGGGCGCAGGCGGCCGAAGGCATCATGACCACCGACACCCTGCCCAAGGGTGCCAGCCGCCAGTTCCAGCATGACGGCGTGACCGTGACCGTGACCGGTATCAGCAAAGGCGCCGGCATGATCCGCCCGAACATGGCGACCATGCTGGGCTATATCGCCACCGATGCGAAGGTGAGTCGCGAGGTACTGCAGGCTCTGGTCAGTGACGCGGCGAACAAGTCGTTCAACCGCATCACCATCGATGGCGACACCTCGACCAACGACTGCTGCATGCTGATTGCCACCGGCCAGGCTACCCTGCCGGAAATCACCAGCACGACCGGCGAACTGTTCGCCAAGCTCAAGCAGGCCGTGTTCGAGGTGTTCATGGAAGTGGCCCAGGCCATCGTTCGTGACGGCGAAGGCGCTACCAAGTTCGTCACCGTTGAGGTCAACGGCGGTGGCAACCATCAGGAATGCCTGGATGTCGGCTACGCCGTGGCCCACTCGCCGCTGATCAAGACCGCGCTGTTCGCTTCCGATCCCAACTGGGGACGTATCCTCGCCGCCGTCGGCTATGCCGGCGTGCCGCAACTGGATGTGAGCAAGATTGACGTGTTCCTCGGCGAGGTTTGTATCGCCAGTCAGGGCGGTCGCGCCGCCAGCTATACCGAGGAGCAGGGCGCTGCGGTGATGGCCCGCGAGGAAATCACCATCCGCATCGAACTGGGCCGTGGTGACTGCAGCGAGACCATCTGGACCACCGACCTGTCCCACGAGTACGTGCGCATCAATGCCGAGTACCGCAGCTAAGCGTTTGCTGGCGGTCGGCTGATTGACACAGGGGGCGCTTCGGCGTCCCCTGTGCATTTCCCCAATGGCGTGCTGAGGAGTGCGGCAATGACTCTGCAACTGGTGATCGGCGACAAGAACCTGTCCTCCTGGTCACTGCGGGCCTGGCTGGCACTGGAGCTGACCGGCGAGCCCTACGAGGAGCTGCGGGTGCGCCTGTACCAGACCGATACCCGCGAGCAGATCCTGCGTCATTCGCCCACTGGCAAGGTGCCGCTGCTCAATACCGAGGAAGGCCCGGTCTGGGACTCTCTGGCGATCGCCGAATACCTGGCGGAAGCCTACCCGGAAGCGCATCTGTGGCCGCGCGGCGAATACGCGCGGGCAGTCGCGCGCAGTGTCTGTGCCGAAATGCACAGCGGTTTTGCAGCCCTGCGTACGCATCTGCCGATGAATCTGCAGCGTGATCAGGCGCCGGATGAGCTGCCCGAGGCTGCTCAGGCGGATATCCAGCGCATCTGTGCCCTGTGGCAGGATTGCCGGGGTCGCTTCGGTGCCGATGGTCCCTTTCTGTTTGGCCACGCCAGCATTGCCGATGCCTTTTATGCGCCGGTGGCCAGTCGCCTGCGCTGCTATCGCATCGCCCTGCCGGCGGTTGCCGAAGCTTATGTACAAACCATCTATCAATGGCCGCCGTTCCAGCGCTGGTTGCAGGCGGCCCGCGAGGAAGTTCAGGCGTGAAACGAGTGCATGTAGCGGCCGCGGTGATCCGCGGCCAGGATGGCCGCATTCTGCTGGCCAAGCGTCCGGATCATCTGCATCAGGGCGGCCTGTGGGAGTTTCCCGGCGGCAAGGTGGAAAGTGGTGAGACCGTGCGCGCCGCGCTGGCCCGTGAATTGAAAGAAGAGCTGGGGATCGAGCTGCAGAGTGCCCGGCCGTTGATCAAGGTGCGCCACGACTACCCCGACAAGCAGGTGCTGCTGGATGTCTGGGAAGTGTCCTCGTTCAGCGGTGAGCCCCATGGCGCTGAAGGCCAGCCGCTGTCCTGGGCGGCGCCCCGCGAGCTGGGCAATTACCAGTTTCCGGCGGCCAATCTGCCGATAGTTTCGGCGGCGCGCCTGCCGGAGCATTACCTGATTACCCCGGAGGCGCTGGAGCCGGCCGAGCTGCTGCAGGGCGTGCGCGAGGCGCTGGCCCGTGGCACTCGTCTGATCCAGCTGCGCGCACCGAATATGTTCGATGCACAGTACCGTGACCTGGCCGTGGATATTCAGGGTCTGTGTGCCGGCAAGGCGCAGCTGATGCTCAAGGGACCGCTGGAGTGGCTGGGGGATTTCCCGGCGGCTGGCTGGCATATCACCGCCGAGCAGCTGCGCAAGTATGCCGACAAGGGACGCCCGTTTCCGCGTGAACGCTGGCTGGCGGCGTCCTGTCACAGTGCCGAGGAACTGGCCCTGGCTGAGCAGATGGGCGTGGATTTCGTCACCCTGTCGCCGCTGCAGGCGACCCAGACCCACCCCGAGGCCCAGCCGCTGGGCTGGGAACAGGCGGCGCAGTGGCTGGAAACCTGCAATCGCCCGGTTTATCTGCTCGGCGGCGTCGGCCCCGAACACCTGGACCGCGCCTGGCAGATCGGCGCCCAGGGTGTAGCGGGGATTCGGGCGTTCTGGCCGCAGGCCTGATCGCCTGGGTTTAGGGCTTGTCGGCCTGCTGCCACAGCACCTCGCTGACTTGCGTGCGCTTGGCAATCAGGCGGCCGGCAACGAACAGCAGGTCGGACAGGCGGTTGACGTAGGCCATGCCGGCTTCGCGCACCGGCTCGACGGCATTCAGGTGCTGGCAGCGGCGCTCGGCGGTGCGGGCATGGCAGCGGCACACATGGGCCTGGGCCAGCAGGCGCGAGCCTCCGGGCAGAATGAAGTTCTCCAGCGGGCCGACTTCCTCGTTCCAGCGGTCGATAACCTGCTCCAGTCGCTCCACTTCTGCGCTGTTCAGGGCCTGGTATTCGGGCATGGCCAGTTCGCCGCCGAGGTCGAACAGGCGGTGTTGGCAGGGGCTGAGCACCTCGATGATCTCCGTCAGTGCTGGGCACTTCGGCTCTTCCAGGGCCAGTTCGGCCAGCAGCAGGCCCAGCTGGCTGTTGAGCGTATCCAGTTCTCCCATGGCTTCGACGCGCGGGTGGTCCTTGCTCACGCGGCGGCCGTCGGCCAGGCCGGTCTCGCCTTTGTCGCCGGTGCGGGTGTAAATCTTCGACAGTCGGTAACCCATTCAGGACTCCAGGTTTTGCGGGGGTTCCAGGGGCAGGCGCAGGGTGAAGGTGGTGCCCTTGCGCGGGCGTGACTGCACTTCCAGCTGCCCCTTGTGGTTGTTGGTGATGATGAAGTACGACAGCGACAGGCCAAGGCCCGTGCCTTCGCCTACTTCCTTGGTGGTGTAGAACGGTTCGAAAATGCGTTTGCGCACCGCTTCGCTCATGCCCACGCCATTGTCGGTGATCTGGATTTCCAGCCAGGGCGCCTTGAGCCGGGTGCGCAGGGTAATGCGTCCCGGGTCGTCCTGCTCGCTGCGCTGGCGGATGGCCTGGGCGGCATTCTTCAGCAGGTTGAGCAGCACCTGTTCGATCTCGTTGCCGACCACCGGGATGGGCGGCAGCGCATTGTCGAAATCGCGGATGATCAGCAGGTTGCGGAAATCGAGGTTGCCAGTCAGGTCGAAGTCGTTGCCGGCGATTTCCAGGGTCTGTTCGATCAGGCTGTTGATGTCGCACGGCAGCAGCTGACGGTTGCTGCGCCGGCTGAAATTGAGCATGTGGCTGACGATCTTCGCCGCGCGGCTGCCGGCCTGATGGATGCCGTCCAGCAGGGCGGGGATTTCCCGGGCATCGAGGTACTGGTTGATGGCCTCCAGCGACAGCTGCAGCGCTTCGGCCTGCTCTCGGTTGCGCGGCAGTTCGGTCGACAGGCGCCGGCGAATGTTCTGCACGTTGTGCAGGATGGCGCCCAGTGGATTGTTGATTTCATGGGCCATGCCGGCCGCCAGGCCACCGACCGAGAGCATCTTTTCCGACTGTACCAGCAGCTCTTCCATGGCCAGGCGCCGGTTGATGTCGTCGATGCGGATCACCACGCCCCGCCCGGCGCTGCCGGTCAGCGGGTAGAAGGTCAGGTCGTAATGCTGCTGCTCACCGTTTTGCTGCCAACTGACCCGCTCGACTTTTTCTACCCGGTGCCGTTCGATGCAGCGACGCAACTGGTTCTGGTAAGGCTTGAGAGAGGGGAAGGCCAGCAGCAGGGGCTGGTTCAGCGCCTGATCCATGCGCGTGCCGGAGAGGCGGCTGGCCTCCTGGTTCCACTGGGTGACGAACAATTGCTCGTCGAGGGCGATCAGTGCCGAGGGCATCGAGTCGATGATGCTGTTGAGGTAGTTCTGGAAGCCGGTGAGTTTCTTCTCGATCTTGCCGCGGACCTGCACCTCCAGCTCCAGCTTGCGGTTGGAGCGGCGGGTTTCCTCGGCCAGTTCGCGGGCCTGTTCGGAGGCCAGCTGCGCTTCGTCGCGGGCGCGCTTGAGCTGCTGCTCGCGGGCCTCGATACGTTCGAGCATGGTGTTGAAGGCTTCGGCCAGGCTGCCGATTTCGTCGCGGTTGCCGGGCTCGGCGCGCAGGGCGTAGTTCTCTTCCAGGGTCACCCGGCGCGACAGTTCTTCCAGGCGCCGCAGAGGGCGGGTGATGAGGCGACGTGACTGGCTGGAAATGGCGAACCAGAGCAGTGCGCTGATCAGCAGGATGAGCAGGCTGGCGCTCAGGGTGCCGGTAAAGAACGCGCTGGGTAGCTCGCCGGAGGCGATCAGCAGCAGATGGCCCGGCGCCTTGCCGGGCTGGGGCAGGCTGATCAGTTCCGTGGAGCGGTATTCGCTGGCCAGCCACGGCTTCAACTGGCTCATCTGCAGCGGGATGTCGAGGCTTTCGCCGAGCTGCAGCTGGGCCAGGGACACGCCATTGCTGTCGTACAGGGCTGCCGCCCGCAGCGGCTCGAAACCGCGCAGGCGCTCCAGCAGGGCTTGGGCGGTGGCCGGCGAGGCCAGGGCTTCGCTGGTCATGGCCGGGCTGGCGACCAGTTGGCCGATACTGCGCATGGTCTGTGGCGCAACGTTTTCCTGGAAGATCCAGTAGGCGGCGCTGATGAAGGTCAGGTTGGCCATCAGCAGCAGGGTGCCGAGCAGAACCAGCAGGGCGGTGAGCAGCTTGCGGCCGACCGGCAGGTTGTCGAGGCGCTGGCGCAGGTTCATGGCGAATCGCCGCAGTCGGGGAAGGGCAGGGTAGCCCGTGCCTAGCGGCAGGGCAATCCGCGTTGCTGCAGGTAGTGCTGCAGGCGTTGCTGCAGCTGGTTCAGGGCTGGCAGTGTCAGCCCGTGCTGCTCGGCGCTGCGACAGGCATGGCTGAGCAGGTAGTCGATTTCCGTGCGGCGTCCCTGCTGTACGTCCTGGTACATGGATGAGTAGTTGGTGGCGGTGGCGTCGATCACCTGCCAGACCGTCTCATGCAGGCCGAGGGCAGCTTCAGGGGCGCAGCAGGCCAGCAGTCGGCAAAGCTCGTCACACAGCATCTGCACCTCAGCAGCATGCGCGCGCAGCCCGACATTGCGGCAGTCGTGCAAGACCGTCAGCGGGTTGATGGCGCAGTTCAGCGCCAGCTTGCGCCACAGGCGGGCATCGATATCGTCGACCCAACTCGCCGGGATGCCGGCGCTGGCCAGTTCGCCGAACCAGTCCGGAGCAGGGCTGGTCGGTGAGGTACCAAGCCAGGTATGGCCCTGACCGGCGAACACCACCTGGAAGTCATTTTCGCGGTAAGCCCCTTCGGTGCTGCTGGCGCAGATGCACTGACACTCAGGCAGCAGCTCGGCGACCGCCTGCTGGCTGCCCAGACCGTTTTGCAGCAGGATCACCTGGCTGCCGGGTTGCAGGCGGGTGGCTACCCTGGCAATGGCGCTGGTGGCGTCATAGGCCTTGCAGGCCAGCAGCAGACGGCGGATCGGTAGCGGGTCGCTGGCCAGACCGGCGGGTAGAGCATGTCGCTGGACCTGCTCGCCCTGGCGTACCTGCAGGCCGCCGGCGCGCAGGTAGTCGGTGAGGCGCTGCTCGTTGCGCAGGATCAGCTCGACACTGTGTCCGGCGGCGCTGAGCCGGGCAGCCCAGAGGCTGCCCAGGCTGCCGGCACCCAGCAGGTGCCAGCTCATGCGCCGCCGGTGAGGCGCTCGGCCGCGACACGGCCACTGCTGTAGGCCTCGGGCAGGCGGCGGCGGGCGTGTTCGAGCAGGGTTTCCGGCTTGACCGGCAAGGCCTTGGCATCCAGGCCGACCAGGGCAATGCCGGCCTTGAGGGTGATGAAGCCTTCGCTGGTCTTGAACGCCTTGAGATTGAGGCCTTCATGCAGGCGTTTGAAGCTGCTCGGCGAGCACTCCTGCAAGTCTTCGAGCATGGCGGCCACGGCGAAGTGCTGTTCGTCCAGGCTGGCCAGTACGTCCAGTGGGCGCATCAGCTGCTGCAGGCGATGGGCCACGCTGGTGCGCAGCTCGCTCAGGTAGGCCTCGCCGTGCTGTTGGCGCAGCAGCTGGGCGTCCTGCAGGCCAATCAGCAAGAAACACAGGGCGCCGCCGCGTGAGTCGATCTGGCGCAGGCAGTCGCCGAGTTTCTGCATCAGGTAGCGCTGATTGCCCAGGCCTGTGACCGGGTCGACCAGGTTGCGCTGTTCGAGACCGGCGATGTTCTGGGTGAGCAGGGTGTTCTGCTGGATCAGCTGCTGCAGGGTGCTGCACAGGCGGTCCGCGGCATACACCCGGGGTACCAGTTGCTCGTTCATCACGGCTTTGTTGATGAAGTCGTCGACGCCACGGTCGAAGGCCTCATGCAGGACGTTTTCGCCCTCCTTGCCGGTGAGCAGAATGATGTAGGTGTAGTGACGCGCGACTTCGTCCAGCTGGCGCACGCGCGAGGTCAGCTCCAGGCCGTCCATTTCCGGCATCAGCCAGTCGGCCAGGAGCACGTTGGCCGGACGTTGCTCCAGCAGGGCCAGGGCTTCCTTGGCACTGCTGGCGGAGCGCACATCCTGGTAGCCGGCGTTGGTGAGGGCGCGGCCGATCATGGTGCTGGAGAACTTGGCGTCATCCACGACCAGGATGCTGAGGTGGGGGTTGGGCATGGCAGACTCTTGCAATAAGGGCTCGGGGCGCTGGTTCATGGCCAAGCGCTATTTAATTCTGCAGTTATAATGACCGCGCGTTTTTATCGTCAAGCTGTGCGTAGCCCTGCTGTGACAAGGGTTGCGCCGTTTATCTGGAGAATCAAGCATGCCTTCGTTCGACGTGGTGTCTGAACTGGACAAACATGAAGTCACCAACGCCGTGGATAACGCCATCAAGGACCTCGACCGCCGTTACGATCTGCGCGGCAAGGGCACCTTCGAGTTCAAGGAAAAGACCGTGACGCTGACCGCCGAGGCAGAGTTTCAGCTGGAGCAGATGATCGAAATCCTCAAGCTGGCGTTGGTCAAGCGCAAGATCGACGTGCAGTGCCTAGAGATCAAAGATCACTACGCTTCCGGCAAGGTGGTCAAGCAGGAAGTGGTGCTGCGCGAGGGCATCGACAAGGAGCTGGCAAAGAAGATCGTCTCCCTGATCAAGGATGCCAAGCTCAAGGTGCAGGCCGCTATCCAGGGCGAGCAGGTGCGTATTACCGGCAAGAAGCGTGACGATCTGCAGGAAGCCATTGCCCTGCTGCGTACCCAGGAGCTGGGGATGCCGCTGCAGTACAACAACTTCCGCGACTAAGTTCGTAAGGATCTGCTGCGCGTCGGCGAGACTGTGTTGATAACCGCCTCGGACTGCTCATTTACACTCAGTAAACTCCGCGTCCTCGGCGGTTCTCGCCTTGTCTCGCTCTAGCTCGCACGATCCTGCTCATGCTCTCAGACGCCGCCAAGTGCAGGCGTCTGCGTTTTCAGCGCTACTTGCGGCGCAGCGATGGCTGCTTGAAGCGCACACCGGCGAGGCCGGTATCCATCAGCGCACGAATATTGCCGTGGTCACTGCCTTCCGGGGTGGCCAGAACGCTGCGGTAGTGCTCGCCGAAGGCCAGCAGGGTTTCCTCCACGCTGAAGCCCTCCAGCAGGGCCAGGCCGAGCAGCTTGCACGAACCTTCGTTCTGGCCGCTGGCGTTTTCTACCGCACCGTTGCGAAAGGCGCTGGGTTGGTAGTCATAGTGTTCGGCGATAAAGGCCAGGGTGTCGGCGAAAACATGCTGGCCGCTGCGCAGGCTGGCGCGGAAATCGTTCAGATCAGTCATTGGGCTTGCTCTTGTCGAACTGGGCCAGTTGTTCGGCGCTGGCTTCTTTCTGGTGCTGGGCTTTCCACTGCGCGTAGGGCATGCCGTAGATGCCGTCACGGGCGGCGTCGGCGGACAACTCAACGCCGCGCTCATCGGCGGCGGCCTTGTACCACTTGCCTAGGCAGTTGCGGCAGAAACCGGCGAGGTTCATCAGGTCGATGTTCTGCACATCACAGCGGTTCTGCAGGTGCTCAAGCAGGCGGCGGAAGGTGGCGGCTTCCAGTTCCAGGCGTTGTTGTTCGGTCATGAAGGGCTCCTTGTGATCAGAAGCGGCTCAAAGTCTCGCGAGCTAGAGCCAGGCTAGGCGGGAAAGAGGCGAGGCCGCGGAGTTTACATGGAGTAAATGAGCGGCCGAGCCTCTTTTCCAACGACGCATGGCCGACGCGCAGCAGACTTTGAGTCGTTTCTCAGCGGTGGCCGGCCAGGGTAATGGAGACCGACTCGGCAAAGCGCAGGGCGTGCAGCTTGTCCACTTCCACCTCGGCGTAGCGTACGGCCGGGTTCTGCATGACCAGATCGAGGATTTCCTGGGTCAGGCGTTCGAGCAGGGAGAAACGGTTTTCCTCGACGTGACGAATCACTGCCTTGGTGATGGTGCGGTAGTTAAGGGCATGGTCGATATCGTTGTCACGCACTGCTTCCTGCGCGGGGTAGAGGATGGTCAGGTTGATCAGTACGTCCTGCTTATTGAGGATTTCCTCTTCCTTGATACCGATAAAGGTGCGCAGGCGCAGATCCTTGACGCGGATGCGCGCCATTCCCGGTTCCAGTCGCGGCATTTACTTGCTCCGTCCAATCAGGGTGAGGAATTCCTGGCGAGTGTTGCACGACTCGCGGAAGGCGCCGAGCATCACCGAGGTGTTCATCACCGAATTCTGCTTCTCCACGCCGCGCATCATCATGCACATGTGCTTGGCCTCGATCACCACGGCAACGCCGGCGGCATTGGTGACCTGCTGGATGGCCTCGGCGATCTGCCGCGTGAGGTTCTCCTGGATCTGCAGGCGCCGGGCAAACATGTCGACGATGCGGGCGACCTTGGAGAGGCCCAGTACCTTGCCGGTGGGAATGTAGGCCACATGGGCCTTGCCGATGAACGGCAGCAGGTGATGCTCGCACAGCGAGTACAGCTCGATGTCCTTGACGATCACCATCTCGTCGTTGTCGGAAGCAAACAGGGCGCCGTTGACGATCTCGTCGAGGGTCTTCTCATAGCCGTTGCACAGGTACTGCATGGCCTTGGCGGCGCGCTTGGGGGTGTCCAGCAGGCCCTCGCGCTCCGGGTTTTCACCGAGACCCACAAGGATTTCGCGGTAGTGATCGGAAATAAGCGGCATGGCAATTGTCCTCGCGGCCTTACTTGAGATGGCGGCCGCCGTTGACCGTCAGGGTGGTGCCCGTGACGTAGGGGTTGTCCAGCAGATAGCGCAGGCTCTGGTAGATCACCTCGGCGCCGGGCTCTATGCCCAGAGCGGATTTGGCCAGCGTCTTGCTGCGGTATTCGTCGTCATCGTCTTCGTTGAACTGGATCAGTGCCGGCGCGATGCCGTTGACCTTGATCTGCGGTGCCAGTTGGGCGGCAAAGGACAGGGTCAGGCTGTCCAGACCAGCCTTGCTGGCGCAGTAGGCAATGCGGTTGGCGCTGCCCTTGCGGGCGACATCGTCGCTGATGTGCACGATGTCGGCCGGTTGCGACCGGCGCAGCAGCTCGGCGCAGTGCAGGTTGATCAGATAGGGCGCCAGCATGTGCACACTGAACAGCTGCTGGAAGGCTTCTGCCTCATGACCGGGTGTTTCGTTCAGCCAGGCCGAGGCGTTGTGCACAATCGCACGCAGGCAGTCAGTGTGCTGCTTGAGTTGGTCGATGAAGGCCAGGATGCCGGCTTCGCTGGCGAAATCGGCCGGCAGGCAGATAGCGCCGCGCTCCCGCAGTTTTCCAACTCCTGGTCGCTCGCTGCGATAGCTGATGATCACGGGCTGGCCGCTGTCCAGCAATCGCTCGGCGCAATGCAGGCCAATACGCTGGCTGGCGCCGGTGATCAGGATGGGGGCGGATTGCGTGCTCATGCAGGCCTCGTGGGCAGAAAGAGTAGGGTTCAGCGACCGCCGGCATAACCTGACCAAAGCTGCTTTTGGCCGACTGAACTTGATGTAAACTTATACCACGATTTTATTTTGTACAACCATGCGCTGCGTGTGGATAAAGCGGGTGGGTGAGCTGAAAGCCGATTTTCCGGCATTTTCAGGGTATTAGTGGGCTTCTTGGGGAGGTGAATGCTTTCTCTTTGTTGTACATGTTTGGTTTTCTTGTAATGGAATTGAGCAGATTTATCTGGGCGAGGGTCAGTTCCGGCGTTTGCCGGGGGCGCAGCGATCCTGAGTGCAGCGACTGGCGCCATCTGGATGGGGAAGCCAGGTTAGGCCGGGGCGGAGCCAGCAGAAGAGCCAGTACAGTGGATGCAGCAGGCTGCGCAGCGGACGCCAGGCCAGTAGCCAGCTGAGTTGCCAGAGGTCTGCGGCCAGCCAGCTGGCATAGGTGGCGTCGAGTCCTTTCAGCCAGTGGCCGTTGGCGTCCTGTGCGTGCAGCACGGTCTGCAGCTGTATCAGGCTGAATGGCGTGCTGGTTGGGTCGAAATCCGGCTGGCTGATATCGATCAGTACCAGCCGCTCGGCACTGTTGCGACGGCGTAGCAGGGCAACTTCTCGCGCGCACAGCGGGCAATCACCGTCGTAGTACAGGCGTAGTGGCCAGTGTGGCAGCATGATGGGCTTCCTTTGTACAGCTTTTGTACAATTTAAGCCGTCGGGCCCCTGGGTTACAATGCCGGCAAGCCCATCAGCGCGATACCTAGCCATGACCGACCTCGTTTCCGCTTCCCTCAAGCAGGAAGAGCTGTTTCCGATTCGCGAGGTATCGCGGCTTACGGGAGTCAATCCGGTCACCCTGCGGGCTTGGGAGCGGCGCTACGGTCTGATTCAGCCGACCCGCACCGACAGTGGCCATCGCCTGTATTCGCAGGCCGATATCGATGCCGTGCGCAGCATCCTTGCCTGGCTGGAGCGCGGCGTGGCCGTGAGCAAGGTCGGCAAGATCCTTGAGCGCAGCGAGGCTCAGCGTGCGGCGGCCGCGCCGGTGTACGAGGAAGTAGCGCTGGGCGAGTGGGGTGAATGGCAGCGTCAGGTGCGCCGCGCCGTGGCAGCCTTCGATGAGGCGCGCCTGGAGCAGGTCTACGGCCAGGTGTTCTCCAGTTACCCGCTGCCGGTGGTGTTTCAGGATGTCCTGCTGCCGGTCTGGCAGGAGCTACTGCTGAGCCAGGACGGTTTCGGTCAGACCAGTGAGTGGCTGTTCCTCGATGCCTTTCTGCGCGGGCGCGTGCTGCAGCGCCTGCAACTGGCGCGGGGGCAGGGCGCGCGGGTGGTGCTCAGTGCCATTCCCGGTCAGTGCCATGAGCTGGAGCTGCTGGTGGCGGGCGTGCTGCTGGCCAGCAGCGAGATTGCCCTGACCGTACTGCCGTTGGGGCAGCCGCTGGCCGAGCTGACCCTGGTTTGCGAAAAGCTCCAGCCGCAACTGCTGGTACTGTTCTCCAATCACCCGCCGGCCGCCGATTTTTCCCGTCAATTAGGCAAGCTGGCCCTGGCTCTGGATTGCCCGCTGGCGGTAGCGGGTGAAGTGGCCGAGTTGGCCGAAGAACAGCTGGCCGGCTCGCCGGTCGCCTGCCTGGGTAGCGATGCGCGCACCCTGCAGCGCCGCTTGCAGCAGTTGCTGCGTGGTCATCTGGATACCTGATCCTTCCCTTCTTTCTGCGCTGCTTTGTGACCGGATAGCACTGTCCAGGTCACTTTCTTGCTGTGTCTGAGCGAAAAGTACTTGCACGTCCTTTGTAAAAAGCTATACAAAAGCTGTACAAGAATTTGCCTTGTATAGATTTTGGAGGCCCACATGCCCGCTTACCGTGCCCCGTTACGTGATATGCGCTTTGTCTTTGATGAAGTGCTCGACGCTTATGCCACCCTGCAGTCGCTGCCCACGCAGCGCGAGTTCGGCAACGATCTCGGTGGCGCCATTCTGGAGGAAGCCGCCAAGTTGGCGGAGAACGTGCTCGCGCCGCTCAATGGCCCCGGCGACAAGCAGGGCTGCCAGTACGACCCGCAAAGCAAGTCGGTAAAAACCCCGGATGGCTTCAAGGCTGCTTACCAGCAGTTCGCCGAGGGCGGCTGGACCGCGCTGGCCTGTACCCCAGAGTTCGGTGGTCAGGGCCTGCCGCATGTCTTGAACATGATGGTCGAGGAGATGGTCTGCTCGGCCAACCTGTCGCTGGGCATGTACCCGGGCCTGACCCATGGCGCGATCAACGCGCTGACCCAGCACGGCACGCGCGAGCAGCAGGAGCAGTACCTGCCCAAGCTGATCAGCGGTGAGTGGACTGGCACCATGTGCCTGACCGAGCCGCAGTGCGGCACCGACCTTGGCCTGATCCGCACCCGCGCCGTGCCCCAGGCTGACGGCAGCTACGCCATCAGTGGCACCAAGATCTGGATCACCGGCGGCGAGCAGGATCTGGTCGACAATATTATCCATCTGGTACTGGCCAAGCTGCCGGACGCGCCGGACAGCGTGAAGGGTATCTCCCTGTTCCTGGTGCCCAAGTTCCTCGAAGACGGCTCGCGCAACCCGGCGTTCTGCGGCGGCCTTGAGCACAAGATGGGTATCAAGGGCTCGGCTACTTGCGTGATGAACTTCGAAGGCGCCAAGGGCTGGCTGATCGGCGAGCCGAACAAGGGCCTCAAGTGCATGTTCACCATGATGAACTCGGCGCGCCTGATGGTCGGCATGCAGGGACTGGGTATCGCCGAGAGCGCGTACCAGATCAGCCTGGGCTTCGCCAAGGAGCGTCTGCAGAGTCGCTCGCTGTCCGGTCCCAAGGCTGCCGACAAGCCGGCTGATCCGATTCTGGTGCACCCGGACGTACGGCGCATGCTGCTGCGGCAGAAGGTGATGATCGAGGGCTGCCGCGCACTCGCCTACTTCACCGGCCTGCACCTGGATGTGGCGCACGAGCATGAGGATGCCCAGATTCGGGAGCGGGCCGACGATCTGGTGCAGCTGCTGACTCCTGTGGTCAAGGCGTTCCTCACTGATGAAGGCCACAACTGTTCCAACGAGGGCTTGCAGGTGCTGGGCGGCTCGGGCTTTACCGAAGACTGGGGAATCGAGCAACTGGTGCGTGACTGCCGCATCACCCGTATCTACGAAGGCACCAATGGCATTCAGGCGCTGGATCTGGTCGGGCGCAAGCTGGGCCTCGGCGGCGGTCGTGCCGTACGCAGTTTCTTTGCTCTGGTTGAAGGCTGGCTCAAGGCCAATCCCGAGGCGCCGCATGCGGCGGCGGTGGGCAAGGCGCTCAAGCAACTGCAGCAGGCCACCTTGTGGATTGCCAGCGAAGGCATGAAGGACCCCGAGCAGGCTGGCGCCGCATCGGTGCCTTACCTGCGCCTGTTTGCCCTCACCACGCTGGCCTGGCTGTGGTCGCGCATGGCCCTGGTGGCTCAGCAGAAGCTGGCGGCCGGCAGCAGCGAGACCCGGTTCTATGGCGCCAAGCTCAAGTCGGCGGATTTCTATGTGGCTCGCGTGCTCACTGAAACCGACAGCCTGCTGGCCGAGGTTCAGGCTGGCAAAGCCACCCTGATGGCCTTTGCCGAGGATGAATTTGCTGCCTGATTGATTGCTTCACACAGCCTGCGCACTCCGGTAGTCGTCCCCACTTTTGGCTACCGGATTTTTTTTGCCTGCGATTTGAGAAGGGTGTGCGTCTCAGCGCTGCTGCAGTTGCGGATGACGCAGGCGGTGCTGCTGGAAAATGAAGTGGCGCAGGCGCTCGGCATGACTGGCCGGCGGCATCTCCAGACGGAAGGCGGTTAGGTCGCTGCTGGTATGGCGCACGCGATTGCCGCGCAGCAACACCGGCTCCTGATCGGGCAGCGGCAGCCACAGGGCAAAGCTGTCGGGTGGTGGCAGCAGGTCGGTGGATTTCAGCAGTACCCCGGCCGGGGACAGCTCATGCACCTCCAGACTGCTGGCCTGGCCATTGTCATGCAGCAGTGTCAGCGGGGTATCCAGCGGCAGGCGCCAGGGGCGCTGCACCGGACCATTTTGAAAGATGCCAGGCGCCCCCAGTTCCAGATGCAGGGCATGGAATTCGTCTTCGACCAGTTGCAGTGGGAAGCGCAGGCGCTGATCGCCGAATACCGCCTCCAGATGCAGATCGGCCTGCCTGCCCAGTGCCGCGAACAGCGCATTGGCTGCGGCACCGCCATCCACCCGGAACGTCGGGGTGGGCAATGTGCTGGGGCTCAGGCTGTAGCCGAGAATCTGCTGGATGTATTCCAGTTCATCGCGGTTGAGCAGGGATTTGTCGGTCATGTCGGAATTTTGACGGAAATGGCTTGCCGAAGGAACAAGCAATTTTCAGTCCTTTCGACGGGACATGACTCTAACCGCGCAGTTTCGCCAGTTCGGCCTGGAGTTCGGCGACCTCGGCTTCCAGCTGTTTTACCCGTTCGGTGGCTTCGACCTGCTCGGTGACATCCTTCTGGATGCCGATGTAATAGGTCAGCTGGTCGCCTTCGTTGAACACCGGGGTGATCGACAGTTCATTCCAGAAGGGCGAGCCGTCCTTGCGGTAGTTACGGATGATCTGCCGGCAGGGGCGATTGTCCTTCACCGCCTGGCGGATGGCTGCCAGCCCGGCCTGCTCGCGATCACCGGCCTGCAGGAAGCGACAGTCCTGATAAAGGATGTCGTCGCTGTGGTAACCGGTCAGGCGCTCGAACGCCGGATTGACGTAGATGAGGATGTTGTCATCGCCTTCCTGCTCGGCGACCACGATGCCGTCATTGGAGGCGTTGACTACCAGTTGCAGCAGCTTGGCGTTGATCATCGGCGGACTTCCCGGTCGGATTCCCTGGCATTCTAAGGCAAAGCGCGCGGTTGCGGCATAATGTGCGCCTGGCACATATGTTTCGGAGTTTTCATGAAAGTCGCGATTCTCTCGGGTTCTGTGTACGGCACCGCCGAAGAAGTGGCCCGGCATGCCGAGCGCCTGCTTAAAGAGGCTGGTTTTGATGCCTGGCATGCGCCGCGGATGAGCCTGGAAGAGCTCAAGGCGTTCGAGCCCGAGGCATTCCTCACCGTCACCGCCACCACCGGCATGGGCGAGCTGCCGGAAAACCTGCAGCCGCTGTACTTTGCCATTCGTGATCAGTTGCCGGCCTGGTTCGGCAAACCGGCGGCGGTCATCGCCTTGGGCGATGCCAGCTACGGCGATACCTTCTGTGGCGGTGGCGAGCTGGTGCGTGAGCTGTATGGCGAACTGGGTCTTGAGGAAGTCCTGCCGATGCTGCGCCTGGATGCCAGCGAGACGGTGACCCCGGAAGCCGATGCCGAGCCCTGGCTGGCCGGTTTCATTGCCGCGCTCAAGGGCTGATATGCACCCGCGTGCCCTGCAGCTGATCGAGCAACTGGGTTTGCTGGCGCATCCGGAGGGCGGCTATTACCGCCGTGTCTTCGCCTCGGCGCAGCAACTGCCCGGCGGTCGCCTGGCCAGCAGCGCCATTCTCTTTCTGCTGCCGGGCGGGGCGATCAGTCGCTGGCACCGGGTGGATGCCGACGAGCTGTGGCACTTCCATGAAGGTGATGGCCTGGAGCTGCTGATTGCCGAGTCGCCCGAGCAGTTGCGCTGCGAGCGTCTGGGACCGGTGATGGCGGACTGCCTGCCGCAGCGCGCCGTGCCGGCCCATGCCTGGCAGGCGGCGCGAGCCCTGGGGGATTACTGCCTGGTGGGCTGCACGGTGGCGCCGGCGTTCGAGTTCGCAGGCTTTCGCCTGCTCAGTGACGATCCGCAGGCGCAGCGTGAATGGTCCCGCCTGCTCGCCGAGTATCCCGAACTGCTCTGACCGGCAAAGCCACGATGCTGGCTCGCCGGGCAACTGGTGACGCGGTGGGCAGTCGCTAGACTCCATCGGCATAACAACACGCCGAGGTGAGTCATGACTGCCCAACTGAATCTGCCCAACGTCAAGGATCAGGTCTCCGCTGCCGAATGGCAGACCCGTGTCGACCTGGCCGCCTGCTACCGCCTTATCGCCCTGCATGGCTGGGATGATCTGATCTTTACCCACATCTCGGCCAAGGTACCCGGCACCGAAGACTTCCTGATCAACCCCTACGGGATGATGTTCCATGAGATCACCGCGTCCAGCCTGATCAAGGTCGACCTGGCGGGCAAAAAACTCATGGAAAGCCAGTACGAGATCAACCCGGCCGGCTACACAGTGCACAGCGCGGTGCATGAAGTGCGCCCGGATGCCAACTGCGTGCTGCACACCCACACCGCCGCCGGAGTCGCGGTGGCGGCGCAGAAGTGCGGCCTGTTGCCGTTGTCGCAGCAGTCGCTGTTCGTGCTCTCCAGCCTGGCCTATCACGACTACGAAGGCGTGTTCCTGCGCGCGGACGAGAAACCGCGCCTGCAGGCGGATCTCGGCGACAAGCACTTCTATATTCTGCGCAACCACGGCCTGGTGACCGCTGGCGGCAGCGTCGCCGATACCTTCCTGATGATGTTCATCTTCCAGCGCGCCTGCGAAATCCAGGTCATGGCGCAGAGTGGCGGCGGTGAGCTGGTGCATATCCCGCAGGGGGTGCTCGATGGCGCCATGCAGATGATGGCGGGTGTGATGCGCACGCCGGTGGGCATGGGCGGCGCGCTGCCGTGGCCGGCACTGCTGCGCAAACTGGATGCGCAGATGCCTGGTTACGATCAGTAATGGCGCTGACGGGCATTGCTCTGGGCGACTGGCGCGCCCGGAGTCAGACATTCGACTTCAGAGGGCAGGCTATCGCCTACTGGACGGCTGGTGCGAGTGATGCCGAGCCACTGCTGCTGATTCATGGTTTTCCTACTGCCGCCTGGGACTGGCACTTGTTGTGGCAGCCTCTGGCCGAGCGCTATCGGCTGATCGCCTGCGACATGCTCGGCTTCGGCGATTCGGCCAAGCCGCGCGGGCATGCCTACAGCCTGCTGGAGCAGGCCGATCTGCAGCAGGCGTTGTTGACGCACCTGAGTGTGAGCGGGTCGGTGCATGTGCTGGCCCATGACTACGGCGACAGCGTGGCCCAGGAGCTGCTGGCACGGCATGAGGAAGGGCGCTTTGCCCTGGCCAGCTGCGTGTTCCTCAATGGCGGTTTGTTTCCGGAAACCCACCATCCGGTGCTGGTGCAGAAGCTGTTGCTCAGCCCGATCGGCGCGTTGATCGGCCGCTTTTTCAGCCGGGACAAGCTGGCGGCCAACCTTTCCCGGATCTTCGGTCCGCAGACCCAGCCGTCGGCGGCCGAGCTGGATGCCTTCTGGAGTCTGATCCAGAGTCACAACGGCCCGGCGGTGATGCACCGGCTGATTCGGTATATGCCCGAACGCCGCGTGCAGCGCGAACGCTGGGTCAGCGCCATGCAGCGCACGCGCGTGCCGCTGCGGGTGATCGATGGCGCGGCCGACCCGATTTCCGGGGCGCACATGGTCGAGCGCTACCGTGAACTGATTCCGAACGCCGACTGCGTGTTGCTGGAGACTATCGGCCACTATCCACAGGTCGAGGCACCCGAAGCGGTGCTGGCACATTACCTGGCGTTTCGTCAGGGCAGGGAGGCATGAATATGCAGAGACGGCGGTTTTTCGGGGTGCTCGCGGTCGGTGGGGCGGCGGCGCTGGGTGCCGGTTACTGGCGCCTACCGGCAGGGCCTGCGCCAGCGGCGCTGAGCATCGATGCCGCGCTGGTGTTGCTGCAACGCCTGGCGACCGAGCCGCTGGTCAGCCGTCAGGGCTGGTCGCCGACCGAAGTCTTCAACCACTGCGCGCAGAGCATCGACTTCAGTATCGACGGCTACCCCGAGCTGAAGCCGGCCTGGTTCCGCCAGACCGTCGGGCCGCTGGCGTTCAGCGTGTTTGCCGCCCGCGGCGCCATGCGTCACCCGCTGGATCAGCCGATCCCCGGCGCGCCGGCCATCGACAGCCCGGTGGCCGTGAGCGATGCACTGGCCCGGCTGCAGCAGGCTTTTGCCCGTTTTGCCGCGCACCAGGGCGCGTTGCAGCCGCACTTTGCCTATGGTGAGCTAAGCCACGCCGAGTATGCCGAGGCGCATGTGCTGCATCTGTACAACCACCTGAGCCTGATCCAGCGCGGCTGATCATGCCGCTGTCTTATCGCTCATCATTCAGCGCTGGCGGCGATTGTTGCCGGCACGCGGAGCCTGCCTGACACTCGCGCCATCCCCAAGCCTGGCGCAGGAGTTTTTTGCATGACTGAAGCAGTGCGTTTCGAAGACAAAGTAGTGATCGTCACCGGTGCCGGCGGTGGCCTGGGCCGTGCCCATGCCCTGCTGTTTGCTCAGCATGGCGCCAAGGTGGTGGTCAACGATCTGGGCGGCAGCACCCACGGCGAGGGCGCCAATGCTTCGGCAGCCGACAAGGTGGTGGCAGAGATTCGTGCCGCTGGCGGTACCGCGGTGGCCAACCATGACTCGGTAACCGATGGCGGCAAGATCGTGCAAAACGCTCTGGATGCCTTCGGCCGCATCGACGTGGTGGTGAACAACGCCGGCATCCTGCGCGACAAGTCCTTCGTCAAGATGGAAGACGCCGACTGGGATCTGGTCTACAAGGTCCACGTCGAAGGGGCCTACAAGGTCACCCACGCCGCCTGGCCGCACCTGCGCGAGCAGAATTTCGGTCGCGTGATCTTCACCGCGTCCACCTCGGGCATCTACGGCAACTTCGGCCAGTCCAACTACGGCATGGCCAAGCTGGGCCTGTACGGCCTGACCCGTACCCTGGCCATCGAAGGCCGCAAGAACAACATCCTGGTCAATGCCATTGCCCCCACCGGTGGCACGCGCATGACCGAAGGCCTGATTCCGCCGCAGGTGTTCGAGCAGCTCAAGCCCGAGCTGGTCAGCCCGCTGGTGGTGTTCCTCGGCAGCGAAGCCTGCGAGGAAACCGGCGGCCTGTTCGAAGTCGGTGGCGGCTGGATGGGCAAGGTGCGTTGGGAGCGCAGCCTGGGTGCCGGTTTCGACCCGCGTGCCGGTTTCAGCCCGGATGACGTGGCTGCCAATTTCGCCCGCATCTGTGACTTCGAAGGCGCTGCCCATCCGAAGGACAATATCGAGGCGATGAAGGAAATGATGGCCAACCTGCAGAAGTATGCCGGTTGAGGGTTATCTGCTGACTGAATGCGACAAGGCCGGCGAAATGCCGGCCTTGTCGTTTCTGCCGGAGACTCAGCGTGCCTGCAGGGTGAAATTGTCGTCCGACGGTTCCTTGGTGTAGGCACCCTGGTCGTGTACCAGTTTCTGCGTGCCGCTCATCAGGGTGCTGATGCGGCTGTCGCTGGTTTTGGCCGAGGCTGCCTGGCTGCTGGTGCCGGTGATCAGCGGCGGGTTGAAACTGAACGACCACAGGTAGTGCCAGACCGCCGCGTTGTGCTTCTCGGTCAGTTGGGTGGAGCCGAAGTACCAGGGCTTGAGTTCGGTGAAGGCGGTCATGTTCATCAGCCCGCTGTTGCTGTCGCCGATGAAACCGGTGCTGCTGGCGCCGGAGGAGCGGTAGGCCTCGAAGATCACGCCTTTGGTTTTCAGCTCGCTGACGTAGCTGCGGCAGACCTCGCCGACCCACTTGTTGCCCAGGTAGCTCTTGGCGTAGTTGGAATAGAAGGGGTCGAGCAGGGCCACGCGCTTGGGCAGCAGCTTGCTGTTCATGCTGCCGGCAGTGACGGCGTCGCTGATCTTCTTGGCGATGACGATGGCCATCTGGTTGCCCAGCGAGTGGCCGAGCAGGCGGATGTTGCTGCCGCTGTAGCCGGCCAGGTTGTCACGGTAGCTGCGAAACAGCAGCTCGCCGGCGGAAATGCTCGGGCCGGTGCTGTACACGCCGCTGCTGTTCTTCCAGCGCATGGCGCGCGGGCCGGTGGCGGTCCAGATCTTCGCTTCGGCGTCCTTTACCTCGCCTTCATCGGCGAACTGGTTCCAGTAGAGGATGCCGACGTTGTAGCCGGCGGCCAGCCAGGCGTAGGCCAGATCGAGGTCGGGGCCACCGGCGTCCTTGCGGTTGAAGGTCTCGCGGTTCTTGGCCTGGCTCGAACCGTTCTGCCAGCCGTGCACATAGATCACCGTGGGCTTGCTGGCGCTGTAGTAGGCATTGCTCTGGCCGGGCACGGCCTTCTGCCAGCTGTCGCCATAGCCGAACCAGTACAGGCCGTGGTCGAGGTTCTGGAAGGTGCTGTCGGGGAATACCCCGGTGGCGGCGTGGGCCAGGCTGGACAGGCAGAGCAGGCAGGACAGGAGTAACTGACGCATGCGGCGAACCCTCTTTTGTTGTTGTGTGGGGTAGCCTGCACAGTACGCCGCTGATCGGTAGTGACCATCGCCCAGATGGGGGAGGTCTGACTTCTGCCGGTAACACTCCGTGAGTAGGCTCGCCCGCCTGCTGCGCCGTGTTGTCGCACGGCTGGCGAGGCTCTCCCAGGCTATGGCACAGTCGCTGTTCGGCCCGGAAAAGCCGTGGAGCAGCACAAAGGCAGTTCTGGCAGGGGGCCAGCCACCGACGGCGACCTAACCTTCGTCCAGTGTCGGGTGGTTGGGGGCTGTGCCAGCTTCGACAGGGTAGTGAACGCGAAAGGGGTACTAGGATGTCATCTTTGATTCGGAACGGTTCGTTGGGTGCTTTGCTGTTGCTGGCCGGTCAGGCCGTGGCGCAGGGCGATTCGGCGGCCTTGCTGACCAGCCTGGAGCAGCAGCAGCTGGCCAGCTATCGCTTGCAGACGCTGTTCCACCTGCACAGCATTCAGGAAGGTGCGGAAAACGTCGGCGGCCAGCTCAAGGCGGAAAGCGCGAGCTTTCTCACCCAGCTCGAGCAGCTCGACGAGCAGGCCAGTGGCCTGGGGCTGGAGACAGAAATCAAGGCGGTGCAGGACGAGGGGCGCAAGTTTGCCGGCATCGTCGCCACCGACGAACTGCTCGAACAGGGCTATGTCGATCTGCACACGGTCAACGACCTCTCGGCCAGCCAGCATGCCCTGCGCGAAGGCTATCAGCGCCTGGAAGAACAGCTGGCCAGCAAGGGCGTCAAGGGCAACCCGCTGCAGGATCAGGCCATTCTCATGCAGCGCATCGCCGCCGAGTACGTGCGCGAATCTGCCAGCCTCGACGGCGGTTCGGCGATCTATGACAACGCCCAGGACCTGGAAAAGCCGGTTGACCAGTTGGCCCAGGAATTCCGTCAGCAACTGGCCAGCCTCGACCAGCAGTATGCCGGTCAGGCGCAGGTGAGCCAGAAACTGAAGAAGGTCGGCATCACCTTCGCCTACATCGAGAAGTCGCTGCAGAACTACAAGGAGCGCTCGGTGCCCTATGTGGTCAGCCGCTACAGCGACAAGATCGTCGTCAGCCTGACCGCGAGCAATTGATCGGGTAGTGCGGGTTATCAGCCGGGCATCGCTTATGCCCGGCTGATCGGGTCAGCGTCGGCAGGGCTCCTATACTGAGGCAGAACGACCCTCTCGGAGGCGCCCATGTTCAGCCTGATGCAAGCCGCCCGGCTGGAGTCCCTGCACCTGGCCCGTGATCCTGACAGCGGGCTGCAAGCCATCATCGCCATCCACAACAGCCACCTGGGACCAGCCCTGGGCGGCTGCCGTTATCTCGCCTACCCGGATGAACAGGCCGCCCTCGACGATGCCGTGCGCCTGGCCCGCGGCATGAGCTACAAGGCGGCGCTGGCCGGCCTGCCGTTCGGTGGTGGCAAGTCGGTGATTCTGCGCCCGGCGCACATTCCCAGCCGCGCCCAGCTGTTCGAGGCCTTCGGGCGGATGATCGACTCCCTCGGTGGTGCCTACATCACCGCCGTCGACAGCGGCACCTCCAGCGCCGACATGGACTGCATCGCCCAGACCACATCCTTTGTCACCAGCACCACCGCGGCTGGCGACCCGTCACCGCATACCGCGCTGGGCGTGTTTGCCGGCATTCGTGCCAGCGCCCTCGACCGTCTGGGCAGTGACGATCTGCAGGGCCTGCGTGTGGCTGTACAGGGGCTGGGGCAGGTGGGGTATGCCCTGGCCGAGCTGCTGGTGGCGGCGGGTGCCGAGCTGTATGTCAGCGATCTGGACAGCGGCCGCGTGCAGCTGGCCGTGGATGAGCTGCAGGCCCGCCCGGTGGCGGCCGAGGCGCTGCTGGCCACGCCTTGCGACATCCTCGCACCCTGCGCCCTGGGTGCCGTGCTCAATCCGGCCACCGTGGCGCAGCTGCGCTGTGCGGTGGTCGCCGGGGCAGCCAATAACCAGTTGTCGAGTCTGGAGGTGGCCGATGCCCTGGAGCGGCGCGGCATCCTGCACGCGCCGGACTATGTGATCAACAGCGGTGGCCTGATTCATGTGGCCCTGACCTACCAGGGCGCCGGTGCCGCCGCCGTGACCGCTCACCTGAGTCGTATCGGTGGGCGCCTGAGCGAAATCTATGCCCATGCCAAGGCTGACAAACGCGCCCCGGCGCGGGTCGCCGAAGCCCTGGCCGAACAGTTGCTGTACGCCCGTTAGCTGCCAATCAGTGCTGACGGGGGAGTGTCATGGCCATAAGCCGTGGCGTGAAACCGACATGCCTACCCGGCGTGATGAGGAGTGAGCAGATGCCGCATCTACCGATCGACCTCCCCTTTACCCGCTACCTGGATGCTGCCGGCCAGGTGGTCAGAGAACTGCCGGCCTGGGCCGCGGATGGCCAGTTGCTGGTGCGCCTGTACCGACAGATGGTGCTGACCCGGCTGTTCGACCAGAAGGCCGTAGCCCTGCAGCGTACCGGGCGGATCGGCACCTACGCGCCAACCCTCGGTCAGGAGGCCATCGGCGTGGCCATTGGCAGCCTGATGCAGCCCCGCGATGTGCTGGTGCCCTATTACCGCGATACCGCCGTGCAACTGCTGCGCGGGGTGAGCATGCGCGAGATCTTTCTCTACTGGGGTGGCGACGAGCGCGGCAGTGCCTACGCCAGTCCGGCCGCCGCCGAGGACTTTCCGCTGTGCGTGCCGATTGCCACCCAGGCTCTGCATGCCTGCGGCGTGGCCACGGCGTTCAAGGTGCGCGGCGAGCACCGGGTGGCGGTCACCACCTGTGGCGATGGCGCCACCAGCAAGGGTGACTTCCTCGAGGCGCTGAATGTCGCGGGTGCCTGGCAGTTGCCGGTGCTGTTCGTGGTCAACAACAACCAGTGGGCCATCTCCACCCCGCGGCGCATTCAGAGCGGTGCCCCGAGCCTGGCGCAGAAGGCCATCGGCGCCGGCTTTGCCGGTGAACAGGTGGACGGCAACGACATCATCGCCGTCTACGACCGCCTGCAGGTGGCTCTGGAGCGAGCTCGGCAGGGCAAGGGGCCGCACCTGCTGGAGTGCATCAGCTACCGCCTAGGCGACCACACCACCGCCGATGACGCCACCCGCTATCGCTCGGCCGAGGAGGTCAAGCAGGCCTGGCTGGCCGAGCCGATCCGCCGCCTGCAGCGCTACCTGGCCGATCAGGGGTTGTGGGATGAGCAGCAAGAACAGGCGCTGATCACCGAGTGCCAGGCGCAGCTGCAGGAGGCGGTGGACGGCTTCGAGCAGACACCCGCACAGGACTGGTCGTCGGTGCTGGAGCACGTCTATGCACAGTGGCCGGCGGCGCTGGCCGAGCAGCGCGAGTGGCTGGCTGAGCGTGCTGCGCGCGCCGCAGGAGGCGAACATGAGTGAGGTCAAACGCAGTCTGCTGGAGGCGGTCAACCTGGCGCTGCACCGCGCCATGGCCGAGGACGAGAACGTGCTGGTGCTGGGTGAGGATGTCGGCATCAATGGTGGGGTGTTTCGCGCCACCGCCGGCCTGCGCGACAGCTATGGCTTCAAGCGGGTAATCGACACGCCACTGGCCGAAACCATGATCGCCGGGCTGGCCGTGGGCATGGCGGCGCAGGGCCTCAAACCGGTGATGGAAATCCAGTTTCTCGGCTTCATCTATGCCGCCATGGAACACCTGGTGTCGCATGCCAGCCGCCTGCGCAATCGCACCCGCGGGCGCTTGTCCTGTCCGCTGGTGGTGCGCAGTCCGATGGGCGCTGGCATCCGCGCGCCTGAGCATCACAGTGAGAGCACCGAGGCGCTGTTCGCCCATATTCCCGGTCTGCGCGTGGTGATCCCGTCATCGCCGGCACGGGCCTATGGCCTGCTGCTGGCGGCCATCGATGATCCCGATCCGGTGGTGTTTCTCGAACCGACAAGGCTCTACCGCATGAACCCGCAGCCGCTGGCGGACAACGGCCAGCGCTTGCCGCTGGACTGCTGTTTCACCCTGCGCGAAGGCAGCGACCTGACCCTGATCAGCTGGGGTGCCAGCGTGGTGGAAACCCTGCAGGCCGCCGAGCGGCTGGCCGAACAGGGCGTCAGTGCTGAAGTGATCGATGTGGCCACCATCAAGCCGCTTGACCTGGCCACGTTGGAAGCCTCGGTGCGCAAGACCGGGCATTGCGTGATCGTGCATGAGGCACCGCGCAGTGGCGGGATTGGCGCGGAGATCGCCGCCAGCCTCTACGAGCGGGTGCTGCTGGACCTGCAGGCGCCGATCCAGCGGGTCACCGCGCCGGACATTCCGCCGCCGCTGTACCGCCTGGAACCGCTGTATATCCCCGGCGTCGAGGACATCCTCGCGGCCTGTGATCTGGTGCTGCACTACGCCTGAGCCCTCAGCCCCACTCCCGTGGAGCGGGTGGAACAAGGAGATGACGATGAAGTATTTCAAACTGCCGGATCTGGGCGAGGGACTGCAGGAAGCCGAGATCGTCGAGTGGCACGTGAAGACTGGTGAGGCGGTCAAGGCCGACCAGCTGCTGGTCTCGGTAGAAACCGCCAAGGCCATCGTCGACATACCCGCGCCCTATGACGGCGTGGTGGCGAAAATCTTCGGCGGTCCGGGCGACATCCTGCATGTCGGCGAGCCGCTGCTGGGCTACGAGGGCGAAGGGGACAGCGGCACGGTGGTCGGTGAGCTGGCCGCCGGTGGCGCCAGCGGTAGCGACAGCTTCTGCATCGGCGCGGCGCCCTCGACCCGCGAACATCTGGCGCCGCGCGCCACCCCGGCTGTGCGTCAGCTGGCGCGCCAGCTGGGCGTGGAGCTGAGCAGCCTGAACGGCAGCGGTGCCGATGGTCTGGTGACCCGCGCCGATGTCGAGGCGGCAGCGCAGACCCAGAGCAACCGCTTTGGCGGCGAAAAACTGCGCGGCGTGCGGCGCAGCATGGCCCTGAACATGGCGCGTTCCCATGCCGAGGTGGTGCCGGTGGTGCTGGTCGGGGATGCCGATCTGCATCGCTGGCGCGAGGCACGCGACCCGCTGGTGCGCATTGCCCAGGCCATTGCCGTGGCCTGTCGCGCTGAACCGATCTTCAACAGCTGGTTCGATGGTCGCAGTCTGAGCCTGAAAACCCATGAGCAGGTCGATCTGGGGATTGCCGTGGATACCCCGGACGGTCTGTTCGTGCCGGTGCTGCGCAATGTCGGCGCTCGCAGCGCTCAGGACCTGCGTGATGGCATGGCGCGCCTGCGCGCGGACGTGAAGGCACGTTCCATCCCGCCGCAGGAAATGATGGGGGCAACCCTCACCCTGTCGAACTTCGGCACGCTGTTCGGTCGTTATGCCAACCCGGTGATCGTGCCGCCACAGGTGGCCATTCTCGGCGCCGGCGGCATTCGCGACGAACCGGTGGCCTGGCAGGGGCAGGTGGTGATCCACCCGATCCTGCCGCTGTCGCTGACCTTCGATCATCGCGTGGCCACCGGCGGCGAGGCGGCGCGCTTTCTCAAGGCGCTGGTGGATGCACTGGAGCAGGCTGACGCTTAGGGGCTGTTGCCGTTTCGGCGCAGACCGCGTTGCTGCGCCAAATAGCGCCAGGCTAGGCGCAGGGCGCCGGCAATGGTCGTTCCCTTGCCAAGTCCTGCAACAACGACTGGCGCCATTTGCCGCGCAACCCGCAGGGACGGGCCGTTTTTTGCGCACAGCGGTGTTGCTCGATGGCTCATTTAGCTCGCTAAACTTCGCATCTCGCGCCTTGCCGTGCGCAAAAAAAACGGCTCCGTCGCGGCTGTGCCGAAACGGCAACAGACCCTAGTAGGCGCTGACACCTGCCGTCGGCTGCCACGGCGCTGTCGTGATGGCCGGCTATGCTGCCAGTAAGGGCAGGTGGGCCTCGGAGGCCGGGCGATG
Source organism: Pseudomonas fluvialis (assembly GCF_014207935.1). Classification (GTDB taxonomy): domain Bacteria; phylum Pseudomonadota; class Gammaproteobacteria; order Pseudomonadales; family Pseudomonadaceae; genus Aquipseudomonas; species Aquipseudomonas fluvialis_A. The sequence continues at coordinate 77,681 of NZ_JACHLL010000001.1, read as the reverse complement.
GACGAGTGGGTAGTGGACAGTGCAATCAGCAGCGACCTGATGCGCGAGCTGCTGCTGTTTCGCGCCATCGCCGACCACTCCCATGCGGTGATCGGTGCGAAGGACCTCGAAGGGCGTTACCTGTTCGTCAACAGTGAGTATTCGCGGCTGTTTCACCGTGCCTGCAGCGAGTTCATCGGGCGTGACGACCATGAGTTGTTTCCGCCGGAAATCGCCCGCGAGTTTCGCAAGGCCGACCTCAAGGTGCAGAAGCGCCGGCAGACCTTGCAGGTCGAGGAAGTCGCGCCGGTAGACGGCCAGTTGCGGCATTTTCTTTCGGTGAAGTTTCCCATCTTCGATCAGCATGGCCAGTTGTATGCCACCGGCCTGGTGGCCACCGACATCACCAGCCTGCGTCAACTGACCAACGAGCTGAAGCTGCTGGCCGATACCGACGGCCTGACCGGGCTGCACAACCGGCGCAAGTTCTTCGAGATCGGTCAGCATGAAGTGCAGCGGGCGCAGCGCTATCAGTTTGCCCTGAGCCTGGTGATGTTCGATCTCGATCACTTCAAGGCGATCAATGACCAGTATGGGCATGCCGTTGGCGACCGTGTGCTGTGCGAGTTCGCCCATCTGCTGGCGGGCAAGGTGCGCAGCAATGACAGCCTGGGCCGCCTGGGTGGCGAGGAGTTTGCCGTGCTGATGCCGCACACCACGGTCACGCAGGCGGCGCACTGGGTGGAACGCTTGCAGAAGCGTCTGCGCAACTGGGCGTTGACCCTGGACGACGGCAGCATGGTTCGTCTGAGCGTGAGTGCCGGGATCAGCCCACTGGATGTTGAGCACAGCAGCTTCGAACAGATGCTCAGCCGCGCCGATGGCCTGCTCTACGAGGCCAAGGCGGCGGGGCGTGACCGCGTCATCTATCAGCTCGGCTGATTGCCTGTGCCATCCTTGAGTTCCTGCAGGGCATCCGGCTGGTTCTTGAAGGCGCGGGCGAAGGTATCGCGGTGCTTGGCCATGAAAATGCCCAGCTCCTCGACCTGCCCTTCGCTGAGCGACGGCACCGCCTGCTGCAGGACTTCGGCCAGCGACTCGGCCAGTTCGAGCATCTTGTCGTGACGGTCGGCTTCGGCCTTATCCATGAACAGGCGCTCCGGATCTCGACTGCTGCGGTACACCACTTCGACGGCCATTCATCACCTCATTCCCATCTGCGTTAGTTAAAATGTTTTACTGTATGCGCATACAGTATAGGTGTTGCTGTGTGTGCCGTGAAGCCCTGTAGCGGCATCAACTGCGGCTGATGCGCTGGTTCAGCTGCTGGGCCAGGCTGGCCAGGCGCTGGCCGAGACTCACCAGGGAATCCTGGGCGTTGAGCAGCTCGGCACTGGCATCGCGCTGGCGGGCACTGGCGGTGTGCTGCTGGGCGCTGAGGTCACGCAGAGTGAGCAACTGTACATGGGCCTGGTCGAGGTTGTGGCTCTGTTCGAGGATGGCGCTGGACAGGTGACGGGTCTGCTCGGCGCTAGCGCGCAGGGCTTCGCCGACATCGCTGACCTGGCTGACGCCAGTGTCCACGGTGCCCTGGGATTGGCCGAGCACGCTCTGTACCGCGTCGGCGGTCTGGTTGCTGCGTTGCGACAGGTTGCGCACTTCTTCGGCCACCACGGCAAAGCCGCGTCCCTGCTCGCCGGCCCGTGCCGCCTCGATCGCCGCGTTGAGGGCCAGCAGGTTGGTCTGCGCGGCGATGGCGCTGATCATCTGCATCGATTCGGCGATGCGCCCATTGCTCTGCTGGATGTCCTGCATGCTCAGCTGGGCCTGGCTCATGCGCTGGGCGCAGTCGTCCATCTGCTGGGAACTGCGCTGGGTGTCGGCGTTCAGTTCGTGCATCTGCTGGTTGCCGTCATCCACCTGCTGCAGCACCCGGGCCAGGGCAGAGTCCAGCTGCTGACTGAGCTCGGCCTGTTCGCGGGCATCGCCGTCGATGCTCTGGCAGCGCTGGTGCATGTGGCCGAGGGTTTGCTGCAGTTGCAGGCCAACCTGCTGCAGCTCTTCGGCACTCTGCCGCACTTCTTCGAGCAGGCCGGCCAGGTTGGCGCTGCTCTGGGCTACCTGGGCAGCATTGGCTTCGGCCTGGCGCAGGCTCTGACCGGCTTCGCTGAGCGCCTGCTCGCGCAGGTGGGTGTTGTACCACTGCGCCAGCCAGAGGGTGAGCATGGGCAGGATGTAGCCGGAAAACTGGTTGACCGTGGCATCTCGTGGGCTCAGCTCGAACTGTGGCAGCGCCGCGCCGCTGCGTTCCAGGCTGATCAGCCACAACACGAAGGCGATCTGCACCAGGGTCCAGAAGCTGGCACTGAGGCCGCCGGCAAGCAGGTAGGCGAAGACGATCAGGGTCGGTGGCCAGAAGATATGCGCCGAATGCAGGCCGCCCAACTGGTACACCAGGATCGAGGCATAGCTGATCATGCAGGCCAGAGCCAGATTGGCGATGACCGTGCGCGACAGCCAGGCCTGGCGCAGGACCAGCAGCATCAGCGGCATGCCGATTATCAGCAGCAGCGAGCCTTCGACCAGGGCACCGTTGCCCAGGCGTCCCCACTTGATCGCGCTGTACAGACCTATGACCAGGCTGCACAGGCCGGAAAAGGCCAGGGTACGTCCCTGCAACAGGCTGGCCTGGTCGCTGTGCTGCTGGGGCAGGAAATGATTGAGAAAGCCTTGGGACATGCGGAGCGCTTCCTTGAGTGAGAGTGGCGCCTACTGCGCGGGACACGCCGGCGAGCCAGTCAGCCCGTGGGGCTCAGGCTCAGTCTTGAGCTTAGTCAATCGGCTGGTCAGGGGTGAGCTTTAGCGGCTGCTCAGGGAAAAACGCTCGATGCAGTGCAACGGGCCTTGCAACTCGTCAGCCTGGTAATGACACAGGCTGAGGCTGCGGCAGGTCAGCCACAGTGGCTGAGTGTGGGGAAAGGCGCGCAGCCGGGCCTGTACCTCGGTGGCTGGCAGGCATTGGTGGTACAGGCCGACAGTCAGATGCGGCAGGTAGGGACTGTCGCGAAAATCATCGCCGCGGGCCAGCTGCTGGCGCAGGTCGGGCAGTTGCCGTTGTGGGTCGCCAACCTTGAGGAAGGCGGCACTGGCAAAACTGTCCAGACCGCCAAGGGTCAGGATGATGGCGCGGGGCGGCTGTTCGCGCAGCTGTTGGCGCAGTGCCGCCAGCTGCAGCGGGCAGGCATCGTCGTCAAGCCGGGTTTGCTCGACCAGAAAACCGGCAATGGCCAGGGTGATATGGGCCTGGCGGTGGCTGTCGGTCAGCCAGGCGCCGAGGTGGTGGCGGGCCTGCTGCAGGCGCTGCAGGACTTCATCCTGCTCGATCTCCAGCAGCCACACGGCATAGTGCTGGCGGCCCCTGTGCCACTCGGGAGGGACGTGCGTGGGGCACGGCAGGGTTTCGCTGGGAGCCAGCAGAGGGTCGGAAAACAGCATGGCGTGGGCCTGGTGGAACGGTCTCGCACCTTAGCAGGCGCCCACTGCCTGCGACCAGTCAGCTGGCGCGACTGATACCAGTGGCGGGAGCCGGACTGGCCGAGTGCAGCCGCAGCCAGGTGATCAGTTCCTGTTCGGGCATGGGTTTGCCGAACAGGAAGCCCTGCATCAGCGGGCAGCCCAGCTCCTGCAGGCGGCGCCGCTCGGTTTCGGTTTCCACGCCTTCGGCAATCACCTGCATCTGCAACTGCTCGCCGAGGGAGAGGATGACCCGGGCGATGCGCTCATCGCCCTGGCCGATCTGCCGGGTGAACGACTTGTCCAGCTTCAGCGCGCTCATCGGCAGGCTTTGTAGGCGTTGCAACGAGGAATAGCCGGTACCGAAGTCATCCATATGCAGGTCGAAGCCCTCGCTGGCCAGGTTGAACAATTGCTGTTCCAGGTTCTGCTGGTGGTCGGCGAAGGCGCTTTCGGTCAGTTCGAAGTGCACCAGACGGCGCGGCACCTGGGCGCTGTCGACAAGGGTGCAGAGCTGTGTGGCCAGGTCGTCCTGCAGCATCTGCTTGACCGACAGGTTGATGTTCAGCTCAAGCCCGGGTTGCACGGCCTGCAGGCGAGGCAGGGCGCTGATGGCGTTGCGGGCGATGTACATGCCCAGTTCGTCGATCAGACCGGACTCTTCGGCCACCGGGATAAAGCGGTCCGGCGGGAACAGCGTGCCGTTGCGTGGCCAGCGCGCCAGGGCTTCGAGCATCAGCGGGCGGCCGTTCGGGTCGACGATCGGCTGGAACCAGACTTCAAGCTGGCCGTTGGCCAGCGCGGCGCGCAGGTCCTGTTCGATGCTCATGCGCTCGCGCACCTGTTCGTGCATCTGCGCGGAGAAGAAGGCAACACTGCCCTTGCCAAGGCTTTTGGCCTCGTACATGGCGATGTCGGCATTGCGCAGCAGCTGATCCTGACTCATGCCGGTCTTGCTGTCGGCGATGCCCATGGAGGCGCTCAGAGTCATGCGGATGCCGTCGATCAGCAGGGGTTGGCGGATGGCTTCAAGCAGGCGCTCGGCAAAGGTCTGCATGCCCAGCTCGTCGCAGTCGCTGATACTGAGAATGGCGAACTCGTCACCTCCCAGGCGGATGGCGCTGTCGCTGGCGCGGATCATGCTGCGGATGCGTTCGGCAATCTGCTGCAGCACGTGGTCGCCGGCTTCATGGCCAAGGCAGTCGTTGACCAGCTTGAAGTTGTCCAGATCGAACAGGTATAGCGTGGTGCGCATGTTGTCGTGGCGTTGCTGCAGGGCCTGGAACAGCACCAGGCATTCGTCGAAATGCTTGCGGTTGCCCAGGCCGGTGAGGGCATCGCGGCGCACTTCGGCATACAGGTCGCGGTGGGCGTGCTTGAGCTCGTTCAGGGTGCTGTGCAGGGAGTGTGACAGCTGATCCAGCTCGTCGCCGACCGGTTGCTCCCCGGGCGCAGGCTGGTGCAGGTGGGCCACTCGCTGCAGGCGGCTGAGTCGGCGCAGCACCAGGTGCTCAAGGAGCAGGGCGACGCTGAGGGTGGCGAGAAACAGGATCAGCAGGCTGTTGCCCAGTTGCAGGCGTTCGGCCAGGGCCAGGTGGCTTTGTGCTGCCAGGGGACGGCTGATCAGCAGGCGCACGTCACTCAGGCCAAGGCAGTCCTTGAGCAGGTCGCTGGCGACAATCTGCGCGCCGGATTCAGTGTCCGGCAGGGGCGAGCCATTGGCCTGCAGGCTGAATGCCACGCCGCTTTCGCTTTGCAGGCGCTGCAGACGAGGAGCATCCAGGTGCCGGGCAAACACCAGCCAGCCGGCGGCAGGCTGGCTCTGGTCCGAGTCGGTGATCGGTCCAATGGCGAGCTGTACCGCGGTGCCTTCGGCCCAAAGTACCAGTTTGATGCCCTCATTCAGCTCACCCTGGCTGCGTTGCGCGAGGATGGGCTTGAGCTGCTGCCACAGCGGGTTATGTGTGGTCACTGTCTGCAGGCGACCATCGTGCAGGTGCAGGCCTTCGAGCACTTGCAGGTCCGTGGAGAGAAACAGCACCAGGTCGATGCCCAGATTCTCCAGCGAATCGCGGGTGTAGTTGCTTTTCAGGTAGGCGCTGCTGCGGGTGTCGAGATAATTCAGGGTGTCATCCCAGCGACTGTAATCCAGCAGGGTATGCAGGAGGTTCTGTTGCTGGCTGTGCAGCAGCGTCTGCAGGCGTCGCAGGTCTGCCTCGGCAAAACGCTGTTCATGGTTGTGCTGGCTGTGGGCCAGCAGGCGCCCGGTGCTCCAGTAACCGATGCCACTGAAGATCAGCAGGATCAGCACCAGATAAAGCAGCATGCGGCTACGCAGGCTTTGATTGAAGGGCATGGGCTACATCCTCCCTGATGCCATGGTGTCAGATGACTGACTCTTGCGGCTGCCCGGCGATTCTGTGATCGATTTGGCAGCTGCTCCCCTCAAGCCCAGAGCATAGCCGGCGTCAGTTGTCGGACAAGTCCGGCGGTCGGCTGATCTGGCCGCTGGGTAGGCCGCACTTTGGCCAAGGGCGCGGCTGATTTGTCCGTGGTGCTTGTGGCTGGCGCCACGTCTCGCTACAAGAGCGGCATCAGCCAAGGAACCTGACCATGAACCAGCCGCTTGCCGATCTGTCCGTTGCGACCTGCTCACCTGCTCAGCTGCGTGCGCTGATCGAGAGTCGCCGTGCCGTGCGTCGTTTTACCAATGAGCCTGTGCCGGAAGCGGTGATCCGCGATTGCCTTGAGCTGGCGGTGCTGGCGCCCAATTCCTGCAACCTGCAGCCGTGGAGCTTCCAGGTGATCCGCGAGCCGGCGCTGCTGGAGCGACTGCACCCGGTGTGCATGGGCCAGCATGCGGCCAGGGCTCCGCTGATCATCGCCGTGCTGGCCCGCCCCGATACCTGGCGTCAGGCGTGTGCCAATGTCATCGACTACTGGCCCGAAGCCGAGGTACCGGAGCGTATCCGGCACTTTTACCGCAAGACCGCGCCCTTTCAGTACAACCAGGGCTGGTGTGGCTGGCGCGGCCTGTTCAAACGCCAGCTGGTGCGTCTGCTCGGGCTGCGCCGGGCGCTGATGCGCACGCCCAACAGTCAGGCGCAGATGAGTCTGTGGGCGGTCAAGTCCACGGCGCTGGCGGCGGAGAACCTGATGCTGGCGTTCCAGAGCCACGGCTACGCCACCTGCCCGATGGAGGGGTTCGACGAGGTGCGTCTGCGCCGGGTGCTGAACCTGCCGCGTCAGGCCATTCCGATCATGCTGCTGGCAGTGGGCAAACCGGGCGAGAAGGCGGTGTATAACCCGCGTCTGCGCTTTCCGCTGGAGCAGCATGTCGAGTGGCTGTAGCGGGAGAAACTAACCCTGGCGTCTCTTTTTCATCATGGTCAGTTAGCTGGAGGTCAATACTGTTTCTATGTTGGCGGGTAACCTAATTAACCAAAATTATCAGAATGTAAAATGAAAAATCCAACAAAAAGAAATGGTCGCGTTATCTATAGCCCGGAAATTGATGGGTTACGATCGGTTGCAGTGCTTGTTGTTATTCTTTATCACTTCGGCGTTCCAGGTTTTTCTGGAGGTTTTGTTGGGGTAGATATTTTCTTTGTAATTAGTGGGTTTCTTATTAGTAGGCTCCTGCTTGAGGAGTTGAAAGAGGGGCGTTTCAAATTCTCGGTGTTCTTTGTGCGAAGGGCTCGCAGATTGTTTCCTGCTCTATTTGTGATATTGCTTTCAACTTTTTGTGTTGGCTTTGTTCTATTTTCGGCAGAGGATATGGAGAGGCTTTCGGGATCGATTGTATATGCATCTATGTCGCTTTCGAATATATTTTTCTGGTTGGAGAGCGACTACTTCGATGCTGCATCTGAGCTTAAGCCTCTATTGCATACGTGGTCGCTGAGTGTCGAGGAACAATTTTATTTGTTTTGGCCGGTGCTGCTGTACTTTCTGCATAAAGTGCCAAGGTCATGGCCTTTGCCTGTTATGGTGATTTGTTTAGGGATTGTCAGTTTGCTTGGGGCAGAGGTGGTTCTCAAAGAGTTCTCGCCGGCCAGTTTTTATCTTACCCCGTTTCGTATTTTTGAATTTGCAATTGGCGCGGGGGTGATTTGGGTTGTCAATTATTTTCCTGGTAGTCAAGTGAGGAAGGTGGCCTCTTCTATTCTTGGTGTGGCTCTAATTATCTACTCTGTACACTTTTTTAATGGCGAGACTCCATTTCCTGGAGTCAATGCTTTGTTTCCCTGCGTAGGAGCTGCGCTGCTGATTTATGCAGGGGGCACAGGTCCGGTTGGTCGGGTGTTGGCCTCTGCCGGCCCTGTGGGTATTGGTAAGATTAGTTATTCTCTTTACTTGACGCATTGGCCGATTTTTGTGTTTTATAAATATCTGCAAATTGAACCGCTCGGAGTGATTGATCAGATAGCACTCCTTGGGGGTACTTTGGTATCGGCACTTGCTCTTTACAATTTCATCGAGAAACCCTTTCGCTTTGGCATGAAAGGCTCCGCGCAGAGTTCGCCTGCTGCATTTGGTCTTGCCTGTGCCATTCTGACGCTGGCTTTGGTACTTCCTGCTGCGGATTCTTGGGCAAACAAAGGGTGGGTTTGGCGATTCAAAGAGAATGAGATGTTCCTGACTCGTTATGATATTAATGATAAGAGCTATGTATGGGATTTGTGGAAGGTTGTAAGTTCAAATAGTGGGCTGCGCTCAGCAAAGGCCAAGATTTATCTGATAGGGGACTCTCAGGCGGCAGACATGCTTAATGCAATTTCTACGACGAAACTCGTAAGTGGTATTAATTCCAATGTTTCGGTTAGCCATATTCAATATTTTTGCGGAGGTGTATTTATTCCTTCTGCTAGTAAAGAAAGTTACTATGGCTTGGAGAATAAGGCTTTTCTAAAAGAAAAAGTAAAGCGAGAGATTTGTGAGGGTCAAAATTCCTCCGCATTCTCGGTCGATATGCTCAAGGGGAGTGAGATAGTTGTTCTTGGTCCGTTTTGGTACGATTACTTGGTTCAGTATCTGCCAGGGACTATAGATAGAATTCGTGAGGGTTCCAGTGCGAAAATAATTGTGGTGGGGCATAAGCATATGTTGGCCAGTAGTACTGGCATATTTAGGTATCACAAGAGTCTATATGGGATTGAAGCCGCAGCCGCTAAATTTATTGATCCTGACACGGTGGCGATAAATAACAGGCTTGAGAAGATAAGTAAGGAAAAGGGTGTTCTGTTTTTCAATCCTTTGAAGTATTTATGCGCTGGGGATTCTGGCTGTAAGGTCGTAGGGCGTCTTGGTGGGCCTATGATGTATGATACTCACCACTTGACGCCTGAAGGTGCTGAGTTTATGGGGGGTAGCTTTGCGCAATGGGTCAAGGAGAATAATGCATTCAACTGAGGTAATAACTTTAGGTTTCGAGTTTTTCGTGGCTCTGCTGAGTTTTACGAGTTAATCTGCGGCCTACTCTAGGAAGAGTACGCCGGATGTACCCAATAAGTCCGTCTGTACTTTGCTCGAGATGGATGCTTTTGTTGTATGGCAGACTCTCTTTGAACTGAACGAAGAGCACTTCATAGGCAGAGCTATCGCCATCTCCACGCTTCGATCTTCTACATACTGATCTTGGCGGTGATGAATTGATCACCTGCTTGCTGTATAGGTCGAGCGTTTCGCGTATGGGGGCGTGCTTTACTCGGTGGCTGACGGGACCATAGTTCTTAATCACCGAAATCAATAATACTGGTCGGGCGAGACGACCGGTCATATGCTCGCTCCATGAGCAAAAGCATCCGACTCGACAAGCGTGATCTGATCCTGACCAAGGGCTCGGCGGTGATGACCCGCCGCGGTTACCACGGCACCGGGGTGCTGGAGATTGTCCAGGCCGCTGGGATTCCCAAGGGCTCGTTCTATCACTACTTCGCCAGCAAGGAAGATTTTGCCCTGCAGGCACTGGAGTATGTCTACCGGCCGCGTCTGCAGCGCTACGCCGAGGCGCTGAGCAATCCGGCCTTGAGCCCGAGTGCGCGGATTCTGGCCTATTACCGCGAGCTGCTGGGGCACTTTCAGCAGCAGGAACGCGTGGAATACCACTGCTTCATCGGCAGCCTGAGTTTCGAGATGAGCGAGTTGCTGCCTGCCGTCGGCGCCCAGGTAGATGCCATCTACGCCGAGTCGCTGGCGATTCTCGAGCGTTGCCTGCTGGAGGCCAGGGCCTGTGGCGAGCTGGCCGCGGACGAAGACTGCACCAACCTGGCCAGCTTCATTACCTGTGCCTGGCAGGGCGTGCTGGGCCGACTCAAGGTCGGCCACAGCATCCGCCCGGTGGAAGAGTTTGTCGTGCGCCTGCAGCGTGTGCTGCAGGGCTGATTTTTTAACCCATTTAACGAGACGACCGGTCGCCTGGCCGGCAGAGGAGCAAGCATGACCGCCCCCGTAAAAGCCCTGTTCGAACCCTTCCGCCTGGGTAGCCTGGAGCTGCCGACCCGCGTGGTGATGGCGCCGATGACCCGTTCCTTTTCCCCGGGCGGTGTGCCCAACAGCAAGGTTATCGAGTACTACCGTCGTCGCGCCGCGGCCGGTGTCGGCCTGATCATCACCGAGGGCACCACCGTCGGCCACGCCGCGGCCAATGGTTATCCCAACGTGCCGCGCTTCTATGGCGAAGATGCCCTGGTCGGCTGGAAGAAGGTGGTCGATGCGGTGCACGCCGAAGGCGGCAAGATCGTCCCGCAGCTGTGGCACGTGGGTAACGTGCGCAAGCTGGGCACCGAGCCGGATGCCAGCGTGCCGGGCTATGGCCCGATGGAGAAACTCAAGGACGGCAACGTCGTGGTGCACGGCATGACCCAGGCCGACATCGACGCGGTGATTGCCGCCTTCGCCCAGGCCGCGCGTGACGCCCAGGCCATCGGCATGGACGGCGTGGAGATCCACGGCGCCCACGGCTACCTGATCGATCAGTTCTTCTGGGAAGGCAGCAACCAGCGCACCGACGGTTACGGTGGCAGCCTGGCCAACCGTTCGCGCTTTGCCATCGAGCTGATTCAGGCCGTACGCGCCGCCGTCGGTCCGGATTTCCCGATCATCTTCCGTTTCTCCCAGTGGAAGCAGCAGGACTACACCGCGCGTCTGGTGACCAGCGCCGAAGATCTGGGCGCCTTCCTCAAACCGCTGTCCGAGGCTGGCGTGGATATCTTCCACTGCTCGACCCGCCGCTTCTGGGAGCCAGAGTTCGACGGCTCCGACCTCAACCTGGCCGGCTGGACCCGTCAGCTCACCGGCAAGCCGACCATCACCGTGGGCAGTGTCGGCCTGGATGGCGAGTTCCTGCAGTTCATGGTCAACACCGACAAGGTGGCGCAGCCGGCCAGCCTGGAAAACCTGCTGGAGCGTCTGAACAAGCAGGAGTTCGACCTGGTGGCCGTGGGCCGTGCCCTGCTGGTGGATGCCGACTGGGCCGTGAAGGTACGCGATGGCCGTGAGCAGGACATCCTGCCGTTCAGCCGCGATGCCCTGATGAGCCTGAACTGAGTTTTCCGCAATACCCCCTGTAGCGGCCACGGGAGCGTTGCCGCTACAGCCTTTCAGCCCCGAGGCGTAAGCCCCGGGGTTTTTTTATGCGTCAGCGAGTGGGGCGGCGGGGTGCTCGGGGCGCTGCTCATGGCCTGGAACAGGCAGGACTCGAACTGCTCGATGATCGCCGTCCAGCCCTGGCGGCTGGCGTGCTGGCGGGCATTCAGACGCACCCGGCGCAGGTGTTCGCGGTCTTCCAGCAGCCAGCCGGCCGCCTCGATGAAGGCTGCCTCGTCGCCGGGCATGGCCAGTGCGCCGGTGTGGCCGTGCTGGATATGTTGGGCGGCGGCAGCCTGATCGTAGGCCACTACCGCCAGCCCGGCGGCCATGGCTTCGAGCACCACATTGCCGAAGGTCTCCGACAGGCTGGGAAAGAGGAACAGATCGCCCGAGGCGTAGTGGCGGGCCAGTTCTTCACCGCGTTGCAGGCCACAGAAGATGGCGTCCGGCAGCTGTTTCTCCAGCGCCTTGCGTTGCGGCCCGTCGCCGACCAGCACCAGACGCAGGCGCTTTGTGGGATGGGCCAGTTGCAGGGCGTGGAAGCTGTCGGCGAGCAGGCCGAGGTTCTTTTCTGCGGCCAGGCGGCCGACGTGCAGCACGGCGATGTCCTGCTCGCCCAGATCCCAGGCCTGGCGCAGTTGCGGGCAGCGCCGGCTGGGGTGGAACAGCAGGCTGTCGACCCCGCGGCTGAGCAGGGTCAGGCGCTCGAAGCCGCGCCGTTGCAGTTCCATCTGCTGGCTGCAGCTGGGCACCAGGGTAGCCTGGCAGCGATTGTGGAAGGCCCGCAGGTAGGCGCCGAGCAGACGGCTGAACAGGCCCAGGCCGTAGTGTTCGCTGTAGTGCTGGAAGTTGCTGTGAAAACCGCTGACGACCGGAATCCCCAGTCGGCGCGCGGCCCGCAGGGCGGACAGCCCCAGCGGGCCCTCGGTGCTGATGTACAGCACGTCCGGGCGTTGCCGGCGCCAGCGGCGCAGCAGCTTGTGCAGGGCCGACTGACCCCATTGCAGGCCGGGGTAGCCGGGCAGGGGCCAGCCGCGGGTTAGCAGTAGATCGTCACTGATGGGTGGGCGGGCCTCGCCAGGCTGGCGCGGGCGGATGATCTGCACACGATGGCCACGCAGGCGCAGGCCATCGACCAGGCGCGCCAGGGTATGGGCCACGCCGTTGATTTCCGGAGGGAAGGTTTCGCTGATCAGGGCGATGTGCAGAGGCTGTGCATTCATGCCAGCAGTCTTGGCTGCTGGCATGAATGCCGTATGTCAGACGTATGACCGCGCGGTTACGCTTGCGTCTGGCGCTCGCGCACCCAGAACAGGGTGGCGCCGGCCACTGCCGCCGGCATCACCAGGATATTGGCAAAGGGAACCAGCAGCGCGAGGTACACCGAGCCGCCGAAGCCCAGGCTCTGCCAGCGCTTCTCGCGCAGCCAGGCGAGCATCTCGTTCCAACCCAGCTTGTTGTTGTCCGCCGGGTAGTCGATGTACTGGATGGCCATCATCCAGACGCCGAACAGCAGCCACAGGGGAATGGCCACCAGGTTGATCACCGGAATAAAGGTGAGGATCAACAGGACCAGCGCGCGCGGCAGGAAGTAGCCGAGCTTGCGCAGTTCGCGGCCAACGGTGCGCGGCACCATGGCGGAGAGCTCGGCCAGGCTGAAGGGCGGGAAGTCGTCCGTGCCGCGCAGCACGACTTCTACCTTCTCGGCGAGAAAGCCGTTGAAGGGCGCGGCGATGATGTTGGCCAGCAGGCTGAAGGTGAAAAACACCGTAAACAGCAGGAGCACTACGAACAGCGGCCACAGCAACCAGTTCAGCCAGCTCAGCCAGTCCGGCACCGAGCCCATCAACTGTTCGAGCAGGCCGCCGAACTGCTGCACGGCGAGCACGATCAGGCCGCCGAACACCAGCAGGTTGACCAGCAATGGCAGCAGCACGAATAGGCGCAGGCCGGGGCGCAGCATCAGCTTGAGGCCTTCGGCCAGGTATTGCGGGCCGTTGAGGACGACTGGGGGCATGGCAGGCTCCAGGGCAGGAAAAGTGCGCCGACCTTAACGATTTTCCGTCAGAGGGGAAAGTGCGTCGCCCTGGTAGACACAGGCGCGATTGCGCTGCTGCTTGGCCTGGTACATGGCCGCGTCGGCAGCACTGATCAGGGTTGCCGCCTCGTCGGCATGTTCTGGGTAGAGGGCGATGCCGATGCTTGGGGTGACAAAGTCGACCATCACCTGCTTCAGGTAGATCGGTTCATGCAGGCTGGCCAGCAGCCGTGCTGCGAGGCGCTGGGAGCTGTCGAGGGTGCCGCCGGGCATCAGCAGGGTGAATTCGTCACCGCCCAGGCGGTACACCCGGTCTGGTGCGCGCAGGCTGTTGCGCAGGCGTTCTGCAATCTGTGTCAGCAGTTCGTCACCGGCGTCATGGCCGAAGCGGTCGTTGACCTCCTTGAAACGGTCCAGGTCGATGTAGAACAGGGCCAGCGGGCGTTGCAACTGGTCCGCCTCGTCCAGCGCCTGCTTGAGCTGTTCGAGAAAGGCCTTGCGATTGCCCAGGCCGGTCAGCGTGTCGCGATAGGCCATCTCCATGAGTTGGTTCTGCAGAGCCACCTGGCCGCTGACATCGCGCACGATGCCGCGGTAGCCCAGCAGTGTGCCGTGGCTGTCACGGATGGGTGAGAATCGCCCCTCGAAATGGCCATAGCTGCCATTGCGCCGTTGTAAGGGCACGCTGATCACCGTATTGCCATCGCTGTGGATGGCTTCACGGAACAGCTCGCGGGCACGCACGGCGTCCTCGGCGCTCAATGCCTGCAGCATGTCCATGTTCTCCAGTGCGCCGCCCGGGTAGCCGAGCATCTTTTCCAGGGCCGGATTGGCGGTCAGGACCCGGCCGTTGGTGTCCAGTTCGAAGAAGCCATCCTGGATGTTGTTGAGAATCGCCAGGTCACGGCTTTCGCTCTGCTCGACCCGTTCGAGCATGTGGTTGATCTCACCGGCCAGTTGCCCCAGCTCATCGCGACCTTCCATCGTCAGGCGTTCACGCTGGTTGTCCTGGCCGATCTGTCCGACTTGCTGGTGCATGCGCAGCAGGCGCCGCAGGACCCAGACCTCCAGACCCAGGTAGCCGATGCCGGCGCTGATCAGCATGATCAGCAGCACGCCGGTAAAGAACAGGTTGATCACCTGCTGGCCCTGGCGGTAGATCGGCCGGTCGCGACTCAGTAACAGGCTCAGGGCTGGCTGCCCCTCCTGGGTAACCATGCTCAGGCGGGTTTCCTGAAGATTGCCGACCAGCAGACGCGGTGTCAGCCAGGCCTGACTGCGCATCTGCTTGCTGTGGATATCGAGTGCGAAGGCTTTGCCCGGAGCGCTGGGGTTGTCTTCCAGCACCAGCTTCTGCAGCAGCCGATTCTCCAGGCCTTTTTGCCATTCGCTGGTGATGAAGAACCCCATCACCAGAATGCCATTGGGGCGCTTGTCGGCATCGGAGTTGCTGATCGGCGAGCTGGTGGCCAGCAAGGGGTGGCGGTCGAGGTCGAACCACTCGGTGAGGCTGTCGGCAGGGTTTTCGCGATACTGGTTGAAGCCGCTGCGAGCCAACTGGTTCAGGGTGCGCAGCTTGACCAGTGTCGGGTCGTGCTGGCGATCCAGTTGCAGTCCGGGCAACTGCTCGGCTTCGGGTACATGCCAGATCTCTTCGATCAGGCGGCCCTGATGGTCGTACAGCAGGATGAAGTGCAGGCCGAGGTTGTCCAGAGTATCCAGGGTCAGGTTGCTGCTGCGGTATTCCGGATTGCGCTGCTCGACGAAGCGATAGCTGTCATCCCACCAGGCCCAGTCGCGACTCAGGGTCTGCAGGTGTTCCATCTGCTGGTGCAGCTCGCGGTGCAGCTGGTTGGCCGATTCGGCCAGATGATCGGCGTCCAGCTGATCGAAACGCTGCAGCAACAGGTGCTGGCTAAGCAGCCACACGGCGCACAGGCTGATCAGCATCAGCGGCAGAAACAACAGGAGCAGGCGGCGGCGCAGGGGCATGAAAAACTCTCGCGGCGGAGGCGACTTCTCCTTGAGTATAGGCCGCTATCTCATCGCTTCATGATTGATGGCTACCAGCGTTGATCTGCGTGCCGTTATGGGGCGGTGGTGATAGTCAACGGTACAAAAAAAGCCCGCTTTTGCGGGCTCTTTCTTCCGGGCGAAAGCCTTCAGCGCAAGGCCTGGCCAATGCTCTGGT
This sequence comes from Pseudomonas fluvialis, assembly GCF_014207935.1. Lineage (GTDB taxonomy): Bacteria > Pseudomonadota > Gammaproteobacteria > Pseudomonadales > Pseudomonadaceae > Aquipseudomonas > Aquipseudomonas fluvialis_A. The sequence goes on along the minus strand of NZ_JACHLL010000001.1, from coordinate 62,370 downwards.
CCTTGAAGACGCGGGTCAGCGCATCGCTGAGTACATCGCTGACCAGCTTGCTGTTGGTTTCCTCGTTGGGCGCCATACCGAAACGCTGGTTCAGGGCCGCCGAGTAGCGGCCGGAGTAGCGGCGCCCGTTGTTCTGTACGTCGGCGCGGAAGACGGCCTTGATGTTGGCTTCGGTGACGTAGGAGCCGTCCTTGGGCGACTGGTAGGTCAGTTCGGCCAGGGTCAGGGTGATCTGCGGTGCGTTGTAGGCATTGGGCGTCGGGGTAAAGCCGAGCAGACGTACGCCGGCGTCGGCCTGGGCCTGCAGGCGCGGCAGCAGGGTCTGGCCATTGACCGTGATATTGCTGGTTTCGGCGTACAGGCCGCCGCGGCTGCCCAGCACTGGCGAGGGGCGGCCATCGACCACCTTGACCGAGACCGGCTGGCCCTGGCCGACGGCCATCAACGGACCATTGAGCAGCGGTTGCGGCTCCAGTTGTTGCGGGCTGAGGGCGCAGCCGGCGAGGCTCAGGCTGGCAACAGTGAACACTCCGAGCAACAGACGGTGCAGCATGCGTGACTCTCCACGATGGATGGGAAATGGCCGGCAGTATACCGAGCGCCTGGCCGCAGTGGCAGTGCGCGGCGCTGTCATGCGCGTGTCACTTGGATTGGCGATAACTGCTGCAGTTCCCGGAGGTGTTGCCCATGCTGGCCTTACTCATGCTGTTTCGCCCGGCGCCGTGGCGCCAGTTCGTTCTTCTGGATGCCGAGCAGCGCTGCCTGGTCATGCGCTGTGCCCGACAGCGTCCGGAGGTCGGGAACTGGGTCGAGGTTAGCGAATTTTCCCTGTCCTGGCTGGGGCAGCCTTTGCCTCAGGAGGCCGTTCTGCCGTCTCTGCCAACACCCCGGCAATGGTTGTTGGCGAGCTGAAGTTAAGCCAGGGCTAAGCCTCTCGCGGTATGCTGCGTCCCTCTGTGGGGGAGGTAAGCATGCGTATCCTGCTGGTCGAAGACAATCGCGACATCCTGGCCAATCTGGCCGATTACCTGACGCTCAAGGGCTATACCGTCGACTGCGCGCAGGATGGCCTCAGTGGTCTGAAACTGGCCAGCAGCCAGCACTTCGATTTGCTGGTGCTGGACGTCATGCTGCCCGGCATCGACGGTTTTACCCTGTGTCAGCGTCTGCGCGAGGAAGCGCGCAGCAGCACGCCGGTGATCATGCTCACCGCCCGCGATACACTGGATGACCGTCTGCAGGGCTTTCGCAGTGGCGCAGATGACTACCTGCTGAAACCCTTTGCCCTTTCCGAGTTGGCCGCGCGGATTGAGGCGGTGCTGCGCCGCAGTCAGGGCATGGGCAAGCGCCAGCTGCAGGTCGGCGATCTCGCGTATGACCTCGATACCCTCGAGGTCAGTCGCAGCGGGCGGCATCTCAAACTCAATCCGCTGGGGCTGAAAATCCTCGAAATCCTCATGCAGCGCAGTCCCAACGTGGTACGTCGCGATGCGCTGGAGGAAGCCATCTGGGGCGACGACTGCCCGGACAGCGACAGCCTGCGCAGCCACATTCATCAGCTGCGCCAGGTGATCGACAAGCCCTTTGCTCAGCCGCTGCTGCACACCGTGCATGGCGTCGGCTATCGACTGCTGGCGGAGCCTGCCGATGTGGTTTAAGCCCGGTCTGGCACAGCGCATCGTCATTGCCTTCGTGGTGATGACCACGCTGGTGGCCGGGGCCTTTGCCCTGGGTATTGTCGGTACGGTGTACATGATCGAGGAACGCCTGATCTCCCAGACGCTGGGGGGCGATCTCGACCGTCTGTTACGCATGGACAGTATGGAGAACTGGCGGCACCGTCCGGAGCGCGACCAGCTGTTCTATATCTCCCGCGGGCCGGGTGACTTTGCCATGCCCGCCGACCTGCAGGACCTCAGCCAGGGCTTTCATGAGGTATTTCGTCCGCCCAAGGCCTATCACGCGGTGATTCGCGAGGTGGCCGGGCGCCGTTATGCCTTGCTGCAGGACCAGAGCGATTTCGAGGAGCGCGAGCATGTGCTGTTCGGAGTCGTACTGGTCGGTTTCCTGATCAGCGTGGCCATGGCCAGCGGTCTGGGTGTGTTCATGGCGCGTCGGGTCATGGCGCCGCTGATCAACCTGGCGGCCAAGGTGCGCCGGCGCGAGCAGCAGCTCAGCGAGGCGCCGGCCCTGGCACCTCAGTTTCCGTCTGACGAGGTGGGACAACTGGCGGCGGCCTTCGATGACACGCTGGGGCAACTACGCCAGGCTTTGACCCGCGAGCGGCTGTTCACCAGCGATGTCAGTCATGAACTGCGTACGCCACTGATGGTCATTGCCACCTCCTGCGAACTGCTCCAGGCCAACCCGGCTCTGGGCGCCCGCGAGCAAGGTCACCTCGGCAAGATTGCCCGTTCCTGCGAGGAGATGCGTGATCTGGCACAGACCTTCCTGTTACTGGCGCGTGCCGAGCACCAGCAGGTGGCGCATGCCGCCCAGCAGAGCCTTCGTGAGGTAGCCGACGAGCTGGCCGGGCAGTGGCGCGGGGAGATCGAGAGCAAGGGGCTGCGCTTTGACTACGCCCCGTCGGAGACCTCGGCTGGCCTGTACCACGGACCGTTCCTGCGCACCGTGCTGAGCAACCTGCTGCGCAATGCCCTGCACTACACGCAGAGCGGCCATGTCGCGCTAACCCTCAGTGCCGAGGGTTTTGTTGTCGAGGACAGTGGGATCGGCATCCCCGCGGAGTTTCAGGATGCGGTGTTCCAGGCCTTCCAGCGTGGTGCCCAGGCCGGTGGCGAGGGCAAGGGCGTCGGCCTGTCGCTGGTGCAGCGCATCTGTCACCTGCAGGGCTGGCAGGTGCTGCTTACTGAAGCGCAGCCGCATGGCTGCCGTTTCTACGTTCGATTACTCCCGGCTTGACACTTTTTTCATGGCGAGCCGGGCACAGTGGCCACCGTTGGTCAGTTGGTGCTGGCCGTGGAGACCTTCTGAACTAGTGTTCTGACAGGTGTGTTGCTTCTTTTTCAAGAGGTTGCGGATATGAAGCTAGAAACTACTCGAGCTTTGTTTCTCGTCCTGTCGCTGGGCACGCTGGGTGCTGCGGTAGCGGCCTGGCAGGAGCCGGGTCTCAAGGTGGTCGGCAGCACCGCGCGTTGTGCGGTACCGGTCAGTACGCCAGACCTGGCCGCACAGCCGGCGCAGAATGACCTCCTGCTGCTGATGTTTGGCTTGTCCCAGGGCATTCGCGCGGCTAGTTGAGCGCGTCTGGCGCTCTGCCGCATGGGCAAGATGGCGTCTTTGGGGCTTTTCTGCGCCTCGCCAACTGGTTAGTCTGCCCGCAGCAATTTCTGCCAGAACCAGAGACCCGCGCGGCGGATGAATGACCTGTCCCGTACCTCGCTCAGTCCCATCAGCCTGACCACGGCTGCCCCGACTTTTCGTCCACCGCTGCCGGCCGGTTATGTGCCACGCCCACGGTTGTGCCAGCGCCTGCTGCAAGGGCTCGATGGACGGCTGTTGCTGATCTGCGCACCGGCCGGCTTCGGCAAGAGTTCCCTGGCCAGCGAGTTCTGCGAACACCTGCCGTCGCCTTGGCGCAGCCTGTGGCTGCCGCTCAGCAGTCGCGATGGCGACCCCGGCCGCTTCCTCGAACGCCTGCTGGAAACCCTTCGTCAGTGCTTCCCGCAACTGGGCGAGCAGGCGCTGGGCATGCTCAAGCTGCGTCAGCGGCACCAGCCCTTTGCCTATGAGGAATGCCTGGACAGTCTGCTCGATGAGCTGGCTGCGCAGTTGCACGGCGATCAGCCGGTGCTGCTGGTGCTGGATGACTATCATCTGGCCCAGGGCGCGGTGCTCGACCGCTGTCTGCAGTTTCTGCTCAACCACCTGCCGGCGGGGCTGGTGCTGCTGGTCACCAGTCGCCAGCGCCCCGACTGGCATCTGGCGCGCCTGCGTCTGTCACGGCAGTTGCTCAAACTCACCGAACAGGACCTGCGCCTGACCGCCGAGGAAAGTGCCGCGGTACTCGCCGAACAGGGCACCAGCCTGCCGCGCGGCGAGCTGGAAGGGCTGCTGGCGCGCAGTGAGGGCTGGGTCGCCGGCTTGCGTCTGTGGTTGCTCACTCAGCAGGGTGATACGGCATCCGGCGGTGCCTTGCCCCATGGCGGCGAAGGCCTGATCCGCGACTACCTGCTGGAGGAAGTGATCGAGCGGCTGCCCGTCGAGTTGCAGAGCTTTCTCTACGAAACCGCCTGCCAGGAGCGCTTCTGCGCCGAGCTGTGTGATGCCGTGCGCGATGCCCATGACAGCGCCGCGCTGCTCGAGCACCTGCGCGAGCATCAGGTGTTTCTGGTGCCGCTGGATGAGCAGGGCAAGTGGTTCCGTTATCACCACCTGTTTTCCGACCTGTTGCGCTCGCGTCCGGCCCATCGCCTGAGCGTGCCGCCTGCCAGCCTGTATCTGCGTGCCTGTCGCTGGTTCAGCAGCCAGGGTCTGCTGGACGATGCTATCGAGCAGGCCCTACGCGCCGGCCAGCCGGATGTGGCGGCCAGCCTGGTGCAGAACCTCTCCGAGGAGCAACTGCTCGCCGAACAGAACGTAGCCATGCTGCTGCGCTGGAAGATGGACCTGCCGGATAGTCTGCTGGCCAGCTCGCCGCGCTTGATCGTGCTGTACAGTTGGGTGCTGGCGTTGGCTTGCCAGCTGGACGCCGCGCAGGATCTGATCGGCCAGCTCGGTCGTTTCCTGCCGGCGCCTTCGGCTCAGGAGCAGGGCGAGCTGCTGGGCCAGTGGCTGGCCCTGAGCGGCGTGATCGCCCGCGCCCGCGGCGACATGGGCACGGCCGAGCAGTATTGCGCCGCCGCGCTGGCGGCATTGTCCGAAGGCCGCTACGGCCAGCGCCTGATGTGCCTGTCGACCCTGGCCAACCTGGCGGTGGCGCGTGGCGATCTGTGGCGCGCACGCGGCCTCAACCGCGATGCGCTGGAGCTGACCCAGCGCATCGGCAATCCGCTGTTCGAGGCGCTGGCGCACTATGACCGTGCCCGCGTGTTGCAGGCTCGCGGCGAAGTGCTGCGTGCCCAGGACGAGGTCGAGCAGGGGCTTGCCTGCCTGCAGCACCTGTCTGCTGGGCGCCTGTATGCGGTACGTGCGCGCTTGAACATCTACCGGGGTTATTTGCTGACTCTGCGCCTGCAGCCAGAGGCGGCCACCTTGGCGCTGCAGGCCGGCATCGCCGAGGCGCGTGCCTGTCGCGACATCAGCCTGCTGCTGGGCTACTGCGTGCTGGCCAGTCTCAAGGCCCGTCAGGGCCAGCTGGCCGAAGGCTTTGCCCAACTGGCCGAGGCTGAACGGTTGATGCACATCTGGGACATTCCGCCGGTCTTCTATCTGGCCATGATCACCCTGGTGAAATGCGAGCTGTGGCTGCAACAGGGCCAGCTGGAACTGGCCGAGGCCTGGCTGCAGCGCATGGCCCACACCTACGGTGGCGACCTGGCCGCAGTGGCGCCGGAGTTCCATCCGCAGTTGCCGCTGCATGTGGCGCTGGAGCAGGCGGCCCTGGCGCGGCTGCAGGGCAATTTGGGCGAGGCGGAGCGGCGCCTGCGGGGGCTGATCCTGCATGCGCAGAATGCCGGGGCGCTGCTGTTGGCCGTGATGGCGCAGGTGCAGCTGAGCCTGCTGCTGCACGCCGATGGGCGTGAACGCGAGGCCCAGCAAAGTCTCTCGGTCGCCTTGCAGGGGGCAGCCGGTGGTGCCCTGCTGCCATTCCAGGAGTTACTCGGTCATCAGCCGCAGTGGTTGGCCGAGCAGTTGGCCCTGCGGGCGCCCAGCGCCTTGCGCAGCGATTTGCAGGCCTTGTTGCCGCTGAATGCCAGTGAGGCGCCCGTTATCCAGACAGCCGGCGGCGAGGCTCTCAGTGCTCGTGAGCTGGCCGTCCTGCGGCTGATTGCGCAGGGCTGTTCCAACCAGGAAATCAGCGAGCGCCTGTTCATCTCCCTGCACACAGTCAAAACCCATGCCCGTCATATCAACGGCAAGCTCGGCGTGGAGCGCCGCACCCAGGCCGTGGCGCATGCCAAGGCTTTGGGACTTCTGGATTGATCCGTTTGAACAGGTTCTTAGGGTTTGCCCGCTGGTAGGGCCGGTGTTGCCTCGCTGGCCGGTAGCGACAGGTCGAGACGTTTGACCGGCGCCGTACCGGGCGCCGGCTTGGCCAGCTGGCGACTGACATCGTCCTGAATCGCGCTGAGTACCGGTAGCAGGTCGGCCATATTGCTACGCACCTCGGTGTAGGCGTGCTGGCGGCTCAGGGTCTCGATGCGAGTGAGCAGGTCGACGCGTACCGGCTGCTGCAGGTGGACGAATAGGTCGGGCAACTGTTTAGCCAGCTCGGCGCTATACAACACCAGTTCCTCGCGGTCGAACTGCTTGGTCAGGTCGAGGTAGTCGATGGCGCTGGAGGTCAGCATAGCCGCCGCCGCCTTGGTTTCGCCCAGGCCTTTCAAACGCACCGGGCTGCCTTGTTCGCTGGCCGCCAGGGTCATCCAGAACTCGGTGGTGAGGGTGAACAGGATGGCCTGCTGACGCAGTGAGTAGGTCATCAGACCGAGCGCTTCGGCGCCGTACGGCTGCTGCACGGCCTTGAAGTCGAAGTACAGACGCATCAGCTCCTTGAGCTGGAACAGCACCTCGCGGGCCTCGTTCTGGCGCAGCTCCAGCGGTGCATAGATGTTCAGCTGTGGCTTGAAGTTGTCCGGGCTGGTCATGCGCTGGTAGATCGGCCCGGTGAACTCGCCGCTGCGTCGGGGCAGGGCGTTGACCTGGGTCTTGTCGATCTTGTCCAGCGCCTCGATCAGCAGGCGGTAGTCGCCACTGCTCCAGGGACGCTGGATGTCGGGAATCTTCTGCCCCAGGTAGAACAGCTCGGCGGCGGGCAGGCGACTGCTGACTAGTAAAAGGATGGCCAGCGGCCAGAGCAGTCGGCGTGTTAGGGTCATGACGGGTATCCGCAGCAAGGGGCGCGGCAAGAGTAACGGCTTGTCCCTGACGGAGTCACCCTGTCTTGGGTGGGGTTTGGCAGTTCTGGAGCGAAGATGAATCAGGCCGATCTGGGTGTGGTGCGTGCGGTATTCGAGGACCTTGGCGGGGTGCAGGCGGTAGCGCGCGAGCAGGGCGAGGGACCGCTGGTCAGCCATCTGCAGCGCACCAATATCCAGCTGGCCGCAATCCCGGTGTTCGTGCGCAAGGGGCTGGCCGACACCACGGTGAATGATCTGCTGGAGGCTGCCCAGGTTTCGCGGCGCACGTTCTACAAATATTTCGCCAACAAGATGGACGTGCTCGAGGGCATCTACTGCACGGCGGTGGCGCTGCTGCTGGCGCGCTTTCGCGAATTGCAGCCGGGAGCCGATATGGAGAGCTGGCTGCGCGCCATGGTCGGATTGTTCTTCGACTATCACCTGTCGGTGGGGCCGATCATCCGCCTGATGCAGGAAGAGGCGCTACGCGGCGACTCGCCGCTGGCGGTGCATCGTCAGCAGGCCCATGCCGAAATGCAGGCGCTGTTGCAGCAACGCCTGGCCCTGACCGGCAAGGAGTTCCCGACGCTGACCTACCAGGCGCTGATCTGGGCGATGGAGGCGGCCTCGCTCAATCTGCTCAACCGCGCCGCGCCACGGCAGGAGATCGGCGAGGCCAAGACCGTGCTGGGCGACCTTTTGCTGGCGGTGCTTTGTCCTCGCACGACCTAGGTTGGGGCGCATGATGGTCGGTGTCGTGCTCTGATGGTGGAACAATAACAAGCCAGGAGTTCTGCCATGTCTGCTTCCACCGCCTCCCTGCCTGCGGCCATGCTGCCACCACTGGCCAATGGCCTGGCCCGCCTGGGGTTTGGCGAGCTGCCGCTGGATGCCGTGAAGTCGCGTTACGGCAATGCCCGCGACGGCTCACGCTATGTCGAGCTGGACGGTTTCAATGTGCATTACCGTGACGAGGGCAACGCCAACGGCCCGGTGCTGGTAATGATTCATGGCGTGGTGGCTTCGCTGCATACCTGGGATGGCTGGGTGCAGGCCATGGCCAGCGATTACCGCATCATCCGCTTCGATGTCCCCGGTTTCGGCCTGACCGGCCCTGCGCGCGATGGCGTGTACAACGCCGAGCGCATGCTCAAGGTCATGACCAGCCTGCTGGACTTCCTCAAGGTAGGCAAAGCCTCGATCATCGGAAACTCGCTGGGTGGTTATATCGCCTGGAACTTCGCCCTGGCGCAGCCGCAGCGGGTGGAAAAACTGATCATGCTTGACCCGGCGGGCTACCAGATGCGCAAGGTACCGTGGATGATTGCGGCTGCTGAACTGCCGGGGGCCACCTGGGCGATGCCGCTTTGGATGCCGCGGGCGCTGATCGCTCAGGGCATCAAGGAAGTCTACGGCGACGCAGGTCGCATCAAGGCAGGTGTGGTGCAGCGTTACTACGACCTGACCCGGCGTCCCGGCAACCGCCGCGGCATGATGGAAATCTTCCGGGTGCTATTGGGCGTCAACCGCACCGAACTGGAAGGCACCGGTGCCCGCGTGGCCGAGTTGAAAATGCCCACTCTGCTGATGTGGGGTGAGCTGGACCGCTGGATTTCGCCCAAGCACGTACCGCTCTGGCAGCGTGACGTGCCGGGGTTGCAGGTCAAGGTCTATGCGGGTGTCGGGCATATTCCGATGGAGGAAATTCCCGAGCTGTCGGCGGCCGATGCGTTGGCCTTCCTGCGCAGCTGATTGATTATTCAGACAGCAAAAAGGCCCCTCGAGGGGCCTTTTTCGTTTGCGCCGCTGTCAGGCGGCGGCGCTGCTTTGCGGCTCGTAGTCACCCTTGAACTGGGCCACCAGCTCAAGGTTGTTGTGCTGCCAGGGGTGGAAGTCACCGCGGTAGAAATCCAGGTACACGCCGACCAGCTTGCGGTAGATACCGTCCTTGCCCCACAGCCAGGTCAGGCCATCACGCCAGACCCGCCAGTTCCACAGCAGGCCGTCGCGCTTGAGCATGTGCAGCAGGCCCTTGGTGGTGTCCCAGGTGAAGAAGAAGGTGCTTTGCAGCATGGCGCGGCGCAGCAGCCAGCGGCTGCCACAGGTCTGCTGGTAGACATCGAAGGCCACGGCCTTGTGTTCGGTCTCTTCCAGGGCATGCCAGCGCCACAGGCGGGCCATCTTCGGGTCGGCACCGGCGAGCCACTGCGGATCTTTCAGCAGGGCGTCGGCCATGATCGCGGTGAAGTGCTCGACCGCGCAGGTCGAAGCCAGCTGGGCATCGTGCGGCAGGTGCTTCTTGACGAAGGTCAGGCGCTTCTTCAGGCCGCGCTCCAAGTAATCGATGTCATAGCCCAGCTCGCGCAGGCGCTGGTTGTAGGCCAAGTGCTCGTGGCTGTGGTGACCTTCCTGGCCAATGAAACCGCGGATCTGCTCTTTCAGCACCGGGTCTTCGATCTGTTCGCGGAACAGGCGCACCGACTCGATGAAGAAGCGCTCGCCATCGGGGAACAGCACCGACATGGCATTGAACATGTGGGTCTTGAAGGCATCGCCGCCGTGCCAGTGGCGCGGCAGGGGATTGGGCAGGTCGAAGTCCAGCTGACGTGGACGGATTTCCAGACCTGCGGGGGTGGTACTGGCCATGGCGGGCTCCCGGTATCGAGATCGTTGTTCTTGTTGTGGCCCAGCACGAAGCTGGGTGAGGTAGCGTTGACTATGGGCTTGTGGCGGTTTGTCGGACAAGGTTATCTTCTGCCAAATTGCAGGTCATTTCCGGCCATGTGCGACGCGACGAGAACCCTACGATGAAGCAAGCCATGACCCCCACAGCCGAGCTGGTGCCGGTGGCCTATGCCGAGGTCCTGCTGGGGCTGGCCGAGGAGCGCGGTATCCGCCGCGAACAGCTGCTCCAGCGGGCCGGCGTGCGCGCGGAAGTGCTCGGGGCGCCCAATGGCCGTTTGTCGTTTCTCGATTTCAACCAGCTGGCCTTTGCCGCCCTGGCGCTCACCGCCGATGAGGCGCTGGGCCTGGCCATGGGCCAGCGCCTGAATGTGTCGACGCACGGCATCCTCGGCTATGCGGTGCTCTCCAGCGCGAGCTTTGGCCAGGCCCTGCAGTTCGCACTCAAGTACTACCGGGTGCTCGGTCTGGCCTTCGACCTGGAACTGCTGGAGGGCGACAGCCATCTGCAGCTGCGAGCCAGCGAGAGCCTGCCGTTGGGGCCGCTGTCGCGCTTTGCCGCCGAAGGCCTGTTCGGTAGCCTGCACACCATCGCCGGTTTTCTGCTGGGTGAGCCGCCGGCGGATTTCGCCCTGGGCTTTGCCTATCCGGCACCGGCCTATGCCGAGCGGTATCGCCAGCAGTTCGGCGTCGCCCCGCAGTTCGACCAGGCCCAGCACTGGCTGAGCATCCCCCGGCACTATCTGGCGCGGCCCATGGCCCTGGCCAACCCGGCGACGGTGCAGATGTGCGAGCAGCAGTGCGAGGCGTTGCTGGCCACGCTGGACGTTCAGGAAGGCCTGCTGCCAAGGCTGCGCCGCCTGCTGCTGGCGCGCCCTGGAGAGTTTCCCGACTTGGACAGCGTGGCGCGCGCCCTGCACACCAGTGGTCGCAGCCTGCGCCGGCATCTGGCTAGTCAGGGCACCAGCTACCAGCAGGTGCTCGACGAGGTGCGCAAGCGTCTGGCCCTGCAGTACCTCAGTACCACCCACCTGCCACTGCAGGAGATCGCCTACCTGCTGGGCTTCAACGATGCTTCCAACTTCCGCCGCGCCTTCCGCAAATGGACGGGGCGGCTGCCCAGCGATTATCGTGGCGACCTTTGCCTGCCCGATTCGTCTGTGGAGACCGCCCCATGAGCCAGCCGGCCCTGATCCGTGAAACCTTCCCCGTCGGCCCCCTGCAGTGCAACTGCACCATCATCGGCGACCCGGTCACCAAGAAGGCCATCGTGGTCGATCCGGGTGGCGATCATGAACATATCCTGGCGCGCCTCGATGCCCTGGGGCTCAAGGTGGTCAGTATCATCCACACCCACGCGCACCTGGATCACTTCCTCGCCTCCGGGCAGATGAAGGAGAAGACCGGCGCCAGTCTGCACCTGCATAAGGATGACCAGTTCCTCTGGGACAATCTGGAAATGCAGTGCCGTCTGTTCGGTGTGCCCTACACGCCGGTGCCCAGCCCTGACCAGTGGCTGGCCGATGACGAGGCGCTGGCCTGCGGCTGCGGCGTGGCTCTGCACACGCCGGGGCACACACCCGGTTCCATGAGCTTCTGGTTTCCCCAGGCCAAGCTGCTGATCGCCGGTGACACCCTGTTCAAGCGCGGCATCGGCCGTACCGACCTGTGGGGCGGCGACTATCCGACCATCGAGCGCTCGATTCGCCAGCGCCTGTATACACTGGACGAGGAGGCCACCGTGGTGACCGGACACGGCCCGGATACCCGGCTGGGTGACGAGATGCGTGAGAACCCCTTCGTGCGTGCGTGATTCACGGAATCTCTGCGTGTTGTTGTGTTCCAATCTGCAACCCCGTTCGGGCCGCCGTTCATTGACCAGGAGTTGATCATGACCCCCCATCGTTTCGCCGTAGCCCTGCTGGCTGCCAGCCTGCTCAGCGGCTGTGCCTCGCAGAACCCCTATGACCAGTCCGCCCAGGGCGACACCAACAAGACCGCCGTCTATGGTGGCCTTGGTGCACTGGCGGGTGCGGCCGCCGGCGCCCTGATCAACCATGACAACCGCGGCAAGGGCGCGCTGATCGGCGCCGCAGTTGGTGCGGCCGCCGGCGGTGGCTACGGCTACTACGCCGACAAGCAGGAAGAAGAGTTGCGCCGGCAGATGCAGGGCACCGGTGTGCAGGTGCAGCGTCAGGGCGACACCATCCAGCTGATCATGCCCGGCAATATCACCTTCGCTACCGACTCCGATGCCATTGCCAGCAGCTTCTACGCGCCGCTGAACAACCTGGCCAACTCGTTCCGCCAGTACAACCAGAACAGCATCGAGATCGTCGGCCACACCGACAGCACTGGCAGCCACAGCTACAACATGAACCTGTCGCAGCGTCGTGCGCAGAGCGTGGCTAATTACCTGACAGCCCAAGGTGTGGATGGCTCGCGCCTGAGTTCGCGCGGCGCCGGTCCGGATCAACCGATTGCCAGCAACGCCACCGCCGATGGCCGCGCGCAGAACCGCCGGGTGGAAGTCACCCTGCGTCCGCTGCCGGGTGCCCAGCAGCAGGCGCCGCAGTCCGGCCAGTACCAGCAGTACTGAGTTCGGCCTGACAAGAAAAAGCCCCGCACTGCGGGGCTTTTTCGTCCGGTCACACTCAGTGTGAAGTGCCGGGCTCCAGGGCAGGCTCAGCCCGGTGCGGCTTGGCCAGCAGGCTGTACACGCAGGGCAGGACGAACAGGGTGAACAGGGTGCCCACGGTCATGCCGGCGGCGATCACGATGCCGATGTCGAAACGGCTCTCGGCGCCGGCGCCACTGGCGAGGATCAGTGGCACCATGCCGAAGACCATCGCCGCCGTGGTCATCAGCACCGGGCGCAGGCGGATCGAAGCCGCTTCTTCCACCGCCTCGCGCACAGACAGCCCCTTCTCGCGCTGCAGCTGGTTGGCGAACTCGACGATTAGGATGCCGTGCTTGCTGATCAGGCCTATCAGCGTCACCAGGCCGACCTGGGTGTAGATGTTCATGGTCGATACGCCGAGGAAGATCGGCAGCAATGCCCCGCAGATCGACAGCGGCACGGTGACCAGAATCACCAGCGGATCGCGGAAGCTCTCGAACTGCGCCGCCAGCACCAGGAAGATGATGGCCAGCGCGAGGCCGAAGGTCAGCAGCAGGGCATTGCCCTCCTGGACGAACTGCCGCGAGGCACCCGCGTAGTCGAAGGCATAACCGCGCGGGGCCTGGGCCTTGGCGATGGTCTGCATGGTATCCACGGCATCGCCCATGCTGACGATCGGCACGCCTTCGATGATCGCCGAGTTGAGCTGCTGGAACTGTTTCAGACGGGTCGGCCGCGCGCGGTCGCTGATGCTGATCAGGGTGGCCAGCGGCACCATCTGCCCGCTCTCGTTCTTCACGTGGTACTTGTTCAGCCAGCGCGGATTGTCGCGGTAGGCGCGCTCGACCTGAGCAATCACCTTGTAGCTACGGCCGTCGATGGTGAAACGGTTGATCTCGCCCTCGCCGAGCAGGATGGCCAGGGTGCTGCCCAGGTCCTGCATCGACACGCCCATCTGCGCCGCCTTCTCGCGGTCGATCTCGACCACCACTTCTGGCTTGTCGAATGCCAGGTCGACGTTGAGGAAGGCGAACTTGCCGGAGGCCATGGCCTCCTGCTTGACCCGTTCGGCTACCTGCAGCAGCGACTCGTAGTCGTTCGGCGTGTTGATCACGAACTGGAACGGCAGCCCTTCACCGGTGCCCGGCAGGGCCGGCAGGTTGAAGCCGAAGATCTGCAGACCGGTGATCTGGTTGAGCTTGCCCTGCACCTCCTGCAGCAGCTCCATCTGGGTGCGCTCGCGCTCGTCCCAGGGCTTGAGCAGGAAGCCGCCGATGCCCGATTGCACGCCATCGAAGCCGTTGATCTGGAACGACGAGTAGTACTCGGGGAAGCTGCGGAAAATTTCCTCGAAGGCCTTGGTGTAGGCGTTCAGGTAGTCCAGGTTGCTGGTCTGCGGCGCATTGGAAATGAGGAAGACGATGCCCTGGTCTTCCTCCGGCGCCAGTTCGCTCTTGCTGAACTTGAGCAGCGCCGGGATCAGCGCCATCACGATCAGGGCGAACACCACCACCACCGGACGGGTGTTGAGGGTGCCGTGCAGGGCCGCCTGGTAGCGCCGCTTGAGCCGGTCGAAAATCTGGTCGAGGCGATGGGCCAGGCCACTGGGGTTTTCCTCATGGCGCAGTAGCTTGGCGCACATCATCGGCGACAGGGTCAGGGCGACGATGCCGGAGATGATCACCGCGCCGGCCAGGGTCAGGGCAAACTCCTTGAACAGTGCGCCGGTGAGGCCCTCAAGGAAGCCGATGGGGGCGTAGACCGCTGCCAGGGTGATGGTCATCGAAACCACCGGAATGGCAATTTCCCGTGCGCCTTCGATGGCGGCCTGGAACGGCGTCTTGCCCTCCTCGATATGACGGTGGATGTTTTCCACCACGACGATGGCATCGTCCACCACCAGGCCGATGGCCAGCACCATGGCCAGCAGGGTCAGCAGGTTGATCGAATAACCCATCAGCTGCATGAAGAACAGCACGCCGATCATCGACAGCGGGATGGTGATCACCGGGATCAGCACCGAGCGGAACGCGCCGAGGAACAGGAAGACGACCACTATGACGATCAGCACCGCCTCTGCCAGGGTCTTCACCACTTCGTCTATGGAGGCCTGGATGAAACGGGTGGCGTCGTAGGCGATGGAGACTTTCAGGTTCGGCGGCAGTTGTGCCTCGATCTCCGGCAGCGCGGCGCGCACATGCTTGATCACGTCCAGCGGGTTGGCACTGGGCGTGCCCTTGATGGCGATGTACACCGAGGGAATGCCGCTGAAGGAGCTGATCGAATCGTAGTTTGCCGCGCCCATTTCGACGCGGGCGATGTCACGCACCAGTACGCGGCGGTCACCCTCGGTCTTCACCGGAATGGCGCCGAAGGCCTCCGGCGATTTCAGGTCGGTGCTGGCGTTGATGCTGGTGACCACGTACTGGCCCTTCACTTCGCCGGCGGCGGCGAGGAAGTTGTAGCGCTGCACGGCGCTGTTCAGCTCGGCGGCGGAAATGCCATAGGCGGCCATCTTCACCGGGTCGAGCCACAGGCGCATGGCGAATACCTGATTGCCGAGGATCTGCGCCTCGGCAAGCCCCGGCAGGGTGGCCAGCTTGGGCTGGATGACCCGGGAGAGGTAATCGGTGATCTGCGGGTTGGACAGCTCGTCGCTGTAGAAGCTGACGTACATCAGCGCCGTGGAGTCGGCCGCTTCCTTGGACAGTACCGGATCTTCGGCGTCCTGCGGCAGCTGGTTTTTCACCTCATTGGCCTTGGCCAGCAGTTCGGTGAA
The DNA here is from genome assembly GCF_014207935.1 of Pseudomonas fluvialis. GTDB lineage: Bacteria > Pseudomonadota > Gammaproteobacteria > Pseudomonadales > Pseudomonadaceae > Aquipseudomonas > Aquipseudomonas fluvialis_A. The sequence continues at coordinate 47,267 of NZ_JACHLL010000001.1, read as the reverse complement.
CAGGCGGTTGGTGTCGGTGCCGATGCGCGCGTAGATGGAGATGACCGAGGCGTTCTGCTGGCTGACCGAGGTCATGTAGTCGATGCCTTCGGCGCTGGCCAGGCTCTGCTGCAGCGGCTGGGTGATGTAGCCCTGAATGGTCTCGGCGTTGGCCCCGGGGTAGGCGGTGGTCACCGTGATCAGAGCGTTTTCCATCTGCGGGTACTGGCGGATGGTCAGTTTGCTGAACGCCTGCATGCCGAGCAGGATGATCAGCAGGCTGACCACGCTGGCCAGCACCGGGCGGCGGATAAAGGGATCGGTAAAAGCCATGCTGGGGGTCCTTGGCGCCGCTTATTGGGCGGCGCTGGCGTCCTGATTCAGGGTGAGGGCCGTGTCGGCGACTATCGCCACATGGGCGCCGTTATCCAGCTTGAGCTGGCCGGAGGTGACCACCTGCTCGCCGGCCTTGAGGCCGCTCTCGACGACCACCAGGCCGGCACGCCGTTCGCCGGTCTTGACGAAGCGGCGCTCGACCACCAGGTAGGGCTGGCCCTTGTCATCCAGCTGCGGCTTGCCGTCGTCACCCTGCTTGGGCACCACCACGTAGACGGAATTGCCATACAGGGTGAAGGTGATCGCGGTTTCCGCCACGGTCAGGGCTTCGGCCTGGCCGGGCAGCAGCACGGAGAGGTTGGCGAACATGCCCGGCAGCAGCTTGCCCTGCGGGTTGGGCAACTGGGCGCGGATCTGCAGGTTGCGCGTGCTGTCCTCGACCCTGGGGTTGAGGGCGACGATCTCGGCCTTGAACTGCTCGTCCGGGTAGGCGGCCACGCTGACCTCGACCTGTTGGCCGACGGCCAGCTTGGGCGCGGCCTGCTCGGGCAGGTAGAAATCGATGAACAGCTGCGACAGGTCCTGCAGGGTGGCGATCACGGTGCTGGTACTGACGAAGTCACCGACATCCACCTGGCGGATGCCGATGGTGCCGCTGAACGGCGCATGCAGGCGCTTCTTGTCCAGACTGGCCTGAAGCTGGGCGACGCTGGCCTCGGCCTTGAGCAGCTCGGCGTTGAGTCGGTCGAACTCGCTCTTGGAAATGGCCTGTTTGGCGGCCAGGTTCTTGCCGCGTTCGAACTCGACCCGCGCCAGGCCGCGCACGGCGATGGCGGTCTGCAGAATGGCGCGCTCCACCGCACTGTCCAGTTGCAGCAGCGGCTGGCCTTGACTGACCCGCTCGCCGGACTGGAACAGCAGTTCGCGCACGGTGCCGTCGACCTCGGTGCTGAGGTCGACGCCCTGGAACGCCTTGAGCGTGCCGATGGCCGGCATGCGGGCCTGCCACGGGCGCTGCTCGGCGGGCGCCGCCGACACATTGATGGCCGGTTGCGGCGCGGAAAACATCTGCACCTGCTGGTAGATGGAGAAGCCTTTGTAAGCAGCGAGAGCGAGAACCACCACAAGGGTGATCCCCAGCATGATGAGCATGCGACGGCGCAACATGATGCGAATCCTTGGCCAGGAAAGAGGGACTGTATGGAGCAGGCCGTGAACGTTATGCGCAGTTGTCCGCCAAGTCAAAAAACAGGCTTTGCAAGAGGTGTCCGGAGGCGCGGGAGTGCGCCTCTGGGGGCATGTTGACTATATCTGCAGGCGCGCGCTGACCAGCCCCAGTTGCTGCGACAGATCACCCAGCACCTGGCTGGCGGCATGGGTGCGTTGCACGTTGTCCTGGTTGCTGTGGGCGATGGCGGTGATCTCGGTGAGGTTCTGCGAAATATCCTCGGCCACCGAGGTCTGCTCCTCGGCGGCGGTGGCGATCTGCCGGTTCATGTCGCGGATCGACTCCACCGCGCTGGTGATGTGCTGCAGCATGGCGCCGGCTTCGGTAACCTGGGTCACGCCATCCTCGCTGCGCTGCTGGCCGCCCTCGATGGCGCGCACGGCGTTGAGCGCACCGTTTTGCACCGTGTCGATGATCTGGTGGATCTCGGCGGTGGACTCGGCGGTGCGCTGGGCCAGGGTGCGCACCTCGTCGGCCACCACGGCGAAGCCACGCCCGGCATCACCGGCGCGGGCGGCCTCGATGGCGGCGTTGAGGGCCAGCAGGTTGGTCTGTTCGGCGATGCCGCGGATGACTTCCAGCACCTTGCCGATGCGTCCGCTGTCTTCTTCCAGGCGGCGGATCACCGTCGTGGTGTTGCTGATCTCGCCGCGAATGGCGGTGATGGTTTCGATGGTGGCCTGCATCACCCGGCCGCCCTGGCGGGCCGAGGTGTCGGCGGCATCGGCGGCGTGGGCCGCATCAGCCGCGTGGCGCGCTACTTCCTGGGCGGTGGCGGACATCTCCTGCATGGCCGTGGCGACCTGGTCGGTACGGTCGAACTGTTCGCTGACGCCCTGGGTCATCAGGGTGGCAATGGCGTTCAGGTTGCCGCTGGCGCTGTCCAGCTCGCGGGTGCTGTGGTGCAGTTGCTGGCTGGCGTCGGCGAGGAAGTCGCGCAGTACGTTGGCAGCGTCGGTCAGACGACCGATTTCATCGCGGCGCTCATTGTCCAGGCGCCGGCCGATCTGGCCGCGGCTGAGTTGTTCGAGGTGGCCGGTCAGCTTGCCGATCGGCAGCAGCAGGGTGCGGTTGACCAGCCATAGGCTGAGCCCGGCGATGATCAGTGCGGTGACTATCAGAATACCGATGCCGATGCCGATGGTGCTGCTGGCACGGTCCGCCAGCTGCTTGGCCTCGGCGCTGGTCTGCAGGTGCAGTTGCTCGACCAGGACACTCATCTGCTCGCTTGTGGCGCGGTCGATACCCTTGACCGCGGCATCGCCGGCCTTGCTCTCGCCATTGGCGGCGAGGAAGGCTTCACGTCCCTTGCGGTAGGCCTGGCCCATGCTGCTGTGTGCCGTCTTCAGGCTGTCGACCTGCTGCCTGAGCTTGCCGTCCAAGGCAGGCAGGGCCAGCAGTTCGCCGAGGGTTTCCTGGACCTTGGCTTCCTGGCTGGTGAAGCCGCTCCAGTGTTTTTCAAGCGACGCCGGGTCGCTGCCACGTAGCAGCACGTTCTTCCATTCCTGGACCTGCACCTTGAATTCGACATTGGCCTTGTCCACCAGGCTGGCGGTTTTGACCTCGTGCAGAATCAGGTGCTGGTAGGCCTGGATGTTGCCGGACAGGAACTGGAAGCAACCCAGAGCAATCAGCAGCATCAGCAGCAGGCTGCCGCCGAGCAGAGCCAGGCTCTGGGTACGCAGGGATGTGTTCATCAGGACGGTCTCACTCAGCGTGCAGGGTGGTAGCAGTATAGGTCGGCTACCAGACCTGCAACTTGAGTGAGGGTATTGCCTCAGGCCAGGCGCAGATGGTTGTCCCACAAGGCCGCTGGCAGGTGCAGCGGGGTGCTGGTTAGGGCTGGCTGGCGACAGTCGATCAGCCGGCAGCGTGCCTGCCCGGAAGTGGCGACGAAGCCCTGCGGCACGGCGGCGACGCCAGCGCAGTCCGGCAGTGGCAGGTCCAGGCGCAACTCGGCACTGTCCAGATTCCAGATCAGCAGGCGGTTGCCGCGCGGGGCACTGGCGGCCAGCAGGCGCAGTTCGCTGTGCACTGCCACGCTGGCGGTGTACTGGCTCATCGCCTGCCACTGCTGCTGGGCCATGGGGAAGGGCTGCAGGGCCTGGCCGGGCCGCTTGATGGCGAGCAGATCGCTGCGTTCGCCGGGCTCGCCTTCGTATTGCTGTGAACTGACCACGGTACCGTCGCTGACCACGGCCAGGTGGCGGATGCTGTTGAGTGGCTGGGCCAGGCGATCACGGCTGAGCAGCCGGCCCTGGCGGTCGAGCAGGACCAGGCTGGAATCCATGGCATCGAGGTTCATTGCCTCGCGGCTGTCTGCCTCGGTGCGGATGCCGCCGTTGGCTACCACCAGGGTTTCGCCATCGGGCATCCACAGCAACTGGTGCGGGCCGATACCGTGGGTTGAGAGCTCATGGCTGCGCGCAAGGCGCCCCTGACTGACGTGGTAGACCCCGAGCACGCCGCGACCCGGATCGCGGGTGTCATTTTCGGTGCTGTACAGCCAGTCGCCCGAGTGATGGAACACGGCGTGGCCATAGAAGTGCCGGTTGGCCGGGGAATCCAGGGTCTGCAGCAGGCGGCCGTCGCGGGTGTCGATCAGGTAGCTCTGGGTACCGGGGCGACGCGCGACGAACAGGGCCAGTGAGAGGTAGGGGTGGGGCACCGCGTCATGGCAGCGCTGCGCCACTTCGGTGGCAAAGCGCTGGTTGCCATCCAGGTCATAGCCCACCGCATAGTGCCGGCCCTGGCTGTCGTTGCGCGCCGACAGCAGCAGCGGCTGACCGTCACGGCGCCCCAGCTGCCAGCCGGCCAGCAGAGCACCACCGAGCAGGCCGGCGCCGAGGCCGAGGAAGGTGCGGCGCTGCATGTCAGTCTCCGTCGTGGGCGTTGAAGCCGAGCTGGATATTCAGCGCCTTGGCCAGTTGGCTGGCATGCAGCTGGTGTAGACGGCTCAGGCTGTCATAGAAGACATTCAGGCGTTCACGTCCGGCAGCGTCCTTGAGCAGTGCATCCAGCGGCTGGTCGAGGGCCTTGAACTGGGCTTGGGTGTCCAGCCAGGCCTGGTCGATCTGCTCGGCCAGGGCCTGCTGGGCGCTGGGCAGCAACTGACGCAGGCTGCCATCTTCACTGCCCTCCCAGAGTGTCTGGGCGCTGCCGAGGCTGGCGCCGATCAGCGCCAGCGAGGCCTGACTGCGCCAGGCTTCGGCCTGGTACGGCTGCGGCTGACCCTTGCTCTGCCGGCCAAGCGGAGTGCCGAGCTTCTTCTTCAGCAGTTCCAGGGCATTGACCTGGGTACGCAGCAGTTCGGCCACGGCTTCCTGGCCATCGGCAAAGCGGGCATTGGGGAACTGGCTGAGCTCGGCGAGCATGCCGTCTTTGGCCTGCCACTGTTCCAGCACGTGGCCGGCCAGTTGCTGCTGATGGGCGGCGATGCTGGTCAGCAGGGGGCAGTAGCGGGCTTTCTGCTCGGCCTGGGTAAGGTCAATGGCCTGATCGAACAGCACGTATTCATAGGCGCTCAGGCCCTGAACCACCACGCTGGCCGAGTCCAGATCGGCCTGATTCAGCTGCGGCTTGCTGGTGAGCAGCGCCTCGACCTGGCGCTGCACCAGGTTCTTCTTGTCCGGCCAGAACTGCACCTGCCAGGCCAGATTGCCTTCGCTCAACGGGCCCACGGCGACCGGCTGCAGGGCCGCCCAGTGCTGCTGTACGGTCAGCAGTTGCTGGCGGGCCTGGGCCAGGTCGGCGCTGCCCTGGCAGAACGCAGTGGCGCTCTGGCTCAGTTGTTGATTGGCCTGCAGCCAGGCCTGGTAAGCCGGCAGCACCTGCTGCGTGGCCAGTTGCCGGCTGATGCTGGCCTGGTCTGGCGCCGGGTTGCAGGCGACCAGGGTCAGGCAGGAAAGGGCGAGCAGAGTCTTGCGCATGGGAGCTCCGTTACAGGGAATTGAGGAAGGCCAGCAGGGCCTCGCGCTCATCGCGGCTGAAATGACTGACGGCATCGCGGGCAGCCTGGGCTTCGCCGCCATGCCAGAAAATGGCTTCGAGCAGATTACGCGCCCGGCCATCGTGAAGGAATTGGGTATGACCACTGACCTGCTGCGTCAGGCCGATGCCCCATAGCGGCGGGGTGCGCCACTCCTGACCGCTGGCGAGAAACTCGGGGCGCTGGTCGGCAAGGCCGGGACCCATGTCGTGCAGCAGCAGATCGCTATAGGGGCGAATGGTCTGGCCAGCCAGTTCTGGCTCCGCTGCGTCGGCGCGGGTGATGAACTTCGGGGTGTGGCAACTGGCGCAGCCGGCCTGATGGAACAGTGCCTTGCCCTTGAGCACCTGCGGCGCGTCGACCTGGCGGCGTTGCGGAACGGCCAGGTTGCGGCTGTAGAACAGCACGCTGGCGAGGATGTTGTCGCTGACCTCGGGGCTGCCGCCATTGGGCATCTGCTGGCAGGCGGCTTGTGCCGCCGTGCAGTCATCGGCGGGCAGCAGCGAGGTGGTCAGGCCCATGTCTCCGGCAAAGGCGTGGGCGTTCTGCTGGTTCAGGGTGGGTTGCCCGGCCTTCCAGCCGAAGCGGCCGATCATGCTCTGCCCGCGGGCGTCATCCCACACCTGATTGGCGCGGCCGCTGATACCGTCGCCATTGCTGTCGTCGGGGTCGGCGAGTGCCAGCAGGTCGGCATCGGCAATGGCTTCGAGCAGGCCGAGGCCGATCATGGGCGGTGCGATGCGCAGGGAGAATTGCGTCTGCGGGTGCAGCGGACCATAGCCGAGGTCGCTGAGCTGCAGTTTTGGCTGACGCAACTCGACTTCGCTGCCGTCGGCCAGGGTGATGCGCTGTGTGTGCCACTCCAAGCGGATCCTGCCTTCGGGGGCGTGGCCGGGGATGGCCATGTCCTGCAGCTGGCCGCCGTAGGTAGGTTCGGCGATCACGCCGTGGCGCTGCAGCTGTGCTTCCTGGCCCGGCGTGGCGGGAATTGACAGGCGTAGCAGCATGGATACGGCGCTGGCCGCGTCGGCTGCCGGTGGGTGACCGCGACCATCCTTGATATGGCAGTTCTGGCAGGCGTTGGTGTTGAACAGCGGGCCGAGACCATCACGAGCGGTGGTGGTCGAGGGCGCGATGACCCAGGGCGCGCGGAAGAAACTGTTGCCGACGCTGAAGTCCAGGCGGCGCACCGGCGTCAGGTTGGCCGAAGGCATGGAGAAGGCGTTGTGGTCGACCTGGGCCACGCTGGCGGTGCCGCCAGAGAGGGCTTCACCCGGCTCGGCACGGCTGAAATCGGCCTGCTGGGCATCGCAGCCGGCCAACAGGGCGGCCAGTAGCAGCGGCAAGAGACGAGGCGAAACAGGCATGGCAAACACCTGGAGAAAACGAGGGCGCCAGGGTAACAGCTAGCGCTTTTTGAAATAAGAACAATTGCCATTCACGGTGGCGGCATGGCGTCGCACCCTGGCGGAAAAACAAACGGGATGCCGCAGGGCATCCCGTTCGCGTAACTGCGGGGGATCAGAACTGGTGGTCGGCGGTGTCCGGCTTCAGTTCGTTGATGCCCAGCTTGGCCGAGGCCTGCTCGATCGCGGCGGTCTGCTTGACCAGTGCGGCAATGGCGTCGCGGACGATCTGCTGGCCGGCGCTGTTTTCGGCGGCGATCAGTTGATCGAAGTGCTGGCCATTGTTGGCGCTGTCCACCAGGACCTGCAGCTTGCCTTCGGTCGCCTCCAGGTCTGCCTTGAGGGTGCTGTCGGTCTGGGTGTCGGCCTTGGCCACCAGGCTGGACAGGCTCGGGCCAGTCAGGGTGCTGCCGTCGACCTTCTGGTATTCGCCCAAGTAGACGTTGCGGATGCCCTTGGCGTTGAAGAAGTGCGAGTTGTGGGTGTTGTCGCTGAAGCAGTCGTGCTCGTCTTCGGTGGAGTTGGCTTCCAGCGCGACTTTCATGCGCTCGCCGGCCAGCTCGCCCAGGGACAGGCTGCCCATGCCGAACAGCATCTTGCGCAGGCCGCTGTCGGCCGGCTCGGCTTCCAGCTTGGCGCGGTAGTTGTCGGCCTTGCCGGTCTGCCACTGGCCGACCATGTATTCCAGGTCGCTGACCAGCAGGCCGGTGGCAGCCTTGAGGAACTCGGCGCGGCGCTCGCAGTTGCCGGCGGTGCAGGCTTCGCCCTGGGCAAAGTCTGTGGCCGGGCGATTGCCGGCACCGGGGTTGGTGCCGTTGAGGTCCTGGCCCCAGAGAAGGAACTCGATGGCGTGGTAGCCGGTGGCGACGTTGGCTTCGGAGCCGCCCAGCTCATTCAGGCTGGCCAGCAGTTCACCGTTGATGGTGCTCACGTCGATCTTGTCTTCGCCGACCTGCAGCTCGCGGTTGGCGATGATGTTGGCCTGCGCGCCCGGGTTGCCCAGGGCATGCTGGTAGTCCTTGGCCACGTAGTCGATCAGGCCTTCGTCCAGCGGCCAGGCGTTGAGCTGGCCTTCCCAGTCGTCGACCACCGGGTTGCCGAAGCGGAACACTTCGCTCTGCATGTACGGCTTGCGCGCGGCCAGCCAGGCTTCGCGGGCCGCCTTGAGGGTGGCATCGTTAGGCTGGGCGAGCAGGGCGTCGACCGCCTTCTGCAGGTTCTGGGCGGTGCTCAGGGCATCGCTGAAGACGGCCAGGGCCAGATCGCCATAGTGCTTGACCACGGCCTGGCCGGCGCTGGCATCCACCGCGCTGCTGGCCGCCGGCGTAGTGGCTGCGGTGTTGGCCGGGGTCTTTTCTTCGCCGCAACCGGCGAGGGTGATGGCAACGGCGAGCAGGCTGGCTGCGGCCCAAGGCTTACGAAGCATGGTGATTCCTTCTGGTCTGGCGCGGCGAGGGATATAAGAAACGTGAGTATAATGCGAAATATTTGCATTAACTGTAAAGCCTGACCGTGGATTTTCTCCCGCTGTGCTCGGGCTGGCAGTGTGGGGTGGCATTTGCCGGTAGAATCGGCCGGAATCTTTCGCAGCCCTCAGGGAGAAGCCTGCATGAGCCTGACCACTGTTGCCGTTCTGGTTGTCCTGTTCCTCGTCGCCGCCTACGCGGTCACCCTGTACAACGCGCTGGTCCGCCTCAAGCACGGGGTGAGCAAGGCCTGGTCGAATATCGACGTGCTGCTCAAACAGCGCCATGAGGAACTGCCCAAGCTGGTGGAAACCTGCAAGCAGTACATGCAGCACGAGCGCACTACCCTGGAACAGGTGATCGCCGCGCGCAATGCCGTGGCCAGTGCCAGCCAGAAGGGCGATATGCAGGCCCTGGGACAGGCGGAAACCGGTCTGCGTGCCGGTCTCGGCCAACTGTTCGCCCTGGCCGAGAATTACCCGCAGCTCAAGGCCAACGAGAGCTTTCAGCACCTGCAGCAGCGCATCAGTGGCCTGGAAAATGGCATTGCCGATCGCCGCGAGCTGTACAACGAGGCGGTCAATCTGAACAACGTGCGCATCGAGCAGTTTCCCGATGTGCTGATCGCCCGCTTCTTTGCCTTCAAGGCCGCCGAGCTGTTGCAGTTCAGCGATGCCGAGAAGGCCGATGTCGACCTGAAACAGCTGTTCAGCTGAGGCGCCCATGGCCACGGATGTCGCGGGCCTGGCCCTGAGTCTGGCCTTCAGCGTGGGCGCCTGTGTCGGCGGTGGCTGGTGGTGCGTGCAGCGCTGGCGGCAGGCGCGCATTCTGCTGGATACGCCGACCTCGAAGATTCGCTCGGCGGCCCAGGGCTTTGTCGAACTTTATGGCGTGCTCAAGGAACAGGTCGAGCCGCCACTGCGCGCGCCCCTGACCGATACTCCCTGCGTGTGGTGGCGCTATCGCATCGAGGAGTGCAGCCGCGACAGCAACAACAAGCTGCGCTGGCGGGTGGTCGAGAGTGGCACCAGTGAGGCCTGGCTTAGACTGGCAGATGCCACCGGCGAATGCCTGATCGATCCACGCGGTGCCGAAGTCCGCGCGGCCACTCGGCAGAGCTGGCATGGCAGTCAGCGTCATCCGCTACGCCTCGAGCGGGGCGGCCTGTTCAGTCTGCTGTTCAACCAGAGTGGCTATCGCTACAAGGAAGAGCGCCTGCATGCGGGCGAGCCGCTGTATGCCATCGGTGACTTTCACACTCAGGGTGGTGGCCGCACGGGACTCGATCTGGAGCGTGCCCGGGGTGAGGTGGTGCGCGAGTGGAAGCAGGATTTTCAGGGGCTGCTGACGCGCTTCGACAGCAATGCCGACGGCCGCCTGGATGAGCCTGAGTGGCAGCGCGTGCAGCTGGCCGCCGGCCTGGAGGCCGAGCAGCGCCATCGCCAGGTGAGCCTGCAGCCGGCACAGAACATCATGCGCCGGCCTGGCGAGGCGCAGCCATTTCTCTTGTCCAGTTCCGGTGAGGATGACGTGGCGCGCAGCTTCCAGTGGCAGGCCGCGGCTGGTGCGGTGGCTTGTCTGCTGGGGGCGCTGGCGACCGCCTGGTTGCTGCAGAACGCGCTCTAGCAGGCTGTTGGCACTAAGTGGCTTGGGGCGAGCCGCGCTGTAACGAAGCCCAGCAGACTCCGCGTGCTGGGTTTTGCTGCACTCAGCGCCGGTCTACTGGCGTTCGCCAAGCGAGACTTCGCTGAGCCGCCGGGATTGCTTGAGGTATTGCAGCAGGTCGCGCGGCGGCAGGGGCTTGCTGTACAGGTAGCCCTGACCTTCGTCACAGCCCTGGGCAATGATGTAGGCCTCCTGCTCGGCGGTTTCCACGCCCTCGGCGATTACCTGCATGCCCAGGCTGCGGCCGAGCTGGATGATGGCGCGTACGATGGTGGCATCGTCCTCGTCCTCGAACAGGTCCTGGACGAAGCTCTTGTCGATCTTGATCTTGTCCAGCGGCAGACTCTTCAGGTAAGTCAGCGAGGAGTAGCCGGTACCGAAGTCGTCGATCGCGATCAGCGCGCCGGAACGGCGCAGGCTGAGCAGGTGCTGGGCTGCGGTGGAGATGTCTTCCATCAGGCCGGTTTCGGTGACTTCCAGTTCCAGGCTGCGCGGCGGCAGCCGATAGACCTGCAACAGGTTGTTGACCACCCGCGGCAGCTCCGCGTGGTGCAGTTGCACGGTGGACAGGTTGACCGCCATGCGCAGTTCAGCAAAGCCCTGATCGTGCCATTCGCGCAGCTGGCGACAGGCCTGGTCGAGCACCCATTCACCGATGGTGATGATGCTGCCGTTCTGCTCGGCCAGTGGGATGAACAGGTCGGGCGAGATGAAACCGTGGGTCGGGTGCTGCCAGCGGATCAGCGCTTCAACGCCGACAATCTGCTGGCTGCGGTAGTCGATCTGCGGCTGGTAGACCAGATGGAATTCGTTGCGGGCCAGGGCTTCGCGCAGATCCTTGTCCAGCTCGCGACGGCGGCGCATCTCGCTGTCGACGCTGGCGACGAAGAACTGGTAGCGGTTGCGCGAGCGGCTCTTGGCCAGGGTCATGGTCTGCTCGGCTTTCTGCAGCAGGTTCTCGGTGCGGTCGCCATCCTCGGGGAACAGGGTGATGCCGATGGTGGCGCGCAGGCGCACTTCCTGGCTTTCCAGCTGGAAGGGGGCTTCCAGGTCGTCGAGGATGGTCTGCGCGAGTTCGGCAGCTTCGTAGGGTTGCTCGATGTCGGTCTGCACCAGGGCGAACTGGTCGCCGCCCAGGCGGGCCAGGGCGCCGAGACGGCCGCCATGGCTGCGCAGGCGATCGGCGAGGGATACCAGCAACTGGTCACCGGTCTGGTAGCTGAACTGTTCGTTGACGCCCTTGAAGTCGTCCAGACCTACGCACAGCACGGCAACCCGGCGTTGCAGGCGTCCGGCGTCTTCGAGAATCTGGTCGAGTTGCTGCTGCAGCAGCTGGCGGTTGGGCAGGCCGGTGAGAAAGTCGTACTGCGACATGCGCAGCAGGCTGGTTTCCGCCTCGCGGCGCAGGTGGGTGTTGCGTTCGATGGAGGCGAGCAACTGGTTGGCGGTGTTGATCCACAGCCCCAGTTCGTTCTTCTCGTTGCCCTTGAGCATCGGCAGCTTGTGTTCGCTGGGACGGTCCGGGTTGATGTTGGACAGGTGGTCGATGATCTTGCTCAGCGGCCGCGTCAGCAGCCAGTGGTAGACCATGTACAGCACCAGGCCCATGGCCAAGGCGCGTAGCACGCCAGAGATGAAGATCACGATGGAGTTGGCGACGAAGTCTTCACCGTAGGGTGCGGTGTCCAGGGCAATGGTCAGGTCGCCGTAGTATTCGCTGTAGGGCCCCTTGCCCACCAGTTGGGTGGAGAAGCTCTGTTCCTTGCCGAGGATAGGGTCGGTGATCCAGCGGGTTGGCTTGTCCATCAGTGGGCGGGATTTTTCCGCCAGCATGGGTTCGTTGGGGTGGCCGATGGCGGCGTGCTGCACCGACTCGTGCTGGAACAGGCCTTCGATCACCTGCATGCCCATCTCGCGGTCCAGGCTGTACACCGCCTGGGTCGAGGGATCGCGGAACATGCCGAGAATGCGCTGGGCGTCGTTGGCCACGGCCTGGCGGGCGCGATAGGCGTCGAAGACAATCTGCGAGAAGCTGAGGATGATCCCGACCACGAGGGCGGAGAGCAGTACGACGCGTAGCAGCTTGAGCGACAGACTGTTTTTCAGTTCCAGCTTCAAAAGGCGGTTCCTTGTTCCGGCAGGAAGTTGTTGCACCCAAGCAGTATTGGTAATCAACGGCAACTCGTCAAAGCGCAGGGCTTAATTGCTGGCAAGTTTTCTGCGCGGCCGCTGTTTGCGGTCTGGCTGAAATGCAAGAGCCCGGCAAATGCCGGGCTCTTGGGGATGACGCCGGGTCAGCTTCAGGCAGCGAAGTTCTTCGCCACGAAGTCCCAGTTCACCAGGTTCCAGAACGCTTCTACATACTTCGGACGCAGGTTGCGGTAGTCGATGTAGTAGGCGTGTTCCCACACGTCGCAGGTCAGCAGCGGGGTGTCACCGCTGGTCAGCGGGCAGCCGGCGCCGATGGTGCTGGCCAGGGCCAGGGAGCCGTCGGCCTTCTTCACCAGCCAGCCCCAGCCGGAACCAAAGGTGCCGATGGTGACTTTGCTGAACTCTTCCTTGAACTTGTCGAAGGAGCCGAAGGCCGCGTTGATCGCGTCAGCCAGGGCGCCAGTCGGCTGGCCACCGCCGTTCGGCGACAGGCAGTTCCAGTAGAAGGTGTGGTTCCAGATCTGCGCGGCGTTGTTGAACACGCCGCCGGTGGAGGTCTTGACGATGTCTTCCAGGCTCTTGCCTTCGAACTCGGTGCCCGGCACCAGGTTGTTCAGGTTCACCACGTAGGTGTTGTGGTGCTTGCCGTGGTGGAATTCCAGGGTCTCGGCGGAAATGTGCGGCTCGAGGGCGTTCTTTTCGTAGGGCAGCGGCGGCAATTCGAAGGCCATGGTGTTTCTCCGTTATTCCTCAGGGCTTGGCTGGCGCGGCAGGCAGCGACCGGTTCACGGGCCGGTCGGCGCTGTGGAGCTGGGCTCGGCGCGCCGCGGAGCGGGATCATAGCACCGCCGGGTGCGGCATATCCACGCAGCAACTGTGTGGGAAAGCCCGTGGCAGGCCGCTTTCTGGGACTCGACCTTACTGGCCGAGGATGAGTTGAGCGGCAACGCTGAGCATCATCAGGGCGACCAGGATATCCAGCACCCGCCAGGTGCTGGGGCGCGCCAGCCAGGGGGCGAGCCAGGCCGCGCCGAGGGCCAGGCTGAGAAACCACAGCAGCGAGGCACTGGCCGCGCCAGCGGCGTAGGCGCCGGGTACCGCCTGCTGGCTGCCTAGCGAGCCGATCAGTAGCACCGTGTCCAGGTACACATGCGGGTTTAGCAGGGTCACCGCCAGGGTGCTCAGCAGCACGGCGCGGCGCGAGCGCGGCCCGGCATCGGCATTGCCCTGCAGGGCATCGTTGCTGCAGGCACGGCGCAGGGCCTGAAAGGCATACCAGAGCAGGAAGGCCACCCCGCCCCAGCGGGCGATGCCGAGCAGCAGCGGGCTCTGTGCCAACAGGGCGGCCAGGCCGAACACGCCGGCGGCGATCAGGACGGCATCGCACAGCACGCAGAGGGCGGCGGCCGGCAGATGATGTTCGCGGCGCAGGCTCTGCGCCAGGACGAAGGCGTTCTGCGCGCCGATGGCCATGATCAGGCCGAAGGCCACCAGCAGGCCGTTGCTATAGCTTTGCCACATGGGCATGTCTCCAGAGTGGGTGGGGCAATGGCTGGAGAGTCTGAGGTGAGCGGGTGTATAAGGAAAACAAATCATGCTGATGCTTCATAAGGAAAACTGATTTGTTTGACTACAAGTTGCTTTCCGCGTTGGCCGCGGTGGTGGAGCAGGGTGGCTTTGAGCGGGCTGCACAGGTGCTGGGATTGTCCCAGTCGGCCGTCTCCCAGCGCATCAAACTGCTGGAGGCCAGGGTCGGTCAGCCGGTGCTGCAGCGCAGCACACCGCCAGCCGCCACTGAACTCGGGCAGCGTCTGCTCAACCACGTGCAGCAGGTGCGCTGGCTGGAACGCGATCTGGGGCAGAGCGTGCCGGCGCTGGCCGGTGGCAGCCAGCCGGAGCGGCTGCGTATCGCCCTGAATGCCGACAGCCTGGCGACTTGGTGGGCGCCGGCGGTGGCGGCCTTCTGTGCCGAGCAGCAGGTCTTGCTGGAACTGGTGGTGGAGGATCAGGAGGTGGGGCTCAAGCGCATGCGCGCCGGTGAAGTGGCCGCCTGCGTCTGCGCGGCCGAGCGTCCGGTGGCCGGCGCGCGCAGTGTGGCCCTGGGGGCCATGCGCTACCTGGCGCTGGCCAGTCCCGCGTTTGTTGCTCGGCATTTTCCAGAGGGTGTGCAGGCTGAGCGGCTGGCCGAGGTGCCGGCTATCGTTTTCGGTCCGGATGACCAGTTGCAGCACCGTTATCTGGCTGCGCTGGGGATGCACGGCGGTTTCAGCTACCACCTGTGTCCGTCGTCGGAGGGCTTTGTCCGTCTGGCCAGTGCCGGCCTTGGCTGGGGGCTGGTGCCGGCGCTGCAGGTCGAGGCGCAGCTGACCCGAGGCGAACTGGTCGATCTGCTGCCGGGGCAGTTTCTCGATGTGCCGCTGTACTGGCACCACTGGCGCCAGGGCGGTGAGTTGCTGGCCAGCCTGACCCGGCATCTCGGTCAGGCCGCCCTGCAGACCCTTCAGCCGATCAGCTGATGACGATGCTGGCGCAGCCCGGCAGTTGCTCGATGCAACGCGATCCCAGCAGTTTCGAGGGGGTGAAGTAGCCGCCCGGGCCTTGGTAGTCGAGCAGATGCCGCACGCTCATCAGCACGCCGTACACGGTCACGTCGTAGCCATTGCCAGTGGTCAGCCGGGCTGTGCGGATCACGCCCGCCGCGTTGCGGGCCTCGCCCCAGACCCAGGTGGGCAGGTGCTGGCGGGCGCTGGCCGACGGCCCCTTGATGCGCTTGGCGACCTGCCCCTTGAGCCAGCGCTGCACGCCCGGCTTGCCCAACAGCGGGCGCAGCGGGTCAAGCAGACGCAGCAGCCAGGCCATGGGCGCCGGCAGAGGCAGGTAGACGCTGATGTTGGCGATGCCGGTGGAGTAGAGCGCCGTGGCAACGTCGCCCCAGGGGATGGTGGCGGCATGCTTGAGGCCGCGGCCGAAATCGATATCGCGACCGTGATGGGCCATCGGCACGCTGATGATCTGTCCGTCCTGGCGAATCTGTCCGCCCAGCTTGAGCCCTTCGACGCTGGTCTTGGCGGTGCCGGGCGACAGACCGCTGCCGGTATCGAAGCCCAGGCACAGGTGTGTGGCGTCGGGCAGTGCGTCTTTCAGGCAGGCAGCGACGCAGTCGGTGGGGATGACGTCGAACCCCGAGCCTGGCAGCAGCACGATGCCGGCGTCCCGCGCCTGCGCATCGCGGGCCTGTGCGGCCTGGAACACGCCGATCTCGCCGGTGATGTCGACATAGTGGGTCTTGCTGGCCAGGCAGGCCTCGATCATCGGCGCGCTGGTGGCCGAGAACGGCCCGGCGCAATGAGCGACGACGGCGATGTCGGCCAGCTGTTCGGCAACCTGCGTCGGAGTATTCAGGTCGAAAATCCGTGCGCTGAGACCGAGCCGGGTGGCCAGCGCCTGCACACCGGCCGGGTCACGCCCGGCGAGAATCGGGGTAAGGCCCTGACGCACGGCCTCCTCGGCCAGCAGGTGGGCGGTATAGCCATTAGCGCCGTAGATCAGCCAGTGTTGCTTGGCCATAACGAGTTCTCCTTGTTCAATGGATGCATCCGTGTAAACGAGATCTACGACGTTGTCGCCGACCTGTGGGTTGGGGCTGGGCTAAAGCCTGAAGTGGCTTACCAGTGCTTGCTGATCAACCGCCACGTTCTGCAGGCGCTCGCCATACGCACGGGTGTTTTCGGCAGTCTGCCGATTGTCGCAGGTCATATCATGCAGTTGGTGCATATGCTGGTCGATGGTCTGTGTGTTACTGGCTTGTTCTTCTGCTGTTTGGGCAATTCGGAAGGCCAGATCATGCACGCTCTCCAGTGACTGGTTGAGTTCGCCTAGCGTGTCGAGCACCGCTTTGGTTTCCTGCTCTAGTCCGCGCGCCTGATCAGCGGCGCCTTGCATGGTTAGCTGGGCTTTACCAGATGACTGCTGCAGCGCCTGAATGATGCCGACGATTTCCTCAGTGGCTGTACTGGTCCGGGTTGCCAATTGACGGACCTCATCTGCAACCACGGCAAAGCCCCGGCCTTGCTCACCCGCTCTGGCCGCCTCAATCGCGGCGTTGAGTGCCAGCAGGTTGGTCTGTTCAGCAATGCTTTTGATTACGTTGAGTACAGTGCCGATCTGCAGGGCGTCGTGAGCCAGGGTGTCGACTACTTCGCCTGTTTGCTGAATGCCTCCGAGCAGCCTCGCTTGTTGGCTGATCATCTGTTCCAGGGTGCGCTGCATGGCGCTGAACGTGGTTTTGGCTGAGGTGCTGTTCTGGGCGCTGGCATTGGCGTCGGTCGCAATTCCCAGCACCGTTGCACTCATTTCTTCAATCGCATGCACAATCTGTTCGAGTGCCTGTTGCTGCCGGTCCAGATTGTCCCGGGTGGTACTGGCTGCGCTCAGGATGGCACCGCTTGACTGATTGATGGCCTGGTTGGATGTGCCCAGGCGTTGAACAATGGAGTGCCAGGCTGCAGCCATTTCGCTCAGGGCCAGCATCAGCCCCGCCTGGCCCGTTCTGTCCTCGTTGGCAAGACTGAGCTCTCCGGCGGCCAGTCGTCGAGCCAGACGCACCATCTGGCTCGGCTCCCCGCCTAGCGGACGCATCAGACTGCGGCTCACCCATAGGGTCACGCCGGCAACGCTGGCTACCGTGAGTAGCGCCAGGATAAGAATCTGCCACATCAGTGCGCGTACTGGCGCAAAGGCCTGGGACTCATCCATCTCGGCGATCAGTGCCCAATGGTGATTGGCAAACTCGATGGGAATGAAAACTTTGAGTGAGGGGGCTTGATCAAGGCCAGGTTCCTCAAGGCGACCGCTGGCCCCTTTGAGGGCCTGCTGCACGGCGAGACTTTTGGCAGCGTCGTGCTGCAGGGCTGTCAGATCGGCAAAACGGATCGAGTCCGAGCGGAGTTTGCCGTCTTCACCTACCAGATAGGTCTCGCCAGCATCTCCCAGGCCTTGGCGGGTTTGCATAAGGCTGTTGAGCTTGGTGACGGGTAACTCCAGGGTCAGAAACAGGAGAGGTACTTGGGGATCTTCACCTGCAACGGGCGTGCTGAGCAGCATGCTTGGTTCATTGCCATGCAGTGGATTCTTGGTCAGGTCACTGATGGCTGTTTTGCCCGTGCGTTGTGTTTGCTGGACATTACGGGCCAGCGGAGAGGACTGGCTGGCGCTGGCCTTGAGGTCCGCTTGCTGACTGTCGAGCTTGTTCACGCTGAAGATGACTTTGCCGCTGGGGAGACTCAAGTGCAGGTCACGATAGCCAAAGGTCGTGATGAAGTTCTTGAACATATCCCGGTCGTAGTTGGCGGCACTGATCAAGGCAATTTCATCGAGCCCCTGATAGTTGGTCGCCAGGTTGTTACTCAGGGCGCTGAGCTGATGTTTTCGCTGTTGCAAGTCGTCCAGCAACTGACGCTGCTTGATATGCGCCACGGCTTCCAGAGCACTGAGGCTCTGTTCTCGCAGAGCTTCTCCTGCGTGAAGATAGACCGTCACAGCCATGGCCAGAACCGGGATTAGGCCAATCAGTAAGTAGCTGATGGCCAGCTTTAGGCGCAGTGGCATCTCGGACCCCTTGAAGGTTTTTTGTGATTGTAGTTGAAGCAAATATTGCACGAGTGTTTGATTTAAAACACATCTAGGTGGCTGCGGAGTCACTGGCTTGGCCTGCTGGGACAGGTGTGCCTGCTATACAGTGCTGGGCAACTTAGTGCGGAGGCAGCATGCGGATACTGGTCACGGGGGCGAGTGGTTTTATTGGTGGGCGTTTTGCCCGGTTCGCGCTGGAGCAGGGCCTGAGCGTGCGCATCAATGGTCGTCAGGCCGACGCGGCGGCCGGGCTGATCGCGCGGGGGGCGGAGTTCATCCAGGGTGATCTGGCCGATCCCGAGCTGGCCCGCCGGGCCTGCGCCGGGGTGGAAGCGGTGGTGCATTGCGCCGGTGCGGTGGGCGTGTGGGGGCCGTACGAGCGCTTTTACCAAGGCAATGTGCAGCTGACCGACAATGTGCTGGCAGCCTGCCAGACCGAGGGCGTGCGGCGGCTGGTGCATCTGTCCTCGCCGTCGATCTATTTTGATGGCCAGTCCCATGTGGGCATCCGCGAAGAGCAGCTGCCACAGCGTTTCTCCGATCACTATGGGGCGACCAAGTACCTGGCCGAACAGCATGTATTTGCCGCTCAGCAGCATGGGCTGGAGGTGCTGGCGCTGCGCCCGCGTTTCGTCACGGGGGCCGGCGACACCAGCATCTTCCCGCGGCTGATCCGAATGCAGCGCAAAGGACGGCTGTCGATCATCGGTGACGGGCAGAACCGGGTCGATTTCACCAGCATCCACAATCTCAACGATGCGCTGTTCAGTGCACTGCTGGCCTGTGGCGAGGCCCTGGGCAAGGCCTACAACATCAGCAATGGTGCGCCGATGCCACTGTGGCAGGTGGTCAACCATGTGCTGGCGCGCTTCGATCTGCCGCCGGTGACCCGCCATGTTCCCTATCCGCTGGCCTATGGCCTGGCCACGCTCAGCGAGTGGACCTGTCGCCTGCTGCCAGGGCAGCCGGAGCCGAGCCTGTTTCGCATGGGCGTGAATGTGATGGCGCGCGACTTTTCCCTGGATATCAGCCGGGCCCGGCAATACCTCGGCTATCAGCCGAAAGCCGAGGTATGGGATGCCGTGGACGAATTCTGCGACTGGTGGCGAATCCGCGAAGGCGCTTAGCGCGACGTTATGCGGTATCGCTGCTCTGCACGGGCTTTCAGGCGTAGACGCGCTGGCCGCGGTATATCCGTACCGAGCCGCCTTGTGCCTGAACCGCCGGTGGGATAGTGACACTGGCCAGCGGCGTGTTCTCTGCTACGGGCTCTTGGTGGATGACCTTGGCAGGCTGTGCTTTGCCAGGTTGCAGTCCGCCCAATTCGGCCAGTCGCTGACCCAGCTGGCGGGTGGTGTCATCGTGCGTGCGCAGGCAGGCGGCGAGCATCGCGGCGATGGCATCGGGCTGGCTGAGGCGGATATCCACGCCCATCTCGCTCCGCAGGCGACGGCGCAGGGTCTGCATGCAGTCCACCAGGGCTTTGTTGATTTCCATGCGTCTTATCCCCTTTGATCCGACGGCTTGGCCGCGTCTTCCTGAGCTACTGGCCAACCTTGGCCAGCGCGGCACGCAGACCGGCATCCTGCCGGCCTTCCTCTGTCTCGCGACAGTGCGGCAAAAGCGAAGCAAAGGCTGTACCAGTGTGCGGCAGGGCACATTTCGCGCGGTGTGGGCGATTGGCTGGCGCGAGGGCTGCACTTCGTCGGTGCGCTCTGCACCAGGCTGATGCCGCGCTGCAGGCTGACAGCTGGCGGCGGTATACTGCGGCGCATTCTCACTTCTTGCTGTTTTAAAGGCCTCGCATGCGCAACGACACCCTCGACGAGCTGGACACCGTGCCCAGCTTGAAAACCGATGACCTGGACCGCGACGATTTCGTGCAGCAGCGCGTCGACCGTGGCCAGCCGTTGCGCGCCGTGGCCACCCCGCCCCGCAGTTCCACCGGACCGTTGTGGGCGCTGATCGCGGCGCTGCTGATGGCCATGGCCGGCCTGGCCTGGTGGAGCTTCCAGCAGATCGTGCTGATGGAGCAGCAACTGGTGGCAACCCAGGAAAGCTTCGCCAAGATCAGCGAGGATGCCGCCGGGCGCCTGCAGGATATTTCCGGCAAGGTAGTCGCCGCCGAGTCCAGCTCCACCACCGAGGCCGAGGCCCTCAAGCTGCGGGTCAAGCAGCTGGAGAACAAGCTGGCCGAGGTGAGTCGTCAGCAGCAGAACGTTGCCGTGCAGCAGACCAGCCAGGGCAAGCGTCTGGAACAGTTGAGCACTGAGCTGAAAAGCCAGCAGGGCAGTGCGGATCAGTTGGCGTCCCAGGTGAAGACTCTGGGTGCCGAGCAGAGCAAACTGCAGCAGGCCCTGGCCGGGATGACTCAGCAGGGTGAGCAGCTCAAGCAGCTCAGCGCTGCCGTGGAAACCCTGAAGAAGCAGGGCAACCCTAGCCAGGCCATCAGCCGTCTGGAGCAGGACCTGCTGGTGCTGCGCAGCGAACTGGAAACCCGCAGTGCCAGCAGCAGTACCGCTGAGTTCGATGCCTTCCGTGCCCAGATGGCCCGCAACATCAGCACCCTGCAGGCCCAGGTGGTCAACCTGCAGCAGCAGCTCGACGCCCGCCGCTGATCGCGGCTAACTCCAGCGCTGTCTCAGAACCTGTTTAAAGTCTCGCGAGCTAGAGCCAGGCAAGGCGAAATTGGGCGAAGAAGCGCAGTTTACGAGTGGTAAATGAGCATTCTGAGTCCGATTTCAACACAGCCTGGCCGACGCGCAGCAGACTTTGAACAGGTTCTCAGGCTGACTGGCGCAGGTCCTGCAAATCGTCATATAGCGCCCGGGCAATCGCCTCCTGAGCCTGGCGTGCCAGCTGGTTGCGCGAGCTGTCCTGGCTCGACAGTGGGCTGAGCAGGCGAATCTCCACTTCGGCGATGTCGCTGGAGAGCATCCGCAACAGATGATCCAGCATGCCGTCGTCGCCCACCCAGGGCGCGATCGGGCATGGCTGGCCGTCGCGCAGGTAGCGGATGGCCACCGGTTGCAGGGGCACGCCGCTGTCGATGGCGCTGCTCAGCAGGCGGCCATGAAAGGTGCGCAGGGCCGTGCCATCGGTGGTGGTGCCTTCCGGAAAGATCAGCAGGTGACGTTCCTGCTGCAGGTGGGCCGCCAGTTGCTGGTTGACCTGGCTGCTGTCGCCCGAGCCGCGGCGGATGAACAGGGTCCCGGCCTTGTTGGCCAGCCAGCCGGCCACCGGCCAGTCACGCACTTCGGCCTTGGACAGGAACGACAGCGGCGTCAGGGCGCCGAGCAGCGGGATGTCGCTCCAGGAAATATGGTTGGCCACCCACAGCATCGGCTGTTGCGGCAGCTCGCCTTCAACCCGCACGCGAAACGGCAGGGCGTTGGCCAGTCGGGCGAGGAACCAGCGGGTCAGGCGCTGGCGCTGTGGCAGCAGATCACGATGGCGCAGGCGCTCGTTCAGCTCGATCCAGCTGGCCAGCAGAGTGCCGAGCAGGACCACGCCGAACAGGCGCAGCAGACGGAAATACAGGCGCAGTTTTTTCATCGGACGCGGGTCATCAGGAAGAGACCGGCACTGTCTACACAGTGCCGGCGACGCAGGCAAGTGGGGCGTAGCCTTTCCCGATCAAACGGCGGCTTTGAAATGGCGGGCATAGCGCGGACAAAGCTCGTCGCGCTTGAGCAGGATGAACAGGTCGGCGACCTGGAACTCCTCGTCCCAGCAGGGCTCGCCGCAGACCTTGGCACCCAGGCGCAGGTAGGCCTTGAGCAGCGGCGGCATTTCCGCGCTGAGGTTGTCCGGCAGCACGTCCAGACCCGGCAGTGGCTTCTTCGGCTCGGCCCGCAGGTGCTCGGTGCACAGGTGCTGCTCGCGCAGGCGCTGCATGATGATCTGCGCCTGCAGGCCGCCGTCCTGCATGGACACGCTGGCGCAGCCCATCAGATAACGGTAATGACCTTCGTTGAGAATCTCGGCCAGCTCGCTCCACAGTACGGCGATGGTGGCGCCGTTGCGGTAGGCGCTATCGACGCAGGTGCGGCCCAGTTCGAGGATCGGCCCCTGCAGCTGGCTCAGACCGTCGAGGTGGAACTCCTCCTCGCTGTAGAAGCGGCCCAGGCGCGCGGCGGCCTGGTGGTCGAGCAGGCGGGTGGTGGCGACCAGCTCGCCGCTGCTGAGGTCGCGCACGCCGATGTGCTGGCAGTGCAGGTCGAACTCGTCCATGTCCAGGCCCAGTTCGGCGCCCTTTAGGCGGGCGGCGAACTCGTGGCTGAACACGCGGTAGCGCAACGCCTGGGCTTCGCGCAGGGCCATGGCGCCGGTCAGGCGCTCGGCTTGCAGGCGGCGGGGCTGACGCGGGGCAATCAGGGGTTTGTCACTGCTGAGCACGATCTGGGACATGGCGATTCTCCGGGTGCCGGCGGCAGCGGGCTTGCGGCCGGTCGATCTTGTTGTGCAAGCTCAGGCTATGGAGTGCCGGTGTCACCCGTGTGACAGTTCGGCGACGCTTGAATGACATGCACGAGGAGAATTGCCATGCCCTGGACCCGCCTGCTGGAGTCCGCCGAACGCCAGCCCGACGCGCGCCTCGAAGACTGGTACGCCAGCCTGCTGGCGGCCTGTCCGGAGGCGGCGCCGTTCGAGCTGGCGGTGCGTGGCGGCTGCCGGGCGGCGACGCCGGGGCTGGCCTTCCTGGCCGGTTACCAGGCGGCGCTGCGCATGCTCTGGCCCTCGGCACCGCTGAGTCTGGGGGCGCTGTGCGTCACCGAGCAGCGCAGCGTGCGGCCGGCCGATCTGCAGTGCCGGGTGGCGGATTTGCAGGTCAGCGGGCGCAAGGATTTCGTCACCGCCGCCGAGGCCGCCGACTGGCTGCTGGTGGCGGCTCGCGAGGAGGGTGCCGGGGAGAAACCGCAGGTCGCCCTGCTGGTGGTGCGCAATGGCGATCCGGGCGTGCAGGTCGAGGCGCTGCCGCCGCTCAAGCTGATGCCCGATATCGGCCATGCCCGGCTGCTGCTGAGTGAGGCGTCCTGCGAGCGGCTGGCCGGCGATGGCTGGAGCGATTACGTGAAACCCTTCCGCACGCTGGAGGATGTCCATGTGCTGGCGGCCTTCACCGCCTGGCTGTATGGCGTGGGGCGTGACAGCGGCTGGCCGCTGAGCCTGCGTTTGCGCCTGCTGGCGGTACTCGCCGGAGCGGCCGAAGTGGCCCGTCAGCCGGCCGGTTCGGCGGCGGCTCATCTGTTGCTGGCCGGTCTGTTCGAACAGTGGCAGCAACTGAGCGGCGATCTGGATCAGGCCTTTGCGGCGGGCCCGGCGGAGTGGCGCGAGCTGTGGCAGCGCGACCGCAGCCTGCTCGGCGTGGCCGGTGCGGCCCGCGCCAAACGTCTGAGCAATGCACTGGCGACGCTGGCGGTTGATGCAGGTCAGTGAGCGCGCGGCGGCAAACGGCTTAACTGGCGCCCCCTGAAACCCCGGAGGTGGCCATGCGCCGTGAACCCATCGTGCTGTTCGATAACGGCAGCCACCAATGCCTGATGTTCGATGACCTGGTCAGCGGCGAGGGCGTGCAGTCCAACCAGTTCCTGATCACCGACAACGAGCAATACTTGCTGCTCGATCCGGGCGGCGACCTGACCTATACACCGCTGTCGCTGGAGCTGTCCAAGCACATCGCGGTGCAGGATCTGACCTACATCTTCGCCTCGCACCAGGACCCGGACATCATCGCCTCGCTGGACAAGTGGCTGCTGCATACCCGCGCCAAGGTGATCTGCTCCAAGCTGTGGGCGCGCTTCCTGCCACACCTGACGGCCAGCTACCTGGCGCTCAGCCACGGCATCAACACCTACGACCGCATCATCGCGCTGCCCGACCGCGGCCAGTCGATTACGCTGGGCAAGTGCCAGCTCAAGGCGGTGCCGGCGCACTTCCTGCACTCGGTGGGCAACTTCCAGATCTATGACCCGGTGAGCAAGATTCTGTTCTCCGGCGACATGGGTGCTTCGCTGGTCGATGATGCCAGCCCGGTGCGCGACTTTGCCGCCCACCTGCCGAGCATGGAAGGCTTCCACCGTCGCTACATGGCGAGCAACAAGGTCTGCCGGCTGTGGGCGCAGATGGTGCGTGGCATGGACGTGGCGATGATCGTGCCGCAGCACGGCCGGCCCTTTGTCGGCCCGCAGATGATCGGCGCCTTCCTCGACTGGATCGAGAACCTCGAATGCGGCATCGACCTGCTCGGGGCCGAGGACTACCAACTGCCCAAATGACGAGTCGCGCCAAAGCCGCCGCCAGGCTGGCGGTTTTGGCGCTATGGCAGGTCTTCTGGCCCGTGCTAGGGTGCGTAGACTTAAACAACAAGAGGCCTGCCAATGCCCATTCCCGTTTTGCGTCGCCTGCTCTGTGTCGGCGTTCTGTTGCTGCCTGCCGCGGCTAGCTGGGGCGAAACCTGGCCTGAGCGTGACTGGGCCTCCCGTCCCGTAGCGCCCAGCGCCGCGCTCAGCGAATTCGAAACCTATGCCTTTCCCGCGCGGGACGATGGCACTCGCCAGGGCATCCGCAGCGATGCCGTGGTGGTGATCCGCGATGGCGAGCTGATCTACGAACGTTATGCCGGGCCGACCAAGGTCAGCACGCCACACCTGACCTGGTCGATGAGCAAGAGCCTGCTGGCGACGGCCCTTGGCGTGGCCTATGGCGAAGGCCGCTTCAAGCTGGATGAGCCGGTGGCGCAGTATTACCCGGCGTTCCAGGGGCACCCTTCGGTCAAACTCGGCCATCTGCTGAACTGGGCCTCCGGCCTGGCCTGGCAAGAAGACTACGAGTACGCGCCGCTGCGTTCCTCGGTGGTGGCCATGCTCTATACCCGTGGCCGTGGCGACATGGCCCGCTTCGTGGCCGAGCACCCGCTGGACGCGGTGCCGGGCACGCGTTTTCGCTACTCCAGTGGCGACAGCAATGTGCTGGCCGCCGCGCTCAAGCAGATGGTCGGCGCACCGGCCTATGCCGACTACCCCTGGCAGGCGGTGTTCCAGCCGCTGGGGATCACCTCGGCGGTGTGGGAACGCGATGCCAGTGGCACCTTTGTCGGTTCCTCCTATGCCTACATGACGGCCCGCGACCTGGCCCGCGTTGGCCTGCTGATGCAGCGCGGTGGCCGCTGGGGCCAGCAGCAACTGCTGCCCACGGCCTGGGTCGAGTTCAATCTGACCCCGTTCGCCAACTACCAGGCCGATCCGGCCAAACCCGGCGAAGCGGTGCCCGGCGGGCACTGGTGGCTCAACCGCCATCTGGCCAAGGCGAACAAGCCCTGGGCCGATGCCCCGGAATCCACCTTCGCCGCGCTCGGTCACTGGGGCCAGGGCCTGTACGTGCTGCCGGAGCAGAAACTGGTGGTGGTGCGCTACGCCGATGACCGCGACAAGACCTATCAGCACAACGAATTTCTCAAGCGGGCGCTGGCCGCCTTTGCCGCGCCGGAGGTGCAGCCATGATCCGTCGTCATCCGCTGCGCCTGGCTCTGGCGCTGATCGCCATGGTGCTGGCCACGCTGGCGTGGCACAACCGCGCTCACCTGCAGGCCTTCCCCGACATCATCGGCGCCTACTCGGCCAAGGAGTACTGCTCCTGCCGCTACGTGATGGACAACCCGGCGCCGTATTGCGCTGGCTACGTGAAACAGTGGCTGCCACTCACGCGCTTTCTCGATGACACCACCAACAAACGTGTCACCGCCGAAGGCCTGGGACGCAGCCACAGTGCGCGCTGGCTGGATGTGCGCCAGGGCTGTCAGCTGGAGTGATTGAGGTTCCCAAGAGCGGGGCGGCGGGCTATCGTTCGCCCCGTCTGTTGTGGAGTCCTGTCATGTTGCGAAGCCCTGTGATGTTGCGAGTAGTGCTGGCGCTGTGCGCCCTGAGCGTGGTCAGTGTGGCGCGTGCCGACTGGGTGCTGGATGGCGAGTCGTCGCGGGTTAGTTTCGTTTCCAGCAAGTCCGGCAGTCGGGCCGAGGTCAGCCGCTTCCTCGGGCTCAAGGGTGAGGTCGAGGCCGACGGCCAGGCGCAGCTGCGGGTTGAGCTGGAGTCGGTCAGCTCGGGAATCCCCAAGCGCGATGAGCTGCTGCGCAAGGACCTGTTCGAGATCACCCGCTTCCCGCTGGCGCTGATCGGCACCCGCCTGGATCTGCCGTCCCTGCTCAATCTGGCGCCCGGCGCCCAGCTGGAATTGACCGTACCGCTGACCGTCAAACTGCATGGCCAGGCCAGCGATCATCTGGTCGAGCTGCTGGTCACCCGTCTGGATGAACAGCGTTTTCAGGTCGTCACCCTGGCGCCGCTGGTGCTGCAGGCCGAGGACTATGACCTGCTGCCCGGCCTGGAGAAACTGCGCCAGCTGGCCAATCTCAGCCATATCAACTCCGCGGTGCCGGTCAGCGCCGTGCTGATCTTCGTCAACCGTTGAACCACGAGGTCTTTGCCTGGCGCAGCGGCAATCGCTTCGAGCTGCTGCTTGACGGCCCGCAGTTCTTTCCGCGCCTACTGGCGGCCATCACCGCAGCCGAGCAGCAAGTCGAGCTGGAACTCTATCTGGTCGAGGACGGTGCCTGCGCCACCGAGCTGGTCACGGCCCTGACGGCGGCGGCACGCCGCGGCGTGCGCGTGCGCTGCCTGTTCGACGGCTTTGGCTGTCTGGCGTTCGGCGAGGGGTCGCGCCAGCAATTGGCCGATGCGGGAGTCGAGTTGCGCCTGTACAACCCACTGAGCTGGCGGCGTGGCCTGCTCAACCTGTACCGCGATCACCGCAAGCTGCTGCTGGTCGACCAGTATCTCGGTTTCGTCGGCGGCACTGGCGCCACCGATGAGTTCTGGCAGCCGGGCAGTGAGACCTGCTGGCATGAGCTGATGGTGCAGATGCAGGGGCCGCTGTTGCAGGACTGGCGCCTGCTGTTCGAGCGCCAGTGGCAGGCCAGCGAGGGGCGCAGGGCTTGGCGCCCGCATTTGCCGCTGCGCCGGCCCAGCCTGCCGGCGATTCCGCCTCTGGGGCCGGGCCTCGGGCGGGTCGCTTACGCCGACGCCGAGCAGCACCGGGACATCCTGCAGTCGCTGGTGCGCAACTTGTTGCGGGCCCGGCGCACCATCTGGCTGGCCACTCCTTATTTCCTGCCGACCTGGCGGGTCCGGCGCGCTCTGCGTCGTGCTGCCAAGCGCGGGGTGGATGTGCGTCTGCTGCTCACCGGGCGCAACACCGACCACGCTCCGGTACGTTACGCCGGACGACGCTATTACCCGCGCCTGCTCAAGGCCGGGGTGCGCATCTTCGAATACCAGCCGCGCTTTCTGCACCTGAAGATGGTGCTGGTGGATGACTGGGTCAGCCTCGGCTCCTGCAATTTCGATCACTGGAACCTGCGCTGGAACCTGGACGCCAACCTCGAAGCCCTCGATCCGCAGCTGGCCGCTCAGGCGGCTGCCAGCTTCATGGCCGACTTCGCCCAGGCCGAGGAAGTGACCCTGGCAGGCTGGCGGGCCACGCCGCTGGGCGAGCGCATTCGTACGCGCCTGTGGGGCTGGCTCGACCGGCTGGTGATCAATCTGTTCGATCAGCGCCGCTGACCCGCACTTTTGGCGGGTGCCTGCTCTGGCGCGGCTGGTTAAGCTCGCCGGATAACCACTAAAGGGGATGCGCATGCGCCGCCAGATCCTGTCGCTTCTGCTGTTACCGCTGCTGCTGGCGGGCTGTTCCACGCCGGGAACCTTCTTCAAGCCTCTGCAGGGCCCGCACTTCAAGGCTCAGGCACTGCCCGACGAGGACAACGCGCTGGTCTATCTGTATCGCCCGCAAAGCGACTGGGGCGATCAGGAGCTGGAGGCGCCGGGGGTGTTCCTCAATAACGAACTGATCGGCGTGCTGCCCAGTGGTGGCTATCTGGCCCTGGAGTTCGATGTCGACAACTACCGGCTGGAAATGCGCCGTCCGCTGTTCGGCAGTTACTGGACGCTGTTCGCCGACGGTCCGCTGGAGTTCACCCGTATTGCCAGCTTCACCCTGGAAGCCGAAACCGGCGCGGTGTATTACCTGCGCTACGACGAACTGAACCCGCCGCCGGCCAAGGATACCCAGCCGGAAGAGGGCGATGGCCCGCTACAGGTCGTGGGCGAGCGCCTGGGGCTGGAAGAGCTGCCCGCCACCCGTCTGGTGCAGGACAGCCAGCACTATGCCGCCGGCAGCTACGCGGAGCGACCGCAGCGCAGCTTCTGGGAGGGTGTGGGCAAGGCGCTCGACCATATCGGCATCTGATGCACCGCTCAAAAAACCGGCTAACGCCGGTTTTTTTCTGCCCGTTTTCTGTCTGTAGTACGGGAGTATTACCCGTGCCGGCTCCGGCAGGAGGACACTGAACCTGTCCCCACGCCCTCAGGAGCAAGTGCCATGGCGAGCAAATCCATTCTCATGCTGGTTGGCGATTACGCCGAAGACTACGAAACCATGGTGCCGTTTCAGGCCCTGCAGATGGTCGGCCATCGCGTAGATGCCGTGTGCCCGGGCAAGACCAGCGGTCAGTTCATCCGCACCGCCATCCACGATTTCGAGGGCGACCAGACCTACAGTGAGAAACCGGGGCACAACTTCGTGCTCAATGCTGATTTCGAAGGCGTGACGGCCGAGGCGTATGATGCCCTGGTGATACCCGGTGGTCGTGCCCCGGAATATCTGCGTCTGAACGAGCAGGTGCTGGCGCTGGTACGCGACTTTGCTGCGGCCAACAAGCCGATTGCGGCTGTCTGTCACGGAGCTCAGCTGCTGGCGGCTGCCGGTGTGCTCAAGGGCCGTGCCTGCAGTGCCTACCCGGCCTGTGCGCCGGAGGTTCGCCTGGCCGGTGGCGAGTATGTGGATATTGCCGTGGATGCCGCCCATGTCGACGGCAACCTGATCACCGCACCGGCCTGGCCAGCCCATCCGGCCTGGCTGGCCGCGCTGCTGGCGCAACTGGGCTGATGCTAGGGTCTGTGTAGGTAACCTGCGGATAAGGAGGCGAGCATGTGCGAGCTGTATGTGAAAGCTGATCCGATTCTCTATGAGTCACGCACGCGCTCCCTGCGTATCTGCGGGGTGGTCACCACCCTGCGACTGGAAAACCAGTTCTGGGACATCCTGCGCGAGATCGCCGAAGTCGACGGCATGACCACCAATCAGCTGATTACCAAGCTGTATGAGGAAGTCATGGATTACCGGGGCGAAGTGGTCAATTTTGCCTCTTTTTTGCGCGTCAGCTGCACGCGCTTTCTCGCCCAGCGCGCCGCGCCGGGCGCCACCCTGCTGAGTTTGCCAGGGCGCAAGCAGGGCTGAAATCGCCTCGCAGGTGGACGCTCGGCCGCCTTGCGCTTGGGGTGGGCTGTCTATACTCAGGTCATTACTAGAGCCTGAGGGCCATCATGGACTTCTTCTCCGATCACGCGTCCGGCCAGTCTCCTCAGCCGCCTGCTGCACCCTCTGATAAACCCTCCTGGTGCGTCCTGCTGGTCGACGATGATGCCGAGATTCACGGCATTACCCGCCTGGCCCTGCGTGGCTTCGAATTCCAGAGCCGCCCGCTGGAGCTGCTGTCGGCCCATTCGGCGGCCGAGGCGCGGGAGATCTTCGCCCAGCGCCACGATATTGCCCTGGCCCTGGTCGACGTGGTCATGGAAACCGAGCACGCCGGCCTCGACCTGGTGCGTCACCTGCGTGAGGACTGCAACAACCGCCTGACCCGTCTGGTGCTGCGTACCGGGCAGGCTGGCCAGGCGCCGGAAGACCGGGTGATCCGCGAATACGACATCGACGACTACAAGGAAAAGACCGAGCTGACCACGCAGAAGCTGCGCACCCTGCTGTATTCCATGCTGCGTGCCTACCGCGATCTGTGTGTGATCGAAGAGCAGCGGCGCGGCCTGAGCAAGGTGCTCGAGGCTTCGGCCAAGGTGCAGAACGCCGCGACCCTCAAGCTGTTTTCCTCCACCGTGCTGGAACAACTGACCTCGCTGCTGCACCTCAACCGTTCGGCGCTGTATTGCATGGTGCTGCCCGGTGCCGGCAATGGCGAGCGCGAAACCCGGACCCTAGCCGCCACCGGCGAGTTTGTCCGTTATCAGCCAGGCAGCTCCTTCGAGGTGTTGCCCGAGGAGGTCGGTGCGCGCTTTCAGCAGGTTCTCGCCGAGCAGCGCTCGCTGCATTTCGATGACGCCTACGTGATGTACATGCAGGGCGAGCGAGGCGGTGCCAACCTGCTGTATGTCACCCATGTCGAGCCGCTCAGCGACCTCGACCGGCAGTTGCTGGAGATTTACATCCACAACGTTGCCCTGACCTTCGAGAACATCAACCTGATGGAGGACCTGCAGGAAACCTCCAAGGAGTTGGTGTGCACCCTGGCCGATGCGGTGGAGGCTCGCAGCAAGGAGACCGGCGCCCATGTGCAGCGTGTGGCGCTGATCTGTGAGCAGTTGGCCGGCCTGATCGGTCTGGATGAGCGCGAGGTGTTGATGATCAAACATGCCTCGCCGCTGCACGACATCGGCAAGGTGGCCATCCCCGATGCCATCCTGCACAAGCCCGGCAAGCTGGATGAGCAGGAGTGGGCGATCATGCAGAAGCATGTCGATTACGGCGTGAGTATCCTGCAGCGCTCCAAGCGTGACCTGATGCGCATGGGCGCGGTGATCGCCGGTAATCACCACGAACGCTGGGATGGTGCCGGCTATCCACAGGGCCTGGCCGGCGAGTCGATTCCCCTGGCCGGGCGCATCGTGGCCCTGGCCGACGTCTTCGATGCCCTCGGCTCGCGGCGCAGTTACAAGGAGCCGTGGCCGGACGACAGGATCCGCGAGTTGATTGCCAGCGAGCGCGGGCGCCAGTTTGACCCGCAGCTGGTCGATCTGCTGCTGGCCCACTATGAGGACTTCCGGCGCATCCGCGAACGCTTCCCGGATCTGCCCAGCGGAGAGCACTGAAAGTGCAGCCCGGCAGCCTGCAGGTTGGACGCAGCCTGTCCGCCAAGCTGATCCGCAGCACCCTGTTGCTGGCCTGCCTGCTGGGACTGGTGATCAGCCTGATCCAGATCGGTATGGACCTGCGGCGCACCGAGCGCCAGCCCGACCAGGACATGGCGGCGCTGATCAGCCTGACCCGTGAGCCGGCCACGGCGATCCTGTTCTCCCTCGATCATGACCTGGCCGAAGAACTTCTCAGCGGGACTCTGAAGCAACCGGCAATCAGCAGCAGCCGCATCATGCTGCCGGAGAGCGAGGTCTTTGCCTCGCGCGAACGACCATTGGCCGAAGGGCGCCTGCGTGCCTTCAGCGACTGGCTGCTCGGGGCAGTTCGTCACTACAGCTGGCCACTCAAATCCAGTGTCGATGCCGGAGAAGAGCTGCTTGGTACCCTAGAGGTGGAGGTCGACACCTACCACTACGGCCAGGTGTTTCTCGAACGTAGCATGATCATCGTCGCCAGCACCCTGTTTTATGCCCTGCTGCTCAGCGCCGGCCTGCTGCTGGTGTTTCACCTGCAGGTGAGCCGGCCGCTGATCAGCGTGATCCGCTCGATTGCCGGGGTGGATGTGGAACAGGCGGAGAAGGCCCGCCTGCATGAGCCCGCGGGCCATGCCGATAGCGAAATCGGCCTGCTGGTGCGCCTGACCAACCAGCACCTGCAGGCCATCGGCGACACCCTGGAGCAGCTGCGCCTGGCCGAGGCCGGGCTCAAGCGCTACATGGACGAGCTGGAGTCCAAGGTGGCCGAGCGCACTCACGAGTTGTCGGAAAGCGTCAGCCAACTGCAGACGGCGCAGAACCAGCTGATCGAGTCGGAGAAACTGGCGGCGCTGGGCGGGCTGGTGGCCGGGGTGGCTCATGAGGTCAATACGCCGCTAGGCATCGCTGTCACCGCGTCCTCGGTGCTCAGTGAGGCCCTGGAGGAGCTGAGTAGCCAGTTTGCCGCGCAGACCCTGAGCAGCAGCAGTTTCCAGCAGTTGCTGGAGCAGGCGGTGGACAGCAACGTCATGCTGTTCAACAACATCAAGCGGGCGGCCAAGCTGATCAGTGACTTCAAGCAGACCGCGGTGGATCAGGTGTCCGAGGCTCGCAGCGATTTTCTGGTGTACCAGGTGCTCGGTGCATTGATTGCCAGTCTGCACCCGGAAACCCGCAAGGTGCCGGTCGAGCCGTTGCTGATCTGCCCGGAAGACCTGCAAATGAACAGCCTGCCGGGAGTGCTGACCCAGGTCGTGGCCAATCTGATCATGAACAGCGTGCGGCATGCCTTTGCCGCCGATATCCGCGCGGAAATCACCATCAGCCTGCAGGCGCAGGGTGATCAGGTCATCCTCGATTACCGTGACAATGGGGTGGGGGTGTCGCAATCGTTGCAGGAACGCATCTTCGAGCCGTTCTTCACCACCAAACGGGGCAGTGGTGGTTCCGGGCTGGGCCTGAACATCGTCTACAACCTGGTCACGCGCAAGTTGGGGGGGCGCCTGGAGTTCTTCTCGCAACCGGGTGAAGGCGTGCACTTCATCCTGCACATCCCGCGCGAGCTGACCCATAACAGCGGCGGTCAGCGTTAGGGGGAAACAAAAAAGGCGAGCCCATGGCTCGCCTTTTTTCTGGGCCGGTCCGTCAGTGCTTGCGCGGCACGGCCTTGAGCAGCTCGGTCGGCGGCATTTCGCAGGTTATCTTGCGGCCCAGCAGTTCTTCGATCGGTGGCAGGGCGAAGGCGTCGTCCTCACCGGCGAAGCTGATCGAGGTGCCGCTGGTGCCGGCACGGCCGGTACGACCGATGCGGTGCACGTAGTCGTCCGGGGTTTCCGGCAGGGTGAAGTTGATCACGTGGCTGATGGCGTCGACGTGAATGCCGCGGCCGGCCACGTCGGTGGCGACTAGCACACGAATCTTGCCCTCGCGGAAGCCTTCGAGCACCTTGATGCGCTTGTGCTGCGGCACGTCGCCGGACATCTGCGCGGCGCTGATGCCGTCGCGGGTCAGGCGCTCCTCGATGCGGCGGACTTCGTCCTTGCGGTTGGCAAAGACCATCACCCGGGTCCAGTCGTTCTGGGCGATCAGGTTGTACAGCAGCTTGTACTT
Organism: Pseudomonas fluvialis; assembly: GCF_014207935.1. Taxonomy (GTDB): domain Bacteria; phylum Pseudomonadota; class Gammaproteobacteria; order Pseudomonadales; family Pseudomonadaceae; genus Aquipseudomonas; species Aquipseudomonas fluvialis_A. The sequence goes on along the minus strand of NZ_JACHLL010000001.1, from coordinate 14,292 downwards.
GTCGCTGCTGGCCACGGCATAGACGTGCTGCTCGACGGTGTCGCTGGCAACGTTCTCCGGTTCGATCTCGACGATCGACGGATTGACCGTCCACTGCTTGGCTAGGTTCATCACGTCGTCGGTGAAGGTGGCGGAGAACAGCAGGGTCTGTCGCTCGCCCTTCATCGGGGTCTGGCGGATGATCTGGCGCACCTGCGGGATGAAGCCCATGTCGAGCATGCGGTCGGCTTCGTCGAGCACCATGACTTCGACCATGTCCAGGTGCACTTCGCCGCGCTGGTTGAAGTCCAGCAGGCGCCCGGGGGTGGCGACCAGAATGTCGCAGTAGCGTGATTCCAGCTGCTTGAGCTGCTTGTCGAAGTCCATGCCGCCGACAAAGCTCATGACGTTGAGCTTGGTGTATTTGGTCAGGGCCAGGGCGTCGTTGGCGATCTGCACCACCAGTTCACGGGTAGGGGCGATGATCAGCGCCCGCGGCTCGCCCATGTAGCGCTCTTTGGGCGGAGGCGTGGTGAGCAGCTGGGTGATGGTGGAAATCAGGAACGCGGCGGTCTTGCCGGTGCCGGTCTGGGCGCGGCCGATGGCGTCCTTGCCGCGCAGGGTATGACCGAGCACCTGGGCCTGGATCGGCGTGCAGTAGGGAAAGCCCAGGTCGTGGATGGCATGCATCAGCTCGGGGGCCAGGTTGAAGTCGTGGAAGCGGGTCTTGCCTTCTGCCGGCTCAACCGCGAAGTCTTCCAGCCTCCAGGTATCGACCGGCTTGGCCGGGCGCTCGCGGCGCGGCTTGTCGCTCTTGGTTCTGGGGCTGCGAGGCTTCTCGCTGGCCGCTGGCTGGCTGGTGTCTGGTTCGCTGCTGCGTGCTGCAGGAACAGGGGAGTTGGACTGGCCGGCAGTGCTGTCGACTGCGGCGGGCGCCTGTGGCGCGCTGGCTTGGCTGGAATCGCCCTTGCCGAACATGGTCTTGAGTGCCTTGAGCACGGTGATCTCGATAATTGGCTAAGGAATATACGGTCGGCAGTGTAAAGCAAACGGCCGGTCTGGCGAAGTGCCAGGCGGCCGCCGGGTTTGCAGGAACTATGGCAGGTACTGCAGGAGCAGCCTTTGTACGTTGCCGCCCATGATGGCGGTGATCTGCTCGGCGCTGAAACCGGCCTTGAGCAGGCCGTCGGTCAGCAGGACCAGGCCGCGGGTATCGAAGGGCGCATGGATGGTGCCGTCGAAGTCCGAGCCGAGGGCGACATGCTCGACGCCGATCAGATCGACGCTGTAGCGGATCGCTTTGATGATGGCGTCCACCGAGGTGGCACACACCGCACCGTCCCAGTAGCCAATGCCGACCAGCCCGCCACCTGCTGCAATGCGGCGCAGATGCTCGTCGCTGAGGTTGCGCGGTCCCGGACAGGTGCCGGCGACGCCGGTGTGGGAAACCAGCAGGGGGCGAGTGGCCATGGCCAGGACGTCGTCGATCATAGGCTTGGAGGCATGCGCCAGGTCGATGAGCATATGGCGTTGCTCCAGGCGCTTGACCACCTCGCGACCGAAAGGCGTCAGCCCGCCTTTGGCCAGGCCATGGGCCGAGCCGCCCAGTTCGTTGTCGAAGAAGTGCGTCAGGCCGGCGATACGGTAGCCGGCGTTAAACAGCACGTCGACGTTCGCTAGCTGCCCCTCAAGCGGGTGCAGGCCTTCGGTGGCGAGAATGGCGGCCAGGGTCGGCTGCTCGGGGTTGCGTCGCGCCAGTGCCTGGCGCAACTCCTCGCGGCTGCGAATGATCTGTAGCAGGCCCTGGCTGTCGCGTTCGGTCTGCTGCAGGCGCTCGCTCTGGTACAGCGCCCGTTGCAGCAGGCTGCTCCAGGTAGCGCGTGGCCAGCGTTGGGCAATGATCAGCGGGGTGACGTTGTCGCTGTCGGCGGCATTGCTGGTGTAGTTGAGGCCGCGCGGGGTCTTGGTCACGGCGGCGAACACCTGCAGGCCGACATTGCCTTCCAGCAGACGTGGCAGATCGGTATGGCCGTAGCTGTGCCGTTGCAGCGGATCGCGCTGCCAGAGCAGGGCGTCGTCGTGCAGATCGGCGATCCACAGCTGCCGGTGCAGGGCCTGGGCCGCTGCGCTGGCCTGGTAGGGACCGTGGTCGGCGGTGCTGTTCATGCGGTAGTCGAGAAAGCTAGGCAGGGCGAAAAAGCCCAGGGCCAGCAGCAGGCTGGCTCCGGTGATGAGCAGGCGTTTACGCATGGACGGCGTCCTTGGCGGCGAGTGTGCCCGTACTCTAACAGTCAGGGTGGATCAGCCGCACAGGCAGTTGCGCCCCTGCTGTTTGGCGCGGTATAGCGCGCTGTCTGCCCTGGCCAGCAGGCTGTGCAAACTGTCGCGAGGGTTATATGAGGACAGGCCGATGGAGATGGTCACGCCGGGCAGCACGCCCAGAGGGGAATAAAAGGAGGGAATCTTTTCCAGGCTCTGGCGCAGGCGTTCACCGATGGTCAGCGCTTCGTCGTGATCAAGCTCCGGCAGGAGAATGACGAACTCCTCGCCGCCATAACGGGTCATGCTGTCTTTGGGCCGCAACTGGCTGCGCAGGGTATGGGCCACCAGACAGAGTGCGTAGTCGCCGGCCAGATGGCCATGCTCGTCGTTGTAGGCCTTGAAGTGATCGACATCGATCATCAGCAGGCTCAGCGGCGTGTCATTGAATGCGCAGCGCGTGCTTTCACGGGTAAAGGTGTGCTCCAGCCAGCGGCGGTTGTGCAGGCCGGTGAGGGTGTCGATGTTGGCATTCTGCTCGGTGTCGAGAATGATCTGGTTGCCCTGGCGAACCCGCTCGCAAAGCATGCCGAGGAGGTTCTGCATCAACTGCGGCGAGTGCTGGAACAGGCTGGTCAGCGCCCGGCGGTGCAGGCGCAGTACGCGACAGGGGCCGTTGGCGATGGCGTAGGCGGAGGGCGGTGCGTTGTCGATGAAGCTGATCTCGCCCACGCACTCGCCAGGGCCGATACTCGACAGTGGCTGGTTGTCCAGCGAGCCGAGGAAGATGCGCAGCTCGCCCTCCAGCACCAGGAACAGATGGTGGTTGCGACTGAAGGGAGAGAGCAGCACTTCGCCATCGTTCAGGGCATAGGCGCGCACGTCACTCAGCAACAGCTTGAGGTTGCTGGCAGTCACGTTGCGGAACAGGCGCATTTGCCTGAGCCGGGTCAGGTCGGCTTGCCAGTCGACGTGCTTCATGGGCACGTTCGCTCGGCGGAGCTGAAGCTGGGCACGATCAACACTCCGTGTTGGTTATTTGCACGCCAAGCGGTGAGTATTGTTCAGCACTATGACTTGGCAATGTCACTGCCGGGTTCTCCGACCAACGGCTTAATCCCTGTCTGTCGTGCGAATTCAGACCGGCATCAGGCGCTGCTGCAGCCACTGGGCGATAGCGCCGATTTCCCCTTCGATCACTTCGTGGCCCATCGGGTAGTCGCGCCACTCGACGGGCACGCCAGCCTCCTTGAGGGCATCGTGGGCGGCTCGGCCGAGGGCCGGCAGCACGACTTCATCCTGACGACCGTGCAGGCATAGCGTGCCCAGCTGTTGCTGGTGGCTACTCAGTTGCAGCGGGCTGCTGAAGGTCGGCGCGTAGGTCGACAGGGCCAGAACGCCACCCAGTGGCCCCGGCCAGCGCAGGAAAGCGGTGTGCAGCACCACGGCGCCGCCCTGGGAAAAGCCGGCGAGAATGATGCGGTGTGGGTCGATGCCGGCATCGCGCTGTTGCTCGATCAGTTGCATCAGCTGTTCACCGGACTCCTCCAGCTGGGCATGGTCGATCGCCCGGGCCGGGCTCATGGCCAGAATGTCGTACCAGCTGGGCATGCTCCAGCCACCGTTGATGGTGACCGGCCGGGTCGGCGCCTGCGGCAGGATGAAACGCGTGCTGGGCAGAACCTGCTGCAGGGCCTCGGCGACCGGCTGGAAGTCATAACGGTCGGCCCCTAGGCCGTGCAGCCAGATCACGCAGGCATCGGCAGGCGCTTGGGGTTCGAGAAGCAATGGGCTGTGCATATGGGCTCCAGTTTGGGGCGTCTGCCAATCGTCCTCGGACGCCGGTTTGGCAGGCGGGTGAGTGGGCTGACCTATCGGCATAACAATCGGTCGCATGGAGAAAAGTCTATCGAGTTGTTGGCCAGGTGCACGCTCTTTTGCCGGTTGTGGTACGTGCCTTGCTTTGACGACGGTGCCAGGTGAGTGCGCTCCTGTCGGCAGCGCCCGGCATGCAGCGGCGGCTGTCGCCTGGTCGATCGCCCAAGGCGGTCTAGACTTGTCACGTTGCCTCATCCCGCCAGCGTCGCCGCAAGTGCTCTGGCGGCTCAGTTGCTCCATAGAACACAACAACGGTTGGAGACTCTTGATGAAACAGGTGAAATTTCCATTGGCCCTGCTGGCCGCCACACTGACTCTGGGTAGTGTCACTCAGGTACAGGCCGGGGCCACGCTGGATGCAGTGAAGAAGAAAGGTTTCGTGCAGTGCGGCATCAGTGATGGCTTGCCCGGTTTCTCTTACGCGGACGCCAAGGGCAAATACGTGGGCCTGGATGTGGATGTGTGCCGGGCGGTAGCGGCTGCAGTGTTCGGTGATGCGGAGAAGGTCAAGTACAGCCCGCTGACTGCCAAGGAGCGCTTCACGGCGCTGCAGTCCGGCGAGGTCGATATCCTCTCGCGCAATACCACCTGGACCAGCTCGCGCGATGCGGCCATGGGTCTGAATTTCACCGGCGTGACCTATTACGATGGCCAGGGTTTTCTGGTCAACAAGAAACTCGGTGTTGCCAGTGCGCGCGAACTGGATGGTGCCACCGTGTGTATCCAGGCCGGCACGACTACCGAGCTGAACCTGGCGGACTACTTCCGCGCGCACAACCTCAAGTTCACGCCCATCACTTATGACACCTCGGATGAGAGCGCCAAGTCGCTGGAGTCGGGGCGTTGTGATGTGCTGACTTCCGACCAGTCGCAACTGTACGCTCAGCGCATCAAGCTGGCGGCGCCGGACGATTACGTGGTGCTGCCGGAGGTGATTTCCAAGGAACCGCTGGGCCCGGCGGTGCGCCAGGGCGATGAGGAGTGGTTCGATGTGGTGCGCTGGACCCTCTATGCCCAGCTCAATGCCGAGGAACTGGGGGTTTCGTCGGCCAATGTCGAGGAGCTGGCCAAGTCGACCAAGAACCCGGATATCGCCCGTCTCCTCGGCGCCGAGGGCGAGTACGGCAAGGACCTGAAGCTGAGCAAAGATTGGGCGGTGCAGATCGTCAAACAGGTCGGCAACTATGGCGAGATCTTCGAACGCAATGTCGGCGCCGGCAGCCAGCTGAAGATCGAGCGCGGGCTCAATGCCTTGTGGAACAAGGGCGGCCTGCAATACGCCCCACCGGTGCGTTGATCCTCGGGCCGGAGCTTGCTCCGGTCTTGGCGACCCCTGTGGCCCATCGTCCCGTGCCCGACACGGGACGATGGGCTGAGTCGAGGTGTGCATGCGTAGTTCCGTTCCCGAGCCACAGCCCAAGCCATCCTGGCTGACCGATCCGCAGGTACGTGCCTGGCTGTTCCAGGTTCTGGCGGTGATCTTTGTCGTTGCCTGTGGCTGGTTCCTCTTTCACAACACCCAGACCAACCTGGCCCATCGCGGCATCCTTTCTGGTTTTGGTTTTCTCGATAACAGTGCCGGCTTCGGTATTTCCCAGCACCTGATCGACTACCGCGAAAGCGACAGCTACGCACGGGTCTTCGTCATCGGCGTGCTCAACACCCTGCTGGTGTCGTTGATCGGTATCGCCCTGGCTACCGTGCTGGGCTTTGTTGTTGGCATGGCGCGCCTGTCGCCGAACTGGCTGCTGCGGCAGATAGCGACGGTTTACATCGAGGTGTTCCGCAATATCCCGCCGTTGCTGCAGATCTTCTTCTGGTACTTCGCCATTCTCCAGCCGCTGCCCGGCCCGAAGCAGAGCCTGGCGCTGGGCGAGCTGTTTTTCGTCAATAACCGCGGTTTGTATATGCCAGCACCCTCGTTGAGCGAGGGCTTCATGCCCGTGCTGGTAGCTTTCCTGCTGGCACTGGTGGCGTGCATCGTTTGCTGGCGCAGGGCCTCGGTGCAGCAGGAGTTGAGCGGCGACAGCGGTTGGTGGCGCCCGCTCGGCGTGGGCCTGCTGCTGGCTGTGCCGCTGTTGACGGCATGGGCTCTGGGTAGCCCCTTTACCTGGAGTGTGCCGACGCTGAGCGGCTTCAACTTTCGCGGCGGCTGGGTGGTGATTCCGGAGCTGGTGGCCTTGACCCTGGCGCTGACCATCTACACGGCGGCATTCATTGCCGAAACGGTGCGCTCGGGCATCCAGTCGGTCAGCCATGGGCAGACTGAGGCAGCGCGTTCGCTGGGCCTGCGTCCGCAACAGACCTTACGCCTGGTGATCATCCCGCAGGCGCTGCGGGTGATCATCCCGCCACTGACCAGCCAGTACCTAAACCTGACCAAGAACTCCTCGCTGGCTGCTGGCATCGGTTATCCGGACATGGTCTCGCTGTTTGCCGGCACTGTGCTCAACCAGACCGGGCAGGCCATCGAAACCATGGCCATCACCATGAGTGTTTACCTGGCCATCAGCATCAGCATTTCCCTGCTGATGAACCTCTACAACAAGCGCATTGCGCTGGTGGAGCGTTAAGCATGGACAAACATGTGTTTCGCCCCAGCCTGCCGCCGCCTGCTCTGGAGGTCGGTGTGCTGGGCTGGCTGCGCGGCAATCTGTTCTCCAGTGTCGGCAATACCCTGCTGACGTTGCTGGCTGGCTATCTGCTGTGGCTGATTGTGCCGCCACTGCTCGACTGGACCCTGCTGCAGGCCGACTTCAGTGGCAGTCAACGTAGCGACTGCAGCGGGGAGGGCGCCTGCTGGGTCTTCGTGCGTGAGCGCTTCACCCAGTTCATGTATGGCTTCTACCCGGCCGAGCTGCGCTGGCGGGTCAACCTGACGGTATGGTTGGCGGTGATTGGCGCTGCACCGCTGTTCATGCCGCTCATGCCGCGCAAGCCGATCTATGGTCTGGGCTTCCTACTGGCGTATCCATTGCTGGCCTTCTGGCTGCTGCACGGCGGTTTCTTCAGCCTGGTAACGGTGGAGACCAGTCAGTGGGGCGGTCTGATGCTGACGGTGGTAATTGCCGCGGTCGGCATCGCCGGGGCATTGCCACTGGGCATTCTGCTGGCGCTGGGGCGGCGCTCCGACCTGCCAGCGATCCGGGTGTTGTGCGTGACCTTCATCGAGTTCTGGCGCGGCGTTCCGCTGATTACCGTGCTGTTCATGTCCTCGGTGATGCTGCCGCTGTTCCTGCCTGAGGGCATGAATCTCGACAAACTGCTGCGGGCTCTGGTCATGGTGATCTTCTTCGAGGCGGCTTACGTCGCCGAGGTGGTCCGTGGCGGTCTGCAGGCCATACCCAAGGGGCAGTATGAGGCCGCCGCCGCGATGGGCCTCGGTTACTGGCGCAGCATGGGGCTGGTGATACTGCCGCAGGCACTGAAACTGGTGATCCCAGGCATCGTCAACACCTTCATCGCCCTGTTCAAGGACACCAGCCTGGTGATCATCATTGGCCTGTTCGACTTCCTCAACAGCATCAAGCGCGCGACCAATGACCCGGCCTGGCTGGGCATGTCCACCGAAGGCTATGTGTTTGCCGCACTGGTGTACTGGCTGTTCTGTTTCGCCATGTCGCGTTATTCGCTGCGCCTGGAGCGTCAGCTCGATACCGGTCACAAGCATTAGGAGTTGATGGCATGAAGGCACACGAGCAGAGCGCGAGCGAAGGTTCGGCGATCATCCAGTTGCAGGGCGTGAACAAGTGGTACGGACAGTTCCACGTGCTCAAGGACATCAACCTGAGTGTGCAGACCGGTGAGCGCATCGTCCTCTGCGGGCCTTCCGGCTCGGGCAAGTCCACCACCATTCGCTGCATCAACCGCCTGGAGGAGCACCAGCAGGGGCGTATCGTCGTCGATGGCATCGAGCTGACCCGTGATCTCAAGCAGATCGAGACGGTCCGCCGCGAGGTCGGCATGGTGTTCCAGCACTTCAACCTGTTCCCGCACCTCACCGTATTGCAGAACTGCACCCTGGCACCGATGTGGGTACGCAAGTTACCCAGGCGCGAGGCCGAGGAGATCGCCATGCTCTATCTGGAGCGGGTGCGCATTCCCGAGCAGGCGGACAAGTACCCGGGGCAACTCTCCGGTGGCCAGCAACAGCGGGTTGCCATTGCCCGGGCGTTGTGCATGAAGCCGAAGATCATGTTGTTCGACGAGCCAACTTCGGCTCTCGACCCGGAGATGGTCAAGGAAGTGCTGGATACCATGATTCAACTCGCCGAGAGCGGCATGACCATGCTCTGCGTGACCCACGAGATGGGCTTTGCCCGCACTGTCGCTGATCGGGTGATCTTCATGGACCGCGGCGAGATCGTCGAGCAGGCGCCGCCCCAGGCATTCTTCGATAACCCGCAGAACGAGCGGACCAAGCTGTTTCTTGGTCAGATTCTGCACTGAGGGACAAGTGCTGCAGTGTGTGTAAGCCGTGGCTTACATTGCTGTCGGAGATGGGCGGAAAGCACTGCCGGAAAAGGGTTTTTTTCTTCTGTGTTTAAATGCTATCCGACTGTTTTTAAAGGATTTAATCTTTTGTCGCGGTTTTGCTTGGTAAGCCCTGTGGTGATTTCCATGGGCTTGCTGGAGCCGCTGGCGGCGCTAGTATTCAAATCGTGTTCAGGACGAACACAGTCTGCCAGGACGGCAGGTAAGGGATTAGGCGCATGAAGCGCTGCATCAGGATGATGAGTGGGATACAAAGGGACTAGGGACAAAAAGTGGGCGGGCAATCCCCGCCCCTTTTTTTGTCTGGCGAAAAGTATCCGCACAGCAAAAGGCCCGCATCTGCGGGCCTTTTTGTTTTGGCAAGGAGTGCTTAGCGCTCCAGGTATTGCAGCTTGTCCTTGACGCCATCCCACTCCTCGGCGTCCGGTAGCGACTCTTTCTTTTCGGTGATGTTCGGCCAGACTTCGGCCAGGTCACGGTTCAGCTCGATGTATTCCTGCTGGTCTTCCGGCACCTCGTCTTCGGAGAAGATCGCCTGGGCCGGGCACTCAGGCTCACAGAGGGCGCAGTCGATGCACTCGTCCGGGTGGATGACCAGGAAGTTCGGGCCTTCGTAGAAGCAGTCCACCGGGCAGACTTCAACGCAGTCGGTGTATTTGCACTTAACGCAGTTATCGGTAACGACGAAGGTCATGGGATATCTCCTCGGGCGGCGGCCTGGCGGCTTCTGCGAGCAACGCTCAGGCGCAAAGTTATGGCCGCGGCTCAGGCTGTAAACCGGGCAGTCGTAAAAATGCGCGCGATTCTAACAGCTTGAGCGCGCGGGCGTTAGATGCGCGTCTTCCATGCATATAACAGTTCCAGGGCCTGACGGGGAGTCAGATCATCCGGGCTGATGCGTTGTAATTCCTCGATCACTGGGTGCGGCAGGCTGGCGAACAGATCGTTCTGCAGTGGCGCGGCCGCCTGGCCGGCCACGCTGTGCGGCGCTTCGTGGGGCAGGCTGGTGGTTTCCAGGCGCGCCAGGTGCTCGCGGGCGCGGGCAATCACCGGGGCCGGCACGCCGGCCAGCTGTGCCACCGCCAGACCGTAGCTCTGGCTGGCAGGTCCCGGCAACACGTGGTGGAGGAAGACGATGCGCTCGTTGTGCTCGGTGGCGTTGAGGTGCACGTTGGCCACCACCGGCTGGCTTTCCGGCAGTACGGTTAGCTCGAAGTAGTGGGTGGCAAACAGCGTCCAGGCGCGCAGGCTGGCCAGCTGTTCGGCGGCCGACCAGGCCAGTGACAGACCGTCGAAGGTGCTGGTGCCGCGGCCGACCTCGTCCATCAGCACCAGGCTGCGCTCGCTGGCGTTGTGCAGGATGTTGGCGGTTTCGCTCATCTCGACCATGAAGGTCGAGCGGCCGCCTGCCAGATCGTCACTGGAACCGATGCGGGTGAAGATGCGATCGACCAGCGACAGCTCGCAACTGGCCGCCGGGACGAAGCTGCCGATATGGGCGAGCAGTACGATCAGTGCTGTCTGGCGCATGTAGGTCGATTTACCGCCCATGTTCGGGCCGGTGATGATCAGCATGCGCGTGTTGTCATCCAGGCCGAGGTCGTTGGCCACGAACGGCGTGTCCAGCACCTGCTCGACTACCGGGTGGCGGCCCTGGCTGATGCGCATGCACGGCTCTTCGACGAAGCGCGGGCGGTTGAGGTCGAGGTTCAGCGCCCGTTCAGCCAGGTTGCTCAGCACGTCCAGCTCGGCCAGGGCGGCGGCGGTATCCTGCAGCGGCGCCAGATGACCAATCAGGCGTTCCAACAGTTCGTCGTACAGCAGCTTCTCGCGGGCCAGGGCGCGGCTCTTGGCCGACAGGGCCTTGTCCTCGAACTCCTTGAGCTCCGGGGTAATGAAACGCTCGGCACCTTTCAGGGTCTGGCGGCGGATGTAATCGGCCGGCGCTGATTCGGCCTGCTTGCTCGGCAGTTCGATGAAGTAGCCATGCACGCGGTTGTAGCCGACCTTGAGGTTGGCCAGGCCGGTGCGGGCCTTCTCGCGCACTTCCAGGTCCATCAGGTACTGGCCGGCGTTCTCGCTGAGCGATTGCAGTTCGTCCAGCTCGGCGTCGTAGCCGGTCTTCAGCACGCCGCCGTCACGGATCACCGCCGGTGGGTTGTCGATGATGGCGCGGGCCAACAGGTCGGCCAGCTCCGGGTAGGTGCGGATGTTCACCGCCAGTTCCGCTAGGTGCGGCACATCCAGCTTGGCCATGCCGTCCTGCAGTTGCGGCAGGGCGGCCAGGGCATCGCGCAGGCGCGCCAGGTCGCGTGGGCGAGCATTGCGCAAGCCGATGCGGGCGAGGATGCGTTCGATGTCGCCGATGTCCTTGAGCTGCGGCTGGATCAGCTCGAACTGGTAGCGGTCGAGCAGGCAGGCGATGGAGTCCTGGCGGCCTTCCAGCACCGCGCGATCACGCAACGGGCGGTTCAGCCAGCGGGTCAGCAGGCGCGAGCCCATGGCGGTCTGGCAGCGGTCGACTACTGATTGAAGGGTGTTGTCGCGGCCACCGGCGAGGTTGGTGTCCAGCTCCAGGTTGCGCCGGCTGGCACCGTCGAGAATCACCGTATCGTCCAGGCGCTCGTGGCGCAGGCTGCGCAGGTGCGGCAGGGCGGTACGCTGGGTTTCCTTGGCATAGCCGAGCAGGCAGCCGGCGGCGCCGATGGCCAGGGTCAGGTTCTCGCAGCCGAAGCCTTTCAGGTCCTGGGTGGCGAACTGCTGACACAGGCTCTTGCGTGCCGTGTCACGGTCGAAGTCCCACGGCGCGCGGCGGCGGGTGCCACGGCGCTTGTCCACTGGCAAGCCCTGCGGCCAGTCATCGGGGATCAGCAGTTCGGCCGGGCTCAGACGCTCTAGCTCGGCCAGCAGGTTTTCCCAGCCCTTGAGTTCCTGCACGGTGAAGCGACCGCTGGTGATGTCCAGGGTGGCCAGGCCGAACATGCGCTCGTCGCCCAGCACGGCGGCCAGCAGGTTGTCGCGGCGCTCGTCGAGCAGCGCCTCGTCGCTGATGGTGCCGGGGGTGATGATGCGCACCACCTGACGCTCCACCGGGCCCTTGCTGGTGGCCGGGTCGCCGATCTGCTCGCAGATCACCACTGACTCGCCCAGTTTGACCAGCCTGGCCAGGTAGCCTTCGGCCGAGTGGTGCGGAATGCCGCACATCGGAATGGGCTGGCCCGCCGAGGAGCCGCGCGCGGTCAGGGTGATGTCGAGCAACGCCGCAGCCTTCTTCGCATCCTCGTAGAAAATCTCGTAGAAGTCGCCCATGCGGTAGAACATCAGCTGGTCCGGGTGCTGGTTCTTCAGCTTCCAGTACTGCTGCATCATTGGCGTGTGGGCGGAGAGGTCACTCATGGTTCTGGCTGTCCGGCTTAAATCAAAAAGGCGCCTAGTGTACGGTATCGCCCACGCCGCCTTAACCCCGGAGAGCATATGGATCAGATCAGCCATCTGGCCGCCCAGTTGGGCGCGCAACTGCAGGCCTGTTCGGCTCAGGTCAGCACCGCCGAATCCTGCACGGGGGGCGGTATCGCCGAGGCCATTACCCGGGTTGCCGGCAGTTCGGCCTGGTTCGAGGCGGGCTATGTCACCTATTCCAATCGGCAGAAAACCGTCCAGCTGGGCGTGCCGGCCGACTTGTTCGAACGTGTCGGTGCAGTCAGCCAAGAGGTGGTCGAGGCCATGGTGCGCGGCGCCCAACAACACAGCGGTGCGCGCTTTGCCGTGGCGGTCAGTGGCGTGGCCGGTCCCGCTGGCGGCTCAGCGGACAAACCGGTGGGCACAGTCTGGCTGGCCTGGGGCGATGGCGAACAGTGCTACAGCCAGCGTTACCTGTTCGGCGGTGATCGCCTGGCGGTGCGCAAGCAAAGCGTGATCATGGCCCTGGGTGGCCTGCTCCGACTGGCGGCAGGAGAAAATCCGCTGCAGGGGTAGGCGACCGACTTGCCATATGGAATACTACTGTCTACATATACAGGTATTGGCGGCCGTGAACGCCGAATTGAACACGAGAGGATGCAATGGACGACAACAAGAAGCGTGCACTGGCTGCAGCCCTGGGCCAGATCGAGAAGCAGTTCGGCAAGGGTGCGGTCATGCGCATGGGCGACCATGAACGTCAGGCCATTCCGTCCATCTCCACCGGTTCCCTTGGGCTGGATATCGCCCTGGGTATCGGCGGCCTGCCCAAGGGCCGTATCGTCGAAATCTACGGTCCGGAATCCTCGGGTAAGACCACGCTGACCCTGTCGGTGATCGCCGAAGCGCAGAAGATGGGCGCCACCTGTGCCTTCGTCGACGCCGAACACGCCCTGGATCCGGACTATGCCGGCAAGCTCGGCGTTAATGTCGATGATCTGCTGGTCTCGCAGCCGGATACCGGCGAACAGGCCCTGGAAATCACCGACATGCTGGTACGTTCCAACGCGGTTGACGTGATCATCGTCGACTCCGTGGCGGCACTGGTGCCCAAGGCGGAAATCGAAGGCGAGATGGGTGACACCCACGTCGGTCTCCAGGCGCGTCTGATGAGCCAGGCTCTGCGCAAGATCACCGGCAACATCAAGAACGCCAACTGCCTGGTGATCTTCATCAACCAGATCCGTATGAAGATCGGCGTGATGTTCGGCAACCCGGAAACCACCACTGGTGGTAACGCTCTCAAGTTCTACGCTTCGGTGCGCCTGGATATCCGCCGTACCGGCGCGGTGAAGGACGGCGAGGAAGTGGTTGGCAGCGAAACCCGTGTCAAGGTGGTGAAGAACAAGGTGGCACCACCGTTCCGCCAGGCCGAGTTCCAGATCATGTACGGCAAGGGTATCTACCGCACCGGCGAGATCATCGATCTCGGCGTGCAACTCGGTCTGGTGGAGAAGTCCGGTGCCTGGTACAGCTACCAGGGCAACAAGATCGGTCAGGGCAAGGCCAATGCCGCCAAGTACCTGGAAGACAACGCGGAAGTCGGCAACGCCATCGAGAAGATCATTCGCGACAAACTGCTGGTGCCGAGCGGGCCGGTCAAGGCCGATGCCGAGGTGGCCGAGCTCGACGCCGAAGCCTGAGTGATAGTCGATGCCCGCTTTGCTGGATAGCCCGGCTGCAGTACGCCGGGCCGCCATGGACCTGCTCGCGCGACGTGAGCATGGTCGGGTAGAGCTGGAGCGCAAGCTGCGCCGTCAGGGTGCCAGTGATGATCTGATCGGTCCTGCTCTGGACCGACTGGCCGAGCAGGGCCTGCTCAACGAATCCCGTTACCTGGAAGCCTTTGTCGGTAGCCGTGCACGAGCTGGCTACGGGCCGCAGCGCATCCGTGAGGAACTGGCGCAGCGTGGGCTGCCGCGTGCCGATATCGCGGCAGCGTTGGATGAAGCGGAGGTGGACTGGATGGCTGTGCTGCGCAGCGTCTGGCAACGTAAGTTCGGCGAGCTGCCCGCCGATGCCAAGGCGCGCGCTCAGCAGGGGCGGTTCCTCGCCTACCGAGGCTTTTCCGGGGAGCAGATCAGTCGTCTGCTGCGCGGAGCCGACGACTGAGTCTTATGGCCGGAGTCGGCCCAGGCTGTGTAAAAACGCTGGCATCGACCTTGCTGTGATTTGATGGATTCAAATCAGTGGGGAATGCCGATGAAGCGTTTTATCCAGGGA